>NZ_JAVDYB010000001.1:6142500-7460000 GCF_031458235.1 Catenuloplanes atrovinosus | reverse complement strand
ACTCGGCAAATTGCCCCCGTAACTTAGGGAGAAGGGGGGCCGGACGCGTGAAGCCCCTTTGCGGGTGGAGCGTGGTATGGCCGCAGAGAGCAGGGGGAAGCGACTGTTTACTAAAAACACAGGTCCATGCGAAGTCGTAAGACGATGTATATGGACTGACGCCTGCCCGGTGCTGGAACGTTAAGGGGACCGGTTAGCTCTTCGGGGCGAGGCTGAGAACTTAAGCGCCAGTAAACGGCGGTGGTAACTATAACCATCCTAAGGTAGCGAAATTCCTTGTCGGGTAAGTTCCGACCTGCACGAATGGCGTAACGACTTCCCCACTGTCTCAACCACAGGCCCGGCGAAATTGCAGTACGAGTAAAGATGCTCGTTACGCGCGGCAGGACGGAAAGACCCCGGGACCTTTACTATAGCTTGACATTGGTATTTGGGTTGGCTTGTGTAGGATAGGTGGGAGCCGGTGAAGCTCGGACGCCAGTTCGGGTGGAGGCAATCTTGAAATACCACTCTGGTTGATCTGGGTATCTAACTTCGGGCCCTTATCGGGTTCAGGGACAGTGTCTGGTGGGTAGTTTAACTGGGGCGGTTGCCTCCTAAAGGGTAACGGAGGCGCCCAAAGGTTCCCTCAGCCTGGTTGGCAATCAGGTGTTGAGTGTAAGTGCACAAGGGAGCTTGACTGTGAGACTGACGGGTCGAGCAGGGACGAAAGTCGGGACTAGTGATCCGGCACTTGCGTGTGGAAGCGGTGTCGCTCAACGGATAAAAGGTACCCCGGGGATAACAGGCTGATCTTCCCCAAGAGTCCATATCGACGGGATGGTTTGGCACCTCGATGTCGGCTCGTCGCATCCTGGGGCTGTAGCAGGTCCCAAGGGTTGGGCTGTTCGCCCATTAAAGCGGTACGCGAGCTGGGTTTAGAACGTCGTGAGACAGTTCGGTCCCTATCCGCCGCGCGCGTAGGATACTTGAGAAGGGCTGTCCCTAGTACGAGAGGACCGGGACGGACGAACCTCTGGTGTGCCAGTTGTCCTGCCATGGGCATGGCTGGTTGGCTACGTTCGGAAGGGATAACCGCTGAAAGCATCTAAGCGGGAAGCTCGCTTCAAGATGAGGTATCCCACCCACTTGTTGGGGTAAGGCTCCCAGTAGATGACTGGGTTGATAGGCCGGAGATGTAAGCACGGTAACGTGTTGAGTTGACCGGTACTAATAGGCCGAGGACTTGACTACAGTCCTTAAAGCGTAGATGTTTGCGTCCACTGTGTGATGTCTGAGCAAACAACCGTGATGTTTTCCGGTTGATATGTTCATAGTGTTACGGCGGTTATAGCGGAGGGGAAACGCCCGGTCACATTCCGAACCCGGAAGCTAAGCCCTCCAGCGCCGATGGTACTGCACTCGGGAGGGTGTGGGAGAGTAGGACACCGCCGGACTTCTTCATGATCAGGGCCACCCCATTCGGGGTGGCCCTGATGTGTTTTCCGGGACGATGGAGATCCACCCGGCCGGTGGAGCAGAAATGTCGCACCCGCTGGATACGGTGACGCCGCACGTGAGCGAGCCGCGGGAGGTACGTCATGACAGCGGAGAAGCCGGCCGGGACCCTGCCGGACGAGGACGCGTTCGTCATCCAGCCGGCCTGGCTGCGGACCCGATACGCCCGCCGTGGCGAGCCGGGACTGAAATCGCGCAAGGTCGACGGTGACAAGGCGCGGGCGGTCCTGGCCGAGTTCAACAGCGCCGCGCCGAGCAGGGTGCGCAGGGTCCTCGAGCACCCGAAGACGGACCCGGAGATCACCGCGGCCGGCCTGGCGTACCACCTGGAGGAGCCGGACCCGACACCGGCCGGTGCCGCCGCGGTCGCGCTCGCCTGGCACTCCGTGCTGAACTTCGAGCACGCGGAGAAGGTGCCGGCGCTCGCCGACCTGTGGCTGACCCGGCACGGCCTGCGGTTCGCGGTCGAGGCCGTCGTGGAGCTGTTCACCATGGCGGTCGGCGAGGAGCGGGGCTCCAGCAACTGGCCGCTGCACTACGTGGCCGCCACGCCCGCGCGCTTCGACGCGCACAAGAAGGCGCTGCTCGACCTGGCCGGCCGCGTCCGGCACGCCCTGGCGACCGCGCCGGACGAGGAGTACCGGGAGATCGTGGCGCTCCTGGCGGCGCAGCGCGAGGCCGGTTTCCTGCGGCGCCTCGCCACCTCGTTCCTGGCCCCGACCGAGCGCGCCTGGGTGGACGCGGACACCGTCGAGCTCGTCACCGCCGGCGCGGACTCGCACGCCCAGGTGCTGCTCACCTCGGTCAGCACGAAGGAGCAGGTGGACCGGGTCGTACCCATGGTGGAGCCCTGGTGGATGCTCTACCACGCCGCGCTGCTCACCTCGTTCCTGATCGGTGCCGGCGTGCACGCGCTTCCCGGACTGCTGAGCTGGCTGAACACCCAGGCCGCGGAGTACGCGAAGCGGTTCCTGCCGGCGATCGGCGCGATCCCGACGGACGAGGCCTTCGCGGCGCTGCTCGACCGGGTGGACGAGCGCTACGTGCTGCCGGAGCTGCAGGCAGCCGCCGCCCGGTTCCCGGTCCGGGCGATCCGGCTGCTGACCGCGCGCCCGGCGACCAAGCGCACGCTGTCCGAGCTGCTGCACGCGCACGTCCTGGCCCACCCCGAGCTGGCCGCCCGCCTGGTGGACGAGGGCGCGCTCCCCGAGGCGTCGGCGGCCCGGGTGCGCGACGTGCTCGCCCGCGCCGCGGACGTGGACGAGGCTCCGGTCGAGACGCTCCCGCCGGTCCTGGTCAGCCCGCCGTGGACGGCGAGGCGCACCGTGCGCAAGCCCACGGTGATCACCGGCCTGACATGCGCCGACGAGGTGGTGCTGGACTGGGCGCCCGGCGAGGCGGAGGCCTGGTCGACGCTGCGGTTCGAGCAGATGGGCTGGGCGGCGAAGCTGGACTGGACGGCGGTCAGCGCCGACCGTCAGCGGCGTCGCACCGGCACGTGGTTCCGGACCGGCCTGTTCTTCGCGATGGCACCGCTGTCCCTGACGCTCCCCCAGATCGGCACCTGGGTGCCGCGTGACCTGTGGGAGCCGAGCGAGATCATGCGCGTGGTGGTGGCCCGGCACGGGATCGTGGCGTACCCGGCCGCGGTGGCCGCCGCCAAGGCGATGCCGCAGGCCGCGGCCGCGCTGCTGCCGTTCACGTCGCCGGAGGTCGCGACGCTGATGGCGGAGTGGTACTCACGGCTCAAATCGCTGCGCACGCTCGCGCTCACCTGGCTGACCCGGCACCCGGTCTCCGCGGCCCGCGCGCTGGTGCCCGCGGCCGTCGGCAAGGCCGGCACCGACCGGCGCTACGCGGAGTCCGCGCTGCTGGCGATCGTGGCCGCCGGCTACCCGGACGCGGTGCGGATGGCCGCGCGGTCGTACGGCGAGGAGGTCGCCGCCGAGGTCGAGCCGCTGATCACCACCGACCCGCTGGATCGGCTCCCGGCCAAGATGCCCGTGATCCCCGAGTGGGCCGACCCGGCGCTGCTGCCCCGGCCGCGGACGCCCGCCGGCGCGCTCCCGCTCGACTCGGCCCGGCACGTGCTGACCATGCTGGCCCTGTCGCGCCTCGCCGAGCCGTACCCCGGCCTGGAGATCGTGCGGGAGACGGTGGACCGGCGGAGCCTGGCCGAGTTCGCCTGGGGGCTGTTCCGGCGCTGGCAGGCGGCCGGCATGCCGTCGAAGGAGGCGTGGGCGTTCGAGGCGCTCGCGCATCTCGGCGACGACGACGTGGTGCGCCGGCTGACTCCGCTGCTCCGCGCGTGGCCGGGCGAGGGCGGGCACGCCCGCGCGGTGACCGGCCTGGAGATCCTCTCCATGATCGGCACCGACGTGGCGCTGATGCACCTGCACGGCATCGCGCAGAAGGTGAAGTTCAAGGGCCTCAAGGACCGGGCGAACGAGAAGATGGCCGAGGTGGCGGCCGCGCTGGAGCTGCGCCCGGAGCAGCTCGCCGACCGGCTGCTGCCCGACTTCGGGTTGGACGGGTCGGGCAGCCTCACGCTCGACTACGGGCCGCGCCGGTTCGTGGTCGGCTTCGACGAGCAGCTGAAGCCGTTCGTCACCGACGAGGCCGGCAAGCGGGTGAAGGCGCTGCCCAAGCCGGGGGCGAGGGACGACGCCGAGCTGGCGCCGGAGGCGTACCGCCGGTTCTCGGGGTTGAAAAAGGATGTGCGCACGGTCGCGAGCGACCAGATCCGGCGCCTGGAGCAGGCGATGGTGGACGGCCGGCGGTGGACCGGGCCGGAGTTCGCGCGGTACCTGGTCGGGCATCCGCTGCTGGTGCACATCGTGCGCCGGGTGGTGTGGGGTGTCTACGACGCCGGCGGAGCGCTGACCGGGACGCTGCGGGTGGCCGAGGACCGGTCGTTCGCGGACGTGGACGACGCGCCGGTGACGGTGCCGGACGACGCGACGATCGGCGTGGCGCATCCGCTGACGCTCGGCGACGCGCTGCCGGGCTGGGCCGAGGTCTTCGCGGACTACGAGATCCTCCAGCCGTTCCCGCAGCTCGGCCGCGAGACGTTCCGGCTGGAACCGGGCGAGCGGCAGCGGGCCGACCTGGCGCGGTTCGCGGATGTCACGGTCCCGGCCACCAGGCTGCTCGGGCTGGAGCGGCGCGGCTGGCGGCGCGGCGAGGTCGGCGACGGCGGCCATCAGGGCTGGTTCGAGCGCGACCTGGGCGACGACCTGGTCATGATGGTTCACATGGATCCGGGCATGGCGGTCGGTGCCGTCGACTACTTCCCGGAGCAGCGCCTGGTCGAGGTGTCCGTGGAGAAGGCGGGCGCGTCCTACTGGCAGCGCGGCAAGAACAAAACCACGCTGGGTGACCTCGACGAGATCCAGGTTTCCGAGATCATCCGCGATGTGAACGAGGTGACCGCGTGACCGACGTGACGACGATGCAGCGCCCGCCGGCCGAGGTCCGGTACGCGGACGAGCTGCGGCGGCTCCGGGAGACGGACTCCGATCCGCGCCCGCCGGGCTGGGCGCTGAGCCTGCGCGCGGCCCGCCGGTTCATCATCGGCGACGAGCGGGCCGGCATCACGCGCAAGTTCGTCGGCGACCCGTCGCTGATCGACCGCGCGCTGGTCAGCCTCGCCACCAGCCGCGGCCTGATGCTGGTCGGCGAGCCCGGCACCGCGAAGTCGTTGCTCTCCGAGCTGTTGGCGGCCGCGGTCAGCGGCGACTCGACGCTGACCATCCAGGGCGGCGCGGCGACCACCGAGGACCAGATCAAGTACTCGTGGAACTACGCGCTGCTGGTCGCGGACGGCCCGTCGACGCGCTCGCTGGTCCCGGCGCCGCTGCTGCGCGGCATGTCCGAGGGCAAGGTGGTCCGGTTCGAGGAGATCACCCGCTGCCCGCTGGAGGTGCAGGACTGCCTGCTGTCGCCGCTGTCCGACCGGGTGATGGCGGTCCCGGAACTGACCGGCCCGGAGGCGATGGTGTTCGCCACCGAGGGCTTCAACATCATCGCGACCGCGAACACGCGCGACCGGGGCGTCAACGAGATGAGCTCCGCGCTCAAGCGCCGCTTCAACTTCGAGACCGTGTTCCCGATCGCGGACCTGTCCACCGAGCTGTCGCTGGTCGAGGCGGAGGCGTCCGCGCTGCTGCGGCGCTCCGGCGTCACCGCGGCGCCGCGCCGGGACGTGCTGGAGGTGCTGGTCACCGCGTTCCGGGAGCTGCGCGTGGGACAGACCGCGCGCGGCGACTCGATGGACCGGCTGACCTCCGTGATGAGCACGGCCGAGGCGGTCTCCGTGGCGCACGCGGTGGGCCTGCGCGGCTGGTTCCTGCGCGGCGAGGCCGGCACCGCCGAGGACGTGGTCTCCTGCCTGGCCGGCACCGCGGCCAAGGACAGCCCGGAGGACCTGGCGAAGCTGCGCCGATACCTGGAGCAGCAGGTCCGCGGACGCCGGGGCACGCAGTGGAAGGCGCTGTACGACGCCCGTCACCTGCTCCCCGGATGATCACTTTCATCGGGGTCCGGCACCACAGCCCGGCGTGCGCGCGCCTGGTCGACGAGACGATCAGGGCGGTCCGCCCGGCGTACGTGCTGGTCGAGGGCCCGGTCGAGATGAACGCGCGGATCGGCGAGCTGCTGCTCGGGCATCAGCTTCCGATCGCGGTGTTCAGCAGCTACGCCGACGGCGAGCGGCACCACGCGTCGTGGGCGCCGTTCTGCGACTACTCCCCGGAGTGGACCGCGCTCACCGCGGGCCGGGCGGTCGGCGCGGAACTGCGCTTCATCGACCTGCCCGCCTGGCATCCGGCCTTCGCCGACCGGCGCAACCGGTACGCGGACGCGGAGCAGCGGTACGCGGAGGTGATCGACCGGCTGTGCCGCGAGTTCGCGGTGGACAACGTGGACACGCTCTGGGACCACCTGTTCGAGGTGGCGGAGCCGGACGGGCTGGCCGAGCGGCTGGCCGCCTACTTCGACCTGATCCGCGGCGAGGCCGAGGCCGGCGCGGACGACGTGGCGCGCGAGGCGTACATGGCGTCCTGGATCCGGCGCACCCGGCGGGAGGCGGGCGACCGGCCGATCGTGGTGGTGACCGGCGGGTTCCACCGGCCGGCGCTGGTCCGGCTGGCGGCGCTGCCCGGCGACGACGAGCCGGTCGAGCATGCGCTGCCCGCGGACGCGTCCGGCGGCAGCTACCTGGTGCCGTACTCGTTCCGGCGTCTCGACTCGTTCGACGGCTACCAGTCCGGGATGCCGTCCCCGGCGTACTATCAGCGGCTCTTCGAGGACGGTCTGGAGGCCGCGGCCGATCACCTGCTGGCGGCCGTGGTGGCGCGGCTGCGCGGGCGCGGGCAGCGGCTCTCCACCGCGGACCTGATCGCGGCGACCGCGTCCGCGGCGGGCCTGGCGCTGGTCCGCGGCCACCGGCAC
Source organism: Catenuloplanes atrovinosus (assembly GCF_031458235.1). Taxonomy (NCBI): domain Bacteria; kingdom Bacillati; phylum Actinomycetota; class Actinomycetes; order Micromonosporales; family Micromonosporaceae; genus Catenuloplanes; species Catenuloplanes atrovinosus. Next base: position 7,453,052 of record NZ_JAVDYB010000001.1, on the reverse strand, counting down.
CGCTCCCGGACCGACGTGCTGGACGGGCTCGCGTCCGCGCTGCTGGACGAGGCGCTGGACGTGCCGCTGCCCTGGTCGACGCGGGGCACGCCGGCGCCCGGCACGCACCCGGTGGTGGTGGAGATGGTCGCGGCGCTCAGCGGTGACCGGACCGGCCGCCTGCACCCGGACACGCCCGCGCCGCCGCTGGTGCACCACGCCGTCGCGGAGCTGGCGCGGCACGACCTGGACCGGGACGGCAACCGCCGCCTGGACCTGGCCCGCGACGACGAGCGCGAGGTCAGCCGGGTGCTGCACCGGCTGCGCATCCTGGGCGTGCCCGGCTTCACCCGCCGGTCCGGGCCGCGGACCGGCATCGACCCGCAGCCGGTCGAGGAGTGGACGCTCGCCCGGGACGACCGGCGCCTGCCCGCGCTGATCGAGGCCGGCGGGTACGGCGCGACGCTCGGCGAGGCCGCCGGTGCACTGCTCGCCGAGCGCGTCCTGCTGGTCGGCGGCGACGTGGAGCGCTTGGCCGCCGTGCTGTTCGACGCCGCGCTGGCCGGCATCCCCGACCTGCCCGGCCGGGTGCTGGACGCGATCGGCCGCGCGATCGGCGCCACGCCGGAGATGGGCCCGCTGGGCCGGGTGCTGGAGATCGTGCTCGCGCTGTGGCGGCACGACCGGCTGCTCGGCACGGCCGGCAGCGCGCCGCTCGGCACGGTGATCGCCGAGTCCGTGGCGCGCATCCTGTGGCTGGCCGAGGGCGTCCGGGGCGGCGCCGCCCCGGCGGACCTGCCCCGGATCGCCGCGCTGGCCGCGGTCCGGGACGCGCTGGTGCACGCGGGCGCCGCGCTGGACCTGGACCGGGACGCGGCGCTGGACGTGGCCGCGCGGCTGGCGCTGAGCGCGGACGCGCCGCCGGACCTGCGCGGCGCGGGCTTCGGGTTCGGCTGGTCGCTGGGCGCGGAGCGGGCCGGTGACCCGGCCCGGGTGGTGCGTGGCGCGTTCACGCCGTCGTCCGCCGGCGACTGGCTGGCCGGGCTGTTCGCGCTGGCCCGCGAGGAGGTGCTGCAGGCCGGCGGCGTGCTCGACGTGCTGGACGAGGCGATGGACGCGATGGGAGACGAGGACTTTTTGATCGCGCTGCCCGCGCTGCGGCAGGCGTTCGAGTTCTTCCCGCCGCGCGAGCGGGACACGATCGCGCGGCACCTGCTGGCCCGGCGCGGGATCGCCGGGGACAGCCGCGCGCTGCTGCGCCTGGACGCCGCGCCCGACCTGATCGCGGCGGGTGTGGAGCTGGACGGCCGGGTCGCGGACCTGCTGCACCGGGAGGGGCTGATCACGACGTGACGACGGATCCGACGCTGGAGCGCTGGCGGCTGGTGCTCGGCGAGCCGGGCGAGTCCGTGCTGAACGGGCAGCCGCTGAGCGGTGAGGCCGCCTCCCGCGACGCGGCGCTGGACTGGCTCTACGGCCGGGACGAGGAACTGCGCACGCGCGGCATCCGGGGCGGCGCGGGCCCGTCCCCGCTCACCACCGTGGACTGGCTGACCGGCATCGGCCGGCTGTTCCCCAAGGAGACGATCGAGCGGCTGCAGCGGGACGCGGTCGAGAAGTACGAGATCCACGACGTGGTCACGAACCCGGCCGTGCTGGAGACGATCACGCCGAACCAGACGCTGCTCAAGGCCGTGCTGCACACCAAGCACCTGATGAACCCGGACGTGCTGCGGCTGGCCCGGCGGATCGTGGAGGCCGTGGTCCGCGACCTGATGGAGAAGCTGAAGGCCGAGGTGCGCAACTCGTTCAGCGGCAGCCGCAGCCGGCGTCCGAGCCGGTTCAGGCAGGCGCGGAACTTCGACGTCCGGCGCACGATCCGGGACAACCTGGCGCACTTCCGGCCCGAGGACCGGCGGCTGCTGATCGAGACGCCGTACTTCTTCTCCCGTACCCGCCGGCACCTGGACCAGTGGCAGGTGATCCTGCTGGTCGACCAGTCCGGCTCGATGACCGGCTCGGTGATCCACTCCGCGGTCACCGCGGCCTGCCTGTGGGGGTTGCCCGGCATCCGGACGCACCTGGTCGCGTTCGACACCGAGGTCGTCGACCTCACGTCCGACGTGGACGATCCGGTCGAGCTGCTGATGAAGGTCCAGCTCGGCGGCGGTACCAACATCGCGCGCGCGGTGCAGTACGGCAGCGGACTGATCGAGGCGCCACGCCGCACGATCCTGGTGCTGATCAGCGACTTCTACGAGGGCGGCGACCCGCACCATCTGGTCCGGCTGATCGGCGGCCTGGTCGACCAGGGCACCAAGGTGTTCTGCCTGGCCGCGCTGGACACGGCCGCGAACCCGCACTACGACACGCACACCGCCCAGCGCTTCGCGAACGTGGGAGCCGCGGTCGGCGCGATGACGCCCGGCGAACTCGCCGCGTTCATCGCGGAGCACGTCAACCGATGAGGGCCGACCTGCTCGCGCTGACCCCGGACGCGCTGGCCGCCCTGACCAACCGCGGCCTGGTCAAACGCGCGGCCAAGGAGGTGGACGCGGCGCCGCCGGCGGTGACCGAGGAGGCGGACGGCACGGTCGTCGCGGTGTTCACGGACGGGCCGGTGACCCGGCTGCCGGCCGGCGGACTGGCGACGGGCACCTGCACCTGCGGGGCGACCGGCGCCTGCCGGCACCTGCTCGCGCTGGTGCTCACGTACCAGCGCGCCGCCGAGACGGGCGTCGCGCCACAGCGGACCGCCGAGGCCGGGGAACCGGTGGGCTGGTCGCCGGGCACGTTCACGGACGAGCAGCTCCAAGCGCGGATCGGGGCCCGGCTGATGACCGCGGCACGCCGGGCGCTGCGCGCCGGCTACCTGGCCCGGGTGCGCCGCCCTACCGCCGCCGACCCGGCGGCGCAGGTCGACCTCGGCTCCGCCACCGTCCGCTTCCTGGTCCCGCACGACCTCGGCTTCGTGCACACGGACGCGGTCGCGGGCGCGCGCGACGACGTGCTCGCGCTCGCGGTCTGGGCGTTCCGGGCCGCGGACGAGCGCGCGCCGGGCGCGCCGGAGATCCAGATCGAGGTTGGGGGTACGGAACCGGCCGCCGCCGAGGACGGCACCGGGCTGGCCCCGGCCGTGGCGGTGGCGTCCGCGCTGCTCCGCGACGGTGCGGTGCACGCCGGGCCGGGCCTGGCGTCCGCGCTCGCCGAGGCGCGCCGCGGGCTGGACGCGGCCGGACTGCGCTGGCCACTGCTCGCGGTCGCGGACCTGGCGGAGCTGCTGGCCGCGTACCGCGACCGGGGCGCCGGCTACCGGCCGGAGGCGCTGGCCGAGCTGCTGGTGGAGCTGCACGCGCGGGACCGGACCATGCGCAACGGCGGCTCCGGGCTGCGCAGCCGGGTGCTGGGCACGGAGGAGGCGGCCGAGACGCCACTGCGCCGCACCCGGTTGGAGAGCCTCGGATGCCGGGTGAGCGAGCTGGGCGACGACCGTACCGTCGAGGTTTTCCTCGCGCACGCGGACAGCACCACCGTGCTGGTGCTGCGCCGCACGTGGACCACGGGCGAGGACGGGCCCGCGCTGGCCCGCCGCCGGGCCGGTGGCGTCGCGCTCGGCGCCCTGGCCGGCGGCAACGTGGTCACGGAGTCGGCCGTGCGCAGCGCGAGCCGCGTGGTGCGGCTGGCCACCGGCCGGCTGGCGAAGACGTCCGCAACGCCCTCGCACGGCACCTGGGAGCAGCTGCCTGGCGGGCTGTTCGTCGGCTCCTACGACGAGGAGCGGCGGCGCCTCGACGCGCTGCCGCCGCGTCCGGTCCGGCCGCGGGTCGAGGCCGAACTGGTGCGCGCGCTCGCCGTCGCGGAGGTGCGCGACGTCGTCTACTCACCCGGCCGGCAGCGGCTGGACGCGCTGGTCGCGGACGCGTCCGGCACGCTCGCCCGGATCGTCGCGCACCACACGTCCGCCGCGCCCGGCCGGCTCGACGCGCTGGCCGCCGCGCTCACCGGCGATCACGGCCCGGTGCGGCTGGTCAGCGGCGGCGTGCGGCGCTCGGCCGGCGGCCTGGTCATCGACCCGCTGGCGATCGCCGCGGACGGCCCGATCGTGGTGCCGGACCTGACGGCGCCGGACGGCCGGGCGGACGCGCTGCCGCACGGCGTCATCCCGTCGGACCCGCTGGCCGACGCGCTGACCCAGGCCGAGGGCGTGCTGGCGGAGGCGGCGCACCGGGGCCTGGCCCACCTGCCGGCCTCGTTCCCGGACCGGCTGCGCGCGGAGGCGACCGCGCTCACCGGCCTCGGGCTGCGGCGCGCCGCCGACGCGATCCGCCACCTCGCCGACTCGCTCGGCCCCGACCCGTCCGACGCGGCCGTGACGTCCTGGGTGGACGCCGCGCTGTTCGTCAGCACCGCATTGGAGCTGCGCTGATGCCGTACACGAGCCCGCTCGACGTGTTCCTGGTCCTGTCCCGCGGCACCGAGGTGCTGTTGGCGTTGCGGCGGAACACCGGCTTCGCGGACGGCCTGTGGAACGTGCCGTCCGGCAAGGTCGAACAGGGCGAGAGCGTGCGCGCGGCCGTGCTCCGCGAGGCGCGCGAGGAGGCCGGCCTCACACTGTCCGCCGTGGACGTGCGGCTGGCCACCACCGTGCACCTGGCCAGGCCGGACGGGCACGCGCGGGTCGGCCTGTTCTTCCACGCGACGCACGACCCGGCCCGGCACGGCGAACCGGTCAACGCGGAGCCGCACAAATGCGCGGGGCTCGCCTGGTTCCCGGCCGGCGCGCTGCCCTCGGACACCGAGCCGTACAACGTCGCCGGTCTCACCGGCTGGCGCACCGGCACCCCGCTGGTCCTGCACGGCTGGCCGGCCGACCGGTGAGGCCGGGACATCGTCCTTCCCGCTTCCGGCGTGGTCGCGGTCCGAACGCTCCCGCGGGCACCGGCCGTCGCCGGCGCTCCTCCCTGCCGGTCCGCGGGGCCGGCCTACCAGCCACGCGGCCTCCGCACGGGCCGCGATTCCCGCCGCGGTTCGGTGGTGTCGGCGGGACGGTGTTCGCGTCTTCTACGCGGCCGGGGGGTCTGGTGGGTGCGGGACTGGCAGGGAGGCCGGCCACGGCCGACCGGTCTCCGGCGGGAGCGGCGGGACCGGACCACGGCGGGACCGGGACAGCCCGGGTGTGATCGTCAGGTGTTGAGGTCGGCCATCCAGGAGCCGGCCGGGCGGGGACGGCGGCTGCGGAACGCGTAGGCCTCGTCGTAGAAGCGGTCGATCTGGAAGACCGCGCGGTCGGCGAGGTGGTCGAGGGCGGCGGCGATCTGGACGTCGAGGGCGCCGGTCGGGTCGCCGAGCGGGTCGGTACGGATCCAGTGGGCGATGACCAGCCGGACCAGGTGCGGATCGCCGTTGATGGGTTCGGCGAGTTCGCGGAGTTCGCCGCGGGGGCCGGGGTGGAGGCCGGTCATCCGGGGAGCGGCGGTGATCGCGCGGAGCTCGGCCAGCCAGTCGTCGGCGGGGAGTTCGGCGAGGCGGAGGTCGAGGTGGCTGACGACGGGCTCGATCTCGCCGAGCGCGAGGCCGTGGCGAAGTGCGCCGGGCCGGTCGCCGAGCTGCTCGCGGTGCTCGCGGAGGCGCTCGTGGACGGCGCGCCACGAGTCGGGATGGTTGATCGGGCGCTCGGCGAGCTGGTCGAGCAGCACGCGGCGCAGGAACGGGTGCATGATCCGGGTGCGCGGCGCGACCAGCAGGTCGGTGCGGACGAACTCGGTGAGCGCGGGCGGCGGCGGCGCGGCGAGCGCGACCGCGGTGGAGACCGGGTCGAGCGCCGGCAGCGCGCTGCAGGTGATCAGCTCCTCGTGGATCGCGCCGCCGACGCGGCCGAGCAGCCGGGTCGCGCTCACCGTCGCGAGCGTCGCACCCGGGTCAACGGCGTCGGCCAGACGCAGCACTGTCCGGGGATCGAGGGGCGGGCCGGCGGTGGTGTCCGCCTGTCGTGCCGCCGCCAGCGTCCGTAACACATGGGCGAACCCCCAGGGATGGCCGCCGGTGAGACGCTCCGCCACGGTCACGTCGTCGGAGGTGACGGCGGACTCGAGATGGCGGCTCATCGCCTCGGCGGAATCGTCGTCGAGATCGGGCAGCTCGGTCACGAGCAGCAGGTGTGCGGGATCGGCCCAGCCGGCGGCGAGCCGCTCGCGCCAGGCGCCGGCGCCGCCGTCCCCGGCGCGGGAGAGCGCGGGGCCGGTGGCGGAGGCGCCGGACGGGAAGCGCGTGTGCCCGGACGCGAGCAGCAGCAACGGGTCGGAGCGGCCGGTGCCGCCCCGCTCGACCAGCCGCTTGTGCCGGACGGAGGTGAGCGTGGACAGCAGGCTGAGGCCGGAGCCGCTGTCCGCGTGGTCGAGCAGGACCACGGGGTGGTCGGTGCGCGGGCCGGCGAAGCGACCCCCGTCGTACGCCGCGGCGAGGTCGGTCAGGAACGCCTCGCACAGGATCGCCTCGACCGCCTCGTGGTCGACCTCCATGGTGTGCCGCAGGTCGATCAGCGCGTCGACCGGGTCGCCGGAGGTGGTGTGCCGCTGCCGGAACCACGACAGGCTCTCGTGGGCGCGGCGGCCGAGCGAGGCGGCGGTGGCGTCGATCGCGCCCAGGTAGCTGACCTCGGCCGGGCCGGGCTTGAGACCGGCGGCGGCGAGGTCGCGGCCGAGCTTCAGCATGACCTCGCGCGTGGTGGCCTTGAGCCGGTGCCGGTTGGCCAGCAGGTCGCGGAGCACCTGGTCGGTGACGTGCCGGCTGTTGTCGTCCTCGAACGACACCCGCAGCGCGACCAGGCCCAGCGCGAACCGGGGAAGCGTGAGCCGGCCGAACCCCTTCACCTGGGTGGCCAGCCCGAACATGACCCGGGCGAGCAACTCGTGCGGCTCCAGCCAGCCGCAGGCGCCGAGGTCGATCCGCACGCACGGCCGGTTGCCCTGGGCCTCGGCGCGGACATGGGCGAGCACGTCGCTGCCGCGGTCGCCGCGGGCGGCCCAGAACAGCATGATCGGTTGCTCGGTCGGGACCAGGTCGCCGGCGTCGGTGAACTCCGGCTCCAGGAAGCGCGGCAGCAGGCGATCGACGATCCAGCGGCGGTTCGGCGGCAGCGGGGGCGGTTCGGGCATGGGGGTCCTCGCTCGACTCGCTGGGGCGGTGCGGGGCATGGCGCGAGGCGCTCCGGCAATGATGCGCGTCCGCACGCGGCGATGGCAAGTGCAGATGCACGTGCATATGCAGACTCTCAAAGGTGAGTCATCTCGGGCTGGAGCGGAAAAATCGGGCCTTCGCTCCGCGCGTGCGTGACAGCCGGAATCACCGATCGTTAGTTTCTCGGATTTTCGGCAGGCCGACCCGCATTCGGTCGCCGCATCGGGGTCACAACTGGGCCAAGTTTGCGGCACCGGACGGTCAACCGTCCCGCTTCGGTCGGGATTCAGTCGTGCTCTTTACTCGATCTAACGGAGGAATGAGGTAAGGGCGACGGCGTGCGCGCGACCCGGCGACGGCGCCGAGCCCGTCCGGAGAAGGCCCGGCGGCCGGGCCGCGCGTGTGGCATCTCCCGGTGCGGCGCGCGCTCCGCCCGCAGCGCCGCCTCGTGCTGCGCGACCCGGTGCTCGGCCTCGCGGTGCAGGAACTCCCGGTCGGTCAGGTAGGCGTTGTCCAGCGCGCGCCGTGCGTCCGCCTGCTCGCGCAGGCTCTCCGCGCGCTGCGCCGCCGCGTAGACCAGCGCCGCGTGCACGTCCGGCGACTCGCGCTCGGCCGCGGTCGCGGCCTCCAGTTCCTCCCGCGCCCGCGCGCGGCGCTGCCGTCGCGCGATGTCCACCATGCTGACCGGGGAGAACACCTTCGCCACGGCCGGGACCAGGTCGACCACGACGAAGACCACCTCCAGCAGGTGATAGAGCCGCCGCGCCTCCGGGTCGACGGCCAGCACCCGGGCCAGCGCGGCGCGGCGGGCGAAGACGCCGTCGTTGTGCGCGGTGGAGACGCTGGCCGCGTCCGCGCTGGCCGCGATGCGCCGGTCCAGCTGCTGCACGGCCGCGTCGATCTCCGCGCCGCGGGCGGCCAGGCGGCGCTGCGCGGCGTCCCGGGCCGCCTTGCCGGCGTTCAGGTCGCCGAGCTTGACCTGCGCGATCGGGCCGCAGCCGGGCGTGCGCGTACCGCCGGTGCCGTTGCACTCCTCGTCGAACGCGCGTTGCAGCGCCGGGATCGCGGCGGCGGCCCGGTCGTACGCGGTCTGCAGCGCCGCCTTCTCCGCCAGCAGCGTGTCCCGCTGGCTGGCCAGCTCGGAGGAATCGCGGACCTGGGCGGAGATCGCGGACGCGTCGCGCAGCCGGTCCACGTCCAGTTCCTGCCGGATCTCCTTGGCGCCGACGCCGAGCATCGCGAACCAGGCGATCAGCAGCCCCATCGGTACGGCGATCGCCAGTCGCGGCACCAGCAGCCAGAGCCGGTGGAGCACGCCGTCCCGCTCGACGTGCGCGGAGATCAGCCAGCGGTCGATCTGGAAGATGCCGAAGCCCCAGATCAGCGCCACCGCGACCGCGACCTGCCAGGGCGCGTCGGTGGCGATGGTGACCGCCCAGAACACGGTGGCGGTGGCCATCAGCGTGGTGAACAGCACCAGCGCGCCGAAGACCCGGTAGCGGCCGGCCTCCCCCCAGAAGATCGCCTCACCGGGGTCCACGCCGGAGGCGCGCAGGAAGAGGTGGGGCCTGCGTCGGGCAGGGCGGGCGTCGGTCGAGGACATCGAGCCTCCAACGGGCCGGATGGTCCCCATTATTCGGTTTCGCCCGAGATGGTTCGCCCGGAATGACCATATCCATACGGATCGGTCCGGGAACCGCCGCGATTGCTGTGCGTGGCGAGCGGTTTTGCGCTCAGTAAGGGGTCGTGCGGTAGCAGAGAATCAGGAGAATTTCTCTCTAATCGAAAATCCCATTAGGCGGCCAACTTCCGCTACTTTCCTACCCGTTGGCGACGTCCGGTTCGCACGGGGCGATCACCGCGGCTACCGCGTGCCGTGGGCGGCGATACGGGCGGCAGTGGGCTAGGGGTGCATTGTGATCATGCCAGTGCGGCGTGCGCGTCTATGGTCGCGTTCCGCGCCGGGTCTCCTCGCGATCGTGCTGATCCTCGTGCCGGTCGCGATACTTTTCGGACAGAGCTGGAACGGCACGAGCGAGCGATTGGAATCCGTCGGCCGCGAGCGTGACGGCGTCGAATACGCGATCGCGCTCGGCGAACTCACCCGCGTGATGGCCGAGGCGCAATCGGCCGCGCTGCACCAGAGCCCGTCGCTCGATCCGGTCAACGGCGCGGTGGCGGCCGTGGACGGTGTGGACGCCCGGCTCGGCGCGACGCTCGGCACCACGGCGCGCTGGACCGACGCGCGCGCCAAGATCGAGGCGCTGGGCGGCGTCACCGGCAGCACCACCGCGGTCTACGAGGCCTACGCCGCGATCACCGACCTGCTGCTCGCGCTGCACGAGGAGGTCCGCGACAACGCGGACCTCAGCCGGGACCCGCGCGGCGACACGTTCCACCTCCAGGAAGCCGGCGCCGCGGAACTGCCCGCGCTGATCGTCGGCACCGGGCGCCTCGCGGACCTGGCCGACCTGGCCGTCGGCGCCGCGCCCGCGGACCGGCCCGCGCTGCTCGGCCGGCTGCTCGCCACCCGCACGCTCGTCGACGGCCGCGTCGCGGACCTCACCGACAACCTCCAGGCCTCGCTGGACGAGACGGAGAGCGACACGCTCAGCACCAAGCTGCTGACCGGCCTCAACCGGTTCCGGCAGGGCGTGGACAAGCTCTACGTGGTGGCGGACGGCGCACAGACCGACGCCGCGACGGCAGCGCAGCTCTCCCCCGCGCGCACCGAGGCGCAGCGCGCCCAGGCCGAGCTGATGACCACCGTGCTCACCGAGCTGGACACGTTGCTGCGCGAGCGCGCCGGGGAGTTGGGCGCGCGGCGCACCACCGCGGTGGTGATGCTGGTGCTGGCCCTGCTGATCGCGGCCGTGCCGTTCGCGCTGCCGCTGGTGGTGAACCGGGCGCGCCCCGCGCCTCAGGACGCGCGCGTGGAGCCGTTACCGCGGCACGCCGAGGAGACGCCGGCCGGGGAGGACGTCTGGTCGCCGAGACGGAGGCGGGCCGGTGCGACGCGTTGAGTTTCCCGCGCTGCGCGTCCAGGGCCGGCTCGCCCTGGTCATGGCGGTGCCGCTGCTCGGGCTGATCACGCTCGCGGTGCCGGTGGTGGTCGACCGCATGCAGGAGGCGTCGCGCGCGTCCGGCACCGCGGAACGGGTCATCCAGGCCGGCCGCGTCGGCGCGGTGGTGCAGGCGCTGCAACAGGAGCGGCTGCTCTCCGTCGCCTACGTCCGCGGCCTCACCGACCGCTCCCGCCTCGAACTGCAGACCGCCCGCGTCACCGACTGGACCGCCGACCTGCGCCGCGAGGGCGCGCTCACGCCGGAGCTGACCTCGGCGGCCGACGCGGTCGGCGAGCTGGCCGGCGTGCGGCGCGAGGTGCTGGACCGGACCGCCGGCACCGACGCGATCGGCGCCGGGTTCGGGCAGGTCATCACGCGGTTCATCGACGGGCTGCGGCTGACCGAGGTGGCGGACGGCGGCACCGCGCCGGGGCGTCGCGTGCTGGCGCTGGACGCGGCGCTGCGCGTCGACGAGGAGGCCAGCGCCGCGGCGTACGTGCTGCTCGACCTCGCGGCCGGGCCGAACGCCACCGCCGTCGCGCGGGCCGCCGGGCGGTTCGCGGCGCTGGACCGGGAGATCGCGCGCTTCCGCGGCTTCGCCGACGCGGAGCAGACCGCGGCGTACGAGTCGGTGCTGGCCCAGCTGCGGCTCGCGACCGGCGACGACTTCTTCGCGCGGTTCGCCGCCGACCCGGCCGGCACCGCCGACGCGCTGGACGCCGCGCGGATGCTGCCGTTCATCCAGTCGGTGCTGGTCAACGGCCGGTTCATCGAGGACCAGATCGCCCGCGACGTGGGTGACCTGGTGGTGGCCGACCGGCGGGCCGCGACCACCACGGCGTACCTGGTGCTGACGCTGACCCTGCTGCTCACCGCGGCCGTGGGAGCCGCCGCGCTGATCACCGCGCGCCGGGTGACCCGGCCGCTGCTGCGGCTCACCGAGACCGCGGACCGGGTCGCCCGGCTCACCGAGGAGGAGCTGACCCGGGTCGCGGACGACGAGGCCGAGTCGACCTCACCGGTCCGGCTCGACCCGCTCCGGGTGCGCGGCGACGACGAGGTCAGCGACCTCGCGCACGCGTTCAACCGGGTGCAGAGCACCGCGGCCCGGCTGGTCGAGCGGCAGGTCGCCGGCCGGCGGAACGTGGCGCAGATGTTCGGCCACATCGGGCGCCGCACGGAGAACCTGGTCGACCGCCAGCTGTCGCTGATCGACGCGCTGGAGCGCGAGGAGACCGACCCGGCCCGGCTGGAGAACCTCTACCGGCTCGACCACATGGCGAGCCGGCTGCGCCGCAACGCCAGCAGCCTGGTCGCGCTCTCCGGCGGCGGCACCGACGCGGGCCAGCACAGCGAGCCCATGCCGCTGCTGCACGTGGTCCGGCTCGCGCTCGGCCAGATCGAGGGCTACCCGCGGGTGGACGTGGACGTGCCGGACACCATCGACGTGCTGCCGCCCGCGATCGCGGACCTCACGCTGGTGATCGCGGAGCTGATGGAGAACGCCTGCACGTTCTCGCCGCCGGATACGCGCGTCACGGTCACGGCCGCGCCGGCGCGCAACGGCGTACGCCTGATCATCACCGATCACGGCCTTGGCCTGCCGCCGGAGCGGCTGGAGTGGGAGAACACGCGGCTGGCCCGCCGCGAGCGGCTCGACCTGGCGCCCACCGAGGTGCTCGGGCTGCTCGTGGTGGGCCGCCTGTCCCGCCGGCAGGGCATGCCGGTCACGCTCTCCGAGACGCCCGGCGGCGGGGTCACGGCCACGGTGCTGCTCGGCCGCCGCCAGCTGATCCTGCCGGAGCCGGAGGAGCCTCAGGACCTTCCGGCGGTACGGGTGGAGGACGCCGACTCCGTGCCGGGCGTCGAGGCCGCGCTGCTGGACCGGGCGAGCCGGAGCCTGGAGGCGGGCCCGTCGTGGAACGCGTTCGCCATCTCGGCCACCGCGGCGGACCCGCCGCCGGTGCCGGACGCGCCCGCGCCGGTGACGACGCCGCTGCGGGTGCGGCCCGTGGTGGAGTACCGCGCGGCGCCGGCCGCGCCGCTGGCACTGCCCGGGCCCCGGCCGCCGTCCAGCCCGCTGATCGTGGTGGACGCGGACGGCCGGACGGCGGACACGGTGGAGGTCCCGCGGCCGCTGATCGTGCCGGCGGTCGCGTCGCGTGTCGAGGTGGTCGACGATCCGCCACCGCACGTGCTCCAGGCGGCCGAGGACACCTCACCGACCACCGAGATCACGGTTGTCGACCCGGCCGACCTGGGTATCGGACTGCGGAAGCGGGTGCCGGGCGCCACGCTCGGCAGCCAGGACGTTCCGCTCGTGCCACCCAGGATCGTCCGGCCGGGAACCGCGCCGGTCCGCCAGGACCCGGAGAAGGTACGTGAGCTGATGCGGCAGTTCGAGTCGGGCGTCGCCCGAGGCCTGCGTGCCGCCCGATCCGACGAGCACACCGACGAGGGAACCACTCGATGAGCGCCATGAGCACCGAGGCAAAGACCTTCAACTGGCTGCTGGACACGTTCGCCTCCGGCACCGCGGGCGTGATCCAGGCGATCGCCGTGTCCTCCGACGGCCTGCTGATGGCCATGACCAGCGCCCAGGACCGGGCGGCGTCCGAGCGGCTGGCCGCCGTCGTCGCCGGGCTGACCAGCCTGGCCGCGGGTGCGGCGAGCTGCTACCCGCTCGGCGGGCTGAACCGGGTCATCCTGGACATGGACGAGGGATACCTGCTGGTGACGTCGATCAGCGAGGGCTCGGTGCTCGGCGTGATCGCCGAGCGCTCCGCGAACCTGGGCACGCTCGCCTACGAGATGACGCTGTTCGCCAACAAGGCGGGCGACGCGCTCACGCCGAAGCTGATCAACGAGCTGAAGAGTCACGTTCGGACGTGACCGGGCCGCAGCACGACGACGGGTCCGCGGGGCTGCCGCGGATCCGGCCGTACCTGCGCGCCGCGCCCGCGTCGGGACCGTCCTGGAACACGTCCACCGGGTTCCGGCCGTTCGTGCTGACCGCCGGGCGGGTCCGCGCGGCCGGCGACGCCGCGGACATCGGGCTGGAGACGCACGTGGTGGCGCGCTGGGGCGAGCCGACGGACGCGCTCTCCCCGGAGGAGCGGGAGATCGTCCGGCTCTGCGTGGAGTCGCTGTCCGTGGTCGAGCTGAGCGCGCGGCTCGGGCTGCACCTCGGCGTGACCATGGTGCTGGTCGGTGACCTGGCCGCGGCCGGGCACCTGGCCGTGCACGAGACCGGGGAGCCGGACGGGCCGACCGAGGAGACCATGACCAGGGTGGCGGACGGCCTGCGCTCGCTCTGAAATGTCGTACCCCCGCCATAGGGTCTGGCGCAGAGACGTCGACACAGGGGGAGCAGGGCATGAGCAAGCGGGGGATCAAACTTCGGCGGATCCGGCGCCTGATCGGCGGCGAGGTGCCCGCCGAGGGCGTGACCACGGTGCGCCGCCAGGTGCCCGAGCAGGCCGAGCCGCCGAGCCCGCCGGTGCGGCTGGGCCTGCGCTTCGGCACCTACCGGGGCGTGCACCGCCGCGCCGCGTGACCTGAGCGCGCCGAGGGTTCATCCCGCCCACCGGGGGGAAAGAGCCCGGAGGACTGAGGTTCACCGGCGGTGAGGAGCCTGCGGTGCAGGAGCTATGGACACAGCTCGCGCTGGTCGGCGTGCTGGTCGTGCTCAACGCGGCGTTCGCGGGAAGCGAGATGGCGCTGGTCTCCCTGCGGGAGAGCCAGGTGCAGCGGCTGGAGCGGGAGGGTGGCGCCGCCGGCCGGGTGCTGGCCCGGCTGTCGAAGGATCCGAACCGGTTCCTCGCCACCATCCAGATCGGCATCACGCTGGCCGGCTTCCTCGCGTCCGCGGCCGCGGCGGTGTCGCTGGCCCAGCCGCTGGTGCCGCTGCTCAGCCCGCTCGGCGGCGCGGCCGAGCCGGTGTCGATCGTGCTGGTCACGCTGGCGCTCACGTTCGTCACGCTCGTCTTCGGCGAGCTGGCGCCGAAGCGGATCGCGATGCAGCGCGCGGAGGGCTGGGCGCTCGCGGTCGCCCGCCCGCTGAACCTGCTCGCCTCGGTCTCCCGGCCCGCCGTGTGGGCGCTCGGTGCCACCACGGACCTGGTGGTGCGCGCGTTCGGCATCGACCCGTCCGAGGAGCGCGAGGAGATCAGCCCGGACGAGTTGCGCGACATCGTCGCCGGTCACCGCGGGTTCACGGTCGAGCAGCAGACCATCATCAGCGGTGCGGTGGAGATCGCGGAGCGGCAGTTGCGCGCGGTGCTGGTGCCGCGGCTGCGGGTCTTCACGCTCGACTCGGGCACCACGGCGGAGGCCGCGCGCCTGGTGCTGGCCGCCTCCGGCCACTCGCGCGCGCCGGTGGTCCGGCACAGCATGCTCGACGACGTGGTCGGCGTGGTGCACCTGCGGGACCTGATCGGCGTGCCGGACGAGCGCACGGTCGACGACTGCGCGCGCCCGCCGATGCTGCTGCCCGACTCGCTGCTGATCTCCGACGCGCTACGCCAGTTCAAGGCGGAGCGGCAGCACATAGCGCTGGTGGTGGACGAGCGCGGCGCGATCGACGGGATCGTCACGCTGGAGGACGTGCTCGAGGAGATCGTCGGCGAGATCTACGACGAGACGGACCGGGACGTGCAGTCGGTGCGGACCGAGCCGGACGGCACACTGTCGCTGCCCGGCACGTTCCCGGTGCACGACCTGCCGGACATCGGCGTGGAGCTGGACGAGCGGCCGCCCGGCGACTACACGACCGTGGCCGGCATGATGCTGACGCTGCTGGGCCACATCCCGACCGTGGCGGGCGAGACGGTCACGGTCGACGGCTGGGAGGCGGGCGTGACGTCGGTGGACCACCACGCGATCACCGGCGTGAGCCTGCGGAGGCTGCCGGACGGCGCGCTCGCCGAGGGCGAGGAGCAGCCGGCCGAGGCGCGCTAGAGATCCACAGCGATCTCTCCGGTGGCCGTTATCCAATCGTAATTATCGATGGAGATCGCTTACGGCTGGTGAGCCGTAGGCGGTAGCTTGGCCTGCTTTGTCCGGTTAACCGGTCGGCAATCATTGCACGCGGCGTAGCCGAGCGCGTCGCGCGCTGGTTACCCGTGGGTAGCCGTGGGGTTGTGAGCCACGTCGCTTCGCACAATCATTGGCTCCGCGCTTCGTTACCGGCCGGTAAGGGCCCGCGGACGGCCGAAACGCCTCACCAGACGCCTACGCCACGAGTCCCGCCGCGATAGGCGTATCCCCCGTCGTGAGGAGGAACCGTGCAGGAGAGACAGGCGAAAGGACACGTGCGCTGGCGCCGGGCCGCGATCCTCGGCGTACCCACGGTGATCGCCACCGGATTCATGGTCTTCGGCATGTCCAACGGCGCGATCGCGGCGTCGTTCTCGGTCTCCGGCAGCACCTTCAAGGTGGCCGCGGACCGGCTGGAGGGCGACGGGTTCGCCCAGTACGGCGGCATCGCGACCGAGCAGGGCGGCGAGCGGCACCCGACCGCGGTCTCCGCGATCCGCGAGGCCGAGCTGTACAACCTGTGCCAGTCCGTCAACGCGTCGAACCCGCTGGTCGGCCGCGTGATCCTGACCATCAACGCGGGCGGCGGCGACAACCCGGCCACGGCCAGCAACCTGGTCCTCGACGTGGACGAGCTCGAGGGCGACGCCACGTTCACCAACATCGAGATCGGCCGGGACGCGTCCACGCTGAACAAGGGCGGCGACGGCGCGAAGGGCCAGCCGGGGCTGTTCGGCCAGCAGGCCGACCACGTCACGATCAACAACCTCCGGCAGGTCGCGTGGACCACCACGGCCGGCACGTTCGCGCTCACCGGCCTGCGGCTCAAGGTCAACGTCGGCGACGACGCCAAGGAGTGCTTCTGACCGGCGCCCTCCGGCCCGCCCCGCGCGGACCGGAGGGCACGCACCAGAGGGAGCGGAGATGGGAGACCTGGCCGCCCGCGCCGCCAGAGGGTGGCGCGCCTTCGGCCGCTGGCGCGGGACCAGGCCGTTCTGGGGTGGGCTGCTGCTGATCCTGGCCGGGCTGGAGATGTTCGGCTCGACCCAGGGCGGCGGCATCAACGGCCTGTCCGTGCACGTGGGGCCGAGCGGCTATCTGAGCTGGCTGATCCCCGGGGTGCTGGCCACCTGCGGGCTGCTGATCTGGTTCACGCCGGCGCAGCACATGTTCTACGCCGTCATCGGCGCGATCACGTCGGTCTTCTCACTGATGGCGATCAACCTGGGCGGCTTCTTCGTCGGGCTGGTGCTGGGCGGGTTGGGCTCGGCGCTGGCCTTCGGCTGGGCGCCACCGGGGCCGGCGACTCCCGCGGCCGGCGACGGCCACGCTGACGATGAGGCCGTCGGATCCGGTGACGAAACCGCCGGCGTCGGTGACACCGCGCGGATCGGGGACGGCGGACCGGCGGCCGGGGACGACGGCGCCGTGGAGCCGACCGGCCCAAAAGCTGACGGGGACGGCGGCCCCGACGACACCGGCCCGGCGCCCGGGGCCGGAACCGCCGATCAAGAGCGGCCACGACGGTACGGCGAGACTCCCGCGCTGCGACCGGCCGTGGCACCGGATGCCGCACCCTCGCCGCGCTCGCGGGGGCGTACCCGCTGGTTCTCGGTGTGGATTTTGATCGTCGCGGCGGGTGGGGCGGTGTTGCCGGGTGCCGGAGCGGCGCATGCGGCGGCATGCCCGACGGCGTCGCCGAGCGCGTCGCCGTCGGCGAGCCGGTCGCCGGGGCCGATCGACGGACTGATCGGGGACATCGCCGGCGGGATCGGCGAGCTGCTCGGCCTCGGTGGGAAGAGGAGTCCGTCGCCGAGCCCGTCCGCGTCCGGTGACGCGGAGGAGGAGTGCGGCGGCCCGGAGCCGCCCGGTGCCGGTCCCGGGCAGCCGGATGACCCCGGCGATCCCGGCCGCCCCGGAGACACCGGGGCGCCCGGCAGCCCCGTTCAGCCGGGGGAGGAGCCCGCGGGTGAGGAGCCGCGGGAGGAGGTGAAGCAGTTGGGCGTGCCGGAGGGGGTGCCGCCGGTGGCGATGCGGCCGTCGCTGCTGACCGGCAGCAAGGTGGAGATGTGGAACCTGGGCATGGACGGCATCGTGGACATGCCGCGCGTGGACGGCACCACGATCAAGGCGTTGCAGTTCTCGATGACCAGGGCGTACACCCACGACTTCACGCTCCAGACGCCGCGCCACCAGGAGCTGTCGCCGATCACCAGCTCCAAGCTGGGCGTCGAGGGCGACGTCAGGTTCTACGCCACGAGGTTCACCGGGTCGCTGCTCGGCATCCCGATCACGCTGACGCCGGAGTCGCCGATCCCGCCGGACGGAATCCCGATCGCGCTGCCCTACATCGCGTTCCAGGACCCGTCGATGGAGCTGCTGCTCGCCACCTGCGACACGCTCACCGGCCCCGACCTCGTGGACGTGGTGTGACCGTCCCGCGAGGCCGGGGCACCGGCGGTCAGTAGCGGGCCATCGCGCGGCGGAACGGGTCCAGGCCGATCGAGCCGAGGTTGAGCCCGGCCTGGTGGAACGCGCGCAGGTCGAAGTCCGCGCCCTTGCGCGCCCGGGCGTCCTCCCGCGCCTGGAGCCAGAACCGCTCGCCGACCTTGTACGACGGCGCCTGCCCCGGCCACCCCAGGTAGCGGTACAACTCGAAGCGCAGGTTCTCGTCCGGCAGCCGGCAGTGGCCGCGCAGGAACTCCCAGCCGTGCGCGGGCGTCCACCGCTCGCCCGGCGCGAAGCCGAACGGGTTGTCGGCCGGGATCTCCAGCTCCAGGTGCATGCCGATGTCCACGATCACGCGCGCGGCCCGGAGCGCCTGGCCATCCAGCATGCCCAGCTTGTCGCCCGGGTCGTCGAGGTAGCCGAGCTCGTCCATCAGCCGCTCCGCGTAGAGCGCCCAGCCCTCGCCGTACCCGGAGGTCCAGCCCATCAGCCGGCGCCAGCGGTTGAGCAGGTCCGCGCGGACCGTGGTCTGGCCGACCTGGAGGTGATGGCCGGGCACGCCCTCGTGGTAGACCGTGGTCACCTCGTGCCAGGTGGAGAAGTCCGTGATCGTGCCGGGCACCGCCCACCACATCCGGCCCGGGCGGCTGAAGTCCTCGCTCGGCCCGGTGTAATAGATGCCGCCGTCGCTGGTCGGCGCCAGGCAGCACTCCAGGCGCAGCACCTGCTCGGGGATGTCGAAGTGGGTGCCGTTCAGCTCCTCCACGGCCTTGTCGGCGAGCGCCTGCATCCAGTCGCGGAACGCCTCCTTGCCGTGGATGGTCCGGGCCGGGTCCGCGTCGAGCGCGGCGACCGCCTCGTCGATGCTCGCGCCGGGGCCGACGATCCGGCTCGCGACCAGGCGCATCTCGTCCTCGAGCCGGGCCAGTTCGTCGAAGCCCCAGGCGTATGTCTCCAGCAGGTCCAGCTCCGCGCCGACGAAGTAGCGGGAGGCCAGCGCGTACCGCTCCAGGCCGGCGGCCTGCTTCTCCCGGCCGTGCGGCGCCAGCTCGCGGCGCAGGAACTGGCCGAACTCCGCGGTCGCGCGGGTGGCCGCGGCGGCACCGCGCTCCAGGTCCGCGGTCAGGCCGGTGCCGCGGGCGGTCAGCGACCGGACCAGCGTGCGGTACACGTCGTCCTGGGCCGGGTCGGTCCAGATGTCGCACTGCTTGGCGACCTCGGCGATCTGCTCGCGCGGGCTGACGTGACCGCGGGCGGCCGCGTCCAGCAGCGTCGTCCTGATCTGCTCCAGCGCCTGCGGCACCTTGTTCAGCCGGGCCGCGATGTTCGCGATCGCGCGCTCGCCCTCGGTCGGCATCAGGTCGAAGGCGCCGCGCACCTCGTGCAGCGCGCTCGTGATCACGTTGAGCTGGCTGGTGCTCTCGCCGGCCTCGTACCGGGCGAGGTTCAGCTCCAGCCGCTCGATCATGGCCTCGCGGCCGACCTCCTCGTCCGGCGAGCCGGCCGGCGTGGCGTGCAGCGCGGCCAGCGTACGGCGGTCGAGGTCCGCCTGCGCGGCGTACCCGTCCGGGGTGAGGTCGTCGAATTGGTCGTCATAGCCGTCGATACCGAGGTGCGTGGCGCCGATCGGGTTCAGCGGTGCCCATTCCTCGACGTACCGTTCGGCGAGGTCGTCGATGTGTCCCACCCGGTGATGTTGTCATACCCCTGGGGCAGAGTGTCTCGCTGTGACCACCCGCTCCTGGCTGCCCGGATATCTGGCGCTCGCCGCCGTCTGGGGAGCGAGTTTCCTGTTCATCGGCATCGGCGTGCGCGAGCTGCACCCGGTCTACGTGACGCTCTTCCGGGTCGTGGCCGGCGCGCTGACGCTGGCCGTCGTCCTGTTGCTCAGCCGCGACCGGCTGCCCCGCGATCCGGTCGCCTGGGGGCACCTGTTCGTCATCGGCGTGTTCGGCGTGACGATTCCGTTCACCCTGTTCGGCTACGGCGAGCAGCGCGTCTCGTCCGGTCTGGCCGGCATCTGGAACGCGACCACCCCGCTGCTCACGCTGCCGATCGCGGCGCTGGTGCTGCGCACCGAGACGCTGACCGCGCGCCGGGTCGCCGGGGTCGGCGTCGGGTTCCTCGGCGTGCTGGTGGTGCTCGGCGTCTGGGACGGCGTCGGCGGCGCGCAGCTGTCCGGGCAGCTCATGTGCCTGGGCGCGGCGGCCTGCTACGGCTTCGCGATCCCGTACCAGAAGCGGTTCCTCGGGCACCGGCCCGACTCGTCCGCGTCGCTGGCCGCCGGCCAGCTGCTGATGGCCACCGTCCAACTGCTGGTCGCGGCGCCGCTGCTGGCCGGTGCGCCGCCGTCGCCGCTCGGCCTGTCGCCGGAGGTGATCGGCAGCGTGCTCGCGCTCGGCGTGTTCGGCACCGGCCTGGCGTTCCTGGTCAACATGCGGAACATCCGGGTGATGGGGGCCAGCGCGGCCGCGTCCGTGACGTACCTGATCCCGCTGTTCGCGGTGCTGCTCGGCGTGCTGGTGCTGGACGAGCACATCTCCTGGCACCAGCCGGCCGGCGCGGTGATCGTGCTGGCCGGCGTGGCGATCAGCACGCTCAGCGTGCGCCCGTCCACTCGATGAGCTCGTCCGCGGACCACGTGTTCACCACGCGGTCCGCGGGCACGCCGCAGAGCGCGGCCCGCTCGCAGCCGTACCGCTGCCAGTCCAGCTGGCCGGGCGCGTGCGCGTCCGTGTCGATCGCGAACAGGCACCCGGCCTCGACCGCGAGCCGGAGCAGGCGCTTCGGCGGGTCCAGCCGGTCCGGCCGGCAGTTGATCTCGACGGCCTTGCCGTGCTCCGCCGCCGCGGCGAAGACGCGCTTCGCGTCGAAGTCGCTCGGCGGGCGGCTGCTGGTCCTGGCGTGCGCGCGGTCGTTGTTCTTGGTGGGCAGCCGCCGGCCGGTGCAGTGGCCGAGGATGTCCAGGTGCGGGTTGGCGATCGCCTTCAGCATGCGGCGAGTCATCGCGGCCTCGTCCGCGCGCAGCTCGCTGTGCACGGAGCCGACCACCACGTCCAGCCGGGCCAGCAGCTCGTCCTCCTGGTCCAGGCTGCCGTCCGGGTTGATGTCCACCTCGATCCCGGTCAGCATCCGGAACCCCTCCGGCAGCTGCGCGTTCAGCTTCTCCAGGTGGTCGAGCTGGCGGCGCAGCCGCGCCGGGGTCAGCCCGCGCGCCACCTTCAGCCGCGGTGAGTGGTCGGTCAGCACCAGGTACTCGTGGCCGACCTCGACCGCGGCCAGCGCCATCTCCTCGATCGGCGAGCCGCCGTCGGACCAGTCGGAGTGGCTGTGGCAGTCGCCGCGCAGCGCGTTCCGCAGGTTGACCGCGGTCACCGGCAGGTCGTCCTGCTCGGTGGCGAGCAGCCGGCGCAGATACACCGGCTCCTCACCGGCCAGCGACTCGGCCACGCAGCGCGCGGTCACGTCGCCCACGCCCTTGAGGTCGCCCAGCGTGCCGTTCTCGGCGCGCTGCCGTACCTCGTCCGCGTCGAGCGCACCCAGCGCGTTCGCGGCGGACCGGAACGCCTTGACCCGGAACGTCGCCTCGTGCGCCGCCTCCAGCAGGAACGCGATGCGCCGCAGATCGGCGACGGGATCACGAGAAGCCATGTCGTCAACCTAACGCGGGGTTGTCGCCTCCCGCGCGACATGGGTACTGTCCGGCACACGTACGCCCGGCGTACGGGGAGGATCGACGATGACCGCCACGCTACGGGCCGCCCTCTCGGTGGTGTTGCTCGCCGGGTTCTACCTGGTCGCGCTGGCGCAGCTCGCTCTCGTCGCGGTCCTGCTCCTCGTCGCGAGCATGTGGGTCGCCGGGCAGGGCGCGGTCAAGCTCGCGCTGCCCCTCATCACTCTCGGCGTCGGTGTCGCCGCGCTGGCGCTGGGGCGCGGCCTGGCGTACCGCCGCTCCCGCCCGCACGGCATCCCGGTCGCGCCGGAGCGCGCGCCCGAGCTGTGGCGCGTGGTCCGGGAGATCGCGGACCACGCCGGCACGCGCGCGCCCGACCACATCCGGCTGCTGCCGGACGCCACCGTGCGGGTCGCGGAGGACGTGCGCCTGCTGGGCCTGCGCGGCGGCGTGCGCACGCTCTACGTCGGACTGCCGCTGCTGCAGATCATGACGGTGGACCGGGCGCGCGCGATGCTGGCGCACGAGCTGGGCCACTTCTCGCCGCCCGGCGGCGTCGCCTACCGGGGGCGGCTCGCGGTCACCGCCGCGTTGCCGCGGATGCCGATCCTCCTGCGCTGGTACGCGTACCTGTACCTGGCGGCCGACGCCGGCGCGACGCGCGCGCAGGAGGCCGCGGCCGACCGGCTCGCGGTCACGGTCGCGGGGCGAGGTGCCGCGATCGCGGCGTTGCGGGACCGGCCGGTGCTGGAGGCGGCGTGGTCATTCTTCTTCCGCCGGTACGTACGGCCGGGCTGGGAGCACGGATACGTTCCCGATGATCTCTACGGCGGGTTCGCGGACTTCGTGCACGCCCGGGCGGACGAACTGGACGACCTGCGGAGCCAGGCGGCGGACACGGACCGCTGGGACACGCATGCGCCGGTGACCGAGCGGGTGGCCGCGCTGGGCGGACTCCCGGCCGGCTCCGATCCCCCGCCCGGCGCCGAGGAGCCGCCGGCGCCGGCCACCGTGCTGATCACGGACCCCGCGGGTGCGGCACGGGCGTTGCAGGACGCCACCGTCGCGGAGGGACGGCGCCCGCTGGCGTGGCCCGAGTTCACCGCGGCCGCCGGTACCGCCACGCTGCGCCGGGACGCCGACCAGGTGCTGCGCGAGACCGGCCGTACGCTGGGCCGCGACGACGCCGGGCTGTCCGAGGCGCTGGACGTGGCCGCCACCGGCCGGTTCACCCGTGGCCAGGTCGAGTCGCTGCTGCTGCTCGCCGCGATCCACGCCGGCGTGGCCGGGTGGCGGCACAGCTGGTCCGCGCCACCCCGCCTGATCGGCCGCGACGGCAGCCCGCTCAAGCTCGGCGAGATCGCGTCGCTGGCGCTGAGTGAGAGCACCGTGGACCAGGCCCGCAAGCACCTCGTCGACCTCGGCATCGACGCCGGCTCCGCCCCGCCGCTGACGCCCCGGTCCGGCGCCGCCGGCGCGGGCGCGGTGGCCGGCCTGATGAACGTGATCGTCAACGGCGAGCGCTCCGACGTGGTCCTGCTGAACACGGGCCTGATCGTCGTGCCCGGCGTCCCCCGCCTGCGGCAGCGGGAGGTGCGCCCGCGCATGCACGCCATGCTGACCTCGATCCCGCCCGAGCGGCTCGCCGCCGAGCCCGGCCACCGGTTCGTCGCGTACACCGAGTTCGCCGACGCGCGCCTGGCCCGTCGCGTCCCGAAGACCTACGAGATAACGCTGTACGACGGCGCCGCCCTCAAGATCCGCGCCGGCGGCGACACCGAGGAACTCGGCCCCGGCTGGTCCGCCCTCGCCGACGCCACCCTCGCCTCCCGCCCGACCACCCCGCGCTGATCTAGGGACGATTCCGGCGCTGCGATCTCCAATCGCGCGAATCCGCCCTAGATCGGCGGCTTGGGTTACTCGGGGCGGACGGCGGTGACGGTGGTGCGGTCCGTGGAGACGGAGGTGATCCAGCCGCCGGCGCGGCCGAGGTCGAGCAGGGCGGGGATGGAGGGGCGCATGGGGAGGGGCTCGCCGGCGGTGGCGGGCCAGGTGGAGCGGGTGCGGTGGCCGGGGACGAGCCAGGGGCGCAGCGCGGCGATCGGGTCGCGGGCGTCGAGTGCGGCGCGGGCGGCGGTGAGGGACTCGATCACGGCGTCGAGCACCGGGCGCACGGCGTCGGCGTTGCCGCCGCACATGGCGGCGACCAGGTCGGGGCGGGTGGCGGCGACGCGGGTGCCGTCGCGGAACGAGCCGGCGCCGAGTGCGGCGGCGAGCGGGTCCGCGGCCTGTTCCGCGACGGCGGACGCGACCAGGTGCGGTACGTGACTGATCGTGGCGACGGCCCGGTCATGCTCGGCGGCGGTGGCCGGTACGGCGCGCGCGCCCAGCTCGGTGACCAGGGCGGCGAGGTCCAGCCAGTCGCCGAGCATGGTGCGGCCGGGCTCCAGGCCGAGCACCCAGGCGCAGCCGTCGAATAGGCGCGGGTCGGCGGCGGTGAAGCCGGACGTCTCGCGGCCGGCCATCGGGTGCCCGCCGACGAAGCCGGCCAGGCGCTGTGAGCCGCCCTCCAGGTAGCGCTCGACCAGGTCCAGCACCGGCATCTTGACCGAGGTGACGTCCGTGATCAGGCCGCGGTAGCCGCGCCCGGTGATCTCATCGAGCACGATCTCCAGCGCGGGCAGCGGGACCGCGATGACGCACAGCTCCGCGTCCGCGACCGCGGCGGAGACGGACGGCGCGATCTGCCACCGGGCGCTCGGCGGTGCCTCCGCGGCCGCGGTGCGGGCGGTGCCGCGGGTGGCCGGGTCGGCGTCGAAGCCGATCACCCGGTGGCCGGCGGCGGCGAGGGCCCGCAGCACGGAACCCCCGATGAGACCCATTCCGATCACGGCGACGCGCACGCGGTGACTGTGTCACAACACCGTCCGAGCCGGACGCGCGGCTCCGGGTCACCGGTTCGGCCCGTGGCGGCCTCCGCCGAAGCTCTGCGGCTTTTCACCCTTTTCGTTCGCCGGACGACGCCGTCATTCGCCGTACGGTTATGAAATGATTTTTAGGAACATAATGCCTCGAATCATCGTGACGATGATCGCGGCCGGGATCGTGGGAGCCGGATCGCCCGCGCACGCGGTCGGGTCCACGCCGGCCGGCATGCCCGGGTTCAACGGCACGGTCTGGGCCACGGCGTACGCGGGCGACACCATCTACGTCGGCGGCGACTTCACGGCCGCGGTGGTCGACGGCGCGCAGGTCGCGCGCGGCCGCCTCGCCGCGATCGACGCGCGGACCGGCCGGCTGCTCGACTGGGCGCCCGCCGCGGACGGCACCGTGCGCGCGATCGCCACCGGCGGCGGCGCGGTCTACGTCGGCGGCGCGTTCGGCCGGATCGGCGCGACCAGGCGGGACGGCCTGGCCAAGCTGGACGGCGCCACGGGCGCGGTCAGCGCGATGCTGAACCACACGCTGACCGGCCAGCCGTACGCGCTGCTCATCGAGGGCAACCGGCTCTACGCCGGCGGCAACCTCACCGACGTCAACGGCGAGAGCCGGGGCATGCTGGCCGCGTTCAGCCTGGGCAGCGGCAAGCTCGACCCGGCCTGGCAGCCGAGGGCCGACGACCAGGTGCAGGCGCTCGCGTCCGGCGGCGGCCGGATCTACGTCGGCGGCCGGTTTAAGAAGATCAACGGCATCGGCGGCGCGCCGCGCATCGCGGCCCTCAGCCCGTCCACCGGCGCGCCGGACCCCGGCTTCACCACCAGGGCCACGGTCATCGTGTACGGCATCGCGGTCAGTCCCACCGGCGTCTACGCCGCGCACGGCGGTCAGGGCGGCAAGGTCATCGGGTACGGGCTGGACGGCACCACCCGCTGGACCATGACCATGGACGGCAACCCGCAGGCGCTCGCGCTGCTGGCCGGCACGCTCTACATCGGCGGCCACTTCGACAACATCTGCGCCAGCGCGGCCACCGGCAGCCAGGGCAGTTGCCGGGACGGCCAGACGAAGCGGGTCAAGCTCGCCGCCGCGAACCCGTCCGACGGCCGGCTGGGCCCGTGGATCGCGGACGGCAACGGCGTGCTCGGCGTGCTCGCGATGGCGTCCAGTCCCGCTCTCGGCAAGGTCGCCGCCGGCGGCGCTTTCACCACCATCAACGGTACGTCCCGGAAGCGCTTCGCCCAGTGGGCCCTGTAACGGCCGGCCGGCCGCGTGGCGGGACCACGGTGGAACGGCGGCGCGGTGTGGGCGGATGCGCCGCAGCTCGCGGCACCGGCCGGAGCCGTGACCGGATCGCGGGGTTCTCCGGGACCAGCGGCGGGACCGGCTCCGGCGCGGTGACCGGAGCGGAGCGCCAGCGGAGTCGGAGGACACCGCGCGGTTTGCCCGCGGGAGCATGCGGATCGTGCCCCCGCCGGAAGCGGGAAAATCCTGATCTGTGCCGTTAGTACGGCGCCTTCGGGCAACCGTTCGCCTGGGTGTACTCCGCGACCTTGGCGACCGGGGAGGCGCCGCCCTGTTCGCGCCAGGAGTCGAGGAACGGGGCCGGCCAGACGGCGCCGCGGCGGATCCACCAGTCGCCGGCCTCGGCGCAGGCCGGGGAGATGCCGAAGTGGAGGTGGCAGACGTTGTTGGCGTTGCCGGTCTTGCCGACGTTGCCGAGGCGCTGGCCGGCGCGGACCCGGACGCCCGGCTCGATGCCGGAGTCGACCAGCGACATGTGCGAGCCGTAGTAGCGGACGCCGTCGTCGCCGACCAGGGAGACGAAGAAGCCGCCGTTGAGCGGGCCGTCGGGCCTGCCCTTGACGAACTCGTCCTTGCGGCTGACCTCGACGACCGTGCCGTCGGTGACGGCCAGCACCGGGTTTCCGCAGTTCGCGAAGATGTCGGTGGCCGGATAGGCGGAGTGCGTCGGATGGTACGAGACCGGGCTGCCGGGGACCGGGAACACGTACGTATACGTCGCGGGCTTCGCGGATTTCGACGGCGCGGGCTTCGACGCGGAGGCGGACGCGGACGGAGAGGCTGACGGCGACGACGACGGTGTGGGGGACGCGGTCACGGACGGTGACGGTGACGGCGGCGCGATGGCGGACGAACCGGGCGAACCGGCCTGCCAGACCGGCGCAGCCGGCTCCGGCCCGGTGGCGCAGCCGCTTGCCATGAGCGTCGCGGCCAGCGTCATCGCGACGCCGGCCATCGATGAGACCCGGTTTCCTCCCCGTTGCATGGGGCCATCTTGGCAGATCGGCGCCGCGGTGCGCGGTCCGGCCGCCGTTCGGCAGTAGGCTCGAAGGACGGCAACCGCGAGCATCCCAGGAGCGTGGCCACGTGGCGCAACAGCCCGGTTACGGCGATCCCGCCTTCACGGCCCCGCCGCCGTTCGAGCCGGGCGACGATCGCTTCGCCGGGCCGCCCGCGATCGTGGCGGCCCGGGAGGCGCACCGGTTCGGCCCGCCGATGGACTATCCACCGCCGGCGCCGTTGCGGCCGACCTACCGCGAGCCGCACCCGGTGCGCGCGTCCTGGTTCATGGCCGGGCTGGGCGGCGGCGTGTTCTGGATGGTGCTCCTGCCGCTGCTCGGGACGAGTTTCGCCGGGTACGTGTGGTGGACGCTGATCGCGGGCGGCGTCGCCTGGCTGGCCGCGGCCGTGCTCTCCCGCGCGGGAGACCGGGGGGCCGCGGCCGGCATCTCGATCAGTGTGGGCGTCGCCTGGGCGATCGCGGCGTACGCGGTGGCGACCCGCTGGGCCCAGACGATGGACTGGCCGCTCTGGTGACTACCCCTTGGTGATCTCCTTGGCCACCGCGCGGGCCTCCTCCGTCCACGAGCTCGGGCGCATCGTGGCCGGGTCGAGGCACACGTTGATCCGCCGGCCCTCCGCGTAGACCGCGGAGCCGTCCTCGGAGACGAACCGGAAGCGGTAGTCCGCGCTGGTGTTGCCGAGCTTCTCCAGCCAGAAGTGCACGGCGACCCGGCCGGTGCCGATGATCGGCACGTGGAACGTGATCGTGTACTCCCGGATGACGTTGAACGCGTCCGGCTTGGTCGGGCGGCCGCCGGAGAACGACCAGCCGCGCGCGGCCCACCACTCGATGATCGCGCGCTCGACCAGCACCGCGTACCGGGCGTTGTGCACGACCCCGAGCGCGTCGAGATCGTCGAAGTGGATCGTGACCGGGGCGATGGCGCCGTACTCGATGGTGGGGGTGGTCATTCGTCGTGCTCCTCTGGGTCGGTGCTCAGTGCTCGCAGGCGGGCCCGCATGGACCGCAGTGCGAGGTCGTAGGCGGCCGCGGTGCCGAGCAGCCGGGACTGCATGACCGCGGCCAGGCCGAACGCCTCCGACTCGTACGCCAGCAGCGCCGGGTCGGTGTCCGGGACCAGCTCGCCGAGCTCGATCGCCTCCCGGGCCAGGCGTTCCAGCATCGCGAGCCAGTCCGTGAAGATCTCGGCGAGCCGCGCCCTGATCGGGCCTTCCCGGACGTTGAACTCGAACTGCACGTTTCCGAAGAAACAGCCACCGGGCAGTACGGACTCCGCGTAGAACGCGATCCGCCGCTCGTGCAGGGCCCTCAGCCGGCGCACGCCGCGCGGCTCCCGCAGCGCCGGGCTGATCACCCGCTCCAGCCACTGCTCCCGCGCGTGCTCGATGGTGGCGAGCTGGAGATCCTCCTTGCTGCGCCAGTGCGCGAACAGCGCGGACTTGCTGATGCCCAGCTCCTCCGCCACCTGCGCGAGCGACAGGCCGTCCAGCCCGTCCCGGGTGGCCAGCGCGACGGCCGTGTCCAGCACGGCGGCCCGGGTGCGGTCGCCGCGCGCGAGTCGTCCGTCGCGAGCCACGGATACGACCCTACAAAAAGACCGACCGGTCGTAAAGAATTTCCTCCCCGTCTCTTCAGGCTTGCGGAATGCCCTATCTGCGGCCCTTGCACCGACTACCGTCACGCGTATCGACGGCTGGACTCCGGGGGGACCCAATGTCGTACTTCGCTGCCGCCCTGGTCCGGGGCCCGAGTGGTTGGTTCGCTTCCGACCTGCCGCTCACCGGCGCCGCGGACACCGAGGACATCGCCGACCGCCTGCGCGACGTCGACCACGACGCCGACCTCAGCCTGCTCTTCGTCGAGTCCGACGACTCGTACCTGGTGATCATGCGACTCGACGAGGGCGAGGACCCGCGCGTCTTCGGCTCCGACTCGATCTTCGCCGAGGAGTCCCGGCTGGGCGCCATGCTGCTGAGCGACGTCGAGATGCCCGCGATCGAGATCCACAACGAGATCGACGAGGTCACCGAGGGCGTCGAGGAGGGCTCGGCCACGACGTCCACCGCACCCGACGATCCCGAGATCGACCCGATCGGCGACCCCGATCTCCTGGCCGACCTGGGCATCTCCTCACACGACCTGCTGCTGATGTGCGGCCGGGAGGGCGTGCACCCGTCCGACGTCACCCACGAACTCTGCGAGCACATCATCGGCAGCGCCGAGGTCGTGGACGAACTGCGCGAGCACGCGCTACGCCACTGATCACGCGTTCCCGGTGCGCGGCCCTGACCGCGGGCCGGGGACAATGCGCGGGTGGAGACACGGCGCGAGCGGCACGAACGGTGGATGCGGCGGGCCCTCACGGTGGCCGCGGACGCAGCCGACGACGTACCCGTCGGAGCAGTCATCTTCGGCCCGGACGGCACCGAACTGGCGGCGGCCCGCAACGAACGCGAGCTGACCGGCGACCCGACCGCCCACGCCGAGATCCTCGCCCTTCGCCGGGCCGCAGCCGCCGCCGGCGGCGGCGGTGAGTGGCGGCTCGGCGGGTGCACGCTGGTGGTCACGCTGGAGCCGTGCACGATGTGCGCGGGCGCGCTGGTGCTGGCCCGGGTGGAGACGCTGGTCTTCGGCGCGTGGGAGCCGAAGACGGGGGCGGTCGGGTCGCTGTGGGACGTGGTCCGTGATCGTCGCCTCAACCACCGGCCCGAGGTCTACGCGGGGGTCCTGGAGGCGGATTGCGCCGCGCTCCTCCGCACGTTCTTCGCCTGACGAACCGCCGGCGCGCCGTTGGCCCTGCTCCCCGCGATCCGCGCCGCACCCGCGCCCCGCTCCGCATCCGCGCACCCGCGCCCCGCTCCGCATCCGCGCCGCACCCCGCTCCGCATCCGCGCCGCGCCCCGCTCCGCATCCGCGCCGCACCCGCGCCCCGCTCCGCATCCGCGCCCCGCTCCGCATCCGCGCCGCGCCCCGCGCCGCCCGCGCCCCGCGCCGCCCGCGCCCCGCGCCGCCCGCGCCCCGCGCCGCCCGCGCCCCGCGCCGCCCCGCCCTCTCCGCGCCGATCTAGGACGTACTCCTGCTGTCTGATCTTCAAAAGCGGGCCTTTGCCCTAGATCGCGGGGGAGGTCGGGAGGGAGGGGAGGGTGTGGATGGGGGGCGTGTCGTCCACAGGGGGTGGGGGTGGTGTGTGGAGGCGATGAGTGTGTGCGCCATGGATCTGTATCGGGATGCGACGCGTGTGCCATTCCTGTTGGAGGACGGGAGGGTGCCGGTCAGCTATGACGGGTGGCGCGCCACGGGCATCAGCAAGCGCGCCACTTATTGGGCGGCGGGTAGAGGACGGATTCAGCGCCCACAGCATGGGCTCTACCTGCCCGGTGCGGAGCCGCCCACGGTACTCGAGAAGGTGCGTTCGGCGCTGGCGGTGGCGCCGCCCGAGGCGGTCGTCGGGTTTCACACCGCTGCGCTGCTGTACGGCTTCGGTGTGGTGGAGGAGGACCGGGTCCACCTCATGGTCCCGGCGGGGAACGCCTTCCCGCAACGGCGAGGGATCGCGTCTCACCAGGTCACACTGCCGATCGGTGACCCGGTGACGATCTTCGGCGTGCCCTGTGCGCCGGCCTCGCGGGTGGCTGTCGATCTAGCCCGGTTGACGCCGCGAGCCGAAGCCCTCCCGATCGTGGACGCGGCGCTGTTCGCCGGTGCGTGTTCCGTGGAGCAGTTGCGCGACGAGGTGCGGCTGCATGACGGGCTGCGCGGAGTTCGACAGGCGCGGGAGATCGTCGGGATCGCCGACGGTCGCGCGGAGTGCCGGCAGGAGAGTGAACTCCGCCTGCTCTTTCACGACCTCGGCATCGAGGGTTTCCAGCCGCAGCTCACGGTGTTCGACTATCGGATGGACCTGGGCAACCCGGAACTGCGTATCGGAGTCGAATACGACGGGGCATCGCATCTCGACCGGAGCCGCTTGCGGGCGGACCGGTGGCGTCACAACCGGCTGTCCGACCGGGGCTGGGCGATGCGCTACGCCACCGCACACGACCTGTACCGCGCCCCCGCGCCGTTCGTGACCTCGCTCCTCCGACTGATCGCCCGCCGCCGATCTAGGGCGAAGTCCCGTGATTGGTGATCACCTCACGAGACTCCCCCTAGATCGCGCGGGTCGGGGGTGGGGGTGGGGGGTGGGGGGTCAGGCGGTGATGGCGGTGTCGAGGGCGATCTCGATCATGGCGGAGAAGGTCTGTTCGCGTTCCTGGGAGGTGGTCTTCTCGCCGCGCTTGATGTGGTCGCTGACGGTGAGGAGGGTGAGGGCCTTGGCGCGGTAGCGGGCGGCGGTGGTGAAGAGGGCGGCGGACTCCATCTCGACGGCCAGGACGCCGTAGTCGGCGAGGCGGTCGTAGAGGTCCATCCGGTCCGTGTAGAACAGGTCGGCGGCCAGGATGGGGCCGACCCGCACCGGGATGTCGCGCTCCTCGGCCGTGGTCACCGCGGTGCGGAGCAGGCCGAAGTCGGCGACCGGGGCGTAGTCGATCAGGCCGTCGAAGCGCTGCCGGTTCATGCTGGAGTCGGTGGACGCGCCGTTGACCGCGATCACGTCCCGCAACTGCAGGTCGTCCACGATCGCGCCGCAGGTGCCGACGCGGATCAGCGTCGTCACGCCGTACTCGTTGATCAGCTCGTGGGCGTAGATGGTCGCGGACGGCATGCCCATGCCGGAGCCCTGGACCGACACCTCGACCCCACGGTACGTGCCGGTGAACCCCAGCATGCCCCGCACGGTCGAGTAGCACTTCGCATCCTGCAGGAACGTCTCCGCGATCCACTTCGCCCGCAGCGGATCCCCGGGCATGAGGACCCGCGGGGCGATCTCGCCCGGATTGGCGCCGATGTGCACACTCATGCCGCCGATCATGCCAGGCCCGCGGCCGCCCGCGCCCCCGCTCCGCAACCCCACGCCCCGCGCGCGACGGCGATCAGGCGTCCGGTAACGTACCTACCGGTGGTGTGTCCGAGTGGCCTAAGGAGCACGCCTCGAAAGCGTGTGAGGGTTTACGCCCTCCGCGGGTTCAAATCCCGCCGCCACCGCCATTGAGCAGGGAAGAAGCCCGGCAGCCGCGCATGCGGGTGCCGGGCGTCTCTCGTGTGATGGTCGGGGCGTCAGCGCAGCACGGTGTCGAGGTGCTGGCGGACCGGGGCGAAGAGTGGGTAGGGGACGTGGGATGCGAGGGTTGCCCGGTCGCACCAGGCGACCTCCGCCACCTCCTCGGCGTCGGCGACGTGGGCGGTGCCGCCGATGGCCTCGCACAGCACGTAGACGATGTGACGGCCGGTGGCCGGGTGTACGCGGTCGCCGAGTAAGCGGGCCGGCCGGACCGTCATGCCGGTCTCCTCGTGGGTTTCGCGGGCGGCGGCCTGGCCGGGGGTTTCTCCGGGTTCGATCTCGCCGGCCGGGAACTGCCAGGAGAGCGGGCCTTCCGCGACCCTCCGGCGGATCATGAGCACCCGGCCGTCGGTGACGATGACGGCGGCGGCGACGGTGGGGCGTGCGGCGACCGTGAGCCTGGTGCCGGTCGGGTAGGTCTCCACCTCGCCGGAGGCGCGGGTCACGGTGGTGGCGGCGGGCGAGGTCACGCTGTCGCCGGGGTGGACCGTGACGGTCGGCGGCGGAGCGGCCACGAACGTGCCGTGGCCGTGGCGCACCTCGATCAGGCCCTCCTGCCGCAGCACGGCGAGTGCCCGCCGGACGGTCTCCCGGGCCAGGCCGAACTCGTCGTGGAGGTCCTTCTCGGACGGCAGCCGGTGGCCCGGTGGGAGGCTTCCCCGCGTGATGCGATCGCGGAGGACACCGGCGAGCTGCCGGTAGGCGGCACCCCGGCGATCTGGCGCGATCATGCGGACACGCTAGGCACCGCCGTACGGACACCGGGACGTGTATACGTCTAGCCGACCGGTCGCCGGACCCGCGGAATGGACCGGACGGTTGCCGGGCTTCAGTGGGCGAGCGGGGGATGACGGGGCGTACGGAAGCGTGGAAAGGTGGGGCGCGAGAGCCGAGACCGGATGGAGACGATGGCATCGCGATCCGAGTGGCTTCCGGCGACCGTGGTGGCGGAGCGGCCGGAACGGCCGGTGGAGACAGTGGACCGACCGGTGGCGTCCGGTGGCATGACCACAGCCGGTGAACGTCCGGCCGAGCAGGCGCTGCTGCGGTACGCGATACGTTCCGTCGTACTGCTGCGTGGGTTCGTCGGGCTGGCGGCCACGGTCGCCGGCGTGATGACCGCGCCGGAGGCGAACGCGCTGGTGGTCGGCGCCCTCGCGGCGAACCTGATCTGGTCGGTGGTGTTCGTCGCGATCGCCCGGGTGCGGGGGCTGACCTGGTGGCTGGCCGCGGGCGACGTGGCTCTCGTGTCCGGGCTGTGCCTGATCCAGCAGAACGTGACCGTGCCGGCGGCGCTGCCCGGCGGCGCCAGTTGGATCGGCGGGCTGGTCACGATGGCGATGCTGGTGGCCGCGATGGGGCTGCCGGTCCGGTGGGCGGTTTCGGCGTCGCTGGTGCTGACCGCGTCGCACCTGGTCGGCATCCGCCCGGCGGACGACGGCGTGATAGCGGCGCTGATCCACGTCATTCAGGTGATCGCGCTGACGGTGCTGATGCGGGTGGTGCGGCAGTCCGCGGGGTACGCGGACGCGGAGCTCGCGGCCGTGCTGCGCGACCAGCGGGCCGAGCTGATCGAGCGGGCTCGCCGCGGGGACGAGCGGGAGCAGCGGCGGGACCTGCACGACACCGTGCTGTCCACGCTGACCATGGTGGGCACGGCCGGCATCCAGGGCCCGTCGGCGCAGCTGCGGCGGCGCGCGGCGGCGGACATCCTGGTCCTCGACCGGCTGTCGAATCCGGACGCGCCGGTCCCCGACGTACCGCCGAAGGGTCTCGACGACCGGCTTCGCGAGATCGCGCTGCGGGAGGATCTGGACGTGGCACTCGCGCTGACGCCGGTCGAGGTGCCGGCACCGGTGGCGGAGGCGATCGCCGGCGCGACCGCGGAGGCGGTCAGCAACGTGCGGCGGCACGCCGGCACCAGCCGCGTGCGGATCAGCCTGACCAGCGACAACGGGGCCGTCCAGGTGGAGATCCGGGACCGCGGTCGCGGGTTCGACCCGAAGAGCACACCCTTCCATCGGTACGGCGTGCGCGAGGCGATCATCGGGCGGATGCAGACGGTCGGCGGCCTGGCCGACGTGGACTCCGCGCCCGGCGGCGGCACCACGGTCACGCTGCGGTGGTGGCCGTGATCGAGAGCACCGCCATGCTGGTCGCCCGCCGCTACGTGCGCGGCACCGCGATCGCCGCGCTGGCCATCCCGATCTGCTGGCACCTGCTCTACGACGGCACGATGACCGTGCTCGGCTGGTCCGTGTACCGCTGGCCGTGGGTGGTGGCGGTGTGCTGGGTGGCGTACCTGGCGATCGGCGTGACCGGCGCGCTCGACATCTTCGGCCGGGCGCGCCCGCACCTGTTCTGGCCGTTGACGGCCGCGGCGCTGAGCGTGGTCGCGATCGTGCTGGCCATGTGCCCGCCCGAGGAGATCCTCCGGTCGTACGACTGGGCCTGGGGCGCGATCGGCTGGCTCGGCGTGATCATCTGCTGGCGGCGGCCGATCAGCCACCTCGTCGGGTTCCTGCTGGCCAACACCGCGATCGTGGTGATCGGCCTGGCGATCGGTGACCAGCTCGACCGGATCACGCTGGCCCGGCTGGGCATGGTGCTGATCGGCAGTTCGGCGTTGCAGCTCGGCTTCGCGTTCACGGCCGGTGGCGTCCGCACCATCGCCGCGTCCGTCACCCGGAGCGCGATCGCGCGCGCGGAGGTCGCGGACCGGCGCGCGGTCGCGGAGGCGGTGCACGCGGCCCGGGTCGCCCGCTACGAGGACATCCGCGACGACATCCGCGGCCTGCTCACCGAGCTGGCCGACGGCGCCGATCCGGGCGACCCGCTGGTCCAGCAGCGCTGCCGGGCCGGCGCCGCCCGCCTGCGCCGCCTGCTCGCCGAGACCGACGACGTCCCAGACCCGCTGCTGCACGGCCTGCGGGCCGGTGCCGACGTCGCCGAACGCCGCGGCGTGGAGGTGTCCCTGGTCCGCGTCGGCACGCTGCCGGATTTGTCCGTGGAGACCTGCCGCGCACTCTCCGAGGCCCCGATAGAGGCGCTCAGCAACGCCGCCACCTGGGCCCGTGTCACCGTGGTCGGCTCCGGCGACGAGGTCGTGGTCAGCGTCATCGGCGACATGCCCGACGCCCCGATCGCCCACCGTCCCGGGGTCGAGATCACCGCACACACCGAGGGCGAACGCCGGTGGATCGAGGCGCGCTGGTCACTCCAGCCGGCGGCCTGACGCGGCCGGCGTCACGGAGATCCGGCCGAAGCTGAGGATGCCGCTGGCGCCGCCGGCCAGCTCGCCCTCGGCCGGCCGCAGCGCGTCGCGCGCCCGGGCGAGCACGTCCGTCGCGCCGAGCGCGTCGGCCGCGCGCGCCAGCAGCCACAGCCGGGCCTCCAGCAGCAGGTCCCGCGGCGACTCCGGCACCTCGCGCAGCGCGGCGGCGGCCTGCTCGGGGCGGCCTCGAACCAGCAGCCGCAGCGGGCGGACCCAGGGCTCGTACGGGCCGGTGTCGGCCACGTCGGCGTGCGGGTCCAGGGAGAGCAGGGCCAGGGGGAGCAGGCCGTCCTCCACGCCCGGCATGCCGCTGCCGGCCATCCGGGCGGCGGCGGCGCGGTAGGCGGCCTCGGCGGCGGTGGGATCGCCGTGCAGGGCGTGGCGCAGGCCCGCGTACCAGCCGGTGAAGACGCCGACCATGGGCAGGTCGTGGCGGGTGGCGAGCCGGTCCGCGTTCCCCGCGTGGTGGTCGGCGGCGTCCGTGTCGCCGCGGGCGCAGGCGGATTGCAGCAGGATGAGGTGGCCCAGCACCTCGTAGGTGACCAGGCGGTGCCGGGCGGCCAGCGACACCAGTTCCGCGCCGATCGCGGCCCGCTCGGCGGAGAGCCCGGCCCGGCCGAAGCAGTGCATGAACCGCGCGTTCAGCGCGAACGCCAGCAGTTCGGGCTCGTCGAGCCGCCGGGCCAGCCGTTCCGCCTCCCGGGCGGCCGTGTCGCCGCGCGGGTCGGGGGCGCCACGCAGTTCCAGCGCCATCGTGCTGAGGAGCTTGCCGCGCAGCCGGAGGTCGGACGAGGTCAGCGCCGCGAGTGTCCGTTCCGCCGCGGCCACGATCCGCGCGGACAGGTCCTCGTCGTCGTTGCGTGGCCAGACCGCGGGCACGCCGAACGAGGTCAGCGCGATCGCGGCCGCCTCCGGATCGCCGAGTGCCTCCGCCGCCTCGATCGCGTCCGCGCGGTGCCGGCGCGCCTCCGCCAGCCGGCCCACCACCGCGAGCGCCCGGCCCAGTCCCATCCGGGCGGTCAGACGTTCCCGCAGGTCACCGGCGGCGCCGAGCGCGTCCAGCGCGCGGTGCCACATGCGTGCGGCCTCGTGCGGGTTGCCGCGGCGTTCCGCCTGCTCGGCGGCGGCGCGGGCGTAGCGGGCCGCGCGGGGTGCGCCGTCCGGGCCGGCCAGCGCGAAGTGGTGTGCCAGCGGGCCGGGGTCGTCCGGGCGCAGCCGCTCCAGCGTGGCGCCGGCGGCGGCGTGCCAGCGGGTCCGGCGCAGCGCGGACAGGTCCCGGTAGACGGTGTCCCGCACCAGGATGTGGGTGAACCGCAGCCGCCCGCCGGTCTCGGTCAGCAGCCCGGCGGCGACCGCGCGGTCCAGCGCGTCCAGCAGGCCGTCACCGTCCACATCGGTCAGCGCGGCCAGCACGTCCGGGTCGACGTCGCGGCCGAGCACGGCGGCGCGCCGGAGCACCGACCGGGTGCGCTCGGGCAGCCGGGCGAGCCGGTGCCGGATCACGTCGCGGACGCCGGCCGGCACGCCGTCCAGCGCGTCCAGGCCCTCGGCGGCCAGCACCCGGGCCAGTTCCCGGGCGAAGAACGGATTCCCGCCGGTACGCCGGTGCAGCCGCTCCGCCACGTCCGGCGCGACCTCGTCCCCGGTGACGGACGCGGCCAGCTCGCCGATCGCGGTCACGGACAGCCCGCCCAGGTAGATCCGGACCGGCTCGGCGCGCGCGAACCGGGCCAGCGCCGCGCCCAGCTCCGGCGTGATCTCCGTGGCCCGGTAGGTGCCGACCACCAGGACCGGGCCGGTGATCGCGTCCGGCCCGGTGAACAACCCGGCCAGCAGGTCGAGCGTGCCCTCGTCCGCCCAGTGCAGGTCGTCCAGCACGATCAGCGTCGGCGCCCGCTCCGCCGCACCGGTCACCAGCGCCGACGTGGCGCGCCGCAGCCGGAACCCGCTCTCGCCGGGCTGATCGGCCGTGGGGCCGCCGGACAGGGCCTCGGCGACCTGCAGCCAGGGCCAGGCGGTGGGCGCGTCCTCGTATTCCGGGCAGCGGCCCCAGACCGTGGTCCAGCCGGTCTCGGCGAGCGCCGCGGTGAGCGCCTCGGCCAGCGCGGTCTTGCCCGCGCCGGCGTCTCCGGAGATCAGCGCCAGCATCGGGCGGCGTGCGCGGACGGCGGTGCGGGCGGCGTCGTCGAGCAGGCCGCGTTCCTCCGCTCGGCCGACGAAGGGGGTGGTGGCCCGGGGACTCCCGGTGGGGAGGTCGCGCACGGGCGTCCGTACCGCTGAAGGATTTTGATCTAGAGCCGGCGCCTGGGACAGGATGTCGGACTCGAGCGCGCGCAGCCGCGGCCCCGGATCCACGCCCAGCTGGTCGGCGAGCGTGGTGCGGGCGTGGCGGAGCGCGGCCAGCGCGTCGCCCTGCCGGCCGGTGCGGTAGAGCGCGGTGGCCAGCAGGTGCCAGGCCTCCTCGCGCAGCGGGTGCGCCGCGGTGTGGGAGCGCAGCGACGGTACGGCGTCGGCGGGCCGGCCCAGGTCGAGCAGCGCGGCGGCGCGGCGCTCGACGGCGAGCGCGCGCAGTTCGTCCAGTCGGTCGATCTCCGCGCGGGCCCAGCCCTCGGCCGCGAACTCCGCGTAGGCGGGACCGCGCCACAGCGCCAGCGCGTCGTCCAGGCCGGCCAGCGCCGCGGCGGGCGGCAGGTCCGCGGCGGCCCGGACCGCGTCGGCGAAGCGGACCGCGTCGATCGAGTCGGCGTGCAGCGCGTAGCCGGGCGGCGCGGTGCGCAGCAGCTCGGACGGGCGGCGCGGCGGGCGGTCCGGTTCGAGCGCGCGGCGCAGGTCGGCGACGAACGTGCGGATCGAGGCGACCGCGCGGTCCGGCGGGTCCGGCCAGAGATCGTCGACGAGCGTGTCCACGGGTACGACCCGGCCGTGCGCGACCAGCAGCCGGGCGAGCACGGCGCGCTGCCGGTTGCCACGCAGCGCGACGGGACCGGCGGCGGTCTCGGCCGACAGCGGCCCGAGCACACCGAACGTCACCGTCACCCGCCCAATCTAGAGCACTTGTCCGCTGCTGATTCGCCGCTCATCGGCGCGCGCCATCGTCGGTGGCGTCGGAACGAACATGTCAGGGGATGACGATGAGGATCAACGGATTCGCGTACGAGCGGGTGACCGTGGCGGACGGGGTGGCGCTGAACGCGGCGGTGGCCGGGTCGGGGAGCCCGATCGTGCTGCTGCACGGCTTCCCGCAGACGCACCTGATGTGGCGGCACGTGGCCGCGGACCTGGCCGCCGACCACACCGTGATCGTGCCGGACCTGCGCGGGTACGGCGACAGCGACAAGCCGGCCGAGACCGGGCCGGACGTCTACGCGAAGCGGACCATGGCGGCGGACGTGGTGGCGCTGGCCGCGGCGCTCGGGCACGACCGGTTCGCGCTGGCCGGCCACGACCGGGGCGCGCTGGTGGCGATCCGCGCCGGTCTGGACCACCCGGCCACGATCACGCACCTGGCCTCGCTGGACGTGCTGCCGACGCTCGACTCGTGGGACGTGCTGCGGGGCGCGTCCGCGGCGGTCGGCTTCCACCTGTTCCTGATGGCGCAGCCGCCCGGCCTGCCGGAGAAGATGATCTCGGCGACCGCGGACGACTTCTTCGGCTACTTCCTGGACCTGTGGAGCAACGACCCGGAGGCGATTCCGGCGCCGGTCCGCGCGGAGTACCTGCGCGCGTCGCGGGAGGCGGTGCCGTCGATCGTGGCGGACTACCGGGCCACGGCCGGCGTCGACATCGCGCACGACCGGGCGGACCTGGCGGCGGGCAACCGCCTGTCGATGCCGGTCACCGTGCTGCAGCAGGACTGGGGCGCGGCGCTCGGCTTCGACGCGGTGGCGCTGTGGGAGCGGTGGGCGGCCGATCTGCGGCACCGCACGGTCTCCTGCGGGCACTTCATGGCGGAGGAGGCGCCCGCGGTGGTGGTCAAGGAGCTGCGCGAGCTGCTGACCAGGTGAGAAACGGGGGTGGCCGCCGTCCGGGTGCGGACGGCGGCCACCCCTACAGCCCTGTCGAACCGATCAGGACGTCTTCCCGGCGGCAGCTCTGATCTTGGGCGGCGCGTCCTCCTCGGCGGAGGACTCCTCCTCCGGGGAGTCGCCGCGATACCGCCACGCCGAGTCCGGTGTGTCGGACTCGTCCGCCTGCCGCGGTGCGGTCAGCTCGTCCAGGCTGAGCTCGGCGCCACCGGCCGGCTCCGGCCGCCGCCGCGAGGCGAACAGCCACATGATCGCGCCGCCGCCGACCAGGCCGGCCGCGAGCCCGATGATGCCCACCCAGAGCCCGGTGTCCGAGCCCTCGTCGGTGACGGACGCGACCGTCTCGGTCTCCGTCGCGGTGCCGCCGTGGTGACCGCCCTGGGCGTCGCTGACCGTGTCCGGGATGAGCCGCAGCACGGCCGCGGCGCGCGGCGCGGTGGCGCCGGCCGCGGGCACCGCGTCGTTCACCACGGAGCTGCCGTCGTCGTACTTCTCGGTGATCTTGAAGACCACCTGGTCGGCGACGGGCAGCGGGCCGAGCGTGACCAGCAGGTCCGCGGACTGGCCGGGCTTGACGCCCTTACCGGGCATCGCGAACCAGGTGATGTCCGTCACGGCCTCGGTGACGTTGCTGCCGTGCACGCCGGGCAGCGGCTGCGCGAGCGGCTTCCAGTTGATCGTCGGGGCCCAGTCGTCGATCGACAGCGGGTACGTCTCCGCGATCGGCATCGAGTCGGGCATGGTGAGGACGACCTGGGTGAGCGTGGCCGTCGGGCTGCTGTTGCTCACCGTGAAGGTCAGCCGGGGAGCGCCGCCCTGGACGCTCACGTCCGGGTCGACCGTCACGTCCGCGGACGCGGGCGTGGGGAGTGCGAGCGCTCCCGCCGCGAGGGCGAGGGCCGCACCTGCCAGGGACTTGCCGAGCCAGCACCTCATGACGGGTAGTTCGGATGGGACCCCCGGTTCGGTTCAATCCATCGCGAAGATTGAGCTTTGCCGATCTGTTTGTGAGAATGGCCGTGGTGCCGCGGGGGCTGACGCGTCACCGAGCCGGAGCTGCGCTTCCCACCTCCACAGCAAGACCCCGAGAGGAAGCTTCGTGAATCTTCGACGCAGGGCGGCCGCGTATTTCGCCGCCTCCGTGTTGGCCGCCGGGCTCGTCACCGTGATCGCACCGTCCGCCGCCGAGGCGCACGGCGCGATGATGAGACCCGGTTCCCGTACCTATCTCTGCTGGCAGGACGGCCTCGACTCGACCGGGCAGATCATCCCGCAGAACTCGGCCTGCCGCGCCGCCACCGACGTCAGCGGCGTGAACGTGCTCTACAACTGGTTCTCCGTGCTGCGCTCCGACGGGGCCGGCCGGATGGAGGGCTTCATCCCGAACGGCCAGCTCTGCTCCGGCGGCAACCCGAGCTTCTCCGGGTTCAACGTGCCGGGCGACTGGCCGGTCACCCACCTGACCTCCGGCGGCGCGTTCAGCTGGCGGTACAGCAACTGGGCGCACCACCCGGGCACGTTCAGCATGTACATCACGAACGACGGCTGGGACCCGAGCCAGCCGCTGGCCTGGGACGACCTGGCGGACACGCCGTTCCTGCAGGTGACGAACCCGCCGCAGAACGGCCCGGTCGGCTCGAACGACGGCCACTACTACTGGTCCGGCAACCTGCCCTCCGGCAAGAGCGGGCGCCACATCATCTACTCGGTGTGGTCGCGTTCGGACAGCCAGGAGACCTTCTACGGCTGCTCCGACGTGGTCTTCGACGGCGGTAACGGCGAGGTCACCGGCGTGAAGGGCGGCAGCGGCACGCCCACGCCGGCGCCGACCACGGCGTCGCCCCGCCCGGTCAGCCCGACGCCGACCGCGCCGGCCACGGCCACGCCGACGCCGACCGGCACCGGCACCGGCGGTCAGCCCGCCAACCGCTGCATGGCGATCTACAGCGTGGTCAGCACCTGGAGCGGTGGCATGCAGGGCCAGGTGGAGGTCATGAACCACAACACGGCCACGTCCGGCGGCTGGACGGCGACGTTGACGCTGCCCAGTACGTACACGATCAGCAGTCTGTGGAACGGGACGATGAGCGGTAGCGGCAGTACCGTCACGGTGCGGAACGTGGGCTGGAACGGCGCGATAGCGCCGGAGGGCAGCACCACGTTCGGCTTCCTCGCCAACGGCACCGGCCTGCCGCAGGTGACCTGTTCGCTGAGCTGAGCCGGAGCGGGACTCACGGAGATCGTCGATCACCGTGAGTCCCGTCTCAACTCCAAGCTGTCGTCCAGTTTCCATGAGTACCGTGGTCAACCCACACTCAGGCTGGATGAGCAACTCACGTGTCTAACGAGGACAGAGAACCGAACCCCGAGACCCTGCTGCGGCACACCATCGCGATGACGGCCGCGGACGACTACGACGACCTGCTGGACGCCGCGCTGCGGGCGGTCACCGACGTCTCCGGCGCCCGCACCGCGCTGGCACTCACGCCCGGCCGCCGCGGCGTGCGGGTGCGCACGCTCGGTGCGCCGCTGACCGAGCCGGTCCGCGACCTCGGCGAGGGCCTGACCGGCGAGCGCTGCCGGCTCACCGTGGGCCGGCACACGCTGGTCGTGCTGGACGGCGAGGACCTGCCGGACCGGACGCGATCGCTGCTCGGCCTGGTCGCCACGCAGGCCTCCGCGTGCCTGGGCCGGCTGGAGACGCTGGCCCGGCTGCGCGAGGAGGCGGGCTCGGACCCGCTGACCGGGCTGCGGCACAGCGGCCCGTTCGGCGAGCGGCTGGCCGAGGCGCGCCCCGGGCACACCGCGCTGCTCGCCATCGACATCGACAAGTTCAAGAGCATCAACGATCGGTACGGACATCAGGCCGGCGACGCGGTCCTGGTCGAGCTGGCCGGCGCGCTCAAGTCCGCGCTGCGCCACGACGACGAGCTCTACCGGGTCGGCGGCGACGAGTTCGTGGCGGTGCTGGAGGTGCAGTCGCCGGAGGAGGCGGCCGGCATCGCGGAGCGCCTGGTCGAGGCGGCCCGGCTGATCGGCCGCACGGTCAGCGTCGGCGTGGCGATCACCCGCCCCGGCGAGGAGCCGGCCTCGACGCTGCGCCGCGCGGACACCGCGCTCTACTCCGCCAAGCGCTCCGGCCGCGACGGGCTCCGGGTCACCTGAGCGCCGCGTCCAGGCCCCGGTCCAGCACGTCGAACGCCTGGTCGCTGAGGGCGAGCAGCTCGTCCCGGCCGCCCGCGTCCATCCACACCGTCATCACCGAGACCAGTGCGCCCACCACCGCGCCGGAGAACGCGCGGATGCGCAGGTCGGCCGGGTCCATCCCGACCCGGGCCGCGACGTGCGTGCCGACCAGGTCCATGGTCTGCGTCAGGTTCTGGTAGATCCGCGACCGCAGCGCCGGGTGGCCCATCACCAGCGAGGTGCGCAGGCGGGCACGCTCGACCTCCTCGGCCGGAATGCGGTCGATCAGCTCGTGCAGCGCGGTCCGGAGTGCCGCGAGCGGCGCCAGCGCGGCCGGCTGCGCGTCGAAGATCTCGACGAAGACCGGGTCGTACCGGTCCTCGACCACCACGTCCTCCTTGGTGGGGAAGTACCGGAAGAACGTGCTCGGCGAGATCTCCGCGGCGGCCGCGATCTGCTCGACCGTGGTCGCGTCGTAGCCCTGCTGGGCGATCAGGCGCAGCGCGTGCTCCTGGATCGCCCAGCGGGTCTTCTGCTTCTTGCGTTCACGGAGTCCGGGCGAGCTCATCCCTCGATTCTGACGTGTCCCGCCGTGCCGCACGGAGCAGGAGCCCGGCCACGATCGCACCGG
Source organism: Catenuloplanes atrovinosus (assembly GCF_031458235.1). Taxonomy (NCBI): domain Bacteria; kingdom Bacillati; phylum Actinomycetota; class Actinomycetes; order Micromonosporales; family Micromonosporaceae; genus Catenuloplanes; species Catenuloplanes atrovinosus. The sequence goes on along the minus strand of NZ_JAVDYB010000001.1, from coordinate 7,410,131 downwards.
CGAGCGCGACGGCCGCGTTGGCGGTCAGCGCGAGCGCGGTGCCGTGCAGGAAGGCCTCGCGTGCGCCGGTGGCCAGCGCCGCGCCGCCGGTCTCCAGGCGCTCCGCGACCGCCAGCGCGCCGGCCGGGGACTCCCGGACGGCCGCCGCCGCGTCCGGGGGCAGGCCCGCCGTGGGTACGCGGTCCGCGTATCCACGGGAGAGCAGGCTGCCCAGCAGTGCCACGCCGAACGCGCCGGCCACCTGCCGGAGCGTCATGGTGATCGACGTGCCGGACCCGGACCGGGCCGGCGGCAGCTCGCCGATGACCGCGTCCATCGCGGGCGCCAGCGCCATGCCGCAGCCGAGGCCGACCGCCGTGTACCAGGCCGCGGCGTAGCCGTACCGGTCGTCCGCGCCGGTGGCGGCGCCGGCCAGCAGGCCACCGCCCAGCACGAGCAGGCCGAGCACGACCGGAAGCCGGTGACCGAGCCGGGCGGCCAGCCGTTCGCCGAGCGGCGAGCCGAGCACCACGCCGCCGACCACCGGCATCAGCCCGAGCCCGGTCTCCAGCGGGTCGAAGCCGAGCACGAACCCGAGGTACTGCGGCACCAGGAACAGCAGCCCGAACAGGCCGAAGCTGGCGGACACGGCCGCGATCGTGCCGCCCAGGAACCGGCGCCGCGCGAACAGCGCCAGGTCGATCATCGGCGCGCGGGCCCGCCGCTCCCAGAGCACGAACGCGGTCAGCAGGACGGCGCCGGCGCCGAGCGCGGACAGCACGGACGGCGCGCCCCAGCCGCGGACCGGCGCCTCGATCACGCCCCAGACCAGCGCGACCAGCCCGGCGACGGCCAGCAGGCCGCCGAGGTAGTCGACGCCCGGGTGCTCCGCATCGCGTGACTCCGGCAGCAGGACCGCGATCGCGGCCACCGCGACCAGCACGACCGGCACGTTGATCAGGAAGACCGAGCCCCACCAGTAGTGCTCCAGCAGGTAGCCGCCGAGCACCGGCCCGAGCGGGATGCCGACGCCCATCCCGGCCATCAGCACCGCGATGGCCCGGCCCCGCTCCTCCGGCCCGAACAGCGTGGGCAGCACGGCCAGGCTGATCGGTGTGATCAGCGCGGCGCCCACGCCCATCAGCACACGGCCGGCGATGACCAGCTCCGGGCTGCCGGCCCAGGCCATCGCGAGCGATGCGAGACCGATGACGACGAGCCCGGCCAGCAGCAGGCGTTTGCGGCCGTACCGGTCGCCGAGCGCGCCCATCGGGAGCAGCAGGCCCGCGAAGACCAGCACGAACGCGTCCACCATCCACTGCAGTTCGCCGGTGGTCGCGTCCAGCTCGGTGGCGAGCGTGGGCAGCGCGACGTTCAGGATCGTGACGTCGAAGCCCATCGTGATCAGGCTGAGCGCGAGCGCGGCGAGCGCCCACCAACGCTTCATGACATCCCCTATCTTTTGAATTTCACTGTCTTTTGACAGTAACTCTCATTTTGGCAACGACGTCAACCGATCGAGTGGCAGGTGTCGTGAGCGCGTCGCACGATGGGGTGATGCGACTACGTACCCGAGCACTGAGCCTGGCCCTCGTCCCGGCGCTGGCCCTCGGGCTCGCGGCCTGCGGGAACGACGCCTCCGAACAGGACGGTGGAGGCGCGCCGACCGCACCGGCCAGCACGGCCGCGGCACCGCTGGCGGTCACGCCGGCGGACCGGGAGACGAACGTGCCGGTCTCCGCGGAGATCGGCGTCAAGGAGCAGGGCGTGGCGCTGACCGAGGTCACCCTCACCGACGGCGCGGGCGCGACGGTCGAGGGCGGGCTGCGCGCGGACGGCAGCACCTGGGTCCCGGCCGACCCGCTCGCCTACGACACCACCTACACCGTGCGCGCGACCGCCGGCGATCGCGCCGCCACCAGCACGTTCACCACGATGTCCCGGCCGGGGAACCGGATGGACGCGCAGATCTTCATGGCCGACGGCAAGACGTACGGGCAGGCCATGCCGATCGTGGTCGAGTTCGGGCAGGGCGGCGTGAAGGAGGCGGACCGGGCCGCGGTGGAGCGGCGGCTGTTCGTGCAGAGCGACCCGCCACAGCTCGGCGTCTGGCACTGGGACAGCGACATCCAGGTCGAGTACCGGCCGGAGAAGTACTGGCAGCCGGGCACGAAGCTGACCGTCCGGCTCGGGCTGGGCGGGCTGCCGGTGGGCGGCGGCCGGTACGGCAAGGTCGACGTCGACCTCACCGCCTCGATCGACACCAAGCGCCGCGAGATCCAGGTGGACAACGCGACCAAGAAGATGACCGCGGTCGAGGACGGCAAGACGCTCCAGACGTACCCGGTGAGCCTGGGCAAGAAGGAGGCGCCGTCCTTCTCCGGGACCATGGTCATCATCGAGCGCCTGGAGAAGACCACGTTCGACTCGTCGACGTACGGCGTGCCGGCCTCGTCCGCGGACGGCTACCGCACGGACGTGCAGTACGCGGAGCGGCTCACCTGGAGCGGGCAGTTCATCCACGCCGCGCCGTGGTCCGACGCGGACCAGGGCCGGCGGAACGTCTCGCACGGCTGCGTGAACGTCTCCACCGGCGGCGGTAAGTGGATCTTCGACTGGACCAGGGTCGGCGACCCTGTCGTGATCAAGGGCACCGAGGAGCAACTACCGGTCGGCGACGGCTGGACCGCGTGGAACATGTCCTGGGAGGACTTCAAGGCGGGCAGCGCGCTGTCGTGAGTCCGTGGCCGGGTCTCTCCGCGGAGAGACCCGGCCATCGGGTCAGCGGGCGCGGTTGACCGCGCTGGTCACCGCCTTGATCGAGGCGGTGACGATGTTCGCGTCCAGGCCCACGCCCCAGAGCGTGACGCCGTTGATCTCACACTCGACGTACGCGGCGGCCTGCGCGTTCTCGCCGGCGGAGAGCGCGTGCTCCGCGTAGTCCAGCACCCGGACCCGCATGCCCAGCGCCTGCAGCGCCTGTACGTACGCGTCGATCGGGCCGTTGCCGACCGCGGCCAGCGGTCGGCGGTTGCCCTGGTAGTGCACCTCGGCCTCGATCTCGACCTTGCCGTCCACACTGCCGGTGGAGTAGCGCTCCAGCGCCAGGCGCGGCGTCACCTGGTGCTCGACCAGGTAGGACGTCGCGAAGATCTCGAACATGCGCTGCGGGTCGACCTCGCCGCCCTCGCCGTCCGTGACCGACTGCACCACGCCGGAGAACTCGATCTGCAGCCGGCGCGGCAGGTCGAACTTGTGCTCCTCCTTCATGATGTACGCCACGCCGCCCTTGCCGGACTGCGAGTTGACCCGGATGACCGCCTCGTACGAGCGGCCCACGTCCTTCGGGTCGATCGGCAGGTACGGCACCGCCCACTCGAAGTCGTCGATGTCCGTGGCGGCCTTGCGGGCGTCGTCGGCGAGCGCGTCGAAGCCCTTCTTGATCGCGTCCTGGTGCGAGCCGGAGAAGGCGGTGTAGACCAGGTCGCCCGCGTACGGGTGGCGCTCGTGCACCGGCAGCTGGTTGCAGTACTCGACGGTGCGCTTGACCTCGTCGATCTGCGAGAAGTCGATCTGCGGGTCGATGCCCTGGGAGAACAGGTTCAGCCCCAGCGTGACCAGGTCGACGTTGCCGGTCCGCTCGCCGTTGCCGAACAGGCAGCCCTCGATCCGGTCCGCGCCGGCCAGCAGGCCCAGCTCCGCTGCCGCGACCGCGGTGCCGCGGTCGTTGTGCGGGTGCAGGGACAGCACGATCGAGTCGCGCCGCGGCAGGTGCCGGTGCATCCACTCGATCGAGTCGGCGTACACGTTCGGCGTGGCCATCTCCACCGTGGCCGGCAGGTTGATGATCAGCTTGCGGTCCGGCGTCGGGTCGATCACGTCGATCACCGCGGAGCAGATCTCCAGCGCGTAGTCCAACTCGGTGCCGGTGTACGACTCCGGCGAGTACTCGTAGTAGATGTCCGTGTCCGGCGTGTGGATCTCCGCGTACTTCTGGCAGAGCCGCGCGCCGGTCGTGGCGATGTCCGTGATGCCGTCCCGGTCCAGGCCGAACACCACGCGCCGCTGCAGCACCGAGGTGGAGTTGTAGAAGTGCACGATCGCCCGCTTCGCGCCGCGCAGCGACTCGAACGTGCGGTCGATCAGGTGCTCCCGGCACTGGGTCAGCACCTGGATGGTCACGTCGTCCGGGATCAGGTCCTGCTCGATCAGCTGCCGGACGAAGTCGAAGTCGGTCTGCGAGGCGGCCGGGAAGCCGACCTCGATCTCCTTGTAGCCCATCTGCACCAGCAGCTGGAACATCCGCCGCTTGCGCTCCGGCGACATCGGGTCGATCAGCGCCTGGTTGCCGTCCCGCAGGTCGACCGCGGACCAGCGCGGCGCGGTCTCCACGCGGCGGCTCGGCCACTGCCGGTCCGGCAGCTCGACCGCGACCTGTTCATGGAACGGCTTGTACCGCCCGACCGGCATGGGGCTGGGCTGCTGCGTGGCAATGGGGTCACTGTGCGTGCTCATGGTTGTCTCAGGCTCCCGTAGAGGCTTTACGTCTGGGGTGGGCGGCGGCATCGGTGCGACGGATGCCGGGGCCGACTGGCGGGCGCTCTGAGCTGTGGTCGTGGCGCGCGCTAGATCACCGCGACGAGGTGCCGGCCTGGGATGGGGCCTCGTCGCGGCGGCGAAGGAGGAGACCCTGCTGCCACATGACGGCTCCACCCTACGTGATCCGCCCCGCACTGGCTAATGCGTGTCCACGTGTCAAGACTCTTCGCGGGTACGGCGTGCCGGCCTATCCCGCCGCCGCGGAGGACGTGCCGGCCCGCGGCTCCGGGGTCGCCATGCCCAGCGCCGGGCCGTCCGTCACCGGGCCCGGCAGCGCGATGGTGGCCGGTCCGCCGGCCGGCGGCTGCGCCAGCGCGAGCGTGCCGAAGCTCAGCTTCGCGGCGGTCAGCACACCCGCCTCGTCGTAGCAGTAGATGCCGGTGTCGAGCGGCGCGTCCAGCGAGGCGTAGGTCGACTCGACCGCGTAGCACTGGCCGGCGACGTCCTTGACCACCGGCTTCGCGAACGAGACGGACAGCGGCGCCTGCCGGTCGGTCAGCACCGCGCGCCAGTCGGTGAACGCGTGCTGCACGCGCGGATCGATGTGCCGCGGCAGCGTGCCGTCCGGGTCGGCGATCCGGATGCAGACCGGCTGCACCGGGCGCGTCTCCGACGGCAGTGCGCACTGGAACAGGCCGTCGCCGTTGGCCGCCACCGAGACGTCCGCCAGGCCACCCATCGCGCCGCCCGCGATGTCCACCCGCCAGGTGCGGTCGGTCGCCAGCGTGACCACCACGGCGCGCGGCGCGGTCGCGCCCTCGGTCAGCGTGTACGTGGCGACGACCGCGGAGTCCTCGGCGGCGGCCGCGCGGGCGGCCAGGGAGGAACGCGGGTTCTCCTGCTGCGGCGGCGCGGAGGACACCGTGGTCTCCGCGATCGCTTCAGGCCCACCACCGCCGCACCCGGCCGCGGCGGCGACGACGAGCAGCGCGAGCAGGACCGGGCTCAGTCGGGTGGTCTCCACGAGCCCATTCTCGATCCCGCCCGCACAGTTGATCGTGAACATTCGTGCACGACACGCCGAGCCGTTGATGCCAGTTTTTGCGGCCGTTTTCGGCTTTCCGCACCTCTTGTCGCAGGTGGGAGCGGGGATTGCCGCCGGATCGTGGGATCGCATGCGGCCCGGGCGAGAACTCGTCGGTACCCTGGGGTGGCTTACTCGCCGCCGTCGGGTCCTCACCCGGCGGCGTCGGCGCGTTCCGCCGTGTTGTCGGTTCGTGGGTCCGCTGTGTCGTCGGTTCGGTTGGAGGCGTAACACCCGTGGCGCTCGTGGTGCAGAAGTACGGCGGATCGTCCGTCGCCAACGCGGAGCGGATCAAGCGGGTCGCCGAGCGGATCGTGGCCGCGCGGAAGGCGGGCAACGACGTCGTCGCCGTGGTCTCCGCGATGGGCGACACCACGGACGAACTGCTCGACCTGGCGCACCAGATCAGCCCGCTGCCGCCCGGCCGCGAGCTGGACATGCTGCTCACCGCCGGCGAGCGCATCTCGATGGCGCTGCTGGCGATGGCGATCCACAACCTCGGCTTCGAGGCCCGGTCGTACACGGGGTCGCAGGCCGGCGTGATGACCACGTCCGTGCACGGGCGAGCCCGGATCATAGACGTCACCCCGGGCCGCCTGCAGTCCGCGCTGGACGAGGGCGCGATCGCGATCGTGGCCGGCTTCCAGGGCGTCTCGCAGGACACGAAGGACGTCACCACGCTGGGCCGCGGCGGGTCGGACACCACCGCGGTCGCGCTCGCCGCCGCGCTCGGCGCGGACGTCTGCGAGATCTACACGGACGTGGACGGCGTGTTCACCGCGGACCCGCGGATCGTGCCGAACGCGCGGCACATCAAGACGATCACGTACGAAGAGATGTTGGAGCTCGCCGCCTGTGGCGCGAAGGTGCTGCATTTGCGTAGCGTCGAGTACGCGCGCCGGGCGAACCTCCCCATCCACGTGCGCTCGTCGTACTCGAACAACAACGGCACCATGGTCACCGGATCGATGGAGGACCCTTCTGTGGAGCACGCACTGATCACCGGGGTCGCCCACGACCGCAGCGAAGCGAAGATCACCATCGTCGCCGTACCGGACGAGCCCGGCGCCGCCGCGAAGATCTTCGAGACCGTGGCCGAGGCCGAGATCAACATCGACATGATCGTGCAGAACGTCTCCACCGAGGGGACCGGCCGCACCGACATCTCGTTCACGCTCCCCAAGGCCGACGGCCCGACCGCGATGGCCGCGCTCAACAAGGTGCAGGAGCAGGTGTCCTTCAAGGGCCTGCTCTACGACGACCACGTCGGCAAGGTCTCGCTGATCGGCGCCGGCATGCGCTCGCACCCCGGCATCGCCGCCAAGTTCTTCTCCTCGCTCGGCGAGGCGGGCGTGAACATCGAGATGATCTCCACTTCGGAGATCCGGGTCTCGGTCGTCTGCCGCGACACCGATCTGGACGCCGCCGTGCGCTCCATCCACGACGCGTTCGACCTCGGCGGCAACGAGGAGGCCGTCGTCTACGCCGGGACCGGGAGGTAAGACGTCATGGGACGGCCCACCCTCGCGGTCGTCGGCGCCACCGGCGCCGTCGGCACGGTCATGTGCGAGCTGCTGTCGTCCCGCAAGGACGTCTGGGGCGAGATCCGCCTGATCGCCTCCGCCCGCTCCGCCGGCCGGACGCTCTCCGTCCGCGGCAAGGAGCTGCAGGTGCAGGCGATCACGCCGGAGGTCTTCGACGGCGTCGACGTCGCCATGTTCGACGTCCCCGACGAGGTCTCCGCCGAGTGGGCGCCGATCGCGGTCTCCCGCGGCGCCGTCGTGGTCGACAACTCCGGCGCGTTCCGCCTGGACCGCGACGTGCCGCTGGTCGTCCCCGAGATCAACCCGGAGCAGGCCCGCAACCGCCCACGCGGCATCATCGCCAACGCGAACTGCACCACGCTCACCATGGTCGTCATGCTCGCCCCGCTCCACCGCGAGTACGGTCTCCGTGAGCTGGTCCTCGCCACCTACCAGGCCGTCTCCGGCGCCGGTCAGGCCGGCGTCGACATCCTCCACGACCAGATCAGCAAGGTCGCCGGCGACCGAGCCCTCGGCACCCGCTCCGGCAACGTCCGCCAGTCCGTCGGCGACGACCTCGGCCCCTTCCCCGCCCCCATGGCGCTGAACGTGGTGCCCTGGGCCGGCTCCCTCCAAGACCTGGGCTGGTCCTCCGAGGAGCTGAAGGTCCGCAGCGAAACCCGCAAGATCCTCGGCCTGCCGGACCTGAAGGTCTCCGCCACCTGCGTCCGCGTCCCCGTGGTGACCGGCCACTCCGTGGCCGTCCACGCCGTCTTCGCCTCAGAATTGGACGCCGAGGGCGCCCGCCAGGTCCTCCGCAACGCCCCCGGCGTCATCCTCGTCGACGACCCCGCCTCCGGGGAGTTCCCCATGCCCATCGACGCCGTCGGCACCGATCCCGCCTGGGTCGGGCGCATCCGCCGCTCCATGGACGACCCACGCGCCCTCGATCTCTTCGTCACGGGCGACAACCTGCGCAAGGGTGCCGCCCTGAACACGGCCCAGGTCGCGGAACTGCTGGCCAAGGAGTTCACCACGGGTCCCGCCACGTCGCCTCGCTGACGGCTCCTTGCGTCGTCGTTCCTCGAACGGACGAATTCGGGCCCACGCTCGGCGAATCCGGTGTCCAATGGTGCTCACTGGTCTATGTTGAGGATGAGGCGGTGAACTCTCTCTGTGCGCGCCATGTCCACGTCAGCCGCCCCTGCTAGCTAAGGTGGCTGTCATGGTCGATGGATCAGAACGGGCTCGGTGGCGTAAGAGTTCATACAGTGCGGATATCAACTGCGTGGAATTCTTACCGGGCCCGAACCGGACGGTTATGGTCAGGGATTCCAAGGACATCGGGCCGACGCTGCGATTCGCGCCGGCAGCCTGGCGGGCGTTCACGGCGAACCCGACATTTGTTGAGCGCCGGCCAGCCGGTTGATGGCTCGATCGATCAAGTCGCCGGTCTCGGGTGCTGACGCGCTGCAATCTTCCAGGACCCAGAAGAGTTCGACGTAGGAACCGGGTGCGGAACTCTTCGCATCGATTGTCAGCCCACCACCCCGATGTTCGATGAACACAAGTTCGTTGGTGTCGGGTGAGGGGAATTCCAGAACCACGAAGGCACCCCAGAGCCCGGTGTAAGCGCCTCGGTGGAACGGAACGATCCGAACGTCGACGTTCGGCTTCTCGATCATCGTCCGTATGTGCCGCAGCTGACGAAGCATGATGACCGGCCCTCCGACCTCGTGATGGAGCACCGCCTCATCCATGATGAAGAATGCCTGGAAGTCTTCTGTTCGAGTAAGGATCTCCTGGCGCTGCATCCGGAGTTGAACCCGTCGCTCCTTGGTCTCCTCGCTGTCGCTGGTGAGCGTGCGGGACTCGTAGAGGGCCCGCGCGTACTCCTCGGTCTGGAGCAGCCCTGGCACAAGCGACGGCTCGAAGGATCTGAGGATCGAGGCGGCGCTCTCGTACTGGAGGAAGTAGCTGTACTCCGACGGCAGGATGTCGTGGAACCTCTCGAACTGTTGCCGTCGATGCGCCTGGCTCGCCACCCGAATGAGCTCCTGGACCTGAGCGTCGTCCTCGATGCCGTAGTGATGCAGGAGCACGCAGAGATCCATGATCGAGATGTCCACGGCGCCGCGTTCGATGCGTAGTAGTTTCGACAACGGTTGCCAGCCCAATGCCGCCGCGACCTCACGCTCCGAGAGTCCGCGCTCCTCACGCAGGTCGCGCAGCGTCACCCGGAGTCGCTGACGCTGCATGTGCGGGCTTGTACCCCTGCTGCTCGAGCCGCTCGGCACGTCGACCTCCGGCGTAGTACGGCCGATGAACCCACAGTGCTCTTGATGAAACCAAGCGTAGGCGATGGATCGCGTCGGTCGTGAGTGGATCTCAAGTCGCGGATTGTCGTACCGGTGTCGCAAGCTGTAGGGGTGACACGGACGTTCAAGGTTGTGATGGCTGCGGTTGCTGCCGCGGCGATGGTGGGGATGACCGGCTGCCAGGTCGAGGTGGGAACCGGTGCGGGGGAAGAGGGGACCGGGGCGACCGCCGAGCCCGGCACCGGCGCCGCCGATGCCGCGGCGAGGCTCGAGGAGTTGACCGTGGCGAAGGCCGGGTCGATGAGTGGCTACAGCCGGGAGAAGTTTCCGCACTGGCGGGACACCGGGGAGAACTGCGACATGCGGGACACGATCCTGCAGCGTGACGCGGAGGACGTGAAGCTCAGTGGCTGCAACGTGACGGATGGGCGGTGGTACAGCGTCTACGACGGGCAGACCTATGACGACCCGAGCAAGGTGGACATCGACCACATGGTGCCGCTGGCGAACGCGTGGCGGTCGGGGGCGAGCAGGTGGACGAACGAGCAACGCGGGGATTTCGCCAACGATGATGAGCGACCGCAGCTCATCGCGGTTTCGGCGAGTCAGAACCGGGCAAAGGGTGACCAGGATCCATCGACCTGGAAGCCGACGGTCAAGGACTACTGGTGTCGGTACGCGCAGGACTGGATCACGGTGAAGCACTACTGGAAGCTGTCCGTCACGAGCGCGGAGAAGGAGGCGCTCGGCGACATGCTGGCGACCTGCTGAACAGGGGAGGGGCGGAAGCGATGGCTGACGCGGACATCGTGGCGGGACCGGGCGGCGTGATGACCGACGAGGTCGGCGTGGTCACGGGTGAGCTGACGTTGCGCAGCGAGGTCGTCGACGGCCACGCGGTGCTGCGGGTGCAGTACAAGGACGCCGAGGAGTGGTACGCGGTGACCGGTGGCAGGGCCGCGCTGAAGGACCCGGCCGACCTCGACGCGGTGCACGCGATCGCGGTCGGCCTCCTCCACCGCCCCGAGGGCTGAACGAGGTCTCTAGGACCCCGATGAGGCCCCGGACGACGTCGCCCACATGTCGGCGAGCGCGGGGCCGCACTGCGGCTGGCCCTCGAAGACCGCCAGGAAGTCGTCGATCGCGATCCGCGAGGACTCGCCCGGCACCGGGATCGCGACCGGCGCGCCCAGGTCGTTGATCAGCAGCTCGATGCTGTCCTGACCGGGCTCGACCGCGAAGTACGGCGAGGCGCCCGGCGGCACCATCGCCCACATGCGCCGCACCCGTCCCTCCGGGTCCAGCTCGACCTCGCCGGTCACCTCGGTGGCGGTCGGCCCGACCCGGCCGGCGTCGAGCGCGGCCTTCAGCGCGGACCGGTCCTCCGGCGGCGCCAACTCCACCGCCCGGCGGAGGTCGAGCTTGATGGCGAGCATGCCGGGGGAGTCGCCGGGTTCGGCCGAGGTCACGCCGCGCAGCCAGCTGATCATGCCGATCGGCGTGGCGGCCAGGCCCTCGGCGCCCATCCGGGATGCCTCCCAGGTGCCGGTGGACTCCGGGTCGAGCGGCTCCTGGAGCGCGTAGAACGCGCCGTCCGTGACGATCGACCGGTTCTCCACGGTCCACTCGGCGCCGATCCGGCTGGGATCGTCGAGCGCGGAGTCCAGCTCCGGTTCGGCCAGCGACGGGATCTGGAAGCGCGATCGCATCGCCAGCCGGCCCCGGGCGAAGTCGACGGCGCCCTCGCACGAGCCGAGGTCGCCGCGGCCGGCGGGCATCCGCCAGCAGAACATGGTCGTACCAGCGGCATGGGTGGCGTCGACCGCCGCCCGTACCCGCGCGTTCAGCTCCTCTGTCACGCCCGCCCCCTCCTGGTCATGATCTGATCCCTGCCCAGAATGAGGCAGGACACACCCGAGGGGGCGGGTTTTCTCACTCCGCCTCGGAAGAGACCTCGGAGATGGCGGCCGCGGCGGCCGCGGCGGCGGACCGGCCGCCGTTCGTGGCGTGCTGCTCCTCGTCGCTGACCGGGAAGTGGCAGGCGACCTGGTGGCCGTCGGCGAGCAGCGCCAGCGGCGGCTCCTGGGTGGCGCACACGTCCTGCGCCTTCCAGCAGCGGGTGCGGAACCGGCACCCGGACGGCGGGTCGATCGGGCTCGGCACGTCGCCGGTGAGCAGCACCCGCTCGCGCTGCGCCTTGTCCCGCCGGGACGGGTCCGGCACCGGTACGGCGGACATGAGCGCGACCGTGTACGGGTGCCGCGGGTGCGCGTACAGGTCGTCGCGCGGCGCCACCTCGACCACCTTGCCGAGGTACATGACCGCGACCCGGTCCGAGATGTGCCGCACCACGGACAGGTCGTGCGCGATGAACAGGTACGTCAGGTCCAGTTCCCGCTGCAGGTCGTCGAGGAGGTTGACGACCTGGGCCTGGATGGAGACGTCCAGCGCGGAGACCGGCTCGTCCGCCACGATCATCTTCGGCTTGAGCGCCAGCGCGCGGGCGATGCCGATGCGCTGCCGCTGGCCGCCGGAGAACTCGTGCGGGTAGCGGTTGTAGTGCTCGGGGTTGAGCCCGACCATCTCCAGCAGCTCCTGGACGGCCCTCTTCTCACCCTGCGGCGTCGGGATCTTCTGGATCTGCAGCGGCGCCGCGACGATCGTGCCGACCGTGTGCCGCGGGTTCAGCGACGAGTACGGGTCCTGGAAGATCATCTGTACGTCCTGGCGCAGGCCGCGGAGCGTACCCCCCTTGATGTGGGTGATGTCCCGCCCGTCGAACGTGACCGTGCCGCCGGTCGGCTCCAGGATTCGGGTGATCAGGCGCCCCGCCGTGGACTTGCCGCAGCCGGACTCGCCGACCAGGCCGAGCGTCTCGCCCTTGTGCACGGTCAGGTCGATGCCGTCCACCGCGCGCACGGCCGCGACCTGCCGCCGCAGCAGTCCCGCGGTGATCGGGAAGTGCTTCTGCAGGCCGGAAACTTCGAGAAGGGGAGTGCTCACAGGTTGGGGCTCACTTCCTGGGTGAAGATCTCGCGGCGCAGTTCCGGCGGCATGTGGCAGGCGACCGCGTGCGTGGTGCCGACCAGCTCGGGGCGCTCGGTGAACGAGCGGTCCCCGTTGCGGCCCGCGTACGGGCAGCGCGGGTGGAACGAGCAGCCGGACGGCAGGTTGATCAGCGACGGCGGCGTACCCTTGATCGGGTTGAGCCGTTCCCGCACCTCGCGGTCGAGCCGTGGCATCGAGCCGAGCAGACCCCAGGTGTACGGGTGCTCCGGGCTGCGGAAGACGACGTCGGCCGGCCCGCGCTCGACCGCCTTCCCGCCGTACATGACCAGGATGTCGTCGGCCAGCTCCGCCACCACGCCCAGGTCGTGGGTGATCATGATGACCGCGGAGCCGAACTCCTCCTGGAGGTCGCGGATCAGGTCCAGGATCTGCGCCTGCACGGTCACGTCCAGCGCGGTGGTGGGCTCGTCCGCGATCAGCAGCTCCGGGTTGTTGACCAGCGCCATCGCGATCATCGCGCGCTGCCGCATGCCGCCGGAGAACTGGTGCGGGTAGTCGTCGACGCGGCGCGTGGGCTGCGGGATGCCGACCCGGGCCAGCATGTCGATCGCGCGCTGCTTCGCCGCCTTCTTGCTGCCGCCGTGGTGGATGCGGTACGCCTCCACGATCTGCTGACCGATCGTGTAGTACGGGTGCATCGCGGACAGCGGGTCCTGGAAGATCATCGACATCTTGCGGCCGCGGAGCCGGCGTACCCGCTCGTTGTCGGCCTTGACGAGTTCCTCGCCGTCGAGCCAGATCTCGCCGCCGACGGTGGCGTTGCTGCGCGTGCGGTGCAGGCCCAGGATCGCCAGGCTGGTCACGCTCTTGCCGGAGCCGGACTCGCCGACGATGCCGAGCGTCTTGCCGCGCTCCAGCCCGAACGACACGCCGTCCACGGACTTGACGACGCCGTCGTCCGTCGCGAACTGCACGCGCAGGTCGCGCACCTCGAGGAAGGACGTGGGCGGCGAGATGGCGGCCGGGCCGATCTCGGTGACAGGCACGGAAGTGGTCACAACTTACCCCTCAGCTCAGCCGGACGCGCGGGTCGACGGCGGCGTAGAGCAGGTCGACGACCAGGTTGGCGATGACGATGAAGAACGCGGCGAACAGCGTGACGCCCAGGATGATCGGCAGGTCGTTCTGCCGGATCGAGGTCAGCGTGGCCTCGCCGAGGCCGCGCAGGTTGAACGTGGTCTCGGTCAGGATGGCGCCGCCGAGGAGGCTGCCGAGGTCCAGGCCGAAGACGGTGATCAGCGGCGTGAGGCCGGAGCGCAGGCCGTGCTTGCCGACGACGTCGCGCTCGCGCAGGCCCTTGGCGCGCGCGGTGCGGATGTAGTCCTCGCTCAGCGTCTCCAGCATGTTCGCCCGGGTGAGACGCGCGTAGGTCGCGGCGAACAGGAACGCCAGCGTGACCCACGGGAGGATCAGGTTCAGCGCCCACTCGGCCGGGTTGACCGCGAAGTCGACGTATCCGGGCGGCGGAAGCCAGCCCAGCCAGTAGGAGAAGATCGCGGCGGAGACCAGGCCGGTGAAGTAGATCGGGAGGGAGACGCCGGCCAGCGCGGTCGTCATCACGATCCGGTCGGCGGGGCGGCCCTTGCGCAGCGCGGAGACCACGCCGGCGCCGACGCCGCCGAGCACCCAGAGGACCGCGGCGCCCAGCGCCAGCGAGAGCGTGACCGGCAGGCGGTCGACCAGGTACGGCCACACCTCCTGGTCGGTCTTGAACGAGTAGCCGAAGCACGGCGCGTTGCAGTACGTGACGTCCGGGCCGTTGTCGTACTCCCGGCCCATCACCAGGCCCTGCAGGAACCGGCCGTACTGCACGTGGATCGGGTCGTCGAGACCCAGCTTCGTACGGATGCCCTCGACCGCGGCCGGGTCCGCCGTCTTGCCGATGTACAGCAGGGCGGGGTCACTGCCGGTCAGCTTCGGGACCAGGAAGAAGACGCCGAAGGTCACCAGCGTGATGACCAGCAGCGTGATGACGACGTTGATCAGTCGCCGAACGACGTAAGCGAACACGAGCCGAGGCCTCCAGGTTCAACGGGTGCCCCTCCCCGATCAGAGAAGGGGCACCCGCCAAGGACGTACTAAAGGGTGTTACCTACGCGAACCTCAGCTGGAGACACCGAGCGCCTGGAAGTCGTACATGCCCCAGAACTGGTGGATGTAGACGTTGGTCAGGCGCGGGTTGCGGTAGTTGAGGGCCTTGTCCACGACGAAGGGCAGGATGTACGCGCCCTCCATCACCTTGTGGTTGATCTGCGTGTAGACCGCGGCGGCCTGGTCCGGCGGCAGCGTCTTGGCCTGGTCGAACAGCGCGTCGATCGACGGATCCTTGATCTCGGCGAAGTTGAAGTTGCCGTTCTGCAGGATGTACCGGCTGTCGACCAGCGGCTGCAGGTAACCGGCGCCCGACGGGTAGTCCGCCGCCCAGCCGGAGATGATCAGGCCGTAGCCCTTCTGCTTCACCACGGTCGGCGAGCCGGTGATCGAGCTGGCCTGCGCACCGTCGATCTGGTCGATCTTGGCGTCGATGTTGACGGCCTTCAGCGCGGCCTGCAGCGCCTCGGCGGTCTTGACCTCGGCCGGCTTGTTGTTCCGGACCGCGATCGTGGTGGAGAACCCGTTCGGCTGGCCACACGCGGCGAGCGCCTGCTTGGCGGCGTCGACCTGCGGCTTGCCCTGCTTGCGGTTGTACGGGTCGTAGTCCGGCTCGGCGCCCGGGATGTTCGGCGGCAGCATGTTGACGCCGATGTCGCCACCCGCGATCGGGCCACCACGCGCGGTCTGCAGCGAGGTCGGGTCCGAGGCGAGCATGACGGCCTTGCGGCAGTCCACGTTGTCGAACGGCGCCACGCTGGTGGACATCGCGGCGTACCGGATGAAGCCGGTGGTCGGGGTGTCCGAGTTCGCCTTCAGCGTCTCGTCCTGCAGGATCTTGGTGCGGGCCGCGGCCTGCACACCGGTCTGCGCGGCGTCGACGTCCGCGGTGCCGGCGATCAGACGCTGGTCCATGTCGTCGGCGTTGGTCGTGATCGTCATGTTGATCGCGTCCGGCAGCGCCTTGCGCAGCGGGTCCGTGGCCTGGTCCCAGTGCTCGTTACGCACCCACTTGATGGCCTTGCCGGGCTCGTACGACTCGATCTTGTACGGGCCGGAGGAGGCCGGCTTCGTGCCGTACTGCGCGCCGGTGTCCCGGGCGGCCGGCACCGGGCCCGCGCCCGGCATCGCCAGCAGGTACGGGAAGTCCGCGTACGGCTGCGCCAGGTTGAAGACGATGGTCTTGTCGTCCGGCGTCTGCACCGACTTCAGGCCCAGCTTGTTCGGGTCCGAGTCCTTGTACGGGCCCGGGTACTTCTGACCCTGGTCCAGCTGCTCGATCAGGTAGACCGGGCCGCCGGAGACGACGTCCTGCGCGAAGATGCGCTCGATGCCGTACTTGATGTCCTTCGACGTGATCGGCGTACCGTCGTCGAACTTCAGGCCGTCACGCAGCGTGTACGTGTAGGTCTTGCCGTCGTTGCTGAGCACGGCCTCGGCCGTGGCCAGGTCCGGCACCAGCTTCATGCCGTCGGCGCCCGGCTTGGCGTCGTAGGAGAGCAGCGTGCGGGTGTAGAGCCGGTTCAGGTTCCACACGAACGCGTAGTAGCCGCGGGCGGGGTCGAGGCTGTCGACGTCCTGCGAGCTCCAGAGCTCGAGGGTGCCGCCCTTCTTGTCGGACACGTTCAGCACCTCGGTGAGCGCCGCGTTCTGCGCGTTCTTGGCACCACCGTTCGACGAGTTGGACCCGCCGGTATTACCGCATGCCGCGGTGAGTCCCAGGGCGACGGCCGCCGTGGCGGCGACCAACGCCTTCCTCTTACTAGACACTGCTGCCTACCTCCTTGACGTGCGACCGTGGGTCGCGACGGATGCGCGTACTGCGGTGGTGCGATTGCTGCGCGGGTCAGTGAGCCTTGGGGTCCAGGGCATCGCGGAGTCCGTCGCCGAACAGGTTGAAGGCCAGCACGGTGATGAAGATGCACACGCCGGGGATGATCATGTACATCGGGTCCGACTGGTAGTAGCTCTTGGCGTCGTAGAGCATGCCGCCCCACGAGGGGTTGGGCGCCTCGATGCCGACACCGAGGAAGCTGAGCGACGCCTCGGTGATGATGTTCGTCGGGATGATCAGGGTGGTGTAGACCAGGATCGGCGCCGCCAGGTTCGGCAGCAGCTCCCGGAACAGGATGCGGCCGGTGCGGGCGCCCAGGCTGCGCGACGCCTCGATGAACTCGCGCTCGCGCAGCGACAGCACCTGGCCGCGGACGATGCGCCCGATGTACGGCCAGCCGAAGAAGCCGATCACGCCGATCAGCACGGTCATCCGGGACACCCGGCCGTCCAGGCCGAAGAACGCGTCCGGCAGCACCGACACCAGCGCGATCGAGAACAGCAGCTGCGGGAACGCCAGCAGGAAGTCCATCACGCGGCTGACCACCGCGTCGACCCAGCCGCCCACGAAGCCGGCCGCCAGGCCCAGGATCGCGCCGAGCACCGTGGAGACCAGCGCGGCCAGGAACGCCACGAAGATCGAGGTCTGCGCGCCGTAGATGACCCGGCTGAAGACGTCCCGGCCGGAGGTCGGCTCGACGCCCAGCCAGTGCTCGCCGCTGATGCCGCCGAGCGGGCCGATCGGCAGGCCCAGCGTCGGGTCGATCAGGTCGTTGTTGAACTCGTCGATCGGGTGGCCGATGAGCTTCACGATCGGGGAGGCGAGGAGCGCGACGAGCACCAGGAAGATGACGAACGCACCGCCCGCCATCGCGACCTTGTCACGCTTGAACCGCCGCCATGCGATCTGGCGCAGCGAACGCCCCTCGATGGCCTTGCCGGTCGTGCTGGCAGCACCTTCAGCCGGATCGGCGACGTCGTGCGTCGACTCCTCCGAGAGGGACGCGCCCGGTCCACTGACCATCCGTGCCTCGGTCCTCCTCCGGTCGTCGGACCGCAGGCGCCGCCGCAGCGACGGCCGGACGACACGAGGCCGCCCGTCGGTACGGTGGATCACCCGCGGCGCGCGGCAACCGGTCGATTGTCGTGAGCCTCGAGTGCCCACGCTCCTGCCGCCGGCCTCAGGTTGGGGCGATGGCAAGGCAGCGCGGACACGGCGACGGGTGTGCCGCCGCCGGGATGAACAGTCCACCGAGGGGACCGGTGCGGTCAACGCTCAGAGTGACCATGTAACCAACTTCAGGCCACGCCGTGATGATGGCGTGACCTGAATGGGATCAAGCACGGAAAAACGGGGCAAATCAACTTTGAACATAGGTAAAACATGTCTGTTGCGAGCGGATTTCGGGGAGTTTTCCGGGCTTACACCGCGCGACGGCCCTCGAACGCTCTGCCCAGCGTGATCTCGTCCGCGTACTCAAGGTCACCGCCGACCGGCAGGCCGCTCGCCAGCCGCGTCACCGCGATCCCCATCGGCTTCACCATCAGCGCCAGGTACGTCGCGGTCGCCTCGCCCTCCGTGTTCGGATCCGTGGCCAGGATCAACTCCTTGACATCCCCGTTCCCCAGCCGGATCAGCAGCTCGCGGATCTTCAGGTTGTCCGGCCCGATCCCCTCCAGCGGGTTGATCGCGCCGCCGAGCACGTGGTAGCGCCCGCGGAACTCCCCGGTCCGCTCGATCGCCACCACGTCCTTCGGCTCCTCGACCACGCACAGCACCTCGTTGCCCCGGCGCGGGTCACGGCAGATCCGGCACTGCTCCTCCTCGGCCACGTTGTAACAGACCGTGCAGAAGCGCACCTGCTCCTTGACCTTCCGCAGCGCCGCCGCCAGCCGCGCCACGTCCGCCGTGTCCGAGGACAGAATGTGGAACGCGATCCGCTGGGCGCCCTTCGGACCCACGCCGGGCAGGCGTCCCAGCTCGTCGATCAGATCCTGAATGGCACCCTCGTACATGACGCGCTCAGAACCCCATGCCGAGACCGCCGAGCCCGCCCGTGACCGGCCCCATCTTCTCCTCGGTCAGCGCACGCACCGCCTCCGACGCGTTGTGCAGCGCCGCCAGCACGGTGTCCTCCAGCGTCTCCGGGTCCTCCGGATCGATCACCTTCGGATCGATCTTCACGGCCCGCACCTCACCCGTGCCGGCCATGGTGACCGTCACCAGCCCGCCACCGGCCGTCCCGGTGACCTCGGCCTCCGCCAGCTCCGCCTGCGCGGCCTGCGCCGCCTGCTGCAACTTCGCCGCCTGCTTCATCAACTGCTGCATGTTGGGCTGTCCGCCAGGCCGCACCACGGCAGGCTCCTTCTCACTCCGCGGCTTCCGCCGCTCCACCGAACCGCCGCCCAGCGTAGCCGCACCCCCACCCCACCTTCTTCCCGCTTCCGGCGCGGTCCCGTCCCGCATGCTCCCGCGGGCCAACCTCGCGGCGCCCTCCGCCGCCGCTCCGGCCCCCGCATCGGAGCCGGTCCCAGCGGGGTCACCCAAGCCCTGGTGGTCCCCTCACGCCGCTCGCCGCCGGTCCGGCCGCTGCGCACCGGTTGGGGGCCGGTCATCGAGCCCCGCTGGTCCCTCCGCGCCGCTTGCTGCCGGTCCGGCCGCTGCGCACCGGTTGGGGGCCGGTCATCGAGCGCGGCTGGTCCCTCCGCGCCGCTCGCCTGGTCGGTCCGGGCGCTGCGCGCCCGAAATCTCGCGTTATAGCCGGGTGTCGTGTGTGGTGGCGGCGACGACTGATACGTAAAGCACGGAATGGCGGCCGTAGAAGGTGCTCTACGTATCAGTAACGGCCGAGAGGTCACATCTCAGTGATCTTCTCGGCTCCGAAGGCCTGCTTGAGAAGCAGGAACGCCTGCTCCTCGCTGCTCTGCCGCGCGGCCTGCTCGTCGATGACCTCGTCCAGCGGCTCGTCCCCCGGATCGAAGCCCTCGAACTCCGACGTCGGCGCCTCCACCGGCTGACTGCCCTGAGCGGCCGCTGCCGCCGCCGCAGCCGCGTTGGCGGCGGCCACCGCCGCTGCCGCCCGCCCCTGCGTAGGCCGCGGAGCCTCCGCCGCGGCCGCCGGCTTGGCCGCCGAGGCACGCCCTTGAGCCGCCGCCACCGCATTGGCCGCCGCCCGGCTGGCGGCCGCCTTGGCACTCGCGATCGCCGGATTCGACGCACCCGAACCAGCCGCCGCCCGCCCCGGCACGGGTGCGGGCGACGCGGGAACAGGCGACGCCGAGCCGGCCGCCACCGGCGCTGAAGCGCCCGGCACCGACGCCGCGGCGGGTGCGCCGGACGCAGACGCACCCGAGGCCGAGAACGCCGGACCACCGCCGGTAGACGCGAGGCCGCCACCCGGCGAGGACTGCCCACCAGCGGCCGAAGCCGGACGTGCCGACGTGCGCGGCGAGAAGCCCCCGCGACCGCCCGGCCCACTGTCCGGCGGCGCCGGGCCGTCGTACTCGGGGTCGTAGGGCGGCTCTTCGTCCGCCGGGAAATCGTCCCAGGCACTGGCGCCGCCGCCGGTGGCCACCGGAACGGCCGGCGGTCCGGCGACAGCGGACGCCGTCACCGGCGCGGCCGGCGCCGCCGCGTCCGGCCGGGCGGCCGCGGCACCGCGCTGACCACCGTTCGTCGACTGCCTACCCCGAGCACCCGCTGCCGCCGCACGTGCCGCCGCGAGCCCTCCGGAGGCCGCGCGCCGAGACGGCACAGTCTCCGCCGAAGCCGAAGCCGACCCGCCCGGCCGCTCCGGAACCGCGGCGGGCTCGCCCGCCGGCTCCGGCCAGCCACCGCCGGAGGCCGACCCGCCTCCCGCGGGCGCGGGCTCCGGCCAACCGCTGTCGTCCGCCGCGCTCGGCGCGCTTCCCGGACGCACCGGCTCGGGCCAGCCACCGCCGTCGTCCGAGCCGCCGCTACCGCCGGGCCGCGCCGGGCTCGGCGAGCCACTGTCGCCGGATCGTCCACCGGCGTCACCGGATCCGGCCGAGCCCGGCTGTGCCGGACCAGGCCACGAGGCGCTGCCGCCCTGCTCGCTCGGGTCATCGGCTGGCTGGGCCGGAGCCGGCCAGTCGTCGTGATCGCCTGCACTGCCCGCCCGCGTCGCGGCTTCGGGCCGGGCGGGGCTCGGCCGGCCGGCATCCCCGGCTTGATCGCCGGCGCTGTCCGCGCCACCGGGCCGTCGGGGACTCGGCCAGTCGGCCTGGTCGTCCGCGTCACCGGGCCGCGCCGGGCTCGGCGGGGCGGCGGCATCGGCGGCACCGGCCGTGTGCCCGGGTCGGGCGGGCGCCGGCCAGCCGTCATCGGTCGCCTGGCCGGTGCCGGAGGACGGCGTGCCCGGGGCAGGCCGCGGCGCCTCCGCGCCCGGCCGGGAGGCCGCGGGTGGAGATACATCGGTACGGGGGATGGCGGCAGGGGTGGGCCAGCCCGCGTCCTCGGCCGCCGTGGTGGACGCGGGGGACGGTCCCGGTGACGGCCCCGATCTCGCGTCTGACTCGGATAACGAGCGCGTCGGTGCGGACGGGGGTGTGGGATGGCCGGTCGACTGGCGTGGGGCGGGGGTACGGCCGCCGGCGGTGCGAGCGGTGTCGGGCTCGCCCTCGGGACCCGCGGGCACGCAGCGGATCTGCCAGCGGACGCCGAGCAGCTCGTAGAAGGCCTCGCGGAGCAGGTTCTCGCCCCCGGGCGTACCGGCGAAGATGTCGATGTGGCTGGGCAGCCGGAACGACAGGACCAACGTGTCGCCCTCGACGGTGCGGACCGTGGCGGCGCGGAGGGCGGCGCCCGCCCGCTTGTTGCGCGTGTTGACGTAGGTGTGCGCCTCCGGCCACCAGCGCCCGCGCAACTCGGCCACGTCGACGCCGCCGGACGGCTCGGTGGCGACCGCGGCCTGCGGCTCCTGGGAGGCGGGTGCCGGCACCGGCGCCGGGCCACCCTGCGGCTGCTCGGAACCCGACGCGCCACCCTGCGGCTCGGAACCCGCCGGGCCACCCTGCGGCTCGGAACCCGCCGGCCCGCCCTCGGCCTGACCGGCCTGCACCGGCCCCGGCGGGACGGCGGAACCGGCCGGCGGAGTAGAGGCGGCCGGCGGAACGGAACCGGCCGGCGGAGCGGAGGCGGCCGGAGTCGCGGGACGACGGCCCTGGGCGGGCGCGGCCGCCTGCGCGGCGGCCTGCCGAGCCGCGGCCTGCCCACCGCCGGACGAGCGAGCTGCGGCCTGACGCGCCGCCGCCCGCGGGTCCAGCGGCGGCTCCTGACCGGCCTCCGCCGGAGCGGCCAGAGGGGCCAGAGCGCCCGGAGCGGCCGGGGAGACGGCGGGTGCGGGCTGAGTCCGTACCCCCGCGGGGGTTTGCAGTGCTCCTCCGCCCGCGGCCAGGTGGCGCTCCATCCGCTCCAGGCGCTGCAGCAGCGCGCTGGTGGAGTCGTCCGCGCCGGGCAGCAGCATGCGGGCGGTGATCAGTTCGAGCAGGAGGCGCGGGCCGGTGGTGCCGCGCATCTCGACCAGGCCGTTGTGCACGATGTCGGCGGCGCGGGAGAGCGTGGCGGTGCCGAAGCGGCCGGCCTGCGCGGTCATCCGCTCGATCTCGTCGGCGGGGCCGTCGATCAGGCCCTTGGCGGCGGCGTCCGGCACCTGCTGCATGACGATCAGGTCACGGAGCCGTTCGAGCAGGTCGGTGGCGAAGCGGCGCGGGTCGTGGCCGGCCTCGGCGACGCGGTCGATGGCGGCGAACGCGGCGGCACCGTCCGCGGCGGCCAGCGAGTCGATCATGTCGTCGATCAGCGCGGAGTCGGTGACGCCGAGCAGCGCGACGGCGCGCGCGTAGGTGACGCCCTCCTCGCCGGCGCCGGCGATCAACTGGTCGAGCACGGAGAGCGTGTCCCGCGCGCTGCCGCCGCCGGCGCGGACGACCAGCGGGAACACCGCCGGCTCGACAGTGACGCCCTCGGCCTCGCAGAGCTGCTCCAGGTACGGCCGGAGCACGCTCGGCGGGATCAGCCGGAACGGGTAGTGATGGGTGCGGGACTTGATCGTGCCCAGCACCTTCTCCGGCTCGGTGGTCGCGAAGATGAACTTCACGTACTCCGGCGGCTCCTCGACCAGCTTGAGCAGCGCGTTGAAGCCCGCCGACGAGACCATGTGCGCCTCGTCGATCACGTAGATCTTGTAGCGGCTGTTGGCCGGCGCGAAGAACGCCTTCTCCCGCAGCTCGCGCGCGTCGTCGACACCACCGTGACTGGCCGCGTCGATCTCGATCACGTCGATCGAGCCGGCGCCGTCGTTCGCCAAGGAGCGGCAGGACGTGCACTGACCGCACGGCTCCGGCGTCGGCCCCTGCTCACAGTTGAGCGAGCGGGCCAGAATCCGCGCCGAACTCGTCTTACCGCAGCCGCGCGGCCCGGAGAACAGGTACGCATGGTTCAACCGGCCGCTGCGCAGCGCCTGGCTGAGCGGCTCGGTGACGTGCTCCTGCCCGATGACCTCGGCGAACGTCCGGGGCCGGTACTTGCGGTAGAGGGCCAACGCCACTGTCGTCTCCTCTCGACCGCGCCATTCTCCGCCGCCCCGACTCAGGCGACCACCACAGGGTCCCGCACGGGTGTGACACTCTTCCGACGACGCGGCTGCTCAGTCAACCCGGCGAGAGTGCCGGGGACACGAAGGCTCCCCGTGCACCTGCCAGAGCCCGCTTATCCTTGCTGCCTTCCGGCCCTGGGGAGGTTCACGGGGTAAACACCGCACGGGGAGCGACGCCAACTCTACCCGGCCCGGCGTCCCCACGTCGCATCGGGGGCGAGAGCCTGCTCACCCACGCCCCCGCCGGACCCGGGGAACCCCGGTGCAGCGCGCCCGGCGGGCACGGTATTGTCTGCGGCGGAGGATTCGCCTAGAGGCCTAGGGCGCACGCTTGGAAAGCGTGTTGGGTTAACACCCTCACGAGTTCGAATCTCGTATCCTCCGCTCATCTGAGCAGGAACAACGCCGGACCGGCCCCGATGGGACCGGTCCGGTTTCGTCTGTACGGACGAGCGTCGTCTCAGTTTCAGTCTCGGTTGCCCTCGTCGGGTGGTTCCGTCTCGTTCGGTTCGTCGCCCCAGAGCAGTCCGCCGAGCCGGTCGGCGATGTCCCGCCGGACCTGATCCGTGAGGTGCTGATAGCGGACCTGCATCGCCGCGTTCGACCAGCCCATGATCCCCATCACCGCGCGGCCGGAGACGCCGAGGACCAGAAGCGCCGTCGCGGCCGTGTGGCGGGCGTCATGCAGCCGGGCGTCGCGCACTCCGGCTTCTCGAAGGAGACGCTTCCAATCGTCGTAGTCGGTCGCCTGGTGAATGCGCCGGCCAGTCTCCGTCGAGAACACCCAGTCCTCGTCCTGCCAGAGCTGCGCGGCTTTCTCCCGCTCCGCCTCCTGGGCCTTTCGGTGCTCACGGAGCACCCTGATCAGCGCGTCAGGGAGGCCGATAGTGCGGCGGCCGGCGCGCGACTTGGTGTCTGCGGAGACCGGGCGAAGATTCACCCGGTCGGCGCACAAGCCGGGGACCCGCGCATCGCACTTAGGGTCGCATCCGTGGCCCCACTTCGGCCGGAGCAGGGCACGCCGGACTGTGAGGGTGCCCGCACTCAGATTCACGTCCGGCCACTTCATGCCGAGCGCTTCTCCCTGGCGAAGGCCGAGCGCGAGCGCGACAGCCCACCGAGCGCTGTTCCGCCGCTTTCCCGCGACCTTAAGAATGGTCTGCACCTCCTCGATGGAGAAGGGCTCCACCTCGCTATCCGGCAGACGTGGCGGCTTCGCCAGAGACGCCGGATTGCGCCCGAGATGGCCCCGGCGTACCGCCTCATTCAGCGCGGTCCGGATCGTGCGGTGGGACTGGTGGGCGGTAGCCGGCGCGCTGCCGTTAGCCAGCATTCGCGCGTACAGCTTCTCCAGGTGCTCCGGCTGCAACAGGTCGAGACGGTGCCCGCCGACTCCCGGAATCAGGTGCTTCCGGATAGCGACGCGGTAGCCGTCGAACGTGTTAACGCGGACCACCGGCGCGGCGATGTTGTCGAGCCAGTGCACGAGCCACTTCTCTACCGTCCAGCGCTGGCCGGTCTTGCGGACGGTGCCTGCCTCCCGCTCCCGCTCCAGCTTCCGAACCTTCTTCGTGACGTCAGCCTCGGTCTTGCCTTGGACGTGTCGGCGGTCGGGTTGCCCGTTGTCCTTGACGCCTACCGTCACCCGCCCGTGCCAGTAGCCGTCCTTGCCCTGGTAGATGCTTGAAGCGCCGTTCGGCTTACGTCGTCCCATACGTCGCTCCTCAGGCAGCCGTCGCGGTGGTGTCGTCGGAGAGCAGGGCGTTCACGTACTCGGTGAGGCAGCGGACGGGGATGCGACGGAGGCGGCCGATGGTCACGGATCGGATGTCACCGTTCATGACCAGCGCGTACATGGTGGTGCGGCCGATGCCGAGTCGCTGGGCGGCCTCTTCGATGGTCAGTACGACTCGGTCATCGGCGATGCGCTGCACGTGGTCCTCCCCGTGGTTGGTGCTGAGGGTCGTGGTGCGGGCGTTCAGGCTGGTGGTTCGCACGGTTGCTTGCCTTCCAGGGCTGAGGGGATGACGGACGGGAGATGGCCCAGCATCGGGGTGGTGCGCGGCCCGGAATGGCGGTGACAGAACTGCCAGAACTGACAGAACTCCTGCGGTCCGGGGGTTGTGTCAGTTGCGTCGGTTGTGTCAGGGCGGTCATGCGGTCCGCCGGATCGGGTGGACGGTCGCGGCGGGCTGGTGCACGTCCGGGTTGACGAGGAATGTCGGGGACGGTGGCCGGCCGCCGGTGCGCGGTCTGGCGGGTGGGTCGACCTGGCGGAGGTAGCCGTGGGCGTCCAGCACGCTGAGCGCCGGTTCCAGGTCCGCGACGGCGCGGATGGTGGTCGACTTGGTGGCGCGGAACAGGTCGCGCTTGGTGAACGTGGTCGCGCCGGTGCGTTCGATCCAGGCGAGGATGTGTCGGGCGTTGCGGGTGGCCTGGTCGGCTCCCATGTCGTCGAAGGCGGCCAGGGCGTGTGCGGCGTAGTAGTCGCCGAGCTGGGCCGCACGGTCGATCGTGGCCGCTTCGACCGGCCGTCCCCACCCGCCGCGCAGATGCTCGGCGAGATGGATCAGTCCGGCCATGCGGACGACAGCGCCGGTGTACTTGCTGCCCCAGTCCACGATGTGTCCCCACGCCCCGCCAGGCGCGAGACGCGGTTCTACGGCACGCTCGATGTCGAGCACGCGCGCGTTGGCCGCTTCGGCGAGCGGCAGCACCGCCGGATCGGTCCACTCCGCCAGCGCCACCACCAGCGCGCCTAGGTTCTCCCGGTATGCCTCCGCGACCTCGGCCGGGACCGGATCGGCTCCGATCTTGCGGAAGCCGACTGTGTTCTCCGGCAGCGCGAACAGGATCCGCGCGAGCAGGCCGAGCCCGCGGAATCCCGGCATCGACGCGATATCCCGCAACACGTCCGGCTGGACGGCCAGCCCCATGGTCAGCGCGGGCTTGGCGACGTGCTGTGCCTCGCGGGACAGCCGCCCGACGCGCATCATGTCTCCGGCGTGTCCCTTGAGGAACACCTCCAGGTTGGGAGTGCCGGAGTAGCGGCCGGCGATCGTGGCGAAGATGCCGCCCTCCGGCGACAGCACCGCCAGCCGGCCGCCCTGCTCCGCGAGCAACTGCGCCGCCGCCTCGCTGGTCACGTCATCGGCGACAAGCTGAGGCAGACGCGGCACCGTGACCGCCTCCGCCTGCATCGCGGCGGCCGTCGCCTCCGCCAGCAGCGTGTCCCGCGCCGCCGCGTCGGCGTTCGCCGCAGCGTGCGCCGCCTTGTCAGCGGCCTTCCCCGCCACCCGAGCCGCCAACTCCGCCTCGATGATCGCGGGCTTGGTCCGCTCGCCCAACGCGGACTCCGCCGCAAGCAACGGCCCGGTGATCGCCGCGAACACCGCCGACTTCCGCGACCCCGGCGGGAGCACCACGACGGTGAACAGGTTCGTGGGCTCCCGCCACGATCCGCGCACCTCCACCTCGGCCCGTCCACCGGCGGCCGTCGACAGGGCCGCGAGCGCGATGCTCCCGGCCAAATCCACCGGGGTCTGCGTGAACTCCGCGACGGCGTTGACCATGTCCGCCACCCACCCCGGCAGCACATGCGCCGGAAAGACCGGCAGATGACGGCCGGTGCCCAGCGGGATGGGTGGCGACCACCCGGCCCCAGCGCTGGTGTCCTCCAGCAGCGCCCGGCCGGTGGCGAGCAGGTCGGCCGTGTCGCTGCCGGAGTCGGCGAGCTGGGTGAGGCGCAAGCCCAGCTCGGAGACCTCACGCCGCCGCGCGTGCCCGGCCACGATCTCCGCGTAGTAGCCGGCGCTGCCGACGCTGGGCACCTCGGAGATCAGCGTGTGCAGGTACGGCGCGCCACCCACCCGCGCCAGATCCCCGGTCTCGGCCAGGTGCGCCGCGAGGGTGATCGGGTCGGCCGGGGTGCCGGCCGCGTCCAGGCGGCAGATGGCGTCCCACAGCGCGCCGTGGGCGGGCCGGTAGAAGTCGCCGGGGCTGAGCTTGGCCGCAAGCTCAGCGACCGACGACGGCGCGATCAGCGCCGCGCCGATGACGGCGCGTTCCGCGCTCAGGTCGTGTGCGGGTCGGGTCATGATGCGGCCTCCTTCCGAAGTTGAGCGATGGATCAGCGATGCGGTGCGGGTCGCGCCGCCAGCGCCACCCGGCCGAGCAGGACACGCAGACCGGTGAGCATGGTCAGCAGTTGGCGGCGCGCCGCCACGTCGCGGGGAGCGAGCGCGACCCAGAGCCGCACCTCGGCGTACTCCCGCCCGGCGTCGGTGCGGGTACGGCAGACGACGGCCCGGCCCTGCCGGGGCAGGTTGATCACGATGTCGTCGGAGCGGTGCTCTCCGAGCCCGCACCGGTGATCACCGGCGCACCACGCGGTGTGCGGCGTCCGCGCGCTCATCGGGTGCCGTCCCGGTGCACGCGCCGGTACTCGTTCCACACGTGCCGGCCGATCCGGATGCGGCGGCCGGTGCCGTCGCAGCGTCGGCACAGCCGGAACACGCGGCCGAACGGGCTTTTGATCCGCCCGGTGCCGTGGCAGGTCGAGCAGGCTTTCCACGGCCAGATCGCGCAGCTAACGGCGTAGCAGAGCGTGACGGGCGGTAGGACGAAGCAGAGGAAGCTAGCGATCAGGGAAGGGGTGTCCACGAACGCCTCCAGGGCCGTTTTCCGGGCGTGGGGAACCAGGGCCGCTAGCGTGCTAGCGTCCTGGCAGGCATCGTTTGGGGTGCTAGTGGAGGTGCTAGCGCTAGCAGGCTGGGGTGCTAGCGCCAGCGCCCTCCGGCGGGCTAGGCCGCGGCCTTCGAGCGGTTACGCTCGGCAACTTTCGCGGCGACGTGCGCGCGGGTGATGCCGCGCCGGTTGACGGTCTTGCCACCGACGCGCCGGCCGATCTGGTCGACCTCGATCCCGTACGGCTTCAGAGCGGCCGTCAACTGCTCCGGCGCCCACCCGTCGTAGGCATCCGGCCGCAGCTCGGCCAACCGGGCGACCACGGTCTCGTTCCACACCCGCAGCTCCGCGACCGGCACCACGGACAGGATGTCGTCGAGCAGGTGATAGCCGGCCGTCCGCTCGACCTCCGGCGTCTCGCCGAGCGCATGCCCGGTCAGCCGCCCCGCACGCTCGCGCAGCGCCCGTGCCTTCTCGGCCAGGACGTTGGCGGCCGGACCGTCGATGAACACCGTCGACACGATCCGCGCGTCCGCGCCCTCACCGACGAAGTACCCGATGCCTTTGTCCGTCCAGGCGAACATCGTCGCCCGGACGCCGTTGCGGTACTTGCTCGTCCCGAGCACCATGTCGTTCTCCATCTGGCCCATGACCTTCAGGCAGAACCGGGTGGACGCGTTGGCGGAGATCCCGGTCGGCAGGCTCTTGGCGTCCGGGCGCTGCGTCGCCAGGATCAGCACGATCCCGGTGGCCGGTCCGCGCTTCACCAGGTCGGTGCAGATCTCCTCCAGCTCCGCGCCGTACTCCGGGTGCTCGAACCAGACCTGACACTCGTCGACCCCGACCACGATCGGATGCAGGCCCAGCGAGCGCCGCGTGGCCAGCTCGGGCGTGACCTTGTTCTCCGGGCACAGATCCGGCGGCAGATCCCGGATCACCCGCGCCCGGCGGCGCAGCTCCGCCCGCAGCTTCCGCATCGCGGCCACGGCGTAGAGGATGTCCTCGTCGTCCTCCCCCGCGCGGTACCGGTGCGCGACCTTGCCCAGCGCGGACAGGTCACCGGTGCCCTTCAGGTCGTACGCGTGGATCTCCGCCCGAGGGTCAAGCGCCGCGATGAGCAGCGCCTCCCGGAGCGCGAACGTCTTGCCCATGCGCGGGATCGACCCGATCACCATCGCGATGAACATCAGCGTCAGGTTCACCCAGCGTCCGCGCTGGTCCGTGCCGTACGGCTGAGGCTTGAACAGGTCGACCGGCCCACCCTTGAGCAGCGGCCACACCGGCTTACGCGCCTTCGACATGTCCTGGTCGCCGACCCACAGCACCAGCCGTCCGGGATGGACCTCGGCGTTGCCCTCCGGCCACACGCAGCCCAGCGGCCGGGTGAGCGCGCCGGCCAGCTTCTCCCGCCGCTCGATCACCTCGGTAGCGGTCACGCCGGGCGGCAGATCGACGTCGGCGCGCCATCCGGGTCCGTCGCGGGTGATCGGCGCCGGGAACCCGATCGCCTTGTCCCCGAGCTTGGACACCGCCTGGTTGATCCCCGCGAGCCCGAGCACCGACAGCGCGAGCGTGACCTGATTCGAGGTCAGCTCCTGGACGTGCGTCGGGACCACGGCCCGCGACACCAGCGGCCGGTCCGGTCGCGCCCCGCCGAGCCCGAACGCGGCCACCAGCCCCGCGAGCGTCGCCCAGTGCGCCCAGCTCGGCGCCAGCACCGCGAGCACGAACGCGCCGCTGATGCTGAGCACCGCCACCGAGGCCGCGATCAGTGTCCGGAGACGGACGCGGCCGTCACGCTGTCGGGAGAGCCGGAGGTACTGCTCCGCGTCCTCCCGCCGGACGGCCGCGAGCCGCACGGGCAGGCCCTCCAGGTCGAGCACCCAGCGCGTACCGCCGGAAAGGAACCGCCAGACGCCGCGCGGCGACCGCAGCGCGAGCTTCGCGCCGTACACCGGCATCCGGACCGCGTGATAGGCGGAGACGTGCAGGTAGTGAGCCACGATCCAGCGGCACGTGTGCCGGAAGTCCGAGCCGGACAGCATCCACGCGGGCAGGATCGGCTTGTGCTGCGCTGCCTGCCGCGCCAGTTCCCGCAACCACTCATCATCGGTACGGACGTGCGGCTGGTCGACCATGACCACCTCACCCACCAGCACCTCACCATCGTTCGCGGGGGTGAGGGTGTCCGCGCGGCCGGTGTGTTCCGGGTTGGTCTCTGCGAGCATGAGGGTCTTCCTCCTGAAGCCTCACGAGGTGAATGGAGCGGAAGGGCCGGCGGCGCGGCGCAGGTTTCCAGGCCATCGGGCCGCGCCGCCGGGCAGAGCTAGGAACGTGCGTCGTGATTGAGGTGCGCCAGCGCCGCGCCCATCCCGAGCACGGCCACCGGCAGGCACGCGACCACCGTCGTGATCTGCCACGGCGCGTGCGTGACGCCCGCGGCCTCCATGTGGTGATAGGCGACCTGCCCGAGCGCGCCGAGCGCCAGCGACCCGATCGCGGACCACTTGGCGAAGACGCGCGCCCGCAGGGTGCCGAGCCGGGACAGCCAGACCCGCAG
The DNA here is from genome assembly GCF_031458235.1 of Catenuloplanes atrovinosus. Classification (NCBI taxonomy): domain Bacteria; kingdom Bacillati; phylum Actinomycetota; class Actinomycetes; order Micromonosporales; family Micromonosporaceae; genus Catenuloplanes; species Catenuloplanes atrovinosus. Next base: position 7,379,832 of record NZ_JAVDYB010000001.1, on the reverse strand, counting down.
CGCGTACGCCGCATAGGTCTCGACCCCGATCGGGAGCGTGATCGCGGTGTTCAGGCTGAACCCGTCCGCGATCCCCGGAAGCGGGTGCACCACCCCGAACCCGGTCATCTCCCCGAGCCCGACCCACCCCGACCACACGGACGCGAACGCCGGCAGCGCCAGGATCAGCACCGGCCACGACGGCACCGACCGGGGCTTGCCGGGCTCAGCCGCCGGAACCGGGTCTGCGACCGTCTCACGCTGGGTCGTCGGCTCCACCGCCACCGGCGCCGTCTCCGGTGCCGGGACCGGCTTCCGCTCCGGCTCGATCGCCGCCGGAACCGGGTCCGGCGCGGCATCCTCCGGCGCTGGATCGGTCGGCGCGATGCCCCGCTCCAGCGCCGCGCGGATCGCCTTGGCCTTCGGTCGGCCGACCTTCAGCTCAGTCTTGATCCGGTTTTCGGACGGCAGGGCGCCGAGCGACGCCTCCAGCTCCTGGGCGCGGGGGAGCAGGTCTGTCACCTGGGGCGGGTACGCGGAGACGGTCATCGCAGGACTCCTTCGGGCTCGGTGCTCTCGGGCTGGGCGTAGCTCTGGTGAGGCCGCGCGTGGACGGGTTTCGTCATGCCACCCACCCCAGTTCGGAGCTGTCCGGGTACCGCCGGTGCAGCGCCAGCGCCTCCCGAGCGACGCGCTTCTCCGCGAGCCGGAGCCGGTGCCAGTCCAGCTCCGTCGGACCGCCGTCCGAGCAGAAGACGCGGATTTGCGCGTCCAGCAACGCGACCTCCGCGCTGATCAGCGGCTGTTCCGCCTGGATCGCCGCGAGTTCGGCCGGTGCAGGACCGTCGATGTCGTTGAGCCAGTCGTTCGGTGCCAAGACGCACTCCTCTTGTGGCTTCCGTGACCACCGGTGAGCCCCGGTGATCTCTCCGCCACGAAGCTAACAGTTGATATGACCACAGGTCAACTGTTAGATCCGAGGTTGGTCCGGGATGCGTCCTGAGCTGCTCAAACGGCGGCTAACAGACGGCTTAGGCGTCCAAACATCTGGTATTTTCGGATACCAGTTGGCCGATGCCGCACGATGAGGGAGACACCATGTCCACGCCCCGCCCGCCACTGTCACGGGGTGAGTCACTGCATCAGCAGGTCGCCCGCAACATCCGCAACGACATCGAGGCCGGCGTTCTGCGCGACGGAGACGTCCTCCCGTCCACCCGCGAACTGGCCGAACGCTGGGACGTCAGCGTCTTCACCATCTCCGAGGCCATGCGCCTTCTCGCCGAGGAAGGCCTGGTGATCAGCAAGTCCCGCTCCAAGCGGTACGTCCACGCCCCCGGCCAGGACCGCAAGGCCGACATCCGCCCACGGCAACCGAAGGTGCTGATGGTCGGCGGTTACGCAGGCAGCGGCAAGACCGAGCTGGGCCGCATCCTCGCCCGCGAAACCGGCTGGTCCATGCTCGACAAGGACACGATCACCCGCCCGGTCGTCGAGGCCGCGTTGGAGACCATCGGCCACTCACCCCACGACCGCGAGTCGCCCGAGTACTTCAACCTGATCCGCCCCCGCGAATACGAGGCCCTGATCGCCGCCGCCACCGAGAACGTCGCGTGCGGCAACAGCGTCATCCTGACCGCCCCGTTCATCCGCGAACTCAGCGACGCAGCCTGGATCGAGCGCACCCAGGCCACCTTCACCGAGCTGAACGCCGTCACGCACTACGTCTGGGTCTACTGCGACGAAGCCACCATGCACACCTACGTCCGCCACCGGGGCGCCGCCCGCGACGCGGCCAAACTCGCCGACTGGTCCGGCTACCTTTCGCAGATCAACACCAGCTTCCGCCCCCCGGTCCCACACCGGGTCATCGACAACTCGGCGTCCAGCCGCTCCCTGCAAGCCCAGGCCAAAGACCTGATCAAAACCATCACCGGCGGTACGCAATGAGCCGCGGCATCATCCTCTACGGCCCACCCGCCAGCGGCAAGGACACGATCACCCACGCCCTGGCCGAGCTGGACCCCACCATCTCCCTCTTCCGCCGCCTCAAGGCCGGCCCCGGCCGCACCGGCACCTACCGCATGACCACCGAGCCCGACATCGACCGCCTCCGCGCCACCGGCGACATCATCTGGGAGAACCGCCGCTACGACGCCGTGTACGTCATCGACCGCCCCGGCCTGACCGACGCCCTCACCACCGGCATCCCCGTCGTCCACCTCGGCCAACTCCCCGCGATCGACGCCCTCACCAAGGCCACCCCCGACACCCACTGGACCGTCGCCTACCTTTGGTGCCCCCGCGACGTAGCCGAGTCCCGCATCATCGCCCGCAACACCGGCGACACCACCGCCCGCCTCCGCGCGTGGGAAGAGACCGAGCCAGTTCCCGAGCCCGATCTCTTCCTCAACACGGCCGAGACCCCTCCGGCTGACGCTGCCCGGACGATCCTCGACGTGATGAGCCGCAGCCCCGACTAAACCTCAGCCCTGTCGCGCTTGAGCGAATCTCTATGCACGACGAAGAGGCTCACCGGACCCGCTTCCGTTCCGCCGTCCATCTCCACACCGCGAATTCGGATCCACTGCACATCCGGCACAGACCAGAGCAGATGCGAGACCTGGGTGATCCGAATTTCGAGGTCTCGCATTCCATCTTTCACATTGAATCTGTCGAGGTGGACGATGTCTCCGACGGCGTGGAAGTCGTCGCCACCAGCCCGGCGTTCATGTCCGGCGGCCATGACCTATGCGGCCGTATCGAAGAAGTGCCTGACCGGCACGGCTTCGTCCATCACCGCACGCACCATGAGCGAGAGCGTTAGCCGGCTCATCCGCGCCAGGTTCCTGCGGCTGATGATCACCTCGTGGTGCGGCTCGTCCGAGTCGCGCGAGTACACGTCGATTTCCAGCCCCAGGTCACCCGGCTCGAACACCGACTCGGTCACTCTCATGACGAGCAGGGTCCCGACCAGGTCATTACACAGCTCCAACGACTCCGGAGCCGACCGATGCCGTCGAGCCGCAGTCGGCGAGTTCGCCAGGCACTCCTCAGGGCTGCACCACGACGGGTGCTCGTCTACCGGCGGAACCTCATTGTTAGTGGGTATGGCTCCCTCGCCAATCTCCACAGACTCCTTCTCATCCGCTGCGACTTCGTCTGCCGTCGTTGTCGACACGAAGCTCTCCCATCTCTCTGTCGGCAATAGAACGCGTGCCTGCGCGCCACCTGGCAACACCCGCTCTTTCTTTGCAGAGACTATTTCCGAGAGGTGGATGAGAGGGAAGGGAAACGATATCCAGGCCGGGAATGGTCTGAGTCGCGCAGCTTTTGGTGGAGTTCCACCACTGACCGGTGGAGAGGCGGTGGACCTCAATGCCTGGTGATCAGAGAACGCCCGTACACCCGGTACTGCGATCGCTCGGAAGAGAACTCAAGCTCGCACGTGAACGGCGGGGTTTCAGCCAACAGGATCTCGCCAAGGAGATCCACTTTTCCGACAGCCTCATCTCGGCCGTCGAGACCGGCAGACGTCCCGCAAGTAGCGACCTCATTTACCGTGCCGACGACGCACTCAACACCGACGGTCTCCTGAGACGCCTTCTTGAGGCCGCTCAAGAGGCGGCCAACCAAGAGATGATGCCCGAGTGGTTCCGCCCTTGGAGGGAGATCGAGCAGGCCGCGACAGCCCTCCGGTTCTACCAGCAGTTCGTGGTCAGCGGCTTACTCCAAACCCCGGACTACGCCCGAGCCGTGCTCCGGGCCGGCATGACCACCGCCGACGAGGCGGCCCTCCAGCGTGCAACCGACGCCAGAATTCAGCGTCAACACATTCTCACCAGGGAAACCCCACCACAACTGATCATGATTCTCGAAGAGTCCGCCCTACACCGCCCTGTGGGCTCACCCGAGGTCATGCGCGACCAACTAGCCCATCTGATCGACATAGCCACAGCCGGCCGTGTCGAACTCCACATCCTGCCCACAGACATCGGCGCTCACCGCGGCATGTCCGGCACCTTCGTCCTGGCGACCCTCCCCGACGCCCCAGAGATCGCCTACCTCGACTCCCAGCTACGCGGCCTTGTGATCGAATCCCCCGCAGACGTTGAAGCCGTCCGCCGCACCTGGGAAGGTCTCCTAGGAGAATCCCTTCCCCAGCGCCTATCACTCAACTTGATCAAGGAAGCGGCTCAGGCATGGACCATCTGACCTGGAAAAAATCCAGCCGCAGCGGCCCAAACGGCGGTGAATGCGTCGAGATTGCGACCGATAAAGTGTGCGTTTATGTGCGTGATAGTAAGCAGCCTGGAGGTCCGATGCTGACCTTATCGAGTCGTTCGTGGTTGCGATTCGTGCACGATCTCTGTAGCGATCGGGGCAGCCTAAATGCTGCCGGTGATTAGATTTAGGTTAACCAATCTGTAGCCCATTGCTTGTGGGCTTACGTTGAATGTTCTGGCCATGGCTCGAATGACCGACTCTCTGTCGGTCGGGCCGCTCTCGTCGATGTGCTTTTCGAGTTCCCGCCTTACCAGATTCCTCGGCATTAGGATGGCGGCAGCAAAAGCGTTTGCCTCAACTTCTTCCTGATCGGTACCCATGCTCGATACGTCATTTCTTTTACTTATGACAAGAATCGAGTGATCGACGATCAAAGGCTTGTGATGTAGATATAGATGTCCGAATTCGTGGGCGATAGTAAAGCGTTGGCGAAGTGGCGTTGTTGCGGTGTTGACGCCAATAATCTTGGTATCACCCTGGCTTAGAGCAAAGCCTGACTCGTTGCCAGAAAAATCATGTTTCGCAATGGCGATGCCCTCGGCCTTGCATAGCTGCTCGATGTCGATAGGCGGCTCAGCAATTCCTCGCTCATGAAGGAAGCTGTCGACAGTCAACTCGATCGTATTACGCGATGTCATTCCTGCTCCCTTCGTTGGTCGGTTCAAGCTGCGCTATCAACTTTTGGACGAACTCTCGGGTCGTTATCGGAGCCGAGGTTAAATGTTGTTCGATCGCCTGCGCGAGTTGTGTCTTAGTGTTGGTTGAATGCGGCGCGAGAAGCGAACCCGACGCTACACCCAGGGCATTTTCAATCGCGGCAAATGTGTGCAATGGCAGCCTTTGACGGCCCGCCTCAAGGTTGGTGATCGAGGTTCGCGTTAATCCAACCTTGATTCCCAGTTGGCTTTGTGTCATCCCAATTGACATTCGGGCAGAACGGATACGCCGTCCGACCTCTACGTAGAAGTCATCGACATCATCAAGGGGGTCGCCTGCCATCGCTACTCCTCGCCGCTTATCAAGTTACCATAGCCGGTTTGCAGGGGAAACCTGGCAACCGTCGTATTGGGGTTGGCTGGGTTGACGTCGAGGGAGTCCGTAGCTAAGGTTGCCATGGCTGTCCTCGATCAACTCAAAGTCGAGTCAGCAGCACAAACCCGGTTGCATGACCGGGAGGTCGGCGATGGCTCGTCGTGCGCGAGCTGTCTTTACGAAAGGAGTGGCCTTGGCCACGCGCAAGAGATTCTTCGTTGTGCCCAGCGGCCCGATGTGGCAGGTCAAGTACAACGCCGAGGTGCTGTCGACCCACAGCACCAAGGAGCAGGCAGTTGCGGCCGGGCAGGGGATCGCGAAGGCGAACCAGCCGAGCCAGCTCATCGTCCTGCGGAAAGACGGGACGATTGAGTACGAGTACACATACGGCGCCGATCCGTACCCGCCGGTCGGCTAGGAGTGCTCGTCCTGGAACATGATCTTGCGGATGGCGCGCGTCCGTCGCCCTCCACAACCATCGGCGGAGGTCCGACGCTCCCGGCGCTGCAACGCCGAGAGCGTCATCGGCCTCTCGTCTAACGGCGAGAAAGGAAAATCAACTCCAATGGCCAAGGCAAAGGGCAAGGTTACCAGCAAGGCTGTCGCACGCAAGGCTTCTGCGGCTCTTCGCGACGGGCGTTCGTCGTCCCGCACCAAGAGCATCGCTGCTAGTGCGCTGGCGCAGACACCGAGCAAGCCCAAGAAGTGAGCTGGGGTGAGGGGTGAGGCGGGTCTCATCCCTCACTTCCGGGTGGCGGGTCCGTGCCGCGCGAAGACCGGTGTAACCGTCAGTCTCAAACATCGTCTCGTTCGTCGTGGTTCGGCCCCGCTTGTCGCAGTCCACTCGGTTGCTCCGTTGCAGCCCACGCGCGCCGCCGGGGGTTCCTGGACGCCGCACGGCAGACTTGGAAAGCGTGTTGGGTTCACACCCTCACGAGTTCGAATCTCGTATCCTCCGCTCATCGAGCCGGACCGGTCCCACGGGGCCGGTCCGTCGTCGTTCGCGGCGCCGGACGGCGTGCCGGCGGGCGGCCGATATGGTTTAGGCGTCCGCTGTGCCGCGCAGGTACCCTGACAGCCGCGGGCCGCTAGCTCAATGGCAGAGCTGTGGACTTTTAATCCATAGGTTCGGGGTTCGAGTCCCCGGCGGCCTACGAGCGTGGGCGCTCCCTGTCCGCGGACAGCGCGGACGGGGGCGCTCTCCGGATTCCACTCCGGGGGCCGAGCCCCCGGACGCCCCACGATCCGGTGGGCGCGTGTCGTGGTCGTCTGCGGTTCTGGTGGGCGCGTCTCCTGGTCGCCTGCGGTTTCTGGTGAGCGCGTGTCGTGGGTGCCTGCGGTTTCTGGTGGGCGCGTGTTGCGGTTGCCTGCGGTTTCTGGTGGGCGCGTCTCGCGGTTGCCTGCGGTTGTGGTGGGCGCGTGTCGTGGTTGCCTGCGGTTCTGGTGGGCGCGTGTCGTGGGTCGCCTGCGGTTTCTGGTGGGTGGGTGTCGTGGGTGCCTGCGAGTCTGGTGGGCGCGTGTCGTGGTCGTCTGCGGTGACTGCGGTTCCCTGGGTTTGCGGGGCGTGAGGAGCGGTCACATATTGTACCGGGTCGGTGGCCAGGGTGTTACTCAGCGTGACGGCCGGAGGTGGTGGGCGTGGGGGACGGCGACCGGGTCTGGGCTGGTGCGCTGCATCGGCTGTGGCGGGCCGCCAGCGCCATCACCGACCGTGAGGAGTTGGCGGAGCTGGTGCTGCCGCCGCTCCAGGCGTTGCCGGGGGTGGTCGCGGTGTGGGGGCTGCGGCACCGGGTGAGCGACGGCGAGGTCGCCGAGTACCGGTGGACCGGCGTGCCGCTGGAGAGCGACGAGGACCGGGCGCTGGCCCGGCGGCTGGGCGTGTGGGGTCACGGCGAGACGGTGGCCGTACGGGACGAGGCGCTGCGCCGGGTCGGGGCCGCGCAGATCATCGTGGCCGGGTTCGAGATCGTCGGCGAGGCCGGCGGCACGATCGAGCTGCTGGTCGACGACGACGCGGACGTGAGCCGGCTCGCCGGGTGCCTGTGGCAGGTGATCGACGTCACGCGGGAGGCGATCGCCCGGCTGAAGCGGCGCCGGGCCGACGACGAGCAGTCGGTGCGTGACGCGCTGCTGGCCGAGGCGTCGCTGCAGATGGACGCGGTGCTGGACACGACGCAGACCATGCAGCGGGTGGCGCGGATGACGGTCCCGGCGATCGCCGAGGGCTGCCTGGTCTTCGCCTGCGACGTGACCGGGCTGGAGCTGCGCAGTGCGGTGCACGTGGACATGCGGCGGATGGCGGAGTTGCTGGCCGACGACGACGCGCGGTCCGGGCTGCGCGCGCTGGCGGAACGCGCGGTGGCCGGGCACGGCGAGCGGTTCGAGCCGGTCGACGCCGCGAAGGTGGGCGCGCGGACGCTGCGCGCGCAGGTGCTGCGGGCCCGCGGCCGGGTGCTCGGCGTGCTGCTGTTCTTCTTCGACCGCCCGGACGGGCTGCTGCCGCACCCGGGCTTCCTCGGCGATCTGGCGCATCGCGCGGCGCTGGCGATGGACAACAGCGGCCTGTACGAGCAGCGCCGGCGCGAGATGGTCACGCTCCAGGAGCACCTGCTGCCGCGGCGGCTGCCGGCCGTACCCGGGATGGGTGTGGCCGCGGCCTACGCGGTCGGCGATCGGGCGCTGGACGTCGGCGGCGACTTCTACGATCTCGTGGTCCGGTCGAACGGCGTGGTGGCGGCGCTGATCGGCGACGTCTGCGGCCGGGGTGCCGCGGCCGCCGCGCTGACCGGGATGGCCCGGCACACGCTCGGCACGCTGCTCCAGGAGGGCGTGTCGCCGGCCCGCGCGCTGAGCCGGCTCAACACCGGCCTGCGCCGGGACGGCTCGTGGCGGTTCGTCACCGCGGGCGTGGCGCTGCTGCGCGAGACGAGGGCGGGCATCAGCGTGCAGTGGACGTCCGCGGGACACCCGGCGCCGCTGGTGCTGCGCCGCGACGGCCGGGTGACGGCCGGTCGCGGCGGCGGCCTGGCGCTCGGGATCACGGACGACAGCCGGCTCGGCCGCTCCCGGCTGGTGCTGACGCCCGGTGACACGCTGCTGATGTTCACCGACGGGCTGACCGAGAGCCGTGACCGGGACGGCCGGATGTTCGAGGACGTGGCGCTGCGCGAGACCGCGCGCCACCTGCGGGACCTGCCGGTCGACGCGCTGGTGCGCGAGCTGAGCCAGGCCGCCAAGGATTTCGGCACGACGGGGGCCGACGACATCGCCGTCCTGGCGATCAGAGCGGAGCAGCGGTGAACGAAGACCTGATCATGGTGGTGGAGGACTCCGACGAGGACGTGGAGGCGATCGACCGGGCCATCGGCCGCACGCACCCCGGCATCCGCCTGGAGTTCGTCCGTTCCGCCGCCGAGGTGCTGCCGCGCCTGACCGCCGACGGCGCCACCCGTCCCGGCATGGTCCTGCTCGACCTGAACATGCCGGGCGAGAGCGGCCTCGACGTGCTCCGCCGCGTTCGCGCCCACCCGGACCTGACCGGCCTCACCATGGTGGTCTTCACCTCCTCCGAGGACCCGGCCGAGGCGGACGCCTGCTACGCCGCCGGCGCCGACAGCTACATCTACAAGCCGATCAACTTCGCGCTGTTCCAGACCGTTCTCCGGCAGACCCTGGACTACTGGAGATCAAGAACCTAGGGCCGATCTTCCCGCTTCCGGCGGTGCCGGTTTCCGCATGCTCCCGCGGGCACCGGTCGGCCGTGGCCGGCCTCCCTGCACGATCCGTGGCCGGTCACCACGAGCCCAGGCGCCGCGGCCGATCACGGGAACGTGGCCCAGATGGTGGTGCCGCCGCCGGGGGAGTCGTCGGCCCAGACGCGGCCGGCGTGGCGTTCGGCGATGCGGCGGACGATCGCCAGGCCGGCGCCGGAGCCGTCCGAGCCGGCGGCCTGGGGGTGCAGACGCCGGAACAGTTGGAAGGCCTGTTCGCGCAGGTGGGGCGGCATGCCGATGCCGTTGTCCCGGACGAACACGGCCGGGCCGCCGCCGGTGGCGACGGTGCCGACCTCGACCGTGCGCGGGCCGTCCGGGCGCGCGTACTTGGCCGCGTTCACCAGCAGGTTGACCAGCATCTCGTCGAACAGCACCGGGTCGGCGCGGATGACCGCGCCGGGTGACACGGTGACCTGGACGGCGGCGGTCTCCAGGCGGGGGCCGGCGATCTCCATGGCGTGCGCCACGGCCGCGCGCAGGTCGATCTCCTCCCGGTGCGGGTCGGTACGGCCCAGCCGCGAGTAGTAGAGCAGCGCGTTGAGCAGTTCGTCCATCCGGGTGGCGAGCCGCTGGATGGACGCGAGCCGCCGCGCGGTCACCTCGTCCATCGCGTCGGTGTTGTCCTCCATCAGGAACGCGGCCTGGTTCGCGATGCCGCGCAGCGGCTCCTTCAGGTCGTGCGCGGCCGCGTGCGCGAACGAGTTCAGGTCGACGTTGCTGCGGCTCAGCTCCGTGTTGAGGGTCGACAGCCGGCGGGTGTGCGCGAGCACGATCTGCATGATCGCGCGCCCCAGCTCGACGGCCATGGCCAGGTCGGTCGGGGTCCACGGCGCGCTTCGGCCCCGTACCGTGGCCAGGAAGACCGCGGTGGAGCCGCGCGGGGTCAGCCGCTCACCGTGCGGGCCCAGCACCACCGGGCGGGCCGGGTCGGCGGCCCAGCGGCGCGGCGACGTGCGCTCCCGGCGCAGCCAGACCACCAGATCGCCGGTGTCGCTCAGCGGCAGCACCAGCGCGCCGTCGACCGCGCCGGTGAACGGCGCCATCGCGGGCAGGTCCTCGCCGAGCCGGTCGCTGTGCCACGGCTCGCCGGCGGTGGTCGGCGGGAGCGCGGCCCAGAGCGCCTCCAGCGCCTCCGGGCCCGGGTCGCGGCCGTGCACGGAGGTGCGGCCGTCCATCCGTACGACCACCGCGTCCGCGTCCACGACCCGCTCGAAGCCGGCCGGGTTCGTCAGGTCCTCCGCGATCCGCTCGATCAGCCGGGCGATCACGGTGCGGGACCGCTCGCGCGCCACCGTCTCGTCGCCCTCGTCCAGCGCGCTCAGGTGCAGCGACAGCGCCACGCCGAAGAACTCGCAGGCCGCCCGCGACTGCGGGCCGAGCGTGTGCGGCGTACGGCCGTGACAGGCGATCAGCCCCCAGAGCCGCCCGCCGGACAGCAGCGACACCGACATCGACGACGCCACGCCGATGTTGCGCAGGTACTCCAGGTGGTACGGGGAGACCGTGCGGAGCACGGACAGCGACAGGTCGAGCGGCGGGTCCGCGGGCATCAGCCGCACGGTCGCGTCGTCCACGTCCGCGATCACCCGGATCCAGTTCCGCTCGTAGAGCCGGCGGGCCTGCGGCGGGATGTCCGTCGCCGGGAACCACAGCCCCAGCCACGGCTCCTCGCCCTCGGCGACCTCCTCCGCGATCACCTCGCCGGGCCCGTCGACCGACTCGAACCGGTACGCGACCACCCGATCGAAGCCGGTGATCGCCCGCACCTCCCGCACCGCGGCCCGGGCCGCCTCCACCACGGTCGTGGCCGTCTGCAGCCGCACCAGCGCGGACCGGATCGGCGCGTAGAACGTGGTGAACGGCGTGGTGACCGCCGCGGCCGGCTCGAACTCCAGCACCAGCAGGCCGTCGGAGCGGTGCACGGTGGCGTCGAACCACCGGCCGTCCACCTCGACCGGCATCATCGCGGTCTGGCCGGCGTCCGCGTCGGCCAGCGCGCGCAGCGCGTCCAGCTGCGCCGGGTCCCAGTAGCGGGCGCCGGGCACCGCGCCCGGCCCGAGCAGCGCGGACGCGTTCTCGCTGACCACCGCGATGGTGTCGGCCCGGAGCGCGACCAGCGCGCCGTAGGACTGGATGCCGCCGAGCCGGTGGATCGGCTCCCGCACGCACTCGGAGAGGTCGAACGGCGTGCCGGTCTCCCGCTCCGCCGCGACCACCCGGTCGGTCAGCCATGATCCGTCGTTGTTCACCCGCTCAGACTTCCAGCTGCCAGAGCCGTTCGGCCACCCGTTCGACGCCGCGGGTCAGGTGCCGCCGGTATGTGCTGAACGGCACGCCGAGCTTCTCCGCGGCCGCCTCCTGCGTCGGCGCGCGGTGGAAGTACGTGGTGGCCAGCGCGCGGTGCAGCTTTCCCTCCCGGGCGTCGTCGCGTAGCGAGTCGACCGCCTCGACGATCAGGTCGCGCAGCGTCTGCACCGGGTTGCCGCCCCGGTCGCCGATCAGGTGGGTACGCAGCAGCGGGTTGCTCTCCAGCGCGTCCGGCAGGTGCCAGTTCCGCAGCGCGTCGCGGACCGCCGTGTCGAAGTCCGCGCGGGACAGCACCGTGAACGCGGGCCGCCCCGGCCGGGCCTCCGGGCCGAAGAGCAGGCGCGCGTTCAGGGCGGTGATCCACGCGTCGACCGGCAGCGCCCGCCAGTCGTGGCCGAACACGCCGTACGTCTCCCCCTCGATCATGATCCGGGCGCCGCCCGGGACCGGGTGGTGGTCGGTGAACGTCAGGATCGGCAGCACCCGGTCGGGCTCCGGCACCACCACGAACGACCAGGCCAGCCGCGCGGACCGGATCCACGCCTCCAGGACCTGCATCTGCATCAGCATCCCGGCCTCGCGCGGGCGCCGGTCGATCGGCGGGTGCAGGAAGCGGGTGATCAGCACGTGCTCGCCCGGGCGGGGCGGGGCCGCCTCGGTCGCGGCCCAGGCGAGCGCCACGGCGGGGTCGGCGGCCAATTCGTCCGGGTCCGGCTCGGTGAGGCGCAGCTGGGCGGCGTACGCGATGAGCGCACCGTCCGTGACGCGGCGGTACGCCGTGAACGCCTCCGGCCGCCGCGCCAGCCAGAAGCCCAGGACCTCGGCGGACGGGCCCAACTCGCGTACCGCCGCGTGGTCCTGATCGGACAGCGGCACGGCGTGCACCGAGCCGTCCACCCGGCCCGGCGTGTTCTGGAAGGTGCCGAGCACGTCGTTGGCGCGCAGCAGGTGCCAGAGCGCGCGCATGGCCGGCCGGACGGCCTCGCCGGACGCGTTCCGGGCCCGGTCCAGCACGTGCATGGCCACCTTGTGGTGCAGCCGCTCGTAGCCCTGCGGGTCGCGCCAGCGCAGGTCGGCCTCGAGCGCGCCGCGGACCACGCCGTGCGGGTAGAGCCCGTACCGGTCGGACTCGACGAACGGGCGCCGGCGCAGCCAGTCGAAGATGGTCGCGGCCCGGTCGCCGACCACCGCGCGCAGCAGCTCCTCCGTGGTGCTCTCCGCGTGCGCACAGACCTCCAGCGCGAGCCGGTGCAGCGGCGACGGCACCTCGCCGATCAGCTGGTCGATCAGCGTGGTGAGCACGTCGCGGGTGGGCATCCACGGCGAGGGTGCGGACGCGGCGGCGGACGCGGCCAGGCTGAGCGCGAGCGGGTGGCCACCGGCGAACGCCAGCACCGGCTGGTGCTGCGCCTCCGGCACGCCGCGCAGCCGCAGCAGCGCGGCCGCCTCGCCCGGCTCCAGGTCGCCGAGCATGGACACGCGCAGCAGCTCGGACCAGGACACGTCGGACGCCCAGAGCGGGTCGGGCGGCTCCTGCCCGGCGAGCACCGCGACCGCGCCGGCCGGCAACTTCGGCAGGTACGTCTCGCGCAGCCAGCCCTCCAGGTCCTGGCACCGCTCGAACGAGTCGACGAGCAGCACCACGCCCTCGTCACCGGCCGCGGCGCCCGCCGCCGCCTCGAATCCGGCCGGCGTGGCCTCGATCGCGCCGCCGTCGATCTCCACGACGGCACGGCCGGCGTCGCGCGCCTCGTCCGCGAACCGGCGCAGCAGCGTGGACTTGCCGACGCCACCGGCGCCGTGCAGGTAGAGCACGGCGTACGCGCCGGGAGTGGCGGCGAGCGCGTCGCGGAAGCCGCTCAGCTCACGGCGCCGCCCGACGAACGACTGTTGCCGCGCGGCCCGGAGGCGTTCCGCGAGCCGCGCGACCGTGTGCACCATGCATCGATTATCACTGCCGGTGATCGACGCCCGTGTGACGCGGTGCTGTCCACTCGGCGGCGGCTTCCGGCGCCGGCGACCGTGCGTGACCGCGCCTCACACGGACGGTGCTGAGCTGCGGATACGTGGTCGCCGCATTGACCGGTGGGGGCGTCTCGCTAGACTCGGGGCCTCAGGCGCGACACCGCGGGCGAAGGACGCATGACCATCTACAGCAGTGCCGCCCGGGTGGGCGAGATCAAGATCATTTTCACCGGCGGGGGTACGGGTGGTCACACCTACCCGGCGCTGACCACGATCCGGACCATCCGGGAGCGGCTGTCCCGGGCCGGCACCGAGCCCGAGATCCTCTGGGTCGGCGTCTCGCACGGTCTGGAAGCCAAGATCTCGGTGCAGAACAACGTGCCGTTCAAGGCGATCACCACCGGCAAGCTGCGCCGGCACATCAACGTGCGGGACCAGCTGCGCAACCTGGCCGACGCGTTCCGCATCCCGTGGGGCGTGCTCCAGGCGATCGCCACCGTGGCCCGGGTCAAGCCGGACGTGGTGGTCTCCACCGGTGGCTACGTGTGCGTGCCGGTCGGCGTCGCCGCCTGGCTGCTGCGCCGCCCGCTGGTCATGCACGAGCAGACGCTCGCGGTCGGGCTGGCCAACCGCATCCTGGCCCGGCTCGCCACCCGCATCCTGGTCAGCCACGAGTCGTCGATCGAGCACCTGCCGGCCAAGGCCCGGTCCCGCGCCGTGGTCACCGGCAACCCGATCCGCCCCGAGGTGTTCATGGGCCAGCGCGAGCGGGCGATAGCGGGCTACGGTCTCGACCCGCGGCTGCCGCTGGTCTACATCACCGGCGGTGCGCAGGGCGCGCTCCAGATCAACAAGCTGATCTCCGAGGTGCTGCCGGACCTGCTCACCCGCGCCCAGGTGCTGCACCAGTGCGGCGACCACTCCTACGACATGATGCGCGAGCGGCACGCGTCGCTGCCGCCGCAGCTCCAGCAGCGGTACACGGTGTTCCCGTACATCCACGACGAGTTGCCGGACGTGCTCGCCGCCGCGGACGTGGTGGTGGCCCGCAGCGGCGCCGGCACGATCGCGGAGCTCAACGCGCTGGGCAAGGCGTGCGTCTACATCCCGCTGATCCCGACGCAGGGCGACGAGCAGCGCCGCGCCGCGCGGCACCTGGCCGACCAGGGCGCCGCGCGCATGCTGGCGGCCGCGGACGCGACGCCGGACCGGCTGCGCCAGGAGCTGATCGCCCTGCTGGACGACCCGGCGTACCGTCAGCGGATCTCCGAGGCCGCGCGCGTGCACGGCCGTCCGGACGCGGCCACGGCGGTGGCGGACGAGGTGCTGGCCGCGGCGCACCGCCCCTGACCGCGTCGTCACTCCATCGTGTCCCGGTTTGCCGGATGCCGCTGAGCGCGGTCCACTGAACTACATGGGTGGCATTCGGATCGGCACGTCCGGCTGGGCGGACCGGGAGCTGACCTCGTCCGGCTGGTACCCGCGCGAGTTCAACGATCCGGCCGGTCGGCTGGCGTACTACGCGCGGCACTTCGACCTGGTCGAAGTGGACACCACGTACTACGGCATCCCGGCGCCGGAGACCGCGCGCGCCTGGGCCGAGCGCACGCCGGACGGCTTCACCTTCAACGTGAAGGCGTTCTCGCTGTTCACCGGCCATCCCACGCCCGCGAGTGCGATCCCGGCCGCGCTCCGCCCGGCCGGCGGCGCGGCCCGGCTGCGTCGCCGGGACCTCGACCCGGACGCGTACGAGCGGCTCTGGGACGGATTCCACGACGTGCTCACGCCGCTGGCGGACGCCGGCCGGCTGGGCGTGGTGCTGCTCCAGTTCCCGCCGTGGCTGACCCGCGGCGAGCGGGCCAAGGAGCGGATCATCGCGACCGCGGACCGCTGCCGGCCGCACCGGGTCGCGGTGGAGCTGCGGCACCCGAGCTGGTTCGCCGAGGACGACGTGCTGGACACGCTGCTGTTCCTCCAGGCGCACGACCTCTCGCACGTGATCGTGGACATGCCGCAGGGCACACCGTCGTCGGTACCGCCGATCACGGTCAGCACCGCGGACCCGGCCGTGGTGCGCTTCCACGGTCACAGCGACGCGTGGGAGTCCGGCGACAAGCGGGAGAAGTTCCGCTACGAGTACGGCGACGAGGAACTGGCCGAGTGGGCGAGCCGGCTGCGCGAGCTGGCCGGCGAGGGTGACGAACTGCACGCCCTGATCAACACGTGCTGCGGCGACACCGCCCCGCGCACCGCGCTGCGCCTCGCCGCGATGCTCACGTCCGCGCCGACGGGGCCCCGTCCGCGGTAGAGACGATCGCGGATCGGCTGCGATGATGCATCCCGTGCAGCCCACTCGGATCCTCTTCGACTTCTTCGGCACGCTGGTCGACTACTCGTCCAGCCGCACCGCCCAGGGCTACCCCAAGACCTATGCCACGGTCCGGAACTGGGGTGTCGAGGTCGGCTACGAGCGCATGCTCGCCGAGTGGTCCGCCACCTGCCTGGAGCTCGACCGCATCTGCGAGGCCGGCCACCGGGAGTACTCGATGCTGGAGGCCGCCGCCCACTTCCTGCCGAAGATCCTGGGCCGCCGCTCCACCGCCGCCCAGGGCGCCGAGTTCGTCGACGCCTACCTCGACGAGTGGAACGCGGGCGTGACGTACCCCGAGGGCATCGGCCGTTTCGTCCGCGCGTTGGCCGAGCGCTACCAGCTCGCCGTGGTCACCAACACGCACTGGGCCTCGCTGGTGCCGCACCACCTGGTCGCGATGGGCCTGTCCGACGCGTTCGCCCTGGTCGTAACGTCCGTCGAGCTGGGCCGGCGCAAGCCGCACCCGCAGATCTACGCCACCGCGCTCGCGGCGCTCGGCGCCCGCCCCGACGAGACCGTCTTCGTCGGCGACACCTTCGAGCCCGACTTCCTCGGCCCCGAGGCGGCCGGCATCCGCGCCTACCTCATCGACCCGCGCGCGCAGGCGCCCATCCCGGCGGACCGCCGGCTCACCTCGGTCTTCGACCTGAGCCAGAAGCTCTAGTCCTGCCCGCTCGTGGCGCGAATGCGAGATCGAATGGGGGTTTCGGCTCGCGGATGCGGGGCCTAAGGTGGGTAGCGTGGCGCGTTTTCGGATCGGGGAGGCGGCCGAGCTGCTCGGCGTGAGCGCGGACACCGTGCGCCGGTGGATCGACGGCGGGCGGCTGCCGGCCGGGCGGGACGAGCAGGGACACCGGCTGGTCGAGGGGGAGGACCTGGCCGCGTTCGTGCGCGAGCAGCACGAGCACGCGGATCCGGCGTCGGAGACCTCGTCCGCGCGCAACCGGCTGCGCGGCATCGTCACCGCGGTCACCAAGGACGCGGTGATGGCGCAGGTCGACCTCCAGGCCGGCCCGTTCCGGATCGTGTCGCTGATGAGCCGGGAGGCCGTCGACGAGTTGGACCTGCGGGTCGGCTCGGTGGCGGTCGCCGTGATCAAGTCGACCACCGTCGTGGTGGAGACGGCACCCCTGGGGAGGAGAACGGCATGAGGCTGCGTGGCATCGTGGTGGTCGCGGTCCTGCTGCTCACCGGCTGCGGCGGCGGCCAGGACAACGCGCCCGCCGGCGGCACCGGCTCGGCCGCTCCGGCCGGGGCCGAGCTGACCGGGCAGCTCACGGTCTTCGCGGCGGCGTCGCTGACCGAGTCGTTCGACCGGATCGGGCAGGAGATGCAGGCGCGGAACCCGCAGCTGTTCATCACGTTCAACTACGGCGGCAGCTCCGGCCTGGCCACGCAGATCAACGAGGGCGCGCCGGCCGACGTGTTCGCCGCCGCGTCGCCGGCCACCATGGCCACGGTCGCGGACCGGGGCAACACCGCGTCCGCGCCCGTCGTGTTCGCGCGGAATCAGCTGGTCATCGCGGTGGCGAAGGGTAACCCGAAGAAGATCACCGGGCTGTCCGACCTGACCCGGCCGGAGCTGAAGGTCGCGCTCTGCGCCAAGGAGGTGCCGTGCGGTGCCGCCGCGACGACGGCGCTGGCCGGCGTGACGCTGACGCCGGTCACGCTGGAGCAGGACGTGAAGGCCGCGCTGGCCAAGGTGAAGCTCGGCGAGGTGGACGCGGCGCTGGTCTACCGCACGGACGCGCGGGCGTCCGCGTCCGACGTGGACGGCGTGGAGTTCCCGGAGTCGGCCACCGCGATCAACGACTATCCGATCGCGGTGCTGAAGGACGCGCCGAACCCGGCCGCGGCCGAGTCGTTCATCGCGTACGTCCGGGCCGAGGGCCTCGCGGTGCTGACGGATGCCGGCTTCCAGGCGCCGTAGCCGGCGGGTCCCGGCCGCGCTGCTGATCCCCGCGCTGCTGGGGCTGGCGTTCCTGGTGCTGCCGCTGGCCGGGCTGCTGATCCGGGCGCCGTGGGGCACGCTGCCGGAGCGGCTGGCCGAGCCGAGCGTGCTGGCCGCGCTGCGCCTGTCGCTGCTCACCGCCACGCTCGCGACCGTGCTCTGCCTGCTGCTCGGCGTACCGCTGGCGTGGCTGCTGGCCCGGGTCGAGTTCCGCGGCCGGCGCCTGGTCCGCGCGCTGGTCACCGTGCCGCTGGTGCTGCCGCCGGTGGTCGGCGGCGTGGCGCTGCTGCTGGTCTTCGGCCGGCGCGGCATCGTCGGGCAGTGGCTCGACTCCGCTTTCGGGATCACGCTGCCGTTCACCACCGCGGGCGTGGTGCTGGCCGAGGCGTTCGTGGCGCTGCCGTTCCTGGTGATCGCGGTGGAGGGCGCGCTGCGCGGCGCGG
Source organism: Catenuloplanes atrovinosus (assembly GCF_031458235.1). Lineage (NCBI taxonomy): Bacteria > Bacillati > Actinomycetota > Actinomycetes > Micromonosporales > Micromonosporaceae > Catenuloplanes > Catenuloplanes atrovinosus. The sequence continues at coordinate 7,361,724 of NZ_JAVDYB010000001.1, read as the reverse complement.
ACGCGCGTTACGAGGAGGCCGCGGCCACCCTCGGCGCCGGGCGCTGGACCACGTTCACGCACGTCACGCTGCCGCTGGTGGCGCCCGGCATCGCGGCCGGCGCGGTGCTCTGCTGGGCCCGGGCGCTGGGCGAGTTCGGTGCCACGATCACGTTCGCGGGCAACTTCCCGGGGCGTACCCAGACCATGCCGCTCGCCGTCTACCTGGCGCTGGAACGGGACGTGGAGGCCGCGATCGTGCTGAGCCTGATCCTGCTGGCCGTCTCCGTCACCATCCTGGCCGCGCTGCGCGACCGATGGGTCGGGTCCGCCTCATGAGCCTCGACGCGCGCCTGACCGTCGACCGGGGCACGTTCCGGCTGGACATCGCGCTGCGGATCGCGCCCGGCGAGGTGGTGGCGCTGCTCGGGCCGAACGGCGCGGGCAAGACCACCGCGCTGCGCGCGCTCGCCGGCCTGCAGCCGCTCACCGGCGGCCACGTCCGGCTCGACGACGAGGACCTGAGCGCCGTACCGCCGGAGGACCGCCCGATCGGCGTGGTGTTCCAGGACTACCTGCTGTTCCCGCACCTGTCCGCGCTGGACAACGTGGCGTTCGGCCCGCGCCGGCACGGCGTGCGGCGGCGCGAGGCGAGGGCCACCGCGCTGGACTGGCTGACCCGGGTCGGGCTGGCCGATCAGGCGGCGAAGCGGCCGCGGCAGCTCTCCGGCGGGCAGGCGCAGCGGGTGGCGCTGGCCCGCGCGCTCGCCGTACGGCCGCGTCTGCTCCTGCTCGACGAGCCGCTCGCGGCGCTGGACGCGCGCACGCGGCTGGAGACCCGCGCGGAGCTGCAACGGCACCTGTCCGCGCATCCCGGCGCGACGCTGCTGGTCACGCACGACCCGCTGGACGCGCTGGTGCTGGCCGACCGGCTGGTGATCGTGGAGGGCGGCCGGGTGGTGCAGGAGGGCGACGCCGCGACCGTGACCGCGCGCCCGCGCACCGACTACGTGGCCCGGCTGGTCGGCCTGAACCTCTACCGCGGGCGGGCCACGGGCTACGACGTGGCGCTGGACAACCTCACGCTGCGTGTGGACGATCCGCTGGACGGCGAGGTGTTCGTGGCGTTCCGGCCGTCCTCGGTCGCGCTGCACGCGGAGCGGCCGGCGGGCAGCCCGCGGAATATCTGGGCCGCCACCATCGCTGGAATCCAGCGGCACGGCGACAATCTCCGCATCGAGCTGGCCGGACCGCTCGCCGCCGCCGCGGATGTGACGCCCGCCGCAGCCGCTCAGCTCGACCTCGCGCCCGGCCGAACGGTGTGGGCGGCGGTGAAGGCCACCGAGACGCATGCTTACCCGGCGTAGCGGAAACCCGTCGCTGGGCTTGCGGCCCTTGACCGGACGGGTTACGGTGGCCGCAGTCCTCCTCGGAAGCTTGGCGCGTCGCAGCACCGTGTGAAACGGCGCCGCCCGAGGTTGTCCGCCGCCCACGATCCGCGGCCACACGCTTTCCCGCACATCGCTCTCCGAAGCACATTTTCCGGATGTCGAGCGATCTCTACCCTCAAGGAGACTCGTCGATGAGCCCTACCCACACCCTGGAACGCGGTCCCGCCACCACGCGGCGTCGCGCGAAGAAGCCCCAGCAGTCCCGCGTCCCGGCCGGCGACCTCGCCATGGTCGACGGCATCCTGGACATCCAGGACCGGCACGCCTACCTGCGGGTCGACGGATATCTGCCGTCGCCGGAGGACGTGAGCGTGCCGATGTCCGTGGTCAACCGGCACGGCCTGCGCCGCGGTGATCACCTGACCGGCAGCGCGGCCGGCGGCCAGCTGACCAAGGTCCTCACCGTCGACGGCGGCGACCCGGAGGACGCCCGCCGCCGCCCCGACTTCTACAAGCTCACCCCGCTCTACCCGCAGCAGCGCCTCCGCCTGGAGACCGACGCGGAGAGCCTGACCAACCGGGTCATCGACCTGGCGATGCCGATCGGCAAGGGCCAGCGCGCGCTGATCATCTCGCCGCCGAAGGCCGGCAAGACCATGGTGCTGCAGTCCCTGGCGAACGCGATCAGCACCAACCACCCCGAGGCGCACCTGATGGTGGTGCTGGTCGACGAGCGGCCGGAGGAGGTCACCGACATGCGCCGCTCGGTCGACGGCGAGGTGGTGGCCGCCACGTTCGACCGGCCGCCGCACGAGCACACCACCGTCGCGGAGCTGGCCATCGAGCGGGCGAAGCGCCTGGTCGAGAAGGGTCGCGACGTGGTCGTGCTGCTCGATTCGATCACCCGCCTGGCCCGGGCGTACAACCTGCAGGCCCGCTCCGGCGGCCGCACGCTCACCGGTGGCCTGGACACCAGCGCGCTCTACCCGCCGAAGCAGCTGCTCGGCGCCGGCCGCAACATTGAGAACGGCGGCTCGCTGACCATCATCGCGACCGCGCTGGTCGAGACCGGCTCGCAGATGGACACCGTGATCTTCGAGGAGTTCAAGGGCACCGGCAACGCGGAACTCAAGCTGGACCGCAAGATCGCCGAGCGCCGCGTCTTCCCGGCCGTGGACCTGCACGCCACCGGCACCCGCCGGGAGGAGATCCTGCTGGCGCCGGACGAGCTCGTCGTCGTCCAGCGCCTCCGCCGCGCCCTGGCCGCGGCCGACTCGGGCCAGGCGATCGAGCAGCTGCTCGGTCAACTGCGCAAGACCGGCAGCAACGTCGAGCTGCTGATGCGCCTGGCCCGGGGCAACGGTCAGGCCGGGTAGTCCACGATCGTGCTGGTGCCGTAGGAGCCGACCACCGGCGTACCGGCGTCGTTGATCGTGCGCTCGATGCCGCCGCTGCCGTCGAGGAAGACCGTGACGGCGTCGTGGAAGCGGACGCCGGGGCGCACCGGCGCCTCGATGCCGCGGGCCGCGCGGATGTCGACCCCCTGGTTGAAGTACGAGTAGACGCCCAGGCCCCACGCCTCGTGCGTGCGCACCGACGGCGAGACCTTGTACGACGCCCAGCCGGGACCGGTCGGGCTGGTCCACGCCGCCTGCGACGGCGGGTCGTACGGCAGCTCGCTCTGGTAGAAGATCGTCCGGCCGCGCTCGCCGTTCCAGATCGTCTGCCACTTCTGGTAGTGCTCGACGAACAGGCCGTAGGCCGTCACGTCGTCACCGTTGATGATCACGCCGACGTCGCCGGTGTTCCGGGTCCAGCCGATGCCGTTGCCGTGGTCGCCGCGCCAGGCCCAGATGTTGTCGATGATCGTGTCGTCGCTGTGCACGACCAGGCTGGTGCGCGCCTTGCCCTCCCACGGGCCGCCGATCCGGAAGAACACGTCCTGCAGCGAGATCGGGTTGCGCGAGTGGTCGCGGGAGGACCGGGACGAGCCGATCGTGACCAGCGTGTCCGACTCGCGCGGGCCGGCGTCGACCAGCACGCCCGCGATCCGCACGCCGTCGACGTCCGCGACCTCGAGCGCGGCGCGGCCGGTGTCCGGCGCCAGGCTCGGCATGCCGATGCCGAGCACCACCGTGTCCGGCCGGGTCACCTTGATCGAGTCGCGCAGGTGGTAGACGCCGGGCGTGAGCAGCAGGTGCTTGCCGAGCCCGAGCGCAATATTGATCTTCGTGGCGGAGTCGCCGGGCTTGGCCACGTAGAAGTCGTTGATGGACAGCGACCGGCCGGGCGCCGCCGCGCCGGACGCCCACGTCGTACCCGAGGAGTCCTTGCGCAGGCCGGGCACGAAGACCCGGTACTTCCCGCGCTCGTCGACGTACAGGTACGGCTTCTCGCGGGTGACCGGGCTGGTCGGCAGCGTGGTGTACGGCGGGTTCGGGAAGCCCTGCGCCGGTGCCCCGGTCACGCCCGAGAACACCTGGTTCCACACGCCGTTGGTCCACTCGCCGCCGAGCTCCGAGTCGCGGGTCAGCCACTGCTGCTGCGACCCGTTGATGGTGATGCCGTCCACCTTGGAGTCCGCGATGTAGCCGCCGCTGGAGAAGCCGCCGTTGCCCGGCTCCAGCCAGAGCGTGCCCTTGATGTGCACGCGCCGCATCGGCGACGCCTGCGAGACCGCCCACTGGTTGGACCAGTCGGTCGGCGTGACGGCCAGGTTCTCCGCGCCGCGCCAGAAGTTGGTCAGCGCGGAGATGCCGGCCACCGAGCCCGGGTCCGGCTGGCCGACCACGCGTACCGCGCCGGTGATGTTCACGTCGTCCGGTGAGGCGCCGAGCCCGGCGATCGTGGTGTAGTAGCCGAGCCGCGCGTCCAACTGGTACGCGCCGGGCTTGAGCAGCACCGCGTACCGGCTGGTGCCCATCTCGTTGCGTTCCTGCTCCGCGAAGAGCGTGTCGAAGCGCGCCTGGATCTCGGCCGCCGGTGTCGAGGGGTCGTAGATGAAGACGTTCGGCCCGAAGTCGGGTGCGCCGCCCCAGTTCGCCAGTGCCACGCCGGGCTGGGGGATCACCCCCGCCGCGGTGACGGCCGCTGTCACGACGCCGAGCGTGATCGCCCGCCGCCGCATGGAAAAGGTGCCCATCTGCCTACCTATCAAGATCACAAACCGGTCCCGCGGCAGCGGTGGAGAGCGCTCTCTGCGCCGCGACCGCGTCGACCGGCCTGGTGAAGAAGGGGGACGTGATGTTTCTACCCGGTTACGCACCGGTGCGCCATGGCCGATCGGGTCTTGAGCGATTGCTCAAACGCCGCTACGCTCCCGTCTTGAGCGACCGCTTAAAGCACTCGCTGAAGCGGTCACCGGATCGGAGAAGACATGACGAACGACGAAAGCCCGGACCGGTTGTCGCACGCGCCGGTGGAGGGGCCGCCCCGGGTGCCCCGGTGGCGGACCGCGCGGCTGACCGTCGTCGGCGCCATCGCGGTGCTCGGCGCGATCGCGTTCTTCCACGCCGCCGGAACCGACCGGATGGACACAGCGCTGTTCTTCGTGCTGATGCCCGCCGCGGGCGCGGCCGCGCTGGCGCTGGCCCGGCCGCGCAGCGGCGCCGGCCAGGTCTTCGTCGGCGTCACCATCCTGCTGCTGCTCAGCTCCGTCTTCCTGCACGAGGGCGTCATCTGCGTGGTGCTGGCCGCGCCGCTGATCTACGGCATGGTCGGGCTGGTGCTCGGCGCGATCACACTCGCCCGCCGGAGCGCCCGCCGGGACCCGCGGCGCGGCCTCGCGCTGCTGCCCGTGCCGCTGCTGGTGCTCACCGCCGGGCTCGAGGGCGTCACGCCGGAGCTGCGCGTCGATCCGGTCCAGACCTCGTCGTACACCCGGACCGTGGCGCTGCCGCTCGCCGAGGTGAAGGCGCGGATCGCGGCCGGGCCGCGCCGCGTGCAGGTCCGCTCGCTGCCGCTGCGCGCGCTGGGCGTGCCGATGCCGGAACACATCGCCGGGCAGGGCCTGGAGCCGGGTGACCTGTGGGTCTTCAACTACCACGGCAGCTCGCACGGGCCGGGCGGCGGGCTGACCACGCGCGTGGCCGAGCACGGGGACGGCCGGCTGGCGTTCGACATCGTCGCCAACGACTCGATCACCGCGCGCTGGATGGACTTCACCGGCGCGGAGCTGACCTGGCGGGCGGTGGACGAGTCGCACACCGAGGTCCGCGTGGCGCTGGAGTACGAGCGCGGCCTGGACCCGAGCTGGTACTTCGGCCCGCTCCAGGACGGTCTCACCACGGCCGGCGCCGGGCACTTCCTCGACATGCTGCGGCTGTCGTGAGCGCGCCGGACCTGGTGCTCGCCCGGTACGCGACCGTGCTCGTACCGCTGGTGCTGGTCCTCATCGGACTGCGGGTGGAGCGGACCCGGGACGGGCGGGCCGCCGCCCTGCTGGCCGGCATCTCCGCCGCGGTCGGCATCTCCGCGCTGGACCCGGTCGCCCGCACCGCCGGGTGGTGGAGCTTCGCGCCGGTCGACGGCGCGTTCCACGGGATGCCGGTCGACCTGTGGCTGGGCTGGGCCGCACTCTGGGGCGCGCTGCCGGTGCTGTTCCGCCGCGTGCTGCCCTGGCCGCTGACCGTGCCGCTGCTGGCCTGGCTGGACCTGATCGCGATGCCGCGCCTGGCCCCGCTGCTGGTGCTGGGTGAGCGGTGGTGGATCGGCGAGTTGATCGGCGCGGCCGGCGTGATGCTCCCGTCGGTGCTGCTCGGCGTGGCCGTCGCGGAACGCAGGTGGCTGACCGCGCGGGTGCTGGGGCAACTGGTGGTGTTCGCCGGGCTCACGCTCTGGCTGTTCCCGCGCGTCGCGTTCACCTTCGACGGCGCCACCTGGCCGCGCGAGCACCTGGCCGTCTGGGCGCAGCTCGCACTGCTGCTCTCGATCCCGGCGCTGCTCGCGGTGCGGGAGTTCGCGACGCGCGGGCGGGGCACCGCGTACCCGTGGGACCCGCCGGACCGGCTGATCACCACCGGGCCGTACGCGTACGTGGCGAACCCGATGCAGCTCAGCGTCGTCGCGCTGATGCTGCTGCTGGCGGTGGCCGCGGGCAGCTGGGCGATGGTGGTGGCGGCCGTGGTCGCGGTCGCGTTCAGCGCCGCGGTGGCGGAGCCGCACGAGCGCGCCGCGCTGGCCGCCCGGCACGGTGACGAGTGGCGGGCGTACCGTCGGCGGGTCCGCGACTGGTGGCCGCGCTGGACGCCCTATGTGGACGGGCCGGAGCCGGTGCTGTGGCTGGACGCGGACTGCGGGCCGTGCGCCGCGACCGCGGCGTTCCTGCGCGACCGGCGGCCGCACGGGCTGGTCGTCGCGCCCGCCGGGGAGCATCCCGGGGTGATCTGGCGGGCCGAGTACGCGGGCGCCGGCGGCCACGTCGCGCACGGGGTGGCCGCGGTCGCGCGCGGGCTCGAACACCTGCACCTCGGCTGGGCGTACACCGGCTGGTTCCTCCGGCTGCCCGGCGTGGACGCGGTCGCCCAGGCGGTCGTGGACGCGTTCGTCGCGCCGCCGCACCCGGCCGGTACCGTCGACGGGAGTCACGAATGGAGACCCGATGTCGGACACCAAGCAGAAGCTGCTGGACGGCACGCTCACCGCCGTCACTGAGCACGGCATCAAGGGTGTGTCGGCACGCACCATCGCGGCCGCCGCCGGGGTCAACCAGGCGCTCGTCTTCTACCACTTCGGCAGCGTGGACGACCTGCTGACCGCGGCCTGCACGATGCACACCCGGGCCCGCGTCGCCGCCTACTCCGCCGAGTTCGCCCGGGTCACCTCGCTGCGCCAGCTTCTGGACGTGGGCCGCAAGCTGCAGGTGGCGGAGCGCGAGCTGGGCAACGTGTCGATCCTGGCGCAACTGCTCGCGGCCGCGCAGGGCGATCCGAAGCTGGGCGCGTCCGTGGCCGCGGCGTTGCAGCTGTGGGTCGACGAGATCGAGTCCGTGCTGCGCCGGCTGCTCACCGGCTCACCGTTCGCGGAGGTGGCGGACCTGGGCGGGCTGGCGAAGGCGGTGTCCGCCGCGTTCGTCGGCATCGAGCTCTACGCCGGTGTGGACGCCGAGGGCTCGCAGCACGCGATGGGCGCGCTGGAGCAGCTCGCGGTGCTGGTGGAGGTGGTCGACGACCTCGGCCCGATCTCTCGCCGCGCGCTCAACGCCAAGATCAATCGAGCGGTACGGACGCGGTAGCCGCTCGGCTCACCACCGCGCGCGATCGGCTGCGACAAATTCTCGCCATATTCCGTATTTGCCGGAATTCGTGCGCTTTGTCATCGGACGTGCGCAGAATGAACGCCGACACAAGTCAGCCGTCCGGGTTCCCAGGCCGTGCCGCACGTGTTGCGGTCACGCCCACCGGTGGTCCAGCCACCGGCTGCCGGGGATGCGCGAGAGTGCCCCGGGCCGACCTGGGAGGCATCACGCACGTCCCGACGACTCGCCGGGCATTGACCGGCGTCCTGGCGCTCACCGTAGCCGGGATCGCCGCCGCCGGCCCCGCCCACGACTCGCACGCCGCGGCGGGACGACCCACCGCGACGACGGCCTCGACCACGGCGGAGCGCGACTCCGCGACCGGAGCCGCACCGGGGTCACGCACCGCGACCACGGCCGGCCGGCTGGTGGGCCTGCGGACCGGCATCCACCCGGCCATCCCGGGCGCGGAGGTCCACGACGGACCGGCGCGCGCGGCCCGGGCGGCGCACCGCACGGCCCGCCGCGCGGCACCGCGAACGGCCAAGACCGCGCCGGCACCGGCCAGGACCGCACCACGGCGCGCGGAGGCGCGGACGGCGCGGCCGAGCATGACGCGGCGCACCGGCACGTACCAGAAGCAGCGCCTGATCAAGCGGGTGCGCACCGAGGTGCGCCGCCACGACGGGGAACGGTCCCGCCGCTTCCGCGACGTACGCGACCGCAAGGCCGGCAAGCACCGGCCGGTGAAGCGGTACACCGGCGACGCCGGCCGGGTCGTCGAGTACGCGCTCGACCAGGTCGGCAAGCCGTACCGGCGGAACGCGGCAGGTCCCGGCTCCTACGACTGCTCCGGTCTGGTGTCGGTCGCGTACCGGAAGGCCGGCGTGAAGCTGCCGCACTCCAGCCACGGCATCGCCCGCAAGGGCAAGAAGGTGCGCCGCGCCGACCTGCGTCCCGGCGACGTCGTCCTGCCGCAGTCCGGGCACGTCGGCATCTATCTCGGCGACGGCAAGATGGTGCACGCGGCCACCCCGCGGAAGGGCGTCGTGGTGTCGAAGATGTACGGGTTCTCCACCGCACGCCGATTGCTGTAACGGGCACCCGGTCCGGCACAATGCGGCGGTGTCGCACAATGTCACGGCGCATGCCAGCCTCGCCGGCCTGCCGTTCCTGCCCGAGCTGCGGCTCTACCAGGCCGGAGCGGAGGTCGGGCTGTGGACGCACAGCGGCGGCGCGTACGCGAGTGACCGCCCGCCGCCGTTCTGGGCGTTCGCCTGGGCCGGCGGGCAGGGGCTCGCCCGGTACGTGCTGGACCACCCGGACCTGGTGGCGGGCCGGCGAGTGCTCGACCTCGCCGCCGGGTCCGGGCTCATCGCGGTCGCGGCCGCGCGCGCCGGGGCGGCGCAGGTCACCGCCACCGACGTGGACGACGACGCGCTCGACGCGATCCGGCTCAACGCGGAGGCCAACGGCGTCGCGGTCGGCACCGCCCGCCTGGACCTGCTCGACCCGGCCGCGCACGCCGCCGCGGACGAGCACGACGTGGTGCTGGCCGGCGACGTCTTCTACACGGAGGCGCTCGCCGGGCGGGCCCGGGCGTTCCTGCGCCGGGCGGCCCGGGCCGGCGCGCTCGTGCTGGTCGGCGACGCGCGGCGCGGCTACCTGCCGGAACGGCTGTTCACCGAGGTCGCGGCGTACGACGTACCGGTGCCGAGGGCCCTGGAGGAGACGCGGCGCAAGCGGGCCATGGTCTACCGCCTCACTTGAACCGAATCACTCAGGTAGCCGCCCGGGTGCCGATGAGATGCGTATGGATCGCGCGGCGATCCACCGGCGGACCGGCCGCAGCGGAGGTGGTACGTGAGCGTGGGAACAGGTGCCGCCGTGCGCCCGTTCCGGCCGACGCCGCAGATCGTCGCCGCGGTCGTGCTCACCCTGGCCTCGATCGTCTGGTGCGTGGTCGGCCTGTGGTACGAGTGGCCGGTGCCGGCGCTCGGCTGGCTGCCGCTGCCGGTGCTGGGCCTGCTCGCCGCGTACGAGTGCCGCGCCACCGCCCGCGTGCCCGGAGCCGACCCCGCGGTCCGGCGCTTCTGGGCCTCCATCGCCGTGGCCAGCGCATTCGTCTTCGCCGGCTCGGTCAGCATGTGCTACGACTCGCTCCAGGCCGGACCCGCGCCCACCCGGACCAGCCCACGTAGCGCGTTGATCTTCATGGGTGGCCTGGCCGCCGCGCACTGGGGGATGTTCCGGCTGCCCGCCCGCATCCGTACGGCCGGCGAACGGCTGCGGTTCGCGCTCGACGCCGGCGTCATCGCGGTCACCGTCTCACTCTTCGGCTGGCATTTCTCGCTGCGGCACGTCGAGACCTGGCGCTCCTCGACCGGCTCCGACTTCGCGCTGGTCGCGATCGTCGCGGTCGCGGCCGTCTCGCTCGTCGCGTTCGTCAAGGTCGCGCTCATCGGCACCGGCGGCGTCGACCCGCGCGCGCTGCACCTGCTGGCGATCGGCACCTTCGGCAGCGCGGCCACGGCGGCGCTCAGCCCCGCACTCGCGGACCGGCCCTACCTCAACGGCTGCATGCTCGCCGTACCCATCGCCTATCTGTTCGTGATCCTCTCGGCCGATCGGCAGCGCCGCGCCCCCGTGGAGCGCGCCGAGTCCGCGCCCGGAGGGGTGAAGGTCAGCGTGCTGCCGTACGTCGCGGTGGTCGCCGCCGGCGGGCTGCTGATCGAGGACCGGCTCGGCGGCCCGTCCGAGCCCATGCTGATCGCGGTCACCGTCGTGTTCCTCACCGCGCTGGTGCTGGTGCGGCAGCTCACCGTGCTCCGCGAGAACGCGCGGCTGCTCGCCACCGTCGACGCCAACCTCGCGGCGCTGCGCAGCGCCTGGGACGACCTGGACACCGTGCAGACCCAGCTCGCCCACCAGGCCTCGCACGACGCGCTCACCAACCTGGCCAACCGCGCGCTGCTCGCCGCCCGGGTGGACGCGGCCACGGCCGAGGGGGAGCGGTTCGCCGTACTCCTGATCGACCTCAACGACTTCAAGGCCGTCAACGACTGGCTCGGCCACGCGGCCGGTGACCGGCTGCTGGAGGTGGTCGCGGAGCGGCTGCTGCACGCGGTCCGTACCGAGGACACCGTGGCGCGGCTCGGCGGCGACGAGTTCGCCGTGCTCATGCCCGGCCTGGACGCGGCCTCCGCCGGCGAGCGGTGCGCCGAGATCGCCGCGCGCGTGCAGCGACCCGTGGTGATCGAGGGCCACCAGCTGGAGGTCAGCGCCGGCATCGGCCTGGCCGACAACGGCAACGCCGCGACCGGCGCGGACGTGCTCCGCCGCGCGGACGTCGCCATGTACGTGGCGAAGGCCAAGGGGGCCGTGTTCGTCGGCTACCACCCGGACATGGACCAGATCGCGGCCGAGGAGGCGCGGCTCGCCGCCGACCTGCGCCAGGCCATCGAACGCCACCAGCTGCACCTGCTCTACCAGCCGGTGGTCGAGCTGCCGTCCGGCCGTACCGTGCGGGTCGAGGCACTGATGCGCTGGCGGCACCCCACCGACGGCATGGTGCCCCCGGACCGCTTCATCGCGATCGCGGAACGCAGCGGCACCATCGACACGCTCGGCGAATGGGCGCTGCGCGAGGTCTGCCGGCAGATCGTCTCGTGGCGCGCGGCGTACCAGCTCGACATCGAGGTCAACGTCAACGTATCCGCCCGCCAGCTGCGCTCGCCCGGCTTTCCCGACCTGGTCTCCGGCATCGTCGCCGAGTACGGCGTCGCCCCCTCCGCCATCACCCTGGAGATCACCGAAACCGCGGTCTTCGACGGCGGCCCGGCCGTGGAAAGCCTGCGCACACTGCGCTCCCTCGGCTTCCGCGTGGCGCTGGACGACTTCGGCACAGGCCACTCGTCGTTGAGCCTGCTGACCACCTGCCCGGTGGACATCATCAAGGTCGACAAGTCCTTCGTCGCCGGCATCGGCGGCAACGGCCAGCAGGCCGTGATCGTCACCGCCCTCATCCAGATCACCGCGGGCCTCAACCTGCACGCGGTCGCCGAGGGCGTCGAAACCGCCGACCAGGCGTCCCGCCTGTACGCCCTGGGCTACCGCTTCGCCCAGGGCTACTACTTCGACCGCCCCCTCCCGGCCGACGACGTCGTCTCCCGCTTCCGCGTGGACCGAGCCGGCGTGGTCTCGTAGCCCTCCCGCTACCTGCGGTTGCCCGGCTCGCGGCGATGTCGTTCCTGCGGCGGTGTCTCGCTTGAGGCGGTGCTCCCCGGCTCGCGGTGATTCCCGGTTCCGGCTTTTCCGGCTTGCGGAAGCCCCCGGCGCGGGGCGGTCTCCCGCTTCCGGCGGTTCCGTCCTCGGCGAGGTGTCTGGCTACGCCCCGTCTCCGGCTTCAGCCGATATGTGACTTCAGCCGGTGTGCGGCTTCGGCCCGTTTCGGGCTTCGCCCGGTCTCTACGTTGCGCCGGGTTCGGTATCCCGGCGGTCGTCCGATCCGGCCCGGTTTGGTTCTCAGCCTTTCCCGCTTCCGGCGTGGTTGCGTTCCGCATGCTCCCGCGGGCACCGGTCGGCCGTGGCCGGCCTCCCTGCAAGATCCGCGGCTGGTCATCCGAAACGCGCCACCGGAGCAAGATCAACGGTCGGATGTGCGCCGGCCACGGTGCGAGTCACGCGAAACGTGGCCGCCGTACATTCCGTCGCGATCTTGGTCGGGAAGCCGACGAATGCGATCCCGCCGACACCGGGCAAAACCGGCGAAGCGGGACAGCGAGTCGTCGGTGGGAGCGAGGTAAGCAGAGCGGAGCCGGGCGCTGCACGCCCGAAATTTCATGTTATTGCGTTGTATCGGTGTGTGCGAATCAATCCCGAATGGGCCGTTCGGACCTCGGTGATCGGTCGTCCGCGTGTCGATACATGTCGCAGGCGGTGGGTAGCATCCGGCTCCGGGCGCGGTGATCGCCCGGTGGGGAGAGATTGCAGTGACCGGACCGGTGCGCCTGGCCGTGGACCTGGGCACCACGCACACGGTGGCGGTGGTCGAGCGGGCGGGGCAGCCGCCGCGCGCGCTGCTCTTCGACGGGTCGCCGATCCTGCCGTCGGGGGTGTTCCTCGCGGCCGACGGTGAGGTGCACACCGGGCGGGACGCGGCGCGGCTGGGCGCGGGCGAGCCGGAGCGGTTCGAGCCGCACCCGAAGCGGCGCGTGGACGAGGGCACCGTCCTGCTCGGCAGCGCGGAGGCGGCCGTGACCGAGCTGCTGTGCGCGGTTCTGGTGCGGGTGGCGGAGGAGGCGCGGACCGCGGGCGTGGACCCGGCCGGCGCGGTGCTCACCTGCCCGGCCGACTGGGGTGCGCCACGGCGGGCGGTGCTGGCCGACGCGGCCCGGCGCGCCGGGCTGGGCGAGGTGCGGCTGCTGGACGAGCCGGTCGCCGCGGCCACGTACTGCACGCAGGTGGTCGGCCAGACGGTGCCGACCGGCGGCGCGGTCGTGGTGTTCGACTTCGGCGGCGGCACGCTCGACGTGACCGTGGTGCGCCGGGAGCCCGGCGGGTGGCGGGTCGCGGCCACCGGCGGCCTCGACGACCTGGGCGGCCTCGACGTGGACGACGCGCTCGTCGGCCACCTGGGGCACGTGATCGCGGGGCGGGACCCGGCCGTCTGGCAGCGGCTCTCCGCCCCGGCGACGGCCGCGGACCGGCGGAACCGGCAGGCGTTCTGGGGCGAGGTGCGCGCGGCCAAGGAGATGCTGTCCCGGCTGACCAGCGCGCCGGTCCGGGTGCCCGGCCTGGAGGAACCGCTGCACCTGACGCGCGACGAGGTGGAGCGCGTCGCGGGGCCGCTGGTCGCCCGCGCGGTGGACGAGACGCGCCGCGTGCTGGAACGGTCCGGCATCGCGCCCGCGCAGCTCAGCGGCGTGCTGCTGGTCGGCGGGTCGAGCCGGATCCCGCTGGTGGCGAGCCGGCTGCACGCGCGGCTCGGCGTGGTCCCGTCCGTGCCGGAGCAGCCGGAGCTGCCGGTCGCCTACGGGGCCCTGGCCAACCAGCGCCTCGGGCCGATCGCGTCCGCGCAGGTCTCGGCCGTACCCACGTCGCCGTCGGGCTATGGGACCGGTCATCCGCCGGCGTACGGCGCGCCCGGCCCCGACACGTCCGGCTACGCCGCGGCGACCCCCGTTGCCGGCACGCCGGATGCCGCGGCGCCGACTTCAGGGACGCCGGCCTCCGGCGCGCCGGTCTCCCCGTCGGCGCCCGGCAACCCGTACCCCGCCGGATTCCCCGGTCAGCCGGCCCGAATACCCGCCGGCCAGGTCCCCCCGCCGAACTGGGGCGCCCTGCCCCCGCCCTGGCACCCCGCCGCGCCGGCCCCGAACGGCGCGCCCGTGAGCCCGCCACCGGCCGGCCCGCCGGACCCCAAGAAGATCAGGAAGCGCACCCGCCGCCGCGTGATCGCCATGCTCACGATCGGCGCCGTGGTGGCCGCGATCGCGACCTGCGGCACCTACACCACGCGGGCGATCAGCGGCTGGGTCTCCGGCATCACCAACGACACCGCACTGCCCGACGGATCGAATATCGGCGACGTGCTCGGTGGCGGCACCGGCGGCAACACCGGCGCCGCGGCGGACGGCGAGCTGGTCCGCGTCGGCGAGCCGATCACGCTGGGCGGCGGCGCCACCGCGGTCGCGGTCGCCGGCACCACGGTGTACTACGCGCAGGTGATCGGCGCGAACACCGAGGTCGTCGCGATGAACGCCACGGACGGCAAGCAGCTCTGGAAGAAGACGGCCAAGCTCGCCGGCTCGGAGATCCACCTGATCGTGCTGGACGAGCTGCTGCTGCTCGACGTGGACAGCTCCACCGCGCACGACCGGCAGGACGCGCGCGCGGTCCTCCAGCGCTCCGACGGCACCGTGTTGCGGGACTTCCCCATGTCGCTGACCAGGGACGTCACGTTCCTGGGCGCGGACGCGGTGATGGAGTACACCGGCTCCTACGAGGACTACAAGCTGTACCGGATGAACCTCAAGACCGGCCAGGAGGTCTGGAGCCGTACCAACGTCTCGGACACCGTGATCATCGACGCGCACCGGGCCGAGCCGCTGCGCGAGTGGGTGGGCGACGCCGGGCCGAAGAAGGGCTCCGGGATGCTGCCGGCCAGCGAGTACCGGCTGTTCGACTCGCTCGCCGCGTCCTCGGTGTCCATGGTGCAGCTCACCGACGACCTGCGGATCCAGGTGGTCGACCTGGCCGACGGCGAGACGAAGAGCGGTTCCGGTGCCAACGGGGTACGGATCGAGGACGACTTCTGGACCGCGTTCGACGGCCAGGTGATCGGCCTGCTCAACGCGGAGGCCGCGGCCCAGCCGACCGTGGCCGCGTTCGGCCTGAACGACTTCGCGGAGAAGTGGAAGCTACCGCTGGCGGCCGGCGAGACCGTGGAGCAGATCAAGCCGTGCGGTGAGCACGTGGTGTGCGTGGCCGTGGACAGCGCGAACGATCAGTACCGGACGGTCGCGGTGGACACCACGACCGGCCGCCAGCTGTGGAAGCAGGAGGTGGAGTTCAGCGTGGACGAGGGCTGGTACGCCACGCCGAAGGGCCTGCTCTGGGGCAACCAGTTCTTCGACACCATGCAGGACGCGAAGCTGCTCCGCTTCGACGGCTCGGAGGTGACGGCGCTGGGCGACGCCGACGTCTACGCGATCCGCGACGGCCGCGCGCTCGGCGTGACCGTCAACGTCGACATCGACCGGACCGGCTGGGTGGTGCAGGTCTGGGACATCGCGACCGGCAAGCGGACGAACGCGGTGGAGTTCAGCAGCGAGCTGCCGAAGGAGGCCGCGTTCGCGGGCGACATCGGCGCCATGATCGACGACAAGCGGGTGCTCAGGGTGTACCAGGTGAAGAGCCTGGGCTGAGCGCGGTCAGCGGGGTGGCGGCCTTGAGCAGCATCTCCGCGTACTCGGCGGCGGGATCGGAGTCCAGCACGATCGCGCCGCCGGCCCCGATGGTCAGCGTGCCACCGTGCCGGACCGCGGTACGGATGACGATGCTCAGGTCGGCCGTACCGCTGAGGCTCAGGTATCCAAGCGCGCCGGAGTAGACGCCACGCGGCCCGTCCTCCAGCTCGTCGATGATCCGCATGGTGCGCTCCTTCGGCGCGCCGGTCATCGAGCCGCCCGGGAAGCAGGCGCGGACCGCGTCCACCGCGGTCGCGCCGGCCCGCAACCGCCCGCGGATCGTGGAGACGAGCTGGTGCACGGTCGCGTACGACTCGGTGGCCATGAACGCGGGCACCCGCACGGACCCGACCTCGCACACCTGCCCGAGGTCGTTGCGGACCAGGTCGACGATCATGAGGTTCTCGGCCCGGGTCTTCGCGTCGTCGGCCAGCGAGGCGCGCAGCTCCTCGTCGCGGACCGGGTCGGCCGAGCGCGGCGCGGTTCCCTTGATCGGCTTGCTCTCCGCGGTGCCGTCCGGCAGCACGCGCAGGAATCGCTCCGGCGACGAGCTGAGCACGCTGACCTCGCCGAGCCGCAGCAGCGCCGCGTACGGTGCCGGGTTGTTGCGCCGCAGCCGCCGGTAGAGCTCCAGGTCGGACGCGTCCGGATCGGGCACGGTGAGCCGGTCGGTCAGGCAGATCTCATAGCTCTCACCGGCGCGCAGCCGCTCCCGCGCCTCCTCGACGTCCGCCAGGTAGCGGTCCCGCCCCTTGCCGAGCAGCGGCGCCGGATCCACCAGCGGCGCCGGAGCGACGTCCCGCTTCACCGCCGCCGGGATCGACGAGATCAACGCCGCGGTCCGCGCCACCCACGCGTCCGCCCCGGCCGAGCTTCGCAGCGCGACCGCCCACGCACACCGCTCCACATGATCGAGCACCACGAACCGGTCCACGAGGACCCAGACCGCGTCGGGGGTACGCGCCGCGTGCGCTCCTTCCCCGGCGTCGTTCTTCAGCTCGTAACCGAAATATCCGATGTATCCTCCGAGGAAGTCGAACGGCAGCGCCTCCGGAGCGGCGATCCGCCCCGCCGCCAGCCGTCCCCGCAGCACATCGAAGATCGACCCCGCCTCGACGCGGGAGCCGGCCGCCGGCGTGGCGCCGGTGTCGTCGAGCGCCGCGGGCGTGCCGGGGGGAGGCGTCGTGACCTGGACGGCGTGGGAGCCGGTGCGGTAGGTGAGGGTCTCGGTGGCGGTGCCGAGGTAGGAGAATCGGGACAGGCCGTCCGCGATCATGCTGCTGTCCAGCCAGAAGGCGGGGACCGCGTCGCCGCAGAGCTGGGTGAAGAGTTCCTCCGGGTCGGGGAGGTGCTCCACCCGTACCGTGGCCAGGGGGTGTCGGTCGTGCGACGGCGGAGCCGGAGCGGCCGGCGGTGCGGGAGTCCGGCGCGGCCGGAGCAGGCCGTTGATCCGCAGGAAGTTTCGGATGATCTCGTCGCCGTGCGCGGACGCGATCGACTCGGGATGGAACTGCACGCCCCACCACGGCCGGGTGACGTGCCGCAGACCCATGATCACGCCGTCCTCGGCCCAGGCGGTGGCGATCAGGCGCGGCGGCAGCGGCTCGGGCACGGCCAGCGAGTGGTACCGGACCGCGACGAAGTCCTGGGGAAGACCGGCGAAGACGTCGGTGCCGGCGTGGCGGACGCGGGTGAGGTGACCGTGCCGGGGCTGTGGCGCCCGCACCACGGTGGCGCCTGCGGCGAGCGCGATGCCCTGGTGGCCGAGGCAGACGCCGAGGACCGGCAGGTCACGGCGGGCCAGCAGCCGCGCGGACGTGCCGAAGTCGGCGTCGCGGCCGGGGTGCCCGGGGCCGGGCGAGATGATCGCGCAGTCGTATCCGCCCGGGTCGGGCAGCGGCTCGTCGTTGCGGACCACGTCCGGCTCATCGCCGGTCACGCCGGCGATGAGCTGGAAGAGGTTGTACGTGTACGAGTCGTGGTTGTCGACGATGAGCGCGCGCATCAGCCGACAATTCTCGCTCAGTCGCGGGTGGAGAGCTCACGCCAGGTGCCGGGCCCGTTCAGCATGCCGCGGACCGCCTCCAGCGCCTCGTCCTCGCCGCCGAACTCGTAGAACCGCGACACGCCCTCGGCGCCGCCGGCGCGGGCCTCGACGTGCCAGGTGTCCCCGTTGACCCGGAGGAAGACGTCCTTGCGGGCGATCCGCCCCCATTTGCCGTTCCACCAGTGCTTTCGCTGCTCCATAGCAGCACACCCTATCGAACATGCGTTCGATAGGGTGTGTGATCTTGCTAAGCGGTGTCAGCCGCGCGGCGGACTGAGCTACCTAACCGCGCGGCGGGCTGAGCCACCTACCCCGCGCGGCGGGCTGAGCTACCTACCCGCGCGGCGGGCTGAGCTACCTACCCGCGCGGCGGACTGGGCTACCTACCCGCGCGGCGGGAAGTGCTCCCGGCGGATCGCCTCGTCGATCGCGGCCCGGCGGTCCGGGTCGGAGTTGCCGGCGATCAGCGCGTCGCGGATCTCGGTGAGCAGGCGGACCTCGTCGCTCGGCGCATCGGGCTCCGGCTCCTCGCCCCGCTTGCGGCGCTCGGCGAGCTTGTTCATCGGGTAGACCACGAGGAAGTAGACGACCGCGGCCGTCATCAGGAACGTGATCACCTGGTTGATGAACGCGGCGTACTCGAAGGAGATGCCGGCCGTCGGCGACCAGGCGCCCTTCAGCTCACCGGTGCCACCGGTGGCGAGCTTGATCAGCGGTTCGAGGAACGACTTGGTGAACGACGTGACCAGTGCGGTGAACGCGGTGCCGATGACGACACCGACCGCGAGCTCGATCACGTTGCCGCGCATGATGAAGTCTTTGAAGCCCTTGATCATCGGTACTCCGAAAGATGTGACGGGGGTGGGTCCTCACCGTATTGCCCGATTCACCGAATGCCTATTCGAGGTACGCACCGGCCTCTTTCGCGGCCAGCTCCGGGTCCCCCGCGCGGATCGCCGCGACCAGCCGTCCGTGGTCGACGTAGCTCTCCGCGGTCATCCCCTCGTCCTCGAAGGACTGTGCCACCGTGGCGCGCATCGCGTTGCGGAACGACGCGTAGAGCCCGGCCAGCATCCCGTTGTGCGCCGCGCCCAGGATCGCGGTGTGCAGCGCCACGTCCGCCTCGACGAACTCGTGCAGCCGCCCGGCCGCCCAGGCCGCCTCGCGCCGGTCCAGCGCGCGCTCCAGCTCGGCCACGTCCGCGGGCGTGCGGCGCACCGCGGCCAGCCGGGCGGCCTCCACCTCGAACGCGCGCCGTACCTCGACCACCTCGGCCAGCTCCGCGTCGGCCATCCGCCGCCCGACCACGCCGGCCAGTTCGTCGCTGGACATCACGTACGTCCCCGAGCCCTGCCGGCTCTCCAGCACGCCCGCGTGCACCAGTGCCTTGACCGCCTCGCGGATCGTGTTCCGCCCGACGCCGAGCGCCTCGACCAGCTGTGGCTCGGTCGGGATGCGCCCGCCGACCGGCCACTCGCCGGACGTCACCTTGGCGCGCAGCTCCTCGATGACCCGCTCCACCAGCCGGTATGTCATTCCTTACACCATCCTCCGAGAACTACGCCGAATTCATCCCATGATTTTACGATGGGTACGTGTCGACCTCCCCCATGGTGCTGGAACCCGCCGCCGCCGTCGCCCCCTCGGGCCGACGGGTTCGTGGCACGCTGCTGGTACTGGCCGCCATGCTGCTGGTCGCGCTGAACCTGCGCACGTCCATCACCAGCGTCGGCTCGCTGCTCACCGAGGTGCGCGCCGGCCTGCACCTGTCCGGCCTGATGGCGGGCGTGGTCACCACCATGCCGACCATCGCGTTCGCGGTGTTCGGCGCGTTCACGCCGGTGCTGGTCCGCCGCTTCGCCGCGCCGCGCGTGCTGGTCGCCGCGATGGCCGCGCTGGTGGCCGGCCAGGCGCTGCGCGTGATCACCGACTCCGCCGTGATCTTCGTGGTCACCGGCGCGCTCGCGCTCTCCGGCATCGCGGTCGGCAACGTGCTGATGCCGATGCTGGTCAAGCAGCACTTCCCGGAGCGGACCGGCCTGGTCACCGGCATGTACTCCGTCTCCATGTCGATCGGCGCCACCGTCGGCGCGGCCGCGGCCGTGCCGATCGCGCACGCGTTCGGTTCGTGGCGCGCCGGGCTGGGCGTCTGGGCGATCCTCGCGCTCGCCGCGATCCCGCTGTGGCTGCCGGCCGCGCTGCGCCGTCCGTCCGCCGCCCCGGCGGCGGTGTCAGGGGCGAAAGCCCTGGCGCGGGTACGGCCGGGAGCCACCCGCCTCGGCTGGGCCATGGCGATCTTCTTCGGCGCGCAGTCGCTCAGCGGCTACGCGGCCATGGGGTGGCTGCCCACGCTGTTCCGGGACGCCGGCTTCGCCGCGGAGCACGCCGGGCTGCTGCTCGGCATCCTGTCCGTGGTCGGCGTGCCGATGGGACTGATCATGCCGTCGCTCGCGGCCCGCGTGCGCCGCCTGCACGGGCTGATCCTCGCGCTGGCCGGCCTCATGATCGTGTCGTACCTCGGCATGATGCTCGCGCCGCACGCCGGTGCGTACCTCTGGGTGGTCGTGCTGTCGATCGGCCAGAGCTCGTTCCCGCTGGCGCTGACCGTGCTCGGCCTGCGCGCCCGCACGCCGGAGGGCACGGTCGCGCTCTCCGCGTTCGCGCAGAGCATCGGCTACCTGTTCGCCGCGCTCGGCCCGCTGCTGGTCGGCTACTTCTACGGCCTGACCGGCGGCTGGACCGTACCGATGCTGTTCCTGATCGGCATCGCCGTGCTCCAGGCCGTCGCCGGCCTGTTCATCGCGGCGCCTCGCTTCGTCGAAGACGAACAAAGCCGGCTCAGCGTCGAAGACGAACAAAGCCGGCTCAGCGTCGAAGACGAACAAAGCCGGCTCGGCGTCGAAGGCGGATGAAGCCGGCTCGGCGTCGAAGGCGGATGAAGCCGGCTCGGCGTCGAAGACGAGCCAAGTCGGCTCGGCGTCGGGGGCGATGAAGCGGCTCAGCGTCGAGGATGAGGGGGCCGTGCTCTGAGGGTGCTCGCAGGCGGGGCCGAGTCGGCTGCGAGGCGCGGTGATGAGACTTCGCCGGTCGGGTGCCGACCGGATGGGGTGTGAGCTGTGCTGTTGCGGGGTCGACGAATGCGGATCGCGGTCGGCGTGGCCGTCGCGGCGGTCGTGGTGGCGGGTGCCACCACCGCGTACGCGCTCACCTCTGGCCCGGGGGCGACCGCGGACGAGCCGACGCTGGTGGCGGCCGACACCGGTGACGTGACGCTGGCGGTCGCGGCCACCGGCACGCTGGCGCCCGCACGGACGAGGAGCCTCAGCTTCGGTACGTCCGCCGAGGTCACCGCCGTCAACGTGCGGCCCGGGGACGTGGTGCGGGCCGGTGACGTGCTGGCCGAGGTGGACGCCACGGACGCGCAGGAGACGGTGGACAAGGCGGCGGAGGACCTGGCCACGGCCCAGGAGGACCTGTCCACGGCCTCGTCGACGGCGGACACCGACACCGGCACCGAGACCGGTTGCGCGACGGCCGCGGGCTATGCCACCGGCGGGACCACGCCGACGCCGGCGCCGTCCACCGGCGGCGGGCCGGTGCCGGCCGTGACGGTCACGGTGACCGAGACGGTCACGGTCTACGTGACGGTGCCGGCGTCGCCGTCCGCTTCCACGTCGCCCTCGCCCTCGACGACCGCCACGCCCGCGCCGTCCACGACGCCGTCCCGGCCCTCGACCGGCCCCTCCACCGGCGGGTCGGGCCCCTCCACCAACGGCGGCTCCACCAACGGCGGCACCACCAACGGCGGCACCACCAACGGCGGCACCACCAACGGCGGCACCGACGGCGGCACGGGCGGCGGCTCGACCTGTGGCGGCGGCACGGACGGCGGTCCCACCGGTGGTAGCACCGGGCGGGCCGGCGGTGACGCGGTCTACAACGCGCAGAAGAAGGTGACCAGCGCGCGGCTGGCGCTGGACGAGGCCGAGGAGGCGCTGGCCGGCGCCGTGATCAAGGCGCCGGTCGGCGGCAGGATTCTCTCGGTGGCCGGCGGCATCGGCAGCAGCGCCGGCGCCGGCAGCACGTTCATCACGCTCGGCGACGTGGGCGGCATGGAGGTGCGGGCCGAATTCCCGGAGGCGGACGCCGGTCGCCTCGTGGTCGGCCAGACCGCCTCGGTGACGCTCGCGGACCGGCCGGGCGAGACGTTCCCGGCCACGGTCACGCAGGTCGACCCGGTCGGCACGGCCACGGACGGCATGGTCACCTACGGCACGCTGATCACGTTCGACACCGTGCCGGAGGACGTGCTGGCCGGCCAGCACGCGCAGGCCACGGTCACCGTCTCGGCGGTCAGCGGCGTGCTGCGGGTGCCGGCGTCCGTGGTCCACGACGTGGCGGACGGTGCCGGTACCGTGACCGTGCGGGTCGATGGCGTGGACGAGCGGCGGGCCGTCCGGGTCGGGCTGATCGGGGATGCGTACGCCGAGATCGTCTCCGGCCTCACCACCGGCGAGACCGTGGTCGCGTCTTGATCATCCGTACCCCCGATGATCTGCGGTTTTAAGTCTTTGTTCAGGGTTCTCCGACCTCGCTCCGAGGCGCCTTCGATAGAAGTGGGAGCCGGTGTCCCGGTAACCGTGATCGCGCGATGAGCGGTCGCGCGGCAGCGGATGATCGGGCTTGGACGGCAGGAGGCAACACGGTGCGTCAGCAGACCGAAGCACGGCCAACGAAGGTTCTCGTCGTCGACGACGAGCCGAACATCTGCGCGTTGCTGTCGGCCACGCTTCGTCTGATCCACTTCGACGTGCGGGTGGCGAACGGCGGCCACGAGGCGCTGACCGTCGCCACCGAGTTCGAGCCCGACCTGGTCGTCCTCGACGTGATGCTGCCCGACCTGGACGGCTTCCAGGTCGCGCAGCGGCTGCGATCCGGCGCCCGTCCGGTCCCGGTGCTGTTCCTGACCGCGCGCGACGCGGTCGAGGACCGGATCTCCGGCCTCACGGTCGGCGCGGACGACTACGTCACCAAGCCGTTCAGCCTGGAGGAGGTCGTGCTGCGCATCCGGGCGATCCTGCGCCGCAGCCGCGGCGACGCGGACTCCGCCGAGGACAACGGCATGCTGCGGTACGCCGACCTGGAGCTGGACGAGGACGCGCACGAGGTCCGCCGCGGCGGCAAGCTGGTCGAGCTGTCCCCGACCGAGTTCAACCTGCTCCGGTACCTGCTGGTCAACGCGGGCCGGGTGGTCAGCAAGGCGCAGATCCTGGACCGGGTGTGGAGCTACGACTTCGGCGGTGACGGCCGGATCGTCGAGTCCTACGTCTACTACCTGCGCAAGAAGATCGACCGCTGGGACCCGCCGCTGATCCACACGGTCCGCGGTGTCGGCTACGCGCTCCGCCTGCCCCGGAGCGCCGAGGAGTGACCTGGCGGGTGCGCCGGTGGCGGCACTGGACGCTGCGGTCGCGGCTGGTGCTGGCGATCGCCTCGCTGGCGACCGTGGCGCTGTTGGTGGCGAACCTGGCGGGCGTGTGGCTGCTGCGCAGCTACATGACCGACCAGCTCGACGACCGGCTGGGCAACCGGGTGGACAACCCCGCCATGGTCGCCGACCGGCTCTGCTCCACCCGCTCCGACACCGGCGCGCCGTTCAGCCCGGCCAACCCGGGCGGCCCGCCGACGCCCGCGCTGCCCGGGCAGTTCGCCGGCCCCCAGCAGATCCTCAGCCTGTACCTGACGGACGGCACGCTGCTCTGCACCGACCGCCAGGCCGGCGACGCGCAGGTCGACACCGCGGACGTGACCGCGCAGGCCGGAAGGGACGAGCCCACGACGGTGCGGCTGTCCGACGGCACCACCTGGCGGATCACGGTGCAGGAGGCCGTGATGCTGACCGACGACGGCCGTCTGCCGGTGCTGGTGCTGAAGGGCGCCTCGCTGGAGGACATCGACCGGACCGCGGACGGCCTGCTGCTGATCAACCTGGCGGTCGAGCTGGTCGTGCTGCTGCTGCTCGGCCTGGCCGCCGCGCTCGTCGTCCGGCTCGGCCTGCACCCGCTCACCCGGATGGAGGCGATGGCCGCCCAGATCACCGCCGGCGACCTGTCCCACCGCGCGGACGACGCCGACCCGCACACCGAACCGGGCCGGCTCGGCATCGCGCTCAACTCCATGCTCGCCCGCATCGAGGCGGAGATCCGGGCGCGTACCGCGTCCGAGGCCCGGCTCCGCCAGTTCGTCGCGGACGCCGGCCACGAGCTGCGCACGCCGTTGACCTCGATCCGGGGCTTCGCCGAGCTCTACCGGCGCGGCGGCGCACCGCCCGGCCCGGCGCTGGACGAGACCATGAGCCGCATCGAGTCCGAGGCCGCCCGGATGGGCCTGCTCGTCGAGGACCTGCTGCTGCTCGCCAAGCTCGACCAGCAGCGCCCGCTCCAGCGCCGTCCCGTCGACGTGCTCCAGATCGCCGCCGACACCATTCGCGACGCCCACGCCCGCGTCCCCGACCGCCGCATCCGCCTGGCCGCGCTCGCGCCCGACGACGACTTCGAGCCGATCACCGTACCCGGCGACGAACACCGCCTCCGCCAGGTCGCCACCAACCTGGTCAACAACGCCCTCGTCCACACCCCGCCCGACGCCCAGATCACCATCCGCGTCGGCCGCTGGACCCCACCCCACGCGGTCGCGGCGGCGCCCGGGCCGGCCGGGCCGGGTAACGCCGTGCCCGCGGCGCCGGGCCGGGGAATCCGCGGCCACGGCGGGCGGGCCGGGACCGCCGTGACCGCGGGGCCGTCGTCGTCCCGTACCGGTGGGACGGCACCGGTTTCCGGCTACGCCGTGCTGGAGGTCAGCGACACCGGCCCCGGCATCCCGCCCGAGCACGCGGATCGCGTCTTCGAGCGCCTCTACCGCGTCGAGTCCAGCCGCGTTCGTGGTGTCCCCGGCGCCGGTGGCTCCGGCCTCGGCCTCTCCATCGTCGCCGCCATCGTCCAGTCCCACGGCGGCCACGTCGAGCTCAGCACCGCCCCCGGCCAGGGCGCCACCTTCCGCGTCCTCCTCCCCACCGAGTGATCCCCGGCGCCGGCACACTGCCGAACCGGCGACGGGATCGGCACAGGGTTCAGCGGTCTTCCTGGTAGATGAGGTAGCCGCCGGCCGGAGTGACGTCGAAGACGCGGAGGGTGCGGTCGCGGAAGGCGGTGAACGCGACGTCCAGCTCGGAGCCGGCGAGGAGGACCCAGGCGGGCTCGGGGGCGGCGCGGACGACGGTGCCGTGGACGGGGAAGCGGTCGCCGCGCTGGTTGAGGCGGGCGTCGATGACCGCGCAGATGATGCGTTCGCCGGTGATGAACGTGATGCGGTCGCAGGTGTCGCGGTCGGAGTAGACGCGGGTGGCGCCGGCGCGGTCGAGCGCGGCGACGAGCTCACGCTCGTCCTCGGCCGGGGCGGAGATCGCGGGGCCGCTGAGGATCAGCGCGGCGGTGGCGGCGACCGCGAGCGCGAGCACGGCCGCGAGGACCGCGGAGCCGATCAGGCCGGTGAAGGCGGCCACCAGCGTACGGGCGCGGCGGCCCCACAGGCGGGCGGCGGCGCGCCACAGCGGCCACAGCACGGCGGGCAGCGCGATCAGCGTGTAGTGCAGGTTCTTCGCGGCGACCGCGGGGGCGAGCGCGGAGTTGGCGGTGACGAAGAAGACCGCGAGCGTGAGCGCGGCGGCCAGGATCAGCGCGAGTCGGCCGGCGTGCCGCGGGACCCGGCCGGGCGGCGCGTCGCCGAAGCCGCGGATCGCGGCGATCAGCGCCACCAGGAGCAGCGCCAGGTACGCCGGGCCCCACCACGCCTGCCAGGCCACGCACTCGCCGGGCGCGCACAGGCCGCCGCTGATCGGGATCGCGGTGAACAGCGTGCCGGTCAGCCGGTCCGCGAGCGGTGCCTCGATCAGGTTGCCGCTGGCCAGCACGAGCCGGTCGAACGGGCTGCGCGGCGAGCCGAGCACGGCGTAGGCGATCAGCGGCACCGCGCCGGCCGCGGTGCCGGCCGCGACGAGCAGCCAGACCAGCGCGCGCCTGAAGCTGAGCAGCAGCATCACGCCGGCGGCGGCCACGAACGGCAGCACCCACCAGTGCGTCCACACCATGAGGCCGGCCAGCACGCCCCAGCCGAACAGGCCGAGCCCGGGGCGTTTCAGCTCCGCGCCGGCCAGCCGCACGGTGAGCAGCAGGAGCAGCGTGACCGCGAGGAGCATCTCCGGGTACGCCCCGGCGCCGGTCAGTTCGTCGCGGATCACCCGGTCCGAGCCGAGCGCGAACAGGCCGATCGACAGCGCCGCGAACCAGGGCGTGTAGAGGCGGCGGAGCAGCATGTACGCCACGATCAGGAACCCGGCGAAGCAGATCAGCGCGGGCAGCCGCACCGACCACCACCCGGTGCCGAGCACGCGCACGAACGGCGCCGCGAGGAACGCCTGCAGCGAGCCCATGTACCGCTCGCTGTCCAGGAACAGCGGCAGTTCCTGCCCCTGCGCGATGCGCAGCGCCGCCAGCCCGGCGCCGGCCTCCGCCGCGTCGCCGGGCGGCACCTCGGCACGCACCAGCAACAGGCGGTAGCCGAGCCCGAGCAGCCCGAAGAAGATCGCCCACCCGGCCGCCGCCCGCCGATCCGGACTGTCCGACGGCCGTCGATGCCCGCGCGGCTCCGGCCGGCCGGTCAGCACCGGCACGCGCCCACCACCGCGCCCCGGACGACCCTCGTAGTCGTCCCGGAGCGGCACGGCCGTCACGGCGCTCACCGGACGAGTCTGACACACCCCACCGGCATGTATCGAAAATGTCTGATCCGCCGCTTCCCAGTCGGCTCCGAGGCCGTCATGGGCCGGTATCGAGAGGGGGCGGCGACGCTACGCGCATGTCTGTGCGACGACCCCTTCTCGCTCGCCGCCCCTCCTGGATTGTCAATACCGGCCTCGGGCTGGCAATCGTGGGTCTCGGCGTGTGGGCCTACTTCTCCCTCGCCCAGCCCGCGCGCGGCGAGGCGAGCACGACCGCGGGCACGACGCGGACGCTGACCGTGCAGCAGGGAACCGTCACGTCGACGGTCAGCGCGGACGGCACCGTGGAGAGCGCGACCACGGCCGGCGCGAGCTTCGGCACGTCCGGCACGGTCACCGAGATCGCCGTCAAGGTCGGCGACACCGTGACGAAGGGCCAGGTGCTCGCGAAGCTCGACCCGGCCGCGGCGAACCGGAGCCTGGAGGCGGCACGGGCCGATCTCACGGCCGCGCAGGACGCGCTGGCCCGGGCCGAGGCGGAGGGCAGCGACACCACGTCGGCGGAGGCGGAGGTGACGCGGGCCGAGCTGGCGGTCGAGGAGGCGGCGGACGCGGTGGCGGGCACCACGCTGACCGCCACCATGGACGGCACCGTCATCACGATCAACGGCAGCATCGGCGGTACGGCGAGCGGCAGCGGAGGCCAGACCGGTCAGACCGGGCAGAGCGGCGGGAGCGACCAGAGCACCGACTCCGGCGGCGCGTTCGCCGAGATCGCGGACCTGAACGCGCTCCAGGTCACCGCCTCGTTCGCGGAGGCGGACGCCACGAAGCTGGAGGAGGGCCAGACCGCCACCGTCACCTGGAACGCGCTGACCGGCGTCACCGCCACCGCGACCGTCGCCGCGATCGATCCGCACAGCTCCGGCGACGGCGGCCAGGACTCCTCCGTCACGTACGGCGCCACGCTCTCGCTCGACGAGGTCCCGGAGGGCGCGAAGTCCGGCCAGACCGTCACGGTCGCGGTCACCACCGGCACCGCGGCGAACGTCGTGATGGTCAACTCGGCCGCGATCACGTCCGCCGGCCGCGGCCACACGGTCACCACGGTGGTCGACGGCCAGCAGGTGTCCACGCCGGTGGAGATCGGCCTGGAGGGCGACACGATGACCGAGATCACCTCGGGTCTGGCCGTCGGCGACCAGGTGCTCTACACGATCGAGGAGAGCGCCTCCCAGCAGGGCGGCGGCGGCCAGTTCCCGGCCGGCGGCGGCTTCCCGGCCGGCGGCACCCAGCCCGGCGGCGCGGCCCAGCCCGGCGGCGGCATGCGGGGTGGCGGCCAATGACCACCGCGGCACCGGCGGGGACCACCGCCGAGCCGGTCATCGAGGTGCAGCGGCTGCGCAAGGTGTACGGCGAGGGCGAGGCCACCGTGCACGCGCTGGCCGGCGTCTCGCTCACCGTGGACCGCGGCGACTACGTCGCCGTCATGGGCTCGTCCGGCTCCGGCAAGTCCACGCTGATGAACATCCTGGGCTGCCTCGACGTCCCGTCCACCGGCCGCTACCTGCTGGACGGCGTGGACGTCAGCGAACTCTCCGACCGGCAGCTCGCGGTGGTCCGGAACCGCCTGATCGGCTTCATCTTCCAGTCGTTCAACCTGATCCCGCGGACCACCGCGCTCGCCAACGTGGAGCTGCCGCTCGCCTACGCGGGCGTGAAGCCGGTCGCCCGCCGGAAGCGGGCGCTGGCCGCGCTGGACCTGGTCGGGCTCGGCGCGCGCGCCGGCCACGAGCCGAACCAGCTCTCCGGCGGCCAGCAGCAGCGCGTGGCGGTGGCCCGCGCGCTGGTCACCGAGCCGGCGCTGCTGCTGGCGGACGAGCCGACCGGAAACCTGGACAGCCGCTCCACCGAGGACGTGCTGGCCATCTTCGACGACCTGCACGCGCAGGGCCGCACGATCGTGCTGATCACGCACGAGGCCGAGGTGGGCGCGCGGGCCCGGCGGCTGATCCGGCTCTTCGACGGCCAGGTCCGCTCCGACGAGAGAAACAGGCGATGAGCAGCTGGGAGATCCTCACGTTCGCGGTCAGGGGCGTGGCCGCGAACAGGCTCCGCTCCGCCCTGACCATGCTCGGCATCCTGATCGGGGTCGCGGCGGTGATCCTGCTGGTGGCGGTCGGCAACGGCTCCGCGGCCGCGATCACCAGCCAGATCTCCGCGCTGGGCACGAACACCATCACGGTGATGAGCGCGAACCGCGGCGGCACCACGAACACGGCGCTGACCACGGAGATCGCGGACGCGCTCCAGGACGAGACGCTGGCGCCGGACGTGAGATCCGTCTCGCCGGTGGTCAACGCGTCCGGCACGCTCACCTACGACGGCACCGACCACGAGGTCAGCCAGTTCATCGGCACCGTGACCGGCTATCTCGGCGCGCAGTCCTACCGGATCGAGCGCGGCGCCGCCTTCACCGACGCGGACGTGAGCCAGGGCCGCCGGGTGACCGTGATCGGGCAGACCGTGGCGGAGGAGCTGTTCGAGGGCGCCGACCCGGTCGGCGCGCGGGTCACGGTCGGCGGCGCGCTGTTCACCGTGGTCGGCGTGCTGGCCGAGAAGTCCTCCTCCGGCGTGCAGGATGCCAACGACCTGGCGATCGCGCCGCTCACCGCCGTGCAGCAGACGCTGGCCGGGTACGGCTCGCTCAGCTCGATCGTGGTGGAGGCGGTCGCCGCCGACCGGGTCGCCGCGGCGCAGAACGAGATCGCCACGATCCTGGACCAGCGGCTCGGCATCGACGAGGGCGATACCGCGCCGTACCGGATCCAGAACGCGTCGCAGCTGCTGGAGACGCAGACGGAGACCGCGGACACGTTCACCGTGCTGCTCGGCGCGGTCGCCGGCGTCTCGCTTCTGGTCGGCGGCATCGGCATCACGAACATCATGCTGGTCACGGTCACCGAGCGGACCCGGGAGATCGGCATCCGCAAGGCGCTCGGCGCACCGCGCCGGGTGATCCTGACCCAGTTCCTCGCCGAGGCCACCATCCTGAGCCTGACCGGCGGCGGCCTGGGCGTGCTGATCGCGGTGCTCGGCGCCCGGTTCGAGATCGCCGGCGTCCAGCCGGTCATCGTGCCCGGCTCGGTCTTCCTGGCGCTGGGTGTCTCCGTGGCGATCGGCCTGTTCTTCGGCGGTTACCCGGCCGGTCGCGCCGCGAGTCTCCGCCCGATCGACGCACTCCGCTACGAATAGGAATCCGAGTCAATGGCCTTCAGAAGATCGAAGCACCGGGGTACGGCCGACAGCGGCGACACGGCCGTGCTGCCGGGGGCGCGGGACCACGACGGGCTGGCTGCGCAGCTGGCCGCGACCGCCCCGAGACAGTGGTGGAACCGGTGGACACCGTGCCTGGCCGCGGTGCTGCTGCTGGGCGGCGGCGTGCTGGCCGGCGTCCAGATCCAGCAGCGCTGGGGCACGACCACGACGTCGGGCCCGGGAGGCGGCGGAGCGGCGGGCGCCGCCGGCTTCCAGGGCGGCGGCTTCCCGGGCCGGCAGCCGGCCGCGACGGAGTCCGCGCAGCCGACCGGCGGTGGCACCACCGAGGGAACCGTCAAGCTGGTCAACGGCAGCACGGTCTACATCGTGACCGGGGACGGCCGCACGGTCACCGTGAAGACGTCCGACGGCACCGCGGTGCGGGTGGCCGCGGACGGCGCGCTGACCGACCTGGCCGAGGGGGACACCGTGACCGTCGAGGGGACCGCGGGCAGCGACGACTCGGTGACCGCCACGACGATCACCGAGAAGTAGTCAGGAGATGTGACGTGCGGCGCGTCAGGCCGAGGCCGGCGCGCCGTCCACGGCCTCGTCGACCGTCGGATACGTCTGGAGGACCTCGACCAGGCCGCTCACCTCGAGGATGCGCAGCACCCCGCGCTGCGGCGCCGCGAGCCGGACCAGGCCGCCGCTGTCGTCCGTGCTGTTCTTGGCGCGCACGAAGACGGACAGGCCGGTCGAGTCGCAGAACGAGACCTCCGCCAGGTCGAAGACGAGCCGTGTGCGGCCCTTCTCCAACAGGTCGGTGATCTGATCCTGCAGCTGCGGCGCGGTGGCCATGTCGAGCTCACCAGCCACCGACACGACGACCACGTCATCGCGCTGTTCGGTCTTAACCGTCAAGGACATTTAGCCGACCTCCTGTTATGGACGAAACGCTACTCCACCGACGGCATGCTCGCAGTGTGAGGCCGATGCCAAATACTTGGCGTCGAGCAAGTAACGGTCGTCGCACCGGTGATAGTGTCCCACCGGTCGGTCAACCGAATGATCCCCAGGCACCTCAGACCTCAGGCGACGACCTGGGAGCTGACATGGAGGCGAACGTGGCGCTCAGCACGGAGACGGCGAGCCGGCTCACCGCGCTGCTCGACGAGCACCAGGACAGGATCGCCGAGTCGTGGGTGCGTGAGGTGGCGACCTCGCTGCGCGGGCGGCTCAGCCAGGGCGAGCTGGACCGGCAGGTCCGGGAGCTGTTCCGGGCCCTGCGCGACCTGCTGGCGAGCGGCGCCGCCGAGCTGCAGGGCGACGCCGGCGGCGAGCTGCGCGCGGTGCTGAGCGAGATGTCCCGCTCCCGCGCGCTCCAGGGCTTCACCTCCACGGAGACCGCGGTCAGCGTCTTCGCGGCGAAGGAGGCGTTCGCCACCGCCACCGGCGTGCACGACGCGGACTCGCGGGCGCTGAGCGACTTCATCGCGTTCGGCGCGCTCGTCGACCAGTTGGGCCTGTTCACGTTCGAGACGTACGCGCAGGCCCGCGAGGAGGTCATCGCGGACCAGGCGGAGCAGCTGCTGGAGCTGGCCACGCCGGTGGTCAAGCTGTGGGACGGCGTGGTCGCGGTGCCGCTGGTCGGCACGCTCGACTCCGCGCGCGCCCAGGTGGTGATGGAGCGCCTGCTCCAGACGCTGGTGGACACCGGCTCGCCGTACGCGATCATCGACATCACCGGCGTCCCGGCGGTGGACACCCAGGTCGCGCAGCACGTGCTGAAGACCGTGGTGGCCGCGCGGCTGATGGGCGCGGAGTGCATCATCTCCGGCATCCGGCCGCAGATCGCGCAGACGATCGTGGCGCTCGGCATCGAGTTCGGCGACATCGCGACGAAGGCCACGCTGGCCGACGCGCTGCGCCACGCGGTGCGCCGCACCGGCGCGGACCTCGGCCGCCGCGGCGCGGCCCGGCGGGAGTCCTGATGGAGCGCGTGCCGGTCCTCAAGATCGGGGACTTCCTGCTGGTGTCGATCCAGGTCGACATGGAGGACCAGATCGCGCTGCAACTCCAGGAGGACCTCTCCGCGCGGATCGTCGAGACCGGCGTGCACGGTGTGATCATCGACATCACCGCGCTGGACATCGTCGACTCGTTCGTCGGCCGGATGCTGTCCACGATCGCGGCGATCTCCAAGGTGCTGGACGCGGAGACCGTGGTGGTCGGCATGCGCCCGGCGGTGGCGATCACGCTGGTCGAGCTGGGCCTGTCGCTGCACGGCATCCGCACCGCGCTGAACGTGGAACGCGGCATGGAGCTGCTGGCCCGGGCGCGTGAGGAAGAGGATCTCCTCGGCGTCGAGGACGACGACGAGGACGCCCAGGACGGGGCGGCGGTGACGTCGTGACCATGGGCTTCGCCGGCGCCGCAGATGCCGGCGATACGCTCGTGATCTCCAGCGACGAGGACGTGGTCCGCGTCCGGCAGCTCACCCGTACCGTCGCGGTCAAGGTCAAGCTCTCGCTGGTGGACCAGACCAAGCTGGTCACGGCCGCCAGTGAACTGGCCCGCAACACGCTCGTCTACGGTGGTGGCGGTAAGGCCGAGGTCACCATCGTCGACAGCGGGCGACGTCGGGGTGTACGAATAGTGTTCAGCGATCAGGGCCCCGGCATCGCGGACCTGGGCCTCGCGCTCACCGACGGTTACACCACCGGCGGCGGCCTGGGGCTCGGGCTGAGCGGCGCCCGGCGCCTGGTGGACGAGTTCGACATCGAGACCGCGGTCGGCGAAGGCACCCGCATCACGGTGACCAAGTGGGCGCGCTGAGGCGACCCCTCGGGCACTGAGCAGGTAGAGGGGCGCGCATGTCCGACGAGGGCACCTGGTTCCGCATCGACAACGCCAGCGTGGCGTCGACGGTGCGGCGTGCCGCCGACCGCCTGGCCGAGACGATCGGGCTCGCAGAACGCGCCGGCGACCTGGCGATCGTGGTCGCGGAGATGACCAGTAACCTGCTCAAACACACCACCGAGGGCACGCTGCTGCTGCGCACGGTGCGCAGCGGCGACGAGGCCGGGGTGGAGGTGCTCGCGGTCGACTCCGGGCCCGGCATGGCCGATCTGCCCCGGTTCATGCGGGACGGGCACTCCACGGCCGGCACGCTCGGCATCGGCCTCGGCGCGATCGTCCGGCAGTCCAGCTGGTGCGACATGCACTCGGTGCCGGGTAAGGGCACGGTCTTCGCCGCGCAGGTGTGGCCGGGCGAGACGCCGGAGCGGGCGTGGGCGTCCGGCATGAGCCGCCCGATCACCGGCGAGTCGGTGAGCGGCGACGGGTACGCGATCCGGGTCGCCGACGGACGGCACCAGGTGCTGGTCAGCGACGGCCTCGGGCACGGCCCGCTGGCGGCCGCCGCCAGCCAGGCCGCGGTGAACGCGTTCCGGCACGCGCCCGCCGTACCGCCGGTGTCGCTGCTGGAGAACGTGCACCGGGCGATCTCGCACACGCGCGGCGCGGCGCTCGCCATCGCGGAACTGGACGCCGCCGCCGGGCTGGTCCGCTACGCCGGCCTGGGCAACATCTCGGGCACGATCGTGGACGGCGTGAGCCGGCGCGGCATGATCTCGCTGCCCGGCATCGCCGGTCACCAGCGCCGCCAGATCAAGGAGTACGAGTACCCGATGAGCCGCGGCGCCGCCGTGGTGCTCCACTCCGACGGCGTGGTCGACCGCTGGTCACCCGGCGACTACCCGGGCCTGAGCTCGGCCGCGCCGGTGCTGGTGGCGGCGACCGTGCTGCGCGACGCCGGGGTCCGCCGTGACGACGCGTGCGTCCTGGCGGCGAGGTTGCCATCGTGACCGATCACGTACTGCTCCGCATGGTCCTGCGCCGCGAGCGCGACATCTTCGTGATCCGGCAGCGTGGACGTGAGGCGGCGGCCGCGGCCGGGCTGGAGCACCAGGACCAGATCCGGCTGGCCACCGCGTTGAGCGACATCGGCCGGCTGCTGCTGACCGTTCCGGGCGGCGCGGACGTGGCATTTGTTGCGAGACCCGGAACACCTCCTAGTCTGGTGGTGGAGATTGTCGCGGCCGCCGGTGCCGCCGTCGTGCTGGACGGTGACCCGGCCGCGGCCGCGGCGGCCCGGCTGGTGGACCGGATGGAGGTGGACGGTGACGGCAACGCGACGCGTGTGCGGCTCTCCCGCCGCCTCCCGCTGGGTGCGGCGCCGTTGACCGGCGATCGGCTCGCCGGCGTGCGAGAGGAACTGTCCGCGAACGCGCCCGGCACACCGCTCGACGAACTGGCCGTGCAGAACCGGCAGCTCCTCGCCGCGCTCGACGAGGTGCGCGCGCAGCGCGACGAGTTGGCCGAGACGAACAGCGGCGTGATGGCGCTCTACAACGAGTTGTCCCAGGAGCTGGAGGAGACCAACCGCGGCGTGGTCGCGCTCTACAACGAGCTCGACGAGAAGTCCGCGCAGCTCAAAGCGGCCAGCGAGGCGAAGAGCCGGTTCCTGGCGAACGTGAGCCACGAGCTGCGCGCGCCGGTCACCGCGGTCATCGGCCTGACCCGGCTGCTCGCCGACTCCGGCTCCGACCCGCTCACCGAGGAGCAGGCCCGGCACGTCGACCTGATCCGCGGTTCCGCGACCGACCTGCTGACGCTCGTCAACGACCTGCTCGACCTGGCCAAGGCGGAGGCGGGCCGGCTGGAGCCGGCCTGGGGCGAGGTGGACCTGCGTGCGCTGTTCGGGCAGCTGCGTGGCACCGCCCGTGCCATCATCACCCGGCCGGAGGTGGAGCTGACGGTGGAGGACCCGCCGACCGGCGCCACGCTGACCACGGACGAGGCGCTGCTTGCCCAGGTGCTGCGCAACCTGCTGACCAACGCGATCAAGTTCACCGAGCGCGGCACGGTCGCCATGTCGCTGCGCCCGGCGACCGGCACGGACGGCTGGGAGATCGAGGTCGCCGACACCGGCATCGGCATCCCGCCGGAGCTGCACGAGCGTATCTTCGAGGAGTTCTACCAGGTGCCCGGCAGCTCGACCGGGCGCACCGGGACCGGGCTCGGCCTGCCGTACGCGCAGCGGCTGGTGACCCTGCTCGGCGGCTCGCTGCGCCTGTCCAGCGAGCCCGGCAAGGGCAGCGTCTTCACCGTCGTGCTGCCGCGCCGGCCGGCGTCCCCGGCGCCCGTGCCACGTGACGAGGAGTGATCCGGGTGCACGTCGATCCGGCGACCGTCCTGGTCGTCGATGACAACGCCACCAAGCGTTACCTGCTGGTGAGCTGGTTGTCCCGGGCAGGCTACGCGGTCGTGGAGGCGGAGACCGGCGCGGACGCGCTGCAACTGGTCGAGGTGAAGCCGATCGACCTGGTGGTGCTGGACGTGCGCCTGCCGGACATGTCCGGCTTCGAGGTCTGCGAACGGATCAAGAGCAACCCGCGGCATTCCGCGCTCCCGGTGGTGCACGTCTCCGCGCACGCGGTCGACGTGACGGACCGTGCGCACGGACTGAACCGGGGCGCCGACGCGTACCTGGTGGAGCCGATCGAGCCGGAGGAACTGGTCGCCACCACCCAGGCGGTGTTGCGCTACTACCGGGCGCGCAAGCAGGCGGAGCTGCTGGCGCACCGGATGGCGCTGCTGGCCGAGACCACGCTGGCGATCAATTCGGCGGCCAACTTCCCGGCGCTGCTGGAGGCCGCGGCCTGGGGTGCCGCCAAGATCTTCAAAGGGCCGGCGGCCGTGGTCACCGGTACCACGGACGGCGAGCTGTGGGCCGCGACCTGTGAGGACCCCGAGCAGACGCCGATGCTGCGCCCGTGGTCGCCGGCCACCGGCCAGGAGATCGCGGTGGGCACGTCGTTCCGCATCGACCCGCCCGAGACCTGGTCGCTGATGGCGTGGCCGGAGGGCGACCCGGTCGGCGTCGCGGTCACCCGCATCCGCCCGGACCGGCCCGCCGTGCACGTCGCGGTGCCCGCCGCGGCGAACATCCCGGGCGCACCCGTGCTGCGCCAGCTCGCCCAGGCCATCGCGGCCGCGGTCGAGGCGCAGCGGTCGTACGACGAGGAACACCGCATCGCGATCACGCTGCAGCGCAGCCTGCTGCCGCGCCGGCTGCCCGAGGTGACCGGCCTGGACATCGCCCGCCGGTACGAGCCGGCCAGCGCGCACACCGAGATCGGCGGCGACTTCTACGAGGTGACCATGATCGACGGCCGGCTGCTGGCCGCGATCGGCGACGTCGCCGGACACTCGCTGCACGCCGCCACCGTGATGGCCGAGCTGCGCCACGCGCTGCGCGCCTACGCGGTCGAGGGGCACCAGCCCGGGACCGTGCTCACCCGGATCAACGACCTGATGCTGACGCTGCTCAGCGGCGAGGTCGCGACCGTCTGCCTGCTGCTGATCGACCCGGCCAGCGGGCACGTGCGGATGGCCAACGCGGGTCACCTGCCGCCGCTGCTCATCGTGGACGGCCGCCCGGAGTACATCGAGGACCGTGGCCCGCTGCTCGGCACGCGCGCCAACCGCCCGGACGACACCGAGTTCGTCGTGCCGCCCGGCGCCACGCTCGTGCTCTACACGGACGGCCTCATCGAGCGCCGCGACGCCACCATCGACGACGGTCTCCGCGCGCTGGCCGCCTCCGCCGCCGGCGGCGTCGACGACCACCTCGACGACTTCTGCGACCGCCTGCTGAGCGAGCTCGCCGGCCAGGAGATGAGCGACGACATCGCGGTCGTCGCGCTGCGACGGCACTGATCTCGTTCGCCCGCTTCCGGCGGGCCCACCTCCCGCATGCTCCCGCGGGCACCGGTCGGCCGTGGCCGGCCTCCCTGCCGGGACCGTGGGTGGTCGCGGCGAACCACCCCGGAGGTCAGCGCGGTGTGACGCGGACGCCGCCGGAGGAGGGGCTCTCGTGCAGCTCCAGGCGGCGGATCTCGGCGTCGTGCGGGATGTCGAAGACGATCAGGCCGGTCACGGACCGGCCGGGCCGCAACTCGGTCGGGAAGACCGGCCGCTCGCCGTTGGCCAGCACACCGGCCATGGTGTCCGCGGTGCAGACGCGGCCGGAGGCGAGCACCGCGCGCTGCGCCGCGTCCGAGATCGTCACCCGGCGCGTGCCGAGATTGCTGGCGCTCAGCTCCACCACGCAGAACTGCCCGGTCGCGGACTGGCTGGCGAGGTAGCCGTCGATGGTGAGGATGCCGCAGCGCAGCGCGTGCACGGTGAACGAGGTGCGCTCGTCCCGTACCGGCTGGTTGAGGCCCGCGGTGGGCAGGCGGTCGAGGGCCGCGCGGTAGAGGTCGTGGCCCCAGGTGATCGCGGCCAGCCCGGCGCCCAGGCAGCAGCAGGCGGAGACCACGGCCGCGGCCAGGCCGACGATCAGCGCGAGCTTGGCGCCCTGGCTGGAGAACGGGATGAGCGGCGGTGCGTGGTCGCTGCTCATCGTTCCCCCGACTGGTGCCCGGAACCGGAAGGGGCCGGGTGCGCGTGCCCGGCCCCGAACAGTCCGATTCTAGGCTTTCGCCCCCATTGCGGTCAGGCGATTCGGGCGGGCTCGGTGGCGCGGCCCAGCCGGTCCAGAATCCAGGCGAGCACGAACGCCTCCTCCTTCCACGCGTCATACCGGCCGCTCGGCCCGCCGTGCCCCGCGCCCATCTCGGTCTTGAGCAGGAACGTCCCGTCCGGCACCACGTGCCGCAGCCGAGCGATCCACTTCGCCGGCTCGTGGTAGAGCACGCGCGTGTCGTTCAGCCCGGTCATGGCCAGGATGTGTGGGTACGCCTGCTGCGTCACGTTCTCGTACGGCGTGTACGACTTCATGTAGTGGTACACCTCGGCGGAGTCGAGCGGGTTGCCCCACTCCTCCCACTCGATCACGGTGAGCGGCAGCGACGGGTCGAGGATGGAGTTCAGCGCGTCCACGAACGGCACCTCCGCCACCACGCCCGCGAACGCGTCCGGCGCCAGGTTCGCGATCGCGCCCATCAGCAGGCCGCCGGCCGAGCCGCCGCGCGCCACGATCCGCTCGCTGGACGTCCACCCGGCCTTGGTCAGGTGCCGCGCGCACGCGACGAAGTCGGTGAACGTGTTCTTCTTCGCCAGCAGCTTGCCCTGCTCGTACCAGCGGCGGCCCATCTCGCCGCCGCCGCGCACGTGCGCGACCGCGAAGACGACGCCCCGGTCCAGCAGGGACAGCCGGGCGATGGAGAAGGACGGGTCCATGCTCGACTCGTACGACCCGTAGCCGTAGAGCACCAGCGGCGCGGTGCCGTCCCGCACCACGCCCTTGCGCGACACCAGCGAGATCGGCACCCGGGTGCCGTCGTCCGCGAGCGCCCAGTCGCGGTGCTGCTCGTACGCGTCCGGGTCGAAGCCGCCGAGCACCGGGCGCCGCTTGCGCAGCGTCATCTCGCGCGTCACCAGGTCGACGTCGTAGATCGAGTCCGGCGTGACGTACGACGCGTAGTGCAGGCGGATCGAGTTGGTGTCGTACTCCGGGTTGCCGGTCAGCCCCACGTCGTACAGCGGCTCCGGGAACTCCAGGTCGTAACTGGCCGTGCCGCCGATCGGCAGCACCCGCACGCCGGTCAGCCCGTCCTTGCGCAGCGACACCACCAGGTGGTTGGTGAACGCGTCGACCGACTCCAGCCGGATGCCCGGCTCGTGCGGGATCAGCGGCACCCAGTCGCCCGGGGCGTCCGCCGACGTGTACGCCAGCGCGAAGTCCTCCGCGCCGTCGTTGTGCAGGATCAGGAAGCGGTGCCCGTGGTGCTCGACCGAGTACTCCACGCCCTGCCGGCGCGGCGCGATCAGCACCGGCTCGCTCGTCGGCGCGTGCGCCGGGATCGCCCGCACCTCACTGGTGATCTTGCTGCTCGCCTCGATGAGCAGGAACTTCTCCGAGCGGGTCAGGCTCGCGTGCACCCAGAACCGCTCGTCCGGCTCCTCGAAGACGATCACGTCCTCCCCAGCCGGCGTGCCGATCACGTGCCGCCACACCCGGTACGGCCGCCACGCGTCGTCCACGGTCATGTAGAACAGCACGGAGCCGTCCGCGGACCAGGCGCTGCCGTAGAACACCTCCGGCACCGCGTCCGCCAGCACCTCGCCCGTGCTCAGATCCTTGACGTGCAGCGTGAACCGCTCGTCACCGGCGAAGTCCACGGAGTAGGCCAGGCGCCGGCCGTCCGGGCTCACGTCGAACGTACCCAGCGCGAAGAAATCGTGCCCCTCGGCCAGCGCGTTGCCGTCGAGCAGCACCTCCTCGCCGTCCAGCGGCGCGCCGTCCGCGGGGATCGGCGGGTCGGTCTCGCCCGGCGCGACCGCGCGCCGGCAGTGGATGCCGTACTGGCTGCCCTCCACCGTGCGTGAGTAGTACCAGTACCCGCCCTTGCGGGACGGCACGGACAGGTCCGTCTCCTGGGTCCGTTCCTTGATCTCGGAGAAGATTTTCTCCCGCAGGCCGGCCAGGTGCGCGGTGACGGTGTCCGTGTACTCGTTCTCCGCGGTCAGGTACGCGATCGTCTCCGGATCGTCCTTCGCGGTCAGCCAGGCGTACGGATCGACGACCGTGTCGCCGTGGTGCGTGCGCTCGGTGGGCACGCGCTTCGCGATCGGCGGCCGGGCGTGGGCAGGTGTCTCGGTGGTCACGCCTGACCACGTTACCGGCGCCGCACGGACGGTCGCTTCAGGACTTGCGGAGAGTCGTTCGTACATGTGTACGATAAACCGCCGTCGCCGACAGGGGGAGTCATGGGATCCAGCGCCGGCGACGCCATCCTGCGTCGCCTCATGGAGATCTGCGGCCCGCAGTTCGCCCGCCCGGGCGGCTCCGCCGACGCGATCGCCGGCACCGAGCCGCGCTGGGTCGCCGCCCCGCCGCACACCCAGGGCGCCGCCGAGGTGCTGCGGCTCGCCGCCCGCGACGGGCTCTCGGTCACCGCCCGCGGTGCCGGGTCGAAGATCGACTGGGGGGTGCCGCCGGCCGGGCTGGACCTGCTGGTCGACATCGGCCGCCTGGCCGGTCTGCGCCGGCACGCCGAGCCGGACCTGCTGGTCGAGGCCGGTGCCGGCACGCCGCTGCGCGCGGTGCAGACCGTGCTCGCCGGCGTCGGCCGCCGCCTCGCCATCGACCCGCCCTCCGAGGGCCCCACGATCGGCGGCGTGCTCGCGGCGGACGAGACCGGCCCGCTCCGGCACCGCTGGGGCTCACCCCGGGAGCAGGTCCTCGACGTTCGCTGCGTCACGCTCGACGGCGACCTGCTCCAGCTCAGCGGCGACGCGTTCCGCGCGTTCGGCGACGCCGGCGGCTTCCCCCGCGACGTCCCCGGCGTGCCGCCCGGCCTGCTCGGTGGCTTCCCGCGCCGCCCGGCCCGGCTCGCCGGCTGCGCCGACCCGCTGCCCGGTCTGATCACCTCCGCCACGCTTCGCGTGCTGCCCCGCCCCGGCGCCCGCCTCTGGGTGACCCGCACGCTGGCGAGCCCGAGCGAAGCGCGGGACCTGGTCCTCGGCATCCGCAGTTCCGCCGTCCACCCGGACGCGGTCGAGATGGACCTGCCCGCCGGCCGCCCCGCCGGCATCCCGCGCCAGCGCGGCACCCGCGACTCGGCCGGCACGCTCGCCATCCTGCTGGAGGGCGACCCGGCCCCGGTCGGCGTCCGCGCGGCCGTCCTCGTCGACCTGCTCGGCGGCGACGCCACCCCGGCGTCCGTGCCACCTCCGTGGTGGGGCCGTGCCCCGTTCGCCGACGGCGAGGTCGGCCTCCGCATCGACGTGCCCCCCACCGACCTGCACGCCGCCGTCTACTCGCTGCGCGACGCCGTCGGCGCTCCCGTCCCGGTCCGTGGCCGCGCCGGCGTCGGCGTCATCCACGCCGCGCTCCCCGGCACGCTCACCCCCGCCCGGGTCTCCGCCATCCTCGACGCCCTCCGTGGCATCCTCCTGGCCCGCGACGGCACCTGCACCGTCCTCGCCGCCCCGGCCCCGGTCCGCGCGGCCGTCAACCCGTGCGGACCGTGACCGGGCCCGGCGTCAGGGCGTGATCGTGATGCTCATCGAACCGTCCGTGATCTGGGTGTTCCGCTCGTTCCACGGCAGGTTGTAGGAGCTGCTCAGGCCGCTCTCGTCATGGATGCGCAGGCCGATCGGGTAGGTACCGGGCTCGAGGTGGCTCGGCGGATATCCGTCGAACTGAAGCGTCCCGCCATGCGTCCCGCCGATGCCGCCGGTCGAGATGGGGTGGCTCGACCCGTCCGGCAGGATCACGGAGAGGTCGTACCCGCGCACCGGCGCGACCGGAGCGGACAGCGTGGCCGACAGCTGGAAGGTCGAGGTCCACCAGTTCTGGCTCTCGGCGCGGGTGAAGCTCTGCCGGCTCCAGGTGAAGCCGGTCAGCGTCGGCGGCGTCGTGTTCGGCATCCGTGCGATGGTGAGGCCGGTCCGCGGGGCACCGTGCGTGGCGCCGTAGACCGCCACGTTCCCGGCCCCGTCCGTCACGATCAGCGAGGAGAACGTGCAGTCCTTGCTCCGCTGGAACATCGTGACCGGCACGCTGACCGTGCCGTCCGCGTTCACCGTCGGCGTGGCGGTGAAGGACTGACACCGGGAGTAGTCGAACTCGCCCCGCACGGTGGCCACTCCGCCGCGTGCCCCGTCGACCGCGAGCGTCACCGTGGTCCGCGCGGAGCCCAGCCAGTTGTTCACCGGATTCGGCGTCGCCGAGAACGAGCGGACGCTCACCACATCGTTCGAGGTCACCGAGACCGGGGAACCGGACAGGCCGGTGACGATGGTGGTGTTGCCCACGTTGTCGGTGAGGGTGACTCCGGACAGCTTCCACACGCCGGTGGCCGCGTGCTGGGGCAGCACCACCTGGACGCCGCAGAAGGGCGCGTAGAGGTCACCGCCGGAGGAGCCGCCGCAGTCCCCGTTGTCCTTCTCGAACCACTGGGCGCGGGCGGAGCCGGTGACGGTCCGGCCGCCCGGGCCGGTGAGCGTGACGGCGACGTGGGAGACGCCGGACTCGTAGTCATGCGACATCGGCCGAACCCAATAAAAGCACCGAAAGTCGCGCTACGGATCATTCCGCAGCACGAGGATCGCGATGTCGTCGCGCGGTGGGTCTATCGAGAAGCCGATCGCGGTGGTGCGCAGCCGGGCCGCGACCACGTCCGCGGAGTAGCCGGCCAGTGGCGCCGCCGCCGCGCGCAGGCGTTCCGGGCCGAACAGCTCGCGGCCCCGGCGGCGTTCCGTGACGCCGTCGGTGTAGAAGACCAGCGCGTCGCCGGCGCGGATCTGCACCTCGGTGGCCGGGGAGGCGATCGCGTCGATCAGGCCGAGCGCGGTGCCGCCGGTGCCGACGAACGCGGCGCGCCCGTCCGCGCGGATCAGCACCGGGCGGTCGTGGCCGGCCAGGTAGAGCGTGGTGTCGAGCAGGCCGTCGACGGACCGGCCGACCGCGGCCAGCGCCAGCGTGCAGTAGCGCCCGCCGCCGCGTTCGACCAGCGTGTCGTTGAGCCGGGCGAGCACCTCGGGGAGCGGCTTGCCGTCGTGAGCCAGCACCCGGATGACGTCGCGGACCAGGCCGGTCACGGCGGCGGCCTGCACGCCCTTGCCGGAGACGTCGCCGACCACCACCAGCCAGCGGCCGTCGGGGAGCGGCATCACGTCGTAGAAGTCGCCGCCGACCTCGATGTCCGAGCCGGTCGGTACGTACTCGGCGGCGAAGCCGATGCCCGGCACGACCGGCAGCACCGGCGGGAGCAGCGACTGCTGGAGCGTACGCGCGACCCGGCGGCGCTCGTCGTGGATGCGCGCGTTGTCGATGGCGAGCCCGGCGCGCCGGGCCACGTCCTCCAGCACCGCGACCTCGTCCGGGTCGTGGCGCTGCCGGTTGTGCCGGCCCACGGCGAGCGTGCCGAGCGCCTGGCCGCGCGCGATCAGCGGCAGCGCGATGCCGTCCGTGGGCGCGCCGAGCGGCGCCTGCCCGCCGGTACGGGACACCTCGCGCAGCCGGGCGAGCGCGGAGTCCGGCCCGCTCTCCTTGAGCGCGGCGTGCAGTTGGGGGAGCGCGGACTCGTCCGCGTGGATCGCGGTGGCCAGCTCCAGCCGGCCCCACTCGTCGGTGGTGTGCACCGCGCACCACTGGCCGAGCCGCGGCACGACCAGCTGCGGGATCAGCGCCAGGGTGAGTTCCACGTCGAGCGACTGGGCGAGCAGCTCGCTGGCCTCGGCGAGGAACGTCAGCCAGGTCTGCCGGCGCAGGTCGGCGCGGCGGAGCCGGTCGTTCTCCAGGTGCAGCGAGAGCCGTTCGGCGACGAGCGTGGCCAGCGGTGCCGCGTAGCCGGACGGGGCCGCGTCGAGTTCGAGCTCGCCGCTGTACGGCCGGTGCACGGTCAGCGGCACGCGCACGGTGGGCACGTCCGGGCGGGGTGCGCGGCCGTACCGGGCGAGTTGTTGCTGCCCACCGCCGTCGCCGCGGTCGAGGCGGACCACGCCGCCGGCGGCGCCGACCAGCTCACAGACGCGCGCGAGCAGGTCGGTGGCGAAGTCGCCGAGCGCGTCGTCGCCGTACGGGTCCGGCACGGACTGCAGCAGCGTGGTGAGCGCCTTGGCGCTGGGCGTGGCGCCCGCTCCGACTGCGCTCTCCGGCGGCCCGATCTCCGGCAGCAGGTCCGGAGCCGGGATCTTGCGGTCGAGCCGGAACCAGACGCCCTTGCCGTGGCGGAGGTGGGTGGTGCCCCAGCGACTGGAGAAGTGGTCGACCAGCAGCAGCCCACGTCCCCTTTCCGACACTTCCGAAATATCGGTTTCTTCGGGTCGGGTGCGCGCGGACAGCGTCTCCAACTGGCCGGCCGCGAAGTCGGTGACCGTGACGGTGAGCCCGTGCCCGTCCGCGACGACCTCTATCTCCAGCTCGGTCCGCGCGTGCACGACCGCGTTCGTCGACAGCTCGGTGGTCAGCAGCAACGCCTCGTTGAGCAGCTCGTCCAGGCCGCCCTCGCTGAGGACCGCGCGCACGACGGCGCGCGCCGCGGCCGGCGTCCGCCGGTCCGCGGGCAACCGCACCCGGCGGACGTGCTCCTGCCGCATGTGCTGCTGGGGGACGTGGTCCGGCCCACCACTCGCCTCGGCTGACACGCTTGCATCCTCCACTGAAAGGGTGGCCCTCTCCAAGCCGGACGCTCGCACCTGATGGGTGAAAGGCGCAATGATGACATGGTCGACCCCGCGACACGCGTGGTAAGACGCCCGGATCAGCCCCGAACCGTGAGCCTGCGAGGACCTTTCCATGACTACGGCGAAACAGACCCGCGCTGCCGCAGTCGCGGCCCAACCTGTGAGCACTGTCACTCCGCTGTCCGAGGAGGCGATCTTCCTCGCCGAGCTGGCGGACGCGCTCCGCGACGTGCGGCGCGGCGACCTGAAGGTGCGCCTGCCCCGGCGCAGCGGCCTGGCGGCCGAGGTGGCGGACGCGTTCAACGACGTGGTCTCGCTGCAGGAGCGGCAGAACCTGGACGTACGCCGGATCAGCCGGATCGTCGGCCGGGACGGCCAGCTCGCCGAGCGGCTCGACGACGAGGCGTACGAGGGCGACTGGGCCAAGTGGGCACGCGCCATCAACTCACTGATCGACGACCTGGGCCGCCCCACCACGGAGATCGCCCGCGTGATCGTGGCGGTGGCCGAGGGCGACCTGTCCCAGCACATGGCGCTGGAGATGGACGGCCGGCCGCTGCGCGGTGAGTTCCTCCGCATCGGCCGCACCGTGAACACCATGGTCGACCAGCTGTCCAGCTTCGCGGACGAGGTCACCCGGGTCGCCCGCGAGGTGGGCACGGAGGGCAAGCTCGGCGGCCAGGCCGACGTGCGCGGCGTCTCCGGCACCTGGGCCGACCTCACCGACTCGGTGAACACCATGGCGTCGAACCTGACCCACCAGGTGCGGTCCATCTCCGACGTGGCCGGCGCGATGGCCCGCGGCGACCTGTCGCAGAAGATCACCGTCTCCGCGAAGGGCGAGGTGGCCGAGCTGGCCGCCACCATGAACGGTGTGACCGACACGCTGCGGCTCTTCGCCGAGCAGGTCACCCGGGTCGCCCGCGAGGTGGGTACGGAGGGCAAGCTCGGCGGCCAGGCCGAGGTGCCCAACGTGGCCGGCACCTGGAAGGACCTCACCGACTCGGTGAACTCGATGGCCTCCAACCTGACCGCGCAGGTCCGCAACATCGCGCAGGTCTCCACGGCGGTGGCGAACGGCGACCTCTCCCAGAAGATCACCGT
This sequence comes from Catenuloplanes atrovinosus, assembly GCF_031458235.1. Lineage (NCBI taxonomy): Bacteria > Bacillati > Actinomycetota > Actinomycetes > Micromonosporales > Micromonosporaceae > Catenuloplanes > Catenuloplanes atrovinosus. The sequence continues at coordinate 7,316,757 of NZ_JAVDYB010000001.1, read as the reverse complement.
GCAGGCCCAGGGCGAGATCCTGGAGCTGAAGGACACGGTCAACACCATGGTGGACCAGCTGTCGTCGTTCGCGGACGAGGTGACCCGGGTGGCCCGCGAGGTGGGCATCGAGGGCAAGCTCGGCGGCCAGGCCCAGGTGCGCGGCCTCTCCGGCACCTGGCGCGATCTCACGGAGAACGTGAACCAGCTCGCCGGCAACCTCACGTCCCAGGTGCGGAACATCTCGCAGGTCTCCACCGCGGTGGCGAAGGGCGACCTGTCGCAGAAGATCACGGTCGACGCCCGGGGCGAGATCCTGGAGCTGAAGAACACCGTCAACACCATGGTCGACCAGCTGTCGTCGTTCGCCGACGAGGTCACGCGCGTGGCCCGCGAGGTGGGCACCGAGGGCAAGCTGGGCGGTCAGGCGCAGGTGAAGGGCGTCTCCGGCACCTGGCGCGACCTCACCGACAACGTGAACTCGATGGCCTCCAACCTGACCGCCCAGGTGCGGAACATCGCGAGCGTCACCACCGCGGTGGCGAAGGGTGACCTGTCGCAGAAGATCACGGTCGACGCCCGCGGCGAGATCCTGGAGCTGAAGTCCACGGTGAACACGATGGTGGACCAGCTGTCGTCGTTCGCGGACGAGGTGACCCGGGTGGCCCGCGAGGTGGGCACCGAGGGCAAGCTGGGCGGTCAGGCGCAGGTGCGCGGCGTGGCCGGCACCTGGCGCGACCTGACCGACAACGTGAACTTCATGGCGTCCAACCTGACGTCCCAGGTCCGCAACATCTCCCAGGTCTCCACGGCCGTCGCGCGCGGTGACCTGAGCCAGAAGATCACGGTCGACGCGCAGGGCGAGATCCTGGAGCTGAAGTCCACGGTGAACACGATGGTGGACCAGCTGAGCAGCTTCGCCGACGAGGTCACCCGGGTGGCCCGCGAGGTGGGCACCGAGGGCAAGCTGGGCGGTCAGGCGCAGGTCAAGGGCGTCTCCGGCACCTGGCGCGACCTCACCGACAACGTGAACTCGATGGCCTCCAACCTCACCTCCCAGGTGCGGAACATCGCGTCCGTCACCACGGCCGTGGCCCGCGGCGACCTGAGCCAGAAGATCACCGTTGACGCGCAGGGCGAGATCCTGGAGCTCAAGTCCACGGTCAACACCATGGTCGACCAGCTCAGCTCCTTCGCCGAGGAGATCACCCGGGTCGGCCGCGAGGTGGGCATCGAGGGCAAGCTCGGCGGTCAGGCCCGGGTCCGTGGCGTGGCCGGCACCTGGCGTGACCTCACCGAGAACGTCAACCAGCTCGCCTCCGCGCTCACCACCCAGCTCCGCGCGATCGCCCAGGTGTCCACGGCCGTGACGCGCGGCGACCTGTCGCAGCGGATCGCGGTCGAGGCGATGGGCGAGATCGCGGAGCTGAAGGACAACATCAACCAGATGGTGATGACGCTCCGCGACACCACGAAGAAGAACGCGGAGCAGGGCTGGCTCGACTCGAACCTCGCGCGCATCGGTGGCCTGCTCCAGGGCCAGCGGGATATCAGCGAGGTCTGCCGCATGATCATGCACGAGGTGACGCCGCTGGTGGAGGGCCACGTCGGCGCGTTCTTCATGATCGATCACGGGGACGCGAACCACAGCGACGCGGCGACCCGGCTGCGCCTGATCGCCTCCTACGGGTACGTGGCCCGGGACTACGAGGTCACGTTCGCGCCCGGCGAGGGGCTGGTCGGCCAGGCCGCGATCTCCCGGGAGATGATCCGGGTCGGTGCCGCCGCGGACCAGCGGCTGGTGATCCGCTCCGGCATCGCCCAGACGCCCCCGGCCGACCTGGTGATAGTCCCGGTGATCTTCGAGGGCGAGCTGCTCGGCGTGATCGAGTTCGCGGCCGTCAGTCCGTTCTCCGACCTGCACCTGTCGTTCCTGCGCCGGCTGGTCGGCACGATCGGCATCGCGCTCAACACGATCCAGGCCAACCGGCGCACCGAGCAGTTGCTCGCCCAGTCGCAGCGGCTCGCGCACGAGATGCAGGAACAGTCCGCCGAACTCCAGCGCACCAACGCGGAGCTGGAGGAGAAGGCGAAGCTGCTGTCCGAGCAGAAGGGCAACATCGAGACGAAGAACCGCGAGATCGAGATGGCCCGGATCGGCCTGGAGGAGAAGGCGCAGCAGTTGTCCCGGGCGTCCGCGTACAAGTCGGAGTTCCTGGCGAACATGAGCCACGAGCTGCGTACCCCGCTGAACTCGCTCCTGCTCCTGGCCCGGCTGCTCGCGGACAACTCCGAGGAGAACCTGACCGCGAAGCAGATCGAGTTCGCCCGCACGATCCACAGCGCCGGCTCGGACCTGCTCAGCCTGATCGACGACATCCTGGACGTCTCCAAGATCGAGGCGGGCCGGATGGACGTGGAGCCGAGCGAGCTGGCGCTGGACGAGGTGTGCGGCTACGTCGAGCAGGCGTTCAAGCCGCAGGCCGAGGAGAAGGGGCTGGACTTCTCGGTCACGCTCGCGCCCGACCTGCCGCGCTCGATCGTCACGGACGCGCAGCGCCTCCAGCAGATCCTCCGCAACCTGATCTCGAACGCGGTGAAGTTCACCGACGCCGGCGCGGTCAGTCTCAGCATCGGGTACGCCCCGTCCGAGCTGCGGTTCGAGGTGCCGACGCTGGTCTCCGCGGAACGGGTGATCGCGTTCTCGGTGAGCGACACCGGCATCGGCATCTCCGACGACAAGCTGTCGCTGATCTTCGAGGCGTTCCAGCAGGCGGACGGCACGACCAGTCGCAAGTACGGCGGCACCGGCCTCGGCTTGTCGATCAGCCGCGGCTTCGCGAACCTGCTCGGCGGCCTGATCACGGTCTCGTCCGCGCCCGGCCACGGCTCGACCTTCACGCTGTATGTACCGGACGTGCTGGTCCCGGACGCGGTGGTGCCCGCGCCCGCGCCACAGCAGGCGCAGATCCAGGTGCCGCAGTCCGGCCCGGTGCCGTCGCTGGCGATGCCGATGCTGACCGCGCCGATCGAGGAGGAGCGCACCGTCCAGGGCAGCCGTCAGCTCGACGGCGCCACCGTGCTGATCATCGATGACGACGTGCGCAACGTCTTCGCGCTGACCAGCGCGCTGGAGCTGCACGGGATGACCGTGCTCTACTCGGACAACGGCGCCGACGGCGTCCGCCTGCTGGCCGAGCACCCGGAGGTCGACATCGTCCTGATGGACGCGATGATGCCGGACCAGGACGGGTACGAGACGACCCGCAGCATCCGCCGCAACCATCGCTTCGCGGAGCTGCCCGTCGTTTTCCTCACGGCGAAGGCCATGCCCGGCGACCGCGAGTCCGCGCTGGCGGCCGGCGCCAGCGACTACATCACCAAGCCGGTCGACCTGGACGAGCTGATCACGCTCATGGCCGCCTGGGTCAACGGCAGCGGTCGGGAGATCAACTGATATGACGGACGTGGCGAAGGCCCTGCTAGTCGACGACCGCCGGGAGAACCTGCTGGCCCTGGAGGCGATCCTGCAGGGCATCGCGGTGCAGCCGGTGGCCGTGGAGAGCGGCGAGGCGGCGCTGAAGCAGCTGCTGCTGGACGACTTCGCGGTCATCCTGCTGGACGCGCAGATGCCCGACATGGACGGCTTCGAGACGGCCGGGCACATCAAGCGGCGGGAGCGTACCCGGCATGTGCCGATCATCTTCCTGACGGCCGCGGACCGCGACTCGCATCTGGCGGTGCGCGGCTACTCGGTCGGCGCGGTGGACTACCTCACCAAGCCGCTGGACCCGTGGGTCCTGCGCGCCAAGGTGTCGGTCTTCGTCGACTTGTGGTCGAAGAACCGGCAGCTTCAGCTCCAGGCCGAGACCGTCCGCGAGCGCGAGGCCCAGTGGGCCTCGCTGACCGAGGCGGTCGACGAATCCCTCACCATCCTGCGCGACGGTGCCGGCGACCCCTCCGCCGTCGCCCGCGCCGTCCACGTCCTGGAGACAGCGCGCTGGGGAAGTTGAGACCCCGAGAGTCGGTGGGGGCCGGGTCGGGGCCCCCACCGCCGGGTCAGGAGGGCTGGATCATCAGGGCGGACCGCAGCCCGGTGATGTCGAGGACGCGCATGAGGAAGTCGCCGACGTTGGTGAGGATCAGCACGCTCTGCGCGAACGACGCCTTGCGGGACAGCACCACCAGCGTGCCGAGGCCCTGGGAGTCGCAGAACGTGATGCCGCCCATGTCGAGGACGATCCGGGGCGGCGGATCCGTCACCATCTCATTCACAACGCTCGACAGCCGGCCGACGGTAAGCATGTCGATCTCCCCGGCGAGCTTGAGCACGACTTCGCCGGGGGTCCGCTGCACCGCGATGGACAGCTCGGGACGCTCCACTCGCTCAGCCTATCCCGATCTGTCCTCGCTAGCCTGTTGAGAAACCCGTCCGGGGGTGTCGGCAGGCCCGCCACGGCGCCCGGTGACGCGGACAACTCCTGGTCAGGGGTGGTTGCCCGGGTTACGCCGGGCGCTGACAGAATGGGCGAACCGTGAGCGACTCACACATTGCCGAGGCTCCGGCCTCCGAGGCCCTGTTCGACCGTGCCAAGGCCATCGTGCCGGGCGGGGTCAACTCTCCCGTGCGCGCGTTCCGCGCGGTCGGGGGCACGCCGCGGTTCATGGTCCGCGGCGAGGGCCCGTGGATGTTCGACGCGGACGACCGGCGATACGTCGACCTGGTCTGCTCCTGGGGCCCGCTGATCCTGGGCCACGCGCATCCCGAGGTGGTCGCGGCCGTGCAGGTGGCGGCCGCGAAGGGGACGAGCTTCGGCACGCCCACGCCCGGCGAGGTGGAGCTGGCCGAGGAGATGGTCGCGCGCACCGGGGTGGACGCGATCCGCCTGGTCAACTCCGGAACCGAGGCCACCATGTCGGCGATCCGGCTGGCCCGCGGCTTCACCGGCCGCTCGAAGATCGTCAAGTTCGCCGGCTGCTACCACGGCCACGTGGACGCGCTGCTGGCTGCCGCCGGCTCCGGCGTCGCCACGCTGGCGCTGCCGGATTCGCCCGGCGTGACCGGTGCGAGCGCGGCCGAGACCATCGTGGTGCCGTACAACGACGTCGCCGCCGTCGAGGAGGCCTTCGCGAACAGCCCGGACATCGCCGCGATCATCACGGAGGCGGCGCCGGGCAACATGGGCGTCGTGCGCCCCGCGGACGGGTTCAACCGGGCGCTGGCGGACATCGCGCACCGGCACGGCGCGCTGCTGATCGTCGACGAGGTGATGACCGGCTTCCGGCTCTCCCGCAACGGCTGGACCGGCCTGGACCCGGTCGCCGCGGACCTGTTCACCTACGGCAAGGTGATGGGCGGCGGCCTGCCCGCGGCCGCGTTCGGCGGGCGCGCCGAGGTGATGGGGCGGCTGGCCCCGGCCGGCCCGGTCTACCAGGCCGGCACGCTCTCCGGCAACCCGCTGGCCTGCGCCGCCGGCCTGACCACGCTGCGGCTGGCGGACGACGCGGTCTACGCGAGGCTCGACGCGACCGCCGCCACGATCGGCGAGCTGGCCACCAAGGCGCTGGCGGAGGCCGGCGTGCCGCACCGGCTCTCCACGGCCGGCAGCATGTTCTCGATCTTCTTCACGGACACGGAGGTCACCGACTACGCGTCCGCGAAGACGCAGGACGCCGCCGCGTTCAAGGCGTTCTTCCACGAGATGCTCGCGCTCGGCGTCTACCTGCCGCCCAGCGCGTTCGAGTCGTGGTTCGTGTCGACCGCGATCGACGACGAGGCACTGGAGATCATCGCTGCGGCGCTCCCCGCGGCCGCGCGTGCGGCCGCTGCGGCGGGCCAGAGGGGGTAAGGCGTGACGAGTAAGACCGTCGTGCACGTGCTGCGGCACGGAGAGGTGCACAACCCGGAGAAGATCCTCTACGGCCGGTTGCCCGGCTACCACCTCTCCGAACTCGGCGTCCAGATGGCGAAGGCGGCGGCGCAGGCCGTCGCGGAGCGCGACATCACGTACGTGGTGGCGAGCCCGCTGGAGCGCGCGCAGCAGACGGCCGAGCCGATCGCGGCGCAGTTCGGGCTGCCGATCGCGGTGGACGACCGGCTGATCGAGAGCGCGAACTGGTTCGAGGGCAAGCGCGTCTCGGTCGGCGACGGCTCGCTGCGCGACCCGCGCAACTGGTGGGTGATGCGCGACCCGGTCACGCCGTCCTGGGGTGAGGCGTACGCGCTGATCGCGAAGCGGATGTACGCGGCGCTGGAGGCCGCGCGCGTCGAGGCGGAGGGGCACGAGGCGCTCTGCGTCTCGCACCAGCTGCCGATCTGGACGCTGCGCAACCACGTGGAGCGCAAGCGCCTCTGGCACGACCCGCGCAAGCGCCAGTGCGGCCTGGCCAGCCTCACCTCGTTCCACTTCGAGGGCGCCAAGGTGGTCGGCGTCGGATACTCCGAGCCGGCCGCGCACCTGATCGCGATGTCGCCCACCGCGCGGACGGCCAAGGGGGCCTGATGGCCGTGCTGACCAGGCCCAGGGCCATCGCGGCGGGCGTCGCGCTGCTGATCGCCGGCGCGGTGGCCGGGGGCCTGGTCGCCGGGCGCGGGGACTGGGCCGACGCGTGTGCCACCGGCGAGAACGGCGTGATCGAGTGCGCGGCGGGCGAGCGGCCGGACGCGCCCGCGGCCGCCGGTGAGCTGCTCGACGGCACCCGCTACGACCTCGCCTCGGCCCGGGGCAACGTGGTCGTGGTCAACTTCTGGGGTTCCTGGTGCTCGCCGTGCCGCGCGGAGGCCAAGGAGCTGGAGCAGACGTACCAGGCCACCAAGGCGAGCGGCGTGGAGTTCCTGGGCATCAACAACCGGGACGACCGGGACGCCGCGATCGCCTTCGAGCGCGGGCGGGTCACGTACCCGAGCCTGTTCGACCCGGCGAACCGGCTGGGCCTGGACTTCGACATCCCGCCGGGCGCCACGCCGTCCACCGTCATCCTGGACCGGGAGGGCCGGATCGCCATGGTGATCCGCCGGTCGGTGCTGGCCAGCGAGCTGACCCCGCTGGTGCAGAGGGTGGCCGCGGAGCATGGCTGACACGTTCGCGGACACGGCGACGAGCGGCCCGCTCGTCCTGGCGATCCTGGCCGCGGCGCTGGCCGGCCTGGTCAGCTTCCTCTCTCCGTGCGTGCTGCCGCTGGTCCCCGGCTACCTGTCCTTCATCACCGGCCTGACCGGCACGGATCTGGAGAAGACCAGCACGTCGGTACGCGGCCGCGTGCTCGCCGGCAGCGCGCTGTTCATCGCCGGCTTCACCGTGGTCTTCACGCTCAGCACCGTGCTGGTGGCGAACGTCGGCGGCCTGATGATGAAGCACCAGCGCCCGCTGGAGATCGGCGCCGGCGCGCTGATCATCGTGCTCGGGCTGGCGTTCATGGGCCTGATCCCCGGCATGCAGCGCGAGTTCCGGATCAACCGGCTGCCGGACGCGGGCCTGCTCGGCGCGCCGATCTTCGGGGCGATATTCGCGCTGTCCTGGACGCCGTGCATCGGCCCGACGCTCGGCTCCGTGATGGCGCTGGCCGCCGCGACCGGGCAGACCGACCGCGCGGCCGTGCTGGGCGTCGCGTACAGCCTGGGTCTGGGCGTACCGTTCCTGGTTTTCGGTCTGGGCTTCAAGCGCCTGCTCGGGGTCTTCAAGACGCTGCGGCGGCACGGCCAGTGGGTGACCCGGATCGGCGGCGGCATGCTGGTGCTGGTCGGGCTCGCGCTGGTCACCGGCGCCTGGAACCGGTTCCTCATCTGGCTGCTCACCACCGTCGGCGTGGGGGACGTGTTGCTGTGACCACAGTGGACGACAAGCCGGCCGTGGACACGCCGCCGCGGCCGAACCCGGCCTGGGCGCTGCTGCGCAACTCGTGGCGGCAACTGACCAGCATGCGTACCGCGCTGACGCTGTTGTTCCTGCTGGCCATCGCGTCGATTCCCGGCTCGGTGCTGCCGCAGCGCAACGTGAGCGCGCAGGCGGTCTCCGACTACTTCCGCGACCACCCGGACCTGGCGCCCACGCTGGACAGGCTGGGCGCGTTCGACGCGTACGCGTCCGTCTGGTTCTCCGCGATCTACGTGCTGCTGTTCACGTCGCTGATCGGCTGCATCGTGCCACGCATCCGCGAGCACTGGCGCGCGGTGCGGATGACGCCGCCGGAGGCGCCCCGCCGCCTGGACCGGCTCGCCGCGTCCAGCCCGGCCGAGGAGGTCGAGGGCACGCCCGCGGAGGCGGCCGCGCGGATCCGCGGGACGCTGCGCGCGGCGCGGTGGCGCACGGCCGCGCGCGAGCAGGCCGACGGCTCGTGGACGGTCAGCGCGGAGAAGGGCCACACCAAGGAAACCGGCAACCTGCTCTTCCACGGCGCGCTGCTGGCCGTGCTGGCCGGCGTCGCGTTCGGCGGCTGGTACGGCTGGCACGGCAACCGCATCCTGGTGGCCGGCGAGGACACCGCGTTCTGTAACAGCGTGCCGCAGTTCGACGAGAGCGGCCTCGGCCCGCGCGTGGACGACGCCGACCTGCCGCCGTTCTGCCTGGAGTTGACGGACTTCCGGGCGGACTTCCTGGAGACCGGCATGCCGGAGTTCTTCGAGGCGACCGTGACGGTGGACGAGGACGGCGCGCGCCGGTCCGAGCGCTTCTCGGTCAACTCGCCGCTGCGGCTCGACGGCGCCAGCGTCTACCTGCTCGGCCACGGCTACGCGCCGGTCATCCGGTACACGGACCGGTACGGCGTGACGCAGGAGCGGGTCAGCCCGTTCCTGTCCACCGACCCGCTGCTGACCAGCGAGGGCGTGGCGAAGTTCCCGGACGCCAACGTGGATCCGGCGACCGGGCAGCGGCAGGACGACCAGCAGATCGGCTTCCAGGGCATCTACGTACCGACCATGCCGGAGGAGGGCCTGGTCGTGCAGTCGGTGCACCCGGCGGAGAACAACCCGGGCCTGACGCTGATCGCCTACCGCGGCAACCTCGGCGAGGACGCCGGCATCCCGAACTCGGTCTACTCCATCAACCAGGCGCAGATCGACCGCGGCAAGCTCACCCAGGTCGGCGAGGCCAGGCTGCTGCGGCCGGGCGAGTCGTGGACGCTCGACGACGGCGGCACGGTCACCTTCGTCGGCACCCGCCAGTACGCCACGATCTCCATCCGGCAGGACCCGGGCCAGCTGTTCGTCCTGGTCAGCGCGGTGCTGGGCCTCATCGGACTGACGCTCTCGCTGTACGGCAAGCGACGGCGCGTGTTCTTCCGCATCACAGCCGCCGACCTGGGAGAATCGTCCACGACGGGACGTAGTAGTTTGATGGAGGCCGGTGGGCTGCCGCGCACCGACTATCCGGGCTTCGCCGATGAGTTCGCCGAGCTGGTCGCCGCGACCAGGCCGGGCGGGCGCCGGGCGGAGGACACCGCTGAAGGGACCGAGTGATGGCTGAGCTCTCCGATCAGCTGCTGGTGGTGACCGTCCTGGCCTACCTGGTGGCGATGATCTGCCACGCGGCGGAGTACGCGTTCGGCACGCGCAGCCACATCGGCCGCGCGGCGCTGCGACCGGAGCGCGAGCTGGTGCTGGCCGGCGCGGGCGGCCCGGCCGAGCTCAAGACCGAGCCATCGGTGGAGGTGCGGGAGCGGAAGCGGCCCGCGGTCATCGGCTGGGCGGCGGTCGGCGTCACCGTGCTCGCCGCGCTCGCCCACCTCGGCACGCTGGTCACCCGCGGCATCGCGGCCGACCGGGTGCCGTGGGGCAACATGTACGAGTTCATCGTCTCCGCCACGTTCATCGGCATCGCGGCCTGGTTCGTCGTGCTGGTGCGGTGGCCCGGCCTGCGGCACCTCGGCCTGTTCGTGGCGCTGTTCCAGGTGCTGCTGCTCGGCGTGGCCGGCATGGTGGCGTATACGCCGGTCGGCCCGCTGGTCCCGGCGCTCGACTCGGCCTGGTTCATCGTCCACATCGCGGCCGTCTCCACCTCGTCCGGCATCTTCCTGCTCGGCGTGGTGCCGGCCACGCTGTACCTGATGCGCAACGGGTACGAGAAGGGCAAGCGCACCTTCCCGTACTCGCTGGCGAAGAACGTGCCGGCCGCGGTCGCGCTGGAGCGGCTGACGTTCCGGCTGCACGCGTTCGCGTTCCCGATCTGGACGTTCGGTGCGCTGATCGCGGGCCCGATCTGGGCGGAGGCGTCCTGGGGCCGCTACTGGGGCTGGGACCCCAAGGAGGTCTGGGCCTTCATCTCCTGGATCGTCTACGCGGGTTACCTGCACGCGCGCGCCACGCCCAGCGTGCGGCGGAACGTGGCGACCTGGATCGCGATCGTCGGCTTCCTCACCATGCTGATGAACCTGTTCGGCGTGAACCTGTTCTTCGGCGGCCTGCACTCGTACGCGGGCGTCTAACAGGTCCCCGCGGACCAGAACGCGTACCGCGCCTGCCACTCCACGCAGTATCCGTCGGCGCCCTCGCCGGTGGCGCTCGGCGCGGTGCGCGGCGTCCACGGCACGTCCGGGCCGTCCGGCCCGGTGCGCACGCGCGCGTAGTCGATCTCCGCGTGCGGCACGTACATCGGGCCGTCGCTGTCGTCGTGGTAGATCTCGACGTACTGCTCCATCCGCCCGGCCGGGCCGATCGGCAGGTGCTTCTCCGCGAGCAGGTGCCACTCGCCCCGCCACCACGCCCACGCCTGCCACATGCCGTCCTCGCCGGTGCGCAGGTCGATCCAGACCTCGTCGCCGGGCCGCAGCGGGATCGCGTCGTGGAACCGCCAGCTCGCGGAGGCGCTGTCGTACGTGTAGAGCCGCTGCCGCCCGTCGCCGCCCCAGCCGGTCTCCGCCCAGCCCGCCTCCAGCCATTCCACGCCGTCCTCGGTCTCGCGCTTGGCCAGCAGCCGGGCCGCCACGAAGTCGTGCGTGCCGGGCCGGACCTCCGGATCCACCACGGTCAGCCGCGCGGACGCGCCGTACCATTCGCCGAGCGTGGTGGCGCCGAGATGGTGATAGCCGGACATTCGCTCCTGGGCCGGAGTCGGCGTGACCGCCGCCAGAATCATCAACGCCGCCAGTCCCCGCATATCAGGACAAACTCCAGATGTAATCGCCTGGATACGCACGGTGATCGTGTGGTGCCGGACCGGTTCTGGGACCGCCCGCGCAACGCGTCGCCACAGGTGCGCGAGACTGGTACTCATGGCGGCGTTCACGGACCTGAAGGACTTCCTCGCCGCGCTGGAGAAGACCGGTGATCTCCGCCGGGTCAGCGCGCCGGTCGACCCCACCCTCGAGATCAGCGAGATCGTCAACCGTACGGTCAAGGCTCATGGCCCCGCTCTGCTCTTCGAGCGGCCCACCCGCGGCGACATGCCGGTGGCGATCAACCTGTTCGGCACGGAGGAGCGCACCGCGCGGGCGCTCGGCGTCGGCTCGCTCGACGAGATCGGCGAGCGGATCGGCAACATGCTCAAGCCGGAACTGCCGGTCGGCTGGTCCGGCATCCGCGACGGCATCGGCAAGGTGTTGCAGCTGAAGTCCATGCCGCCGAAGAAGCTGAAGTCCGCCCCCTGCCAGGAGATCGTCTACTCCGGCGACCAGGTCGACCTGAACCGGCTGCCCGGCCTCCAGATCTGGCCCGGCGACGGCGGCATCTTCCACAACTTCGGGCTGACCCACACCAAGCACCCGGAGAACGGCAAGCGCAACCTCGGCCTCTACCGGCTGCAGCAGCACTCGCACAACACGCTCGGCATGCACTGGCAGATCCACAAGAACTCCACCGCCCACCACGCGGTCGCGGAGCAGCTCGGCCAGCGGCTGCCGGTGGCGATCGCGATCGGCGCGGACCCGGCGGTCTGCTACTCCGCGTCCGCGCCGCTGCCCGCCGACATCGACGAATACCTGTTCGCCGGTTTCCTGCGCAACGAGCGCGTCGAGATGGTCGACTGCTTGACCGTGCCGCTCCAGGTCCCGGCGAACGCGCAGATCGTGCTGGAGGGCTACCTGGAGCCCGGCGAGCGGATGCCGGAGGGCCCGTTCGGCGACCACACCGGGTTCTACACGCCGGTCGAGCCGTTCCCGGTGCTGCACATCGAGTGCATGACCATGCAGCGCGACCCGGTCTACCACTCGATCGTCACGTCCCAGCCGCCGCAGGAGGACCACGGCCTGGGCAAGGCCACCGAGCGGATCTTCGCGCCGCTGCTGCGCTTCATGATCCCGGACATCGTCGACTACGACCTGCCGGCCGAGGGCGTGTTCCACAACTGCGCGATCGTCTCGATCCGGAAGCGCTACCCCAAGCACGCGCAGAAGGTGATGAACGCGATCTGGGGCGCGCACATGATGTCGCTGACCAAGCTGATCATCGTGGTGGACGAGGACTGCGACGTGCACGACTACTCCGAGGTGGCGTTCCGCGCGTTCGGCAACGTCGACTACTCGCGCGACCTGCTGCTCACTGAGGGGCCGGTCGACCACCTGGACCACTCGTCGTACCAGCAGTTCTGGGGCGGCAAGGCGGGCGTCGACGCGACCCGGAAGCTGCCGTCCGAGGGCTACACGCGCGGCTGGCCGGAGAGCATGGTCATGTCCCCGGAGATCGTGCGGAAGGTCGACAAGCGCTGGAAGGAGTACGGCCTGTGACCGGTACCGTCGCGCGGCCCAACCCGGTCAAGGGGTTCCTGCGGCTGGTGATGATCGAGCACTCGATCTTCGCGCTGCCGTTCGCCTACCTGGCGGCGCTGACCGCCATGCGGTCGCTCGGAACCCACGTGCAGTGGGGAACGCTCGGCCTGATCACGGTCGCCATGGTCTCCGCGCGGACGGTCGCCATGGCCGCCAACCGGATCATCGACGTCCGGATCGACGCGCAGAACCCGCGCACGGCCAACCGCGAGCTGGTCACCGGCGCGATCTCGATGCGCGTCGCCTGGGCCGGCCTGCTGATCTCCCTGGTGATCTTCTTCGCCTCGGCCGCCGCGCTCAACCTGCTCTGCCTGCTGCTCGCGCCGCTGGCCCTCTTCGCGCTGGTGATCTACTCGTACGCCAAGCGTTTCACCAACTACCCCCAGGTCTTCCTGGGCGCGGCGCAGGCCGTGGCCCCGGTCGGCGCGTGGATCGGCGTCACCGGCGCCTGGTCGTGGGAGGCGCTGGTGCTCGGCCTCGCGGTCGGCACCTGGATCGGCGGCTTCGACTGCATCTACGCCTGCCAGGACGTGGACATCGACCGGCAGATCGGCGTCGGCTCGGTCCCGGTCAAGCACGGCGTCGCCGGTGCGCTGCGGATCGCCGCGGCCACGCACGTGCTGACGGTCGCGCTCTACGCCGCGTTCGGCTACCTGACCGGGTACGGCTGGCTCTGGTGGCTCGGCCTGGCCGGGATCGCCGCCGTGCTGGTCTACGAGCACCGGATCGTGCGCCCGGACGACCTGTCCCGCGTCAATCGCGCGTTCTTCACGGCGAACGGGCTGATCGCGGTCGCGCTGTTCGCCTTCGCGCTGCTCGACCTGGTCATCCTGCAGGGACTCCGTGCGTAGTCCGTGGGTGGTCGGCGTCTCCGGAGCCTCCGGGACGCCGTACGCCGCCGCCGTCCTCCGCGCGCTCTTCGAGGCGGGCGAGCCGGTCGACCTGATCGTCTCCCGGGCCGCCCGCCTGACGATCCTGGACGAGACCGGCCGCCCGTTCCGGGACGCGCACTGGAAGGACGACCTGGCCGCCTGGCTCGGCACCACACCGGGCGACGTCGTGCACTGGCCGGCCGGCGACCTCGCGGCCGGCCCGAGCAGCGGCTCCTATCCGGTGCGCGGACTGGTGGTCGTCCCCGCGTCGACCGCGGCCTGTGCCGGCATCGCCATCGGGCTCTCCAAGGACCTGCTGCAACGCGCCGCCGAGGTCTCCCTCAAGGAGCGCCGCCGCGTCGTCGTGGTGCCCCGTGAGACGCCGGTGACCAGGTCACACCTGGAACACCTGATCGCACTGCACGACGCGGGCGCGGTGGTGCTTCCGGCCAGTCCCGGGTTCTACGGGGCCGGCGCGGGTGCCTCGGCACAGCAACTCGTCGACTTCGTGGCGGGCAAGGTGCTGGACGCGCTCGGCGTACCACACACGCTCTTCCGCCGATGGACCGGCGAGCTCAACGCACGGTCTCAGTTGAGCGAGGGCGGGTTGTTGTAGCCGCCGTGCCCCCCGCTGCCGCCGTTCGTCTCCGGTGGCAGGTCCTTGTTCAGCTCCTCCAGGCCCTCGCCCTCGAGCAGCTGGCGCACCTCGGACTCCCGGAAGCGCCGATGCCCGCCCGGTGTCCTGATGCTGCCGATCCGGCCGGCGGCCGCCCAGCGAGTGACCGTCTTCGGGTCGACGCGGAACAGCGCAGCCACCTCGCCCGGCGTCAGCAGACGATCTCCAGTGTCCACGACCCCTCCTAGCGTCGATCGATGCTTCGGGGGTTCTTGATTACTTTCCGTGTCCACACCGAAGCACTCTAGGGACGTACGGCCATTGAAGCACCGCCCGCGTAGCGTGTCCGGAGAACGTGGAAAACGCACTGGTTGAGCCGTTCGGCGGTACTATCTGCGAGCTTAGTTCTGATTTACGATAGATCGCCGCCGGCGGCCCGGGACGATAGTGTTAACGCACCGTGGATACAACTGACCTGAAAATCGTGGAGCTGCTGCGCGGCAACGCGCGCATCTCGTACGCGGAGCTGGCCCGCCAGGTCGGCCTCTCCGCGCCCGCCGTGCACGAGCGCGTCGGCAAGCTGGAGTCCAACGGCGTCCTGCGCGGCTACCAGGCCGAGGTGGACCCGGAGGCGGTCGGGCTCGGCGTCACCGCGTTCATCGGCATCGTGCAGGACTCCGGCGGCGACACCGACGACGTCTCGGCCGCGCTGCGCGACATGCCCGAGGTCGAGGACTGCTACTTCATGGCCGGCGTCGAATCGTTCCTGATCAAAGCGCGGGTCGGCACCATCGGCGAGCTGGAGCAGGTCATCCTCCGCATCGGCCGGGTGCCGGGCGTGGCCAGCACGCGCACCGCGATCGCGCTCTCCACCAAGTGGGAGAACCGTCCGCAGCCGGTGGTCCGGTGACCGCCGTGGACGTCGCCCGGTGCGACGAGCCGGCCCGCGCCTGGGTCACCGAGGCGATCGCCAAGGTCGAGGCGGACGCGAACCGGTCGGCCGACACGCACCTGCTGCCGTTCCCGCTCCCGCCCGAGTGGGGCATCGACCTCTACCTCAAGGACGAGTCGGTGCACCCCACCGGCTCGCTCAAGCACCGCCTGGCCCGATCGCTGTTCCTCTACGGGCTGTGCAACGGCTGGATCGGCCCGGACACCACGATCGTCGAGGCGTCCTCCGGCTCCACCGCGGTCTCCGAGGCGTACTTCGCCCGCATGCTCGGCCTGCCGTTCATCGCGGTCATGCCGGCCACCACCTCCGCCGAGAAGATCAGCCTGATCGAGTTCCAGGGCGGGAAGTGCCACCTGGTCGCCACGCCCGCGGCCGCCTCCATCGAGGCCCGCCGGCTCGCGGACGACCTCGGCGGCCACTTCATGGACCAGTTCACGTACGCGGAGCGCGCCACCGACTGGCGCGGCAACAACAACATCGCCGAGTCGATCTTCGCGCAGCTCGCGCTGGAACGGCACCCGATCCCGACCTGGGTCGTCACCGGCGCCGGCACCGGCGGCACCAGCGCCACCATCGGCCGCTACGTCCGCTACCGCCGCCACGACACCCGCCTCTGCGTCGTCGACGTGGAGAACTCCGCGTTCTTCCCCGCGTACCGCGACGCCGACTGGGCCGTCGAGACCGGCAGCGGCTCCCGCATCGAGGGCATCGGCCGCCCCCGCGTCGAGCCCAGCTTCCAGCCCGCCGTCGTCGACCGCATGCTCGCCGTCCCCGACGCCGCCTCGCTCGCCGCCATGCGCGCCGCCAGCGCCCTCCTCGGCCGTCGCGTCGGCGGCTCCACCGGCACCAACCTGTGGGGCGCCTTCACGCTGATCGCCGAGATGCGCGCCGCGGGCCGTACCGGCTCCGTCGTCACCCTCCTCTGCGACGGCGGCGAACGCTACGCCGACACGTACTTCTCCGACACCTGGGTCGCCGACCAGAACCTGGACCTGAGCCCGCACCTCGCCACCGTGCAGGACTTCCTCGCGACCGGGACGTGGCTTCCTAAAACCCTTTAAAAACGGATATTCCCGCTTCCGGCGGGGTCGCTTGCCGCATGCTCCCGCGGGCAAACCTCGCGGCGGGCTCCGACTCCGCTGGCGCTCCGCTCCGCCCACCGCATCGGGCCGGTCCCGCCTTTGGTCACCACACCCCACGCGTCCCCCGCATCCACCTCCACCCGGCCGCGCCACCGGTTCCCCTGGTATCGCTCATGACGCCAAGCCCTCCGGCTTCCCGCCCACCTCAGCGCCGGACGACGGCGCACGCCCCCGGTCGCTCTGCGCCCGCGGGTTTCGCCGAGGTCGCGAGCGCTCGCCGGGCGTGCATGTCCGGGTCGCGGGTTGGGTGGAGTCCTCGGGCTGCTTGTGCTCGCTGGCTTCGCCGAGATGCTGGCCGCTGAGGTCTTTCGGTCGCTGTTGCTCGCTCCGCGCTCTCGGCGCCGGCGCACGCCGTTTCGCTGCGGTCTCCGGCCAGGGACATCCACCTCGGGACCTTTACGATCCGCTATATCCGAAATTTCGGTCATGGGCGATCAGATCTGCCGCTGCGAGCTGTGGGGTCATCGGCAGGCGACCCATGGGCTCAGCCGGCCTAATGGCTGATCTCGGTGGCATCGCGATGGTGACGGGCCGGGATGCAGCAGGGCGGTGAAGCCGGGATGTGCGGCGACGCGGCGGTCGCACGGGACGCGCAACGGCCGGCGGGGCGGCCGAAGAGGAAAACGGAGGGAGAGACGGCGAAGGCCGTCACCCTCGTCGGCGGGCTCACCGGCGCGGTCAAGGGGTGAGCCCCGCGACGGCGAAGGCCTCACCCTCGTCGGCGGGCTCACCGGCGCGGTCAAGGGGTGAGCCCCGCCGACGGCGAAGGCCGTCACCCCCCTCGGGTGACGGCCTTCGCCAGTGGTGTGGGTCAGTGCGTGCGAGCCGGACGGCGATGCGGACGCTCGCCGCCGCTGGGACGGTCGTCGCGGGGACGGTCGTCGCGCGGGCGCTCGTCGCGGGAACGCCAGCTCGGGCGGCGGTCGCCGTTGGCGCGGTGGTCGCCGTTGGCGCGGTGGTCGCCGTTCGCGCGGTGGTCGCCGTTGGGCTGGGCGCCGTCGCGCGGGGCGTCGAAGCGGCGCGGACGGTCCTCGCGCGGGCCGTCGAAACGCCGCGGGCGGTCGCCGTCGAAGCGACGCGGGCCGCGGTCGCCGTCGAAACGGCGCGGGCCGCGGTCGCCACCGCCGCCGAAGCGACGGCCACGGCCGCCCTCGGAGCGGCGCGGCGGCTCGGGCTCGTCGACGACCGGGACGCCGGACGGCTCCTGCGCGCCGACCAGCTCGGTCAGCGCGGCGTCGCCGGCGCGGACGCGGGTCTGGGCGGGGCTGACGCCGGCCTTCTCCAGCATGCCGAGCGTGGTGCGGCGCTGCTTCGGCAGGACCAGCGTGGCCACCGCGCCGGACTCGCCGGCGCGCGCGGTGCGGCCGGCCCGGTGCAGGTAGTCCTTCGGGTCCTTCGGCGGGTCGACGTGCAGGACCAGCGAGATGCCGTCCACGTGGATGCCGCGCGCGGCGACGTCCGTGGCGACCAGCACGTTCGTCCGGCCCTCCTTGAACTCCGCCAGCGTGCGGGTGCGCGCCCGCTGCGTCTTGCCGCCGTGCAGCGCGCCGGCCCGGACGCCGACGGCCGCGAGCTGCTCGACGAGCCGGTCCACGCCCATCTGCGTACGCGCGAAGATGATCGTGCGGCCCTTGCGGGCGGCGATCGACGCGGTCACCGGGAACTTGTCCTGCGGCGGGATCAGCAGCATGTGGTGATCCATGGTCGAGACCGTGGCGACCGGCGGCGCGGTCGAGTGCGTCACCGGGTCGGTCATGAACCGCTTGACCAGCGTGTCCACGTCCTTGTCCAGCGTCGCGGAGAAGAGCAGGCGCTGGCTGCCCTCCGGCGTCTTGGACAGCAGCTCGGTGACCTCGGGCAGGAAGCCCATGTCGGCCATCTGGTCCGCCTCGTCCAGGACCGTGATCTCCACCTTGTCCAGGCTGCAGACGCCGCGGTTGATCAGGTCGCCGAGCCGGCCCGGCGTGGCCACGATGATCTCGACGCCCCGGCGGAGCGAGTCGATCTGCCGGTCGTACGGCACGCCGCCGACCGCGGTCTTGATGAACACGCCCAGCGGCTTGCCCAGCGGCATCAGCGCGTCCGCCACCTGCATGGCCAGCTCACGCGTCGGCACCAGGATCAGCGCCTTCGGGCGGTGCGGCTCGGCACGGCCGCCGGCGGCGACGCGGGCGAGCACGGGCAGGCCGAACGCCAGCGTCTTGCCGGAGCCGGTCTGGCCGCGGCCGAGCACGTCCCGGCCGGCCAGCGCGTCGGGGACGGTCGCCGCCTGGATCTCGAACGGCGTGGTGATGCCCTCGCGGGCGAGCGCCCGGACCAGGCGGTTCGGAAGGCCGAGGGCCTCGAAACCGGCCTCCGGAGCGGGAGTCTCCGCGGGAGCGGAGGGGAGGGACTCTGCGGTCGAGTCCGCGGAAGAGTCGAAGAGGGACGGGAACGTGCTGGGGTCAACGAAAGTCGTCAAAGAAACCTCTCAACGGGGCGCATGCTCGCTAAGTGGCCCCGCCGCGGCGAGGGGAGTCGCCGCGAATGCCCTGCAAGAACGCCCTGCGGCCCGCGCTGATCACGCCGACCGGAACCAATGATGAATGACAGCCTACCCGTCAACCAGCGGCGACCCGGGGGCATTCCCGTGCCGTAGTGGCGGGGCTCACTGTGTTACCCGATCGGCGTAACGCCCGATTTGCGTCACCGGTTACTTGCCGAACAGGCCCATGACCAGGTCACCGAGGATGATTGAGGCGACGATGCCGACGATCACGATGCCGCCGAAGACACTCGCGAAGATGACCATCACCCGGGCGGAATTGCCCGATTCGGAGTTGTCGTTCCACCGCTGCGGCGACAGGATCTGACCGGTCAGCGACCCGGTCGTCTCGATCGCCGGGTTGGCCGGCACGCCACCCGTGTTCGGCTCCGCGCGCCGGGCGGGCGCGGAGTAGACCGTGCCGGACTCGCGCCGCTGCCCACGCGCCCACTGGTTGTACTCGGCGGACGTGGCCACGCCGTGCGCATCGTCCCCGCGGTCCGAGAAGCCGCGCACCACCGGCGTCACCCCCGCGTCACCGTCACGCGGCGGCCACTGCCGGCCGGACGTCTCGGGCGCGGGCCACTGCCGTCCCGGCTGGGCCGCCTCGGATGCCGGCCACTGCCGGCCCGGCTGGGCGACCTCGGACGCCGGCCACGGCGGCAGCGAGGCCACGGGCACGTCCTCGGCCCCGCGTCCCGGTGCCGTGGCGGCCGACGCGGACGACCAGGTGGTGCCGGTCGCGGGCGGCGGCGGGAACGGCGGCATCGGTGAGGGCATCGGCGGGCCGGGCGGCGGCGCCGGCGGAGCGGGCGGCACCGGTACGGGCCGGCCGGGCTGAGGACCCGGTGCCGGACCGGGCCGGTTCGGGTCGGGGAACGGCGTCGGCACCGGACCGGGCCCCGGCGCGGGCGGCTCGGCCGGCTGCGGCGGCTCCGGTGGCTGCGGCGGCTCGGCGGGCTCCGGCGGCTCCACCGGGTCCGGCTCGGTCGCCCCCGGCGCACCGGCCCGGTAGACGCGCGGATATCCGGTCCCTGAGGTGGCGGAACCCACTATGCCCTCGGCGCCCGGCGTGATCCTGTTCAGTCCCGGTACGGACGCGCGCGCCCTGGTCGGCTCGCTCGCCCCGGAGCCGCCGGACCGCTGTGCGGGCAGCGAGTAGTCCGGCTGTACCGGCGCGGGTGCCGCCGTCGTGGACGGCAGCCCGTAGGACGAGGGTGACGCGGCCCGGAACGCGGGCGGCCCGCTCGTCACCGGCGCCCCACCGGAGACCGGCGCGGCCGGGGAGGAGGCGCCGTACACGGACGGCGCACCGGACACCGGCGGCGCGGACGAGGCTCCGGAAGCGGACGGCGCACCCGAGACCGGCGCGGACGTGCCCAAGTCCGAGGGTGCGCCGGAGACGGGTGTGGAGGCGGCAGGAGTGCCGTACGTGGACGGCGCACCGGAGACCGGAGCCGCGGGGGAGGGCGGCGCCGAGACCGGCGTGCCGAAGCCTGGGAACGTGCCGGACGCCGGCGGGGTGGCGGAGCCCGGCGGTGCCGAGACCGGCACCTCGCCGAACGTGGACGGCGCCAACGACGAGGCCGGTACGCCGCCGAACGGCCGCGCCGGGCTCTGCGGGTCGCCGAACGCCGGCGCCGGGGAATCGGCCGCCGGCGGCGCGCTGGTCACCGCCGGTGCCGACGAGACGGGTGAGGCGGAAGAAGGCGAGTCCTCCGACGAGGAACCCTCCGGTTCCACGCCGCCGAAGGCCAGCGACGTCGGCCACGCCGGGGACCGCACCCCGAGCGGCGGCGGCGTCGTGGCGGCCGGAGACGTCGGGCGGATCGCGGACGCCCCGTAGGCCGCGGGAGCGGCACCGGCGGCGGCCGGAGCGGCATCGCCCACGGAAGACGCGGAAGCCGTGGCATCGGCGGAAGCCGTGGCATCCTCCCGGAGCGGAGCCGGCTCGCTCTGCGCGGCGGCGACCGCCGCGGACAGCGAGGCGTCGGCCGTCTCTCGTTTCGGCATCGCGAAGTTCGACCAGGCGGACCCGCCGGAACCCGCGGCGGAGTCCGGGGAGACACCGGGCGATTCCGCCGCGACCGCGGGAGCCGCCGGTGGTGTGGTGAACGCCAGCACCGGCGCGGGCGTGATCGGCCCCTCCGCCGGCTTCAGCGCGGAGGCCGCCTCGGGCGGCTCCCCGGAGGTCTCCGCCGGCGTGCCGTAGTCACCGGCCCGATAGGTGCGTCCCTCGGCCGGCTGCCGGCTCGGAAGCACCCCCGGACCGGCGAGGTCGCCCGCGGTCCCGCCGGCCACGGAAGCGCGTCCCACCTGGGCGCGTGCCACCGCCGCCGGGGTGCTCCCGGGCGCGTCCGCACCCTGCGCCCGATCCTCGCTCATGACATCGCCTCCCACGTTCACCCTCGCATAAAACGTGCCATATCCGCGAGTCGCGGGACAGGCGACCCGGGGGTCAGCCGTTCGCGGACGCGGAGGCGCTGCCGCCGGCCGACGCGGAGGCGCTCCCGCCCGCCGACGCGGACGCGCTGCCGCCCGCGGACGCGCTGGCCGACGTGGCGTCGGACGGCGGGTTCGACGCCGGCCGGGTGGGCGAGTTCGTCGGCGGGTCGGCCGGCGTGGTCGGCTGCGCCGGCGTGGAGGACGGCGAGCCGGACGGCGTCGGGCTCGGCGAGCCCGGCGACGGCGTCGTGGGTGTCGGGGTCGGTGAGCCCGTGCTCGGCGTCGGGCTCGGCGAACCGGGCTTCGGCGTGGTCGGCGCGGGCGACGGCGTGCCCGGCCGCGGCGTGGTCGGCGTCGGCGTGGGCCGCGGCGTCGGCTTGGGCGTCGGCTTCGGCGTGTCGGCCCCGGAGGCGGGCGCCTCGACCGCGCCGAAGACCCGGGTGGCGGCGAAGAACCGCGACCACTGGATCGACTGCACCTTGACCACCTCGCCGGTGGTCGGCGCGTTGACCATCTTGCCGTCGCCGACGTACATCCCGACGTGGTAGACGTCGCTCCACCGGTTGCTGGTGCTGAAGAACACCATGTCGCCCGGGAGCATCGCGGACTTCGGCACGGTCTTGCCGCGGGTCGCGTAGTACTGGTCGTTGGCGACCCGGGGGAGCGTGTAGCCGGCGTGCCGGTAGGCGTCCCACATCAGGCCGGAGCAGTCGTACGTGTCCGGGCCCTCGGCACCCCACTCGTACCACTTGCCGCGCTGCGCCATCGCGAACGCGAGCGCCTCCAGCGCCTTCGGGTGGGCCACCAGGCCGTCGGTGGTGGTGTTGTCGATGTAGTCGGCGCCGAGCGCGGCCTCGGCGGCGTCCTGCTGCGCCGCTATCGTGGCGAGCTGGTCCTCGTTCTCCTCACGGATTCTGCGCAGCTCCGCCTCGAGCGCCTTGAGCGCGGCCTCGCCCGCGGTGAACTGGGAGCGCAGCTGTGCCTGGGTGGCCAGCGCGGCGTCCCGCTCGGTCACCGCGGCGAGCGCGGCCTCCTGCGCGCGGGTCAGGTCGCGGGCCCGGCTCTCCGCGGAGGAGTCCGTGTCGCGGGGCACCCGCCAGAGTGAACCGATCTTGTAAAGGTCGGAGCCGAACGTGCCCGGCGGGAGCGCGGACGCCTCCTTCAGCGCCTCGGCCGCCGCGGTCTCGGTGGCGTTCTCCGCCGCGGCCAGCGCGGCGGAGGCGGCCGTGACCTTGCCCTCCGCCGCGGAGACCGCGGCGGTGGCCTGGGCGACCTGCTCCTCCAGCGCGAGCAGGCGCTGCCCGGCCTGGTTGACCTCGGTCTGCTTGGTCTCCAGCTGGGTCGCCACCGGGTTGCCGGTGAGCGAGGTGGTCGGCGTGACGCCGCCGGTGCTGCCCGGCGTGACGCCGGTGCCGCCGGGAAGGGAGAGCCCGCCGGTCGCGGCCGGGCGGGAGCCGGTGTCCGGGATGCCGGGGATCGGGGGTGCCGCGTACGCCGGTGAGCTGATGACCGCGGCCAGTGCGGCGCTGACCACCGCTGTGAAGATCACCGGCCGCAGCAGCGGAGCCGGTGCGGCGCGGTGACGTCCCACGTGTGTGTACTGACCCATACCAATCCCAACGTGCTCGCCGGTGATCTTCCGGATCTCCCGGCTCGTCCCGTTCCCCCTAAGGGTGTACCTCACACTCCCACGGAGTGTCGATCGGTCAATCGCGATCCGAGGCTGTGAACTCCCTGAGATTCGAGCGATTTGGACGGATAAATCGGAAAGTGGAGACGGGTGGGCGGAAGTGAGTTCCGCTGCACTCGGCTGATCGTTCAGCTCCCGGCCACGTACGCTCTGAGCATGGATTCCGGGTGGAAAAGCGCGCTGGAGCAGAAGGTCTACGCCGGGGAGCGGCTCACGCGAGATGACGGAATCGTCCTGTTCGGTGGCGACGACCTCGCCTGGCTGGGCAGGTTGGCGCACCACCGCCGGACCGAGTCCTACGCCGACCGGGCGACGTTCGCCGCCGATCGTGCCATCGACGCGGGTGAAATCGCCTACGGGCGTGCCGCGGACCCCGCCGCGCACCTGGTGGACGCGGTGCTAAATCTCCGTGAAGATCTTCGGCCGTCCGCGCTCGTTCTGGTCAAAGAGGATGGTGCGCCCGCGGAGGCGCTGCGCACGTTCGCGGTCGCCCGCCTGCTGCTCGACCCGGCCGTGCACCTGACCGCCGACTACGCCTCGCACGGTCCCGCGCTGGTCCAGTTGCTGCTGAACTACGGCGCCGACGACCTCAGTGGCGTGCCCACCCAAGCCGAAGCCGAAGCCGACGACGAAGCCGAAGCGGGCCGGACCGGCGACGCCGGTGAGAAGGGCCGCCCGGAGCAGCGCTGGCGCCACGCGGACCGGCGCGCCGTCGAGCTGGACGCCGCCCGCGAACTGCTGGAGCTGATCTGGGACGCCGGGCTGCGGCCGGTCGAGCGGGACGCGTCGTTCGGGGCGATCCACGAGCACGACGCGCCGGTCCCGCTGGCCGATCGCCGGGCCGTACCGCAGAAGGTCTGGGCCTGACGGCGTACCCTCTGATGGTTGTGGTTCTCGGCTGAAGAGGTGAGGCGCTGTGGCCGCGATCAAGTACACGGCCGGCCGGATCGGTCTCTTCGCGGCGTTCTTCGCGGCGATGTGGTTCGTCGACACGGACATCTTCATCAAGCTGATCGTGGCGCTGCTGCTCTCGGCCGTCGCCTCGTTCTTCCTGCTCGGCGCGTGGCGTGACCAGATGGCCAACGACCTGGCCGCGCGCGCGGACCGGCGGAAGGCGGAGCGGGCCCGGCTGCGCGCCGCCCTGGCCGGCGAGGACGAGCCGGAGGGTGAGCCGGCGGGCACGGCGGACGAGCGGGAAGCCGCCGACAAGAACTGAACCATGTCACCGGCGGGATGATCGCTTTGGGATATCGAAGCGTATTGAGACGATCACGCTTCGGGTGATGGAGTGACACGACCCAACCTCCCCACCCCCAGGAGGCTCACCCGTGTCCACATCCCGTTTCCGCCTCGCCGTGGCGGCCGCCGCCGCGCTGGCACTGGTGGTCACCGCGACCGGGCCCGCGTCCGCGCGCCCGGCCGAGTCCGGGGCGTCCGTCGCCGCCGGTGACACCGGGCAGTACACCGTGCTCGGCGTGCGTACGCAGGAGGCACGCACCGCCGTCGCCGGCACCGGCGCCGCGATCGACGCCGTCCAGGAGCACGGCGTGCTCACCGTCTCCGCCACCGCGGACGAGCTGAAGGCGATCCGCGCGCTCGGCTTCCAGGTCCAGCCGGCGCAGCCGTCGGGCGCGGCGAGCGACTTCGGCACACTGGACTTCCCGCCGGCCGACTCGGCCTACCACAACTACGCGGAGCTCACCGCGGTGATCAACCAGGTGGTCTCCGATCACCCGTCGATCGCGCGCAAGAGCAGCATCGGCCGTTCCTACGAGGGCCGTGACCTGCCGGTCATCAAGATCTCGGACAACGTGGCCACGGACGAGAGCGAACCCGAGATCCTGTTCAACCACCAGCAGCACGCGCGTGAGCACCTGACCGTCGAGATGGCGATCTACCTGCTCAACCTGTTCACCGACAACTACGGCACGGACACGCGGATCACGAACATCGTGAACTCGCGCGAGATCTGGATCGTGCCGACCGTCAACCCGGACGGCAGCGAGTACGACATCGCCACCGGCTCGTACCGCTCATGGCGCAAGAACCGGCAGCCGAACAGCGGCTCCACCGCGGTCGGCACCGACCTGAACCGGAACTGGAGCTACAACTGGGGCTGCTGCGGCGGCTCGTCCGGCACGCCGTCGTCGCTGACCTACCGCGGCCCGTCCGCGTTCTCCGCGCCGGAGACGCGCGCGCTGCGCGACTTCGTCAACAGCCGGGTGGTCGGCGGCGTCCAGCAGATCAAGACCAACATCGACTGGCACACGTACTCGGAGCTGGTGCTCTGGCCGTACGGCTACACCACGGCGAACACCGCGACCGGCATGAACGCGGACCAGTACAACACGTTCGCGACGCTCGGCACGCAGCTGGCGAACCTCAACGGGTACACGCCGCAGCAGTCCAGCGACCTCTACATCACGGACGGCGACAGCATCGACTGGATGTGGGGCACGCACAAGATCTTCGCCTACACGTTCGAGATGTACCCGGGCTCGAGCGGTAGCGGCGGCGGCTTCTACCCGCCCGACGAGGTCATCCCGGCGCAGACCGCGATCAACCGGACCGCGGTGCTGCTGCTGGCGGAGTACAGCGACTGCCCGTACCGGGTGATCGGCAAGCAGGCCACGTACTGCTAGTTCCCGGTCACAGTTGACGCAGGTCCCGGTCGATCGGCCGGGACCTGCACTAGCGTCTGGGGTAGGAACCGTTCCCGCAGCGAAGTCCGGTGCGAATCCGGCGCTGTCCCGCAACTGTGAAAGCCAGGTCGCCTGCGGAGCACGGTTGCGATCAACGCCCTCGCGGATCGGGGCGCGTCGCGCGATGCGTGCCGATCCGCCGTCGAACCGGAGGTGGCCGTGGCGCGCGGACGTCGTACCCTCGCTGTGATCCTTGCTCTTCTGACCCTCGGCGGATGTGCCGCCGAGGACGAACCGGCGGCCCCCGCGGCCTCGGCGAGCGCGGCCTATCCGGTCTCGGCCGGCGGCGTCACGCTCGACCGGCGGCCGGAGCGGATCGTCTCGCTGTCGCCGACCGCCACCGAGACGCTGTTCGCGATCGGCGCCGGGCCGCAGGTGGTGGCCGTCGACGACCAGTCCGACTTCCCGGCCGGCGTGCCGGTCACCGATCTGTCCGGCTTCCAGCCCAACGCGGAGGCGATCGCCGCGCGCACGCCGGACCTGGTGGTGATCGCCAACGACATCAACGACATCGTGCGGTCGCTGACCGAGCTGAAGATCCCGGTGTACACGGCCGCGGCGCCGGCCACGCTGGACGACGGCTTCCGCCAGTGGCGTGAGCTGGGCGCGCTGACCGGCCACGCGGCCGAGGCGGCGGACCTGGCCACCCGCACCGGCGCCGAGATCGACAAGCTGGTCGCCGGCCTGCCCGCCCGGGAGCGCCCGCTGACCTACTACTACGAGCTGGGCCCGGAGCTGTACTCCGCCACCTCCACCACGTTCGTCGGCGCGCTGCTCGGCCGGGCCGGGCTGGCCAACGTGGCCGACCCGGCGGACAGCGCCGGCGCCGCGGGCGGATATCCGCAGCTCAACCAGGAGTTCCTGGTGAAGGCGAACCCCGACCTGATCTTCCTGGCCGACGTCACCTGCTGCGCGCAGAGCGCGGAGACCGTCGCGGCCCGGCCCGGGTGGAACACGATGACGGCCGTGCGCGAGCGGCGGATCGTGCCGCTCGACGACGACGTCGCGTCCCGCTGGGGCCCGCGCGTCGTCGACCTGGTCCGCGCGGTCACGGACGCGGTGGCCAAGGTCCCGGCGTGAGGCGGGTGCGGCCACTGTGGTGGCTGGCCGGCCTGCTCGCGGTGATCGCCGCGGGCGTGGCCGGCCTCGCGTTCGGGCCGGTCCCGCTGCCGCCGCTCGCGGTCGCGGCCGAGCTGCTGGACCAGATCCCGGGGGTACGGCTGGAGTCCGGTTTGGACGAGCGGGAGGCCGCGGTGCTGCTGCGGCTGCGGCTGCCGCGGGTGGCGCTCGGCCTGCTCGCCGGCGCGATGCTGGCCCTGGCCGGCGCGGCCTACCAGGGCGTGTTCCGCAACCCGCTGGCCGACCCGTACCTGCTGGGCGTGGCGGCCGGCGCCGGGCTGGCCGCCACCGCGGTGATCGCGCTGAACGCGCCGCGCGTGCTGCTGCCGTCCGCCGCGTTCGCCGGCGCGCTGGCCGCGATCGCGCTGACGTACCTGCTCGGCGGCGCGGGCGGCCGGGAGCGGTCACCGGCCGCGCTGATCCTGTCCGGCGTCGCGGTCGCCGCGTTCCTGCAGGCCGGCCAGGTCTGGCTGATGCAGCGGTACGCGGACGACCTGCGCGAGATCTACTCCTGGCTGTTCGGCCGGCTGGCCACCGGCGGCTGGTCGGACGTGCGGCTGCTGCTGCCGTACGCGCTGATCACCGCGGTCGTGGTGCTGCTGCACCGGCGCGAGCTGGACGTGCTGACGCTCGGCGACGAGGAGGCGGCCGGACTCGGCCTGCACCCGCGGCGCTCCCGGCTGATCCTGATCGCGGCCGCGTCGCTCGGCACCGCGGCGGCGGTCTCCGTCTCCGGCCTGATCGGCTTCGTCGGCGTGATCGTGCCGCACACGGTCCGGCTGCTGGCGGGCGCGTCGTACCGGGCGATCCTGCCGCTCTCCATGCTGTTCGGCGCCGCATTCCTGACCTCGGCCGACCTGATCGCGCGCACCGCCGCCGCGCCGGCCGAGGTGCCGATCGGCGTGATCACCGCGCTGTTCGGCGCGCCGTTCTTCGTGCTGGTGCTGCGCACCCACCGGCCGGTGACGCTGTGATCGCGGTCCGGGATCTCCGGGTGTCGCTCGGCGGCGTCACCGTGCTGGACGGCGTCGACCTCGACGTGGCGGCCGGCGAGTGGGTCACCGTGATCGGGCCGAACGGCGCGGGCAAGTCCACGTTGCTGCGCGCGCTGACCGGGCGGACGCCCTACGCCGGTCGCGTGTCGCTGCGCGGCGACGACCTCGGCGCGCTGCGGCGGCGGGAGCGGGCCCGGCGGGTGGCCATGGTCGCGCAGAGCCCGGCGGTGCCGCCCGGCATGACCGTCCGGGAGTACGTGCTGCTCGGGCGCACGCCGTACGTGCCGCCGCTGGGCCGGGAGTCCGCCGCCGACCTGGCCGCGGCGGACGAGGAGATCCGCAGCCTGCACCTCGCCGCGTTCGCGGACCGGCCGCTGACCACGCTCTCCGGCGGCGAGCGGCAGCGCGCGTTCCTGGCCCGCGCGCTCGCCCAGCGGGCGCCGCTGCTGCTGCTCGACGAGCCGACCAGCGCGCTCGACATCGGACACCAGCAGGACGTGCTCGACCTGGTCGACCGGCTGCGCCGGGACCGCGGGCTGACCGTGCTCGCCACCATGCACGACCTGTCGATCGCGGGCGGCTACGCGGACCGGATGGTGCTGCTCGCGGCCGGCCGGGTGGTGGCCGCCGGGACGCCGGCCGAGGTGCTCACCGAGCGGTTGCTGGCCACCCACTACCGCGCGCGCGTCCGCGTGCTGCCCGGCGAGCACGGCCCGCTGGTGGTCCCGGTCCGCTGACGTCAGCCCTGGAAGATCGAGAAGAACGCGCCCTGCGGGTCGTTGAGCGTGGCGAACCGGCCCCACGGGATGTCGGTCGGCTGGACCGCGACGGTCGCGCCCAGCCGGATCGCGCGCTCGGTGCTCGCGTCGCAGTCGGCGACGCCGAAGTACACCATCCAGCGGGCCGGTGCCGGCGCGTCGATCGGCACCAGCCCGCCGATCTGGCGCCCGGCCGACTGCCAGGTGCGGTAGTCGCCCGGGTTCGCGGTCCAGCCGAAGACGTCGCCGTAGAACCGCTGCGCGCCCTCCGCGTCCGGCGTGGACAACTCGTTCCAGGTCAGCGCGCCGGGCGCGTTGAACACGGCCGCGCCGGGCAGGTCGCCGGGCTGCCAGACGGAGAACTCCGCGCCGGCCGGGTCCAGGAACGCGGCGGTCCGGCCCAGCGTCAGCACGTCGTACGGCGGCTTCTCCACCGTGCCGCCGGCCGCGGCCACCCGGCGCGCGGACTCGTCGGCGTCGTCGGTGAGCAGGTAGGTGCACCACTCGTTCTGGTCGTCGAGGCCCCGCACCGGGCCGACGCCCGCGACCGGCTCGTCGCCCAGCGAGAACAGCGCGTATCCGTTACCGCCCGGCACCTGCGCGGCGGTCCAGCCGAACAGCAGGCCGTAGAAGCGGACCGCGTCCGCCACGTCGGGAGTGCCCAGATCTGCCCAGACGGGCGTGCCGTGCCCAAAATCGGTCATCTCCGCATGCTACGAAGGGGCCCGCGCCCGCGGGGCCCCTTCGCGGCGCGGACTCAGTTCAGCAGGTGGGCGTAGCGGTCCGGCGGGCCGCTCCAGGCGACCTCGGAGTCGAGCAGGACCGCCCAGTCCGGGCGCCACTGCGGCGACCGGTGCGTCATCTCCGCGTTCAGCTGGTCCAGCCACGGGCCGGTGATGCCGTCGTACTCCCACCACTGCGGCCACGAGTCCCAGCGCCGGTCCACGTGGAAGTCGTGCGCGGTCGTCTCCAGCCGCAGGAACAGCCACCGGCCCCGGCCGCCGGAGTCCTCGGCCGTCCACAGCGCCCGGGCCAGGTCGCTGGCCTCCCGGTACGGCGTCCACGAGTTCTCACCCTCGCGGAGCGCGGGCGGGAACTCGCCCGGCTGCTCGCTGGAGCCGTCGATCTCGAGCTGGAACAGCACCGAGCAGCGGCCGTCCCGGTGCGGCGCACGGGACCGCGCCCAACCGACCAGCGCGGTCAGCTCCGGCGAGGCCGGATAGGTCAGGTCGTGCGGGCGGCCCAGCTCGGGGGCCTGCCGCATCGCGGACCAGACCAGCTGCTGGTGCTGTTCCTCGCTGAGCCGGCGGACGCGACGGCGGGCCGGCCGGGCGGGCGCGGCGGGTACGAACGGCGCGCTGCTGCCCGGGGTGCCACCGCCCTGCGCGGCCGCGGCCACGCCGGCGCGCGGGTCGGGCCGGACCGCGGTGACCCGGCCGAGCAGGTTCCACAGCACCGTCTCGTCCACCGATCGGGCGTACGCGGCGGCCAGCAGCCGGTCCGCGGCGGCGTCCACGTCCGCGCGCTCGCGCACGGAGTCGGCCGGTCCGTGCCGGCCCCACTCGAAGACGATCTCGCGTAGCGCCAGCAGCGCCTGCTCGTCGTCGATCACCTCGCGGACCGTGGCGAGCAGGCCGTCGTCGCCCAGGTCGTGCGGGTACGCGACGCGGTGCCAGGCCCGGTCGTACCAGTAGACGTACCCCAACTGGTCGACGTTGGTGGCCGCGGTCAGGTCCGTCCAGGGCAGCCACTCCGGCGCGCCGGCCAGCAGGTCGACCGGCGGGCTGTAGTCCACGGTTCGGCTGTACTCGTGGTCGTATCCGAAGAGCACCGCCCGGTCACCGTCGATCAACATCAACCGGGCGTAGTTGCCACCGTGATCGTCGTGGTGCGCGCCGGCACCGTCGATCCAGTACACGTCCCGGTATCCGATCGTCGCGAGCGCGGCCGCCTGCGCGACCCACCGCGCCCACAGCTGCGGGGGCGCGTCGAGGTCAACAGTGGTGATCTCCATGTGTACAAAGGTGCCACGGAACATCGGCCGAACGGACGGCCGGGCACCTCGTTGACGCACAGGTCGCGGTCGACCACCGTGGGATCATGTATGACGCGATCGTCGTCGGCGCGCGCACCGCGGGCTCGCCGACCGCCATGTTGCTGGCCCGTCAGGGGCACAGCGTCCTGCTCCTGGACAAGGCCACTTTTCCCAGCGACACCCTGTCGACGCACCTCATGCACGTTCCCGCGATGGCCGCGCTCGAGCGGTGGGGCCTGCACGACGCGGTGGTCGCCACCGGCGCGCCACCGCACACCACGTTCACCATGGACTTCGGCCCGTTCGCGATCGTCGGCCAGCCGCCGCCGTTCGAGGGCGCGGTCTCGCCCTACTGCGTGCGGCGGACGCAGCTGGACCGGATTCTCCTCGACGCGGCGCGCGAGGCCGGCGCGGAGGTGCGCACCGGCGTCGCCGTGGACGAGATCCTGATCGAGGACGGTACGGTCACCGGCGTGCGGACCCGGGACGGCGCGGTCGAGCGGGCGCGCATCGTGATCGGCGCGGACGGCCTGCACTCCACGGTGGCCAAGGCGGTCGACGCGAAGGTCTACGCGGAGACCCCGGCGCTGACCGCGGGCTACTACGCGTACTACACCGGCGTCTCGCGGGACGGCGCGGAGATCTACAACCTCGGCGACCGTACGGTGGTGATCTTCCCGACCAACGACGGGACGGCCGTGGTGTTCGTCGCCTGCCCGATCGCGGACTTCCACGAGTTCCGGACGGATGTGGAGGGCAACTTCGCGGCCGCGATCGCGCGGGTGCCGGACGTGGCCGCGCGGGTCGCGAACGGCGAGCGCACCGAGCGGATCCGCGGTACCGCGGACGTGCCGAACTTCTTCCGCGCCGCGTTCGGCGACGGCTGGGCGCTGGTCGGCGACGCCGGCTACCACAAGGACCCGTGCATGGCCGCCGGGATCATGGACGCGTTCCTGTCCGCGGAGTGGCTGGCCGCGGCCGTGCACGCCGGGCTGGCCGGGCAGCGGCCGATGGCGGACGCGCTCGCGGAGTACCAGGCCACGCGGGACGAGCGCTTCCTGCCGTACCTGCGGATGACCGTGGGTCTGGCCTCGATGGAACCGCCGCCGCCGGAGCAGGCCGCGCTGTTCGCGAAGATCGCGTCCGACCCGGCGGAGAGCACGCGTTTCTTCGGCGCGCTGCAGGGCAGCACGCCGATCGACGAGTACCTGTCCCCGGAGAACATCGGCCGGATCATGTCGTCCTGAGCCGAGGGAACGCCGGCCGTGAGGCCGGCGTTCCCCCGCACCGCCCGATCACTCGGGGCGGGCCCGCAGCCGGCCGGTCAGCGTGCCGGTGCGGAACCGGCCGGCCCGGTGGGCCCGGCGCAGCAGCAGGATCGCGGGCACCGTGCAGACCAGCATCGCGATCAGGCTGGCCTCCGGGCCGAACGTGCCGCCGGTCAGCGCGGTCTTCGAGGTGTGCAGCGCCAGGTGCAGCAGGCCGCTGTCGCCACTCTCGGCGCCGGAGACCGGGGCGCCGAACACGCCCGACTGGGTGGCGTTCCAGGCGAAATGCAGGCCGATCGGCAGCCACAGCGAGCGGGTCAGCAGGAAGCAGGCCGCGGTCAGCGTGCCGCCCTCCAGCGCGATCGCCACCGCGCCCCACGGCGTGGCGTGCTCGTTGACCAGGTGCATCGCGCCGAAGAACAGCGAGGACGCGAGCACCGCGATAACCGTGCCGGCCCGCTCCTCCAGAATCCGGTACACGACGCCGCGGAACAGCAGCTCCTCGCTGACGGCGACGCTCGCCATCAGGCCCAGCGTCACCAGGAACGCACCGAACGAATGCCAGGAGACGCTCGCCCAGCCGCCGAACATTCCGATCAGGAGAATGGTCGCGGTGAACAGCCCGGCGCCGAGCAGAATGCCGCGGAAAAGGCCCGGCCACATGTTTCTCAGCGACACCTCGTCCGCCTCCCGGCCCTCGACCCGGCGGGTCAGCCAGACGTATGCGGCGATCGCGGCGGCACTGGTCAAGGCACCCGCAACCAGTGCGATCAGCGGGTTGACGGACGCCAGGCCGTTGATGCCCCGCGACGCCACGAGCACGAGCAACATCGTGCCGAAGAGAATCGGAAAACGGAATCGCCTGAGCTGGTCCTGCTGAATGGTGAACATCGGCCCGATCCCTTTCGGTCGTTCGCCCGTCTCGACGTGAACGACTTTATGGATCGGGCCGAGTCACCCCATCCCCGTGCGGGGATCAATTCCGGTTCCCCCGCACGGGGGACCGCTACCGGTCCAGTGCGGCGTCCAGGTTCACCGCGGCGGAGATCAGTGCCAGGTGGGTGAACGCCTGCGGGAAGTTGCCGAGCTGCTCGCCGGACGGGCCGATCTCCTCGGCGAACAGGCCCACGTGGTTGGCGTAGGTCAACATCTTCTCGAAGATCATCCGGGCCTCGCGCACGCGGCCGGCCCGGGTGAGCGCCTCCACGTACCAGAACGAGCAGAGGTTGAACGTGCCCTCCTGGCCGGCGAGCCCGTCGTGGCCGGTGTGCGCGTACCGGTGGACCAGGCTGTCCGAGGCCAGCTCCGACGAGATCCGGTCCAACGTGGACAGGAAGCGGGGGTCGGTCGGACCGGAGAACTTCACCAGCGGCATGACCAGCAGCGACGCGTCCAGCAGCTTGCTGCCCGGGTGCATCACGTACGCGCCGATCTCCCGGTCCCAGCAGGAGTCCTGTACGAACCGGTACGCCGCGTTGCCCAGCTTGCGCCACCGCTCGATCGGCGCCGGGAGGCCGCGGTCCCGGGCCAGCCGGCACGCCCGGTCGTACGCCACCCAGGTCATCAGGGCGGAATAGGTGAACCGCTGCCGGGGCCCGCGAATCTCCCAGATGCCCTCGTCCGGCTCCTCCCAGTGCTTGGACAGCCAGGCGAGCCGCTTGGACAGGTGGGTCCACAGGTCGTACGAGATCGGCACCTCCCGGTTGTAGAGGTAGACCGAGTCCATCAGCTCGCCGTACACGTCGATCTGCCGCTGGCTGACCGCGTTGTTACCGACCCGGACCGGCGCTGACCCGCGATAGCCCTCCAGGTGGCCGAGCTCGAACTCGGGGATCTCCGGGCTGCCGTCCACCGCATACATGATCATGAGGTCCTTGTCGCGGTCCGCCTCCTCGCACCGCTTCTGCACCCAGTCCATGAACGCGGCCGCCTCTTCCAGGAAGCCCAGCCGCATCAGCGCGTAGATGGTGAACGCGGCGTCCCGCAGCCACGCGTACCGGTAGTCCCAGTTGCGGATGCCGCCCAGTTCCTCCGGCAGCGACGTGGTCGGCGCCGCGATCAGCGCGCCGGTCGGGTGGTAGACCAGCAGCTTGAGCGCGAGCGCGGAGCGCTGCACGGTCTCCCGCCAGCGCCCCCGATACGTGCACTGACTCAGCCACCGCTGCCAGAAGTCCGAGGTGCGGACGAACAGGTCCTCGTTCTCGCCGTCGATCAGCGGGCGCACCTCGCCCTTCCACTCCAACTGGATCTCCACGGTCTCGCCCTCGTCCAGCGTGAACGTGGCGCCGACACCGTTCTCCTCGATCTTCAGCGGCACGCTGGTGCGCAGCACGAACCGGCCGGCCGCGGAGGTGAAGACCGCGCCGACGCCGGCGACGAGCTCGACCGTGTGCGACACGCGGCCGTAGTCGAACGCCGGATGGCAGGCCAGCTCGAACGTGGCCCGGCCGCGGACCGCGCGCGCCCGCCGTACCAGCAGGTCGCGCGCGGCCGCGGTCTCCGACGTCTCCGGCACCATGAAGTCGATGACCTCGCCGACCGCCTCCGCGCCGACGAACCGGGTCACCAGGATGTTCGTCTCGGGTAGATAGAGCTGCTTCGGGCGGGCCGAGGCTCGGCTGTGGATGGAGAAGTAGCCGCCCTTGCCGGAGTCGAGCAACGCGGCGAAGAGTGACGGCGAGTCGAACCGGGCGGGGCAGTACCAGTCGATGGTCCCGTCCGTGCCCACCAGCGCCACGGTGCGCAGGTCGCCGACGATGCCGTGCTCCTCAATCGGGAGATAGCCGTTGCGGGGGAGTGTCATGTCCGTCCTCTCGCTGGGGCTCGCTCCCTAAACCATGGCTCAGGTCAGCGGCCCCGGCAGCGGAACCGCGTGAATGACCGTGAGTCTCGACACGGCCCGGGTGAGCACGACATAGAGCCTGTTCAATCCGCGTGGCTCGGCGTCGACGATCTCCGCCGGCTCGACCACGATCACGTGGTCGTACTCGAGTCCCTTGACGATCGAGGCCGGGACGATCTCGACCCGCTCGTGCTCGCCCAGCGCCTTGCCCAGCCGCTCGACCGCGGCGTCCGCCGCGATCACCGCCACGGACCCCTCGTGCTCCAGTGCCACACGCACCGCACGCCGCGTCTCCTCTTCGAGATCATCCGTCGCGCGTACGTCCAGCCACCCGTCCCGGCGCAGCGACTCGGCCGGCGGCACGTTCACCGCGAGGCTCGGCAGCAGCCGGTTGGCCAGCTCCACCACCGCGGCCGGCACCCGGAAGCCGACGGTCAGCGGCACCACCGGCGCGCCCGGCTTGCCCAGGTGGCGCAGCGACTCCGCCCAGTCCGTGGACGCCCACGGGGCGGTGCCCTGCGCCAGGTCGCCGAGCAGCGTGATCGAGCCGTGCTCGGTGCGGCGCGCGATCGCGCGGCACTGCATCGGGGACAGGTCCTGTGCCTCGTCCAGCACCACGTGCCCGAAGCTGGGCATGCGGTCCAGCAGCCCGGCGATCTCGTCCAGCAGGACCACGTCCGCGCCGGTCCACCTGGTGGCCCGGGCGGTCCGCGCGGCCGGCCGCTTCATGAGCAGTTCCCGCTCCTCGTCGGTGAGCAGGCCGTCGGCGCTCTCCCGCAGCGCGTCACGGTCGCTGAACAGCCGATACAGCACGCCCTCCGGCGTCAGCGCGGGCCAGACCGCGTCCAGGAAATCGGTGACCGGCTTCGCCTTCGCCATCCGCCGCTGCCACGCCTCGGACGGCGAGTCGCCCCGGCGCGCCTCCGACTGCCGCAGCAGCAGCGACACCACCCGGGCCCGGACCCGCTCGCGGCCCACCGCGTACGGCAGGCCCTCGCGCCGCGCCTCGTCCACCACCCGGCGCAGCGGCTCCTCGCCGATCCGCCACCGGTACGACCCGTCCGGCACCGTCATCGGCTCCACCGGCTTCCCGACGTGCGACCAGACCGCGCGGCGCAGCACCTCCGCCATCCGCGCGTCGTGCTTGACCACCGCCGCGGGCGTGGCGTCCTCGGCGCGGACCGGCACCCGCGCGATCAGGTCCTCGACCGTGCTCTGCGCCACCTCCACCTCGCCCAGCGCCGGCAGCACCGCCGCGATGTAGCCGAGGAACGCCCGGTTCGGCCCGACGATCAGCACGCCGGACCGGCGCAGCCGCTCCCGGTGCAGGTACAGCAGGTAGGCGGCCCGGTGCAGGCCCACCGCGGTCTTGCCGGTGCCCGGCGCGCCCTGCACGCACAGCGAGTCGGCCACGTCCGCGCGGACCAGCTCGTCCTGCTCCGGCTGGATCGTGGCCACGATGTCGCGCATCGGGCCCACGCGCGGGCGCTCGATCTCCTGGGTCAGGATCTTCGACGCGGTGCCCAGCTCCTCGCCGCGGTCCAGGTGCTCGTCCTCGAACGACGTGATCACGCCCTCGACGAAGCCGAACCGCCGGCGTACCGCCACGCCCTGCGGGTCCTTCACCCCGGCCCGGTAGAACGACCGGGAGATCGGCGCCCGCCAGTCCAGCACCATCGGCTCGCCGGCCTCGTCCGTCACGTGCCGGCGCCCCACGTGGTAGCCGTGCCCCGCGTGCTCCCCGGCACCGAAGTCCAGCCGCCCGAAGAACAGCGGCGTGGCCGGGTCGTCGGCCAGCTCCAGCACCCGGCGCGCCATGTGCCGCCCGAGTTGCTCCGCCGTGTACGAGTCGCCGGCCACCTTGTCCCCGGTGGCGAACAGCGCCTCCGCGTGTTCCCGCATCCGCCGTAACGCCGCACGCGACGCCGTCAGATGGGCACGTTCGCTGTCCAGCTCAAATTCCAGATCCTCTGCGGGCACGCTGCATCCTCACGCAATCTCCGCTGCCTGATCGCTCGCGTCTCCGGCACACACCCCTCCAGGGCGCCCGGCGCGTGGGACGTCCGCTCCGGTGCCATCCACCGCGGCCGTCAAGCGGCCCACCACCTTACGCCCCCACCCACCCCCGCTCCACCGATTTACCGCCGAGGACGACCCGCGAGGTTCGTCGGGAGCGCGCGGCTGGGATGATCGGGGTGGTGGAGGGAGGGGTGCCGATGAGTGACGCGGAGCGGCGTGGGTCGCAGCGGGTGACGATCTCGGACCCGCGGGTCATGCGGGCGCTGGCGCACCCCGCGCGCCTGGCCATCATGGAACACCTGAGCTCGACCGGGGAGTCGGTCACCGCGACCTCGTGCGCGGAGGTGGCCGGGCTGTCGCCGAGCGCGACCAGTTACCACCTGCGCGCGCTGGCCAAGGCGGGCATGGTGGAGGAGGCGCCGAGCCGGGGCGACGGGCGGGAGCGGCTGTGGCGGGCGGCGATCCCGTCGTTCAGCATCGAGGCCGGTCAGGACGCGTCGGACGACACGCGGGCCGCGGAGATCGCGCTGATCGACACCTACCTGCAGCGCGACTTCGAGCGAATCCGGGCCTACGCGCAGACCGCCCACCTGGCGCCGCCGGAGTGGTACGACGTCGGCCAGCTCGGCAGCTTCGTCTGCACGATGACGCCGGACGAGGCGATCAAGCTCAACCAGTCGATCATGGAGCTGGTCGAGCCGTACCGCCGCCGCAGCCGTACCGACCCGCCGGCCGACGCCCGCACGGTCGTCATCCACTACGCCGCGACCCCGCAGGATCTCACCGACTGACCCCGGTCACGCGATCGCCGTTCATGTCGTGGACGGCCCGGGGTGGCATCGCGCGCACCCCTGCCCACGAAGTCCTCCAGCCGGCCCGGTATTGCACTGCCCAGATGTGAAGGATTATTTTCAAAGTATGTCTTTCATAAGTCGGGCGGGTGGGCGCGACGTATGGCTCGTGGCCGGGGCGCGTGGGCTGTCCGTGGCCGGTGACCTGCTGGCCGCGACCACGCTGGCGCTGACGTTGCAGTCCACCGGCGCCGGCGGATTCGCGGTGTCGGGGCTGCTGCTCGCGGGCGTGTCGCCGCTGGTGGTGCTGGCGCCGCTGACCGGGCGCCTGGTCGACCGGGTGGACAGCCGGCGGCTGCTGGCCGGCGTCGGCGTGGCGCAGGCGGGGGTGTGCGTGCTGCTGGCGTTCACGACCGCGCCGGCGGCGATCATCGCGCTGGTGGCGCTGATCGCCTGCGGGCTGGCGCTGACCCAGCCGACCCTCGCGGCGTTGCTGCCGGCCATGGTGAGCCGCGACGAGTTGCCCCGGGCCACCGCGCTCGCCCAGACGATGTCCTCGATCGGCGCGCTCGCCGCGCCGGTGCTGGCCGGCGTGCTGGCCGGACAGTTCGGCCCGCGCGTCCCGCTGATCGTCGACGCCGGGTTCTTCCTGGCGCTGGCCGCGGCCGGCCTGCTCATCCGCACGCGTCGCGCGGCGGCGGTGACCGGCGACGCGGCGGCGCGGGCCGCGGACACCACGCCGTTCCGCTACTGGCGTGACCCACTGCTCGGCGCGATCACGGTGGCCGTCGCGGGCGTGGTGCTCGGCGTGGGCGCGATCAACGTGGTGGCCGTCTTCTACCTCCGGGAGACGCTGCACGCCTCCACCACCGCGTACGGCGTCGTCGAGGGGCTCTGGGCGGCGGGACTGCTGGCCGGCACCTGGGCCACGGCCCGGCTGGTACGCCGCATGCGCGACGACGGCGCGCTGGTCTACGGCACGCTGGCCGCGCTGGCCGGCACCTGCCTGGCGATCGCGGCGATGGCGGCCGTCCCGGCGCTGCTCTGGGTCACCCCGCTGTACCTGCTCGGCGGCCTCTGCAACGGCGGGCTGAACGTGCAGCAGAACGTGCTGGTCGCGCGCCGCGTGCCGGCCGAGTCGCACGGGCGGGCGTTCGCGATCCTGGTCGGCTGGGTGCAGGGCGCGGGCCTGACCGGGTACGCGCTGGCCGGCTTCCTGCTCGAACTCCTGCCGCCGCGCACGCTGGTCCTCGCGCTCGGCGTCGCCGGCGTGAGCGTCGCCGCGCTGGTGGCGGTGCCGATCGTGCGTGCCGTGCGGCGCGAGCGCGCGACCGGGCCGGTGCTCGCCGCGGTCTGACACCCGTACCCAATTGTCGTGGTTATCGGGTCCTGAAACGGTGGTCGTCGATGGCCTGGCCGCGGGGGACGATCAGGCTCCGGGGCCGACGATCGGGGGCGGGTACCTGATGACCAGCAGACTGCGCACCACCGCCCGGGAGGACCTGATCACGGTCGTCCTGGCGTTCGTGCTCGTGGCCGGCGGCAACATGGACGGCTGGGCGCACTCCAACCTTTCGTCCAGTTTGGAATCCTTCTTCACGCCGTGGCACGGCATCCTCTACGCCGGGCTCGCCGGCACCGCGGGCTGGACGTTCTGGCTCGCCTACACGCGCCGCGCCGCCGCACCGCGCTGGTGGCGGGACGGCTGGCCGGCCGGGTACCGCGTCGGCGCGCTCGGCGCGCTCCTGTTCGCGGCCGGCGGCCTCGGCGACATGATCTGGCACGAGACGATCGGCATCGAGATCGGCCTGAACGCCCAGTTCAGCCCCAGCCACCTGCTCCTGGTCATCGGCGGGGTCCTGCTGGTCAGCAGCCCGCTTCGCGCCTGGTGGGCCGCGGGCGAGGGCGGCCTGCGCACGGTCACCGGCGTCATCTCGCTCGCGCTCACGCCCACGGTGACCACGATCCTGCTCAGCCACTCCAGCGCGTTCCTCAGCGACGCGCCCGTCCGCCCGTTCGACCCGGGCCTCGCCAACGGCGGTCTCGCCTCGCCCGCCGGCACGGTCGCGCTGCTCGGCGTCGACGCGTTCGTCTTCACCACGCCGGTGATCGCGATCCCGTTCCTGCTGGCCCACCGCCGCCGCCCCACGCTCGGCGCCGGCGCCGCGGTCACCGCCGGTACCGCGCTGTTCGGCATGTTCATGTTCGAGTTCCCGGCCCCGATGGCGTTCGCCTCGTTCACCGCGATCCTGGCCGCGCTGCTCGCCGACGTCATCGTCGTCTGGCTGGACGCGGTCCGCGGCCCACGCGCCGCCCTGCGCCTGCCGATCGCCGGCGCCATCCACGTCGGCCTGGTCTGGTCCGGCCTGCTCCTCGGCCTGCACCTCGACGCCGGCCTCCGCTGGCCGATCGAAATGATCACCGGCATCGTCGTGATCACCGCGGCCCTCGGCGCGCTCCTCGGTGGCCTGGCCGCACCCCCGGCGTCCCACCTCACGCCGGACCCGCAACGATCCGCCGCCGCGCCGGAGTCGGTGCCGAGCAAGACCTGACCGAACCTCACCGATTTACCCACTTCCGGCGTGGCCGAGTCACGGTGCTCCCGCGGGCAAACCGCGCGGCGTCTCCGCCGCCGCTCCGACGCCGCGACGGAGCCGGTCCCGCGGTGGCCGGCGCACGACCCCACGGCGGCGCCGGTTGGGCGGTGGACGGGCCGGGAGTGCGTGGCGCGGCGGTTTAGCGGCGGCCGGGTCAAGACCTCGCGACGGAGCCGATTCGTGGTGGCCGGGTGAGGACTGCGCGGTGGGCCGGTCTCGTGGTGGCCGGGTCGAGACTCCGTGGGTGCGCGGTGGCCGGGTGAGAGCGCCGCGACGGCGTACCCGGAGAAGATCATCCGGTGGTGGGCTGGCACCATGCGCGGCATGTCGAAGATCTCACTCGTGGCGGTCGACTCCGGTAACTGGCGTGCGGTGGCCGAGCTGACCGTGGCCCCGCACCAGCGCGAATGGGTCGCGCCGCCCACCTACTACCTGGCGCTCTGCCAGTACGGCGACGCCGGTTGGCGTCCGCTCGCGGTGAGCGCGGACGGCGAGATCGTCGGGTTTCTCATGTGGACGATCGACCCGGCCGACGACGCGGCCTGGATCGGCGGCGTGATCATCGACGAGGCGCGGCAGGGCGACGGACTGGGCCGGGCGGCCATCGCCGCGCTGATCGAGCGGGTGCTGGCCGAGGAGCCGCAGGTGACCGGCTTCGCGCTCTCCTACGAGCCGGACAACGAGGCGGCCCGGCGCGCCTACGCCGGTGTGGGCTTCACCGAGACGGGCGAGACCGAGGGTACCGAGGTCGTCGCCCGCCTCCCGAGGTAGCGGCGGATCAGGCGGGGAAGAACGCCGGCCCGTCCGCGGGCAGGGCCGGCGCCTCACCGCGCGCGGTGGCCCGCCGGGCGAACTCGCGCAGCCCCTCGACCTGGCGCTCGCCGAGCGAGAAGTCCAGCGCGCGGAAGTAGGTGGCCAGCGTGTCCGCGTCGAACGGCTCCCACCGGGCGGCCGAGGCCGCGACGTCGTCCAGCTCGGCCAGGCAGAGGTCGCGGGAGCGCAGGAACGCCTCGTGCACGTCCTTGACCCGGCCCGGGTGCTGCGCGGCGAAGTCACGGCGGGCGGCCCAGACCGCGAACACCATGGGCAGCCCGGTCCACTCGCGCCAGGCCTGGCCCAGGTCGGTGACGTGCAGGCCGTGGCGCGGGGCCTCGTACATGCCGCGCAGCGCCACGTCGCCGATGACCACCGCGGCGTCCGCCTCCAGCAGCATGGCGGTGAGGTCGGGCGGGCAGGTGAAGTACTCCGGGCGCACGCCCCACCGCTCGGCCAGCATCATCCGGGCCAGCAGCACGCTGGTCCGGGAGGCGGAGCCGAGCGCGACCCGGGCGCCGTCCAGATCCTCCAGCGGCTTCTTCGACACGATGTTCACGGAGAGCACCGGTCCGTCGCTGCCGACCGCGATGTTCGGCAGGAGCAGCAGTTCGTCCGCGTGCCGCAGGTATTCGAGCAGCGAGATCGGCCCGATGTCCAGGTCGCCGGCGACCAGCGCGTCGTTGAGCGCGTCCGGGCTGTCCTTGTGCAGGTCCACGTCGATGAGCGCACCGGAGCGCATCAGCCCCCAGTAGATCGGGAGGCAGTTGAGGAACTGGATGTGCCCGACCCGCGGACGCTGCACACGATCGTTCATGCCCGCCACGGTAACCGCCGGTCCGTACAAACCGCCGCAGAAGGTGTTCCAGAACGCACCCCTCAGGAGGCGCGCAGCTGGCGTCCCACCTTGCGGCAGATCGAGGCGCCGTACGCGTACCCCCGGGAGGCCGGATAGCGGGTCAGCACCCCGATGCTCCAGCCGTCGCCGATCGCCAGGCAGTTCACGTGCCACTCGCCGAGCGCGTCGCGCGTCACCCAGCCGTTCTTGATCGCGATGGTCGCCGCGGCCTCCGGCGGGAACGCCTTGCGGATGCCGAAGTCGCCGACGCCGCGGACCGCGCGCATCTCGCGCAGCAGCCAGGGCGTCCAGGCGGCCCCGGCCGCGCGCCCGTCCGCGATGCAGCGGCCGAGCAGCGCCACGTCGCGCGCGGAGAGCCGGGTGTTGCTCCACAGCTGCCGGTACGGCCCGCCGTCCATCAGCTGGCAGATGCGCTGCAGCCGCCGGATCGACTCGGACCGCCCGACCGCGGCCCAGAGCGCCTCCGCGGCCACGTTGTCGCTGTCCCGCAGCATGATCCGCAGCTGGCGCATGCGCACGTCGCCGGGCCGGCGTCCGGCCGCGTCCGCGCGGCGCAGGAAGTCGGCGCCGATCCACGCCTTGATCAGGGACGCGGTGGTGCTGGTCTCGCCGACGTTGGGCGAGCCGGAGAGCGTGCCGGTGCGGTGGTCGAGCAGTGCCCACGACCACCAGGCGTCGCCCTCGATGTGCACCGCGGCCGGGCGGACCGGGAACGCGGGCTGGGCCTCCAGCACCCGGGGC
The DNA here is from genome assembly GCF_031458235.1 of Catenuloplanes atrovinosus. NCBI lineage: Bacteria > Bacillati > Actinomycetota > Actinomycetes > Micromonosporales > Micromonosporaceae > Catenuloplanes > Catenuloplanes atrovinosus. Next base: position 7,274,299 of record NZ_JAVDYB010000001.1, on the reverse strand, counting down.
GACAGCGGCGGTACGCCGCCCTTCTCCAGAATCCGCGGCGGCAGTGCCGGCGTGTGCCAGACCGGTGCCGCGGCCCGGGCGTCGCCGGAGGCGGACACCAGGCGCGCGACGCCGACGCCGGCCGCGAGCACGGCCAGCACGGCGGCGGGCACGATCAGCCGGTGCGCCCGCGATCGCGGTGTTGCCCGTCGCTTCCCCACAGCGAGGGAGCATATCCCACAAAAGGGTAAAAGCAGTCAAATGGCACGTGTGACAGTCTATTGCAAGGGAGGACGCCCGGTGTAACACTCGGATGATGGACGGCATCGATGAGCTGACCCGCGAGGAACGCTTCGACGCCCTGGTCGCGGCCGAGGAGAAGGTCGAGCCGGCCGACTGGATGCCGGAGGCGTACCGGAAGGGGCTGATCCGCCAGATCGCCCAGCACGCCCACTCCGAGATCATCGGCATGCAGCCGGAGGGCTCCTGGATCACCCGGGCGCCGAGCCTGAAGCGCAAGGCCATCCTGCTGGCCAAGGTGCAGGACGAGGCCGGCCACGGCCTCTATCTCTACGCGGCGGCGGAGACGCTCGGCGTCACCCGCGACGAACTGGTCGATCACCTCGTCCAGGGCCGGCAGAAGTACAGCTCGATCTTTAACTACCCCACGCTGACCTGGGCGGACATCGGTGCCATCGGCTGGCTGGTGGACGGTGCCGCGATCGTCAACCAGGTGCCGCTCTGCCGCTGCTCCTACGGGCCGTACGCACGGGCCATGGTCCGCATCTGCAAGGAGGAGTCGTTCCACCAGCGCCAGGGCTACGAGCTGCTGCACACGCTGGCGCACGGCACCCCGGCGCAGCACGCGATGGCGCAGGACGCGCTCGACCGCTGGTGGTACCCGTCGCTGGCGATGTTCGGCCCGCCGGACACGGACTCGGTCCACTCCGCGCGCTCGATCCAGTGGAAGATCAAGCGTTTCTCCAACGACGAGCTGCGCCAGCGTTTCGTCGACATGTGCGTGCCGCAGGCGGAGGTGCTCGGCCTGCGCATCCCCGACGACAACCTGCGGTGGAACCCGGACCGCGGCGCCCACGACTTCACGCCGCCCGACTACGACGAGCTGAAGCGCGTCATCACCGGCGACGGCCCGTGCAACGCCGAGCGCATGGCCCACCGCCGCGCCGCCCACGACGACGGCGCCTGGGTCCGCGAGGCGGCTGCCGCTTACGCCTCGAAGCGGGCGGCATGAGCGCCGGGTGGCCGCTGTGGGAGGTGTTCGTGCGGCCGCGCCGCGGTCTCGCGCACACGCACGCGGGCAGCCTGCACGCGCCGGACGCCGCGATGGCGCTGCGCAACGCCCGCGACCTCTACACGCGTCGCCAGGAGGGCGTCTCCGTCTGGGTGGTGCCGAGCGACGCGGTCGTCGCGTCCGGGGACGAGCTGGATCCGGCGCCGGACAAGCCGTACCGGCATCCCACGTACTACTCGGTGCCGGACGGGGCGCCGCACCTGTGAGCGCCGACCTCGCCTTGTACGCGCTGGGCCTGGGCGACGACGCGCTGATCGCCGCGCAGCGCCTGGGCGAGCTGTACGCGTCCTCCCCGGAGATGGAGGAGGACGTGGCGCTGGCGAACATCGCGCTGGACCAGCTCGGCGCCGCCCGGCTGCTGCTCGGCTACGCCGCCGAGCTGACCGGCGCCGGCGACGAGGACACGCTGGCGTTCCTGCGGGGACCGGCCGAGTTCCGCAACCACGTGCTGGTCGAGCTGCCCAACGGCGACTTCGCGGTGACCGTCGCCAAGCTGCTGTTCCTCGCGGCCTGGCAGCGCCCGCTCTACGCCCGGCTGGCCGCCTCCGGTGACGAGCGGCTCGCCGGGATCGCGGCCACGGCCGGGCTGGAGACCGCGTACCACCTGGACCACGCCACACAGTGGACGGTCCGGCTCGGCGACGGCACGCCCGAGTCGCACCGGCGCATGCAGGACGCGATCGACCGGCTCTGGCCGTACACCCGGGAGCTGTTCGTCGCCGATCCGGTCGCGCGGCGGCTGCCCGGCATCGCGGCCGACCCGGACCGCGCGGAGTGGACCGGCACCGTCGAGGCGGCGCTGGCCGAGGCGACGCTGCGGGTTCCCGGCGAGGCCGGGGTGCCCGCGGGCCTGGACGGCCGGGCCGGGCGGCACACCGAACACCTGACCGAGCTGCTGGACGAGATGCAGCGGCTGCACCGCGCGCACCCGGGGGCCCGATGGTGACCGCGCTGTCCGCCGCGGCCGGGGTCACCGACCCGGAGCTGCCGTTCGTGACCATCGCGGAGCTGGGCATCCTGCGCGCGGTCCAGGTGGCGGACGACGGGCGCGTCACCGTGACGATCACGCCGACGTACACCGGCTGCCCCGCGGTGTCCGCGATCCGTGACGACATCCGTGCCGCGCTGGCCGGCGCCGGCTATCCCGAGGTGGCGATCGAGACCCGGCTGAGCCCGCCGTGGACCACGGAGTGGATCAGTGCGGACGGGCGCCGGAAGCTGGCGGACGCCGGGGTCGCGCCGCCCCGCCCGGCGCTGCTGACCATCTCGGTGCGCTGCCCGCGCTGCGGCTCGCCGGATACCGAGGAGCTGAGCCGGTTCGGGTCCACCGCGTGCACGTCGCTGTGGCGGTGCCGGGCGTGCGCCGAGCCGTTCCCGCGGGTGAAGGAACGATGACCCGGGTGGCCCGGCGCCGGCCGGTCTGGCATCCGCTGCCGGTGGCGCGCGTGGACCGGCTGACCGCGGAGGCCGTGGCGATCACGTTCGACGTGCCCGGTGAGCTGCGCGCCGACTTCGCGTTCCGTCCCGGCCAGCACGTCACGGTGCGGTACGCGCCCGCGGTCCGCCGCTCCTACTCGATCTGTTCCACCCCACAAGATCTCGATAAAACCGGAAAAATCCGGATCGGCGTGAAGGAGGTGCCGGGCGGCGCGTTCAGCAGCGCCGGGGTCCGGGCACTCGGCGCCGGTGCCACCCTGGAGGTGCTGCCGCCGCTCGGCACGTTCACCACCGACCTCGACCCGGCACGCACCCGGCGGTACGGCGCGATCGTGGCCGGCTCCGGCATCACGCCGGTGCTGAGCCTGATCGCCACCGCGCTCGCCACCGAGCCGCACAGCACGTTCGCGCTGCTCTACGGCAACCGCGCGGCCGCGAGCGTGATGTTCGCGGACGAGCTCGGCGCGCTCAAGGACCGTTACCCGGCCCGCCTGCAGATCCTGCACGTGCTCTCCCGCGAGCCCGGCCTGTCGCCCGCGCTCTCCGGCCGCCTCGACCGCGACCGCCTGGAGCTGCTGTGCGACGCCGCGATCCCGGCCGGCGCGATCGACGAGTGGTTCCTGTGCGGCCCGGCCGCGCTGGTGGAGACGGCGGAGGCGGTGCTGCGCGGCCGGGGCGCGCCGCTGGTGCACACGGAGCTGTTCTACGCCGGCCCGGTCACCGCGCCCGCCCCGCCGGTCGGCAACGCGGACGACGTCACGCTCACGGTCCGGCTGGACGGCCGCGAGTCCCGCACCACCATGCCGCGCGACGGCCGGGTCCTGGACGCGGCGCTGGCCGTCCGCGCGGAGTTGCCCTACGCCTGTAAGGGCGGCGTCTGCGCGACCTGTCGCGCCCGGCTGGTCTCCGGCGAGGTGGCGATGGCCCGCAACTACGCGCTGGAGCCGGACGACGTCGCGGCCGGTTACGTGTTGACCTGCCAGGCCACGCCGCTGACGCCCGAGGTCTCGGTGGACTACGACGCCTGACGGCCGACCGCCTGACCGGCCGGTCAGCGGATCGCGTCGAGCTTGGTCAGGTCGTCCGGGGTGAGCCGCCACGCGCCGGCGGCCGCGTTCGCCCGGACCTGCTCCGGCCCGGTGGCGCCCGCGATCACGCTGGACACGCCGCGCCGCGAGGTCAGGCCCGCGATCGCCACGTCCAGCAGGGTCTTGCCGCGCACCTGCGCGAAGCTTTCGATGGTCTCGATGACGTCCCACGGCGCGGATTCCAGCAGCGTCGCGTACCGCTCGTCGGAGAGCCGGCCGCCCGCGGGTGGCGGTGAGTCGCGCCGGTACTTGCCGCTGAGCAGGCCGCTGTCCAGTGGGAAGAACGGCAGCAGGCCCAGGCCGAAGCGCTCGCAGGCCGGCAGCAGTTCCGCCTCCGGGTCGCGGTGCAGCAGGCTGTAGCGGTTCTGCGCGCTGATGAACGGCGTGCGGTGCGCGGTGCGCGCGGTCCAGGCCGCGTCCGCGATCTCCCAGGCCGCGAAGTTCGAGCAGCCCAGGTAGCGGACCTTGCCGGCGCGGACCAGGTCGTCGAGCGCGGAGAGCGTCTCCTCTATCGGCGTGGCCGGGTCGGGCCGGTGCAGCTGGTAGAGGTCGATGTAGTCGGTGTCCAGCCGGCGCAGCGAGGCCTCGACCGCGCGCGTCACGTACCGCCGGGAGGCGCGGGCGGCGAAGTCCTGGCCGTTGCCGCCGGCCATGTCCATGCCGAACTTGGTGGCGATCACGACGTCGTCCCGCCGGCCCTTGAGCGCGGCGCCGAGGAACTGCTCGGACGTGCCGCGGGGTTCGCCGTACACGTCCGCGGTGTCGAAGAGGTTGATGCCGGCGTCGAACGCGGCGTCGACCACGGCGCGGCTGCCGTCCGCGTCCAGCCGCCGCCCGAAACTGCTGCACCCGAGGCCGATCGCGGAGACGGTCAGCCCTGAGTCGCCCAGCCGCCGATAACTCATCTCGCCCTGCCCCACTCGCGCAGCTTAGGTCCCCATTCCCTCCGGCACGTCCTCGCCGTCAAGCGAACGGTAGGCCGCGCGCAGCAGATCCACCAACGGAATATGGCGGACCCGCACGCCCGGTGGGTCCAGCGCGCGAAGCAGCAGGTCAGGCGGGGTGGTGACGCGATTCACGCGGTGCTCGCGGAGCTTCGCGGGGGAGGCGCCGGGCGCGTAGAAGCCGTCCAGCGAGTCGGCCAGCGGCACGTGCTCGACGGCCAGCGCGTCGAACACCGGGACGGTGCCCAGCGACCCCAGCAGTTCCTCCCGGGTACGGCCGCGCCAGGCCAGCACGAGGAACGGGTCGTCGTCGAAGGCCTCGGCCAGCAGGTAGAGCGCGGCGGACAGGTGCTTGCACGGGAAACCCCAGTCCGGGCAGCTGCACTCCATGTCCAGCTCGGCCGGGAACAGCGGCGCGCCCAGCGCGTCGAACACCCCGACGATCTCCGTGGGCATCTCCCCGGCCAGCAGCTTCGCGCGGTAGAGGGCCTGCGACGCGATCTCCCGCTCGATCGCGGCCCAGCGCTCCGCGTCGTACCGTTCAATGTTGATCTTGACCTTGTATGGGGCCGGCCGCGAGCCCTGGACGAGCGCGGTGACCGCGCCCGGCGCCACGGCGAGGCTGATCACCTGGCCCTTGCGGGCGTAGGCGCGACCGCGCGCGAGCCGGCCGGGGTCGCAGATGCCCTCCAGGATCTCGATGAAGTGCCGCGACCACCACTGCTCGCCGATCGTGCCGCGCCGCGACCGCGCCTTGATCCCGCCGTCGACCGCGATCGGCTTGCCGGCCTCGAAGAACCCGGCCATCACGCCACCGCCGACGGGTCCAGCGCGAACAGGTCGCGCAGCGCGTCCGTGGACAGGTCGGTGATCCAGTCCTCGCCGGTGCCGACCACGGACTCGGCCAGCGCCTTCTTCCGCTCGATCATCTCGTCGATCCGCTCCTCCAGCGTGCCGGTGCAGATGAACTTGCGGACCTGCACGTTCTTCCGCTGGCCGATCCGGTACGCCCGGTCGGTCGCCTGATCCTCGACCGCGGGGTTCCACCACCGGTCGACGTGGATGACGTGGTTGGCCGCGGTCAGGTTGAGCCCGGTCCCGGCCGCCTTCAGCGAGAGCAGGAAGATCGTCGGCTCGTCGCCGGTCTGGAACCGCTCGACCAACTCGTCCCGCCGCGCCTTGGCGAGCCCGCCGTGCAGCCACAGCACCGGGCGGTCCAGCCGGGCCTGGAGGTACGGCTGGAGCAGCGCGCCGAACTCCGCGTACTGCGTGAAGACCAGGCCCTTCTCGCCGTCCGTGACGATCTCCTCGCAGAGCGATTCCAGGCGGTCCAGCTTGCCGGAGCGGCCGGGCAGCGGGGAGCCGTCCTTGAGCAGGTGCGCCGGGTGGTTGCAGACCTGCTTGAGCCGGGTCATCGCGGCCAGTACGTTGCCGCGCCGCTCGATGCCGGTGGTGGACGAGATGGTCGCCATCATCTCCTCGACCACGGCGGCGTAGAGCGTGGCCTGCTCCGGCGTGAGCGTGCACCACACCTTGACCTCGAGCTTCTCCGGCAGGTCCGAGATGATCGACCTGTCCGTCTTGAGGCGGCGCAGGATGAACGGGCCGGTGGCGCGCTTCAGCGCGGCGGACGCGTACTCGTCCTGCCGCACCTCGATCGGCTCCTGGTAGCGCGAGCGGAAGTGCTTGACGGTGCCGAGCAGCCCCGGATTGCAGAACTCCAGCAGCGACCACAGCTCCGCCAGGTGGTTCTCCACCGGCGTGCCGGACAGCGCCAGCCGGGTCCGCGCCGGGATCGCGCGCGCGGCCTGGGCCTGCCGGGTGCCGCTGTTCTTCAGCGCCTGCGCCTCGTCGCAGACCACCCGCTCCCATCCGATCGTCTTGAGGATCTCCAGGTCACGCAGCGCGGTCCCGTAGGTGGTGATCACCAGGTCGTGCTTGTCCAGCGCGGACGGGTCGCGGCCGGCGCCGTGGTGCACGTGGACGGTCAGGCCGGGGGCGAAGCGCTCCGCCTCCTTGCGCCAGTTCGACACCAGCGACATCGGGCAGATCAGCAGCGTCGGCCGGTCCGACTTCTCCGCGACCAGCAGCGACAGCGTCTGCGCGGTCTTGCCGAGGCCCATGTCGTCGGCCAGGATGCCGCCCAGGCCCAGCCGGGAGAGGAACGACAACCAGGACAGGCCCCGCTCCTGGTACGGCCGGAGCGTGCCCGCGAAGCCCTCCGGCGTGGCGATCGGCGTCAGTCGCTCCGCGGCCTCGCCGGAGAGCAGGTCGCCGAGCGGGCCGTCCGCGTCCACGTCCACGATCGGCAGGTCCGGCTCGCCGCCGTCGACCACCTGCGCCAGCACGTCCGCCGCCGTCAGCTCGCCCTCGCGGCGCCGGCCGACCGCTCTGAGCGCGGCCTTCAGCTGCCGGTCGTCCAGCTCCACCCAGCGGCCGCGCACCCGGATCAGCGGGACCTTGCCGAGGGCCAACCGCTCCAACTCCGCCGGGTCGATCGTCTCGTCGCCGACCATCAGATCCAGCCGGTAGTCGACCAGCTCGGACATGCCGAAGCCCTGGGACGCCACCGCCTTCGGGCCCGACGTCGACCTGCTCCGGGCGGTGAGCTTCAGGCCGAGCCCGCGCTTGCCGGCCCAGGACGGTAGTTGCACGCCGTAGCCCGCGGCCTGCAGCAGCGGCGCGGCCGAGCTGAGGAAGTCGAACGCGCCGGCCGTGTCCAGCTCCATGCCGTCCGGCCGGGCCCGCCGCAGCGACTCGTAGAGCGCGGGGAACAATCGCACCGCGCGACCCAGCCCGGCCAGCAGCGTCTCGTCCGCGCGCGGCCAGTCCGCCTCGCCCTCGAAGACCGCCGCCGCGGGCACCCAGTGCGCCGGATCGTCCGTCGACTGCAGGGCGAACTCCAGCCACCACTCGTCCGTGCCCTGCACCGGCTCGTCCAGCCGGAAGCTCACCCGGGCCGGGCCGTTCGCCGCCTGCGCCGCGTCGTACCAGCCGGTCAGCGCCGTGCGGAGCGCGTCGGCCTCGGCCGGCTTCGCATCGGGCAGCCGGGGATCGTCGCCGGTCAGCGCCAGCATCCAGCGGTCGGCCAGCGGCGCGCGGCTCCCGGGCCGGTGCCCGAGCAGCAGCCGCTCCGGCAGGGCCGCCCGCGCCGCCGCGTCGACGAACAGGTCGAGGCCCTGCCGCAGTACGTCGTCCGCCCGCCGCTCCGGCTCGCCGAGCGCCCGGCACGCGGGCGGCATGGCCTGCGCGAAGGACCGGAACGCGGCCGCGTCCGCCCCGGTCAGCACGGCCCGCCAGCGCGCCTCGTCCCGTACCAGCTGCGGCAGCATCCGGCCGCGCCGGACCAGGTCGCGCGCCAGCTCCGCGACCGCGCCGAGGTAGCGCAGCGACTCCGCCGGGGCCCAGGTGCCGTCCGTCTCCGCCCCCAGGAACGCCAGCGCCGGCGCGGGGGAGAGCAGCAGCACCGGCACGGTCCAGGAGGTGAGCGACGGCGTGCGGACCGCGGCCGAGATGTCGCTCTCCGGCGACGGCATCGGCCACCGGGCCGAGCCGGGCAGCCGGATGGGGGCCACCGCGGGCTCGCCCTCCACCGGCAGCGCCGCGGCCAGGCCGGACGCGGTGGCGGCGAACGGGTGCGGGCGGGCCCTCGCGCGCCCGGGGGCGGGCGCCGGGGTCCGCGCGGTGTCCTCGGCCCAGAGCGCCGGGCGGCCGTCGTGCCAACCGCCGTGCACCACCAGCATGAGCGCCCTCTTCCCGTACCCCGGACCGTACGACGATACCGGCATCGTGACCTGGCACGCGGCAGGCCGTGACCCGTTGGACGTACGCTCGTGTGGTGACGGTGAACAGGGAGATCGACGACATCCTGCAGCGTGGCGCGGACGGTGGGCGGATCACGCCCGAGGAGGCGCTGCTCATCTACACCGACGCGCCGCTGCACGCACTGGGCGAGGCCGCGGACGCGGTTCGCCGGCGGCGATACCCGGACGGGATCGTCACGTACCTGATCGACCGCAACATCAACTACACCAACGTCTGCGTGACCGCCTGCAAGTTCTGCGCGTTCTTCCGCGCACCGAAGCACAAGGAGGGCTGGGCGCACCCGATGGAGGAGATCCTCCGCCGGTGCGGCGAGGCCGTCGAGCTCGGCGCCACGCAGGTGATGCTGCAGGGCGGTCACCACCCAGACTTCGGCACCGCCTACTACGAGGAGCTGTTCTCCTCGGTCAAGGCGGCGTACCCGCAGCTCACCATCCACTCGATCGGCCCGTCCGAGATCCTGCACATGGCGAAGGTGGACGGCATCTCGATCGAGGACGCGATCCTCCGGATCAAGGCGGCCGGCCTGGACTCGATCGCCGGCGCCGGCGCGGAGATGCTGCCGGAGCGGCCGCGCAAGGCGATCGCGCCGCTCAAGGAGTCGGGCGCTCGCTGGCTGGAGGTCATGGAGACCGCGCACCGGCACGGCATCGAGTCGACCGCGACCATGATGATGGGCACCGGCGAGACGCACGCGGAGCGGGTCGAGCACATCGCGATGATCCGGGACGTGCAGGACCGCACCGGCGGGTTCCGGGCGTTCATCCCGTGGACCTACCAGCCGGAGAACAACCACCTCAAGGGCCGCACCCAGGCCACCACCCTGGAGTACCTGCGGTTCGTCGCGATGTCCCGGCTGTTCTTCCACAACGTGGCGCACCTGCAGGCGTCCTGGCTGACCACCGGCAAGGAGGTCGGCCAGCTGTCGCTGCACATGGGCGTGGACGACCTCGGCTCGATCATGCTGGAGGAGAACGTCATCTCCTCGGCCGGCGCGCGCCACCGGTCGAACCTGCACGACCTGATCTGGATGATCCGGTCGGCCGGCCGCATCCCGGCGCAGCGCGACACGCTCTACCGCCATCTGGCCGTGCACCGCACGCCGGAGGAGGACCCGACGGACGACCGGGTGGTCTCCCACTTCTCGTCGATCGCGTTGCCCGGCGGCGGCGCGGGCCGGGCACTGCCGCTGGTCGAGGCGCACTGAGCGTATTCATTTCGTAGCGCGGTTCCCGTTGCGGGGGCCGCGCTATTGTTTTGCCCGCTCCGACCGGTCCGGCGCGGACTTTCTCAACGGTGAATGCGTTGGGTAATCGCCCGGATGCCTAGCGCAATTATGCCGCGCGGGTCGGAGCTGCGATCCTTCCCCCTTTCGGTCGATTTTTATGCTGCCTTTCGGAGAATTTTGCGGAACCACAGGCAGTCCAAAGGTCCACTTAAGCCCGATTTAAGATCACCCAAATCCGGACATTTACGGACTCACGAGGTATTGCTCACAGTGGACTGTCCGTTTTGTGCGGTAGACGAGGCGATAGGTCTTCGTTAACGTCCCTGCGTCCCGACCGTCCTCGTACCCGAGGAGTCAAACAATGTCGTTCCGCACGCGGAACATCGCCCGTCTCTGTGCCGCCACTGCGCTGGCTGCGGGCGCTACCGGGTTCTTCGCGGCCCCGGCCCTCGCTGCCCCCGCCGGCCCCGATTTCACCATCGTCACCGCCGACATCACCGGCCCGGGCGGCGCCCCCCTCGCCCCCGGCAGTGACGCCGAGGTCCTCACCACGGTCTCCAACGTCAGCGACGAGGTCATCACCGGCTTCAAGCTCACGCTGACCCTTCCGCAGGGCGTCTCCTTCAAGGGTGAGGCCGCGGCCGATTTCTGTGACTACGAGGGCCAGACGGTCACCTGCACCTTCGACGACGGCTGGGCGCTCGTGCCGGCCGGCGAGGAGGACCCGGAGAACGACATCTACTCCGCGTGGGAGGTGCCGTTCGAGGTGACCGTCGCGGCGGACGCCAAGGGCCCGGTGCTCGAGGGTGGCAAGTCCTCGGGCGAGATCGAGTTCTACGCGGACCTCGAGACCGGCGTCGAGAAGGACGCCGACTCCGGCGCGCTGACCGGGACGCAGTTCGCGCCCGCGGCGTTCTCGCCGAGCGAGACGGGCACCTTCACCACGGTCTCCTACAAGACCGCCGTCAACGCGAAGACGCCCGGCGGCCACGGCAACAAGGGCGGCCACGGCCGGGACCGTTACCGGCAGCCCGAGCGGTGGGCCGGTGGCCACAACTGCGGCCGCCCGCCGGTGCACAACCCGCCGACCGAGCAGCCGCCGACGGAGCAGCCGCCGACCGAGCAGCCGCCCACGGAGCAGCCGCCGACCGAGCAGCCCCCGACCGAGCAGCCGCCCACGGAGCAGCCGCCGACCGAGCAGCCGCCGACGGAGCAGCCCCCGACGGAGCAGCCGCCGACCGAGCAGCCGCCGGCCACCAACCCGCCGGTTCCCACCACCATCCAGCACGAGGATGAGTTCGTGGCGCTGGTCGCCGTGCCGAACGGCAACGGCGGCGGCGAGCCGGGCCTGCCGGTGACCGGCCCGCAGACCGCGATCATCGGTGGCGTCGGTGCCGCCGTGCTCGTCGGTGGCGCCGTGGTCTTCATGATGGCCCGCCGTCGGAAGATCGTCACGGTCACGCCGGGCGACGGTAACTCCGCTCTCTGAGACGGTTCCGTTACCTCTCGATAAGGTGGCGTTGAGTCACCGCTAAAGCAACGCAAAGACAACGCCGTGAGCCCCGGGCTCGCGGCGTTGTCGCTTTTCCGTCACCGGGCTCCGGCGCGGTGTCGCAAGTGGGTAGATTGCACCGCTACCTGCGGTATCGCGACCGGAAAACGTCGGGTGAGCGTCATGGATTCGCGGTCCCGCCGAGTCCGCATCGTTATCGGCGCGCCCGAAGATAATGCTCTGACCCGCCAATGAGGCGTTGATATAGAGATCGAGCGTTTCTCAACCTGGTCCCAACCCAAGGCACGCCCACCCGTTGACTTTCGCGAGGTGGGGGCGCCCTAGCCAGGTTGAGAAATGCTCGTCGAAACCGCGGACGAGGCGTCAGCCTGGTCCGCGGCTTTTTTGTGGGCTCTGGCAGAGTGGCGGAGTGAGCCGCGCAGACTTGGACAAGCAGCCCCACGAGGTCGCGTCGATGTTCGACGGCGTGGCGCGTAACTACGACCTGACCAACACGGTGCTCTCCTTCGGGCAGGACCGTGGCTGGCGCCGGGCCACGCGAGACGCGCTGCGACTCAAGCTCGGTCAGCGGGTGCTCGACGTGGGCGCCGGCACCGGCGTCTCCACGCTGGAGCTGGGCCGCTCCGGCGCGTTCGCGGTCGGGGTGGACCTCTCGCTCGGCATGCTGCGCGCCGGCCGCCGGGTGCGGCCCGACGTGCCGCTGCTGGCCGGCGACGCGCTGGCGCTGCCGTTCGCGGACGGGACGTTCGACGCGGCCACCATCTCGTTCGCGCTGCGCAACGTGGTGGACGTGGACGGCGCGCTGGCCGAGCTGGCGCGCGTGGTGCGGCCGGGCGGGCGGCTGGTGGTGTGCGAGTTCAGCCACCCGGTCAACGGGCCGTTCCGGAGCGTCTACCTGGGTTACCTGATGCGCTCGCTGCCGATGGTCGCGCGCGCGGTCGCCAGCAACCCGGAGGCGTACGTCTACCTCGCGGAGTCCATCCGGGCGTGGCCGGACCAGGCCGCGCTGGCCGACCGGATCGCCCGCGCGGGTTGGTCGTCGGTGGCCTGGCGGAACCTCACCGGCGGCATCGTGGCACTGCACCGCGCGGTCAAGCCCTGAGACGTTCCTCGCATCCGGTGAGCGCACGAACGCGGACGGTGGAGGGCCGGCGTGGCGGCACGCGCGGCCGGATCGGGCGGGCGTCGTACCGGTGAATGATGGTGGTCTGTGGCTTTTTGTGCTGGCCGGAGCCGGGTCGGTGATGCCCGTCTATGGGCTGTTTTGTCACCCGTCGGAGTGATCTATCTAGATTTACTTAACGGATCGGAAACATTTAGGGTGTCCTAAGACACACGAAGATCGGAAGCAGGCCTACACTGCTCTCGCACATGCTTGTGAAGTTCTTCACTAGCACATGCGAGGAGGTATGGCCGTGACCCAGGTTGTGGCCGAAGAGGCCGACGTCATCGTCGTGGGCGCGGGACCTGGCGGGTCCGCGACCGCATATCACCTTGCCAGTCATGGTGTCCGGGTTCTGCTGCTGGAGAAGACCGAGTTCCCCCGGGAGAAGGTCTGCGGCGACGGGCTGACGCCGCGCGCGGTCAAGCAGTTGATCAAGATGGGCGTCGACACCTCCGCCGAGGCCGGGTGGCTGCGCAACCGGGGGCTGCGGGTGATCGGCGGCGGCGTCCGCCTGGAGCTGCCCTGGCCCGAGCTGGCCAGCTTCCCCAACTACGGTCTGACCCGCACCCGGCTCGACTTCGACCAGCTGCTCGCGAAGCGCGCGGCCGAGGCCGGCGCCATCCTCCGCACCAGCACGAACGTCACCGGTCCGGTGCTCGGCCCGGACGGCCGGATCATCGGCGTGACCGCGGAGTCCGGGCCGGGCAAGGAGCCGGTCGAGTTCCGCGCGCCGCTGGTGGTCGCGGCGGACGGCGTGTCCGGGCGGTTCGCGCTCGCGCTCGACATCCGCAAGCGCGACGACCGGCCGATGGGCGTCGCGGTCCGGCGCTACTACACCTCGCCGGTCAAGCACGACGACGACTACCTGGAGTCCTGGCTGGAGCTTCGCTCCCGGGAGAACCCGGACAAGCTGCTCCCCGGATACGGGTGGATCTTCGGCATGGGTGACGGCCGCGTCAACGTGGGCCTCGGCGTGCTCAACTCCTCCACCGGCTACGGCAGGACCAACTACCGGCACATGCTGCTGGACTGGCTGGCCACCACGCCGGCCGAGTGGGGCACGGCGGACGAGGAGAACGCGGACGGCCCGATCCTCGGAGCCGCGCTGCCGATGGGCTTCAACCGCACGCCGCACTACTCGCGGGGCATGCTGCTGGTCGGCGACTCGGGCGGCATGGTGAACCCGTTCAACGGCGAGGGCATCGCGTACGCGATGGAGTCCGGCGAACTGGCGGCCGAGGTCGTCGCGCAGGCGCTGGCGCGCGCGGAGGGCCCGGAGCGGGAGCGGGCGCTGCAGGCGTACCCGGCGGAGCTGAAGACCCGCTACGGCGGCTACTACCGGCTCGGCGGCGTCTTCGTGAAGCTGATCGGCCGACCCGAGATCATGAAGATGGCCACCCGGTACGGCATGCCTCAGCCGCTGCTCATGCGGTTCGTGCTGAAGCTGCTGGCCAACCTCACCGACCCCCGTGGTGGTGACGCCATGGACAGGGTCATCAATGCGATGACGAAGGTGGCCCCCGCCGTTTGACCACCCCCGGTAGCGACCCGGTTTCGAGCCGCTAATAGTGTCAGTGTCACAGAGATCACATAGGTAACGAAAACGAACCATCCCCCACCCCCGTCCGGACCCAGGAGACGACATGTCGTTCTCGCCGTACGTGCCCATCGTTCTGCTGTTCGTCCTCGGCGCGCTGTTCGCGCTGTTCTCCGTGTCGATCGCGCCGATCGTGGGCCCGCACCGCTACAACCGGGCCAAGCTCGACGCCTACGAGTGCGGCATCGAGCCGACACCGCAGCCGGTCGGGGGTGGGCGTTTCCCGGTCAAGTTCTATCTGACCGCGATGCTCTTCATCGTCTTCGACATCGAGATCATCTTCCTCTACCCGTGGGCCGTGACCTTCGATGCGCTCGGCCTCTTCGGGCTGGTCGAGATGCTCCTGTTCATCGGCACCGTCTTCATCGCGTACGCCTACGTCTGGCGGCGCGGCGGTCTCAACTGGGACTGACGCGCACCCCCGCACAACCGCGCACAACCCCTGCACAACCGGCACATGAACGGATGGGAAGGAGGGCCGGGCAATGGGTATCGAGGAGAAGCTGCCGAGCGGGATCCTGCTGACCAGTGTGGAGAAGCTGTCCAACTGGGCGCGCAAGTCGTCGTTCTGGGGCGCCACCTTCGGCCTGGCATGCTGCGCCATCGAGATGATGGCGGCCGGCGGACCCCACTACGACCTCGGGCGGTGGGGGATGGAGGTGTTCCGCGCCTCGCCCCGGCAGGCCGACCTGATGATCGTGGCGGGCCGGGTGAGCCAGAAGATGGCGCCCGTCGTCCGGCAGATCTACGACCAGATGCCGGAGCCTCGCTCGGTCATCTCGATGGGCGTGTGCGCCTCGTCCGGCGGCATGTTCAACAACTACGCGATCGTCCAGGGCGTCGACCACATCGTGCCGGTCGACATCTACCTGCCCGGCTGCCCGCCGCGCCCGGAGATGCTGATCGACGCGATCCTCAAGATGCGCGAGAAGGTCATGGCGGCGCCGCTCGGGCCGAACGGGCGCAAGATGCTGGAGGAGCGCCGGGCCGAGGGCAGGATGCCGCTGGTCGCTGCCGGTGCCATGCCGTCGTCGTACCGGGCGGATCCGGCGCGGCGCGCGCAGTGGGAGCAGGCCGTCCGGGAGGGCCGCGAGGAGCAGCTCCGCATCGAGAACTGGATGAAGGCGCAGAACCACCTCCGGGAGCGTTCCTGATGACGGCCCCACAGAACCCGAGCTCCACCGCGGCCACGCCGGCCGGCGCCACCACCACGGCCCCGGCCGACTACCCGCCGTCCACCCGCGCCGGGAAGGGCCTGTTCGGCGTGGCCGGCACCGGCGACACGTCCGGCTTCGGCGGGCTGGTCCGGCGGCGGCCCGAGTTCGTCCCGCCGCCCCGGCCGTTCGGCGGCTACCTCGACGAGGTCTACGACGCGCTGGAGGAGGCGTACCCGCGGTTCGGCGACGCGGTCGAGAAGGTCGTGGTGCACCGCGGCGAGCTGACGCTGCACATCGTGCCGGAGCGGATCGCCGAGGTGTGCCGGGTGATGCGCGACGACGCGGCGCTGCGCTTCGAGCTGTGCTCGTCGGTGAACGGCGTCGACTACCTCGGCCAGGACGAGCGGCGGCTGCACGTGGCGTACCAGTTGACGTCCATGACCTTCCGCCGCCGCGTGCGGCTGGAGGTGGCGGTCAGCCCGGACGCGCCCCAGGTGCCGAGCGTGACCGCGGTCTACCCGACCGCCGACTGGCAGGAGCGGGAGACGTACGACATGTTCGGCGTGATCTTCACCGGCCATCCCAACCTGACCCGGGTCCTGATGCCGGACGACTGGGAGGGCCACCCGCAACGCAAGGACTACCCGCTCGGCGGGGTCCCGGTGGAGTACAAGGGCGCCGAGATCCCGCCGCCGGACTCGCGGAGGACCTACCAATGAGCCAGTCTGGTTACGCCGCCGAGCGCGAGACCACCGAGGGCAAGGTCTTCACCGTCACCGGCGGGGACTGGGACCAGGTCGTCTCCGGCATCGATCCGCTCACCGACGAGCGGATCGTGGTCAACATGGGCCCGCAGCACCCGTCCACGCACGGCGTGCTCCGGCTGGTGCTGGAGCTGGAGGGCGAGACGGTCATCGAGGCCCGGCCGGTCGTCGGCTACCTGCACACCGGCATCGAGAAGAACCTGGAGTACCGCAACTGGGTTCAGGGCTCGACGTTCGTGACGCGGATGGACTACCTGGCCCCGATGCACAACGAGACCGGCTACGCGCTGGCCGTCGAGAAGCTGCTCGGCATCGAGGACCAGATCACCGAGCGCGCCACCACGATCCGGGTGCTGATGCTGGAGCTGAACCGCATCTCCTCGCACCTGGTCTGGCTGGCCACCACCGGCATGGAGCTGGGCGCGATCTCGATGATGCTCTACGGCTTCCGCGAGCGGGAGTACATCCTGGACATCTTCGAGGAGGCCTCCGGGCTGCGGATGAACCACGCGTACATCCGGCCCGGCGGGCTCGCGCAGGACATCCCGGACAGCGTGGTGAAGAAGACCCGCGAGTTCCTGAAGTACCTGCCGAAGAAGCTCCGCGAGTACGAGGACATGCTCAGCGGGCAGCCGATCTGGCACGAGCGGACCAAGGGCGTCGCGGTGCTGGACGTGACCGGGTGCCTCGCGCTCGGCATCACCGGCCCGGTGCTGCGCGCCGCCGGACTCGGCTGGGACCTGCGGAAGACCATGCCGTACTGCGGGTACGAGACGTACGAGTTCGACGTCCCGACCGCGACCACGGCCGACGTGTGGGGTCGCTACCAGGTCCGGCTGGCCGAGATCCGCGAGTCCATGAAGATCATCGAACAGGCGCTGGACCGGCTCCGGCCCGGCCCGGTGGTGATCGCGGACAAGAAGATCGCCTGGCCCGCGCAGCTCGCGATCGGCGTGGACGGCATGGGCAACTCGCTGGAGCACGTCGCCAAGATCATGGGTCAGTCGATGGAGTCGCTGATCCACCACTTCAAGCTGGTCACCGAGGGCTTCCGGGTCCCGGCCGGCCAGGTCTACGTGTCGATCGAGTCGCCCCGCGGCGAGCTCGGCGTGCACGCGGTCTCCGACGGTGGCACCCGGCCCTACCGCGTGCACTATCGCGAGCCCAGTTTCGTCAATCTCCAGGCCATCCCCGCGATGGCCGAGGGCGCGCTGCTGGCGGACGTCATCGCCGGCGGTGCCTCGCTGGATCCGGTCATGGGCGGATGTGATCGATAGATGACGACGACGGTCTTCACGGAAACGGTCTACGAGCGGGCGCGGGCGATCCTGGCCCGCTACCCGGAGGGGCGTGAGCGATCGGCGCTGCTCCCGCTGCTGCACCTGGTGCAGAGCGAGGAGGGCTACGTCAGCCCGGCCGGCGTGGCGTTCTGCGCGGAGGTGCTCGGCATCAACAAGGCGCAGGTCGGCGCGGTCGCCACGTTCTACACGATGTACAAGCGCCGGCCCACCGGCGACTGGCTGGTCAGCGTCTGCACGAACACGATGTGCGACGTGCTCGGCGGCCAGCAGGTCTACGAGACGCTCTCCGAGCTGCTCGGTGTCGGCCACGACGAGACCACGGCGGACGGCCGGATCACGCTGGAGCACGCGGAGTGCCTCGCGGCCTGCGACTACGGGCCGGTGATGACCGTCAACTACGACTTCTTCGACAACGTCACGCCGGACTCCGCGGTCGAGGTGGTCGAGGCGCTGCGGGCCGGCACCCCGCCGAAGCCCAGCCGCGCGCCGCGGCTGTGCACGCTCAAGGAGATGGCGGTGCAGTTGGCCGGCTTCTCCGACCCGCGCGAGGGCGCGGTGGGCGAGGGCGTCGCCGGCGCACCCACGCTGCGCGGCGTCACGCTCGCCCAGCAGCACGGCATCGCCGTGCACGGCTTCGACCCGGACACGCCGATCCCCCGCAAGGACGCGGACGGTACGCCGGCCAGGTCGGTGCCGGCGAAGGTGGCCGACGCGGTCAAGTCCGTGCCGGCGAAGGTCGCCTCGGCCGCGACCGCGGCGAAGGACGCGGTCACGCACCGCAAGCCGAGCGAGAGCTCCGGCGGCGACGTCAAGGACCCCGAGGTCCGCGCCGCCGAGGCCCGCAACCCCGACGCCAGGACGCCCGAGCCGGACGCGTCCGGACGCACGGCGCCCGGCAACACCGGCGACGCGGCCGGTGACGCGAAGCCGGCCGGCGACGACCCGGGCCCGCAGCGGCAGAACCTCAAGGACGCCCAATGAGCTTTTCGGACTCTCGGGAGGAACGGTGACCTCTCCTCGACGTGAGGTGCTGGAGAAGCTGACTCCGGTGCTGACCAAGCGCTGGCTGTCGCCGGACGCATGGGACATCGACGTCTATGAGCGGCTGGACGGCTACGCGGCCCTGCGCAAGGCGCTGGACGTCCACCCAGATGATCTTATCCAATTGATCAAGGATTCGGGACTGCGCGGTCGTGGCGGCGCGGGCTTCCCGACCGGCCTGAAATGGGGCTTCATCCCGCAGGGCGACGGCAAGCCGCACTACCTGGTGATCAACGCCGATGAGGGCGAGCCCGGGACCTGCAAGGACCTGCCGCTGATGACGCACGACCCGCACGCGCTGATCGAGGGGGCGATCATCGCCTCCTATGCGATCCGCGCGGAGCGGGCGTACATCTACATCAGAGGTGAGGCAGTTCACGCCGCGCGGCGCCTGCGGAACGCGGTCGACCAGGCCTACGCCCGGGGATACCTGGGCCGGAACATCCTCGGCAGCGGGCTGAACGTCGACCTCGTGGTGCACAGCGGCGCGGGTGCGTACATCTGCGGCGAGGAGACCGCGCTGCTCGACTCGCTGGAGGGATTCCGCGGCCAGCCCCGGCTGCGCCCGCCGTTCCCGGCAACGCACGGGCTCTACGCCAGCCCGACCGTGGTCAACAACGTCGGGACGATCACCAGCGTGCCGTACATCGTGCTGGGCGGCGCGGCCTGGTGGAAGAGCATGGGCACGGAGAAGTCGGCCGGTCCGATGATCTACTCGCTGTCCGGCCGGATCGCGAACCCCGGCCAGTACGAATGCGGCCTCGGCATCACGCTGCGCGAGCTGATCGAGCTGGCCGGCGGCATGCTTCCCGGTCACGAGCTGAAGTTCTGGACACCGGGCGGCTCGTCCACGCCGCTGCTGACCGCGGAGCACCTGGACGTGCCGCTGGACTTCGAGGGCGTCGCCGGGGCCGGGTCGATCCTCGGCACCACGGCCACGCAGATCTTCAGCGACCAGGACTGCCCGGTCTACGCCACGTACCGGTGGCTGGAGTTCTACCACCACGAGTCGTGCGGCAAGTGCACCCCGTGCCGCGAGGGCAACTACTGGATGACCCGGGTGTTCCGCCGAATCCTCTCCGGCGAGGGCACCTACGCCGACCTCGACACGCTGCTGGACACCTGCGACAACGTGCTCGGCCGCTCGTTCTGCGGGCTCGGTGACGGTGCGACCAGCTCGGTGACGTCCTCGTTGAAGTACTTCAAGCAGGACTACCTGGACTACATCGAGGGGCGCAAGGCTCCTCGACTCTCCTCCAAGCAGCTGGTGGGGGCGCACTGATGGGCGCGAGGAGTGCGGCGGAGCCGACGGCACCGCAGCCGATCGACGGGTCGGGACGGCGTAGCGGAACCCCGCAGTCGCCCATCCAGGAGGCACACTGATGACCGATGTGGCGAAGAAGGCCGACACCGTCACGCTGACCATCGACGGCATCGAGGTGACCGCGCCGAAGGGCGCGCTGCTGATCCGGGTCGCGGAGCAGCTCGGGATCGCCATCCCGCGCTTCTGCGACCACCCGCTGCTCGCCCCGGCCGGCGCCTGCCGCCAGTGCCTGGTCGAGGTGGAGGGCCAGCGCAAGCCGGTCGCCTCGTGCACCCAGACGGTCGCGGACGGCATGGTGGTGAAGACGCAGCTCACCTCGCCGGTCGCCGCGAAGGCGCAGGGCGGCGTGATGGAACTGCTCCTGATCAACCACCCGCTCGACTGCCCGATGTGCGACAAGGGCGGCGAGTGCCCGCTGCAGAACCAGGCGATGTCCACCGGGCGGGCGGACTCGCGCTTCGTCGAGCACAAGCGCGAGTACCAGAAGCCGATCAACATCTCCAGCCAGGTGCTGCTGGACCGCGAGCGGTGCGTGCTCTGCCAGCGGTGCACCCGCTTCTCCGAGGAGATCGCCGGCGACAAGTTCATCGACCTGATGGACCGGTCGTCGGGGGAGCAGATCAACACGTACCGGGACGACTTCTTCGGCGGCACCACGACCGGTGACGTCGCGTCCGAGGGCGACGTGCTGTTCAACTCGTACTTCTCCGGCAACACCGTGCAGATCTGCCCGGTCGGTGCGCTCACCGGCGCGCAGTACCGCTTCCGCGCCCGGCCGTTCGACCTGGTCTCCACCGCCAGCGTGTGCGAGCACTGCTCGGCCGGGTGCGCGATGCGCACGGACTGGCGGCGCGGCAAGGTGATGCGGCGGCTGGCCGGCGACGACCCGGCGGTCAACGAGGAGTGGAACTGCGACAAGGGCCGGTGGGGCTTCCGGTACGCGACCGCGGCCGACCGCCTCACCAAGCCGCTGATCAGGGAGAACGGCGCGCTGCGCGAGGCGTCCTGGAGCGAGGCGTTCGCGGTGGCGGCCGAGGGGCTGCGCAGCGCCCGGGACGGCGCGCACGGCATCGGCGTGCTGACCGGCGGCCGGCTCACGGTCGAGGACGCGTACGCGTACGCGAAGTTCGCCCGGGTGGCGTTGCGCACCAACGACATCGACTTCCGGGCCCGGCCGGTCTCCGCCGAGGAGACGGACTTCCTGGCCTCGTCCGTGGTCGACCGGACGGACGTGCACTACGGCGACGTGGACACCGCACCCGCGGTGGTCTTCGCCGGGCTCGACCCGGAGGAGGAGTGCCCGATCCTCTTCCTGCGCGTGCGCAAGGCGTTCACCAAGCGCCGGCTGCCGGTGCTGGCGCTCGCGCCGTTCCTGTCCCGCGGCTTCCAGAAGCTGGGCGCGGTGCTGGTCGGCACGGTGCCCGGCGACGAGGCGCGGCTGCTCGGCGAGGACGCGTCGGTCGCGTCCGCGCTGTCCCAGCCGGGCGCGATCCTGTTCGTGGGCGAGCGGCTGGCCACGGTGCCGGGCGCGCTGTCCGCGGCGGCGGCGCTCGCGTCGCGTACCGGTGCGAAGCTGGCCTGGGTTCCTCGGCGGGCGGGCGACCGGGGCGCGATCGACGCCGGCTGCCTGCCGCACCTGCTGCCCGGCGGCCGGCTGGTCACCGAGGCGGGGGCGCGCGCGGAACTCGCGGCGGCCTGGGACGTGGCGCCGGGCGTGCTCTCCTCGATCCCCGGCCGGGACACCGACGGCATCATCGCGGCGGCGGCCACCGGCAAGCTGGGCGCGCTGGTCGTGGCCGGCGTCGACCCGGCCGACCTGGCCGACCCCCGGCTGGCCGAGGCCGCGCTGGACGCGGTGCCGTTCCTGGTCAGCCTGGAGCTGCGGGCCACCGCGGTCACCCGCCGCGCGGACGTGGTCTTCCCGATCGCGCCGGTGGTGGAGAAGGCCGGGTCGTTCGTGGACTGGGAGGGGCGGCTGCGCACGTTCGAGGCGGTGCTGCACACCACCGCGATGACCGACGCGCGGGTGCTCGACGCGCTGGCCGACCAGCTCGGCACCGCACTGAACACCGGCGACGTCAACACGGTCCGCCGCGAGCTGGGCGGACTGCCGGCCACCCGGTCGCACCGGCCGCTGGCACCGGCGGTGGACGCGGGCGCGCCGGCCCGGCCCGGCGAGCACGAGGCCGTGCTCGCCACCTGGCACCAGCTGATCGACCTCGGCTCGCTCACCGACGGCGACGAACACCTCAACGGTACGGCCCGGCCGCCGGTCGTCCGGCTGTCCCGCGCGACCGCGGAGGGGCTCGGCGTCGGCGACGGCGCGCCGATCACGGTCGGCACCGACCGCGGCGCGATCACGCTGCCCGCGCTGATCACCGAGATGGCCGACGGCGTGGTCTGGCTGCCGACGAACTCGCCCGGCTCGACCGTGCGCCGCTCGCTCGGCCCGGCCGGGTCGATCGTGCGGCTCTCGGCCGGCGCATCACCGAACGGAGCCGGCCCACTGCTGGCTCAGCGCACCGCGGGAGGTGACTCGTGATGACCGATCCCACGCTGCAGACGTTCGAGAACGACGTCTGGTGGATCGCGCTGATCAAGGTGGTCGGCGTCTTCGTGCTGCTCCTGCTGCTGACGCTGTTCACCATCAACTACGAGCGCAAGGTCGTGGCCCGGATGGCGGTTCGGCCCGGGCCGAACCAGGTCGGGCCGAAGGGCTGGCTGCAGAGCCTCACGGACGGCCTGAAGCTGCCGTTCAAGGAGGAGATCATCCCGCGTACGGCGGACAAGGTGATCTACTTCCTGGCCCCGGTGATCTCCGCGACCTGCGCGTTCACCGCGTTCGCGGTCATCCCGTTCGGCCCGGTGGTGTCGATCTTCGGGCAGCAGACCGCGTTGCAGGTCACGGACGTGCCGGTCTCGGTGCTGGTGGTGCTGGCCTGCTCGTCGATGGGCGTCTACGGCGTGGTGCTGGCCGGCTGGGCGTCCGGGTCGACGTACCCGCTGCTCGGCGGCTTGCGGTCGAGCGCCCAGATGATCTCCTACGAGGTCGCGATGGGCCTGTCCATCGTGGCGGTCTTCATGATGGCCGGCTCCATGTCGACCTCGGAGATCGTGGCGGCGCAGGGCAGCGGCCGGGAGGTCTCGCTGTTCGGCCTGGAGTTCACCGCGCCCGGCTGGTACGCGATCCTGCTGGCGCCCAGCTTCGTCATCTACGCGATCTCCGCGGTCGGTGAGACGAACCGGGCGCCGTTCGACCTGCCCGAGGCGGAGTCCGAGCTGGTCGGCGGCTTCCACACCGAGTACTCGTCGTTCAAGTTCGCGCTGTTCTTCCTGGCCGAGTACATCAACATGATCACCGTCTCGGCGCTCTGCACCACGCTGTTCCTGGGCGGCTGGCGGGCGACCTGGCCGATCACGCTCTGGTCCGGGGCGAACACCGGGTGGTGGCCGCTGATCTGGTTCATCGCCAAGCTGCTGCTCTGCCTGTTCGTCTTCATCTGGCTGCGGGCCACGCTGCCCCGCATGCGCTACGACCAGTTCATGCGGTTCGGGTGGAAGGTCCTCATCCCGGTCAACCTGGTGTGGATCCTGCTGCTGGCCACCGTGCGCGTGCTGCAGACCTCCGACCTGGAGACGCAGACGCGGTACACGCTGATCGGCGGCGCCGCGCTGGTGCTGGTGCTGGTCGTTGCGCTGTGGCCGGCCGGCCGGAAGGCGGCGCCGGCGCCGAGCCTGGCCGAGCAGGTGGCGTCCCGGCCGCAGGGCAGCTTCCCGCTGCCGCCGCTCGACCTTCAGGTCCCGCCGAGCCCGCGCGCGGCGCGCCAGGTCGCGCGGCGCGAGCCGGCGGACGTCTCTTCCGACAGCTCCTCGTCCGAGAGAAGTGAGGTGTGACGTGGGCGTGATGGATCCCTTCAAGGGCTTCGGGGTGACCTTCTCCCACATGTTCCGCAAGGTCATCACCACCGACTACCCGTTCAAGCCGCCGGTCTCCGCGCCGCGGTACCACGGCCGGCACATCCTCAACCGTCACCCGGACGGGCTGGAGAAGTGCATCGGCTGCGAGTTGTGCGCCTGGGCCTGCCCGGCCGACGCGATCTTCGTGGAGGGTGGCGACAACACGGACGAGGAGCGGTACTCGCCCGGCGAGCGGTACGCGAAGAACTACCAGATCAACTACGCGCGCTGCATCTTCTGCGGGCTCTGCATCGAGGCCTGCCCGACCCGTTCGCTGACCATGAGCAACGAGTACGAGCTGGCCCGCGACTCCCGGCAGGATCTCATCTTCACCAAGGAGCAGCTGCTGGCGCCGCTGCTGGAGGGGATGAGCAAGCCGCCGCACGCGATGTTCCTCGGCGACAGCGAGAAGGACTACTACGTCGGCGCGCTGGAGAACCCGGGCACCTCCGCCGGCGCCGAGCGCGCGCCGTGGTCGGACGCGGACACGACGGACGCGGCGGTGAAGCCGGCATGAGCGAGCGTGCGAGCGAATCAGCGGCTCAGCGCCGACCACGGCGAATCCGTGGCGTTGAGGGGAGGGCGGCATGAGCGAGTGTGCGAGCGAATCAGCGGCTCAGCGCCGACCACGGCGAATCCGCGGCGTTGAGGAGACAGCGGCATGAGCGAGCTATCCGGTGGTGAGGCCACGCTGTTCTGGGTCCTGGCGCCGCTCGCGGTGATCGGGGCGCTGGGGATGGTGCTGGCGCGTAACGCGGTGCACTCCGCGCTCTGGCTGGTCGTCACCATGCTCTGCCTCGGTGTCTTCTACGTCGCCCAGGCCGGCCCGTTCATCGGCATGGCGCAGATCATCGTCTACACCGGCGCGATCATGATGCTGTTCCTGTTCGTGCTGATGCTGGTCGGCCGGGACGCCTCGGACTCACTGATCGAGACGTTGCGCGGGCAGCGGATCGCCGCGATCGTGCTCGGCCTCGGTTTCGCCGGCCTGGTCGGCGCGGGGCTGTCCCGCGCGCTGACCGGCACCGGCGCGATCGGCCTGGCCGCGGCGAACGAGAACGGCAACCTCCAGGGCATCGCGCAGCTGCTGTTCACCAAGTACGTGTTCGCGTTCGAGGTCACGTCCGCGCTGCTGATCAGCGCCGCGGTCGGCGCGATGATCCTGGCCCACGTGGAGCGCGCCATCGGCGAGAAGCCGTCGCAGGTGGATCGCATGAAGGCCCGGTTCGCGCCCGGCAGCTACCCCGGTCCGAAGGCCGGCCCCGGCGTGTTCGCCACGTCGGACTCGGTCGCCACGCCGGCCCGTCTGCCGGACGGCACGCTCGCCGAGCGCAGCATCTCGAAGATCCTCCCGGTCCGCGAGCTGACCTCCCAGGAGTCGGCGCCCAAGGGGACGGAGAAGTAGATGACACCCTCCGCCTACATCGTGCTGTCCGCGATCCTGTTCACGATCGGCGCGTCCGGCGTGCTGATCCGCCGCAACGCGATCGTGCTGTTCATGTGCATCGAGCTGATGCTGAACGCCGCGAACCTCGCGCTGGTCACCTTCAGCCGGATCAACGGCAACCTCGACGGGCAGATCATGGCGTTCTTCGTCATGGTCGTCGCCGCCGCGGAGGTCGTGGTCGGCCTGGCGATCATCATGTCGATCTTCCGTACCCGGCGTTCCGCGAGCGTCGACGATGCCAACCTCCTGAAGTACTAAGGGGCCGACTGTGGACCATCACACGGTGGAGTACGCCCAGGCCACGGGGCTGCTGGGGAGCATGTGGCTGCTGGTGGCGATCCCGCTCGCCAGCGCCGCGGTGCTCCTGCTGCTCGGCCGCCGCGCCGACAGCTGGGGGCACTGGCTCGGCGTGCTGGCCCCGGCGGCGTCGTTCGTCCTCGGGCTCGTCTATTTCGTCCAGCTCGGCGGGCTGGAGAACAAATCGGTCGAGCTGTCCCTCTGGGACTTCATCGACGTCTACTCGCTGCAGGTCGACTTCGGGCTGCTCCTCGACCCGCTCTCCGCGGTGTTCGTGCTGCTGATCACCGGCGTCGGCTCGCTGATCCACCTGTACGCGGTGGAGTACATGCGGCACGACGAGGGGCGTCGCCGGTTCTTCGGCTACTTCAACCTCTTCGTCGCGGCCATGCTGCTGCTGGTGCTCGGCAACAACTACGTGATGCTCTACGTCGGCTGGGAGGGCGTGGGTCTCGCGTCGTACCTGCTGATCTCGTTCTGGTACACCCGGCCGGCCGCCGCGACCGCGGGCAAGAAGGCGTTCCTGATGAACCGGGTCGGCGACGCCGGCTTCGCCATCGCCATCTTCCTGATGTTCGCCACGCTGGGCACCACGCAGTACGACGAGGTCTTCAGCAACGTCGGAGCGTTGAGCGCCGGCCTGGTGCTGGCCATCGGCCTCCTGCTGCTGCTCGGCGCGACCGGCAAGTCCGGCCAGTTCCCGCTGCAGGCGTGGCTTCCGGACGCGATGGAGGGCCCGACCCCGGTCTCCGCGCTCATCCACGCGGCCACCATGGTCACCGCGGGCGTCTACCTGATCGCCCGCTCCAACCCGGTCTTCTCGGCGAACGTCACGCTGCAGACCGTGGTGGTGGCGATCGGCGCGCTGACGCTGGTCATGGGCTGCATCATCGGCTGCGCCAAGGACGACATCAAGCGCGTGCTGGCCTGGTCCACGGTCTCGCAGATCGGGTACATGTTCCTCGGCGTCGGGCTCGGCGGCGGGGCGTACGCCCTGGCGATCGTGCACCTGCTGGCGCACGGCTTCTTCAAGGCCGGCCTGTTCCTCGGCGCCGGCTCGGTGATGCACGGCATGCGCGACCAGACCGACATCCGGCGGTTCGGCGGGCTGGCCAAGCACATGCGGGTCACCTGGGCCACGTTCGGCCTGGGCTGGCTCGCGATCATCGGCATGTTCCCGTTCTCCGGCTTCTTCTCCAAGGAGCCGATCATCGCGGCCGCGTTCGAGCGGGAGGACTGGACGGCCTGGCTGTTCGGCGGCGCGGCGCTGCTGGGAGCGGGGCTGACCGCGTTCTACATGACCCGGCTGTTCGTGCTGACCTTCCACGGCCC
Source organism: Catenuloplanes atrovinosus (assembly GCF_031458235.1). Lineage (NCBI taxonomy): Bacteria > Bacillati > Actinomycetota > Actinomycetes > Micromonosporales > Micromonosporaceae > Catenuloplanes > Catenuloplanes atrovinosus. Next base: position 7,247,594 of record NZ_JAVDYB010000001.1, on the reverse strand, counting down.
GAAGCGCTGGACGCCGGACATCACCCACCCGCACGAGTCGCCCGCGCTGATGACCGTCCCGCTGATCCTGCTGGCGGTCGGCTCGGTCGCGTCCGGTTTCCTGCTCTCCACCAGCGTGCCGGACTGGCTGACCCCGACGCTCGGCTCGCACGAGGGTGAGCACCACGCGGTCCTGTCGCACACGGTGATCACCATCCTGTCGCTGGGCGTCACCGTGCTCGGCGCGGGCCTGGCCTGGTTCCTGTTCCGCAACGGCACCCAGGAGCAGGAGCGGCCCGCGGGCGTGCTGGTCACCGCGGCCCGCCGCAACCTGTACGCGGACACGTTCAACGAGTGGGTGTTCGAGCGTCCCGGCATCTACCTGACCCGCGCGCTCGTGTTCCTCGACAACAAGGGCATCGACGGTCTGGTGAACGGGCTCGCGGCCGCGGTCGGCGGCGGTTCCGGGCGGCTGCGGCGGCTGCAGACCGGCTTCGTCCGCTCCTATGCCATGTCGATCCTCACCGGCGCGCTGGTGGTCACGGCGGCGTTCATCGCGCTGCAGTTGGGGTGGTTGGTGTGAGCTCCTTTCCGTACCTGTCGGTGCTGACCGTGGCGCCGCTGGTCGGCGCGCTGGTCGTGGCGTTCCTGCCGCGCAGCCGTCCGGACCTGGCGAAGTGGGTCACGCTCGCCTGGTCGCTCGGCGTCCTGGCGCTGACCGTGGCGCTGTGGGTGGCGTTCGAGGCGGGCGGCGAGCGGCTGCAACTGCGCGAGTCGTACCCGTGGATTCCCGGCTGGGGCGCGAACTTCACGTTCGCGGTCGACGGCATCGCGCTGGTCATGCTGATGCTGATCGCGGTGCTGGTGCCGATCGTGATCCTGGCCGCCTGGCACGAGGCCGACCACAGCGGCCGGTCCGTGCCGGTCTACTTCGCGCTGCTGCTGGCGCTGGAGTCGACGATGATCGGCGTCTTCGCGGCCGCCGACGTCTTCCTCTTCTACGTGTTCTTCGAGGTCATGCTGGTGCCGATGTACTTCCTCATCGGCTCCTACGGCGGGGCCCAGCGGCAGTACGCGGCCGTCAAGTTCTTCCTCTACTCGCTGGTCGGCGGCCTGTTCATGCTCGCGGCCGTGGTCGGGCTGTGGGTGGTCGGCGGGCACACGTTCGACTGGGCGGCGCTCACCGAGATCGACATGTCGACCGGGACCGAGCGGTGGCTGTTCCTCGGCTTCTTCCTCGCGTTCGCGATCAAGGCGCCGTTCTTCCCGTTCCACACCTGGCTGCCGGACGCGGGTGGCGTGGCGCCGGCCGGCGCGGGCGCGTTGCTGGTCGGCATACTCGACAAGGTCGGCACGTTCGGCATCCTGCGGTACTGCCTGCCGATCTTCCCGGAGGCGTCCCGCTACTTCGCGCCGCTCGCGCTGGTGCTCGGCGTCATCGGCATCATCTACGCGGCGCTGCTGGCGGTCGGGCAGAACGACCTCAAGCGGCTCGTGTCGTACACCTCGATCGCGCACTTCGGGTTCATCGGCGTCGGCATCTTCGCGTTCACCACGCAGGCCGGGACCGGCGCGGTGCTCTACATGGTCAACCACGGCCTCGCCACCGGCCTGCTCTTCCTGGTCGTCGGCATGCTCGTGGCCCGCCGTGGCTCCGCGCTGATCAGCGATTTCGGCGGCGCCGGCAAGATGGTGCCGATCCTGGCCGGTGTGCTGTTCTTCGCCGGCCTGGCCTCGCTGGCGATGCCCGGGACCGCGCCGTTCGTCTCCGAGTTCCTGGTGCTGATCGGCACGTTCACGGTCAACAAGCCGATCGCGATCATCGCCACGCTCGGCATCGTGCTCGCGGCCGCGTACGTGCTCTGGATGGTCCAGCGCACCGTGCAGGGCACGCCGAACCCGGCGCTGGCCGAGGTCGAGGGCATGCGCCGGGACATCACGCTGCGCGAGAAGGTCGTGGTCGCGCCGCTGATCGCGCTGATCATCCTGTTCGGCTTCTATCCCAAGCCGATCACCGACGTCATCAACCCGGCCGTGCAGGCGACCATGGAGGACGTCGGCGCGACGGACCCCGCACCCACGGCGATCACCGAGGCGGCGAAGTGACCATGGACGATCTCAAGGCACCCTCCATCGACTACGCGGCCGTCGCGCCGATCCTGATCCTGTTCGGCGCGGCCTGTCTGGGCGTGCTGGCCGAGGCGTTCGTGCCGCGGCGCGCCCGGCACGCCGTACAGCTGGGCCTGGCCCTGCTCGCCACGGTCGCCGGGCTGGTCGTGGTGGTCACCCAGGCGTCGACCCGGATCACCACCGCCACCGGCGCGCTCGCCATCGACGGACCCGCGGTGTTCCTGCAGGGCACGATCCTGGCGCTCGCGCTGGTGTCGTTGCTGCTGATGGGCGAGCGGAAGCTGGAGGCCGGCGGCGCGTTCGTGCCGCAGGCCGCGATCACGGTCGGCTCCGAGGCGGACACCAGGCAGGCCACCCGCGCGCCCGGTCTGACCGAGGTCTATCCGGTCACGATGTTCGCGGTCGCCGGCATGCTGCTGTTCGTCGCCGCGAACGACCTGCTCACCATGTTCATCGCGCTCGAGGTCTTCTCACTGCCGCTCTACCTGCTCTGTGCGCTCGCCCGCCGGCGGCGGCTGCTGAGCCAGGAGGCCGCGCTCAAGTACTTCCTGCTCGGGTCGTACGCGTCCGCGTTCTTCCTGTTCGGCGTGGCGCTCATCTACGGCTTCGTCGGCGCGGTGGACCTCGGCGCGATCCACGCCGCGGCCGCGGAGTCCGACCGCGACCCGCTGCTGCTCTACGCCGGCCTGGCGCTGCTCTCCATCGGCCTGCTCTTCAAGATCGCGGCGGTGCCGTTCCACGTGTGGACGCCGGACGTCTACCAGGGCGCGCCGACGCCGGTCACCGCGTTCATGGCCGCGTGCACCAAGGTCGCCGCGTTCGGCGCGTTGCTGCGCGTGCTCTACGTCGGATTCGACGGATTGAGCTGGGACTTCACGCCGGTCCTGGGCGTCATCGCGGTCCTCACCATGATCATGGGTGCGGTGCTGGCCGTGACGCAGACCGACATCAAGCGCCTGCTGGCCTACTCGTCCATCGCGAACGCCGGTTACCTGCTGGTCGGCGTGCTGGCCAGCGGCGAGGCCGGGCTCGCCAGCACCATGTTCTACCTGGTCGCCTACGGGTTCACGGTGCTCGGCGCGTTCGCCGTGGTCACGCTGGTGCGAGACGCGGACGGCGAGGCCGGGCACCTGTCCCGCTGGGCCGGGCTCGGCCGCCGCTCGCCGCTGATCGCCGGAGTGTTCACGTTCATCCTGCTCGCCTTCGCCGGCATCCCGCTGACCAGCGGCTTCATCGGCAAGTTCGCGGTCTTCGGCGCCGCGATCGAGGGTGGGCAGACCTGGCTCGTGATCGCCGGCGTGGTCAGCAGCATCGTGCTCGCGTTCCCGTACCTCCGGGTCGTGGTCATGATGTGGCTCTCCGACCCGAGCGACGCCACGCCGACCGTGTCCGTTCCCGGACTGTTCACCACGGCCGCGCTGACCATCGGGGTGGCGATGACGCTGCTCCTCGGCGTGGCACCGTCCCTGCTCCTGGACCTCACCACCGGTGCCGCCGAGTTCGTCCGGTAGCGTCGTGTTCCCCCACAGGCCCGGCCTGCCACGCATATGGCATCGTAGAGTCGTGGCAGGCCTTACCCCAGGTGCAGTGCATGCGAGCGGGATCGACTTCGTCGACCCCGCCATCGAGGCGTCGGTGTCGGCGATCCTCGAGGAGGTCGAGGCCAGTCTCCGGGACAGCGTCGACAACGCGGATCCGCTGGTCCGCGAGGCGTCGATGCACCTCGTCTCGGCCGGCGGCAAGCGCTTCCGCCCGCTGCTGGTCGCGGTCGGCGCCCACCTCGGCGACCCGGCGAGGCCACGCGTCACCGAGGCGGCCGTGGTGATGGAGCTGACCCACCTGGCCACGCTCTACCACGACGACGTCATGGACGAGGCCGCGGTCCGGCGCGGTGCCCCCAGCGCCAACAGCCGGTGGACGAACTCGGTGGCCATCCTGGTCGGCGACTACCTCTTCGCCCGGGCCGCGGACATCGCGGCCGACCTCGGCACCGAGGCGGTCCGGCTCCAGGCCCGCACGTTCTCCCAACTGGTCCAGGGCCAGCTCGCCGAGACCGTGGGGCCGCGCGACGGTGACCCGATCGCCCACCACCTCCAGGTGATCGAGGACAAGACCGCCTCGCTGATCGCCACTTCGGCGCGGTTCGGCGGCCTGTTCTCCGGCGCGCCGGCCGACCAGGTCGAGGCGCTGGCCGGTTACGGCACGTCGATGGGCATCGCGTTCCAGCTCTCCGACGACCTGCTGGACATCGCGTCCGAGTCGATCCAGTCCGGCAAGACCCCCGGCACCGACCTGCGCGAGGGCGTCCCGACGCTGCCGATGCTCTACGCGCTGGCCTCGGACGACGCGGACGCCGGCTCGATCCGGCTGCGCGAGCTGCTCTCGATGGGCCCGCTGGTGGACGACGCGCTGCACGCCGAGGCGCTCGGCCTGCTGCGCGAGTCGCCGGCGATGAAGCGCGCCCGGGAGACGGTCCGGACATACGCGGACGAAGCCCGCAGCCGGATAGCGGTCCTGCCGGAGGGGCCGACGCGGCGGACGCTCGAGGGCCTCTGCGACTTCATCTCCGACCGCACGTCGTAAAACTGCCTCATCACCCACTTCCGGCGTGGTCGCCTTGCGGTGCTCCCGCGGGCGCCGGTCGGGCGGCGGCCGGGCTCCCTGCCGGTTTCGCGGTGGGTACCCCGATGGAGTCGCCCGGACGAGGGGCGGCGGACGTGATCGGGGAGAATGGGGTGTTGCGGTTTCTTGAGAGGGTGTTGTAGGCGTGGCTGCTGGCAGCGATGTTGACTGGGTCAATCGGTTCGCGGACGAGGTGATCGCGGAGGCGGAGCGTCGTGCGCCGGGCAAGCCGATCGTCTGTGCGTCGGGGTTGAGCCCGTCCGGCCCGATCCACCTGGGCAACCTGCGCGAGGTGATGACGCCGCACCTGGTCGCGGACGAGATCCGGCGGCGCGGCCGCGACGTCGTGCACCTCATCTCGTGGGACGACTTCGACCGGTACCGGAAGGTGCCGAGGGGCATCGCCGGCATCGACCCCGAGGACCCGGCGTGGCAGGCGCACATCGGCAAGCCGCTGACCCGGGTCCCGGCGCCGCCCGGCAGCGCGTATTCCAGCTGGGCCGAGCACTTCAAGGCCGCGATGATCGAGTCGCTGGCGGAGCTGGGCGTGGAGTACCGCGGCATCAGCCAGACCGAGATGTACACCTCCGGTGCGTACCGTGACCAGGTTCTGCTGGCCATGCGGGAGCGAGGGCGGATCGACGCGATCCTGGACCGCTACCGGACGAAGGACCGGGACGCCGCGCCGAAGAAGGGCCCGAAGCAGCAGGGCCCGAAGCTGGACGAGGCGGACGAGGCCGCCGCCGCGGAGGCCGCCGAGGGCTCGGGCGCGGCCGACGAGGACGACGGCGCGACCGCGACCGGCTACTACCCGTTCAAGCCGTTCTGCGCGAACTGCGGCAAGGACTTCACCACCGTCGTCTCCTACGACGACGAGAGCACCGAGCTGACCTACACCTGCGTCTGTGGGCACACCGCGACCGTGCTGCTGAGCGAGTTCACGGACGGCAAGCTGGTGTGGAAGGTCGACTGGCCGATGCGCTGGGCCTACGAGGGCGTCGTCTTCGAGCCCTCGGGCGTGGACCACCAGTCGCCGGGCAGTTCGTTCGTGGTCGGCGGGCAAATCGTGGCCGAGATCTTCGGTGGTGAGCGGCCGATCGGCCCGATGTACGCGTTCGTCGGCATCTCCGGTCAGGCGAAGATGTCCAGCTCCAAGGGCGGCGTGCCGACGCCGGGCGACGCGCTGGGGATCATGGAGCCGGCCCTGCTGCGCTGGCTGTACGCGCGCCGCCGGCCGAACCAGTCGTTCAAGGTCGCATTCGACCAGGAGATCCAGCGGCTCTACGACGAGTGGGACGCGGTGGAGAAGCGGATCGCGGCCGGCACCGCGAACGAGGTGGACGTGGCCGTGCACGCGCGCTCGGCCACCACCGCCGCCGGGGCGCTGCCGATCACGCCCCGTCCGGTGGCGTACCGGACGCTGGCCAGCGTCGCCGACATCACCACCGGCGACGAGGCGCAGATGCTGCGGATCCTGCGCGACCTCGACCCGGCGGCGCCGGTGGAGAGCCTGTCGGAGGTGCGGCCGCGGCTGGACCGGGCGGCGACCTGGGTGGCCAACCACGTGCCGGTGGAGCAGCGCACCCGGGTGCGGGACGAGCCGGACCTGGACCTGCTCAAGAGCCTGGACGACACGCAGCGGGAGTCGCTGCGGCTGCTGGTGGCCGGGCTGGACGAGCACTGGTCGCTGGAGGGCCTCACCACGCTGGTCTACGGCGTGCCGAAGGTGCTGGCCGGGCTGTCGCCGGACACCAAGCCGACGCCGGAGCTGAAGGCGGCGCAGCGGTCGTTCTTCGCGCTGCTCTACCACCTGCTGGTCGGCCGGGACACCGGCCCGCGCCTGCCCACGCTGCTGCTGGCCGTGGGCGCGGACCGCGTTCGCCGCCTGCTGAGCGCCTGAGGCGGCCGAGGGGCGCCTAGGAACGGCGGAGCAGGACCGCACCGAGCCTCATGCAGAACGCGGCCGTCAGCATCCCGCTGGCGGCCGCCAGCCACATCGTGGTGTATCCGGAGTGGGTGGCGACGAATCCGAGCGTCAGCGGCCCCAGACAGCCGCCCGCGTAGACGCCGGTCTGGGTGACCGAGGTGGCGGCGGCGGGCGACTGCGGGTGCAGGCGGACGACCGCGAAGTTCATCAGGCCGGGCCACGCCCAGCCGAGCCCGAAGCCGAGCACCACGCCGGTCAGCAGCGCCGCGTTGCCGCCGACCGTGAGCAGCGCCAGGCCGCCCGCGCCGAGCAGCAGCTGCCCGGAGATGACCGCGAGCTGCCGGTCCGGCAGCCGGTCCGCGAGGTAGCCGCCGAGCACGCGGGTGACCACGCAGACCGCGCTGCCCAGCGTGAGCGCCAGCCCGGCGGGCCCGGGGCCGACGCCGCGGGCCACGGTCGAGTCGACCAGGAACGTGCTGAGCGCGTTCGCGGAGCCGGACCCGAGCGTGGCGGAGATCGCGACCACGATCAGCCCGGCCGTGGCGCGGCCGGACGAGGCGCCGGGCTCGCGGACCACCGCGGGCGCGGACGGTACGACCGGGAGCGCGCACAGCGCCAGCACGGCCGCGGCCACGAACGCCCACCGCCAGCCGAGCGTGAGCGCCACGGTCGGCACCGCGGCGCCGGCCAGCAGCGTGGAGAGCGGGATCGCGGCCTGCTTGGTGCCGAACGACAGTCCCTGCCGTCCGGGGGAGACGTGCCGGGCGAGCGCGGCGTTGCCGGCGATCTGGCCGAGCGCGTTCGCGCCGGCGCCGGCCGCGAGCAGCAGCGTGAGCGTGAGCGCGGAGTGGGCGAGCAGGCCGATCGCGAGCAGCGACGCGGCGGAGAGCAGGATGGCGGCGCGCGCGGTGGGGCCGGCGCCGTACCGCTCGACCAGGTGCCCGGCCGGCACCGAGGCGAGCGCGCTGACGCCGAAGTAGACGGAGATCGCGAGTCCGAGTTGGGCCGGGGAGAGCGGGAAGGACTCGCCGATCTGGACCGCGAGCCCGCCGACGAGGAAGCCGGGGACGACGACCGCGATCGTGGTGACGAGGACGCTCGTGATCGGACCCGGGGTGAAGCGGATCTTGGCCATCTCGGCAAATGCTACTTGATGAGGGCGTACCAACCGAAAGTGGCAAGCTAGCCACCCAAGGTCACGAGATATCCGGCTCTCTCAATCCATTCGGGCATTCCCTCATCGAAGCCTTTTTCATATGGTGTAAGTCCATGGCTACGGAGGTGGGTGTGCGCGACCCCTTAGCGGAGCCGTCCGACCTGATTCGTAGCGTCTCGCGTGCGCTACGTGTCTTGGAATCGGTCGGGCGGGCACCGCGTGGACTGACGGTGAAGCAGATCGCACGGCGGTGCGAGCTGACGGTGGCGACGACGTACCACCTGGTCAGGACCCTCGCTTACGAGGGCTACGTGATCAGGCGGGAGGACGGCACCTACATCGTCGGCCTCGAGATCGCCGATCGGTACCGGGAACTGGTCGCCGCGTTCCGCGGGCCGCCCGCGGTCGGAGACGCGTTACGCCGGGCCGCGGCGGACAGCGGCTACAGCCACTACTTAGGTCGCTTCGTCGGCAGCAAGGTGGCGATAACGGCGGTGGCGGAGGGCCCCCGTTCGCCCTATGTGGAGGATCTGGTCCCCGGCTTCGACGAGGGGGCACACGCGACGGCGCTCGGCAAGGCGCTGCTGGCCACGCTGACGCCGGACCAGCGAGCGCGATATCTGCGGGACTTCGGCATGCGGCCGTTCACCGCGCAGACGCTGACCTCGGTCGAGCAGCTGGAGAACGATCTGGCCGCCGGTGAGCGGCGCGGTATGCAGATCGAGATGGGACAGTTCCGGCAGGGCGTCGCGTGCGCCGGGCTGATCGTGACGCCGGACCGGGACCTGGAGCGGCGCGTGGTGATCGCCTGTGCGCTGCCGGCCGCGGAGCTGATGACCTCGGCCCGCGTGCTGCGGACCCGGCTGCAGGCCACCGCGCGCGTGGTCGCGGAGGCGCTGGCCACCGGCGAGTCCAACGGCACGGGCTGACACCCCCTCGGGGGTACGACCGCGGCCGTACCCCCGAGGGTTGATGCGTCAGGCGCCGATGTAGCCGCCGTCGCGGCGCCAGGTCACCACGACGCCCGGCTTGGCGATGTCACCGTCGGGCCAGCTCGAGGCCGGGTTCTCCACCGAGGCGCCGTTGATCTCGCCCGGGTGCTGGACCGCCACGAACACCGACCGGTCGTCGGAGGTGATGAACGGGCCGCAGGTCTCCGCGCCGCGCGGCACGGTGAGGAACTGCTTGAGGTGGCCCTTCTCCGGACCCTCGATCGGCGTGGCGAAGAGGCCGTCGTTGCCGCCCAGCGCGTTGCCGTCGGTGGAGATCCAGAGGTTGCCGGTCGAGTCGAACGCGACGTTGTCCGGGCAGGAGATCGGCGAGACCTTGGTCTTGTCGTAGCCCGAGAAGTACGTCGCCGAGTCCGCCGGGTCGCCGCAGACGATCGGCAGCGCCCAGGAGAACGTCTCGCCGGTGTGGTCGCCACGGTCCTCGGTGATCTCGAAGATGTGGCCGTGCTTGTTGGCGTTGCGCGGGTTCGCCTCGTCGGCGGGCGCGTTCGTACCGACGCCGCGGTTGGTGTTGTTGGTCATCGCCGCGTAGATCTTGCCGCTGATCAGGCTCGGCTGGACGTCCTCGGGACGGTCCATCTTGGTGGCGCCGACCTTGTCACCGGCGAGGCGGGTGAAGACCAGCACGTCCGCCGCGGTCATGCCCTCGACGAACGACTTGTTGCCGCTGACCAGCTTGATCCACTGGCCGGTGCCGTTGAAGGCGCCGTCGCTCGGCAGCTTGCCGGAGCCGTCGATCTCGGCGGCGCTGGTGTAGCTGAGCTTGGCCACGTAGAGCGTGCCGGACTCGAGCAGCGACAGGTTGTTCTTCCGCGCGTACGAGGAGTCCCCGGCGATGTACTTCTTGTCGGAGACGAACTTGTACAGGTAGTCGAACCGCTCGTCGTCGCCCATGTACGCCACGACCTTGCCGTTCTTCGCCACGATGACGTTCGCGCCCTCGTGCTTGAACCGGCCCAGCGCGGTGTGCTTGCGCGGCTTGGACTCCGGGTCGAACGGGTCGACCTCGACGATCCAGCCGAAGCGGTTCGCCTCGTTGGGGTGCTTGGCCAGGTCGAAGCGCTCCTGCACCCGCTCCCACTTGCGGCTGTCGCTGGGGTAGCGGGCCGTGGTGGAGATGCCGTAGCGGGCGTAACGCGGCTTCAGCTCCGCAGCGACCGCGTCGCCGCCGACGAAGTACTGGTTGAAGTTCTCCTCGCCGGAGAGCACGGTGCCCCACGGCGTGACGCCACCGGCGCAGTTGTTCAGCGTGCCGATCGGCGTGGTGCCGCGCGGGTCGGCGGCGGTCTTCAGCCAGGCGGAGCCGGCGGCCGGGCCGGTGAACTGGAACTGCGTCTCGGACGCGGTGATCCGGCGGTTGTAGGAGCGGCGGCCACGGCCGACCACCACCCACTCGCCGGTCTCGTCGACCCGCTCGATCTCCACCACGGACATGCCGTGGGCGGCCATCGCGACCTTGATCTGCTCCGTGGTCAGCGCGTCCATCGTGGTGAAGCCCGGGAACATCAGGTTCTCGTTGGTGTACTCGTGGTTGACCACGAGCAGCGCCTTGTCGCCGTCCCGGCCCAGCGGGATCACGCCGACGAAGTCGTTGTTGTAGCCGAACTGCTTCGACTGCGCCTTGCCGGTCTGCTTGTTCAGGTCGAAGCCGGGCGCGCCGGGGACGACCTCGTCGCCCCACTTGATCACGACGGCGTGGTCGTAGCCGTTCGGGACGACCAGGTTGTCCAGCGTGTTCGGCGGGATCGGCTTGAAGTCGAGCCTGCCCTTCGTACCGTTGCCGGGCTTGCGGGTGGCGGCGGGGACGAAGCCCTCGGCGACCGGGGCGGCCATCGCCGGCGTGGCGGCGGCGGCAGCGGCGCCGCTGAAACCGAGCACCATGGCGCCGATCGCGCCGGCGCGCATCACGCCGCGACGGGAGACCTCACCGGAGACCAGGTCGCCGAAGTACTCGTTCTCCGACTCGTTCGGAACCGGGTGGTCGCACGCGTTGCCGCAGCGGTAGAGGCACGTCATCGCGCTACGGCCGCTGTGGCCGGGCTGGCCGATCAGCGGCAGCAGGCGGGGGCGTTCGGACATGTGGTGAAGCCTCCTCGTCGGGTTTGACATATCGGTTCTCCACGTCCGAAGGCAGGGGGCGTGGACGAGCGCGACCCCTCTTCAACAGGCCGTGCGTGCCGCACGCTGCCAGAAGCCGTGATCCCAGCGTGGCATCAACGGTGGCCGCCGAGTGAACCCAAGGTGAATTGCGGCACGTGAACTGGCCTTTGAACCTTTCCGGCGGCGGGCCGCGTACCTACTGCCGGAAAGGGGGGTGGCCGTTGACGGACGAGGGGACCGCACTGCTGCGGGTCTTGCACGACGAGCACGGGGACGCGCTGTTCGCTCACGCACTGCGGCTCGCCGGAGGTGACCGTCAGCGTGCCGAGGATCTGTGTCAGGAGACGTTGCTCCGTGCGTGGCGGCATCCGGAGGCGCTGGACCCGCAGCGGGGTTCGGTACGGGCGTGGCTGTTCACGACCGCACGGAACCTGGCGATCGACGCGTGGCGACGGCGATCCGCACGACCCGGTGAGGTGATCACCGACGTGCTGCCGGAGCCACCACCGACGGAAGACGAGGCTGACCGCGCAGTGGAGGCGTGGACCGTCGCCGAGGCTCTGTCCCGGCTCTCCCCGGCACATCGGGAGGTCCTGGTGGAGTGCTTCTACCAGGGACGATCGGTGTCGGAGGCGGCACAACGGCTGGGCGTCCCGCCCGGCACCATCAAGTCCAGGACCCACTACGCGTTACGAGCTCTGCGCATGGCGCTGGAAGAAATGGGGGTGATGCGATGAGGTGCGACTACGCGTACGACGACGGCGCGTACGTCCTCGGCGCACTGTCCCCCGGAGAGCGGGCCGCCTACGAGCGGCACCTGTCCACCTGTTCGTTCTGCCGGGAGGCGGTCGCGGAGATCGCGGTGCTGCCCGGCCTGCTCGGACGGCTCGACCCGGCGGACTTCGCCGAGCTGGCCGTCCCGGCGGAGCGGTCCCGGCTGCCCCGCGTCATCACGGCCGCCACCACGGAACGGCGCCGCAGCCGCCGCACGAGCCGATGGCGGTACGCCGGAACGCTCGTCGCCGCGGCCGCGCTCGCGCTGGTGGTGGGGCTCGGGGCGGACGCGCTGCGCGGCACCGGTCCGGAGGGCACGACACCGATCGCGGAGGGCTCGGCCTCGTCGCCGTCGGCACCGCCGTCGCTGACGGAGATGAAGCCGGTCGCCGAGACCGTGCCCGTCTCCGCCGCGGTGGGGCTGACGACCAAGGAGTACGGCACCGCGGTCGTCATGGAGTGCGCCTACGAGCCGACCGGCAAGGAGGGCAAGGCGATCCTGTTCCGGCTGATCGCCAAGGGTGCCGACGGGACCGAGGACCAGATCGGGTCGTGGTGGGCCGCACCGGGGGACAAGGTCGAGCTGACCGGCTTGACGCACTACACGGGGGATGAACTGGACCGGCTGGAGCTGATCCGGTCCGACGACACGTCACTGCTGACGTACGTCATCGACTGATTACGCGGCGGTGGCGGCGGTCGCCGGTACCGCCGCGCGACGGGCCGCACGGCTCGCCCGGATGCCGTCCACGGTGAAGACGATCAAAGCGATCCAGACCAGCGCGAACCCGGCCAGCCGGGCCGGGGGCATCGGCTCGTGGAACACGAACAGGCCGACCGCGAGCTGCAGGATCGGTGCCACGTACTGAAGGATTCCGACCGCGGTGAGCGGGAGACGGTTCGCCGCACCCGCGAACAGGATCAGCGGGATCGCGGTCGCGGCGCCGGACACCACCATCAGCGCCAGGTGGCCGGCGCCCTCGGTGCCGAACGTGGAGTCGCCGGACGCGGTCAGCCAGGCCAGATAGGCCAGCGCGGGCAGCGCCAGCACCGCCGACTCGACGAACAGCCCGCCGGACGCCGGTAGCGCCAGGTTCTTCTTGACCAGACTGTACGTGCCGAAGCTGGCGGCCAGCGTGAGCGCGATGTACGGCAGCCGGCCGTAGTCGACGGTGAGCACCACCACCGCGAGCGCGCCCACGCCGAGTGCGACCCACTGCGCCACGCGCAGCCGCTCGCGCAGCGCCACCACGCCGAGCAGCACCACGACCAGCGGCGTGATGAAGTAGCCGAGCGCGGTCTCCACCACCCGCTCCGAGTTCACGCCGTAGATGTAGCCGCCCCAGTTGATGCCGATCAGCACGGCGGCCAGCACGATGCCGGCGGCCCGCCGCCGCTGCCCGCGCAGCGAGCGCAGGAACGACCAGCCCCGGGCCACGGTGAGCAGCACGGCCACGAACGCGACGGACCAGACCACGCGGTGCGCCAGGATCTCCACCGCGCCGGCCGGCCGCAGTAGCCGGATGTAGAGCGGGAAGAAACCCCAGATGGCGTACGCGGTCAGGCCGTACGCGAGTCCGCGGCGTGTCTCGTCCATGGGGCCACCGTAAGGCGTCCACCGCGCGGCGGTCCTTGCATATGAGCGAGCTAACTATCGCCCGGTCAGTCGTCGCCGTCCGGAACGAACAGGTTCAGCGCCCAGCTCACGATCGACACCAGCAGCGCGCCGAACAGGGCGGACCAGAAGCCGTCCACCTCGAAGGGCAGGCTCAGCTCACCGGCGATCCAGCCGGTCAGCATGAACAGCAGCCCGTTCACGATCAGCGCGACCAGGCCCAGGGTCAGCAGGTAGAACCCGCAGCCGACCACCTTGATGATCGGGCGGAGCACCGCGTTGACGACGCCGAAGATGACCGCGACGGCCACCAGCGTGCCGATCGCGCCGCCGAGTGAGTCGGTCTCGAGCGAGATGCCCGGGATGATCAGCGTGGCGATCCAGAGCGCCAGCGCGCTGATGCCGAGCCGAATGAGGATGCCCACCTCTCCGATCTTGCCACAGCGCCACCAGCCCCTATGCCGACGCGTGATCGAGGAGTTGTCGCTCCGTCACGGTGGGTGAGGGGTCGGCCCAGCGCAGCGACCGGTCCACCACCACCGCGACCATGCCCGGCCGGACCCGGGTCAGCCAGCCGGCGGCCCGGCCCAGCCCCAGGTGGCGCTCGGCGACCTCGGCGTGCCCGGCCGGGAGCTGCTGCAGCAGCACCAGATCGGCGCGCGCGGCCGCCGCCGCGGTCTCCGGCGTGAGCTCGTCCAGGACCAGGAGCCGGGAGTGCCGGTACGGGCCCGGGCCGGCCGCGTGGTCCAGCACCTCCAGCACGCGGCCCGGATGGTCGACGGCGTCGCCGGTCAGGCGCGCGACCGTGCCGGTCGGGTCCGCCGCGCGCAACAGCGGGGCCCAGGCGCGCGGGCGCCCGGTGCGGACCACCACGACCGCGCCGGACGCCAGCGCGCGCAGCGTGAGCAGGTGGGCGCCGCGCACGCCGCCGACCAGCGCGATCGTGACCGGCGCGGTCCGGCGGAACGGGCGGATCACCACCGGCTCGCCCGCCCGGTCGCGGCCGAGGAACAGCCCGTCGCGCGGGACCTCCACCGGCCGGCGGTCGGTGCGCGGGCTCGCGTGTGGATCGCGGGCCAGCGGCAGCGCGGCGGTCAGCGCGGCCAGGTGCTCGCCGTCCAGCGGTCGCGCGCCGGGCACGTGCGTCTCGGCGGGCGCGGCGACGTGCAGCAGCGTGCCGGCCGGCGTCATGGCCAGCGTGACCCGGCCGGCGGGCAGCCGGGCCAGCGCGGCCACGGGTGGGCGGTCGCCGGTGACCCGGAGCATCGTGTGCACGTGGTGCGGCGTGCGCAGGTGCCGCCAGGTCTGCGTGACCGGGCCGTCCGTACCGGCCAGGTCCTGGAGGGTGCGCCGCAGCTCGGCGCCGTCGAGCGGGCGGTGCGGCAGGTCGCCGAGCACCGTGCGCACCGAGCGGAGCGCGTTGTGCAGGTCGCGGAGCGCGTCCCGCCCGGGGCGGTGCGGCACGCGCACGGCCAGCAGCGCGCGCAGGCGCGCCGGGACGTCGGTCATCGCGCGGTACGCCGGGGCGAGCGCGGGCTCGACCGAGACCACCAGCTGGACGTGCGCGTGCGCGGTGCGGAACGCGGCCGGGTGCGGCAGCGGGGACGGCTCCGGTGCGATCGGCGCGTCCGGCTCGCCCAGCTCCAGCACCACGGTCAGGCCGTGCTCGTCCTCCATCGCCTCGGGCGTCGGACCGTCCACGTCCGGTGACCGCTCGTGCTCGTGCGGCAGGCGGGACGGCGGTGGTGGGAGCGGGACCGTGACGAGCGGGCCGGTGAGCGCGGCCGGCGGCCGGGCGCGGCGGTAGCGGAGCGCGACCCCGGGCCACTCGTGGAGGTGCCGGCCGCGCACCCGCACCCAGGCGGCGGCGATCACGCCGGCCGCCACCGGGACGGCGGCGGCAGCGGCGACCGGGCCGCCCGCGGCGGCGGCCAGGACGGCGGCGACGGCCAGCTCGGTGGCCAGGACGCGGGCGGTGCGCGCGGACGCGGCCATCGCGCTAACCTCCCCCTCTGTAGCCGGATGCGTACCCACGATGATCGATGGGAGTGTAGTCGGCGCGGACAGTGTGGAGGGTGCGGTGCCGTCGCGGCAGGACCAGCTTCACGCGTACCGGTTCGCCGTCCGCCGGGTGGTGGCGGCGCTGGTCACGCGCGAGATCGACCCGGCGCGCGCGCCGTTCGCCCGCAGTGGCGGCGCGGTGCTCGCCGGGCTGCTGGTCGCGGTGCTCGCGGCCGGCGCGGTGTTGATCTACGACCTGTTCACCGGCGGTGGCGCCACCCGCTGGCGGGACGAGCGCGTGGTGGTGGTCGAGCGGGAGACCGGCGCGCGGTACGTCTACCGGGACGCGCGCCTGCATCCCGTGGTCAACTACGCGTCCGCGCTGCTCATCGTGGGTGCGGCCGGTCCGGAGACGGTGCTGGTGTCGCGGCGGTCGATCGAGGGCGTGCCGCGCGGCGTACCGCTGGGCATCGTGGACGCGCCGGACTCGCTGCCGCCGCCGGACCGCCTGGCCGGGCCGCCGTGGGCGCTCTGCTCCGAGGCCGGCGCGCCGGTGCTGCTGGCCGGGCCGGCCGCGGACGGCGGAACCCGGCTGGACGAGTCCGGCGCGCTGGTCGCGGTCGCCGGCGAGACGTTCCTGCTCTGGCGCGACCGGCGGCATCCGGTCGCGTCCGAGGCGGTGCTGTCCGCGCTGGGCTGGGGCGCCGTCCGGCCGGCCGACGTCGGCGCCGCCCTGCTCAACGCGGTGCCGCTGGGATCAGCGCTGACCGCGCCACCGGTGCCGGGCCTCGGCGGCCCGTCGTCTGCCGTGGCGGGCGCGATCGCCGGGCGGGTCTACGTGGTGGCGACGCAGGGCGGGTCCCGGGAGTACGCGGTGGCGCTGGCCGGGGGGCTCGCGGCGATCACGCAGGTGCAGGCGGACATCCTGCTCGGCGACCCGCGGACCGGGCAGTCCGGGCCGGTGGAACTGTCCCAGGCCGCGTACGCGTCCGCGCCCCGCGCGGGTGATCTGCGCCCGGCCGACGGGCCGGCGGCCACGCCCGCGCTGATGCCGGTGGAGGGCGCGCTCTGCGGCGTCGCGGAGTCGGACGCCGGACTGAGCGGGCTGCGGGTCGGTGTGCGGCTGCCACCGGCGGACGGCTACGCCTCGACCGCGGTGCGGATGGAGCCGGGGCGCGGCGCGCTGGTCGAGGCCGCCGCCGCACCGGGCGCGTCCGGCGGCACGATCAGCCTGGTGACGGCCGCGGGACGGCGACACGCGCTGGCGTCGCCGGACGTGCTGCCCATGCTCGGGTACCCGGACGCGACGCCGCTGCGCCTGCCGGCCGTGCTGGTCGAGCTGATCCCGGAGGGCGCGGCGCTCGACCCGGCGGCGGCGGTCCGGCCGGCCCGGCCGTAGCGGCGCGTCGCCGGCCGCCGCGCGGCGACGGGATGTGGTGTCCGCGGCATGCGTGCTGGTGCCGGGAAACGCCGGGACGCTCCCGGCATGCCGGGATTGATCCGTGGGGGTCGTGGAGATCGGTGGCCGCGGATAGCGTCCGGACCCTCGGCGGACGTGGAGGCGTGGCGGATGACGGAGGAGACCACGGTGGACCCGGCGGTGCTGGCCGGGATGGCGGCGCGGTGCGACGACGCCGCCGGCCGGATGCGGGCGCTGCTCCGCGGGTGGGACGCGGGCGGGGCGGCCTGGCGGGGCGCGGGCGGGCGGGCGTTCGACGACGCGCGCGCGGACTGGGAGCGGGAGCGGGAGGCGCTGGTGGACGCGCTGACGCAGGCGGCGGTGCTGTTGCGGGCCACGGCGGCGCGCTACGTCGCGGCGGACGACGACGCGGGCGCGGACCTGGCCGGGCTGTTCGGCGTCTGGACGCGGCGGTGCTGAGCGTCGACGTGGCCGCGCTGCGGCGGATCGGCGCGGAGATCGACGCGGCCGGGGTGGCGCTGTGGTCCGTGCTGGACGACCTGGACGCGGACGCGCGGTCGACGGCCGCGGCGTGGAGCGGGGAGGCGTGGCGGGCCTACGAGGAACGGCGTGCCGCCTGGCGCCGGGCGGGTGCGGAACTGGGCGCGCTGCTGCGCGAGATCGGCCGGGCGGTCGAGGTGTCGGCCGCCGACTACGCGGATGTGGAGGCGCGCAACCGGGCGCTGTTCGACTGATCAGGGCCCGGCGTCCGTGGGTGGGGAGCGCCAGGCGCGGCGGCGGGCGCGGGGGACGACCACGGCGAGCCAGAGCGTGAGGGCCGCGGCCACGAGGCCGGCGGCGGCGAGCGCGAGCGCGCGCGGTGTGCGGGCGTGGGCGGCGGACGCGGCCTGGGCGGCCGGCACGGCCGGTGCGGCGGCGGGGGCCGGGCGGGTGGTGGACGGCGGCGCGGGCACGGTGTCGGCGACCGCGCGGTACGGGTTCAGCACGCCGTAGCCGTACGCGTCGCCGGCCGGGCCGCCGGGCGCCGGGTCGGTGGTGGCGACGATCCGGGCGATGACCTCGGTCACCGTCAGGTCCGGCCAGCGCTGCCGGACCAGCGCGGCGGTGGCGGCGCCGAACGGCGCGGCGTAGCTGGTGCCGTCCGCGTACGCGTGACCGCCGCCCGGGACCGCGGTGAGCACGTGCCCACCCGGCGCGACCAGGTCGACGTACGTGCCGGCCTGCGAGTAGTCCGCGGCCTGGCCCGCCTCGGTGATGGCGCCGACGCCGAGCACGCCGGCGTAGGCGGCCGGGTACGGCGTCGGGTCCGCGCCCGGGGTCCCGTGCCGGTTGCCGACCGCGGCCACCACCACGACGTCGTGCGCCACCGCGTATCCGATCGCCGCGCGCACCGCCGCGTCGTCCGCGTAGAGCACCACGGACAGGTTGAGCACGTCCGCGTCGTGGTCCACGGCCCAGCGGATCGCGTCGGCGAGCCGGTCCGGCGGCACGGTCCGGCCGGTCTCGGCGCCGTCCACGATCTGCTGCTCGCTCACGCGTACCGGCAGGATGCGGGCCTCCGGCGCGACGCCGCGGAACGCCACGCCGCGCGCGGGGGCGGCCGCGATCAGGCTGGCGACCGCGGTGCCGTGGCCGACGCAGTCGCGCGTGCCGTCGCCGCCCGGGTCGAGGAAGTCCGCGCCGGGCAGCACGCGCCCGGCGAGTTGCGGATGGGCCGGGTCGACGCCGGAGTCGATCACGGCGACCACCGTGCCGCGGCCGTCCGCGACCGGGGAGAGGCGGCCCAGTCCGTACCGTCGCTGGGCCCATGGCTCCTCGCGAACCGTGCCGGACGGCGCGGCGGTGCTTTCGCAGGACAAACCGCTCGCGGAGAGTGGCCTAAGGGGTACTGGCGCGAAAGCGGAGAGTTGTGTTCTGATGCCCGCCAGGTGCGTCGGGGTTTTCTGTGGCATGGTGGGGTCTGAGGGGACGAATCCAGTCAAAGCCCACAGCACGGTGACTGCGGCGATGCCTGCTCGGCCACGCATCCCGCCTCCTTCGCCTGGGCGATGGTAACCGCGCGGACGCTGACTCTGTGACCCTGTCCGGCCGCGCGTTGTGATCTTGGATCAACCTTGTAGGTTGTACGCGAATGCGTCTGGCCTGATGGGTGAAGGGAGGTGGCCGTGACCGACTGGGAGCCGGCCACCGAGGCCGAAGCGGCCATGCGGGAGGCCCTCCGTAAGGAGGACCAGGAGGCCTATTTCCAGGTGCTTGCCCGCACCGAGTTGCTGCTGCCCGTCTCCGGCGACACACCGGCCGGCGGCCCGCTGAGCTGGGGCACGTGGACCACCGGCGGCCGCACGCACGTGCTCGCCTTCACGTCCGCCGCGGCGCTGCGGGCCTGCCTCGCGCAGCACGCCGGCTCGACGCGCCACGTGCCGTACCAGGAGCTCGCGGCCGGCTGGCCGAACGTGGACTGGTGGCTCGCGGTCAACCCCGGCCTGCCCATCGAGGGCTACCTGCCCGCCTGGTTCGTGGCTCAGCTCGCGCGCGGCGATGTGCGGCTGCCGGGCCGGACCATGGGCGCCCGCGCCCGCCTGATGAAGGCGGAGAGCGCGAACCGGGCGCGCGCCACCGCGTCCGTCCCCGGCATGATGCGGCCGAGCGAGGACGAGGTCGCGGCCGCCATGGCCGCGCCCGGCGTCAGCCACTCGCCCGGCACGCTCAGCGGCAACGGGCTGATCACGAGCGACGAGCCGTCCGCCGGTGCGGAGCCGGACCCCGCGCCGGACCCCACGCCCGAGCCCGAGCAGCGCGCGAACTGGGCGGCCGACTACTCCGGGCCGTCCCGCTGGGCCGCGGCGCCGGAGAGCGCCGGCCCGCCCGCGCCGCTCGGACCGCCCACGTCGAGCGGCGGGTTCCCGGTGATGCCGGGCCCGTCGCCGGACACCGCCGAGTCGCTGCCGACCCGGCCGCTGGAGACGTTCGGCGCCAACGGCGACGCCCCGCCACCGCGGTACGGTGCGCGGCCCGCGGCCGCCGACGCGTTCCCGCCGCGCGCGGAGGGCGACGGGCTGCCGCGGCGGCCGGTTCCGGAGCCGGCGGACACGCGTCCGCCGGGCTTCGCGCCGCTGCCCGCTCCCGACGCGCTGCCCGGCCCCGACGCGCTGCCGGCCCGGCCGGTCTCCGGTGGTGGCCCGGAGTCGTCCGGTGCCACCTCGCTGCCGCGCCGGCCGGACCCCGGATCGCCGGCGCCGTTCCGTCCGGCGGGCTTCGAGTCGCCGGTCGGCCGGGCCGACGCGGCCCCGCGAACGAACGGTCTCTCTCCGCGCCCGGCCCCGGCCGGCTCCGACTTCGGCGGTCTCGCGCAGCGTCCCGAGCCCGGTGGCTTCGAGCGCCGGCCGGAGGCTGAGCCGGACGCCGGCGGTCCTCCGCGCCCGGGGGCCGACTCCGAGGCCGAGCCGCTTCCCAAGCGCCCGCCGAACGGCGAGTCGCTGCCGAAGCGCCCATCCGCCGCGGATGCCCTCGGTGCCCGTTCGGCCGCGGCGTCCCGGTCGCCCGGCGCCGGTGCGCCGCCGTCGAGCCCCGAGGCGTGGTCCCGGCCCGGCTTCGACGCGCCGCCGTCCCGGTTCGGGGACTCGCTGACCAGCCGCCCGGGCGGCGATCCGCTCTCCAGCCGCCCCGGTGACGCGCCGCCGTTCCGGGCCGGGGCGGAGACGCCCACGTCGCCCGCGCCCGAGGCGCCCGCGTCCGACGAGACGCCCGCGGTCGGTCCGGGTGGGCTGCCGCGCCGGCAGGCGAGCAGCACGCCCACCGTGTACGGCGGCGCGGTCCCGGTCGAGGAGGCCACCGACTACCTGCGCGGCGCCGCTCACCCGGGCGACCCGGCCGTGGAGGAGCGGGCGCCGCACGTGTGGGCCGCGCCCGGCGAGGCGCCGTCCTACGGTGCCGGCTCGCCGTCCTACGCCACGCCGCGGTCCGACCCGCCGTACACGCCGGACCCGGACCGCCCGTTCTCCCCGGCGCCGACGCCCGCGTACCGGCCGGAGTCGCAGATCGCGCAGCCGGACCTGGCCGGGTTCACGCCGGCGAACGAGGTCGAGGAGGAGTTGCTCGCGGCCGCCGGCGACGGCAGCACCGACTCGTTCCTCTCCACGCTGCTGCTGGCGCGCGTGCTGCTGCCGCTCAAGCCGGGCACGTCCGCGTCCGGTGGCCGCCCCGGCGACCCGGACTTCGCCTGGCGCACCGACGTGATCGACGGCGAGCGCTACGTGGTGGTCTTCACGTCCCCGGAGCGGCTCGGCGAACACCTGGTCGGCGGCGAGGCGATCGAGACCGTCGGGGTGAAGTTCGCCCGGCTGATCCGCCACTGGCCGGACCCGGGCCTGTCGTTCGCGGTGAACCCGGGCAGCCCGGTCGGCGCGACGCTGCCGGGCAGCCAGATCGTGGCGCTGGCCAGCTGGGCCAAGGAGGTCGGCCTCGGCGAGGACGCCGAGCCGGACGAGTACGTCGAGCCGACGCCGGCACCGGTGCGCGTGGTGGAGACGCCCGCGCCGGTGTCCCGCCCGCCGGACCCGAACGCGCCGACCGTGATGCAGAAGACGGTCTCGCCGGCGCAGGTCGACTACTTCCTGAACCGGGGGTACGACCGGGTCTCCGGCTTCCTGCACCGGGCGAACGAGGTCGAGCACCTGGGCACGCCCGGTCAGCTGTTGTCCGCGCTGGGCCTGATCTACCCGGGCTCTCCGTTCCGCCCGGACGCGGAGGTGGTGCACGTGCTGCGCTGGCCCGCGTTCCGCCCGTCGCTGTACCGCATTCCGTACGGCGGGCAGAACGAGAACGCGATGCGCGCGATGGAGGGCTGGGTGATCGAGCGCCCGCCGTTCCGCGGCAACGGGTTCGCGCCCGGCGACAGCTCCGACGTGATCGCCGAGTTCAAGGTGGACAGCGTGCGCCTGCCGCACGGCTCCGAGCTGTGGAGCATCGACCGCTCCGGCCGGCAGACGCTGCTCGCCCTGCTCGACACGGACGCGATGACCTGGCGAAAGGTCGGCGAGAACTGATGCGCGACGGCTACGTGGCCCGCTACCAGGGCCGCGAGTACGAGGCCAGCCCGGACGGCGACAACGTGCGCATCTACCAGCCGCAGCCGGGCGACGGCTTCTCCGAGGTGCGTCCCGGGCGATACGTGCGGGTGCTGAACGCCGGCGACGTGGACGACCTGATGTACGTGCGGACCACCTGCACCTGGCAGGGCGAGCCGTTCATCGTGCTCGGCGAGGCCGACGGCTGGCTGCGCGTGGAGTACACCGGCGGCAAGGCCCCGACCGCGCAGGCGCTCGGCCTGGAGGAGTTCGACTTCGGCGTCTACCAGGGCTGGGCGCCGCTGTCCGCGGTCACCGACCTGCGCGAGAACCGGATCTGACCCCTCACTTCGCCCAGCGCAGGATCTCGGACGCGACCAGCGCCGGGACCTCCTGGTGCGGGAAGTGGCCGACGCCGCGCAGCGGCAGCCACTCGTAGGAGGACCGGACGTACCGGCTGGAGCCCTGCGCGGTGCGGGGCAGGATCGCGGTGTCCTGCGTGCCGTGCAGTTGCAGCGTGGGCGTGACCAGCGGGCGCTGCATGAGCCTGACGAACCGGTAGCCGTGCAGCCGCAGCCCGGCCCGGAACGCCCACCGGTAGCCCTCCATCGCGCAGAACGCGGCCTGCGGGATGGTGATCGCCTCCCGGCACCTGGCCTCGTAGTCGGCGAACGCGGCGCTGTTCACCCACTCACGACCGCCCCACCGGCGCAGGATGTTGCCGACCTCGGCGCCGTTGTCCCGGGCGAGCACGTGCTCGTACCGTGGGAGCTGGTATTTGAGCGTGTGGGTCGCGGCGGCGACCTGGCCGCGCGGGTCGGAGAAGAGCGCGGCGCGCAGCCGCAGCGGGTGGGCCGCGCCCATCACGATCAGGCGGCTGACCATCTGCGGGTGGAACGACGCGGTGGTCCAGCCGATCATGCCGCCGGCACCGGCGCCGACCACGATCGCGGACCGCTCGCCGAGCGCGCGGATGGTGCCGGCGACGTCCGCGGCGAGCGTGTATCCGTCGTATCCGCGCGGCGGCTTGTCACTGGCGCCGTAACCACGCAGGTCCATCGCGACCGCCCGGAAGCCGGCGTCGGCCACGTACGGCAGGATCTGGTGCCAGGCCCACCAGAACTCCGGGAATCCGTGCAGGAACAGCACGAGCGGCCCGGTGCCGGCCTCCACGACATGGAACCTGCTGCCGTTGGCGCCGACGAACCGGTGTGTCCACGGCCCCTCGATCAGCACGCTCGCGTCGTCAGTCATGGGCCAAGCGTAGGCCTACTGCCAAAAAGCGCATCCAGGGTGCCCGGAAGGGAAACCTTGAGAGACATTCAGGGGTACGGATCGCGAATCCGCACCCCTGAACCGATCGTCGTCAGTCGTCCGACTTGCTGTCCTTCATCCCGCTCGCGATGAGGTCCATCACGGTGGAGTCCTGCAGGGTGGTGACGTCACCCAGCGAGCGGTGCTCGGCCACGTCGCGCAGCAGCCGGCGCATGATCTTGCCGGAGCGGGTCTTCGGCAGCTCCGCGACCAGCATGATCTGGCGCGGCTTGGCGATCGGGCCCAGCGTCTTCGCCACGTGGTTGCGCAGCTCCTGGATCAGCGCCTCGCCGGCCTCGCCGGAGGTGTCGACGTTGCCGCGCGGGATGGTGAACGCGACGATCGCCTGCCCGGTGGTCGGGTCGGTCGCGCCGACGACCGCGGCCTCCGCCACCGACGGGTGCGAGACCAGTGCGGACTCGACCTCGGTGGTGGAGATGTTGTGGCCGGAGACCAGCATCACGTCGTCGACCCGGCCGAGCAGCCAGATGTGCCCGTCGTCGTCCTTCTTCGCGCCGTCGCCCGCGAAGTACATGCCGTCGAAGCGCGACCAGTACGTCTCCACGAACCGGTTGTCGTCGCCCCAGATGGTGCGCAGCATCGACGGCCACGGCTCGCGGAGCACCAGGTAGCCGCCGCCGCCGTTCGGCACGGACTTGCCCTGGTCGTCGACCACGTCCGCGGTGATGCCGGGCAGCGGGGTCATCGCGGAGCCCGGCTTGGTCGCGGTCACGCCCGGCAGCGGGGAGATCATGATGGCGCCGGTCTCGGTCTGCCACCAGGTGTCCACGACCGGCGTGTTGCCGTGCCCGATCGTCTCCCGGTACCAGATCCAGGCCTCCGGGTTGATCGGCTCGCCGACGCTGCCCAGGATGCGCAGCGAGGACAGGTCGTGCGCGGCCGGGATGTCGGCGCCCCACTTCATCATCGTGCGGATCAGCGTGGGCGCGGTGTAGAGGATGGTCACCTTGTAGCGGTCGACGATCTCCCAGAACCGGGCCTTGCTCGGCGTGTCCGGCGTCCCCTCGTACATCACCTGGGTCGCGCCGTTGGCCAGCGGGCCGTACACGATGTAGGAGTGCCCGGTCACCCAGCCGATGTCCGCGGTGCACCAGTAGACGTCGGTCTCCGGCTTCAGGTCGAACACCGCGTGGTGGGTGAACGCCGCCTGCGTCAGGTAGCCCCCGCTGGTGTGCAGGATTCCCTTCGGCTTCGCCGTGGTGCCGGACGTGTAGAGGATGAACAGCGGGTGCTCGGCGTCGAAGGCCTGCGCGGTGTGCTCGGTCGCGGCCTGCTCGACCGTCTCGTGCCACCACAGGTCCTTCTCGCCCCAGGCGACCTCCTGCCCGGTGCGGCGGACCACCAGCACGTGCTCCACGCTCGGCGTGCTCTTCAGCGCCTCGTCCACGATGGACTTGAGCCCGGAGGGCTTGCCGCGCCGGTAACCGCCGTCCGCGGTGATCACGACCTTCGCGGTGGCGTCGTTGATCCGGTTGCTCAGCGAGTCGGCCGAGAAGCCGCCGAAGACCACGCTGTGCGTGGCGCCGAGCCGCGCGCAGGCCAGCATCGCGACAGCGGCCTCCGGGATCATCGGCAGGTAGATCGCCACCCGGTCGCCGGCCGTGACGCCCAACTCGGTCAGGTAGTTCGCCGCCTGGGAGACCGACGTCAGCAGGTCGGCGTAGGTGATGGTGCGGGTGTCGCCGGGCTCGCCCTCCCAGTGGATCGCGACCTTGTCGCCGTTGCCGGCGGCCACGTGCCGGTCCAGGCAGTTGTAGGCCACGTTCAGCTCGCCGCCGACGAACCACTTCGCGAACGGCGGGTTGGACCAGTCGAGCACCTGGTCCCACGGCTTCGACCACTCCAGGCGACGCGCCTGCGTCTCCCAGAACGCGAGCCGATCGTCCGCGGCCTGCTGGTATGCGACATCGGTGACGTTGGCCTCGGCGGCGAGCGCGGCCGGCGGCGGGAACGTCCGCTCCTCTTTGAGAAGGTTCGCCAAGGTCTCACTCATCGATGAACTCCTCGTCAGATGTCCGTGTGATCCAGGTCTCCGCCGAGACTAGCGTCGGTCCTGGTGAGCAGCTAGAAGCGGTCACCGTACGCGCCGAATGGCGCACGGTGAGCGCCCACCGGTTGATCTTTGCACCGCCCCTGGCCGCCGTGAAGAGACCGTTACCGTTCGATTTCCCCTAAGTCTTTCCTAATCGCCTCCCACCAGGGCGGTAGCGTTGCCTCCCGTGAACGACCCCCTCGCCCCCCTGCTCGAACTGGCCGGCGTCGCCGAGGCCGTCGGGTCCGCGCGCGATCGCGCGGACGCCGCGATGCGCCATCGCGCGCTGCGCCGCAAGGGCGGCCAGGTCGCCGCGGAGGTCGGGCTCCGCGCGGCGGTCGCCAGTGCCGCCCTGGAGGGCGCCGATCATGACCTCGAGGTGGTACGACAGGGCGCCGTCACCGATCCGGTCATGCAGGGTGCGCTGCGGGTGGTCGGCGCGCTGGACGGCCTGGCGCCCCGCTGGCGTAACGCGCCGCGCCAGGTGCTGGCCCGCCTGCACGTGCTCGCGGCCCGCGGCGTGGTCCCGGACGACGCGCTCGGCCGCCCGGTCGCGGACCCGGTGGTCGCCGCGCGGCTGGACACGCTGATGGCCCTGGTGGCGGGCGGCACCCGGGTGCCGCCGCTGGTGCTGGCCGCGGTCGTGCACGGCGAACTGCTGAATCTGCGCCCCTTCGACGGCCCGTCCGGCGTGGTCGCCCGCGCCGCCGCCCGCCTGACGCTGCTGTCCACCGGCTTCGACCCGCGCGGCCTGATCGGCGTCGAGGTCGGCCACCTGCGCCGCCGCCCCGAGTACATCGGCGCCGCCAGCGCCTTCGCCACCGGCACCCCGGACGGGCTCCGCTCCTGGCTCCGCCACTACACCGCCGCCATCGAGGCCGGTGCCGACGACCTCACCCCCATCGGCGACGCCATCCTCGCCACCACCTGACACGCCATCCGCGTCCTGGAGCGGCGCCGGGGGTCTTGCCGGCCGGCCACGGATCCGGAAGGGAGGCCGGCCAACGGCCGACCGGGGCCCGCGGGAGCATGCGGGGCTCGGGGCGCCGGGAGCGGGAATATCCGCTTTTCGGGGTTTAGGCGTTGTTGGTGGCGAGTTGGAGGACGTGGCGCTCGCGGAGTTCGTGGAAGACCTGGCGGAAGAGGCCGGGGCGGGAGTGGAAGTCGACGCCCTGGGCCCACAGCTCGGTCTTGATCTCGGTGCCGTCGTGGCGGTCGATCACCACGGTCATGCCGCCCGGGATGCGGAAGCCGCCGAACCGGTACGTCACGTCCTGCATGCGGAATCGGTCGATGTCCGGCCACGGGACCGTGCGGGTCCAGAACAGGCCGCGGATCCGGACGCCGGGATCGCCGACGTAGACGCCCATGCGTGCGATCCGCACCGCGCCGACCGCCCAGGCGGCGGCCAGGATCAGCGAGAAGATGACGGTGGCGCCGGTATCGAAGCCGAAGAGCCGGTCGCTGGTCCAGCCGAGGGCGGTGATGCTCGCGGCCTCCCAGGCGATCACGAGCCACCGGCCGCCGCCCGGTGGGTAGGGGCGGGTCCAGTGTGTCTTCATTTGCGCAAGTATGCCTTTATTTTCGTGCGCCCTGATCGGACGTTCGGGTGGTTGCACGTGGACGGCGCCTCGATCACGAGGCGCCGTCACCACACGTCCGGTCCGGGTTATCAAGCGTGTCCGTTTGTCGTCTGCACCGGTCCCGGAGGAGCCGATGCCACGTGCCTATCGCGGCGGGCCGCGCGTGGGTGCCCGGTGGCCGTGAGCGGGGCTGGTTTCCCATGCCCGCTCCCTTTTTCTACGCCGCCACAGGCTTGATCGCCAGGGCCTTGGCGGATCGTGTTACGGAAGTGCCGGGATTGGTTTTCCCAGCTCAGACATGCTGTAGGAGATCAGGCGGTGGTGGTGCGGGACTTGCGCATGCGGCCGTACCACGCGATGCCGATGGCGACCCCCACGCCGACGCCGAGCGCGGCGGCGGTGATCGGGACGGCCGGCTGGGTGCGCAGGCGGCGGCCGATCGGGATCGGGTGCCGGAACTCCAGCACCTGCCAGCCGCGCTCGATCGCGATGCGGCGCAGCGTGCGGGACGGGTTCACCGCGCTGGGGTGGCCGACGCACTCCAGCAGCGGCAGGTCGCTGCTGGAGTCCGAGTACGCATAGCACTCGGACAGGTCGTAGCCGCGCTCCCCGACCAGCCGGTTCACGCCCTCGACCTTGGCCGGGCCGGCCGCGTAGAACTCGACCTCGCCGCTGTACCGCCCGTCCACGATCGCCATCCGGGTGGCGATCACGTCGGTGACCCCGAGCAACTCGCCGATCGGACGGACCATCTCGTCGCCGGACGCGGAGACCAGCACCACGTCCCGGCCGGCCGCCTGATGCTCCGCGATCAGCGCGGTGGCCTCGGCGTACACGTACGGATGGATGAGCTCGTGCAGCGTCTCGGTGACGATCTGACTGACCTGCTCCACCGACCAGCCCTTGCAGAGCTGCGCCAGGTAGTCGCGGGTGCGCGCCATCGACTGCTCGTCGGTGCCGCCGAGCCGGAACATGAGCTGGGCGTACGCCGACTTCACGACGTCCCGCCGGGTGATCAGCCCATCACGGTAGAACGGGCGGCCGAACGCCAGAGCGCTTGACTTGGCGATGACCGTCTTGTCGAGATCGAAAAACGCGGCGCTTCGGCCCACGGCAGCAGAGTTTAACGCCACCGCGCGAACGGCCCCGCCCGGCGGCGTGGATTCCCTGTGATCTTGTGCGCAATACGGCGTGTCGTGCGTCATAGGGCGTTCGCCACTCGACGTGCGCGGTTGACTTCAGGCATCCTTAGGTTTGCGACGCCGATTCATGTCCTTTCCAGGTGTCGCCCGAAGACCCTCGGCGGTTGCACCCCCCGTGACTGCCGAGCGGGTTCGGCTCGACCCCCCCGGAGTCGGACCCCCGGACGGCCCCCGTCACCCCCCGACGGGGGTCGTCACCTTTCTACAGTCCTCTGTGGGCCCGACCGCTCGTCCTCCACCCCGAAGAGGTCGGTCAGGCCGGTGATCGTCAGGACCCGGCGGAACGCGGGGCTCGGCGCCGCGACCGTGAACGCGCAGCCCGCCTCCGCCGCCGCGCGATAGCCGCCGACCAGCGCGCCCAGGCCGGTCGAGTCGATGAACGAGGCCTCCGCGAGGTCGACCCGGATCGCCGCGGGGGAGTGCCGGGCCAGTACGTTCCAGATCTCGCCGGCCATCTCGCCGGAGTTGGTGTAGTCGATCTCGCCCGCGACCCTGACCACCACCAGACGTCCGTCCGCGACCGGTTCCGGGGACAACTCGCTCGTGATCTGCATGGGCACCACTCCAACGCCGTACTGGCGACCAAAGATACCCAACATCATTCACGTTCGCGACGGGCGTTCGTAGCAGATCGCGGGCGCTCTCGGGGCGTTGTCCACAGGCGTTCTCCTCATCCACAGACGCCGCCATCGACGGGTACGGACGGCGAGTCTCTCCGGGACGTCCTCGATGTCCATGGAGGGTTCCGATGGCTCGCACCGGATCACGGCCGCTCGTCGTCACGGCCGACGAGGCTCTGCTCGACGATCTGCTGCGGCTCGCCGCCGCGGCCGGCACCGAGCTGCAGGTCGCCACCGACCCGGCCGCCGCCCGCCCGCACTACGAGCAGGCGCCCGTCGTCCTGGTCGGGTCCGACCAGACCGGCCCGCTCTCCCGCGCCCGGCTGCGGCGGCGCACCGTCGTCCTGGTGGGCCGGGCCGGCACGGCCGATCCGCCGCCCGACCTGGTCGAGCGGCTGGGCGTCGAGCACATCGCCGTCCTCCCGGCCGCGGAGCGCTGGCTCGTGCACCGGCTCGGCACGCCTCCGCCGCCG
The DNA here is from genome assembly GCF_031458235.1 of Catenuloplanes atrovinosus. NCBI lineage: Bacteria > Bacillati > Actinomycetota > Actinomycetes > Micromonosporales > Micromonosporaceae > Catenuloplanes > Catenuloplanes atrovinosus. Next base: position 7,218,549 of record NZ_JAVDYB010000001.1, on the reverse strand, counting down.
CCACGCGGCCGGGTCATCGCGCTGTTCGGTGCCCGTGGTGGCGCCGGCACCAGCACGTTCGCGGTGACGCTGGCGGTCACCGCGGCCCGCGCCGGTCGCCGCGTGCTGCTGCTCGACGCCGACCCGCTCGGCGGCCGGCTCGACCTCATGGTCGGCCTGCGACAGTTCGACCGGGACGGGCCCGGCGAGCTGGTGCTGCTCGGCCTCGACCACGGCGGGCCCGGCGACCTCCCCGCCGGTGCCATCACCACCGGCCTGGACACGGGCCGCCGGGAGTGCGACCTGGTCGTCGCCGACCTGCCCCGGCACCTCGGCCAGGCCGGCCCGGCCGCGCTGCGCGACGCCGACCAGGCGCACGTCATCGTCCCCGCGGAGCTGCGCGCCTGCCTCGCCGCCGGCCGGATCGCCGCGCTCGCCCGGCCGCACAGCTGGCGGCTCTCCGCCATCGTCCGCGACGCCTCCGCCGACACGCTCACCGTGGACGACGTCGCGCGCACCGCGCGCCTTCCGGTTGCCGGTGCGTATTCCAGCGACCCGGCGCTTCGCACGCTGCTCGCTCGCGGCGAGGTGCCGCCCGTCGACGGGCACGGCCCGCTGACGGGCCTCTGCCGCCGCCTCCTCACGGTTCCCCCGGGCCGTGGCACCGAGGAGGCGGCGGCATGAGGGGCGCGGCCGGGCTCTCCGCCCGGGTGCGCGAGCGGTTCACCGTGGCCGGGGCGGACGCGACCGAGGACGCGGTGGTCGCGGCCGTGCGCACCGATCCCGGCGCCGCCGAGCTCGGCCCGGGCGCGGTGCTGCGCCTCGCCGAACGGGTCCGCGGTGACCTGGTGGGTGCCGGTCCGCTGACGCCGCTCCTGGCCGACGAGACGGTCACCGACATCCTGGTCAACGCCACCGACGTCTGGGTCGACCGCGGCAACGGCCTGGTCCGCGCGCCGGTGCGGATGGGCGGTCCGGACGAGGTGCGCCGGCTCGCGCAGCGCCTCGCCGCCGGCTGCGGACGCCGGCTCGACGACGGGCAGCCGTTCGTCGACGCCCGGCTCCCCGACGGCACGCGCGTGCACGCGGTGCTGCCGCCGGTCGCCACCACCGGGCCGTACCTGTCGTTGCGCACGTTCCGGCAGCGGCCGTACCGGCTGGCGGACCTGGTGCACGCGGGCACCGTGCCCGGCCCGGTGGCGGACATCCTGCACGCCGTGGTCACCGCCCGGCTCGCGTACCTCGTGGTCGGCGGCACCGGCTCCGGCAAGACCACCATGCTCAACACGCTGCTCGGCCTGGTGCCGCCCACCGAGCGCATCGTCATCGTGGAGGACGCCGCGGAGCTGCGGCCCCAGCACCCGCACGTGGTCGCGCTCCAGGCCCGGGTCTCCAACGTGGAGGGTGCCGGCGCGGTCGACCTGCGCACGCTGGTCCGGCAGGCGCTGCGCATGCGGCCCGACCGGCTCATCGTGGGCGAGTGCCGCGGCGCCGAGGTCGTCGACCTGCTGGCCGCGCTGAACACCGGGCACGACGGTGGCGCGGGCACGCTGCACGCGAACGCACCGGCCGACGTGCCGGCCCGGCTGGAGGCGCTGGGCATCGTCGGCGGGCTGCCGCGCGCGGCGCTGCACGCACAGGTGGCGGCGGCGTTGCAGGTGGTGGTGCACCTCCGGCGCGGCGCACGCGGGCGCGTGCTCGACTCGATCTCACTGCTCACGGCCGACGGCCCGGAGCGGCTGCTGGCCACGCGGACGGTGTGGCGGCGCGGACACGGGCCCGGCCCGGCAGCGGCCGAGCTGGCCCGGCTGCTCGGCGAGCGTGACGTGCCCGTGCCACACCTGCTGCGGTCGCCGGTGTCGACGCCGGTCGGCGACGGCGCGGCGGAGGTGACGCCGTTGCGGCGCCGGCCGCGGCCCGGCGGTGACGCGTCGTGAGCGCGTTCTGGATGGCGATCGGCGTGCTCGCCGGGACGGTGGCCGTGCTGGCGGGGCTGGCGGCGTTCCAGACGCGCCGGAGTGTGCCGTCCGCTGCGCCGCGCGTGGCGCCGGTGCGGGGTGGGCTGTTCGCGGCGGAGGCGTCGCTACCCGCGGCGTTCCGCTTCGAGGGTGCGAGCGGACGGTTCACGCCGATGGATGCGGGACAGCCGTTGCCCAGGGCGGCCTGGGATGCGTCGTCTCTTCCTGCCATGTCGTCTCTCCCGGCGGTGTCGGGTCTGCGGTCGGCGTTCGTCGGGCGGGCGTCCGTGCGGGACGAGGTTCGTGTGACGCAGCCGATCGAGACCGCTTTTCCTGCGACGGACGTGCCTGTCTCTTCTGCGGTGCCCGTCTCGCCCGGGGTGCCGGTTGCGCGGCCCGGGTGGCGCGGTGCGGTGTCGTTGCCGCGGACCCGGCGTGGGCGGCGGCTTCTGGTCGTGGGTGTCGCCGGGGTGTCGGCGCTGGGTGGACTGGTTGCCGCCGGGCCGGTGGGGATGCTGGTCGCCGTCTACTGCCGGCTGGCCGTGCGAGGGTTGTTGCGCCGCGATGCCGCGAGGGCCGAACTGCTGGCGCGGAATCGGACGCTGGACATGCTCTGCACGCTCGCGGCCGACCTGCGGGCCGGGCTGCCGCACACCGATCCACCGGCGCTGCCGGACCCGCGGATCGGGCGGCTCACCACGGCGGCCTGGCTACTGGCGGAGCGTACCGGCGCGCCCTTGGCCGACCTCGTGGAACGCATCGAGTCCGACACCCGCGTCATGGCCAGGGGGCAAGCGGCCGCTGCCGCGGAGGCCGCGGGTGCGCGCGTCACCGCCTGGCTGCTCGCCGGGCTTCCGATCGGTGGCCTGGCGCTCGGTGCGTTCATGGGCGTGAACCCGTTGGACGTCCTGCTCCACACGCCGATCGGGGCGGCGTGCGCCGTCGGTGCCGTGGTTCTTCAGTCGGCCGGTCTCGCCTGGGCCAATCGGCTCGCCAGCCCGGGAGGGACGTCGTGACCGCGCTGTCCGTGGTGTGCGCGGGCGGGTGCGGCACGCCGCTGCCGCTACCGGACCGCACGGTCGCCGGGTGCCTCACCGAGCTGCCGGTCACGCTCGACTGTCGACTGTGGTGCGACGCGCTGTCGGCGCTCGCCGCGTTGCGGTGGCGGCTCGCCTCGCATCGGCGGCGGGGACCGCGCGTGCGGCTCGACCGGCCGGGATGGTGCGCCTTGCGGCCGGCGGCGTTGCCCTGCCGCGGCCGGGCTGCCGCCGGGTGCGCGTCCCCGGCTGGCGCGGCGAGCGGGCGGGCGGCGTCGTGACGTGGGTGGTGGCGCTGTCCGCCGTGGCCGGCGTGGCGGTGCTGGCCGGGGCGTGGGCGCCCGAACTGTTTCGATCTTTCCGTGCCCCGCGCGGCGCCGCCGGGACCGCGCCCGAGGCCGTCGAGTACGCCGACGGTTCCGGTGCGCGGCCAGCGGCCCCGCGCGGGGCAGCGGCCGGGAACGGTCGGGACCTGCCGATCGTGGGTACCGGCCAGGATCGGGATGGCCGTCGTCTGGACCTGCATGGCGGGCTCTACTGGGCTACCGGGGCGGCGCCCGGGCCGGGCAGCGGCGGAACTGGTGCGCCTGCGCGTGGGGAGGGCGGCCCCGGCGTCGCGCCCGACGAGGTCGTCGCCGGGATCGTGCCGGGCGCGGGTGACTCGCCCGCCTCCGCCTCCGGCCGCGTCGTGCCCGAGCGAGACGATGCGCGCGAACGCCCGCGGCCGGCGGTGCTGATCGCCGGTGCGGCCGGTGGCGGGGCGGCGGTGGCGTTGCTGTTCGGCGGCTGGGCCGGGGTCGGTCTCGGCGTGGCCGCGGCCGTCGGGACCTTCCTGGTGCTGCGCCGGCTGGAGCCGGCGTCGGCGCGCAGGCTGCGGCTCCAGGCGGTCGCCGACCTTCCGCTCGCCGCGGACCTGCTCTCGGCCACGCTCCGCGCGGGCGCGCCCGTCGACCGGGCCGCCGACGCGGTCGCGGACGCGCTCGGCGGACCGCTCGCCGTTCACCTCGCTCGTGTCGCGCGGTCGCTCCGCCTGGGTGCGCCGGCCGAGGAGGCGTGGGCGTACCTGTCGGAGGTGCCGGGCGCGGAGCGCGTGGTCGCGGCCGCGATCCGTTCCAGCGCGAGCGGTGCGGCGCTCGCCGGGGCGCTAACCCGGCTCGCCGACGACCTGCGTACGGATCGCGCCGTCGCGGCGCAGGTGGCGGCTCACCGCGCCGGCGTGCTCGTGGTGCTGCCGCTCGGGCTCTGCTTCCTGCCCGCCTTCGTCCTCGCCGGGCTCGCACCGGTGATCATCGCCGTCCTCAGCGAACTGCTGTGAACACCCAGAAGAGAGGGAAACCAATGCTCACAACGTTCCTCCGCCGCATCGGCGACCGACTTCGCCCGCTCGGCCGCCGGCTGCGCGGCGACGCCGGCATGAACACCGCCGAGTACGCGGTCGGCACACTGGCCGCCGTGGCGTTCGCCGCGCTGCTGCTCAAGGTGCTGACCAGTCCGTCCATCCAGAAGGCGCTCACCGAGATCATCGAGAGGGCGCTGAAATGATCAGCCTTCGCTATCGCGGTCGCCACCACCGCCCCGGTCTGATGTCTCGGCTGCTGCACATCGTCATCTCCGGGCTCGGCCTCCGGAGTCGTCCTTGGCCGCCGGATGCCCGGCATGGTGCCGGCCCGCCGGGATCTTCCGTCGACGGTGACCCGGCGGAGGAGGTGCCGTACGGGGCCGCGCGGTCAGCCGGGACCGGCGCCGGTGCCGCGGTCCGGCACGGCGGCCCCGGCCGGACCCGTGCGGTCCTGTCCGGTCAGGGCGAGCGGCGCGACGTCGATCGGGGTGCGTTCACGGCGGAGTTCGCGGCGGCGCTGCCGGCGCTGATGCTGCTGCTGGGAGTGGGGCTCACCGTGATGACGGCCGTGGCCGATCGGGGACGGTGCTATGACGCCGCACGGGACGCGGCGCTGGCCGCGGCCCGTGGCCAGTCCGGTGTGGACGCCGGCACCGCGGCGGCACCACCGGGCGCGACGGTCACCGTGCTTCCGGACGGGGACCAGGTCAGGGTCGTGGTGACGGTACCGGTGCGCGCGCTCGGTCTGACGGTCCCTGACCTCACCGCCTCCGGCGAGGCGGTCGCCGCCATCGAGCCCGGTGTCACGGTGATCGCGGAATGAACGGCGTCGTCGCTCGCCACTCGGCGCGCTTGGCAGTGGCGTCGGATCATGATGGCGCGTCCCGACCGGTGGGGGTGCCGTTTCGTGGTGGCGGGTCTGGGCTGGTGGGGGTGCCGTTTCGTGGTGGCGGGTCTGGGCTGGTGGGGGTGCCGTTTCATGGTGGCGGGTCCGGGCTGGTGAGGGTGCCGTTTCATGGTGGTGCATGTCGGCGGGTGGCGGCGCCGGACCGCGGCGGCGCTTCCCTGCTGGTGGCGGCGTTGGGTTTGCTCTTCGTCGCCGCCGGGATGGCCGGTGCCGCGGTGATCGACTCCGCGGCCGCGCACCGCAGGGTGCACATCGCGGCGGACCTCGGCGCGCTCGCGGGCGCACCTCTGGCGCCACGCGGCGAGGCGATCGCCTGCGCCCGCGCCGCGCAGCTGGTCGAGGCGAACGGTGCCCGCCTGTCAGCCTGCGCGACGGACGGGCTGACACTGCTGGTCCGCGTGGACCTCGACGTCGAGCCCTGGCCCGACCTGCGATTGACGACCCACGCCGAGGCCAGAGCCGGCCCGGCCACCGCTCCTGCCAGCCCGGACGACGCACCCGCCGGCCCTGCCACCGCTCCCGCCGGCCCGGACGACGCACCCGCCGGCCGGCCACCGCTCCTGCCGGCCCGGCCACCGCTCCCGCCGGCCCGGACGACGCACCCGCCGGCCGGCCACCGCTCCTGCCGGCCCGGCCACCGCTCCTGCCGGCCCGGCCACCGCTCCCGCCGGCCCGGACGACGCACCCGCCGGCCCGGACGACGCACCCGCCGGCCCGGCCACCGCTCCTGCCGGCCCGGACCTACCCGACGCAGTCCCGTCCCCGCCCGGCGGATCTGCCGGTGGCGTTTCAGGCGGATCGAGCGGACGACGTGTCCCACTCCGCACGACCCCCGTGTACATCACCGCAACCGATCAAGCGGCGTGGGAGGTGGGTGATGCCGTGGGTATCCGGCCGTTGATCGTCACCAGGAGCTGATGGATCTTGTCGAGGCGCTGGAAGATCCAGTCGAGGCGTTCGGCCTGGGTGAGGGCGGCATAGGCGTGGGCCAGCGCGATCTGCTGGTCGACCGTGAGCGTGTCGGGATCGATGCTGTATACGAGCTCGACGGCGTCGGACATGGTGTTCGCCACTGAAGGGCTCCCTTGGGCTCGAGGGTGGGAACGGAGCGCGTGGTAGCGCTCCCACGCATAGATGCCCATCCTGAGCGGGGTCATCTGCGGCATCCCGCGATGCGAAAAAAGGGTCAAACGGGAAGGGCGGCGAGCACCGTGTCGAGGACCAGTACGGCGGCGTCCTTGGCCAGCGGATTGTTCCCGTTCCCGCACTTGGGCGACTGGACGCAGGCGGGACAGCCGGTCTCGCAGGCGCAGGAACTGATGGCCTCGCGGGTGGCGCGGAGCCAGTCGGCGGCCATCCCGTGCGCGCGCTCGGCGAAGCCGGCGCCGCCGGGGTGACCGTCGTAGACGAAGACGGTGGGGTAACCGGTGTCCGGGTGCGCGGCGGTGGAGATGCCCCCGATGTCCCAGCGGTCGCAGGTGGCCACGAGCGGAAGGAGGCCGATGGCGGCATGTTCGGCGGCGTGCAGGGCGCCGGGGAAGTCCGCGGGTTCGACGCCCGCGGCCTCCAGCGCCTCGGGAGTGATGGTGAACCAGACCGCGACCGTGTGCAGCTCGCGCACGGGCAGATCGAGCGGGCGGGTGTCGATGACCTCGCCGGAGCCGACGCGGCGGCGCTGATAGGAGACGACCTGGCTGGTGACGTCCACCTCGCCGAGGAAGAGGCCGACCGGGCCGGCGTCGAGACGTTCGCGGACGGAGGTGACGGCCAGCGAGGTGACGTCGCGGGCGTGCGTGGTCCAGTCCGGCTCCTCGGCCCGTACCAGCGCCACCGCGTCGTCGAGGTGCAACTCCTCGACGATGAACGAGCTGCCCTGGTGCAGGTAGACGGCGCCGGGGTGGACGATCATGTGGGATGACGCGGGGTCGACGGTGCCGAGCAGGCGGCCGGTGGCGGACTCCACCACGTTGATCGGGGAGCCGCCGCTGCCGCGCAGGTCGACGTCGGGCCGGGTGCGGTGGGTCCAGAAGTACCCGGTGGGACGGCGGCGCAGCGCACCGGAGGCGACCAGCGCGGCGACGGTCGCCGCCGCGGGCGCGCCGCCGAAGAGTTCCAGGTCGTCCTCGGTCAGCGGGGCCTCGTTCGCGGCGCAGCACAGCTGGGGGCCGAGCACGTACGGGTTCGCCGGGTCCAGGACCGTCGCCTCCACGGGGCGGCCGAACAGCGCGTCCGGGTGGTGCACCAGGTAGGTGTCCAGCGGATCGTCGCGCGCGACCAGCACGGCCAGCGCCTCGCCACCGGACCGGCCCGCGCGGCCGGCCTGCTGCCACAGCGACGCGCGGGTCCCGGGATAGCCGCAGATGATCACGGCGTCCAGGCCGACCAGGTCGACGCCGAGTTCCAGCGCGTTCGTCGAGGCCATTCCGAGCAGCTCGCCGCTGAGCAGCGCCCGTTCCAGCTCGCGCCGCTCCTCGCGCAGGAAGCCGGCGCGGTAGGCGGCGACGCGCGAGCCCAGCCCGGGCACGGCCTCGTCGAGCGAGCGGCGGGCGATGGACGCGACCACCTCGGCACCGCGCCGGGATCGGACGAAGGCCAGCGTGCGTACCCCGTGGGTGATCGCGTCGGTGAGGAGGTCCGCGGTCTCCCGCAGCGCGGATCGCCGGACGGACGGGATGGCGAGCGGATCGTCCGGGTCGGCCTCCGCGAGGCCGCCGGACAGCTCGGGCGGCAGCAGCGGCGGCTCCCACAGCGCGAACGTGACGCCACCGCGCGGCGACCCGTCCGCCGAGACCTCGGTCACCGGCAGCCCGGTCAGCCGCGACGCGGTCGCCGCGGGATCGCCGGACGTCGCCGACGCCAGCACGAACACCGCCCGGCTCCGCCGCGCGGCCCGCCCACGCCCGCTCCGGTGCCCGGCGACCTTCCCCTCAGCCTCCGTGCCCGGCTGCGCCGGAACCTCCGTGCCCGGCTGCGCCGGAACCTCCGTGCCCGGCTGCGCCGGAACCTCCGTGCCCGGCTGCGCCGGAACCTCCGTGCCCGGCTGCGCCGGAACCTCCGTGCCCGGCTGCGCCGGAACCTCCGTGCCCGGCTGCGCCGGAACCTCCGCGCCCGGCTGCGCCGGAACCTCCGTGCCCGGCTGCGCCGGAACCTCCGCGCCCGGCTGCGCCGGAACCACCGCACCCGGCTGCACGGGAATCACCGCGCCAGGGCTCACGGGGTCCTGCGCCGCCACGGACGGTGCGCCGGTCGTCGGCGCCGTGTCGTCGGAGCCGAAGGAGACCGGGGCGTAGCGGTCGGCCACCCGGCGGAGGCGGCGCAGCACGTGGGCCACGTGGGAACCGAAGAGGCCGCGGTACACGTGGCACTCGTCGACGATCACGTGCGTCAGGCGGCGCAGGAAGGAGGACCACGCGCCGTGGTTGGGCAGGATGGCGTGGTGCAGCATGTCCGGGTTGGTGAGGATGAACCGCGAGTTCGCCCGGATCCACTCGCGTTCGTCCGTGGGCGTGTCGCCGTCGTAGCACGCCGGCCGTACCCCCGGAGCCAGCGCCAGCACCGCGCGCAACTGGTCCGCCGCCAGCGCCTTCGTCGGGGCCAGGTAGAGCACGGTCGCCTTCGGGTCCTCGAACAGCGCGGACAGCGACGGCAGCAGGTAGGCGAGCGACTTGCCGGACGCGGTCCCGGTGGCGACCACCACATGCCGGCCCTCGCGCGCCAGCGTCGCGGCCTCGGCCTGGTGCCGCCACGGCCGCGAGATGCCGCGTGCGGCCAGCGAGTCGCGCAGTTCCGGCGGTACCCACGAGGGCCATTCGACCGGGTCACCGGCGGCGGGCGGGATGATCTCCACGTGCGTGACCGAGGGGGAGGTGTGAAGACGCCGCAGCAGTTCGGCCGGGGCGACCGCGGTGTGACTCACGGCATGCACTCTCGCACTGGTGTGCGGAAAACCCAAACGGGAACACGCAAGCACGGGGCCGCGCGATGCGACGGAGGCCGCCCGATGGTTAGATTCGCTTAGGCGTAGCCGCCTAAGGAGCCGAGGAGGACTGATGGAGCTGCAGCTGGCGACCCGCACCGTCGCCGGGCACACGGTCCTGGAGGTCGGCGGCGAGGTCGACGTCTACACCGCGCCTCGACTGCGGGAACGGCTGGTCGAGCTGATCGACGGCGGCGTCCGCGGCGTGATCGTGGACCTGGGCGGCGTCGAGTTCCTCGACTCGACCGGGCTCGGCGTGCTGGTCGGTGCGCTGAAGCGGCTGCGTCCGGTCGGTGGCACGTTCGGCCTGGTCTGCGCGAAGGAGCCGCTGCTCAAGATCTTCCGGATCACCGCGCTGGATCAGGTCTTCCCGATCTACCCGTCGGTCGACGCGGCCGTGCAGGCCGCCGGCGGGGCGGGCGCGGACTCCGGTCCGACCGCGTGATGGCCACTGTCCGGCTGGCGTTCTCCCCCGCGCCTGTGCACGTGCGCACCGCCCGGCTGGTGGGCGTGGCCGTGGCCCGGCGCGCCGGCGTGGCCGAGGAACTGCTCGACGAGGTCCGGCTCGCGATCGGTGAGGCGTGCGCCCGCGCGGTCGCGCTGCACCGGCAGTACGGCGTCTTCGCTCCGGTCCAGGTGGAGATGTCCGACGAGGACTCCTACACCGTTCGAGTGATCGACCGCGCGCCGATCGAGGCCGGCCTGGGCATCCCCTCGATCCCACCGGACGAACTGGCCAACGAGTCGCTCTCCGACGACGAACTCACCACGGGTGTCGGATTTGCCCTTTTGGCCGGTTTTGTGGATGATTTGCAGGTGCGCCCGGTCGACGAGGGCGTGGGCACCGAGGTCCGCATGGCCTGGCCCACCCACGCCGCCTGACCGTTCCCCTCCCGGTCGCCAGCCACAACCACACCCATCCATTGGTACGACCGACACCTCCCACACCTCGAACGCCCTGCACCGCCCCGGGCGCGCGATCACACCTGCCCGGATCGCCCGGCGGAAAGCGTGTTGAGGGTGACGCGGCCAAGATCTGCCGGAGGTTGGCCGATCCCTGAACGCGCCCTGCCCGGATCGTTCGGCGAGGAGCGCGTAGAAAGGTGACCCGGCCAAGGCCGGCGGGTCGCGCGAAACACGCCCCGCCCGGAGTGCCCGGCGGGGAGTGTGTTGCAGGCTGACGCGGCCACGGTCGGCCGGTCCCTGAGACGCACCCTGCCCGATCGCCCGGTGGGAGTGCGGTGAAAGGTGACGCGGCCAAGGTCGGCCGGAGGCTGGCCGGTCTGTGGAACGCGCGTGCCTGGATCGCCCGGTGGCAGGGTGTTGAAGGTGACGCGGCCCGGGTCTGCCGGAGGCCGGCCGGTCCTGCGAAGCGCGCCCTGCCCGGATCGCGCGGCGGGAGCGCGTCGAAGGTGGCGCGGCCAACGGCCGCCGGAGGGTGGCCGGTTCCGTCAAGCGGCGAGAGTGGGCCGGGGCGGAGGTCGCGAAGGCGGGAGGCCGTCATGAGGCAGGCATGAAGTGGGTGTCGTGGGGAATGCGAGACGCAGATCACACCCCGTGATCGAGGGTCGCGTTGAAGGGCGCATCGGCGAGACCATCCCGCTAAACGGGCTCAAAGCCCTATAAACGCCGGTAGATGCCCGTGCGGCGGCCCGGATGTCGTACCCCCAGGTCAGGATCTTGATCTTGTTCCGTCCGGTTGCGTGCACCGGGCGGATGACCTTGACTATGCCTACAGACGGGCCCCGATGGGGCCTGTCGGCTAACACAATCGCCAACATCGTCACGACACGACGGCTCCGGCTGTGAACCTCGACACGGCTGACCGCTACAGTACGCGGGTCATTACGTACTGTTCCCGGCTCTGCCCGTTCGGGTGAGGGCCGGACGCTGCCACGCCGCGTGGCTGCGGCCGCCGGTTCGTCCGCCGGCTGGTGCGCGCTCGGTAGGAATTGAGGAGGACATCGATGTCCGGGAACAGCTCCGTCGCCGCCGGCGACGGCCTGTCCCTTACCGGTACGAATCTCTCGTACGTCGTCGTCGCCGCGGTCATCGCGCTGGTGGCGCTCGGGTTCGCCCTCGCGCTCGTCCGCGGGGTGCTGGCAGCCGGTAAGGGAACGACCAACATGCAGGAGATCGCCGGCGCCGTGCAGGAGGGCGCGTCGGCCTATCTCTTCCGCCAGTTCAAGACGCTCGGCATCTTCGTGGTGATCGCCCTCGTCCTGCTCTTCCTGCTGCCGGTCCACGAGACCGACGGCAACGAGACGCTGGTCAAGATCGGCCGATCCGCGTTCTTCGTGGTCGGTGCCGTCTTCTCGGCGTTCATCGGCGGTGCCGGCATGGCGCTGGCCACCCGGGCGAACCTGCGCGTGGCCGCCGCGGCGAACGAGGCGACCGGCGGCCGGGAGAAGGCGATGCAGATCGCGTTCCGCACCGGCGGCGTGGTCGGGTTCCTCACGGTGGGTCTGGGCCTGGTCGGCGCCGCGCTGGTGGTGCTGCTCTACAAGGGCGACGCGCCGACCGTGCTGGAGGGCTTCGGCTTCGGCGCCGCGCTGCTGGCCATGTTCATGCGGGTCGGCGGCGGCATCTTCACCAAGGCGGCGGACGTCGGCGCGGACCTGGTCGGCAAGGTCGAGCAGGGCATCCCGGAGGACGATCCGCGCAACGCCGCGACCATCGCGGACAACGTGGGCGACAACGTCGGCGACTGCGCCGGCATGGCCGCGGACCTGTTCGAGTCGTACGCGGTGACCCTGGTCGCGGCGCTGATCCTGGGCCGCGCCGCGTTCGGCGAGGACGGCCTGGTCTTCCCGCTGATCGTCTCCGCGGTCGGCGTGCTGGTCGCGATCGTCGGCGTCTTCATCACCCGGCTGCGCGCGTCCGACCGCAATGGCCTGACCGCGATCAACCGGGCGTTCTACATCTCCGCGGCGCTCGCCGCCGCGCTGGTCGCCGCGGTCACGTTCCTCTACCTGCCGAACACGTTCGCCGGCTTCAACGACCCGAACGTGAGCACCGAGTTCACCGGTAACCCGCAGATCCTCGCGCTCGGCGCGGTCGTGATCGGCATCGTGCTGGCCGCCGCGATCCAGGCGCTGACCGGCTACTTCACCGAGACCGACAAGCGCCCGGTGCAGGACATCGGCAAGTCCTCGCTGACCGGCCCGGCCACCGTCATCCTGGCCGGCATCAGCGTCGGCCTGGAGTCCGCGGTCTACTCCGCGCTGCTGATCGGTGCCGGCGTGTTCGGTGCGTACCTGCTCGGCGGCGGCTCGATCATCCTGTCGCTGTTCGCGGTCGCGATGGCCGGCATCGGCCTGCTGACCACGGTCGGCGTCATCGTCGCGATGGACACGTTCGGCCCGATCTCCGACAACGCGCAGGGCATCGCGGAGATGTCCGGCGACGTGGACGAGGCCGGCGCGCGCACGCTCACCGAGCTGGACGCGGTCGGCAACACCACGAAGGCGATCACCAAGGGCATCGCGATCGCCACCGCGGTGCTGGCCGCGACCGCGCTGTTCGGCTCGTACCGGGACACGATCGCGACCGCGATCAGCGACGCCGGCGAGCAGCTGTCGATCGACGCGCTGCTCAACGTGTCAGACCCGCGCAACCTGGTCGGCCTGCTGGTCGGTGCGGCCGTGGTGTTCCTCTTCTCCGGCCTGGCGATCAACGCGGTCTCCCGCTCGGCTGGCGCGGTCGTCGTCGAGGTGCGCCGCCAGTTCCGGGACAACCCGGGCATCATGGAGGGCACCACGCGCCCGGAGTACGGCCGTGTGGTCGACATCTGCACCCGGGACGCGCAGCGCGAGCTGCTCACCCCCGGCCTGCTGGCGATCATGGCGCCGATCGCGGTCGGGTTCGGCCTGGGCGCGGGCGCGCTCGCGTCCTACCTGGCCGGCGCGATCGGCACCGGCACGCTGATGGCGGTGTTCCTGTCCAACTCCGGCGGTGCGTGGGACAACTCGAAGAAGCTGGTCGAGGACGGCGCGCACGGCGGCAAGGGCTCGGAGGCGCACGCCGCCACCGTCATCGGTGACACGGTCGGCGACCCGTTCAAGGACACCGCCGGCCCGGCCATCAACCCGCTGATCAAGGTGATGAACCTGGTCAGTCTGCTGATCGCGCCCGGCGTGGTGATGCTCAGCGTGGGCGACGACGCGAACACGCCGGTCCGGATCGCCATCGCCGCGGTGGCGACGCTGGTCATCGTGGCCGCCGTGGTCTGGAGCAAGCGCAAGCCGATCTCGATGGGCGAGGCGCCGCCGCCGGCCGGTACGCAGGTGCCACCGCACCAGGAGACCGTGCGCGCCTGACGTGGTGATGCCGCCGGGGAGCCGGCATGCTCCCCGGCGGCATCGCGCGCGCACGGCCCGCAGTCGTACGCTGCTCTCCATGCGCACCCCCCGCATGGTGTCCATCACCGCGGTCCTCACCTCATTCCTTCTGCTCTCCGCCGGCTGCGGCGGTGGCGCCACGCCCCAGGCGTGGGCGTCCGCGGTCTGCCAGGCGCTGGGCCCGTGGCGCACCGAGATAAGCACGCTGACCACCCGCGCCCAGCAGCAGATGAGCGCGGAGACCACGCCGAGCGCCGCCCAGGAGAACCTGGCGCGGCTGTTCCAGGGGGCCAGGGACGCCAGCGAGACCGCGCGCCAGGGCGTCGAGCGGGCCGGCGTGCCGGACGTGGAGGACGGCGAGAGCGTGGCGAAGGGCTTCCTGACGTCGCTGGAGGGCGTGCGCGCCGCCTACGACAATGCGCTGACCGGCGTCAAGGCGCTGGACACTACGAAGGCGGACGCGTTCTACGCCGGGGTTGAGCAGGTGGTCGCCACGCTCGACACGGAGTACGACAAGACCGCGCTGGACACGTCGTCGTTGAAGTCGGAGGAGCTTCGCGAGGCCTTCGACCAGGTGCCGGAGTGCCGTTGAGGTGTCGGTCAACCCGCCGATCCCGGGACTCCCGGACGTACCCCCGCAAGATCTTGATCTTGAAAAGGGGCGGCGGCGGGGTGCGCCGAGAAACATGGATCAAGACCCTGAGGAGGGACGGCCTTCGGCCGACTCGGGGGAGGGTGGCCGGGGCGGCGGCCGGGGAGACCAGCCCACGCTCTTCGGGGTGGAGGCGCACGATCCGGGCGTCGCGGACCTGGCCGGGCTGCTCGCCGGGCCGGGGGAGATCGTCCGGATGGGAGGCACCGCGCGGGTCTCGGTGACCGTCGCCGAGCCGTGGCGGGTGCACGTGCTGGTCCCCGAGATCACCCGCCGCGGTCTGCAGGCGACCTGGTCGCGCACGGAGGACGAGCGGCTGGAGGTGCGCACCGCGTACGCCACCACGCTGATGCCGCTCGGCCGCGCCTGGCTGCGCGAGCCGGGCGACCCCAAGCGCCCGCCGCGCGCGTTCTTCCTCAACGGCTTCCGGCTCCGGCTCTGGGTCGCCGCCGCGGGCGCGCCCGACGCCTCCGGGTACGTGCTGCGGCTCGGCCGCGACGACGAGCCGGTCTGGGAGATCGTCCGCGCCGCGCTGCACGCCGCCGGACTGCCCAGCCGGCTCACCACGCCGCCGGACGGTGAGCCGGGACTGCGCATCTCCGGCCGCCGCCGGATCGCCCGCCTCGCCGACCTGGTCGGCGAACGTCCGGACGCCGCGCCGGAGTCCGCGTGGCCCTCCTGACCCCCGGTGTACTGTCTAATCTCCGACAGTTACGGTGACTGGAGGACCGACACATAGACCGGCACGATGGTGCTGGTCCGTGCCGACGTTTTCCGGCAGCGGACACCGTTGGGGGGAACAGCGGTCGCTCGGACGGCGTTGCCGATCCATGGCGCCGGTGGCCCGGTAGCGTGGGGAGCCGACGGTCCCGCGCGACCCGCCGGCCACAGACCGCGTTACCGTGGATCGGTCGGCGCAGCGGCGCGCATGATCAGCCGTGGCCGATCCGACCCGCGCGCAGTCAGCCGCCGATAGACGCCGCGATCCACTCGCAGGGGATCCACCGAGGTCAGGAGTAACGTGCCGAGCAACGCCAAGAGCACCCGTCTGGTCATCGTCGAGTCACCGGCGAAGGCTAAGACGATCTCGGGCTACCTTGGCCCGGGCTACGTCGTCGAGGCCAGCTTCGGGCACGTGCGCGACCTGCCCCGCAACGCCGCCGAGGTCCCGTCCGGATACGAGGACAAGCCGTGGGCCCGGCTCGGCGTCGACGTGGACAACGGCTTCACCGCGCTCTACGTCGTCTCCCCCGACCGGAAGAAGCAGGTCACCAAGCTCCGCTCGCTGGTCAAGGACGTCGACGAGGTCCTGCTCGCCACGGATGAGGACCGCGAGGGCGAGGCCATCGCCTGGCACCTGATCGAGACGCTGAAGCCGAAGGTCCCGGTCCGGCGGATGGTCTTCCACGAGATCACCCGGCCCGCCATCCAGGCCGCCGTGGCGAACCCGCGCGAGCTCGACCGCGACCTGGTCGACGCGCAGGAGGCCCGCCGCATCCTGGACCGGCTCTACGGCTACGAGGTCTCCCCGGTGCTGTGGAAGAAGGTGCGCACCGGTCTCTCCGCGGGCCGCGTGCAGTCCGTCGCCACCCGCATCGTGGTCGAGCGCGAGCGGCAGCGCATGGCGTTCCGCACCGCGGAGTACTGGGACATCCTGGCCCGCCTCGCCGTCACCGGCCAGGTCGAGGGCCCGCGCACCTTCAACGCCACGCTCATCGCGCTGAACGGGGACCGCGTCGCCACCGGCAAGGACTTCGAGCCGACCACCGGGCGGGTGCGGCCCGGCGCCGGGGTGATCCACCTCGACGGGGACGGAGCCCGCGGCCTGGCCGCCCGCCTCGACGGGCGGCCTTTCCAAGTCACCCGCGTGGAGGAGAAGCCGTACCGGCGCCGCCCGTACGCGCCGTTCATCACCTCCACGCTCCAGCAGGAGGCGGCGCGCAAGCTGCGCTCCAGCTCGCAGCAGACCATGCGCACCGCGCAGCGGCTGTACGAGAACGGCTACATCACCTACATGCGTACCGACTCGGTGAACCTCTCCGAGTCCGCGCTCTCCGCCGCCCGCAGCCAGATCGCGGAGCTGTACGGGCCGTCCAGCGTGCCGCCGCAGCCGCGCCGCTACACCGGCAAGGTGAAGAACGCGCAGGAGGCGCACGAGGCGATCCGCCCGGCCGGCGACGTGTTCCGCACGCCCGGCGAGGTGGCCAACGAGCTGACCACGGAGGAGTACAAGCTCTACGAGCTGATCTGGCGGCGCACCATCGCGTCCCAGATGACCGACGCGGTCGGCTCCTCCGTCTCGGTGCGCATCCGCGCGGTCTCCAGCGCCGGCGAGGAGGCCGACTTCGGCGCCACCGGCAAGACCATCACCGACCCCGGCTTCCTGCGCGCCTACGTCGAGTCCTCCGACGACGAGAACGCGGAGGCCGAGGACGCCGAGCGCCGCCTGCCCAACCTGGTCAAGGACCAGCCGCTGACCGCGGAGCAGTTGGACGCGGTCGGCCACACCACCCAGCCGCCGTCCCGGTACACGGAGGCCTCGCTGGTCAAGGCGCTGGAGGAACTGGGCATCGGGCGCCCCTCCACGTACGCGTCGATCATGCAGACCATCCAGGACCGTGGGTACGTGACCAAGCGCGGCCAGGCGATGATTCCGTCGTTCCTGGCGTTCGCGGTGGTGGGCCTGCTGGAGCGGCACTACCCCGGCCTGGTCGACTACAACTTCACCGCCGCGATGGAGAACCAGCTCGACGAGATCGCCGGCGGCGACGCCCGGTCCGCGGACTTCCTCACCGCGTTCTACTTCGGCAGCGGTGCCGGCGCCGAGGCGTCGATCGCTCGGGCCGGCGGCCTGAAGAAGCTGGTCACGGAGAACCTGGCGGAGATCGACGCGCGCAGCGTCAACTCGATCCCGCTGTTCCGCGACGACGAGGGCCGCGACGTCGTGGTCCGGGTCGGCCGCTACGGGCCGTACCTGCAGCGCACGCACCACACGGAGGAGCCGGCCGACTCCTCCGACGAGGGCCGCGTCTCCATCCCCGAGGCGCTGGCCCCGGACGAGCTCACCCCGGAGAAGGTCGACGAGCTGTTCCTCGGCGGCGGCAGCGGTGAGCGCAAGCTCGGCGAGCACCCGGAGACCGGCGAGCCGGTGCTGCTCAAGTCCGGCCGCTTCGGGCCGTACGTGTCCAGCGGCGACAAGAACTCCTCGCTGTTCAGCAGCCAGAAGCCGGACGAGCTGACGCTGGCCGACGCGCTGCGCCTGCTCTCGCTGCCCCGCCTGGTCGGCGTGGCCCCGGACGGCGTGGAGGTCTTCGCGCTCTCCGGCCGCTACGGGCCGTACGTGAAGAAGGGCGACGACTCCCGCTCGCTGGAGAACGAGGAGCAGATCTTCACGGTCACGCTCGACCGCGCGATGGAGCTGTTCTCCCAGCCTAAGACGCGCGGTGCCCGCCGGGCCGCCGCGCCGCCGCTGCGCGAGATGGGCGTCGACCCGGCCACCGAGAAGCCGCTGGTCATCAAGGACGGCCGGTTCGGGCCGTACGTGACGGACGGCGAGTTCAACGCATCGCTGCGCCGCAGCCAGACCGTGGAGGCCCTCACGCTGGAGGAGGCCTCCGAGATGCTCGCCGAGAAGCGCGCCAAGGGTCCGGCCCCGGCCCGCAAGCGCGCCGCGAAGAAGGCCCCGGCGAAGAAGGCGGCGGACGGCGAGGCGACCCCGGCGAAGAAGGCCACCGCCACGAAGAAGACCGCCACGAAGAAGGCGACCACCGCGAAGAAGGCCACCGCGGCCAAGAAGGCGACCGCCGCGAAGAAGGCGCCCGCCAAGAAGGCCGCGCCCGCCAAGGCCACCACCGACGCCTCCTGACCGGACCGGCGCCTGGCCCGCGGGTCAGGCGCCGAGCACCCGGGCCGTGTAGTCGTTCTGGAAGGTGCGGGACGGGTCGAGGCGGTCGCGGACCGTCAGGAAGTCGTCGAAGCGCGGGTAGGCCGGGCGCAGCGAGTCCGCGTCGCGGTAGTGGAGCTTGCCCCAGTGCGGCCGCCCGCCCAGTGACGCCGCGACCCGCTCGAACGCGCGGAAGTACGGCTCGTACGGCGCGCCCACGTACTGGTGGATGGCCAGGTAGGCGGACTCGCGGCCGTACCCGTGGGAGAGCCAGATGTCGTCCGGCGCGGTGAACCGGATCTCGACCGGGAACTGCACCTTGAACGGCAGCGACGCCACGATCCGCTGCAACGCGGTCAGCGCCTCCGGCAGCGCCGCCCGGGGCACGCCGTACTCCATCTCGGTGAACCGCACCCGGCGCGGCGTGCAGAACACCCGGTCGGACCGGGCAGTGTAGGTGCGTTCGGTGAGCGCGCGGGCGGAGACGGCCTGGACGGCCGGGACGAACGCGGGAATGGCCCGGCCGAGGCGGCAGGCCCCCGCGTACACCGTGTTGGACAGGAACTCGTCGTCCAGCCAGGCGCGGAACCGGCTGAGCGGCGCGTCGTCCAGCGGCACCCGGTTGTTGGTCTTGGCCTGCACCCGGTCGGTGTACGGGTACCAGTAGAACTCGAAGTGGTCGTTCCCGCCGATCCGGTCGTCCAGGCTGGCCAGCACGTCCGCGAGCAGCGCCGGCGTCTCGTGCGCGCGGAGCACGAACGCGTCCGCGCAGCGCAGCGTGACCTCGGTGATGACGCCGAGTGCGCCGATCCCGACGCGGGCGGCGGCGAACACGTCCGGGTTCTCCGTGGCGGAGCAGCGCAGCACCTCGCCGGCGCCGGTGACCAGCGTCAACGCCTCCACGAACGTGGAGAGGCAGCCGTAGCCGGCGCCGGTCCCGTGCGTGCCGGTGGAGATGGCCCCGGCGACGGTCTGCACGTTGATGTCGCCCAGGTTCGGCATGGCCAGCCCGTGCGTGGCCAGCTCGTCGTTGAGCCGGCAGAGATCGATCCCGGCCTGCACCGTGGCCAGCCGCGCCTCCCGGTCCACCGACACCAGCCCGGACATCCGGCGCAGATCCACCTGGATGTCCTCCGCCACGGCGGCCGACGTGAACGAGTGACCGGTGCCCACGGGCTTGACGCGGCGCCCTTCCCTGGCGGCATCCTGGACGAGGACGCACACCTCGTCGGTGCTCACCGGCATCGTTACCCGCACGGGCCTGACCTGCTGGTTACCGGCCCAGTTGGACCACGTCGGAGTCGGTGCCGGTGCTGTGCGGGTCATGGCGTCCCCCAGGGTCACACCTAACGTGAGTTGAATTCATATCAGCACGGAGACGGAGAGTAAACACCTTGCGGCCACTCGCTCGTTAAGCCGAGTAACCTTTGTTTTCTCTCTGCCGAAAGGGAGTTGCGACGCGTGTCGACAACAGCTGTCACCGCCGGACCCCTACGTCGCGTACCTGTTCAAGGACGCAGCGTAGCGCGAGTCCAGCGCATGCTCGACGCCTGCGCCGAGCTTGTCGACGAGGTCGGATATGAGGGACTGACCACGACCCTGCTCGCCGAGCGCGCCGAGGTGGCGATCGGGTCGGTCTACCAGTTCTTCCCCGACAAGCGGGCCATCGTGCAGGCGCTCGCCCTGCGCAACATGGAGGCCTACCTCGAGCGGCTGTCCGCCCGGTTCGCCGCCGGGAACCTCGCCCAGTGGTGGGACGGGGTGGACGCCGCGATAGACGAGTTCATCGGCATGCACCGGACCGTCGCCGGTTTCCGCACGCTGCACTTCGGCGACGTCGTCGACGTGCACCTGCTGGACGAGGAACGCGACAACAACGTGGTCATCGCCAACCGCATCGCCGAGGTCCTGCACGAGCAGTTCGCCGTCGCGGACACGCCCAAGCTCCGTTTCGCACTGGAGATCGCGGTCACCACGGCCGACTCCCTGATCAAGCTCGCGTTCCGCCGCGACCCCGACGGCGACACGCAGATCATCCAGGAGTCCAAGACGCTGATCCGCGACTACCTCCAATCGCACGTCGGCGTCTGAAAAACTGAAAACCGGGCGGGGGTTCGACCACAACCGCGCCCCCGCCGAATCTCATCAAACCCGAAAAATCTTGATATTCCCGCTTCCGGCGGCTCATTCCCCGCACGCTCCCGCGGGCAAACCGCGCGGCGTCCTCCGACTCCGCTAGCGCTCCGCTCCGGTCACCGCGCCGGAGCCAGTTCCGCGGCCCCCACCCACAACCACCGGCTTCCGGCCACCCTCGCCGGCGCCGGATCCGCCGTGGTCGTGATTCCCGGGGTCTGCGCGCCTCCGGCCACAACGCCCCGCGCCTCAGTGCTGCCTGGGCAAAACCTGGACGGCCAACGTCATCTCCCCGATGCGACGCCACGCCGGCATAAGGCAGCCCCATCGACGTCCCCCCGACAGATCCCGCACGCGAATGTGCTGGTGACCGACTTTGTGAGCCTCAGGCACCTTATTCGGCGAGAATGACGTGCCTGAGGCTCACAACGTCGCAATGGACGTACGGCCGCGCTCTCGACAAGACGAGATTCGGGCGCGGAGCGCCCGGTGCCAACGCCCGGGACCGCCCTCGCCCCGCAACCGGAGCGATGGACCGGCGCGGGTGGCGGCAGTGCCGGTGGGGGTTGTCAGGGGCCGGCGGCGGCACCGGCTCCGGACGGCGGACCGGAGCGGAGCGTCAGCGGAGTCGGAGGGGAGCCGGAGGTTGGCCCGCGGGAGCGTGCGGCAAGCGGCCCCGCCGGGAGTGGGAGAAGGAAGATCAGCCCAGGAAAGCGTGCCCCTCGCCGCGGTACGTGGGGACCGTGGCGGTCACCTGGTCATTCTCGATCAGGTGGAGTTCGTTGACGTGTTCGCAGAGTTCGCCGGCTTTGGCGTGGCGGAACCAGACGCGGTCGCCGGGGCGGAGGGAGGCGGCGGCGGGGCCGGAGAGGGGGGTCTGGACCTCGCCGGGGCCTTCCGTGCCGACGTAGTCGAGGCCCTCCGGGAGCCAGGGGAGGGGGAGGCGGCTCTTCTCGGCGGGGCCGGAGGCGACCCAGCCGCCGCCGAGGACGGTGATGAAGCCGTCGGCGGGGCGGCGGACCACGGAGAGGCCGAAGAACGCGGCGGGCTCGGGCTGCCAGGCGCGGTACGCGTCGAACAGCGCGGGGCCGTAGAGGCCGGAACCGGCGGTGACCTCGGTGACGGACGGATCCTGTGCGGTGGCGGCCACGCTGCCGGTGCCGCCGCCGTTGACGAACTCGAGGTCGGCCAGCTCGCGCACGGCGGCGACCGCGGCGATGCGGCGGGGGAGCAACTCGGCGCCGGAGCGCTTCTGCATGGCGCGGATGATCGCGCCGCGGGCGGCCTGGCGCGGGGGTGCGTCGCCGAGGCCGGCGATCTGTGCCTCGTACGCCATCAGCCCGACCAGTCGGAATCCCTTGCGGTGCGCGACGTGCTCGGCGAACCGACCGGCCTGTGCGGCGGAGTGCACGGGGGAGCGGCGCACACCCACGTGCAGCCGGCCGCCGAGCGGGCGCCAGGACGCGTCCAGGTCGAGGCAGACCCGGATCTCCTCGCGCGCGCCGGGCGGGGCGACCGCGTCCATCAGGTCGAGCTGCGCCGGACTGTCCGCCATGATCGAGATCGCGGCCGCGAGCTTGGGGTCGCCGCCCAGCTCGGCGAGCGCGGCCCGGCCGGCGGTCGGGTACGCGACCAGCACGTCGTCGCTGACCCCGGAGCGGACCAGCCAGATCGCCTCGGGCAGCGTGTACGCCATCACGCCCTCCCACCCGGGCCGGGCCAGCACGCGGTCGAGCAGCGCGCGGCAGCGCACCGACTTCGCGGCGACCCGGATCGGCTTGCCCTGCGCGCGGGCGGTCAGCGCGTCCGCGTTGGCGTCGAAGGCGGCCAGGTCGACCACGCCGACCGGCGGGTCGAGGTGGGCGGTGGCGCGGTCGAGTCGCGCGCGCAGCGCTGCACGGTCCGTGGGGGGCACGTGCGTACGGTATCGGGATGGGCCGGGCAACGCGAGCCTCCTTCACGTATGGGTGGGTGAACGGTTAATCCGCTCGGGTCTCGATCAAGGGAAACGGGGAGCGAGGGGCGGAGGACACCGCCGCTAGAGTGTTCTGCCGGGGGCGCCCAGCGAGGGGCCGGCACGCGGAGGTACGGCCATCGACACTCAGGCGGGCGGACAGGTCGACCTGTCCGGGATGAAGGCGCTGCGGTCGGTCATGCGCATCCGGCCGTTCCGGCGGCTCTGGCTGGTGCTCGGCGTGGCCTCGCTCGGCGACTGGCTCGGCCTGCTGGCCACCGCGATCTTCGCCTCCGCCCAGGTGACCGGCTCGGCCGCGAAGGGGCTGGTGTTCGGCTCCACGATCGCGGTGCGGCTGCTCCCGGCACTGGTGCTCGGCCCGGTGGCCGGCGTGCTGGCCGACCGCTTCGACCGCCGCCTCACCATGGTCGTCTGCGACATCCTCCGCTTCCTGCTGTTCCTCTCCATCCCGCTCACCGCGCTGGTCGTGGACAACGCCGGCCTGATCGTGACGTGGGCCGCGGTCGCCACGTTCCTGATCGAGGCGATCACGCTGATCTGGATTCCGGCCAAGGAGGCCGCGGTCCCGAACCTGATCCCGCGCGCGCGACTGGAGATCTCCAACCAGCTGACGCTGATCACCACCTACGGGATCACGCCGGTGATCGCGGCGCTCAGCCTGTCCGCGCTGGACGCGTTCGTCCGCTCCGGCGTGGTGCCGCAGCCGCCGGAGTGGGCCGAGCCCGCGCAACTCGCGCTCTACTTCAACGCGTTCTCCCGGCTCGCCATCGCGGTCGTGGTCTTCTTCGGGATCAAGGAGATCAGCGGCCGCGGTGACCGGCGCGAGGTCCGCGAGCAGGGGATGCTGCGCCAGTTCGTGGACGGGTGGAAGTACGTCGGCAAGACCCCGATGGTCCGCGGCCTGGTGCTCGGCATCCTCGGCGCGTTCGGCGGCGGCGGCATCGTGATCGGCACGGCCCGGTTCTTCACCGCCTCGCTCGGCGCCGGCGACGCCGCGTTCTACCTGCTGTTCGGCACGCTGTTCATCGGGCTCGGCGCCGGCATCGGCCTCGGCCCGGTGATCGTCCGGAACCTGTCCCGGCGCCGCTGGTTCGGCATGAGCATCGTGCTGGCGGCCGGCTCGGTGATGTTCCTGGCGTTCGCGCTCCACCTGGCCATGGCGATCCTCGGCGCGCTGCTGGTCGGCGCCGGCGCGGGCATGGCGTTCCTGGCCGGCACCACGCTGCTCGGCGGCGAGATCGGCGACGACGTGCGCGGCCGGGTCTTCGCGGTGGTCAACACCGGCACCCGGATGATCCTGATGATCGCGATCGCGCTCTCCGGCGTGATCGTCGGCGCCGGTGGCTCGCGGCGCGTGGAGATCGCCGGCGTCAGCGTCTCGTTCTCCTCCACGCGCGCCCTGCTGCTGGTCGCGGGCGCGGTCGGGATCGTGGCCGGGATCAGCGCCTTCCGCCAGATGGACGACAAGCGCGGCGTGCCGGTGCTGGCCGACCTGTGGGGCTCGATGCGCGGGCGCCCGCTCTCCGCGGCCGAGCCGGGCCACGCGGACGGCCTCTTCGTGGTGTTCGAGGGCGGCGAGGGCGCGGGCAAGTCCACGCAGGTCAAGGCGCTGGCCGAGGCGTTGCGCGGGCACGGCCGGACGGTGGTGTGCACGCGCGAGCCGGGCGCCACCGAGATCGGCGCGGAGATCCGCAACCTGGTGCTGCACCGCGACTCGCCGTCGCCGCGCGCGGAGGCGCTGCTCTACGCGGCCGACCGCGCGCATCACGTCGCCACCGTGGTCCGGCCCGCGCTGGCCCGCGGCGAGGTGGTGATCAGCGACCGGTACATCGACTCGTCCCTGGCGTACCAGGGCGCGGGCCGGACGCTGCCGGTCGAGGAGATCTCCTGGCTGTCCTCGTGGGCGACCGGCGGACTCAAGCCCGACCTGGTGGTGCTGCTGGACGTGGACCCGGCCGTGGGCCTGAGCCGGGCGGCCGGCCGAGGCGAGGGCGCGGACCGGCTGGAGCGCGAGGCGACCTCGTTCCACGAGCGGGTGCGGTACGCGTTCCTCGACCTGGCCGCGGCCGACCCCCGCCGCTACCTGGTGCTGGACGCGTCGCGCTCGCCGGAGGAACTGGCCCGGGCCATCATGGACCGGGTGCTGGCCATGACGCAGGACCGGGACGAACCGGTCATGGCCGGCGCGGACAACGGAAGGAACGGTGCCTGATGGACGTCTTCGCGGCGCTGGTCGGCCAGGATTCGGCCACGGTCACCTTCCGGCGCGCCGCCGCCGAGGCGGACGCGCTGGTCAAGGCCGGTCGCGGGCTGAGCGCCGAGGACGGCGCGACCGGCGGCACCCGGACCGGCGCGATGACGCACGCCTGGATCGTCACCGGCCCGCCCGGCTCCGGCCGGCTGGAGGCGGCCCGCGCGTTCGCGGCCGCGCTGCAGTGCCGCACCGGCGTCGGCTGCGGCGAGTGCGACGGCTGCCACACGACGCTGGCCGGCAGCCACGCGGACGTGCGGATGGTGGTGCCGGACGGTCTCTCCATCGCGGTGAAGGACATGCGCGCGCTGGTGCTGCGCGCCGCCACGGCACCGTCCGGCGGGCGCTGGCAGGTGGTGGTGGTCTCGGACGCGGACCGGCTCACCGAGGGCGCGGGCAACGCGCTGCTGAAGGCGATCGAGGAGCCCTCCCCGCGTACCGTCTTCCTGCTCTGTACGCCGTCCACGCACCCGGACGACATCTCGGTCACCATCCGGTCCCGGTGCCGCGTGGTGCCGCTGGTCCAGGCGCGTCCCGAGGCGCTGGCCGCGGCGCTGACCGAGCGGCAGGGCGTGGCGGCGGACGTGGCCGAGTGGGCCGCCTCGGCCGCGCAGGGGGACGTGGAGTTGGCCCGGCGGCTGGCCGAGGACCCGGAGGTGCGCAAGCGGCGCGAGGCGGTGCTCGCCGTGCCGCGCAAGCTGACCAGCGTGGGCGCGGCGTTCGACGCGGCGTCCGCGCTGATCGAGTCCGCGGAGGCGGAGGCGGCCGCGCTGGTCGCTGAGCTGGACGGCACGGAGCGTGCCGACCTGGAGCGGGCGCTGGGCGCGGGCGGCACCGGCCGGGGCGCGGCCGGCGCGATCCGCGGCGCGGCCGGCCTGCTGAAGGACCTGGAGAAGCGGCAGAAGTCGCGGGCCACCCGCGCACAGCGGGACGCGCTGGACCGGGCGCTGGTCGACCTGGCCGGCTTCTACCGCGACGTGCTGAGCGCGCAGTTCGGCGCGCCGGTCCGGCCGGTGCACGGCGACACCGCGGCGAGCGCGCGGGCCGCGGCCGGGAAGTGGACGGCGGAGAGCACGCTGCGCCGCCTGGAGGCGGTGCTGAGCTGCCGCGAGGCGATCACGCTCAACGTGAAGCCGCGGATCGCGGTGGAGGCCATGATGCTCTCCCTGTGGAAGGGCTGATTCCACCAGCGGGATTTCAATCTCCGATAGCTCTGCCCGGCTGGGGATTACATCGACAGCCGTTCGGCGGTAGTGTGCTCAGCCGTAACGGAGGGCACACATTCGGTGAGGGAGCCGTGAATGCCCCGGGAAATCGACGAGGCGTGGGTCGATGAGGCCATCGCGCGCTATCGCCGAATCCAGGCCGCGCAGGCCGAGTTCGACCGGGCCGCGGCGGCCGTCGCGGTGACCGTCCGCTCCTCGGACGGTTCGGTGGAGGTCGACGTCACCGCGGCCGGCGCCATCACGGACGTGCGCATCCTCGGCACGCTGCACGGCCGCACCGGCCGGGAGCTGTCCGAGGCCGTCACCGCGGCGGTCACCGCCGCGACCGAGGCCGCGCGCTGGGCCCGGGAGAAGCTCCGCGCCGAGGTCTTCGCGGACTACCCGTCCCTCGCGGACTGACTCACTTCAGGGAGCCACGGATGGAGAGCATGCGCGAGGCCGCCGACCGACTCGACGGCGCGGCCTCGACCCTGGACTCGGCGTACCGCAAGCTCGTCGACCTGGAGACCGCCACCTGGATCGGCGCGGACGCGCCGGGCCGCCTCGGCGAGCTGCACCGCTCACTGCGCAGCCAGTGGACCCGCGTCGTGGAGGGGCACGCCCGCGAGGCCGCGTCCACCGCCGCCCGCCTCGCCGGTGCGGCCGAGTCGTTGCGCATCGCGGCGTCCGCGTACGCCGAGACCGATCGTGCCACCGCCGGCCGATTCCGCGACCGATGACCCGAGGCCTTTCCTGAGATGGACCAGCTGGACGCGCTCGCCGAGCCCGCCGCCGACCTGCTGCGCCGGGTCGACGACGCGCTGCACGCCCACGGCGCCCCCACCGAGCACCGCCTCTGGCCCCTGCTGCGCCGGCTCGGCGCGCTCACGCTCCCGTCCGTCGAGGCGATCATCGCGCTGCGGCCCGCGCCGCTGGCCGCCGCCGGCGCGTCGCTGCGCCAGGTCGGCCGGGAGTACGTGGAGGCGCGCGACGCCATCGGCACGCCGCAGGACTGGGAGGGCGCGGGCGCGCAGGCGTTCGAGCGGTACCGGGCCGGCCTCGCCGACCACCTGGCCGGTGGCGGCGCGAGCCTGGCCGGCCACCTCCGGGCCACGGCCGACTACACGGCCGCGCTGGACGCCTGGATCGCCTCCTCCCGGACCGCGCTCGCGTCCGTGCTGGCCGCGTCGCTGGCCTCCGCGGAGGCGGTCACGCTGGCCGGCGCGGTCGCGGACGACGAACTGGTGGTGGCGTCCGCGGCCGCGGAGATAGCGGCCCGGGTGCTGGCCGTGGTCGCGGAGATCGTCGAGGACGGCGAGGCGCTGCACGCGGAGTGGACGGACCGACTGGCCGGCATCGGCTACCGGGAGCCGGCCGACGAGCCGCTGCCGCCGCCGGACAGTGGTGTGCTGCGTACCCGTTACTGATCGTTGTGCGAGTCTGTGCGACAACCCGCCGGTCAGCGGCCTACCGTGGGCGGCATGGCTGAGCCGAAGACCCAGCGGAACACGGCGAGCGTGCCCGGCTTCCTCGCCTCCGTCACCGACGCCCGCCGCCGCGAGGACGCGGAGACCGCGTGCGCGCTGATGGCCGACGTCACCGGCGCCGAGCCGGTCATGTGGGGCACCAGCATCGTCGGCTTCGGCGCGTACCGCTACGAGTACGCGTCCGGCCGCAGCGGCGACTGGCCGGCCGTCGGCTTCTCCCCGCGCCGCGCCGCGCTCACGTTCTACCTGTCGCCCGGGTTCGACGGCTACGACGAGATCATGAAGCGCCTCGGCCCGCACACGCTCGGCAAGTCCTGCCTCTACGTCAAGCGACTCTCGGACGTGGACAGCGAGGCCCTGCGCGAGCTGATCTCCGGCGCCTTCACCGCCGTCAACGGCAAGACCCTGACCTCGGGGACCTGATTCATCTTCCCGCTTCCGGCGGGGCCGCCTTGCGCATGCTCCCGCGGGCACCGGTCGTCGCTGGCGCTCCTCCCTGCGGCGTCCGTGGGTGGTTCCGCAGAACCGTGGGGGGCGCCCGGCCCGCGGAAGGCGGCGGAGTCGCGGGCGGGAGGGCTGGTGCCAAGAGCCGCTCCGGCCGCGACGCCGCCGCCGTTCCCTGCACCCCCCGCAGGGCCTGTGGACACCTGCCCAACTGCCCGCCGCCGCTTCGGACACGGCCGGTGTCGATGTCCTGTCCGGACGGTCAGCGCCTTCCGGCCGGTCGTGCCGAACCACGTATCGCGGACAAACCACCGTGCTCCCGGGCACTCCCCGATGGCCGTCCCACGACGTACTGTGAAGGGATGGGGATGCTGTGTGCGGTGAGTTTCAACCGTTATGGGCGCCTGTATTACCTCGATCCGGGCGATTTGCGCCCCGCCGTGGGTGACAAGGTGCTGGTGCCCACGGACGACGGTCCGGAGGTGGCCGAGTGCGTGTGGGCGGCCCAGTGGGTGACCGAGGACACCGACGGCTTCCCCAAGCTGGCCGGCATGGCCACGGAGAAGGACCTCAAGCGCGACGAAGCCCAGCGCCGCCGCAAGGCCGAGGCCAAGGTCGCCGCGAAGCGGCTGATCCGCGAGCACGGCCTGCCGATGAAGGTGGTGGCGATCGATCACGTGCTGGAGTCCACCGGCGGCAACGGCGGCGCCCGCACCACGATCTACTTCACCGCGCCGCACCGCGTCGACTTCCGCTCCCTGGTCCGCGACCTCGGCGCCACGCTGCACTGCCGCGTCGAGCTGCGCCAGCTCTCCGCCCGCGACTCGGCCCGCGTCCAGGGCGGCATCGGCTCCTGCGGCCGCGACCTGTGCTGCGCCACCTTCCTCACCGACTTCGAGCCGGTCACCATCCGGATGGCCAAGGACCAGGAGCTGCCGCTCAACCCGCTGCGCATCTCCGGCGCCTGCGGCCGCCTGATGTGCTGCCTCAAGTACGAGCACCCGCTGTACCAGAAGTTCCAGGCCACCGCGCCGGCCGTCGGTTCCCGCGTCACCACGGACCACGGCGACGGCAAGGTCGTCGGGCACAGCGTCCCGCGCGACGAGGTGATCGTGCGCCTCGATGCGGACGGCTCCCGCTGCTCCTGCTCTCGCGCCTCGGTCTGCGGCCCGCGCCAGGCCCACGACGCCGCCTACCCGCAGGCCTGACCGCGCTCAGATCGTGATCGGCCGCTCCTCCGCCAGGTGCGGGCGCAGCGGCGTGGCCGGCACGATCCACGGGGAGTCCTCGGGCGCGTCGGGGGCCGCGCGCCAGCGGCGGCCCACCTTGCGCAGCGCGATCGGGTAGACCGTGAGCGTGCCGTCCGGGGCGATGCGCATGCGCAGGAACGACTTGGAGTCGTCGATGCCCTGGCCGGCGAAGAGCTCGTTGACGTTCACGGTGAAGAAGTTGGCGATCACCAGGTAGAGCGCGAGCAGCTCGGTGCCGGCCAGTCCGGCGATCGGGCCGTAGACGACCGCGGCCGTCACCACCTGCCACTCCCACGTGGACACCGGGCTGCTCAGCCACAGCCAGGTGCCGAGCGCGCCCAGCGCCAGGTGCGCCAGGCCGTGGGCGATGCCGATCAGCCAGTGTTTGGCGTACCCCCGCTGGCCGATCCTCGGGGGTTTGGCGAACGCGATCGTGGCGCCCAGGATGAAGAAGAGCATCAGGCCGAGCGGGAGCGTCATGAGCTGCGGCGACGACTCCTCGCCGCGCACCGCGCCGCTCATCGTGAGCATCAGCATCGTGTGCAGGATGCCGATGAACGTGGCGAATCCGGGGTTGTTGCGCGGCAGCCGCCAGAAGATCCCCGGGATGTACCCGCGGGACTCCCGCACGGTCGGGAACCGGCCCTTGATCGCGTAGTCGCGGTGCGGGCTGGCGCTGCGGACCAGCGTCTCCCGCGGCGGCACGGTGATCGTCTCCGGCAGCGAGTGCGTGGCGACCAGGTACGCGCCACCGCCCCCGCAGGTGATCAGCTCGCGGTCCGCGCCGGAGTAGCGCGCGTAGTGGTGCAGGTCGCCGCTGACCATCAGGCGCACCTGCGCGCCGGTCGGGGCCAGCACCTTGCGCACGAAGTAGTCGACGGAGTCGTACGCGCCCGGCCGGTCCGCGGCCTTGACCCAGGTCGGCGCCGGCACCGCCAGGATGATCCGGTCCTCCGGGCGAATCCGCGCCGCGAGCTCCTGGAAGTACTCCAACTGCGGATCGTCGATGTAGGACCCGGCCTGCTCGTCCAGGCCCAGCAGCCACCAGCCGTGCGGCAGCTTGATCCCGAAGTAGGAGCGCCGCTGCTCGGTCCGCCAGCCACCGAACTCCGCGTCCCGCCGCCGCGCGAACAACCGCAGGAACGCGGTCAGCCCGTCGTACCAGTCGTGGTTGCCCGGCACCGCGAACAGCGTCGGCTGCGCGCCCTCACCCGGCGCCACGGGCAGCGCGGCCTCGTACGGGCCCTTGGACCGGTTCTCGTACGCCTCGCCGCTGGCCGTCGGGTAGACCTGATCGCCGCCCATCACCAGCAGCCGCCCGCGCGGCAACGGCCGGTCCACGCCGTCCGGCCGCAGCTCCGGCTGCGCCAGCAGGTAGGCGATCGAGTAGGTGGCGTCGAACCCGTCGCCCAGGTCGGCCACGTAGTCGATCCACAACTCGTCCACGTCGCTGTGGTCGTGCTCCGGGGGCGGGCCGAGCGCGATCTGCAACTCGCGCTTGTCCAGATAGGCCCCGAACAGATGGGCCAGGAGGGTACGCAGGCCCGCGTTGATCAGCAGCAGCGGCGCGAGCCACGGCACCGGCGCCTGCGGGGTGAAGCCGAGCTCGCGCGGATCGAGGGACGCGGGACGGGGCCGGACGCGGGGCTGCGCCTCCGCCGGCACCTCGGTGGGATCGACGGTCACCGGGACAATCTATCGGTGGTCGTCGACTCAGCGGGCGCTGACGAGCGCGCCGATCGCCTGCACCGTGCGGCTGCGCAGCGTCACCGGCCGCACCTCGCCGTCCGCCGGCGCGTCCTCCACCAGCTCACCCGCCAGCCACGCCGCGACGCCGCCGAGCACCAGCACCAACAGCTCGACCGCCACCAGCCCGGAGCCCGCGGCCCGCAGCGGGTCGCCCACCCGGACCAGCCAGATCACCGCGAACATCGCCAGCACGCCACCGTTGATCAGCCCGTGCGCGATCGCCACCCGCCGCGCCCGCGTCCCCTGCCGCAGGAACAGCAGGTCGACGACGCCGGCCAGCCCCGCGATGGCGGCCGCGACCAGGCCGCCGACCACCTGCCAGTACCCCGCCATCGCCAGCAGCGACGGGCCACCCATCACGTGGAAGGCATCGAAGATGAGCCCGGTGACGAACAGTCCCATGGGCAGCATGAACAACATCAGGTGGACCGAGTGCCCCGATACCTTGAGTCGGCTTTCCACGATCGTCACCCGCTCCCACATCGCCCTGCGCGTCGTCGGGAGAGTCGGTACCCGAGGCCATATATACCAAAACGCCAGCCCTCAGTGACACGACACGCACAGATAGTGAAACTCTAGGGCCGCCCATGCCCCACCGTCACGTCTTCATCGACCCCGACGCCCGTCATGTTCAGCCCGCGGGGTGAAGCATTGAAGCTGATGGTTGTCGCGGGCGTCCACAATGACGCTCATGCGGAAGCGGATGTCGCTGCTGGTGCGGCTGTTGGCGAAGCGGGCTCGGTGGGCGCTGAGGTCGGTGGCTGTGGCGGTCGCGGCGGTCGCGGTCGTCGGTGCTTACGCGTTGATCGTGTGGCTGGCGCCCCGCCTGCTGGGCGTGCCCGATCTAACGGCGCCGGCGACGGGCGATGCCGTCCTGACGGCGAGGCACAACGCCCGGCTGCTGGTCGTCTCCGGTATCGGGGCGGTTGTCGTTGCCGTTGGTCTGCTTTACACCGCGCGCAACTACCGGCTGTCCTATCGGGGGCAGGTCACCGACCGGTACACCAAGGCACTCGAACGCCTCGGCTCCAGCGAGATGTACGTCCGGATCGGCGGTCTGCACGCGCTACGCCAGGTCATGATCGACTCACCCGAACACCACGATGATGTTGTCGAGGTACTCGTCGCGTTCATCCGCGACCGAGCCCCCCGGCGCCAGAACGCTCCCGACTCGCCGATCTACCCCATGGCGGCACTGCCGGCCGAGCCGGAACCCGATGTGCAGGCCGCGCTAACCACGCTTGGGGGCCGGCCCCGCATCCTCGGCCGAGAGAAATCTTCCATCAACCTCGCCCACCTCCACCTCCAGCGAGCGAACCTGCGCGGGGCGCAGTTGGCGGGCGCGACCCTGTTCGGGACGCAGTTGGAGGGCGCCGTCCTGAGCGAGGCGCAGTTGAAGGGCGCGGACCTGCGCAGGGCACAGTTGAAGCGCGCCGCCCTGAGCGAGACGCAGTTGGCGGGCGCGGACCTGATCGGGGCGCAGTTGGAGGACGCCATCTTGCGCGGGGCGCTGCTGGAGGGCGCCGTCCTGAGCGGGGCGCTGCTGGAGAGCGCCACCCTGACCGAGGCGCAGTTGAAGGGCGCGGACCTGAGTAGGGCGCAGTTGAAGGCCGCCATGCTGCGCGAGGCGCAGTTGGCGGGCGCGAACCTGCGCGGGGCGCAGTTGGAGGGCGCCATCCTGAACGGGGCGCAGTTGGCGGGCGCGGACCTGAGCGGGGCGCAGTTGAAGCGCGCCGTCCTGAGCGAGGCGCAGTTGAACGGCGCGAACCTGTTCGAGGCGCAGTTGGAGGGTGCCATCCTGACCGAGGCGCAGTTGGAGGGCGCGAACCTGTTCGGCGCGCTGTTGGAGGGCGCCAGCCTGACCGAGGCGCGGTTGAAGGGCGCGGACCTGCGCGGGGCGCTGTTGGAGGACGCCATCCTGATCGGTGCGCAGTTGGCGGACGCGGACCTGCGCGGGGCGCAGTTGGCGGACGCGAACCTGTTCGGTGCGCGGCTGGCGGGCGCGGACCTGCGCGGGGCGCTGTTGAAGGACGCGAACCTCATCGGGGCGCACTTGGCGGGCGCGAACCTGAAGGGCGCGGACCTGCGCGGGGCGCAGTTGGAGGCCGCGAATCTGGACGGAACCGGGTTGGAGGAGGGTGACCCCCTCAGGTGAGGAGGCCCTGTGGCCACGGAGGTGGTGGCGGTGGCGGGGCCTGAAGCGCAAAAACCCCTGGTCACCGGAGTGACCAGGGGCTTCGCTCTGCTGAGCCGCCTGACGGAATCGAACCGTCGACCTTGGTATTACGAGTACCACGCTCTACCGACTGAGCTAAGGCGGCAACGCCCACACAATATACGGCACGTGCGGAGGGCGCCGACAGCGAGATCCCCCTGGCGCGTCGGACGGGGCCGGGGCGGGTCACAGGGGGTGTTGGTTTCGGGTGGGGGAGGGCGGGAACCCCGGGAGGCGTCGAGACACCGAACGGAAGGGGAGGTACGGGTCATGAGTGCGGTGCTGGAGGGCAAGCGGGTCGCGTTCCTGGCGACGGACGGGGTCGAGGAGGTCGAGTACACGCAGCCGCGGCAGGCGGTGATCGACGCGGGCGGTACGCCGGAGCTGGTGTCGATCAAGTCCGGGGAGATCCAGGCGGTCAACCACATGGACAAGTCGAAGACGTACCCGGTGGACAAGGTGGTGGCCGACGCCAGCGAGCAGGACTACGACGCGCTGGTGCTGCCGGGTGGCGTGGCGAACCCGGACTTCCTGCGCACCGACCCGGACGCGGTGCGGTTCGTGCGGTCGTTCTTCGACGCGCACAAGCCGGTCGCGGCGATCTGTCACGGGCCGTGGACGCTGGTCGAGGCCGGCGTGGTGGACGGGCGCACGCTGACGTCGTGGCCGAGCCTGCGCACGGACCTGGCGAACGCGGGCGCCACCTGGGTCGACGAGGAGGTCTACGTCGACAACGGGCTGGTGACCAGCCGAAACCCGGACGACCTCCCGGCCTTCTGCGAGAAGATGGTTGAGGAGATCGCCGAGGGGCCGCACGTCCGGCAGCACGCCTAGAGCGTCTCCACGGACAGGGAGCCGGCGGCGTACGACGACCGGACGCGCTTCTTGTCGAACTTGCCGACCGACGTCTTCGGGACCGCGGGGATGAACGCCCACCGCTCCGGCAGCTGCCACTTGGCCACCCGCGATGACAGGAACTCGCGCAGTTCCGCGGCGGTGGCGGACATGTTCTCGCGCAGCACGACGGTGGCGAACGGGCGTTCTCCCCAGCGGTCGTCGGGCACGCCCACCACGCACGCCTCCAGCACTGCGGGGTGGGCCATCAGCAGGTTCTCCAGCTCCACGGAGGAGATCCACTCGCCACCGGACTTGATCACGTCCTTGGCGCGGTCGGTGAGCGTGAGGAAGCCGTCGGGGGAGAGCGTGCCGACGTCGCCGGTGCGCAGCCAGCCGTCCCGGAAGCGCTCCGGGTCGGCGTCGTCGTCGCCGAGGTAGCCGGCGGTGACCCACGGGCCGCGGACCTCCAGCTCGCCGACGGACGTGCCGTCGGCCGGCATGACCTCGCCGAGCGGCCCGATGATCCGGGCGGCCACGCCGGCCGGCAGCCGGCCCTGCGTGTACCGGTACGCCCACTCGTCGTCGCCGTCGGCGCCGGCCGGCGGGCGGGCCACGGAGCCGAGCGGGGACATCTCGGTCATGCCCCACGCGTGCACGATCCGGATGCCGTACCGCTCCTGGAACGCGTGCATGAGCGCGGGCGGGCAGGCGGAGCCGCCGACGATCACCTCGGTCAGCGAGGACGTGTCGGTCTCGTGCGCGTCGAGGTGGGCGAGCAGGTCGGTCCAGATGGTCGGCACGGCCGCGGCCTTGGTCGGGCGCTCGGTGGCGATCATCGGCGCGATCGCGGCGCCGGCCATGAACCGGTCCGGCATGACCAGCGAGGTGCCGGACATGAACGCCGCGTACGGCAGGCCCCAGGACATGGCGTGGAACATCGGCACGATCGCCAGCATGGTGTCCCGCGCGCCCAGGCCGAACCCCTCCGGCGCGCACACCTGCATGGAGTGCAGCCAGATCGAGCGGTGCGAGTAGGCGACGCCCTTCGGGTTTCCGGTGGTGCCGGACGTGTAGCAGAGCGCTGCGGCGTCCTGCTCGTCCAGCTCCGGCCAGTCGTACGTGCCGGGCCGCCCCTCGATCAGCGTGGACCACTCGTGCACCCGCCAGCGCCCGGCCGGGACCGCGGCGGCCGAGCCGTTGACCACCACGTGCTCCACGGTGGTCAGCGAGGGCAGCACCTTGGCCAGCAGCGGGACGAGGGTCTCGTCGACCAGGATCACCCGGTCCTCCGCGTGGTTCACGATGTAGGCCAGCTGGTCGGGGAAGAGCCGCAGGTTGAGCGTGTGCAGCACCGCGCCCATGCTGGGGACCGCGAAGTAGGCGACCAGGTGCTCCGCGTTGTTCCACATGAAGGTGGCGACGCGCTGGTCGCCGGTGACACCGAGCTCGTCGCGCAGCGCGTGGGCGAGCCGGGCCGCGTCCGTACCCACGTGGGCATAGCTCGTCCGGCGGGAGCCGGTGCCGGTCCAGGTGGCCACGTGGGCGCGGCCGTGCACGGTGCTGCCGTGTTCGAGCAGCCGGGAGATGAGCAACGGATTCGCCATCATCGTGCTACGCATGGGCACCAACGTAGGTGAGCGGGGTCACAGTGCGGAAGCCCTTCGGCGCTGTGAAAAACTGCGGGCATGGTCAGCATTCCGTGGGCGGACTCGTACATGGGCCAGATTCGTGAGCTGGCCGGCGATCGGGTCCTGATGTTCATCGCGGCGCGCGCGGTGTTGCGCGACGACCGTGGCCGGGTGCTGCTGATCCAGCGGTCGGACAACGGGCACTGGGCACTGCCGGCGGGCGCGATGGAGCTGGGCGAGTCGATCACCCAGTGCGCGATCCGCGAGGTGCGGGAGGAGACCGGGCTGGACGCGCGCGCGGTCACGCCGTACGCGATGTACTCCGGCGCCGACTACACGTTCACCAACATGTGGGGTCACACCTACCAGCACTTCGTGACCGGGTTCCGGGTCGACGAGTGGGACGGCGAGTTGCAGCGCGTGACGGACGAGAGCCTGGACGCGATGTGGTTCGACCTGGCCGATCCGCCGTTCCCGCTGCCCGACTCGGTCGCGCGCACGCTCGACGACCTGGCGGAGTTCGAGCGGACCGGAAGGCTCGTAATGAAGTAGCCCGGTCATGCAAGATCGGGAATGATGCCGGTACGTGATGGACCTCTCGCCGCTGCGGATCTCGCGCGACTTCCGGCTGATCTTCACCGGGTCCACGATCTCCGGCCTCGGCTCGTACATCAGCCTCATCACGATCCCGTACCAGGTCGCGCAGCTCACCGATGATCCGCTAATGGTCGGGCTGCTGGGCGTGGCCGAACTGGTGCCGCTGATCTTCATGTCGTTCGTCGGCGGCGCGCTCGCGGACTACCTGGACCGGCGCCGGCTGGTGCTGTTCAGCGAGGCCGCGCTGGCCGTCCTGGCGCTGGTGCTGCTGGTCAACTCGCTGCTGGCCGACGCGCAGCTGTGGGTGCTGTTCGTGGTGGCCGGGCTGGCGGCGGCGTTCGAGGGCGTGCAGCGGCCGGCGCTGGAGGGCACGATCCCGCGCGTGGTGCCGCTGGAGAAGCTGCCCGCGGCCATCGCGCTGAACTCGCTGAGTGCCCAGGTTCGGCAGTTGGCCGGGCCCGGCCTGGCCGGCGTGCTGATGGCGACCGTGGACCTGCACTGGGTGTACGCGTTCGACCTGCTCACGTTCGTGGTGTCGCTGTACTGCCTGTACCTGGTCAAGGCCGTGCCACCGCCGCCGGCCGCGGAGCGCCCGTCGATCCGGTCCGTGGTCACCGGCGTGCGGTACGCCCGCAGCCGCCCCGAGTTGCTCGGTACGTACCTGGTCGACATCAACGCGATGTTCTTCGCCATGCCGTCCGCGCTCTACCCGTTCATGGCCGACGACCTCGGCGGCCCCGAGGTGCTGGGCCTGCTCTACGCCGCGCCCGCGATCGGGTCGATGCTGGCCTCGCTCACGTCGAGCTGGACCGGCCGGATCCACCGGCACGGCCTGATGGTGGTGCTGGCGGCCGGAGCCTGGGGCGTCGGCATCATCGGCGCCGGGCTGGCGGACTCGCTGTGGTTGGTGGTGGCGTGCCTGGCGTTCGCGGGCGCGGCGGACATGATCTCCGGCGTGTTCCGGATGACGATCTGGGGCCAGACCATCCCGGACCACCTGCGTGGGCGCCTGGCCGGCATCGAGATGATCTCGTACTCGGTCGGGCCGCTGCTCGGCGGCACGCGCGCGGGCCTGGTCGCGCGGTTCACCGGCGTGAGCGGCTCGATCGTCACCGGCGGCGTGCTGTGCGTGCTCGGCACGATCGCGCTCGCCGCCGCGCTCCCCTCCTTCCTCCGGTACGACGGACGCGACGGCCTGGAACGCAAGCGTGCGGCGGACAAGGAGTGGGCAGAGCGCTCAGGCACCTGACCGAACGGACGATGAGAGGGGCGACCAGGACGCCCGGACGGAACCGCGGCGTCACGACGACACCCACGGACGGGGCGATCCACCGATGCACGCTGCTACCCGGGCGCCGGACGACGAGGCGCGTGTCCGTGCGCTGCGCGAGCTGGCCGTGCTGGACACCCCCGCCGATCCGGCCGCCGACGATCTGGTGCGGGTCGCCGCGTTCGTCTGCGGTGCGCCGATGAGCTCGCTGATGCTGGTCGACACGGACCGCGAGTGGTGCATGGCCGCGGTCGGGCTGCCGCGCGGCGTGAGCCTGCCGCGTACCGCGTCGGTCTGCGACCGGGTGATCGCCTCGCGCGCGCCGGTGATCGTGCCGGACGCCGCCGCCGACCCCCGGTTCGCCGCGCACCCGCTGGTCGCCGGCGCCCCCTTCCTGCGCTTCTACGCCGGCGTGCCGCTGACCGTCGGCGGTCATGTGCTCGGCGCGCTCTGCGTGCTGGACGCCGAGCCCCGCACGCTCGGCGATGACCGGCTGGCGATGCTGGAGGCGCTCGGCCGGCAGGCGGCCCTGCACCTGGCCATGCGCCACGAGCTGCGCGAACTGGAACGGGCGCGGCAGCGGCTGGAGCTGGCGGACCGGATGAAGGACGACTTCGTGGCGATGATGACGCACGAGGTGCGCACGCCGCTCTCCTCGGTCCGCGGCTACCTGGAGGTGCTGATCGACGCCGGCGACCTGTCCCGGCACCAGCTGGACCGGTTCCTCGGCGCGATCGACCGCAATTCGCGGCGGCTGCTGCGGATGGTCGACGACGTGATGCTGCTGTCCCAGGTCGGCGGCGCCGGCGGGACCGCGCTGAGCCTGCGGCGCGGCGAGGTGGACCTGCTGTCCGTGGCGGACTGCGCGATCGCCTCGGTGGCGCCGGTCGCGTCCGCGAAGGGCGTGACGCTGCACGTCGCACGGCGGGACGCGGTCCGGGTCAGCGCGGACGGCGCGCGGCTCCGCGAGGCGCTCGCCCACCTGCTCGGCAACGCGGTCAAGTTCACGCCGTCCGGCGGCGAGGTGGCGGTCGAGGTCAGCGACGCCGACCCGCCGGAGATCCGAATCCGGGACACCGGCATCGGCATCCCCGCGCACGAGCAGCCGATGCTGTTCGAGCGGTTCTTCCGGGGCGCGGCGGCCCGGGACAGCGAGTCGGCCGGCGCGGGCCTGGGCCTGTGCGTCACCAAGGTCATCCTCGACGCGCACGCGGCGAAGATCTCGCTGGCCAGCGAGGCGGGGAAGGGCACGGACATCCGCATCACCTTCCCCGGAACGTAGCGCCCGCGCCGGTCAGGAGGCCTTCTTCGCGGTGCTCCGCTTCGCCGGCGCCGTCTTCTTGGCCGCCGCCGTCTTCTTGGCCGCGGTCTTCTTCGCCGGGGCCGCCTTCTTCGCCGGGGCCGCGTCATCGCCGGAGTCGGCCGCGGCCGTCTTCTTCGCGCCCGAGCCGGAGGAGGTCTTCTTGGCGGCGGAGGCCTTCTTCGTACCGTTGCCGCCGCCCGTGGCCGTTGACGCCGGTGCCGGGGACTCGCCGCGGGCCGCGCGCGCCCGCTCCACCGAGGCGCGCAGCGCGGCCATCAGGTCGGTCGCGGCCGGGGCCGCCTCCTCTTCCTCCTCCGGCGCGATGATCTCCCGGCCCTCGACCTTCGCGTCGATGACCTCCTGGAGCGCCGCGCGGTAGTTGTCGCTGTACGCCTCCGGGTCGAAGTCCGCGGCCATCGAGTCGATCAGCGAGGAGGCCATGGCCAGCTCGGCCGGGCGGACCTCGATGTCGTCGTCGAGGAAGCCGAACTCGGGCGCGCGCACCTCGTCCGGCCACAGCATGGTGTTGAGCAGCAGCACGTCGTCGTGGACGCGCAGCGTGGCGAGCTGCTCCCGCTGGCGCAGCGCGACCTTGACGATCGCCACCCGGTCCGCGTCGCCGAGCGCCTCGCGCAACAGCACGTACGGCTTGGTGGCGGCGCCGTCCGGCTCCAGGTAGTACGCCTTGTTGTAGAGGATCGGGTCGACCTGGTCGGCCGGCACGAACTCCAGCACCTCGATCGCCCGCGAGGTGGAGAGCGGCAGGTCCGCGAAGTCGTCGTCGGTCAGCACCACCATCTCGCCGCCGCCGATGTCGTACCCCTTGGCGATGTCGTCGTACTTGACCTCTTCGCCGTCGACGGAGCAGACGCGTTTGTACTTGATCCGGCCGCCGTCGTCCCGGTGCACCTGGTGGAACCGGATGTCCTTCTCCTCGGTGGCCGAGAACAGCCGCACCGCGATCGACACCAGGCCGAACGAGACGGCACCCTTCCAGATAGCCCGCATTGTCGCTCCAAACCGCTGCTGACCGGCCGGAACCCCCGCCCGACTTTTGGCCCGGTATCTACGAGGATCGCACCGATCCCGACATCGCGCGAGGTTTTGCGCCTAGGCTGGCGGCATGGCGGCCGGGCCACGCCCGATGCTGGCCACGTCGGGGGAGTTGCCCGTCGGTGCCGGTTGGGCGTACGAGTTCAAGTGGGACGGCGTTCGCGCGCTCGCCGACGCCTCCGGCGGCGCACTGCGTCTGGCCGCCCGGTCCGGGACGGACATCACGGTCGCCTACCCGGAGTTGGCGCCGCTCGGCGGCCTGCTCGGCGACGCGCTGCTGGACGGCGAGATCGTGGTGCTGAGCGAGGGCCGCCCGTCGTTCCAGCTGCTCGCGGAGCGGATGCACGTGCGCGACCGGGCCCGCGCCGCGCGGCTCGCGGTGACCCGGCCGGTCACCTACATGATCTTCGACCTGCTGCGGCACGACGGCGTGGACCTGATGGGCCTGCCGTACGAGGACCGCCGCGCCCGGCTGGAGACGCTGGTGCCGGACGGGCCGCGCTGGGCGGTGCCGCCGACGTTCCCGGACGGCCCGGTCACGCAGGCCGTGGCCGAGGAGAACCGGCTGGAGGGCGTGGTCGCGAAGCGGACCTCGTCGATCTACCTGCCGGGCACCCGCTCGCCCGACTGGATCAAGGTCAAGATGGACCTGACCGGCGACTTCGTGATCGGCGGCTGGCGGCCGGGGGTGCGCCGGATCGGCGGGCTGCTGGTCGGCGTGCCCGGTCCGGACGGCCGGCTCCTCTTCCGCGGCCGGGTCGGCGGCGGCATCGGCGCGGCCACCGAGCGGACGCTGCTGGCGCTGCTGGAGCCGCTGGTGATCGACAAGTCGCCGTTCGCGGAGGTGCCCCGGGAGGATGCGCGCGGCGCGATCTGGGTAGACCCCACCCAGGTGGTCGAGGTGAAGTACGGCCAGCGCACGCTCGACGCCCGCCTGCGCTTTCCCCGATTTCTGCGCTTACGTCCGGATAAATCGCCCGAGGAGGTGTCCGACGATGCGTAGCCGGATGCTGGTCGAGGTGGACGGCCGCGAGGTCGAACTCTCCAACCTGGACAAAGTGCTCTATCCGGACGCCGGCTTCACCAAGGCCGAGGTGATCGATTACTACACCCGGGTCGCGCCCGCGCTGCTGCCGCACCTGCGCGGCCGGCCGCTGACCCGCATCCGCTACCCGAACGGTGTCACCGGCCCGTTCTTCTTCGAGAAGAACGCGCCGCCGGGCAAGCCCGGCTGGGTGCACACGGAGACGCTGCCGGTGCCCAACTCGACCCACGGCCGCGAGAAGATCGACTTCGTGGTGGTGGACGACCTGCCCACGCTGGTCTGGGTGGCGAACATCGCCTCGCTGGAGCTGCACACGCCGCAGTGGCGCGTCGGCGCCGACCCCGACCTGCTCGTGGTCGACCTCGATCCGGGCGCGCCGGCCGCGCTGCGCGAGTGTTGCGCGGTCGCGGTGCTGATGCGGGACCGGCTCGCCGCGGACGGCATCGAGTGCTACCCGAAGACCTCCGGCAAGAAGGGCATGCAGCTCTGCTGCCCGGTCGCCGGCACCCAGAACGCCGAGATCATCAGCGGGTACGCCAAGCGCGTCGCGGAGGAGCTGGCGCGCGCGGTCCCGGGCGGCATCACGGCGAAGATGGCCAAGCAGCTGCGCCCCGGCAAGGTCTTCATCGACTGGAGCCAGAACAACGCGTTCAAGACCACGGTCGCGCCGTACTCGCTGCGCGCGCAGCCGACCCCGACCGCGTCCGCGCCGCTGACCTGGCACGAGGTCGAGTCGATGGCGTGCGGCGACGCGGAGGCCCGCCAGCTCTCCCCGTCGGAGGTCCTGACGCGCCTGGACGCCGACGGGGATCTGCTGGCCGCGCTGCTGGAACCCGGCCCCGAGGTGCCGGCCTAGAACTCCGGCAGCTTCGGGCCGAGGATGTCGTCCGCGTCCGTGATCGTGTACGCGTACCCCTGCTCGGCCAGGAACCGCTGCCGGTGCGCCGCGTACTCCGTGTCGATCGTGTCCCGGGACACCACCGTGTAGAAGTGCGCCTGGCGCCCGTCCGCCTTCGGCCGCAGCACCCGGCCCAGCCGCTGTGCCTCCTCCTGCCGCGACCCGAACGTGCCGGACACCTGGATCGCCACCGCCGCCTCCGGCAGGTCGATCGAGAAGTTGCCGACCTTCGAGATGACCAGGGTGGAGATCTCACCGGCCCGGAACGCGTCGAACAGCCGCTCGCGCTCCTTATTCGTCGTGGACCCCTGCACGATCGGCGCGTCCAGGAACTCGCCGAGCTGGTGCAGTTGGTCGATGTAGCCGCCGATCACCAGCTTCTGATCGTCCGGGTGCCGCTCCAGCAGCGCCTTCACCACCGGCAGCTTGGTCCGCG
The DNA here is from genome assembly GCF_031458235.1 of Catenuloplanes atrovinosus. NCBI lineage: Bacteria > Bacillati > Actinomycetota > Actinomycetes > Micromonosporales > Micromonosporaceae > Catenuloplanes > Catenuloplanes atrovinosus. Next base: position 7,176,702 of record NZ_JAVDYB010000001.1, on the reverse strand, counting down.
CGGTCGCGGCCATCCGGTAGCGCTCCTCCGACTCCGCGGTCGCGTAGCTCATCCGCTCCGCGTCGGTCAGCGTCACCCGCACCTCGACGCACTCGGCCGGCGCGATCCAGCCCTGCGCCTCGATGTCCTTCCACGGCGCGTCGTACCGCTTCGGGCCGATCAGCGAGAACACGTCGCCCTCCCGGCCGTCCTCGCGCACCAGCGTGGCGGTCAGGCCGAGGCGGCGGCGGGCCTGGAGGTCCGCGGTGAACCGGAAGATCGGCGCCGGGAGCAGGTGCACCTCGTCGTAGACGACCAGGCCCCAGTCACGCGCGGAGAACAGGTCCAGGTGCGTGAACGCGCCGTTGCGCCGCGACGTGAGCACCTGGTACGTCGCGATGGTGACCGGCCGGATCTCCTTGCGCTCGCCGGAGTACTCCCCGATCTCCTCCTCGGTCAGCGACGTGCGCGCGACCAGCTCCCGCTTCCACTGCCGGCCCGCGACCGTGTTCGTCACCAGGATCAGCGTGGTCGCCTTCGCCTCCGCCATCGCGGCGGCGCCGACCAGCGTCTTGCCCGCGCCACAGGGCAGCACCACCACGCCGGAGCCGCCGGCCCAGAACGTGTCGACCGCCTCCCGCTGGTAGGCCCGCAGCGTCCAGCCGTCCTGCGCCAGGTCGATCGGGTGCGCCTCGCCGTCCACGTAGCCCGCGAGGTCCTCGGCCGGCCAGCCCAGCTTCAGCAGCGCCTGCTTCAGCCGGCCGCGCTCCGACGGGTGCACCAGGATCGTGTCGTCGTCGACCTTCGCGCCGAGCATGCCGGCCAGCTTCTTCGACTTCGCGACCTCGATCAGCACCATCCGGTCCAGCGCGTGCAGCACCAGGCCGTGCTGCGGGTGGTTGACCAGCTGGAGCCGGCCGTACCGGTCCATCGTCTCGGCCACGTCCACCAGCAGCGCATGCGGCACCGGGTAACGGGAGAAACGGATCAGCGCGTCGACCACCGCCTCCGCGTCGTGCCCGGCGGCCCGCGCGTTCCACAGCCCCAGCGGCGTCAGCCGGTAGGTGTGCACGTGCTCCGGCGAGCGCTCCAGCTCGGCGAACGGCGCGATAGCGATCCGGCACGCCTGTGCGTCCTTGTGATCGACCTCCAGCAGCAGGGTCTTGTCCGATTGCACGATGAGTGGTCCATCGGCCACGTCTGTGACTCCCTCCGCATGCCCGGCTCGGGCGACCCTCCAGTCTGTCACGCGATCGGCCCGGCCGTGGAATCGAGTGCAACCGGTCACCGGCCGAAGACGTCTCCTCAAGGTGGGTAACGCGCGTTCGTGTGATCAACGGGGGCGGGCGCGCGTTTTTCCACCTGTCCCCGCCGGCGCGTAGCTGTCACCCTCGATATGGGTGGTCACCTATGCGCGGCGGGGGCGGACATGCGTTCTTCCGATGACGGAGCACCGGTGTCGCGGGCGACCGTGGCGGGTTACACGCTGCTCGGCGTGGTGCTGTTCGGCTGGTTCCTGCACGGGCTGTTCATCCAGCGCCAAGGGCTGGTCGACTCGATGGGCGAGTCGCTCGGCTCCGCCGTGACCGCGCTGCTGATCGTCTCGATCGTGGCGTCGTTCAGGAGGGAAGAACCGCCGCGGTGATCCGGTGCAGCGCCATCGTGTGCAACATCTCCGTGCGCTCGTCCTCCGCGCGCAGGTAGCCCGCGCCGATCGACACCGGCCGGACCAGGCGGGTGGCGGTGGCGCCGTGCGCATCCACGTAACCGACCCAGACCAGCGCCTTGTCCCGGACCGCCTGTTGCAGCACGGCCAGCGCCTGTGTGTGCGCCTGGCCCTCCGCGTCCCGCACCGTCGACGGCGCCCGCCGCGCGGCCCGGGCCGCCGCGTCCCCGCGCCGGATCTGCTCCACGATGCCGAGCAGGCGCGGCCGGGTCAGCCGCGACGCGATCAGCGAGTCCGACGCGGTCGCGGTCACCGCACCGCGCGCCGCCGCCCGCTTCGCCTTCGGCCGGCTGAGCACGGTGGCGCCGGACGCGTCCTCCGGCACCGGCGCGTAACCGGCCTCGCGCAGCGCGGGCAGCAGCCGGCCCGGCGCGTACGGGCTGCACAGCACGGTCGGTGCCAGCCGGCGCAGCGCGAGCGCGGCCAGCCGCCGGTCCGCCAGGACCTCGATCAGCAGCGATTCGTCGTCGCTGCGCAGGTACGCGCCGGCCGTACCCACGCGAAGCCCGCCGTGCTTGCGCGCCACGTCGTCCACCAGGTACGTCAGCGCCTGCGGCACCGGCGTGCGGGACCGGCGCGCGAACAGCCGGTGCAACTCGTCCGCGGAGTACCCGGCGTCCAGTGCGCGCCGCACGCTGGCGGTGGTCAGCCGGTGCACGCTCGCGCCGCCGGCCGACTCCTGCTCGGCGACCACCTCCAGCTCCGCGGCCAGCTCCGGCTCCGGCGGGCCGGGCACCACCACGGACAGGTCCGCCTGGATCAGCACGTGGTCGACCGGCGCGGGCAGCAGGCCGTCCAGCGCCCGCACCACCTCCGGCTCACCCGGCTCCCGGTCCGCCTCCGCGCGCATGCCCAGCGGGTCGCCGGCCATCGCGGCGTCCCGCGCGGCCGCGGACGCCTCCTCCTCGACCAGCAGCCGGCCGTACGAGGTGAGCGCGCCCAGCCCGGTCACGCCCAGCGCCGCCGCCTCGGCCAGCGCCAGGTGCGTCGCGCCCTCCCAGCCGCGGGTGCGCCGCGGCGACCGCCACGCCATGATCGACAGGATCTCGTCGCCGGTCGGCGCCGCGCCCGGCTCCAGCCCGGCCAGCACCTCCAGCACCACCCGCCGGTTGGCCGGCGCGCCCGCCCGCTCACCGTCCGGCGAGAGCGCGGTGAGCGGCTTGTCCCGGTCGTCACGCTGGCCCGGCTGGATCACCTGACGCGGCATGGCCAGCCAGGCGCCGGCCAGATCGGCCCAGCGCCGGGCCAGCGAGGTCGCCCGCCAGGCGTCGTAGACCGCGGTCGGCAGCCAGATCTGCTCGCCGGGCGGGCCGCCCACCCGGCGGCTCTTCGCGGTGGCCGCCTCCGCGTCGCCGAGCAGGCCGGCCGCGTACGCCACCTCCAGCAGCAGGATCGACGTGCCCTCGTCCACGGCCGCGGCCTTCGCCAGCCGGCGGATCTCGCGCACGCCCAGGCCACCGGCGCGCAGCACGCCCGGCGGCTCGGCCGCGACCGCCTCCAGCAGCGCCTCCACCCGGCGTACCGTCTCCATCGCCTGACCCGCGCCGGCGGAGTCCGCGGCCTTCGGGTCGCGGCCGACCGGCGTGATCACCGGCGGGTGCGGGCGCAGCGTGCCGAGCGGGCCGGTGTCCCGCCGCAGCAGCAGGCCGACCTCGCGGGGCAGCTCCACGGTCTCCGCCGAGACCGGCACCAGCAGCCCCTGCTCGACCAGCCGGCGCACCGGGCCGCCCGGCTCGTCCACGGGCTCGTCGCCCGGTGCGGCGTCCGTCATGCCGATCGCGGAGCCGGGCGTCACCCCGGCCAGCGCCGCCGCCGACACCGTGCCCACCGGCGGGCCCGCGGCCAGCCGGTCCAGCACCGCGCGGGCGGACGGGGACGCGGCCAGGACGGCGCGCCGCAGCTTGGCCGGGTCCGCGCAGAGCGCCTCCGTGCGCGGGTGCAGGTCCGCGGCCGGCCGGCCCAGCCCCGCCGGGTACGGCGAGGAGACGTCGTCCAGCGCGGGCGCCGGCTCCAGCGCCTCGTCCGGGCCGTACAGCAGGAACAGCGCGCGCAGATCGGCCAGCGTCGCGCGGACCGCGGCCGGGTCCACGCCGCCGGTCATCGCGACGATCGCGTCCACCGAGGTCACGCCGTCGTCGTCGCGGGTGAGCCGCGCCGCGTCCAGGATCAGCAGCGCGAACTCGGTGAGGCCCTCCAGCGCGCGCGCCGTCGACACGCGCGACTGCATGCGGGCGGCGAGCGCGGACACGTCCGCGGGGACGGGCACGGTCAGATCCGGGCGACGGCGCAGCAGGTCGCTCAGCTCATCGTCCGTACGGGAACGCAGGTGGTCCGCGAGTGGAGTGGTCATCGTCCTTCAACGCTATCCGGCCGCGCCCGGCGCTGGAGATCCATGGGACGATGATCCCCGGACGAGGAGCCGGTGGGAACATTCTCATCGCAAGCATCACCGACAGCTAGGGAGCAGCAGCATGGCACGGACGGAGAAGCCCGCCGCCCAGGAGAAGGTGCGGTCCAAGACGCCGAAGCCCGGTCACCTGCCCATCTCCGAGTTCGCCGCGGACCGCCCGGGCGCGCCCTCGCCGTTCGGCGACGACCAGACCTTCCCGCTGCCGGTCGAGCGCCTGACGTACCACCGCAGCGACTCCGGGCACTGAGGTGATATCGGTCGGCTTCGACCTGGACATGACGCTGATCGACTCCCGGCCCGGCATCGCCGCGAACTACCGGGAGTTGACGGCGCGGACCGGCGTCGCGGTCGACGCGGACCTCGCGGTCAGCCGGCTCGGGCCGCCGCTGCGCACCGAGTTGGCGCACTGGTTCCCGCCGGAGGCGGTGGAGGACGCCGTCACGCTGTTCCGCGCGCTCTACCCGGACCACGCGGTCACGCCGACGCTGCCCATGCCGGGCGCGCTGGACGCGCTCGCGGCCGTGCGCGCCCGCGGCGGCCGGGTGGTGGTGGTCACCTCCAAACTCGGCCGGCTGGCCCGGCTGCACGTCGACCACCTCGGCCTGCCGGTCGACGAGATCGCCGGTGACCTCTTCGCCGAGGGCAAGGCCACCGCGCTGACCGAGCACGGCGTGCGGATCTACGTCGGCGACCACACGGCCGACATGGTCGCGGCGCGCACCGCCGGCGTCCCCGGCGTCGGCGTCGCCACCGGCCCGTGCAGCGCGGACGACCTGCGGGCCGCCGGTGCGCACACGGTCCTCACCGATCTCGCGGAATTCCCCGGCTGGTTGGACGATCATCTGCGCTGATACGCCGGCCCCGGCCCGCCCGACGGGCGCACGGCCGGCCGGGATTGCGGTTGGTCCGTACCGGCGCGGTCAGTAGCCTTGTGGGCACAGGGCGGCGCACGGCCGTCCGCTGTCCAACGGAGTTGAGGTCCGCGGTGCCTACGGGTCGAGTGAAGTGGTACGACGCGCAGAAGGGCTACGGTTTCGTCACCAGTGATGAAGGCGGCGACGTGTTCCTGCCCAAGGGCGCGCTCCCGGCGGGAGTCACGGAGCTCAAGGGCGGGCAGCGCATCGAGTTCGGCGTGGTCGACAGCCGCAAGGGCGCCCAGGCGATGGGCGTCAAGCTGATCGACGCCCCGCCGTCCGTCGCGGAGCTGCGGCGCCGTCCCGCCGAGGAACTGCACGGCCTCATCGAAGACATGATCAAGGTGCTGGAGGCGAAGATCCAGCCCGATCTGCGCCGCGGCCGTTTCCCGGACAAGCGCAGCGCGCAGAAGGTCGCGCAGGTCGTGCACGCGGTCGCGCGCGAGCTGGAGATCTAGGGGCCGGAGAGGGCCCGCGAGGGCCCTCTCCTCACCTCCGCAGCGACGGCACCTCCGGCGTGAACCCGGCCTTCGCCGCCCGCCCGAGCAGCGCGTCGATCGCCTCGTATCCCTCGTCGCCCAGGTCCGCGGTGAACTCGTTCACGTACAGCGCGATGTGCTGCTCCGCCACCGCCGGATCCATCTCCTGCGCGTGCGTCAGCACGTAGTCGCGGCTCGCCGCCGGATCCGCCCACGCCCGCCGCACCGACTCCCGGATCCATCCGGCCGCCTCGGCCGGATCCACCGCGCCGCGCCGGGCCAGGATCGCGCCCAGCGGGATCGGCAGCCCGGTGTCCGACTCCCACCACTCGCCGAGATCCACCAGCGACCGCAGCCCGTGCCGGTGGTACGTGAACCGCGCCTCGTGGATCACCAGGCCCGCGTCCCACCGCCCGGCCGCCACGCCCGGCATGATCTCGTGGAACGGCACCACCTCGACCGCCGCGGGCTGCCGCTCGCCCGCCCAGAGCCGGAACAGCAGGTACGCCGTGGTCCGGTCGCCCGGCACCGCGACCGTCGCGCCGGACAGGTCGGTCCGGTCGTCGTTCACCAGCAGCAGCGGTCCACAACCCCGGCCCAGCGCCCCGCCGCACGGCAGCAGCTCGTAGGTGTCGAGCAGCCACGGCAGCGCCGCGTAGGAGACCTTCACCAGGTCGAACCCGCCCCGCTCGGCCGCCGTGTTCGTCACGTCCACGTCCGCGAACGTCACGTCGATCGGCGGCGCGCCCGGCACCAGCCCGTGCGCCAGCGCGTGGAAGACGAACGTATCGTTCGGACACGGCGAATACGCCACAGACAGCGATTCCATCCTGCCACCGTAACCAGCCGCACCCCCGGCCACGCTGTGGCGTTCGTCCTGCTTTCCCACTCCCGGCGTGGTCGCGGCCCGCACGCTCCCGCGGGCACCGGTCGTCGCTGGCGCTCCTCCCTGCCGGTGCCGCCGTGGGTGCCGAGAAACCCCTCAGCCGGCCGGCCTGCCCGGGGCCAGCGCGGCGAAGGCGGCGGTGAGGGCGGTGAGCGCGGCCGGGAGGTTCCAGGCCGCCCGGTCCCGCGGGCCGACCGGGTTGGAGATGGTGCGCAGCTCCGCGAAGGGCACGCCGGCCGTGCGCGCGGCGGCGGCCACGCCGAAGCCCTCCATCGCCTCGGCGACCGCGGCCGGATGGCGGGCGCCGAGCGCGGCGGCGCGGGCGGCGGTGCCGGTCACGGTGTTGACGGTGAGCACGTCGCCGCGCAGCGCGTCGGGCAGCGCCGCGCGCAGCAGCGCGGTCAGCGCGACGTCCGCGGCCACGACGCTGGTGCCGAAGCCGAGCCGTTCGATCGGCAGGTAGCCCTCGGGCGAGTCCGCCCCGAGATCCGCGGCGATGCTCCGATCCGCGATCACGGTGTCGCCGATCGCGGCGCGCCCGGCCAGTCCCCCGGCGATTCCCGCCGAGATCACCGCGGCGTAGGGCCGCCCGGCCGCCTCCGCCAGCGCCAGCAGCCGCGCGGTCCCCGCCGCCGCCTCCGCCGACCCGACCCCGACCGCGAACACCGAGAGCTCGCCGACGTCACTCTCGCCGGTGTCGACCAGGCCACCCCGCACCGCCACCGCTTCCGGCTCAACGGCCGTCACCACGAGCACGGGACCACGCCCGCCTTCGAGGAGCGGCGACGGGATGGTGCCGCCGGAATCGCTGGGGGCCGCGACGGAATCCGTCGTGGCGGTGGGCCGGGGCAGCGGGTCGGTGGTCACCGGCTGATCATGCCTGGCCGGGGCCGTCCGGATCCGGCGGGCGGCTCTGGCCCGAGGAGGACGGGCGGTAGACGTGGAAGCCGGGCGGCGCGTCACGGCCCTCGTCCACCCGCGTCGGGGGAGTGTCGATCCGGGTGGGCGGCAGGTCGGTGTCCCGGGGTGGGGCCGGGGCCGGCGGCGGACCGGCCGGGCCCGAGGGCTCCGGACCGCGCCTGCGCCGCTGCCACCACCGCGTCTTCCCGGCGCCGGAGCCACCGCCGGCCGCGCCCCCGGCAACGCCGGGGCCGCCGGGCGCTCCCGGCGGCCGGGCACCCTCCGGACCCGGGGCGGTACGAACGCCGCCGTCGGGGGACCCCGGGCGGGTGCCGATGGTGCCGCTGCGGTACGGGGACGGGCGGCGCGGTGGGGGTGCCCAGGGGTCCGCCGGCGTGACGTCCTCCGGGGCGCGGGGCGGGGCGGGCCGGTCGGCGCCCTCGTCCGTACCGCTGGATGGTCCTGGGGGGAGTTCGGGGGTGCCGATCGGCGCGGCCGGGACGCCGGTGAGGCGTTCGCCGCGCAGGCGGGTGACGGTCCAGGCGGCCCGGATCGCGGCGAGAACCGCGAAGATCGCCGGCACGGCGAGCCCGGAGCGGATGCCGAGCGGGATGAGCGCGATCGCGCCGCCCGCCACCCAGGCCAGCATCAGGATGGTCTCGGAGTGCGCGAACGCGCTGGCCCGCAGGCGCTCCGAGATCCGCTCCTGGATCGTGGCGTCGACCGTGAGCTTGGCGATGCCGGACATCGCGGCCGTGATCAGTGACAGCAGCGTGAGCATGCCGAGCGTCGGCCGGATGACCGTGAGCACGGCCAGGCCGGCGACAATGACCAGGCCGGTGGACTGGAGCCAGAGCGGCCGGCGGATGAGCAGGCGGGTGCCGGCGGCGGTGGCCAGGAACGCGCCGATGCCGAGCGCGGCGCCGACGGCCGCCAGCGCGGCCTGGTCGGTGATGGTGCGGCCGAACAGCATCGGGGCCAACTCGTCGCCCTTGATCGCGAACGCGGAGAACAGCAGCAGGAAGCCGTAGACCGCGCGCAGCGAGGAGGCGCCGGCCACGGTCGCGATCACGAGCGCGCCGTCCAGTGCGCGTGGTGCGCCCCGGCGCAGGCCGAAGATCGCGGTGATCGGGCGGGGCACGGCCTCCGGCGGCTCCGAGTCGGCCTTGGGCGGCAGCCGGAGCGCGATGACCATGCCGACCAGGAAGATGATCGAGGCGACGCGCAGCGGCCACTCCGGACCGAGCCAGACCGCGGCGAGGCCGAGCGGCAGCACGATCGTGCCCGCGATGGTGCCGTAGACGCTGCCGCGCGCGGTGGCCTGGGAGAGGCTGAGCCCGGCGGGGAGCAGCCGGGGCACGGCCGCGGCGCGGGCCACGCCGTACGCCCGGGACAGCGCCAGCACGCCGAACGCGGCGGGATAGAGCGCGAACCCCTCCAGGTTGTCGGAGATCAGCCAGGCGAGGAACGCCCGGCCCAGCATGGTGACGGCCAGCGCGTACCGCCGGCCGTGCCGGAAGTGGTCGAGCAGCGGGCCGACGACCGGCGCGAGCAGCGCGAACGGCACCATGGTGATCAACAGGTAGAGCGCCACCTTGCCGCGCGCCTCACCGAGCGGCACCGCGAAGAAGATGGTGCCGGCCAGGCCGAGCGTGATCAGCGTGTCGCCGGCGATGGACGCGGCGTGCAGGTCCATCAGCCGGATCATGCCGGTGTCGCCGCCGGCGCCCTTGGCGCGGACCAGGCCGGCATGCCGCCCGGCCCATCGCGTGCTGGTGATCGCGGCCCGGAAGAACAGCCGGACACCCCGGATCAACAGCGCCAGGAAGTCCATGCGTTCCATCCTCGCCCATCGAGGCCGGATTCGCCCCACCGGCCGGGCGCGATCGGGGTCAAGTGGGAGAGCGGCCGATGCGTAGGGAAGAATGGACGGGTGAGCAGGATCGCCGCCCGGCCCGCCAAACTCGACCAGGTCTGCGCCGACGCCGTCGACATCGCCCGCGACGCGATCACCGATGTGGTGGACGCGTCCGAGGTCGGTGAGCACCTGGAGGTGATCGCCGAGGGCGATCGCCTGGTCACGCACTTGTTCGAGTGTCACCTCGCGGGCTATCGCGGGTGGCGCTGGGCGGTCACCGTGACGCGCGTCTCACGCAGCAAGCACGTGACGGTCTGCGAGACCGTGCTGCTGCCGGGGCCGGACGCGCTGATGGCCCCGGGCTGGCTCCCGTGGAACGAGCGCCTGCAGCCCGGCGACCTCGGCGTGGGCGACCTGCTGCCGACCGCGCCGGACGATGAGCGGCTGGCCCCGGGCTACCTGGAGTCGGACGACCCGGCGGTCGAGGAGGCCACCTGGGAGCTGGGCCTGGGCCGGGCGCGGGTGATGTCCCGGTTCGGCCGGCAGGACACGGCCCAGCGGTGGTACGACGGGGATCACGGCCCGGAGGCGCCGATCTCCGTGGCGGCCCCGCGCACGGCCCGGTGCGGCTCGTGCGGCTTCTACCTCCCGCTGGCCGGCGCGCTGCGTCAGGCGTTCGGCGTGTGCGGCAACCTCTACGCGCCGGACGACGGCCGCGCCGTCAGCATCGACCACGGCTGCGGCGCGCACTCCGAGACGCTCCAGGAGCCGGAGGCGCACGTCGAGGAGCTGCCGACGATCTACGACGACAGCGAGGTCGAGGCCGTGGCGGTCAGCCGGGCGTCCGGGTCCGTCGAGGGCGACGAGCCGGCCGAGCCGTACGGTCACGGCTGAGTCCGACGCCGCCTCCGCCGGTGCGCGTCGTGGCGCATCATCGTGACCGTGCCGGGGAAGCCGAGCAGGAAGCCGGTGAGGCAGATCCACAGCCAGTCGGTGCGGCCGGTGCTATCCAGCCAGTCCCGGAAGAAGACGACGAGCACCAGACCGGCGAGCGCCCAGGCGATGGTGCCACCCACCGCGAACGGGACCATCGGCGGATCGAGCGGCGTGGGACGGGGACGCGGACCCTCCGGGCTCGACGGCCGATCATCCGGCGTCATGTCGGACGTCGGCAGCGGAACTGGGGATCGGGCCACGCCCCAAGGGTACGTCCAGCGTGATCCGCGCCAGGTCAGCGGTACGAATCAGAAACATATGTGAGCTTTTGCGGGCACAGTGCGTTTGGGACCATGACGCCTTCCGTTAGTCCCGATCATCCCCCAGTGAGGTGCCCATGGCCGGCTCACCGGCAGAGGCAACGACGCCCCGGAACGGCTTCGACAGATACTTCGAGATCTCCGCGCGCGGCTCGACGCTGAGCCGCGAGGTGCGCGGAGGCTTCGCCACCTTCTTCACGATGGCCTACATCGTGGTCCTCAACCCGCTGATCCTCGGCGCCGCGGTCGACGCCGACGGCCGATCGCTGGCGATCCCGGCGATCGCGGCCGCGACCGCGCTGGTCGCCGGCCTGATGACGATCCTGATGGGCGTGGTGGCGCGCTTCCCTCTCGCGCTGGCCGCCGGGCTGGGCGTCAACGCGCTGGTCGCGTACGAGATCGCGCCGCAGATGACCTGGGCCGACGCGATGGGCCTGGTCGTCATCGAGGGCGTGATCATCGCCGTCCTGGTGCTCACCGGCTTCCGTCAGGCGGTCTTCCACGCCGTACCCACGGAGTTGAAGACCGCGATCGGCGTCGGCATCGGCCTGTTCCTGGCGCTGATCGGCTTCGTGGACGCGGGCTTCGCGCGGGGCGCGGCCGGGTCGCCGCCGCTGTTGCTCGGCATCGGCGGCCAGCTCGTCACCTGGCCGGTGCTGGTCTTCGTGATCGGGCTGCTGTTCACGCTGGTCCTGATGGTGCGCCGGGTGAAGGGCGCGATCCTGATCGGCATCCTCGCCGCCACCGTGCTGGCCCTGATCGTGGAGGCGATCGCGAAGGTCGGCCCGGCGGGCGGGCCGTCCGGCAACCCGCGCGGCTGGTCGCTGAACGTGCCCACGCTGGACAAGGACTGGTCGGTCACGCCGGACCTGTCGCTGCTCGGCGACTTCAACCTGTTCGACTCGTGGAGCCGCGCGGGCGTGCTGGTCTGCCTGATGTTCGTGTTCACGCTGCTGCTGACGGACTTCTTCGACACGATGGGCACGATGGTCGCGGTGGGCCAGGAGGGCGGGCTGCTCGACGAGAACGGCACGCCGCCGCGTACCCGGGAGATCCTGCTGGTCGACTCGATCGCGGCGGCGGCCGGCGGCGCGGCCAGCACGTCCAGCAACACGTCGTACATCGAGAGCGCGGCCGGCGTGGGCGAGGGCGCCCGGACCGGCGTGGCGAACCTGGTGACCGGCGCGCTGTTCCTGGTCGCGGTGCTGGTGTCGCCGCTGGTGCAGATCGTGCCGTTCGAGGCGGCGTCCGCGGCGCTGGTGGTGGTCGGCTTCCTGATGATGACCGCGGTGCGCACGATCGACTGGAGCGACTGGGAGATCGCGATCCCGGCGTTCCTGACCATCGTGCTGATGCCGTTCACGTACTCGATCTCGAACGGCATCGGGGCCGGTGTGATCACGTACGTGCTGCTCAAGGCGGTGTCCGGCAAGGCCCGCCAGGTGCACCCGCTGCTGTACGCCGTGGCCTTCCTCTTCGTCCTCTACTTCCTGCGCGGTCCGATCGAGGCCGCGATCATCTGATGTGGCGGCGCCGGGGGGTACGGTGTGCCGAACCTCCCGGCGCACGCTGGTGAGAGCGGTCATATCGGTGGTAGTTAGCCAGGCTTATTAGCTAGGCTAAGGAACGTGACGGAGCGGGACGGTGATGGCGGAGCGCACGACCGCGCTGCAGCTCGCCCTGGGGCTGCGCGAAGCGATCACCCGGCTCAACCGGCGGCTGCGGCAGGCGCGGCCGGTCGGCGACCTGACCATGGCGCAGCTGTCCGCGCTGACCAGCCTGGAGCTGGCCGGTGCGCTCAGCCCGCGCGAGCTCGCGGACGTCGAGCGGGTGCAGCCACCCACGATGACCAAGATCATCGCGAAGCTGGAGGAGCGGGGCATGGTGCTCCGCGAGCCGCATCCGACCGACGGCCGGCAGGTCATCCTGCGTACCACCGCGCAGGGGCGCCAGGAGTACGAGCAGGTGCAGCGCGCGCACAACGAGTGGCTCGCTGACCATCTCGCCGACCTGTCCGCGGAGGATCTGGAGACCCTCCGCCGGGCGGCCGAGATCATGCAGAGGGTCGCTCGCGCCGCCTGATCCGTCACACGGCAGCACCAGCACGCCGAGACGAGGGAGGCGCACGATCCCGTGCGGGCCACGCTGAACACGACATTCCGATCCCTGACCGTACGCAACTACCGGCTGTTCGCCACCGGCCAGTTGGTGAAGCTGGTGGGCGTCTGGATGATGTTCACGGCCCAGGACTGGCTGGTGCTGGACCTGTCCGGCAACTCCGGCTCCGCGCTCGGCATCGTCACCGCGCTCCAGTTCCTGCCCGTCCTGCTGCTCACGCTCTACGCCGGCAAGCTCGCCGACCGGTACGACAAGCGCCGCATCCTGATCGCCTCGAACGCCGCGTACGCGCTGCTCGCGATCGTGTTCGCGATCCTGGTCGCGGCCGGCGTGGTCGAGCTCTGGCACGTCTTCGTCTTCGCCGGGCTGCTCGGCGTCGCCAATGCGATCGAGACGCCGGTCCGCCAGTCGTTCATCTCCGAGCTGGTCGGCCTGACGCTGCTGCCGAACGCGCTCTCGCTCTCCGCCGCCACGTTCAACGTCGCCCGGGTCAGCGGCCCGGCGCTGGCCGGCGTGGCGATCGCGGGGCTCGGCGTCGGGCCGGTCTTCCTGATCAGCACCGCGCTGGGCGTCGCGCCGGTCTTCGCGTACCTGCGGATGCACGTCCCCGCCCTGATCCGCGCCGCGGCCCCGGGCACGCGCGCGAAGGGCGGCGTGCTCGACGGCCTCCGGTACGTGTGGACCCGCGGCGACCTGCTGCTGGTGATCGTGGTGATGGCCGTGGTCGCCATGATCGGCTTCAACTTCCCGGTGACGCTGGCGGTGCTCGCCAAGGTCTCGTTCCACGCCGGCGCGGCCTGGTTCGGCCTGCTCACCACCGCGCTCGCGCTCGGCGCGCTGGGCGGCGCCCTGGCCGGCAGCGCGCGCACCGGGCGGCCGTCGGTCTACACCGTGCTGCTGCCCGGCGTGGCGTTCGCGGTGCTGGAGATCCTGGTCGGCTTCGCACCCACCTTCTGGGCGGCCGCGATCCTGCTCGTACCCACCGGGTTCTTCATGATCTTCTTCGCGCAGGCCGCGAACCAGCGCGTGCAGCTCGGCACGGACGGCGCCTACCGCGGCCGCGTGATGGCGCTGTACGTGCTGGTCTTCCTCGGCACCACGCCGATCGGCGCGCCGATCGCGGGCGCGTGGGCGGAGTGGTTCGGCCCGGCCGTGAGCATCGCGCTCAGCGGCGCGATCTCGCTGGTCGCGGCGCTGGCCGCGCTCATCTGGCAGCTGCGCCGATCCGGCGAGCGACTGCGGATCACGCTGCGCCCGCTGCCCCGGCTGTCCGTGATCACGCCGGCCGAGGCGAACGCGCCAGTTTCATAATCGCCGGATCCACGAATGCAGGCTCGCGGTCGTCCATCACCCGATCGGCAGAATCGCATTCAGCCAGGTGGCTAATTCTTGTCATGTCGCGGCATATCAGTAGTGATCATTGACACTCTGCGCATACCGTCAGGCACGTGGGCGAGAAGCACATGGTGGTGCTGGCACTCCTGCTACTGGCGATGTTGTGCCTGCCCGTCATCCTGGTCAGATGCGCGAGAGGCTCCGGAGAGGCAGGGCTCCGGAGCAACGGACGCATGACACTGCGTGACCGCATCCTGTTGCGGCGCCTCGACCGGCGCTGGGACGGCCTCCCCGCCGACCCCGACCCGCCGAGCCCCGCGATCGAGTTCCTCGCGGCCGACCTCCGCCGGCTGTACCGCCATCGGCTGGGCATCGCCACCCACTCGCTGGTCTGGCACATCGCCGTGCTCCGGGCGTACGACGCCCGCCTGCGCCTGGCCAGCCGCTGCCTCGACATCCCCGAGCACCTCGCCGAGGTGGTCGGCATGGACCTGGAGATCGAACGCCTCCGCATCGAGTCGGAGCTGGAGGCCGCCGGCCTGGTGCTGCGCGCGCCGCGTTAACGTCGGCGGGTGCGCCTGTTCGCCGGCATCTACCCGCCCGAGGAGGCGTGCGCCCACCTGGCGGCGCACGTCAGCGGCCTGCACATCAGCACCGCACGGGTCAATACGCGGCTCGCGCCGCGGGCACAGTGGCACGTGACCCTCGTCTTCCTCGGCGAGGTCCCGGACGACCGGCTGACCGACGTGGACGCGGCCTTCCGGCAGGCGACCCCATCCGCCGGTACGCCGCCCGCCCGCCTCCGCATCGCCGGGGGTGGGCGGTTCGGGCGGGGCCGGTTCACCATCCTGTGGGCCGGGCTGACCGGCGACGTCGATCGTCTCCAGTCGTCGGCGCGGGCGATCCGGCACGCGCTCAAGCGGTCCCGCTTGCCGTTCGACGACCGCCCCTTCCGGCCGCACCTGACCCTGGCACGACCGGGCGACCGGATCGACGCCGCTCAGGTGGAACAGGACCGCGCGGCCCTGGACGCCTACTCGGGCCCCGAGTGGCCGGCGACAAGCCTCCGCCTGATGCGAAGCCAGTTGGGCCCGAGCCCGGTGTATACGGAACTGGGCCGCTATCCGATCTAGCGGGTCGCAGGGCCCGGTAGGTGTTGTCAGGTGCCGCGTCGCCCTCCAGGGTGATCGCGTGACCGATGAGGAACGCCTTGAGGAGATGATCGATCAGCTACGTCGACTGCGAGAGCGGTGTGAGGTCATCGGGGTGCCGCTCTCGGCATGATTCGTTGTTCGCCGGTGGTGGCCATCGAGTGCAGCATGCCGCTGGCGAGCGGGATCAGGCGGGCCAGGCCGGGTTGTCCGTTGCGCCGGGCCAGATCGGGGCCGAGACGGGTCATCAGCAGGGTGAGTGCCGGCAGTGGCCGGACGTAGAGGGTGATGTGGTGGATCAGGCCGTCGTCGCCCAGGCGGAGCCGCTGGGCTTCGTAGAGGCGCGTCGTGCCGATCCTCGCCTCGTAGAAGAGCGCCACGGTGCGGGCCTCGGCGACCTGGTCGGTGTAGGTGAGGTCGTCGATGACGGCCAGGGCCACGTCGAGCAGGGTGCGTACCTGGCGGTGGCCCTGGAAGGTGAACCGCTCGGTGATCGGCGAGACCAGCGTGACGTCAGGGCTGAGTGCGGCGACCGCACCGGCGGCGTCACCGGCCTCGCCGGCGGCCCGCCATGCGGTGACGGCGTCATAGGACTGAACCACGAGAACTCCGGCTGGTGGCAGGAACGGGAAACGGCGGCGTGAAAGTCACGCCGCCGTTCGGTGATGAAGGGAGTCAGCTTGTCTCGCGGGCCGCTGGTCCGCCGCCGAAGAGGACGTCGTCCCAGCTCGGGAGGCGCTTGCGGGGCTTGCCGGAGGCGTCGGTGGACTCGGCGGTGCCCTGACCGGAGTTGGTCGTCCGGCGCGGGCGCAGGACGGCCAGCGACGGCACGGCCGGCACCTCCTTGGGGAGGTCCGCGTCGTCGTCGAAGGCGGAGCCGGCACCGCCGCCGAGCAGGGAGGCGGCGCCGCCCACGGTGGGGGCGGAGCGGGGGCGGACCGACTCGGTCAGGGCGGCCGGGTCGAGTGAGCGGCCGGAGCTCTGGCCGAGCGGGCGGTCGAGGGACGCGAGCAGCGCGTCGCGGCCGGCACGGATCGGGTCCCGGCCGAGGTCGCGCGCGGGGCGCGGCTTCTCGGTCGTGGCGCCGGGGAGGCCGTGACCGCCGCGGCCGGGCTCGGTGCGCGACGGGGTGGGCAGGCCGTGGCCGCTGCGCTCGGGGGCCGGCTCCTGGCCGAGGATCGGCGTGGGGCGCTCGGCGCAGAGGTACTGCGCCATGTCGTCGTGCGGCGCCACGACCTGGCGGGACTTGTCGAGGTCCCACGAGGCCTGGGCGGTGGCCTTGCCGGACGGCCAGGTGGCGATGATGCGCCAGGTGCCGTCCTCCCGCCGATACGCATCCCAGGAGATCTTCTCGGTGTCGATGCCGTGCTGGGCGAGGCGGCCGTCGACGACCTCGGCCAGCGGCGCGCCGCGCTCAGAGGTCTTCAGCCGGGTGCGCCGGGCGTGCTGGGCGAGCATGGCCCGCTCCTGGAGCACGGGGCCGGCGTAGCGGAGCACGCGGTCGACCGGGACGCCCGCGATCCGGGCGACGTCGTCGGCGGACTCGCCGGCCCGGATGCGGGCCTGGATGTCCCGCGGGGCCAGCGTGGCCTTGAGTTCGGTGGCGGTGCCGGCCACGGCGAGGGCGACGCCGCCTCCGCCGGGCTCGGTGTGCAGCGCACCCGCGATGCGCTCGTCGATGGGGAGTGCCAGGAGTCGCCCGACCTCGTCGGCGAGTACCAGGGCCTGGCCGTCCTCGGAGAGGGCGACGAAGCGAACCGGTCGCATCGCGTTGCCTCCGTCCCGTCGGTCTCGCTGGGCTGGCCTGCCCCTAGCACACGATGCGCTCGGAGCCTTCCCGGACACGGTACGCGCAATCTTCCCACGATGGGAGTAAGCCACACCGCGTGTCGCTGACCAGCCCGAATTGATCTCGCTAAGCGTCCGATTTCGCTGAAAGCGGACAAAGTATCACTAAAGTCGTTCCACCACGTGGTCGATGCAGTGCGTCAGACGCTCCACGTCGGACGGCTCCACGGCCGGGAACAGCGCCACCCGAAGCTGGTTGCGCCCCAGCTTGCGGTACGAGTCGGTGTCCACGATGCCGTTCGCCCGCAGCACCGCGGAGACCGCGTCCGCGGACACCGCCGGGTCCAGGTCGATGGTGGCCACCACGGTGGACCGCACGGCCGGGTCGGTGACGAACGGCGTCGCGAACGACGAGCGCGCCGCCCACCCGTAGATGATCGACGCACTCTCCGCCGTGCGCTTCGCGGCCCAGGCCAGCCCGCCCTGCGACAGCATCCAGTCGGTCTGCTCCGCGGCCAGGAACACGGTGGCGAGCGCCGGCGTGTTGTACGTCTGCTCCAGCCGGGACTGCTCGATCGCGGTGACCACGTCCAGGAAAGCCGGGATGTACCGCCCGGACGCCTTGATCTCCTCCGCGCGCGCGATCGCGGCCGGCGAGAACAGCCCGATCCAGATGCCGCCGTCCGAGCCGAAGCACTTCTG
The DNA here is from genome assembly GCF_031458235.1 of Catenuloplanes atrovinosus. Lineage (NCBI taxonomy): Bacteria > Bacillati > Actinomycetota > Actinomycetes > Micromonosporales > Micromonosporaceae > Catenuloplanes > Catenuloplanes atrovinosus. The sequence continues at coordinate 7,159,200 of NZ_JAVDYB010000001.1, read as the reverse complement.
CGGCGCGAAGTAGTAGACGTCGGTCTCGGCCACGTCCACGTCCAGGCCGCCCGCGCCGGAGGTGGCGTCGATCAGCATCAGCGCGTCCGGGTCCGCGCCGGGCACCCGGCGCACCGGCACGGACACGCCGGTCGACGTCTCGTTCTGCGGGATGCCGTAGACGTCCACGCCGGCCTCCGCGGTCAGCGCCGCCGCGGTGCCGGGCGTGGCGCTGTGCACGGTCGGCTCGCCCAGGAACGGCGCGGCCCGTACCGCCGTGGCGAACTTCGCGCCGAACTCGCCGTGCGTGGCGAACTGCGCGCGGTCGCGGATCAGGCCGAACACCGCGCTCTCCCAGAACGCGGTGGTGCCGCCGTTGGAGAGGATCACCTCGTAGCCGTCCGGCAGCGAGAAGAACTCCGCCAGCCCGCGGCGCAGGCGCGCGACCTCGTTCCGCACCGTCTTCTGCCGGTGCGAGGTGCCGAGGTACGTCCGGGACACGCGGGACAGCGCCTCCACCGCCTCCGGCCGGACCTTCGACGGGCCGCAGCCGAAGCGGCCGTCGGCGGGCAGCAGGTCGTCGGGGATGCGAATCGTCGACGGGTCAGCCACGGTGATCCAGGGTCCTTCCGCGAGTCGGTCGCCTCCATGCTCCCGGATGACGAGGCGCGCGTACACGACGATCCCACATGGTCCACCCGACCGGGAAAGCCATTACCGTGCACCACATGTCCGACCTTGCCGGAATGCGCCGCGAGTACCATCCCGACCACGGGCTGCGCCGTGCGGACCTGGCCGCCGACTGGACCACCCAGTTCGCCCGCTGGTTCGCCGAGGCGCAGGCCTTCCCGCTGCCCGAGCCGAACGCGATGATCTTCTCGACCGCGGACGCGGAGGGCCGCCCGAGCAGCCGTACCGTGTTGCTCAAGGACGTGGACGCGCGTGGCTTCACGCTGTTCACGAACTACGGGTCCCGCAAGGGTACGGAGGCGGCCGCCAACCCGCACGGCGCGCTGCTCTTCCCGTGGCACCCGATGCACCGCCAGGTACTGGTCCGCGGTGGGATCGAGCGGGTCGACCGGGCCGAGACCGAGGCCTACTTCGCGACCCGCCCGCGCGGCTCGCAGCTCGGCGCCTGGGCCAGCCCGCAGTCCACGGTGCTGACCGGCCGGGACGAGCTGGAGGCCGCGTTCGAGGAGGCCGCCGCGCGGTTCGGCCCGGACACGGAGGTGCCGCCCCCGCCGCACTGGGGCGGGCTGCGCGTGGTGCCGGAAAGCGTGGAGTTCTGGCAGGGCCGGCCGAGCCGGTTGCACGACCGGCTGCGTTACCGCCGCGTAGCCGGCGGGTGGGCCATCGAACGGCTGGCTCCCTGAGCCCGCGTTAACCCCTACGCTGGCTAAAGTTCGACCATGACTTCTGTCGCGCACCAGTCCGGGGCCGCTGCCGAGCCGCTCTCCGGGACACAGTGGACCATCGCCGCGGACGGCCACCAGGCCGTCGTCGTCGAGGTGGGCGGTGGCCTGCGGTCCTATCGGGCGAACGGCGTGGACCACGTGTCGGGGTACGGCGACGACGAGCTCGCGGCCGGCTGCGCGGGCCAGATCCTGGCGCCCTGGCCGAACCGGATCCGGGACGGGCAGTACACCTTCGAGGGCACGCAGTACCAGCTGTTCATCACGGAGCCGGAGCGCAACAACGCGCTGCACGGCCTGGTCAACTACGCCCGCTGGCACGCGGTCGAGCAGTCGGCCGACGCGGTGACGCTGGAGTACCTGATGCCGGCCCAGCCCGGTTACCCCTGGCCGCTGCGGCTGCGCACCACCTGGCAGGTGAGCGCGGCCGGGCTGCGGGCGACGCACGAGGTGACGAACCTGGCGGCCCAGCCGGTCCCGTTCGGCTTCAGCGTCCACCCGTACCTGCAGATCCCCGGCGTTCCGGTGGACGAGCTGACGCTGACGCTGCCCGCGCGGAACCGGCTGCTGGTCGACTCGCGGCTGCTGCCGATCGGCGCGTCGAAGGTGGCCGGCACCGAGTTCGACTACACCGAGGGCCGCCGGATCGGCGCCGCGGTGCTGGACACCGCGTTCGGCGACGTGGAGCACGCGGCGGACGGCACGTCCACGGTCGTGCTGGCCGGCGGCGGCGCCGAGGTGCGGATCTGGGGCGACGACTCGTTCGGCTGGTGGCAGGTCTTCACCTCGGACACGCTGAGCGGCGACCGGTACCGCAAGGCGGTCGCCATCGAGCCGATGACCTGCCCGCCGGACGCGTTCCGGTCGGGCCGTGGCCTGATCGTGCTGGACCCGGGCGACGCGTGGCGCGGCGTCTGGGGCATCACGCCGGTGCCGGCCTCCTAAGCGGCCCGGCATGGAGTTCGCCGAGGTGGTGCGCAGGCGCCGGATGGTCCGCAACTACGACCCGGACCGGCCGGTGCCGCCCGAGGTGGTGGACCGGCTGCTGGCGCACGCGGTGCGCGCCCCCTCGGCCGGCTTCTCGCAGGGCTGGGGCTTCCTGGTGCTGGAGGATCCGGCCGACCGCGCCCGGTTCTGGACGGCCACCAGCCCGAAGGATCCGGCGTCCGGGATGAGCGGCTGGCTGACCGGGATGAGCCGGGCGCCGCTGATCGTGGTGCCGCACTCGAACCGTTCGGCCTACCTCGATCGGTACGCGGAACCGGACAAGGGCTGGTCGGACCGGGACGAGCGGCGCTGGCCGGTGCCGTACTGGGACATCGACGCCGGCATGGCCGCGCTGATGATGCTGCTGACGGCGGTGGACGAGGGGCTGGGCGCATGCTTCTTCGGCATTCCGCCGGAGCGCACGTCCGCGTACCGGGAATCGTTCGGCGTGCCCGAGGACTTCGTCCCCGTGGGCGCGCTGACGATCGGATACCGTGCACCAGATCGTCGCTCGCCGTCATTGAAGCGGGGTCGCCGCCCGCAGGCCGAGGTCATCCACCGGGGTCGCTGGACTCGGCGGGGCGGCGTGAGCGGGGACGAATCATCCGCCGGTCCGGGTCGCTAGGCTGACTACGGCCGGGCACGGAACAGGGGAGGGGAGCGTGCCGTCGTGATCTTCAAGGGGGTTAGGGACGGTCGGCCCTATCCGGAGCACGGGCTCACGTTGAAGCAGTGGGCGGAGATCCCGCCGAGGCCCATCCGGCTGGATCAGCTGATCACCACCAAGCGCGAGCTGGCGCTGGACAAGTTGCTGGCGGAGGACTCGACGTTCTACGGCGACCTGTTCCCGCACGTCGTGCAGTGGAACGGTGGCATGTACCTGGAGGACGGCCTGCACCGGGCGCTGCGCGCGGCCCTCCAGCAGCGCAATCAGATCCACGCCCGGGTGTTCCTGTTCAGCGAGTTCACCGAGGCTCCGGGCTGATCGCCGGTGGAGTCCGTCATCCCGCGGTGACGGACTCCCGCAGCGCGGCCAGCTGCCGCTCGAACGACCGGGTGGACAGCCACAGCTTGTAGATCAGGCCGGCCTCGAAGACCAGCAGCAACGCGCCGGTGACCAGCGTGACCAGCGCGACGCGGCCGGTCAGCGGGCCCACGATGAACACGAACATCTGGAACTCGATGCCGCTGACCAGGTGCGGGCGGATGCGGTACCGGCGCAGCGCGTTCCGCAGGCCGACGAACCGGCCGTACCGCGCCCGGAAGTCGTCGTTGATGTCCGCGACCGAGGCGCCGGCCGAGGCGGTGCCGGCCGGGAGCACGTCCATCGCCTCCTCGACCCAGCGCAGGCCGCCGTCCAGCCCGGCCGCGCGCCGCGCCCGCTCCATCCGCTCGCGCATGTCGTCGCGCACCTTGTTCATCTGTGCGCCGTTGAGGTAGCGGAACATGTTGACGAACAGCACCAGCGCGCCGAGGCCGAGCCAGCGGTCGTCGCCGGTGACCGCCCACTGCCCGCCGAACAGGCCCGCGGTGCAGGTCAGGTCCTTGATCCGGTCGCCGATGAAGTCCAGCCAGGCGCCGAACGCGGAGCCGTCGCCGCGCAGCCGTGCCACCTTGCCGTCCATGCAGTCGAGCACGAAGCTCAGGTGGAACAGCAGCGCGCCGACGGCCAGCCACCCCCACGTGGCCTGCCAGAACGCGGCCGCGGCGACCAGCCCGAGCAGGAACGCGACCAGCGTGATCCGGTTCGGCGTGACCCAGCGGTAGCCGGCCACCCGCCGCACGATCGGCGTCGCGACCGGGTCGACCAGAAGCACCGTCCACCAGGCGTCGCGGTCCTTGAGCGTGGCGCGGACCCGCTCGGCGGAGAACGTGGACACCATCGTTACCCTTCGGACGGTTAACAACACAATACGCAAAACCGACCATAAGGGTACGGGTTGCGCTCGATTCGCGACTGTCGTACCCCACCCGTACCGTTTGGGGTAGGAGTAACTGCGCTTGCAAGGGCGGGTGAGCCGCGATGGGCGGCAACAAGGGAATCGACCAACCGACCACCGAGATGCCGGTGCCGGACGCGCCGGAGACGACGACGGCCGCGGAGCCCGAGCGTCGCCGCCGGGGCGTGTTCTGGCTGGTGGCGCTCCTGCTCGTGGCGCTGGTCGGCGGCCTGGTCGTGGTGCGCACCACCACCGGCCTGCTGGACCGCCTGACCAACCCGTTCGCGGAGCAGCAGACCGACCGCAGCCAGCCGCCGCTGCTGGAGTCGATCAAGGATCTGAGTCGGTACGTCGCGGCCGAGGGCAACTTCCAGGTCGTGGTGGACACCCAGCGCAACCGGGAGAACGTGCCGGACTTCCTGCTCAACGAGCGCACGCTGTTCGTGGCCGCCGGCTCCGTCGAGGCATATGTCGACTTCAGCACCATCTCCGAGGACGCGATCGTGGTGTCGGAGGACGGCAAGAGCGCCACCATCACGCTGCCCGCCCCGCAGCTCGGCGAGGCGAACCTGGACCAGGAGAAGAGTTACGTCTTCTCCGAGGAGAAGGGCCTGCTCAACCGGATCGGCGACATGTTCGGCCAGGATCCGAACAAGCAGCAGGCGATCTACGTGCTCTCCGAGGAGCGCATCGAGGCGGCCGCGCGGGAGAGCGAGCTGCCGCAGCGCGCCCAGGAGAACACCACGAAGATGCTGGAAGGGCTGCTCAAGTCGCTCGGCTACGAGCGGGTGACGGTCACCTACACCGCGCCCTGACGCCCGGCACGGCGACGGCCGCCGGGAACCCCGGCGGCCGTCGCGAGCGGCGAGGTCAGTGCGCGGTGGAGTACCGCTCCTCGTTCGGCAGCAGGATCCACAGCGCGAGGTAGAGCAACACCTGCGGACCGGGCAGCAGACAGGACAGCACGAAGAGAAGCCGGACGGTGCCGGCACCGAGCCCGAAACGGCGGCCCAGGCCGGAGCAGACGCCGGCGATCCAACGGTTGTCGCGCGGCCGGGAGAGGCGGCGAGGCGACGAGGCCATGGTGCTCAACTCCTCAGTTCGTGGCACTGTGTGTTGTGCCGATGACTCAACGGTAAGAAACGGGCGCTAGTCCGTCGTCCGTCCCGAAGGGGATCTCTTCCGTCATTCCCGTAGGGAGTCGCCACTAAGCGGCCGATATCGGGTTGAGCGAGGCGTGACGCTCGCAGTGCTGACGGCCGGAGCCGCCGTCGAGACCGCCCGCCGGGACCGGCTGAGAGATCAGCTCCGCCGTGCCGGAGCGACCCGGATCGTGGAGCCGGACACGGCGGCGGACCTGGCCACGGTGCTGTGCGCCGGCACCGCGCCGGTCCTGCTGGTCGCCGCGGACCTGGTCGCGCACGACGCGGTGTTCCGGCACCTGGCCACCGAGCCGGGTGGGCAAGCGGTGGCGCTGACCGGCGCGGGGAAGCGTGGGCTCCGGCCGGTGATCGCGCGCGGCATGATCATCGGCGGCGCGGCGGACGGCCCGGCCGTGTTCCTCGGCGCGCTGCGGCTGGCTGGGACCGATCGCGCGCGGGCGGCGCACGCCGTGCGGCGCGCCGGGACGGACGACCTGGACGCGCTGCTGGAGCGCCTGGTCGCGGACGGCGCGCGGGTCCGTGCGTACCCGCTGCGGCTTTTGACGGCCCGGCGCTGCGCGAGCGGCGCCGAGGTGGCCGAGGCCGAGGCGGAACTCGCCGGGATCGACGAGGAGCGGGCGCGGCTGCGGCTCGCGGTGAAGGAGCGCGACGACTTCGTCGCCACGTTCCTGGTCAGCAGTTGGTCACCGGTGATCACCCGGGCGTGCGCGCGACTCGGGTTCACCCCGAGCGCGGTGACCGTGCTCTCCGTGCTCTGCGCGCTGGCGGCCGCGCTCGGCTTCGCGCAGGCGTCGCGGCCCGCCATGATCGCCGGTGCGGTCCTGCTCTACCTGGGGTTCGTGCTGGACTGCGTGGACGGGCAGGTGGCGCGCTACACCCGCCGGTTCACGCCGCTCGGCGGCTGGCTGGACACCATGGCGGACCGGGCCAAGGAGTACGCGGTCTACGCCGGCCTGGCCGCGGGCGCGGTGCGGCTCGGCCACGACGGCGCCTGGTGGCTCGCGGTCGCGGCGATGGCGGCGCAGACCGTGCGGCACGCGACCGACTCCTGGTACGCCACGCTGCACGACACCGCCGCGCCGCGCGGCCGGACCGGCGGCGCGCTCGGCCGGCTCTCCGACCGGGTGATCGCGGACGGCCGGTCGCCGGTCTACTGGCTGAAGCGCGTGGTGGTCTTCCCGATCGGCGAGCGCTGGGCACTGATCGGCGTGCTGGCCGCGTGCGCCGGTGGCCGCGCCGCGCTGCTCGCGGTGCTCGGCTGGGGCGGCGCCGCGCTGCTCTACACGCTGGCGTTGCGCGGGCTGCGGTCGCGCGCCATGCGGGTGAGCGTGCTCGCGACCGCCGACCCGGTCCCGGCGCGCGACGACGGGTGGCTCGCGCGGCGGCTCCCCGCGGTCACCGGCCCGCTGGACTGGCTGCTGCCGGCCGGGCTGCGCCTGCTCGAGTTCTCGCTGCTGATCGGCGCGGGCGTGGTCCACCGGGTGCCGCCGTGGCTGGTGTTCGCGCTGGTCTTCGCGGTGGCCATGCACCACTACGATCTGACCGCGCGGGCCGGTGCGGGCTACCGGCCGCGCTGGGAGCCGGGCTGGTCCGGGCGGTCGCTCGCGGTGGCGGTGCTGGGCGGCGTGGCCGTCCCGGCGGTCGCGGCCTACACGCTGATGGTGCTGGCCCGCCGGGTCAGCACCACCCGTACGCGCGATGCGCGGTTGCCGGGCGCGCCGCGCCCGGCGGGGGATGCTGAGCCCGATCTCGTCCCAGGAAGGCAGGCCCGCTGATGGGCTCCGTGCTCAGTGTCGTCGTGCCGGTCCACAACGTGGCGCCCTATCTCGTGGAGTGCCTGGAGTCGATCGCGGCGCAGACGTACCGCGACCTCGACGTCGTGCTGGTCGACGACGGGTCCACCGACGACAGCGGGCGGATCGCGGCCGCGTTCACCGCCCGCGACGACCGGTTCCGGCTGATCACCCAGCCCAATGCGGGGCTGGGCGCGGCCCGCAACACCGGGGTACGGCATGCGCGCGGCTCGCTGCTGCAGTTCGTGGACAGCGACGACGTGCTGCCCCGGTGCGCCTCCGGGCGGCTGGCCGCCGCGCTGGCCCGGACCGGCTCGGACTTCGCCACCGGGAACACGCTGCGCCTGGACTCGCGGGGCCTGCACCCGTCGCGCATGCACGCGCGGATCTTCACGCACACCCGGCTGCGCACGCACGTGACCCGCGACCGCGAGCTGCTCGGCGACCGTACCGCCTGGAACAAGGTCTTCCGCCGGGACTTCTGGGAGCGGCAGGGGCTGGCGTTCCCGGAGGGCGTGCTCTACGAGGACACGCCCGTGATGGTGCCGGCGCACGTGCTGGCCCGCGCGGTGGACGTGCTGCACGAGCCGGTCTATCACTGGCGGCGGCGCGAGGGCGACGACCGGTCGATCACCCAGCGCCGGGAGGAGCCGCGGAACTTCGCGGACCGGTACGCCGGGGTGGAGCGCGTCAGCCGCTTCCTGGGCGACGGCGGCTGGGAGGACCTGCGCGCCTGGTACGACGCCTCCGCCGTCCGCTCCGACCTGGCCTTCTATCTGCGTGTGCTGCCCGAGGCCGACGACGACTACCGCACGATGTTCCTGGACCGGTGCGCCGCGTTCCTGGACCGGGTGCCGCAGCGGGTGCTGGACGGGCTGCCGGCCGCTACCCGGGTGCAGTGGCACCTGGTGCGGCAGCGCCGCGTGCCGGAGCTGCTGACGGTGATCCGGGCCAGCCGGGACGGCCGCGTGCCGGTGGTCCGGCGCGGGTTGCGCCGCTATCACGCGCTGCCGTTCCTGGACGACGGCCTGCCGTATCTGCCTCGCCGGCTCTACCGGGCCCGCCGCGCGATGCCTCGGCGCCTGTCCGCCGCCGCGTTCAGGATGTTCACAGGAAGAGGTGCGGTCGTGAATCGGGCGTCGACCCCCGTCGATTACAAGATCAAATCGGAAGATTCGTCCCGATAAATGACGCGTAAAAACGGTCAAAGCGGCCAGCGGGGCGGTTGGGGGCGATTTCCGTAACCATGCGATTACGCCGTGAACATGGCACGTTTACCCGATGGGCTAGTTGAGATGATGCTCGTCACAGTGGACAGAGCTCGGGGGCCGGCTGAAGAAGTTGCGGGGAGGTGGCGGTGACTACCGTCGCGCTCAAAGACGTCACAAAGGTGTTCCCCGATGGAACTGTGGCGGTCGACAGGGTCAATCTCGACGTCGAGGACGGCGAGTTCATGGTCTTGCTGGGGCCTTCCGGCTGCGGCAAGTCGACGGTGCTGCGAATGGTCGCGGGCCTGGAGGATCCGAGCAGTGGTGTCGTGCTGCTCAATGGCGAGGTGGCGAATGAGATTCCGCCCCGCGATCGGCGCATAGCGATGGTGTTCCAGGATTTCGCGCTCTATCCGCACATGACCGTGAACGAGAACATCGCGTTTCCGCTCCGCCTCTCCGGCGTCGAGCCGGGACCGCGCGCGGAGCGGGTGGCGGACGTGGCCGGCGCGCTCGGCATCGGCGAGCTGCTCGGCCGGCGACCGGGCCAGCTGTCCGGCGGTCAGCGCCAGCGGGTGGCGATGGGGCGCGCGATCGTCCGCCGCCCCGGTCTGTTCCTGATGGACGAGCCCCTGTCGAACCTCGACAGCGGGCTCCGCGCGGAGCTGCGCGCGGAGATCTCCGGCCTGGTCCGCGAGCTGGGCGTCAGCACCATGTACGTGACGCACGACCAGGCCGAGGCGCTGACCATGGCGGACCGGGTGGCGATCATGCGCAAGGGCGTGCTGCAGGATGTCGGCACGCCCACCGAGGTCTACGGCCGGCCCGCGACGCTCTACGTGGCCGCGTTCCTCGGCAGCCCCAGGATGAACCTGATCGAGGCGTCCGTCTACGTGCACCTCGATCGGTACGTCGCGCTCAACCTCGGCGAGCAGGCGCTCTATCTGCCGTGGGACGACATCCGCGCGCGCGTGGTCTCGCACTACCACGGCGAGCGCATCGTGATCGGGCTGCGCGCGGAGGCGCTCACGCCGGTGGCGCCGGACGCGCCGGGCGACGTGCTCCAGGGTCGCATCCGCTACCTGGAGCACCACGGCCACGAGTCGCTGGCCTTCGTCGACGTGGGCGCCACCGCGGTGCTGGTCGACGAGCTGGGCGGCGCCGCGGTCGAGGTCGACCCGGAGCCGGTCTCGCCGATGCAGCGGCTGGGGCAGGCGGTGCAGCGGTTCACCGGGCGGTTCGGTGAGCGGGCCGAGCAGGAGCAGGCGGCGGGCGGCACCCGGACGAGCGTGCTGAGCGACCCGGGGCGGCACCACCGGCGCCCGGCCGAGCTGGCGGTCCGGCTGGCGCCCTACCCGGCGATCCGCCCGGGCAGCCCGCTGGCGATCGGCGTGCGGATGGACGCGCTGCACTTCTTCGACGAGCGAGGTGACCGGATCGACGTGGGCTGGCGGTGAAGATCAACAATGTGGGTCGAACGGCCCGGGACCGACGGACCCTTTGTGCGATCTCTTGTGCCGGACGGGCGACACGAAAGGTTCAACGTTTTCCCACGGAGGTGGGCTGACCGGCGATAACCTGGGAGAAGGGGCACCATACGAGGCGCCGCGCCCGGGGTTTGACACCGCCGAAATCCGGTTAACTTTCCGTTTCACAGTTAAATTGAGCGGGTGCTTGGTCTTCCACCTCACGTGACTGCCTGTCTGTTCGATCTCGACGGAGTCCTCACCCAGACCGCGCTGGTGCACAACGCGGCCTGGAAGGAGACCTTCGACGAGTACCTGAGCAGGCGCGCCGCGGCGGAGGGCATGCCCTTCGTCCCCTTCGATCCCGGCTCCGACTACCTCATGTACGTGGACGGCCGTCAGCGCGCCGACGGCGTACGAACATTCCTGGCGTCCCGGGGCATCGTGCTCCCGGAGGGCTCCCCGGACGACGGCGTCGACGCCGAGACCGTCAACGGCATCGGAAATCGTAAGAACGTCCTGGTGTTGAAGTACATCGCCGAGGGCAAGGTACTGGTGTACGACGGCTCGGTCACCTACCTGCATGCGGTGCGGGATGCGGGGATGCGGACCGCCGTCGTCTCCGCGAGCGCCAACTGCCGCGACGTGCTGCGCGCGGCCGGCATCGAGGATCTGCTGGAGGAACGGGTCGACGGTGTGGTCGCCCGGGCCGAGGGACTGCCCGGCAAGCCCGCGCCGGACACGTTCCTCGCCGCCGCGAAGAGGCTCGGCGTCGACCCTCGCAACGCGGCGGTTTTCGAGGACGCACTGGCGGGCGTCGAGGCCGGCAGGGCCGGCGGCTTCGGGTTTGTGGTCGGAGTGGACCGGGTCGGGCACGCGGACGCGTTGCGTGCCCACGGCGCCGACATCGTCGTATCGGATCTCGCCGAACTCCTGGACGGCGGCGAGCCCCGATAGGGACGGCAACCCGCCGGTGGTTCACCGACGGGCTCAGATCAACACTGAAAGGGATCGCTGTGATCCGAGAGCGGGCTTATCCGGTCGAGCCCTGGCATGTCCGCGAGACGCGGCTCGACCTCGACGTCCTGGCACAGTCGGAGTCCGTGTTCGCGCTCTCCAACGGCCACATCGGCCTCCGGGCCAACCTGGACGAGGGCGAGCCGCACGGTCTGCCGGGCACGTACCTGAACTCCTTCTACGAGCTCCGGCCGCTGCCCTACGCGGAGGCCGGCTACGGCTTCCCGGAGTCCGGGCAGACGATCGTGAACGTGACGAACGGCAAGCCGATCCGGCTGCTCGTCGACGACGAGCCGTTCGACGTCCGGTACGGCGACCTGGTCTCCCACGAGCGCGTGCTGGACATGCGGGCCGGGACGCTGGAGCGCGAGGTCGAGTGGGTCTCGCCGGCCGGCCGGTCGGTGCGGGTGCGCTCGACCCGGCTGGTGTCGTTCACCCAGCGCGCGATCGCCGCGATCGCCTACGAGGTCGAGCCGGTCAACGGCCCGGCCCGGGTGATCGTGCAGTCCGAGCTGGTGGCGAACGAGCAGTTGCCGCCCACCAAGCGCGACCCCCGGGTCGCGGCGCTGCTGGAGTCGCCGCTGCTGGCGGAGGAGGAGCTCACCCAGGAACTGGGCGGGCTGCTGATCCACAGCACCAAGACGAGCAAGCTGCGGATGGCCGCCGCGATGGAGCACGTGGTGGAGACCGAGGGCCGCCACATGGTCAAGACCGAGGGCAACCCGGACTGGCTGCGCACCACGGTCGCCTGCATGCTCGAGCCGGGTCAGAAGCTGCGGATCGTCAAGTTCATCGCGTACGGCTGGTCGTCGCGCCGCTCGGTGCCCGCGCTGCGGGACCAGGTCGGCGCCGCGCTGGCCAGCGCCCGGCTCACCGGCTGGGACGGGCTGGTCGCGGCGCAGCGGGAGTACCTCGACGCGTTCTGGGACCACTCGGACGTCAAGGTCGAGGGCGACCCGGAGGTGCAGCAGGCGGTGCGCTTCGCGCTGTTCCACGTGCTGCAGGCCGGCGCCCGGGCGGAGATGCGGCCGATCGCGTCGAAGGGGCTCACCGGCCCCGGGTACGACGGCCACACGTTCTGGGACTCGGAGACGTTCGTGCTGCCGGTGCTCACGTACACGCAGCCGGACGCGGCCAAGGACGTGCTGCGCTGGCGGCACGCCACCCTCGACCTGGCCAAGGAGCGGGCCGAGACGCTCGGCCTGCGCGGTGCCGCGTTCCCGTGGCGGACCATCCGCGGGCACGAGTGCTCCGCGTACTGGCCGGCCGGCACCGCCGCGTTCCACATCGCGGCGGACATCGCGGACGCGGCCCGGCGTTACGTGCTCGCCACCGGTGACGAGGACTTCGAGCACGACTACGGCTTCGACCTGCTGATCGAGACGGCCCGGCTGTGGCGTTCGCTCGGCCACCACGACCGGCACGGCCGCTTCCACATCGACGGCGTGACCGGCCCGGACGAGTACACGGCCGTGGTCGACGACAACATCTACACCAACCTGATGGCGCAGCTGAACCTCTACGCCGCGGCGGACGTGGCGCTGAAGTACCCGGACAAGGCCCGGGCGGCCGGCGTCGACGACGAGGAGATCGCCGGCTGGCGGGACGCGGGCGCGGCCGTGCACCTGCCGTACGACCACGAACTGGGCGTGCACCAGCAGTCGGAGGGCTTCACCCGGCTGCAGGAGTGGGACTTCGAGGGCACGCCGCAGGAGAACTACCCGCTGCTGCTCAACTACCCGTACTTCGACCTGTACCGCAAGCAGGTGGTGAAGCAGGCCGACCTGGTCCTCGCGATGCTGTGGCGCGGCGACGCGTTCAGCGACGAGGAGAAGGCGCGCAACTTCGCCTACTACGAGGCCCGGACGGTCCGCGACTCGTCGCTGTCCGCGTGCACCCAGGCGGTGCTGGCGGCGGAGACCGGCCACCTGGAGCTCGCCCACGACTACCTGGGCGAGGCCGCGCTGATGGACCTGCACGACCTGCACAACAACGCGCGCGAGGGCCTGCACGTGGCGTCGCTCGGCGGCTCGTGGATCTCGCTGGTGATGGGCCTCGGCGGCATGCGGGACCACGGCGGCCAGCTGTCGTTCAACCCGCGGCTGCCGGAGCGGATCACCCGGATGGAGTTCGCGTTGCTCTGGCGCGGGCTGCGGCTGCGGGTGGATGTACGCAGCGACGAGGTCACCTATTCGCTGCGTAACGGCACCGGTGAGAAGAGCATCACACTTGTGCACCACGGCGAGCTGGTGACGGTGTCGGCGGACAAGCCGGTGACGATGGGAATCCCGGAGCGGACCCACGTGGGGCCGGAGCCGCACCAGCCCGCGGGCCGCGCACCGGCCCGTCGTGCAAGCTCTCTGTAATTGACTGTTCGACAATTAGTATAGGAAAGGTCGCCCCGATTATCCGGGGCGGCCTTTTCGCATACCGTGTCGATGTGTCTCTATGGTTTCCTGTTATTGAGCGGGCACTTTGCGTCACTATAGGGAATTCTTAAGTTTCCGGATCTAGAGCGGTCGTCCTAGCAGCGACTGGGTAGTCTTGCCGCCGGTCGTCATCGGCGGGCGCGCCCGGTGCCCGTGGCGACCACCGCCAAATCGCTCAGCGAGTCGGGGAACCACGTTCGTGGGGTGAATCCGCGCCAGCGGTAGGGGTGTCGTTCCCATCCCGAACCCGTCAGCTAACCCGGCCGGCGGTTGAGGAGAGGAACATGATGCGCCTACGGCGAATAGCGGCACTCGCCGTGCTGCTGGCGAGCGTTGCCACCGCAGCGTTCGCAGCGCCCGCCTACGCGATCGACGAGGGCGGCACGGAACAGCTCAGGAAGCAGCTCGACGCGGCCAGCAAGGGCTACATCGAGGCGAAGAACAAGCTCGCCGCCTCGGAGAAGCGCCAGAAGGAGCTGACCGAGGAGCTCAAGACCATCGAGGCCGACCTCAAGAAGCGCGAGGAGACGGTGGGCGAGCTGGCCGGCCGGACCTACCGCAACGGTCGCCTCGCCCCCATGGTCGCGATGCTGAACGTCTCCGAGGGCAACGGTTTCATGGACCGTGCGACGTTGCTCGAGACCATGACGATCAACCAGGAGAAGCAGGTACAGAACCTGGTCGAGGCCAAGGACGAGGCCACCCGTGCGAAGTCTGCCATCGAGGCTGAGATCGGTGAGCAGAAGAAGCAGGTCGAGACCATGGACAAGCGGAAGAAGCAGGCGGAGAACGCGCTGAAGGCCGCGGGCGGCGGCGCCGCGGCGAACGTGCAGTCCGGCAGCGGCTCCGCGGCGGTCGCGGTCGCGACCGAGCGCGGCGCGGACGGCTCGTTCCCGGCCGAGAGCTGCACCGTGGACGACCCCACGACCGGCGGCTGCATCACCCCCCGCCTGCTGCACGCCTACCAGCAGACCAAGTCGGCCGGCTTCAACCACTTCGTCTCCTGCTATCGCAGCGCCGAGGACGGTGGTGAGCATCCGCGCGGCCGGGCCTGCGACTGGTCGGCGCAGGCGAGCGGCTTCGGCGGCGTCGCGTTCGGTGCGGACAAGGCCTACGGCGACAACCTGGCCAACTTCTACATCAAGAACGCGGACCGGCTCGGCGTGCTCTACGTGATCTGGTACAGCCGGATCTGGCTACCGTCGAGCGGCTGGCAGTCGTACGCGGGCGGCGGCACCCCGTCCGGTGACCATACGAACCACGTGCATCTATCCGTCATCTGACGTGACGAAGGAGCCCGCGGCACGCGCCGCGGGCTCCTTCGTCACCAGACCCGCACCTCGCCGTACGGAATCAGCGTGACCGGCCCGGTCAGCCCGTAGGCCTGGCGCGGCGCCACGCCGTAGACCGCCGGATCGGCGACCCGCAGCCGGTTGTTCAGCGTGGTCGCCACCTCCACCTCGATCGTGTTCCGGCCCTCGTGCAGGTACGGCCCCACGTCCGCCACCGGGTTCAGCGGGCTCACCGGCACCGCGCGCCCGTTCACGGTCACCCGGGCGGTGTCGAAGACCTCGCCCAGGCCGAGGTACGCCCCGGCGCACGCCGGCACGTCCACCACGGCCGTGTACCGCCCGACGCCGGACACGTCCGCCAGCCCCGGGAGCTCTGTCCACGGCCGCAGCCCGTCCAGCTCCACCGTGTGCGTCACGGAGAGCGTCTCGGTCGCACTGGACCCCGGCCGCCAGTCCGCCACCCGCAGCGTCCACCGGGTGAGCGGGATCGGCGCCGGCACCGCCGGGATCGTCCGGCTCACGGTCCGCCCGTCGTCCAGCGTCGCGGTGTACGTGCCACCGGTCGCGGCGCGCAGCGTCAGCCCGCGCTCCGTGGCCAGCACCCGGTCCGCGGTCGTCGCGGTCACGTGCCGGTTCGCCGCGCCGGGCGCGTCCAGCACCACGATCGCCGACTCGCCCGGCTGCAACGCCACCCGCATCGTCACCCGGTCGCCGTCCGCGGTGTAGACCGCGATCCGCTCACGCGCGCCGGTCCACGGGTCGATCCGGTACGGCACCGCCGTCCGGCTCGACCGCTGCAGCGTCACGTCGTGGTCGATCGCGGCCACCGGCGGCTTGACCGTCTCCGCGTGCTTGCCGTTGACCAGGTAGTAGTAGTCGGTCCCGCGGTCCACCCGGTGCCCGTGCAACAGCGTGGACGTCCGCGCGTAGGAGACGGCCGGCCGCAGCCCGAGGCTCGCCAGCGCGGCGCCGACCTCGGTCTTCGCGGCCACGGTCCGTACCCGGGGCAGCGCGGTCAGCTCGGCCAGCAGCGCGCGCAGCGCGACGTCCTCGTCGCCGGTGGCCCGGCCCGGCACGGTGGCGGCGGACCAGTCGCCGAGCAGCACGACCGGCAGGCCCTGCCGCGCCAGCGCGAGGATTCGGCGCGCGGACGGCAGGTCCAGCGTCGCGGCCGAGCCGGAGAACGGGTCCGGCTCCACCAGCAGCACCCGGTAGGCCGGGCCGTCCGGGGCCAGCCGGCCGTCGCGGACCGTCGCGCTGGGCAGCGCCAGCAGCGGCGCGCTGATCATCTGGTGCGTCCACCCGGACGGTACGCCGTCCGAGGTGAACCAGGACGCGCCGATGCCGGTCTTGCTGTAGCCCTTCTGCCGGAAGACCGCCGCGTCGACCCGGTTCACGCCGATCCGGCCGGCCAGGTGCACCCGGCCCAGGTAGGCGGCCACGTCCGGCGCATGCCGCCAGCTCGGCTGCCGTGGGCCCCACGACTCGGCGTAGCCGATCGCGCCGGAGTACGGCGTGAACGCGGCGAAGCCGGGCCAGGCCGCACCGGGCGCGGTCGCGTACGAGAAGCCGTGGAACACGGTCTGGTTCAGCCCCGCCGCGTACGCGCCACCCATCGTGCGCAGCAGCCTCTTCCACGTGGTGTTGTAGGCGCCGCCCTGGTACGCGCCCGCCTCGCAGGACAGCAGCGCCCGCCCGCCCATGTCCCGCCCACCGGCCAGGCACCGGTAGTCGTCCAGGTTCTTGAACCCCAGCGACTCGCCCTCCGGCACGTCGACCACGGCGGACGCCGCGATCGCGTCCGTCTCCAGCCCGTACGGCTGGGCCCGGAACGTCAGCCCGAGCGAGTGCGCCCAGCGGGTCAGCGGCACGAAGTGGTGCTCGGTGAACAGATCGGAGATCGTCTGCCAGTAGTCCGCGCGCACCCGGCGGCTCGTCGCCGCGTCGAACGCGTAGACCGTCGCCTCCTTCACCCGTACCACCGCGGGCAGGTAGGGGCGCAGGTCGTACCCCCGGCGACGCTGGAATTCGGTGAGCATCGCGGGCGTCCAGTTGAGCGCGTGCGTCTCCAGCTCGATCGAGTCCTCGAAGAGGGAGCCGCCGGCGCGGCGCAGCAGCGCCCGGATGCGCGGCGTGAGCAGCCGCGCCTCCCAGAAGTCGATCACCGCCTGGGTGCCGGCCGCGCTGAAGTGGTCCACCACGTACGCGTCCGGGCTGGTGTGCGGCCCGGACTCCGGCTCCTGCCCGGACCCGCGCTGCCAGTAGGCGAGCACCAGGTAGTCGCCGTCGGCCGGCGCGGTCCAGGTCAGCCGCCCGTCCGTCACGCGCGCGGTGAGGTCGGTGACGGAGTCCGCGGCCAGCCCGGTCTCCTTGCGCGTGGCGTTGGCCGGGTCCACCCGCACCGCCTGCACCGCGATCAGCGTCTGCCGGGTGACGGACGGCGCGGCGGCGGTCACCGAGGCCGGCACCGGGCCGTCGAACGTGCCGCCGGCCGCCACGGTGGCCACGCCGTGCGCCAGCTCCTGCACCGCGGCCGGGCCGTCCGGCGTGACGGTCGGGACCGCGGCCGGCCAGGACGGGCCGATCGTCAGGTCGATGGTGATGCCGCGCCGGGCGGCCTGGTCGAGCGCGGCCTCGACGCCGCGGGTCCACGCCGCGGTGCCCCAGCCGTGACCGGCGGTGTCCAGCGCGGCCTTGTCCCGCACGCTGTGGTGCACGGCCGCGATCTCCGCGCCGCCGAACCCGGCCGCCGCGATCTGGTCCACCTCGCGCCGGATCTCCGCGGGGTCGACCAGCCCGTCCGGCCACCACCAGCGGAAGTACGGCCGTAACCCGGTCGCGGGACGGGCGAAGTCGTTCCGGCCGGTGTCCGCCTCGGCCGGGACCGCGCCCCAGCCGGCCGCCAGCGTGCCCGCTCCCAGAGCCAGCACGGTACGGCGCCTCAGTCCACTCATGTCCGACCTTTCCCCGGGTGCCCGCCGGGTTCGTGAAACGTTTCAACAACGTCGGTTGATACGACCATAGGAACGGACCGGGTCTGTGGTCAATACCTCAGGAAACCCGCGCGACACCGATCCGGCCGCGTGATCGGATGTCCGGCATGGGCACCCTGGTCTTCGATGCGGACGACACGCTGTGGGAGAACAACATCCTCTTCATCCGCGTGGTCGACGACTTCCTCGCCTGGCTGGCGCACCCCACGCTGGAGCACGCCGCGATCCGCGCCGTGCTCAACGACGTCGAGCGCGCCAACGCGGCCACCTACGGGTACGGCAGCCGCGTCTTCCTGCGCAACCTGCGGGAGTGCTTCGAGCGGCTGCACGAGCGCCCGGCCACCGAGGCGGAGCGCCGCGAGATCGAGGAGCTGGCCGCCGCGCTGGTCTTCGACCGGGTCGAGCTGATGCCGGAGGTCGCGGAGACGCTCGCCGACCTCGGCACCCGGCACGAGCTGGCGCTGCTGACCAAGGGCGACGACGCGGAGCAGCGCCGGAAGCTGGCCGCCTCCGGGCTGGCCGGGCACTTCGGCAGCGTGCACGTGGTGCGGGAGAAGGACCTCGCCACCTACCTGCGGCTGACCGAGTCGATGGCGTTCGACCCGGCCGACACCTGGATGATCGGGAACTCTCCGAAGTCGGACATCATCCCGGCGCGCCGGGCCGGGTGGAACGCGGTCTTCATCCCGCACCCGCACACCTGGGAGCTGGAGCACGCCGCCCTCGACCCGGCCGACACCGGCGTGCTCGAGCTGCCGTCGTTCACCGCGCTGCGCAAGCACTTCTAGGGCGACCGGCGCGGCTTGCGGATCTTCGCCGGCCTCGGGCGTGGCCCGGGTGCCGCCTGCCCGCACGTCGGGGAAGCAGTATGTGGACTTCCGCGCCGCACGCCGGACGACACCCGCACCTCGCCTCGGCTCGACGAGATCCACAGGCCCGTCCTAGCCCTGCCGGCCGTTCCAGCGGGGGTTGCGGCGGTTGACGACCGTGACGCGGCCGCGGCGGCGGACCACCTGCGAGCCGGGCTTGCGGGCGAGTGACCTGAGTGAGCTGCGTACCTTCATGTTTCTGACAATGATTTTCAGCTTGGCGATATTCCGGGAGGGCGCTATGGGGCGGGTCGTGGTGGTCAGTGGCGGCGGTACCGGCACGGGACAGGCGGTGGCCGCGCGGTTCGCGCGCGACGCGGCGGACGTGGTGATCGTCGGCCGGCGCGCGGACGTGCTGGACCGCGCCGCGGCGGGGATCGAGGCGCAGGGCTCCGGCTCGGTGCACGCGATCGCGGCCGACCTCACCGACACGGATCAGGCGCTGCGGGTACGCGACGAGGTCGTCGAGCGTCACGGCCGGGTCGACGTGGTGGTGGCGAACGCGGGCGGGAACGTGACGCGGCAGGGCCCGCCGAGCGCGCACGACACCGGCCGTCCCGAGCTGGACCGGCTGCTCACCGTGCGGGAGCACTGGCAGGGCAACTTCGAGTCCAACGTGCTCACCGCGGTGCTGCTGGTCGAGGCGTTGGCGGACGTGCTCACGGACGGCGGGCGGATCGTGCTGCTGAGCTCGATCGCGGCGTACCGGGGGTCGGGCAACGGCTCCTACGGCGCGGCGAAGGCGGCGCTGCATCCGTACGCGTTCGATCTGTCGTCCGCGCTCGGCCCGCGCGGCATCACGGTGAACGTGGTGGCGCCCGGGTATGTGGAGGGCACCGAGTTCTTCGGCGACGGCATGACCGACGAGCGCCGCGAGCGGCTGCTGCGCCAGACGCACAACGGCCGGGCCGGCACGGTGGTCGACGTCGCGGAGACCGTGCACTGGCTGGCCTCGCCCGGTGCGGGCTACGTGACCGCGCAGGTCGTGCAGGTCAACGGTGGTGCAGCTCTCGGTCGTTAGCGTCGATAACGTCCTTGTGTTAGCGTTAGTATCGACGTCATCGAAGCGCTGATGCGAGAGGGGAATGATCATGGCGGAGAACACCCGGGTGGCGATCGTGACCGGCGGATCCCGGGGCATCGGGCGGCAGACGGCGCTGCGCCTCGCCGCGGACGGGTACGCGATCGTAGTGGTCTACGTCGGGAAGCAGGCCGAGGCGGAGACGGTGGTCAAGGAGATCACCACGGCCGGCGGCCGGGCCATCGCGGTCCAGGCGGACGTGGCCGAGGAGGCGGACGTCACGGCCGTGTTCGACGCGGCCGAGGCGAGCTTCGGCGGCGTGGACGTGGTCGTCAACGCGGCCGGCATCATGGTGCTCGCGCCGATCGCCGAGTACGACCTGGACACGCTGGACCGGGTGCACCGGGTCAACATCCGGGGCGCGTTCGTGGTCTCCCAGCAGGCCGCCCGGCGCGTCCGGAACGGCGGCTCGATCATCAACTTCTCCACCTCGGTGATCGGCCTCGGACTGCCCGGCTACGCGGCGTACGTGGCCAGCAAGGGCGCGGTGGAGGCGATGACCATGGTGATCGCACGGGAGATGCGCGGCCGGGACATCACGGTCAACGCGGTGGCGCCCGGCCCGACCGCGACCTCGTTCTTCTTCGACGGCAAGGACCAGGCCACGATCGACCACATGGCCAAGCAGCCGCCGCTGGAGCGGCTCGGCACGCCGGAGGACGCGGCCGAGGTGGTCGCGTTCCTGGCCGGGCCCGGCCGCTGGATCAACGGCCAGGTGGTCCGCGCCAACGGCGGGATCGTCTGACGGCGGTGAGGGCCCGGCGGGGGAGCGCCGGGCCCTCACGCGGTCACTTCGCGGGCGGGGTCACCTTCAGCGTCATCAGCGGGACCAGGCCGCCGAGCTGCGTCTTGACCTCGATCTTCACGCCCGCGCCGGCCACCTTGACCGAGTGCTGCGGGTTGGCGGCGTTCCAGTAGCGCAGCGGGTCCGAGTCGTCGAAGACCGGGATCGCGGGTCGCCGGGGCACCGAGACCGGCTCACCGTTGCGGTGGAACGTCACCGGGTCCGTCGCCTGCAGGCCGAACGTGGCGTCGAACGGCTGGCGGCGGTTGCTGAGCAGCGTGCCGTCCGGGAACGTGATCGGCGCGGGGCGCGCGTCGACCGGCAGCGTCAGTCCGGTGCCGGGGTGGACGCTGGTGTTGTTGTTCCCCACCGCGGGGTTGACGTACCAGATCAGCAGGCCGTCCTGGTACGGGAAGCGCTCGGCCCAGTCCGGCCGCGAGTTCGCCCAGCCCCAGTTGTACGGCCCGAGCCGGAGCGTCTCGTCGTATCCGGTGTAGGAGCGGTACTCCGCGGCGTAGTAGCCGCCGTCGGCCAGCGGGATGACCACCGCCTCCGGCAGGATGCCGTCACCGTAGGCCGCGCTGCCCAGCGTCACGTACTTCGACCTCCCCGGGTTCACCGTGACGAAGTCGGACCAGCCGAGCCAGATCTTCTCCCAGGCGCCCATGTAGCCGGGCGTGGAGCCGATCGTCGGGTTGCCGCGGCCGAGCCACGAGCCGGAGGACATCACGGACCAGAAGCCGGTGCCGTTCTCGCCGCCGGCCGTGTCGTAGAGGTCCGGCAGGCCCAGGTCGTGACCGTACTCGTGGACGAAGACGCCGAGGCCGCCGTTCTCCGGCTCGGTGGTGTAGTCGCCGATCCAGATGCCGGTGTCGCCGATCTGCACGCCGCCGGCCAGGTTGCCGGCCGGGCCGGCGGTGCCGCGCAGGTTGGAGAACGCGTACCAGCGGTGCGCCCAGATCGCGTCCGTCCCCTCGGCGCCGCCGCCGGCCTCCTCGCCCATGCCGGCGTGCACGGCCTGGAAGTGGTCGACGTACCCGTCCGGCTCGTTGAAGTCGCCGTCGTCGTCGAAGTCGTCACGGTCCCAGCTGTCGAACGACGTCAGGTACGCCTTCACCTGCTCGGGCGTCTGCCCGGCGGCGAGCTGCGCCTGGTACCAGGCGGTGGCGCTGTCCTTGACGAAGTTCCAGTAGCCGTCGCTCTGCGGCACGGCGTTGCTGCCGTACCGCGCCTCGTTGTAGGGGACCGTCACCCACTCGGAGACGTCACCGCCGACCGTGTACCGGCCACCGGACTGCTTGTAGTAGAAGTTCGCCATCGACTCCTAGTTCTTGGCGAACAGCAGGTCCTCGTAGTGGGCCGGGCTGAAGTCCGGCTCCCAGATCGTGGTGTTGTCGTCGGTGGCGCCGCCGTCCCACACCCGGTCCGGCTCCGGGATCGCGTTGTGCAGCGGCCCGGGCGTCCCACCGGCACGCGGGTAGATCCGGTCGCCGAACTCGACCAGGAACGTCAGGACCGGGTCGGTCTTGGTCTCCTTCTTGCGGTACTCGACGAACCGGTTGCCGCCGAGCCGGATCACCTCGGACCCGTTCCGCCGCTCCGTGGTCGTCGTACCCGCGATGAGCTTTTCGAGCGCCTCGGTCCGCTCCGCCTCGCGCTGCTCGGCGAGCGGGTGCGGCAGATTGTCCTCACCCAGCACGGCCGTGGGTTCCACGTCCGTGGTGAGTGCGCTCGGTGCGGCCTCCGCCGGTGCCGCCACCAGGGCCGCGACCAGGGTTCCGGCCACGACCACGCTGAGTTGCCTCTTCACGAGGGCAGGCTCCTTCCCTCCAGCTGCCGGCCCTCGGGTGCCGGGCCGGTCTGGAGAGACAGCCTAAGATCTTATGTATCTGGATCTAGCGATGAAGTGTTGCGGTCCGATGTCGCTTCCCTCACCGACGGTCCGGGGACACTGTCCTAGGATGACCCTCGTGAGTTCCCAGGGACGGCGCCGGATCGACGAGATCGGTGACGAGAGCCGGCGCCGCATCCTGGACGCGGCCGAGGAGTTGTTCGCGGAGCGCGGGCTGGACCGCACGTCCTTCGTGGACATCGCGGAGCGCTCCGGCATCAGCCGCGGCTCGATCCCCTGGCACTTCAAGAACAAGAACGGCCTAGTGATGGCGGTCGTCGAGCGCGCGGTCGAGCGCCTGATGTCGGCGGAGCGCTATCAGACCGTGCCGCCGCTCACCGAGCTGTTCGAGGACTCGGCCGCGCTGCTGAGCACCGGCAACTCGGCCCTGATGTTCACCATCCTGCCCGAGGCCATCCGCGGTACGGGCGCGGTGCGCGAGCAGTACCGGCAGTTCCTCGGCCGGCGGCGGGACGGGCTCGCGGACTGGCTGCGCGCGCGCCGCCCCGCCGGAGTGGACCCGGAGACCGCCGCGCGCCGGGAACGCGTCTTCGCGGCGGCCCTCAACGGCGCGATGGTCGGCATCCATCTCCAGGCGCTGATCGACCCGGAGAGCTTCGACCTCGGCGAGAGCCTGCAGTCGATCGCCACGCTGATCGACAAGAACCTCGCCGACCTCTGGGTCTAGGGTTTGCCGGCCGGCGCCGGGACGGAGGCGAGCAGGTCGGTCATCCGCTTCTCCAGGTAGGGCCGGATCAGGTCGCCGGTGTGGATCCACAGTGACCGGGCCTCCATGCCCGCGACCACCATCTCGCCGACGGAGTCGATGTCCGCGCCGGACCTGAGGAACTCCTCCACGCCCGGGCGGACGTCGTCGGCCAGCGTGATGGCGGTGCCCCCGTCCGAGGTCGCGGTGTTGCGCACGATCGCGGTGTCGACCGGGCCGGGGCAGAGCACGCTGACGTCGATGTCGTACCGGCTCGCCGCGGCGCGCAGCGACTCGGACAGACCCACCACCGCGAATTTCGCGGTCGCGTACAGCACGTTCGCGTCGGCCACCAGGCCGGCGCCGGACGAGGTGTTCACGATGTACCCTCCTGCCCCGCGCTCGATCATGCGGGGCAGGAACGTCTGGACACCGTTGATCACGCCGGTCAGGTTGACGCCGAGCGCCAGGTCCCACTTCTCGTAGCGCAGCTCCGCCACCGGCGAGTACGGCACGATGCCCGCGTTGTTGAACAGCAGGCCCACCGGCCCGAGCGTCGACTCGACGTGGTCGGCCGCCACCGCGAACGCGGCCCGGTCCCGCACGTCCAGCCGTACCGTCTCCACGGTCGTCACCCGCGACAACTCGTCCGCGGCGCGGGCCAGCGCGGCCTCGTCGATGTCGGCCAGCGCCAGTCGCACGCCGCGCCGGCCCAGTGACCGCGCGATGCCCAGGCCGATGCCCTGGCCGCCGCCGGTGATGAAGGCGACCGATCCCGTCCATTCCCTCACGAGTTAACCCCTTTTCGACGCACATCAGTTCCTGTGTTGCATGACTTGTTCTATGCTAGCCAACACAGAGATTCAAGGGGGCCTCGATGACCGCGCCAACCATGACCTTCCGCAAGGTCCTGTCCACCGGCGGACCCGCGACGCTGGCCGTGCTCGTCGGGCTGCAGCTGCTGGACACCGTCGACAACGCGATGTTCATCGTGTTCGCACCCGACATCCGCGACACGCTGGGCCTCACCTCGGAGGCGACCGTCGTGGTCGGCCAGCTGGCCGCGGTCATGGTGGCGCTCGGCGCACTGCCGCTCGGCCTGCTCGGCGACCGGCGCCGGCGCACCGTGATCGTCGGCGTCTGCACGTTCGTCTGGGCCGTCGCCGCCGCGCTGCTCGGCCTGGCGCAGAGCCTGTGGCAGCTGGCCGCGATCCGGATCGGCGCGGGCGCCGGCAAGGCCAACGAGGGCCCGATCCAGGTCTCGCTGCTGACCGACGCCTATCCGCCGGCCGGCCGCGGCCGGGTGCTCGGCCTGCACCGCGGCGCGCAACCGCTGGGCATCGTGATCGGCCCGCTGCTGGCCACGGCCGTCGCGGCCGCCGTGCCCGCCGGGCAGGAGGCGTGGCGGTGGGCGTTCGTCCTGCTGGCGGTGCCGGCGATCCTGCTCGGCGTGGCCGCGCTGCGCCTGCGCGAGCCGGTCCGCGGGCACGTCGAGCGGGAGGCGCTGCTCGGCGACGACCCGGTGCCGGTTCCGCTCGCCCGGCCCGTGACGCTGCGCGCCACGTTCGCGCGGCTGCGGCGGATCCGCACGTTCTACCTCGTGATGATCGCCCTCGGCGCGCTCGGGCTCTGCGTGGGCGCGGTGCCGAGCTACCTCAGCCTCATCCTCGGCGACGAACTCGGACAGGGCGCCGGGGCGCGCGGCGTGATCACCGCGGTCACCGCGGTGGGCGGGCTGGCCGGCGCGGTGCTCGGCGGCGTCTACGGCGACCGCGTGTTCCGGCGCAGCCCGGTGGCCTCGCTGTACCTGGCGGTCGGGGCGCTGGCGGTCCTCGGCGCCGGGTTCGCCGTCCAGGCCTACGCGCCGAACGTGGCGACCTACGTGGTGGTCGGCATGATCGCCGGGGGCATGACGTTCGCCGGTCTTGTGCCGCTGAGCATCATCGTCGCCGCGGTGACCCCTCCGGAGATCCGCGCCACCGCGTTCGGGCTGGTCGGGCTCTACCTGTCGGTCGTCGGCGGGCTCGGCGGCGCGCTGGTCATCAGCGTGCTCTCGCAGGTGTGGGGCCCTCAGGCGGCCGTCGCGGTGGTCGCGCCGGCCGCCTCCGTCGTGGCGGGCCTGGTGCTGGCCCGCGCCGCCCGCCACCTGCACGGCGACCTCGACCGGGCGGCGGCCGACGTGCTGGAGCGGCGCGCGGAGCGGGTGGGCTAGGGGCGCGCCTGGGCCACGCCGCGGGCCGGCGAAGATCCGCCAGGCCTAGCGTCCGCGGCGCACCGCGTCCCGGGACCTGGCCCAGGAGCGCCGGCCGAACAGGCGCCACAGCAGCCGTACCGGTGGGGGCAGCTCCGCCAGGAAGCGCCGCTGTTCCTCCGGCGTCGCGTCCTCCAGCATCGCGCCCAGCGCGGCGAACGCGGTCCTCAGATCCTTGGGCCCGGCGCCGCGCGCCCGCGCGTTGAGCGCGTCCCACTCCTGCTGCGAGACGTGCGGCGGCACCAGCGGCAGCAGGTCCCGCTCCTCGTCGTCCAGGTGCTCGTCCAGCGCCGGCGAGGCCTGCGCCAGCACGTCCGCGAGCTCGTCCCGGACCTCCGCCGTGGCGGTGGCACGCCAGCGCGCGTTCAGCTCGCCGAGCCGGTCCAGCAGGCCCTCCAGCCGCTCGTGCTGCGACTCCATCCGGTGCACCACGTCGGCGTGCAGCCCGACCCGGTCCAGCATGATCGGCCAGAGCAGCTCGTCCTCGGCCTCGTGGTGGTGGTGCAGCATGGTGGTGACCATGTCCAGGTGGTCACCGACCAGTGCGGCCCGGGTGTGGTCGCCGTCCGGGATGCCGCGGATGATCGCGGGCAGGATGCGGAACTCGCGGCGGTAGAGCCGGTGCGCCATGACCATTTCCCAGGTGTCGACGCCGGCGGTCGTTGTTGTCATGCGGACACCGTGCCGGGCCGGTCTTGCAGGATACTTGCAACGACCTATGCTGCCCGTCGTGCTGTTCTGCCGGGTGCTCGGGCCGCTGGAGATCGTCGCCGACGGCGCCCGCGTCGACCCGGGCGGCCCGCAGCCGCGCCGGCTGACCGAGGCGCTGATCGCGGCGCGCGGCGAGGCGGTCTCCGAGGACCGGCTGACCGAGGCGATCTGGGGCGACACGCCACCGGCGAACCCGTCCGCGTCGTTGCAGGCGTACGTGTCCCGGCTGCGCAAGGCGTTCGGCGCCGGCGCGCTGACCCGCGGGCCGGGCGGATACACGCTGATCGCCGACTCGGACGCGGACGAGTTCCGGTCCGGTGTGGAGCGCGGGCTGGCCGCGGCCTGGCCGGGGGACGCGCTGCGGCACCTCGACGCGGCGCTGCGGCTGTGGCGCGGCCGGCCGTACCCGGACCTGGACGCGTTCGCCGAGGCGGAGCGCGGCCGGCTGACCGAGCTGCGCGCCACCGCGGTCGAGGAGCGCGCCGCGGCGCTGCTGGCCCTCGGCGACGCGCCCGCGGCCGTGACCGACCTGCGGCCGGCGGTCCGCGACGAGCCGTACCGGGAACGCCGCTGGGAACTGCTGATCCTCGCGCTCTACCGGAGCGCACGGCAGGCCGAGGCGCTGTCCGCGCTGCGCGAGGTGCGCGCGCTGCTCGCCGACGACCTCGGCGTCGACCCCGGCGCGGAACTGCAGAGCCTGGAGCGCCGCCTGCTCGCCCAGGACCCGTCGCTGCTGCTGGCCGCGAAGCCGGCGCGGACCGGCCGGCCGCTGTCCCGCTTCGTCGGGCGCGCCACCGAACTGGGCCTGCTGTCCGCGGCCATGGCCGAAACCAGGCTGGTCACGCTGGTCGGGCCGGGCGGCACCGGCAAGACCCGGCTGGCGCTGGAGTGGGCCGGCGACGCGTACCTGGCCCGGCTCGCCGACGTCCGGTCGCCGGTCGACCTGCCGTCCGTGATCGCCGCCGCGCTCGGCCTGGCGGACACGCCGTCCCGGATCACCGGCGCCGGCGGCCTGCTCCTGCTGGACAACTGCGAGCACCTGACGGACGCGGTCGCGGATCTCGCGGTCACGCTCCTCGCCGACAACCCGGACCTGCGCGTCCTGGCGACCAGCCGGGAGGCGCTCGGCGTCGACGGCGAACGCCTGCTGCCGATCGACCCGCTGCCCCGCGCGGACGCGGTCACGCTGCTGACCGACCGGATCGCCGCGGTCCGCCCCGGCTGGCAGCCCACCGGCGACGACCTCACGCAGCTCGACCGGCTGGCGTCCGCGCTCGACGGCATCCCGCTGGCGCTCGAACTGGCCGCCGCCCGGGCGCGCGTGCTGAGCCTGGGCGAGCTGTCCGGCCGGCACCTGTCCGCGCTCGGCCGGGTGCCGCGCGGCGCGCTCACGCCGCACGCCACGCTGGAGGCCACGGTCGCGTGGAGCGTGGACCTGCTGCCGGACCGCGACCGCGCGCTGTTCCTGCGGCTGTGGCCGTTCGAGGGCGGTTTCACGCTGGAGGGCGCGGCCGCGCTCGGCTCCGACCTGGCGGCGCTGTCGTCGCTGGTCTCGCGCTCGGTGGTGGCCGCGGACACCACGCTCACGCCGGCCCGCTACCGCCTGCTGGAGATCATCCGGGCGTACTGCCGAGACCATGATCCGGACCCGGCCGGAAGTCGCGCCGCACACGCGGCCTGGGCCCGCGAGCTGGTCGCGCGCACCGTGCCCGACCTGCGCGGGCGCCGCTCCGCCCGGGCGATCCGGGTGCTCAACCGCGAGCTGCCCAACCTGCGCGCCGCGCTCACCCACGACCTGGCCGAGGACCCGGCCGCGGCGCTGCGCACGGCCGGCCTGCTGGAGTGGTTCTGGGTGCGCGGCGGGCATGCGGCGGAAGGCCTGCGCCTGCTCACCACCGCGATGGACCGGGCGCCCGGCGCGCCGCCCGTGGTCCGGGCCCGCGCGCTGTCCGCCTGCGCGGGCCTGCACTGGATCGGCGGCGACCTGGCCGAGGTGCGCCGGTGCGTGACCGGGGCCTTCGACGCGCTCGGCGCGCCCGACGGCGAGGACGGCCGGCGGCTGCTCGGCCAGCTCCACTACTACCGGGCGATGCTGTGGACCGCGGACGCCGACTTCGACCGCGCCGCCGACAGCGCCCGCGCGTCCATCGAGGTGTCCCGCACCGTCGGCGAGCCCCGCTACGGCGTACTGCCGCAGGCGCTGCTCGGCGGCGCGCTGGCCGGCCGGGGCGAGATCGCCGAGGGCCGCCGCCGGCTCCGCGCCGCGATCGAGGAGGCGGAGCGCGACGGCTACGGCTGGGACGGCGGGCTGGCCGCGCAACTGCTGATCCGCTCGCTGGTGGTCGACGACCCGGAGGCCGCGTTCCCGGTGCTGCACCGGGCGATCACCTGGTTCCGCGAGGAGGACGACCGCGTGCAGGTGCTGTCCTGCCTGGCACACGGCGCGCTGGTGCTGCTGCGCACCGGCCGCCCGGCCGCCGCGGTCACGCTGCTGACCGGCGCCGACCGGCTCGCCGCCCGCGGCGGCATCCGCCTGGACAACGCCGACCCGACCGCGATGGCCATGCTCCGGACGGAGATCGCCGCCCTCGACCCGGACCTGCGCGCCTCGGCCGCCGCCGCGAGCGAGCCGCTCACCGAGGACGACCTGATCGCGCTGCTGACGGGCCTTCAATAAGCCGATCTCCCGCTTCCGGCGGAAGCTCGGCGTGCACTGCCGGTACAGGGGCGGCAGCAGGGGCATGCTCCCGCGGGCGGCCTCCCTGCCGGGTCCGTGGGTGGGCACGATCGGCCGTTTCCGCGCCGTCCGGGTGCGCCCGCCCGGTTCGTGTGGGTGAGATTGGGCCGGACGGACGGCCAAATGCGGCTGAAATGGCTGGTCAGGAGGGGTGTGCGCGTCAGTACGATCCGCGGAATGGAACGTCGGGGGAAGCTCGTGGACGACGACGCGACGCAGGTCATCGAGGCCGTCGCCGCGGACTCTCCGCCGCCCGCGGGCGGTCGCGCGCGCATCCGGTGGCGGCGCGTCCTGATCATCTCGCTGGTGGCGCTGGTCCTGATCGCGGGCGGCACCACCGCGGCCACCGCGCTCTACGTCGGCTCGGTCGAGCGGAGCATCGAGAAGGTCGACGCGTTCACCGAGGTGCCGGAGGAGTCGCGCCCGGCCAAGGAGCCGGTCGCGGTGGACGCGCTCAACCTGCTGCTGCTCGGCAGCGACTCCCGCGACCCGGAGAACACCACCGGCTCCCGCAGCGACACGATCATCGTGGCGCACCTCCCGGCCGACCGCTCCGGCGCACAGCTGATCTCGATACCGCGGGACACCTGGGTGCACGTGCCCCGCTCCGCCGACGGCCGCAACGGCGACACCGACGCGAAGATCAATGCCGCGTACGCGTGGGGCGGTGTCCCGCTGATGGTCCAGACCGTGGAATCCTTCACCGGCGTCCGCATCGACCACGTGGTCCTCGTCGACTTCGGCGGGTTCCAGCAGATCGTGGACGCGCTCGGCGGCATCGACATCGACGTGGAGCAGGACTTCACGTCGATCCACGAGCCGTTCCGGCGGTTCACCGCGGGCACCATGCACATGGACGGCGCCACCGCACTCGACTACGCCCGCCAGCGCTACCAGTTCCCGGACGGCGACTTCGCCCGCATCCGCCACCAGCAGCAGGTCATCAAGGCGATCCTGGACCGGGCCGCGTCCGGCGGCATGCTCTCCAGCCCCGCCGCGATCAACGACTTCGTCCAGGCCACCGCCGACTCGGTCTCGGTCGACCAGACGCTGTCGATCCTCGACCTCGCCACCCAGATGCGCAATGTCCGCGGCGGCAACCTCACCTTCCTGACCACCCCCACCACCGGCACCGGCCGGGTAGGTGACCAGAGCGTCGTCCTGGCCGACGACGCCGCCGCTCAATCCCTCTACGACGCCGTCCGCACCGACTCCGTCCCCGACATCCTCGCCGCCGCGGGACGGTAACGCCCGCCGGCCACGGCTCTCGTCAGCGCCGGCGCCCCGGCCTCCGGCCGCCGCGCGTCTTCGTCCGGGGCCGCCGGCCGCCGGCCTCGGTCTTGCTCTCCGCCTCGGCTCCGGCGTTCGTCTCCGTCACCGCCTCAGCCACGGCTTGCGTGTCCGTCACCGCCTCGGTTCCGGCTTCGATGGCGTCTCCCGCTTCGGCTTCGGCCTTCGCCTCCTCGGCGTCGGATTCAGCCGCTTCAGTGCTGGCGGGGGCTGTCGTTTCGTCATCAGGGCCGGTCACGTCCGGCCTGCGCTCGCTGCTTACCGCCTCGACCGGCGCGCGGGCCTCTCGATCGGCCGCGATGTCCCCGGTTGCCGATTCGGCTGCGGATTCGCGACCGAACTCCGCATCGGCCGGGTCGGCGACCTCCGCCCCGTGATCTGTACCGGCCTCGGGCGCGGGTTCCGCGTCGGCCCGCTCCGGGCGGTCCGCCGGGTGATGTTGGCTGGTCCAGGCACCGGTTCGCGCATGGGCCGACCCCGGGTCATCCGCCGGATGATCTGCGTTGGCCACGGGCAGGGTCGCCTCCGCGGTCGCTCGGGAAACGGCATCCGCGTCCGCGGCGGCCTGCGGGCGTGCGGCGGCATCCGGGTCTGCGGCCCCCTCCTCTTCCGCGGCGGTATCCGCGTCCGCGGCGGTATCCGCGTCCGCGGCGGTATCCGCGTCCGCGACGGCGTCCGCGTCCGCGGCGGTATCCGCGTCCGCGGCGGCGTCCAGGGTGGTGTCCGTGTCGTGGGTGGGAAACTCGTCTGCAAGATCGCCGGGAGCCGGGGGAACGCGCTCCGAGTTCGTGACGGCGGATCCGTCCGGGGCGTCCGTCTCCGGATCGTGGGAGAGAGGTTGCGTGTCGGTGGCCGGAGGTGCTGTGGTGTGTGCTGGGAGCACGGCGGCGCGGGAGATCGCGGACAGCGGGTTGGGCGCGGCGATGTCGATCTGGGCGCCGAAATAGCCGACCAGCAGCGTGAGGACCAGTAGATACGGGTCCCAGCCGGTGACGCCCGCCAGGGCCGCGCCCGGCGCGACGCTGACCAGCAGCCGGGCCGGCAGGTCCGCGCCCCGGGTGAGCCACGTGCGCCGTACCGCGGCGATGAGGACCAGGACGATCGGCGCCCAGAGCAGCAGCGCGCCGGCGACGCCGAGCTCGGCCGCGCCGCGTACCACCACGTTGTGCACGTCGGCGGTGCCCGCCAGCGCGCCGGCTCCGGCGCCGACCAGCGGGTGGGCGTCGGCCGGCAGCCCGGCCGGCTCCGTGGCGGGCCGGGTGAGCAGCCACGGGACCGCGACGGCGGCGAGCGCGACCGCGAGGCCGAGAAGCGCCGCGCTGCCGCGCCGGCGGTGCCCGGACAGCAGCTCCAGCAGCACGTACAGCGCGACCATGACCAACGTCGCGGCGAGCAGGGACCAGCTTCGGGCCAGCCCGGTGCCGACGAGCGCGGCGGTCAGCGTGGCCCAGGTCCACCAGCGGGCGCGCGGCAGCGTGAGCGCGCACAGGCCGCAGAGCAGGAACAGGCCGCCGGGCGCGCCGGTGAGCGCGACGATCGGCGGCTGCGCCCAGACGATCAGCGCGAACGCCCAGGCCAGGGCCGGTGGGCGGCGGTCGCCGTCGTGGCGCAACAGGCGCACCTGAGCGGCGGCCCAGCCGACCGCGAAACTCAGCCCGGCCAGGCCCAGGTACAGCGCGCCGGTGAACGAGAACCGGCCCAGGACCAGCAGCGCCACGCCCAGCCAGGCGGCCAGCGGGAGCCAGGGGAGCAGGCCGCCGACCAGCCGGCGCGGCATGCGCACGGCCATCACCGCGGCCGCGGCGAGGAGCGCGACGGCGTACGCCCAGACCGCGCCCGGCATCGCCGACGGGACGACACCGAGCGTGAGGACGACGGCCGACAGCACCACCGTCGAGGGGCGGTCCACCACGCGGCGGGTCAGCGCGCTCAGACGTACCG
The DNA here is from genome assembly GCF_031458235.1 of Catenuloplanes atrovinosus. NCBI lineage: Bacteria > Bacillati > Actinomycetota > Actinomycetes > Micromonosporales > Micromonosporaceae > Catenuloplanes > Catenuloplanes atrovinosus. The sequence continues at coordinate 7,127,260 of NZ_JAVDYB010000001.1, read as the reverse complement.
TGGCCATGTCTGTGTCGTTGTTCCGTTCTTCCGTGGATCGAAGACGCCGACGACGGTCACAGTAACGGTCGTCAGATCCCGGTGGAGTCGCGGATGTTGTTCGCGATCCGCCGGAACTCGTCGTTCCAGGCGATGTCCGCGGTCATCCGCAGCACGACCTGACGGTCGACCGAGCCGGCACGGTAGTAGCCGATCACCACGAGGCCGTACCCGGAGGTGCCGTCGAGATTCTGGGTCTCCGCGATCGTGGTGTTGCCGCCCGCCTTCCGCCACTGCGCGCCGAACGCGTCCTCGGTGCCGCGCAGCGCGGTGCGGCGGGCGTCGTCGCAGGGTGAGCCGCAGTCCCGGGCGATGATCTCGCCGCCCGCGACCAGCGTGCCGTTCTCCACGTAGCCGCAGACGTGTCCGGCACCGCCGGCCTTGCACTGCCAGTTGGACGGCATCCGCACGCCGAAGCCCAGGCCGGGCAGCGAGACCACCTTCGTCGGGTCGCCGCTGCCGTACTTCGGCCACTCCGCCGGCCAGGTGCCGCCGAACGGTGGCTCGATGCCCGGCCGGACCGCGCGGGCCGGCACCGTGAAGGTGGCCGGTGCGGGCGCGTTCCCGCCGGTCGGTGCGGCGGCTCCGGTGGGTGCGGGTGCGGACGGTGCGGCGGGCGAGGGGGTGACGGACCCGGTCAGCGAGGTGGCGTTGAGCGAGCCGGGGGACGCGGACGCGGAGGGCGAACCGGCCGGCGTGGTCGCCGGCAGGGGCGCGGCGACGGTCCCGGCCGCCTCCGGGTCGCCACCGGTGTCGTCGCCGGGCCGGGTGACGCCGACCGCCACGCCGACGCCGACCAGCAGGACGGCGACGCCGGCGGCCACGCCGATCCAGAGCCGGTTGCGGCGGGAGGCGGGAGGATTCTCGGCGTACGGATCCTGGGCGCCCTCGCCGAAGTAGGGACGCCGGGGCGCGTCGCCGCCCAGGCCGAACGGGTCGTCGCCCAGCTCCATGCCGGTGTCCGCCACCGACCCCGAGACCGGCGTGCCGAACGCGGCGGCCGGCGTGTAGGTGCGGCCGAGCGAGGCGAAGACGCGCTCCGCGCCCGGCTGATCCGCGTCGCCGTCGAACGCGACCCAGGGCACCGCGGCGGTGAAGCCGGCGTTCACGTATCGGGAGCCACCGACCGCGCCGGCGTGCCCGGCGAACGCGTCCCGCCAGCGCTGGTCGGCCGCGGCCTGCGCGGTCAGCACCGCCACGGTGACCGGGACGCCGCGCTCCTCGTCGACGGCCGACCACACGGTGCCGACGTCGCACGAGCCGAGCTCTCGAACCACCCGGTACGGAATGTCCGGCGCCATCGACCTGCCTCTCCGCTACGTATCGCCAGCGGAGTCTAGCGGCCGGCGGCGGCTACAACAGCCCGCCGACCTGCGGCTATCCGACGTACCACTTCTGGTGCGTGCCGCCGTTGCACTGCCAGATCTGAAGCAGCGCGCCGTTGCCGGTGTTGCCGTCCATCACGTCCACGCACCGATCGGCACGCACGTTGACCAGGTCGCCGACCGCGTTGAGCGTGAAGATCTGGTCCCACGCGCCGTCACAGGCGGCGATCCGCAGCGTGCTGCCGTCCCCGTCGCCGGTCACCTCCAGGCAGCGGCCCAGCGCGCGCAGCCGGCCGTCCGCGGTCAGCTCGAACGTCTGCCCGGCCGTGCCGTTGCAGTCCCACAGCTGGATCGCGCGGCCGGTGGAGGCGTCGCTGTCCGGCACGTCGACGCACCTGCCGCTGCCGAAGTTGACGACCGCGCGGCCGGAGAAGATCGGCGGCGGCTCGTTCGCACCGGCCGCGCCGGTGCCGGGCCGGGTCGTGCTCGCCCTCGGTGTGGGCTGCTCGGCCGGCGCCTCCGGCGCGCCCTGCGGAGGCACGCCCGCGCCGGCGCCGTGTGACGGGGGCGGCGGCGCGACCGAGACCGGGGCGGTCCCGCCCGGCGCCGGAGCGACCCCGCCGGGCTGGTCCCAGACCGGCGCGCTGATCGCCGGGTCCTCGGCGTGGCCGTCGTCCTCGCCGGTGCCGCCGTCCGCCAGCGACGGGCCGATCAGCAGAAACCCGATGAGCACCACCAGCAGCGGGATCAGGATGAGGATGGCCAGCCGGCTGCGCCCGCCGCCCGGGCCGAGCAGCCGATCGACCAGGCCGGGCTCGGTGCGCGGCTTCGGCGGCGGGGTGGCGGCCTTGCCGGCGGCCCCGCCGGAGCCGCCGGACGCGGAGTCGAGCCCGCGGAACCCGAAGCTGCCCTCGACGCCCGGGATGGCCGAGGCCGGCGGCGGTGTCGCGATCGGCGCGGACGCGCTGGCCTCCGCGCCCCGGTAGCCGAACCGGGAGTCGACCGTGCCTGCGGCGGCGGCCGGGGTGCCGGTCGCCTCGGCGCGCTCCTCGCGGCGCGGCGCCGGGACGGCCCGGCCCTCCAGCGGTGCGGTCAGCTCCTCCCCCGACTCGGCCGCGGCGGTGAGCAGCTTCTCCGCCTGCATCGCGTCGATCCGCCGGGCCGGGTCCTTGCGCAGCAACCCCTCCAGCACCGGGAACAGCGCGCCGGCGCGCTGCGGCGGCGCGGGCAGCTCGGTGGCGAGCGCGGCCAGTGTGGCGATGGAGGAGGATCGCGCGTACGGCGAGCGGCCCTCCACGGCCGCGTAGAGCGTGGCGCCGAGCGACCACAGATCGGAGGCGGGCCCGGCCGGCTCGCCGATCGCCCGCTCGGGCGCGAGGTAGGCCGGGGAGCCGAGCACGATGCCGGTGCGCGTCATGCCCGGGTCGTCCTCGACCGTGGCCAGCCCGAAGTCGGTCAGCATGATCCGGCCGTCCGTGCCGAGCAGCACGTTCGCCGGCTTGACGTCGCGGTGCAGCACGCCGACGCGGTGCGCGGCGGTGAGCGCGGCCAGCACGGCGAGCCCGATGCGGGCGGCGCGGGCCGGCGCCATCGGGCCCTCGGCGCGCAGCACGCTGTGCAGCGGCTGGGACGGGATGAACTCCATGACGATCCACGGGTCGCCGCCGTCGATCAGAACGTCGAAGATCCGGACCGCGTTGGAGTGGCTGAGCTGCGCGATGGCGCGCGCCTCGCGCAGCGAGCGCTCGCGGAGCTGGGCAGTCTCCGCCTCGCTGAGGCCGGGTGGCGGCACGAGCTCCTTGACGGCGACGTCGCGCCGGAGCATCTCGTCACGGGCGAGCCAGACCCGCCCCATGGCGCCCTGCCCGAGCGCGCGAACGAGGGTGTAACGACCGGCCAACGATCGTTCGGAGGATTCGGGCACCACAGAACCGTACCGGTTTGAATATTGCGGGATCATATCGACGGGGTCGGCAATCGGCCACAGTCGCAAAACTCACATTGGACATGTGGTTTAGGGAATGTGCAGGCGACAAACATCCGTTGACCTGCAAGGTATTCCACCCGGTAGCCCGCTACTTACAGGTAATAAACTTCGCTATTCACATGCGGCACCGCGTGATTCCCCGCCCCTATGTGGATGCCGCCGCGAGATCGATTTCGCCACACCCCATTGGTCCCTTTTCGTGGCGCTTAGTGAAACTTTAGGGTACGCGGCTTGATCTCCCCGCCCGTCCGGAGCCGTAGGAACCGGTGCCGCAACGACGCAGGGCAACGGACGGAGAAGATCATGAACTGGCGCCAGCTCCTCATCGGCCGCAACCGGAAAATCGTCATCGGGGTGACCGCGCTCGCGATCGCCGGCGGTGCCTTCGCGGTCGGTACCGGCATCAGCGGCGCGGCCGAAGGGCCGTGCGCGGGCATCGAGGCGGCCCGCCAGCGGAACCTCGACTTCATCGCGGAGCAGCGAGCCAACCCGGACGCCCTCTCCGACGCCCGGATCAAGAATCGGCAGGACGTCATCGCCGTGATCGACCAGCAGCTCGCGGCCGCCGGCTGCGCGCCGGCCCAGGGCGGCGGCGACGACGTGATCGCGGAGCCGCCGGTCGCGGACGCGCCCGACGCCCCGCCTGCCGAGGAGCCCGCCGAGGAGCCCGAGGAGTCCGAGGAGTCCGCCGACGAAGCCACGGGACAGGTCGTCTGCGACGGTTCGACGGTTACCCTCTCCGGGGAGGCCGGCGCACCCGCGGCGTCGAGCAACCAGTTCCCGGCCGGCACCCGGCTGCGGGTGACGAACCTGGACAACGACAAGAGCATCACGGTCGAGGTGACCGGTACGTCCGGCAGCTGCATCCTGCTGAACGACGCCGCGTTCGAGGAGGTCCGCGAGCCCGGCAAGTTCCTGATCCGACGCGCGGTCATCGAACTGGTCGGCTGATCCGCTCGTATTGGGCACCGGACCTGTTCTTCAGATGAGGGGTGCGGTGTGCCGGAGCAGCAGGAAGAGCACGAGACGACGGTCGAGGACGCCGCACCACGGCGGCGTCCCGTCGCCGGGACGGTGGTCACCGTGCTGGCCGGACTGCTGGTCCTGGTGGCGCTGCTGCTGCCGAACCAGACGACCGGCCTCACCGCCGGCACGTTCCTCCGAATCCCGGTCGAGGCGCTGATCGTCGCCGTGCTCCTGCTGCTGCTGCTGCCGGGCCGGGCACGCCTCGCCGGCGCGATCGCCGCGGGCGTGGTGCTCGGGCTGCTGGTGCTGGTCAAGCTGGCCGACATGGGCTTCTTCACGGTCTACGCCCGCCAGGTCGACCTGGTGCTGGACTGGAGCCTCGCGGACGACGGCGTCGCGTTCCTGACCGGCTCGATCGGCCGGCCCGGCGCGATCGTCGCGGTGATCCTCGCGGTCGCGCTGCTGCTGTGCGTACCGGTGCTGATGTCCCTGGCCCTGATCCGGCTGGGACGTGCGTTCGCGCGGCACCGGACCGCCACCACCCGCGGCATCGCGCTGCTGACCACCGGGTGGCTGGTGCTGGCGCTGGCCGGCAGCCCGATCGCGGACCGCGGCGCGTCCGCGTTCCTCACCCAGCGCGTCGGGCTGGTGAACGCGGCGCTGAACGACCAGGAGGAGTTCGCCGCCGCGGCCGCGGTCGACGCGTTCCGCGACGTGCCGCCCAGCCGGCTGCTGACCGCGCTGCGCGGCAAGGACGTACTGCTCACGTTCGTGGAGAGCTACGGCCGCAGCGCGGTCGAGGACCCGGCGATGTCCACGCGGGTCAACGCGGTGCTGGCGGACGGCGAGAGGCGACTGACCGCGGCCGGGTTCGCGGCCCGCAGCGGCTGGCTCACCTCCACCACGTTCGGCGGCTACAGCTGGCTGGCGCACTCGTCGCTCCAGGCCGGACTGCGCGTCGACAACCAGCAGCGGTACCGCACGATCGTGGCCAGCGACCGGCTCACGCTGACCGCGGCGTTCCGCAAGGCCGGCTGGTCCACGGCCGGCGTCGCGCCGGCGAACACGTACGCGTGGCCGGAGGGCGACTGGTACGGCTTCGAGCGCGTCTGGGACTCGCGCAACCTCGGGTACGCCGGACCGAAGTTCGGCTGGACCACCATGCCCGACCAGTACACGCTCACCGCGTTCGAGCGGCTGGAGCACGGGCGCGCGGACCGTGGGCCGCTGATGGCCGAGATCGACCTGCTCTCCAGCCACTTCCCGTGGGACTCGATCCCCCAGATGATCGACTGGGACTCGGTCGGCGACGGCTCCGCGTTCGCCGGCATGCCCGAGCGCATCGCCGCGAACCCGCCCGCCCCGACCGACGAGAACCGCACCCGCGAGGCGTACCGGATCTCCATCGAGTACTCGCTGACCGCGCTCTTCGACTACCTGGAACGCCACGGCACCGACGACACCGTCATGATCTTCCTTGGCGACCACCAGCCGGCCACCACGGTCACCGGCCCGAACGCCAGCCACGACGTCCCGGTCACCATCGTCGCCAAGGACCCGGCCGTCCTCGACCGCATCGCCTCCTGGAACTGGACCACCGGCCTCAAGCCCGCCCCCGACGCCCCGGTCTGGCCGATGGAATCCTTCCGCGACCACTTCCTTACCGCGTACGCCTCCGCAGGCCCCTGAGCCCGCCACTTCGCGACCATGATCGAGGTCTCCCTGGCCGCCCGCCGCCACATCCCACCCATGGTCGGCGCCACGATGCTCCGCCTGCACGCCCCCGAATCACTACATCTATAGCGGTCGCAAGCGGACCGCCCGGCCGGAGCGCACCACACCGGACCGCCGCACGGAGGCCGGCGGCGATCCGGCGGTACGGCCCGGAATCATCGGCGTCGATCCGGTCCACGCCAAACGCGCAGAGGTCGCCGCGAGCTGGGCCACCGGCCCCACGGATCGCGCCACGCGAAGATCCACCAGATGTGAATCAAGGCTGTGGCCAGGGTGCCCCCGGCAGGATTCGAACCTGCGACACACGGTTTAGGAAACCGTTGCTCTATCCCCTGAGCTACGAGGGCGCGGAAGGTCATGTTACCCGACCCGGGCCATGGCCGACGCTGCCCGCCGTCGGCCTGCTCCCGTGGCTGTACCGCAACTCCGCCGAAGCGGCCGTCGGGTGAACTCTTGCTTCGGCGCAAGTACCCACCGCGTCCATGCCGCTGCATTGAGTGCATGAAATGTCTCGGAATGATCTCAACAGATTAAGGGCATCCTAAAAGATTTCTTTGCTGCCGGGCGAATGGTTAATCTCAGTCGCGCCGCGAGCACGGCTTCCGTCCATGGCAGACGGTCGGCCACCTCGCGCGTCCCCCTCGACTCCATTCCGTAGGAAAAGGCGTAACCCTGCGTTGTGAGCGTCCACTGTGTTATGAGCCGCCGCCGGAGAGTGGCGCTCACCGCTGGGCCGTGAAGCAGCACCACTGAATCGGCATCACTCGGGGCGCGCCGACCGTCGAATCGGCGTGCCTCGCTCGTTCCCCTCTTTTGGAGCGTCGCACCCATGAAATCCGTCCCCCGTATCCGCCGCGTCGCCGCTCTCGCGGTCGGCGTGGTCCTCGGCCTGACCGGGCTGGCCACGGTCGGCTCCCCGGCCAGCGCCACCAGAGGGCACCAGCCCAGCTGCGTCACCCCCGAGCAGGCCAAGTATCAGCACACCTTCGACGGTCCGAAGGGCACCGCCAGCATCAAGCTGCTCAACGGCCCGCTCTGCGCGGAGCAGGCGTTCGCGCTGGTCTCCTACACGGCGCCGTCGGCCACGTTCGCCACGCCGCAGCACGTGCTGGACAGCTCGGTGAAGAAGTTCGTGCCGGCCACGGCGGGGCAGCTCAGCGTCAACAAGCTGGAGTTCAAGGTCGAGGTCCCGGAGTGCTTCACCCAGGTGGACTTCGTCTTCGGCGCGGACATCATCAACCCGCTGACCGACGGCAGTGACCGCTACAACAGCCGCAAGGTCGGCGAGAGCAGCGCGCCCGGCAACCGCTCCACGCCGAAGCCGGGTCAGCCGCAGCACGCCTGGTACAACGGCGGCTCCGGCACCTGCAAGGCCGAGCCCGCCGTCGAGCCGCTGCCGGACTGCACGGGCAACGTCGCGCTCAAGCTGATCAACCGCAGCACGCACAGCGAGACGTTCACGATCACCGCCGACGGTGGCTTCAGCAAGACCGAGACGCTGAAGGCCCGCCAGGAGCCCGCCACCGTCACCGTGCCGGCCGCGAACGCCAAGAACATCGTGGTCAGCTCGCGTGGCAAGGAGCTCTACCGCGGCGCCTGGAGCACCCCGGAGGACTGCCAGGTTCCCGAGGTCGGCACCCCGGAGGCCACCGTGGCCCAGACCTGCGAGGGCCTGAGCTTCACGGTCAAGAACCCGGAGAACGGCAAGGAGTTCACCGTCACCTTCACGCCGAGCACGGGCCAGCCGCAGACCATCACGGTGAAGCCGGGTCAGACCGCGCCGCCGGTGATGTTCCCGGGCTCCGAGGGGCTGACCGTCAAGGTCGATGGCGACCTGGACGCGCTGAAGGGCGAGGTCGCCTGGACCAAGCCGGCGGACTGCGGCGTCACCACCCCGCCGACCGGCACGCCGTCGCCGTCCCCGACCACCCCGGTGCCGACCGGCACGCCGGAGACGCCGGCCAGCCCGGGGCCGTCGACCACGCCGGTCGCGTTCACGCCGGGTGACGGCGAGCCGGAGCTGCCGCTGACCGGCGCGGCCGTCGGCTCGATCACCGCGGGCGCGATCGTGCTGCTCGCGGCCGGTGCCGGCCTGTTCCTGATGGCGCGTCGCCGGAAGCTGAAGTTCCAGGCCTGATCGCCGTAACGCACCCGGAGGGCGCGCCGACCGCTGCGGTCGGCGCGCCCTTTCGTCTCAGGCGGGCTGGGTGGCCGTGCCGGTGAACGCGCCGCCGGCCGACACCCGGACCGAGGCCTCCGTGCCGTCCGGCAGGCGCAGCGTGCCCTCGCCGGAGGGGAGCAGCAGGTCGGCGATCTCGCCGTCGCTGAGGTCGAGCGTGCCGGTCCAGGTGACGACGCCGGTGCCGGCGTCCCGGCGGGTACGGATGCTGGTGTGCTTGACGGTCTGCGCGGTGCCGTCGGAGGCGAACAGCGTGGCGCTGCCGAGGTAGGTGCCCATGGATCGAACCTACGCTAGGCCACCACCAGCGTGATGTCGTCACCCACCGTCACCACGTCGCCCTTGAAGAGCTGCCGTCCGCGCCGGTCCTCGGGCTCGCCGTTGACCGTGACGTCCTCGGAGCCGAGCAGGTACTTCACGTCCGAACCCGCCTCGATCACGTCTGCGAGCTTGAGGAACTGGCCCAGGCGGATCATGTCGGTGTTGATGGTGACCTCACGCATGAATTCATCATCGAGCCTGGCCGCGATCCGCGGGGCAGCGGGTATGCTCCGAGGCGGACCGTGACTGGCGCTGTCAGATGGATCAACCATCGGGGAGCGGTCCCGCCCACACCGGGCGTCTGCCGCGCGCCTGGGCCTCTTCCACCTGTGATAGGGAGGTCCAATGTCCGAGTTGAACGCCGAGTCGACCGCCTTCCGTGCCGCGCTCGAGGTCATCCGTTCCGTCGAGCCGCGAGTCGCCGACGCCATCGCGTCCGAGCTGACCGACCAGCGCGAGTCGCTCAAGCTGATCGCCAGTGAGAACTATGCGTCCCCGGCCGTGCTGCTGGCCATGGGCAACTGGTTCTCCGACAAGTACGCCGAGGGCACCATCGGGCGCCGTTTCTACGCCGGCTGCCAGAACGTCGACACCGTCGAGTCCGTCGCCGCGGAGCACGCCAAGGCCCTGTTCGGCGCGCCGCACGCGTACGTGCAGCCGCACTCCGGCATCGACGCGAACCTGGTGGCGTACTGGGCGATCCTGGCCGACCGGGTCGAGCAGCCGTACCTGGCGAAGCTCAAGAAGACGCAGGTCAACAGCCTGACCGACGCCGAGTGGGCCGAGCTGCGCGCCGCGTTCGGCAACCAGCGCATGCTAGGCATGTCGCTCGACGCCGGCGGCCACCTCACCCACGGCTTCCGGCCGAACATCTCCGGCAAGATGTTCGACCAGCGCTCCTACGGCGTCGACCCGGCCACCGGCCAGATCGACTACGACGGCCTGCGCGAGATCGCCCGCGACTTCAAGCCGGCCGTGATCGTGGGCGGCTACTCCGCGTACCCCCGGAAGGTGAACTTCCGCGTCATGCGGGAGATCGCGGACGAGGTCGGCGCCACCTTCATGGTCGACATGGCGCACTTCGCCGGCCTCGTCGCCGGCAAGGTCTTCACCGGCGACTTCGACCCGATCCCGCACGCGCACATCGTCACCACCACCACGCACAAGAGCCTGCGCGGCCCGCGCGGCGGCATGGTGCTCTGCCAGCCCGAGCTGGCCGAGCAGGTCGACCGCGGCTGCCCGATGGTGCTCGGCGGCCCGCTCGCGCACGTCATGGGCGCCAAGGCCGTCGCGCTCGCCGAGGCCCGCCGCCCCGAGTTCGCCGACTACGCGCAGCGCATCGTCGCCAACAGCCAGGCGCTCGCCGAGGGCCTGCTCCGGCGCGGCGCCACCGTGGTCTCCGGCGGCACCGACAACCACCTGGTGCTGATCGACGTCGACAAGTACGGCCTCACCGGCCGCCAGGCCGAGCAGGCGCTGCTCAACTCCGGCATCGTCACCAACCGCAACAGCATCCCGCAGGACCCGAACGGCGCCTGGTACACCTCCGGCATCCGCGTCGGCACCCCAGCCCTCACCACCCGCGGTCTCGGTACGGCGGAGATGGACCAGATCGCCGACCTGATGCACACGGTCCTGTCCCAGACCACGCCGGACCCCGACTCCAAGGCCAGGTTCCACCTCGACCCGGCCGTCGCCGACCGCGTGTCCAAGCAGGCCACCGAGCTGCTCGCACCGTTCCCGCTCTACGGCGCGGTCTCGCTGTAAGCCCACCCGGAAGGCCCGCTCCCGCGTACCGGTGAGCGGGCCTTTCGCTTGCCCATCACCATCAGAATTCCTTTCTGCCCGCTCCCGGCGTGGTCGCGGTCCGCAAGCTCGGAGCGGGCACCGGTCGGCCGTGGCCGGCCTCCCTGCCGGATCCGCGGGTGCGCAAACCCGGTGCCGGTCCGGTCAGGCGTGGCAGAGAATCTCGCCGTGGAGGACGGTGAACCAGCCGTCGGGGGAGTCGGACCAGCGGCGCCAGCCGGCGGCGAGGCGCTGGAGGTCGGCGGGGGTGACGGTGCCGGCGGCGAGGAGCTGGCGGGCCATCGCGGACTCGACGATCCGGTCCGCCCACATGCCGCCCCACCAGCGGCGGTCCTCGTCGGTGGCGTAGCACCAGACGCCGGCGCCGGGGGTGATGGTGGTGAAGCCGGCGGCGCGCGCCCAGGAGAGCAGGCGGCGGCCGGCGTCGGGCTCGCCGCCGTTGGCGCGGGCGGTGGCGCGGTAGAGCGCCAGCCACTCGTCCAGTTCGGGGACGGCGGGGAACCAGGCGAACCGGTCGTAGTCGCTGTCCCGGGCGGCGACCACGCCGCCGGGGCGGCAGACGCGCCGCATCTCGGCGAGCGCGCGGACCGGGTCGGCCACGTGCTGGAGCACCTGGTGGGCGTGGACCACGTCGAACGCGTCGTCCGGGAAGGGGAGGTCGTGCACGTCCGCGACCGCGAAGTCGACCGTGGTCACCCCGCGCGCCGCGGCCTCGGTGCGGGAGAGCGCGAGCGCGTCCTCGGTGAGTTCGATGGCGGTGACCCGGCCGGGCGCGACCAGCGCGGCGAGGTCCATGGTGATGGTGCCGGGGCCGGCGCCGACGTCCAGCAGCGACTGGCCGGCGCGCAGGTGCGGCAGCAGGTAGGCGGCCGAGTTGTCCGCGGTGCGCCAGCGATGTGAGCGCAGCACCGATTCGTGATGACCGTGCGTGTATACGGCTGACATACCCCGACGATAGGCCCCGCTTCTCGTATTGCGGGAAGCATCTCCCAGATAATAAGATCGAATGATGCGCATCCTGTTCTCGTTCGTGGGCGGTGCCGGGCACTTCCTGCCGCTGACGCCGATCGCCCGGGCCGCCCGGGCCGCCGGTCACGACGTGGCGCTGTCGGCCGGGCCGCGCATGGTCGACACGGTCCGGCGGGCCGGCTTCGAGGTGCTGGACAACGGCGCTGCGGACGCGCCCACGCCCGAGCGGCGCGAGCGGCTGCCGTTGGCGCCGCTGGACGAGGCTCGGGAGCGGCGGGTGGTCACCGACATGTTCGTCCGTAAGGCCGGGCCCGACCGCGCCGCCCGGCTGCTGACCCAGGCGGCCGAGTGGCGGCCGGACCTGATCGTCTGTGACGAGGTCGACTACGGCGCCATGATCGCGGCGGAGCGGCTGGGCATCCCGCACGCCACCGTGGTGGTGCTCGCGGCCGGGTCGTTCGTCCAGGACGGATACGTGGCCGAGGCGATCGACGAGGTGCGCGCGGAGTTCGGGCTGCCGCCGGACGGCGGGCTCGCCATGCTCGGCCGCCACCTGGTGCTGGAGCCGGTGCCGCCGGGCTTCCGCGACCCGGCGTTCCCGCTGCCCGCGACCGGCCACGCGATCCGCCCGGCCGAGACCATGCCCCCGATCGCCGAGGGCGGCGACCGGCCGCTGATCTACTTCACGCTCGGCACGGAGTTCAACATCGAGTCCGGCGACCTGTTCGAGCGGGTCCTCGCCGGGCTGCGCGACCTCCCCGCCGACCTGGTGATGACCGTGGGCCGCCACCTCGACCCGGCCGTGTTCGGGCCGCAGCCGGCGCACGTGCGGATCGAGCGGTTCGTGCCGCAGGACGAACTGCTGCCCCGCTGCGACCTGGTCGTCTCGCACGGCGGCTCGGGCAGCGTGCTCGGCGCGGTGGCGCACGGGCTGCCGATGCTGGTGGCGCCGATGGGCGCGGACCAGCCGGACAACGCGGTTCGCGTGGCCGCGCTCGGCCTCGGCCGCGTGCTGGACGCGGAGACCGTCACGCCGGAGCGGGCCGCCGCCGAGGCCGCGGCCGTGCTGGCCGGCCCGGGCTGCCGCGACACCGCCCGCGCGCTGCGCGCCGGCTGGGCGGCGCTGCCCGGCCCGGCCGCGGCGGTCCGCCTGCTGGAGTCGATTGCCTGATCGTTTCCGGTCGCGCACGCACCGCGTACCCCCGCCGGAGTTTGATGAGTTTTGGTCTGTTTTCTGACGTGGGAATCGGTTGCCGTCAAGACGTCTTGACGGGCACGCTGGAGCCATGCCTGCGCCGGATGATCTCGAGTACGAGTACACCCTGCTGACCGCCGTGGCCCGGTACGACACTCTGCGCACCCGCGACGCACTGGCCTCGGCCTCGTCCTCGCTCGACGAGACCCCGCTCGACCCCGACCTGGCGCCGCTGTCCAAGGAGGAGGCGCTGGAACTGCTGGCACTGGGCGAGCTGATCGCGCGCAAGGCGACCTACGGCCGTCAGCTCGACGTGCGCACCGCCCGCAAGGCCGGCGCCTCCTGGGCGCAGATCGGACAATCCCTCGGCTGCACGAAGCAGTCCGCGTGGGAGACCCACGCGAAGTGGCTGGACGAGCAGGTCTGGACGCAGCAGCAGTGAGCCGCCGGTGCCCGCTCGGCCGGGGCATCGCGGGTTCCGCCTCGGCGGCGGCGGGTCCGCGTTCCGCGCGCTGACCGGGCACATCGAGTTTTCCATTGAACTGGGTGGATATTAGTCAGATTCCACCGGTTTGCTACCGAAGTGGCCTTCGGAGGGCAACCGGAACGGAGGGCTGATGTCCACCCGAGTCGCGCGGGTCAGCTTCGGCGCGTGGATGGTCGTGCTGACCGGGGCCTATTACGCGTTCCCGGTGTACGGCACCGCGTTCTGGGCCGGGCTCGGCTTCGGTGCCGCGATCGCGGTGCTGGTCGGCGTGCTCCTCAACCGGCCGGCCCGCGGGCTGCCCTGGTTCCTGCTCTGCGGCGTGCTGGTCACGTTCGCGCTCGGCGACGCGGTCTACAACCTGACGTCCCGCGACGCGTTCCCGTCCCCGGCGGACGGGTTCTACCTGCTGTCGTACCCGCTGCTGGCCGGCGCCCTACTGGTCTTCATCCGGTTCCGGTCCGGCGCGGACGACCGGGCCGCGCTGCTCGACGCGCTGCTGCCCACGGCCGCGATCGGGCTGGTCGTCTGGGTGTTCTGGATCGGCCCGCTGGTGCGCGACACCGACCTCAGCACGGCCGAGAAGCTCACCTCGATCGGCTATCCGCTCGGCGACGTGCTGGCGCTCGCCATGCTGGTGCGCCTGCTCAGCGCGCCCGGCACCCGGCATCTGTCGATCACCGCGCTCACCGTGGGCGTCATCGCGCTGCTCGGCACCGACCTGATCTACGGGCTGAGCCGGCTCAACCAGGACTGGAGCACCGGCGGCCCGGTCGACGTCGGCTGGGTGATCTTCTACGCGCTGCTCGGGTACGCGTCGCTGGACCCGTCGATGACCCGGCTCACCGAGCACACCCCGGCCGCGTTCACCCCCCGGGTGGCCGGCTGGCGGCGGCTCGCCATGCTGGTCGCGGCCGCGCTGGTCGCACCCGCGGTGCTGGTCTACGAGAACCTCGACGGCACGGTCTCCGACGCCCCGGTGATCGCCATCTTCTCCGCGCTGATGTTCCTGCTGGTGATCGGCCGGCTGGCCGGGCTGCTCGCGGACCACCGGCGGATCAGCCACCGCGAACGGGTGCTGCGCGAGGCCGGGACCCAACTGGTCTCCGCGGCCACGCCCGGCGACGTCGCGGCCGCGGTCCGGGCCGCGATGGCGCAGCTGATGCCGCCGAACGAGCCGTACGTGCTGGAGAGCGCCGGGATCTTCAGCGGCATGACCCGGGAGGAGTTCTTCGCCGAGGGCGTCACGCTGGAGCCCGTCGCACAGCTGCCGGCCACGCACGGCGAACCGCTGGACGGCTTCGACGTGGCGCTGCGCGCACCCGGCCCGCTGCTGCCCGAGGAGGGCTCCTCGGAGTTCCAGTTTACCTGGATCTGCCTGGCCGCGAGCGAGCCGGTGCTGTGGCGGCTGCGGCCCGCGTTCGAGGCGCTGGTGTCGCAGGGCACGATGGCGATCGACCGGATCGCGCTGGGCGCGGAGGTCAGCCGGCGCAAGCACGAGGCGTACTTCCGGACGCTGATCCAGAACGCCTCCGACGTCATCCTGATCGTCGGCGGCGACGACCACATCACGTACGCCAGCCCATCCGCCGGCGACGTCTTCGGCACGCCCGCGGCCATGCTCACCGGCGCGCCGGTCACCGACCTGATCGTGGGCGAGCAGCACGAGCGGCTGCGGGAGTCGTTGCAGCGGCTGCGCGGCGGCCGGGGCCAGGCCATGTCGTTCGACCTGGTCGGACTGGGCGCGGACGGCCGTACCGTGCAGGTCGAATGCGCCATCCAGGACATGCGCGACGAGCCGACCGTCCGCGGCGCGGTGCTGACCATGCGCGACGTCACCGAACGCCGCCGGCTGGAGAGCGACCTCGCGCACCAGGCGTTCCACGACCCGCTGACCGGCCTGGCGAACCGGCTGCTGTTGCAGAACCGGCTGGAGCACGCGCTCACGCTCGCCCAGCGCGACCGGTCCGTGGTCGGCCTGCTGTTCATCGACATCGACGACTTCAAGGTGGTCAACGACACCCTCGGCCTGGTGGTCGGCGACCGGCTGCTGGCCGCGGTCGGCGCCCGGATCGCCAGCGTGGTGGGACCGCAGGAGACGGTGGCGCGGCTCGGCGGCGACGAATTCGCGGTGCTGATCGAGCAGGCGCAGACGCCGGTCGAGGCGGACGACGTGGCCGCCCGGATCGTGGCCGCCTGCGCGGAACCGTTCGAGCTGCGCTACGACACCGGCGGCACCGCCATGGTCGGCGGCGCGGTCAGCATCGGCGTCACCACGAACGTGGAGGCGCACGACGCGGCCGAGATGCAGCGCCAGGCCGACCTCGCGCTCTACGTCTCCAAGGGCGACGGCAAGGGCCGCTACCAGCGCTTCCGTACGGACCTGCACACCGCGATGGTGGAGCGGCTGGAGATGCGCGCCGCGCTCAGCAGCGCGGTCGAGGATCAGCAACTGGTCCTGCAGTACCAGCCGATCGTGGACCTGGCCACCGAGGACGTGGTCGGCCTGGAGGCGCTGGTCCGCTGGCGACACCCGACCCGCGGGCTGATCGGCCCCGGCGAGTTCATCGAGGTCGCGGAGGAGAACGGCGCGATCGTGCCGATCGGCGCCTGGGTGCTGCGCGAAGCACTGCTGGCCATCGCCAACTGGCGGCAACTCGTCCCGGCCGCACCGCTGCGCTACGTCTCCGTCAACGTCTCCGCCCGCCAGTTCCGCAGCCCCGGCTTCGTCGACGAGGTCGCCAAGGTGATCACCGAGAGCGGCGTACCCCCGTGGCGCCTGCTGCTGGAGATCACCGAAAGCCTGCTGCTCCGCGACGACGAATCGGTCTGGCAGGATCTGGCCCGGCTGCGCGAGATGGGCGTCCGGATCGCGATCGACGACTTCGGCACCGGATATTCCTCGCTCAGCTACCTGCGGCAGATGCCGGTCGACATCCTCAAAATCGACAAGTCCTTCATCGACGACATCTCCAGCAGCCGGCAGCAGCGCGCGCTGGTGGCCGCCATCGTCAACATCGCCGACAACCTCAACCTCGGCGTGGTCGCCGAGGGCGTCGAGGACCCGGCCCACAAACAACTCCTGCTCGACATGGGCTGCCCCTTCGGCCAGGGCTACCTCTTCTCCCCACCCGCCTGGCCCGACACCGTCCTCACCTGGCTCGACCACGGCATCCGCGAACGCCTCGCCGCCTGAAACCCCTCTTGCTCCGCCCACTTCCGGCGTGGCCACGACCCGCATGCTCATTGGTCAACATGGGTGGTGCCCGGGTCTGTATGGGTCGGGTAGCACCGGGTGTTCGTTGGGTCATTGCCTCTGCTTGCGAGATTTTTGAGGTCCTGCGGGAGTTCTGCGAGGCCTGACGGGCGCCCGGGGTGCCACCTTGACCGACGACAGAGCTATGCACCTTGTCGAGTGCCGGTCAATGAGCTTTCGGTGGTGGTGGTCCCCGGGAGCCGCCTGGTGTTTCCCCTGCTGCTGCAACAGCGAGGAATCCTGTGGTGAGTGTGGCAAAGACGGTGGTGTCGGGTCGAGTGCGGTGGGCGGGAGTCGACTGGGCGAAAGATGATCATGTGGTGTGTGTGGTCGACGAGGCCGGGCGGGTGGTGGAGCGGGTCACGGTGACGCACAAGGCGGCGGGGCTGGCCCGGATGGTCGGGGTGCTGGACCGGCATGAGGTGGACGCGGTCGGGATCGAGCGGGGTGACGGGCCGGTCGTCGATGCGCTGCTCGATGCGGGTCTTCCGGTGTTCGTGATTGCTCCGGGGCAGGTGAAGGCGTTGCGGGGCCGGTATGGGTCGGCGGGGAACAAGGATGACCGGTTCGATGCGTTCGTGCTGGCCGATGTGGTGCGCACGGACCGGGCTCGGCTCACGCCCCTGTGCACCGATCGGGATGACACGGTGGTGTTGCGGCGGTTGTCGAGGGCGCGTAAGGACGTGATCGGGCATAGGGTCGCGGCGGCGAACCAGCTACGGGCGCATCTGGACACCGCCATGCCCGGGACGGTCGGGTTGTTCGCGGACCTGGACTCGCCGATCAGTCTGGCGTTCCTGGCCGTGTTCACCAGCCAGGACGCCCTGGACCGGTTGACCGAGGCCCGGCTGGCCCGGTGGCTGGCCCGGCAGCGGTATTCCGGGCGGACGTCAGCGGCGGTGTTGCTGGCGCGGATCCGGTCCGCGCCCCGCGGGCCGCAGGGCCCGGCCGGGGCCGGGCTGGCAGGGATCACCGTCGCGCTCGTGGCGATCCTGCAGAGCCTCGTCGCGCAGATCAAAGCCCTCAGCACGCAGATCGGTGAGGCATTCGACGCCCACCCCGACGCGCCGATCTTCGCCGGCCTGCCGAAAGCCGGCACGATCCGCGCGGCCCGGCTTCTGGCCGAGATCGGTGACGCCCGCGGCCGGTTCCCCACCCCGAACGCGATGGCCTGCCTGGCCGGCGCCGCTCCCTCGACCCGCCAGTCCGGCCGATCGAAGGTGGTCACGTTCCGCTGGAGCGCGGACAAACACCTTCGTGACGCGGTCTGCGACTTCGCCGCCGATAGCCGCCACGCCAACCCATGGGCGGCGAACCTCTACCACCGCGCCCGCGAACGCGGCCACACACACCAGCACGCCGTCCGGATCCTCGCCCGCGCCTGGCTGACAGTGATCTGGAAATGCTGGACCACGAACACCCCCTACGAACAGGACAAACACGGCCAACTCCAACTCATACTCGACCAGAGACGTTGACACAGAGCAACTCCCGCGGGCACCGGTCGGCCGCGGGCGGCCTCCCTGCCTGTCCCGCGGGCGGTCACCCAAAACCACGCGACTTCCGGCGCCTCACGCGGATGATCCACTGGTTACTGATACGTAGAGCACGTCAGGAGGCGCTGTCTACGTGCTCTACGTATCAGTAGTCATCGAGGCCCACCCCTCTGCGGTGCTGGGGTTCGGGGATGCGGAACCGGCAGGGAGGCCGGCCACGGCCGAGCGGTGCCCGCGGGACCACGCCGGGAGTGGGAAAGGAAGGCCTTTAGCACAGGATTTCGGCCTGTGGCCGGTTAGGACGATTCGCGCGGTATAGGGCTTAGATCCGGCTTACGCTGCCGGTTGTGGCGGTGTCGGCGCAGCGGTGGCCGGAGCGCGCCCTCCTGTGCGAACGGACCGTCGCCGGTTGGCGCGAACTCGCGCCCGCCGAGTTGCAGGCCCGGATCAGCAAGCGGGCGGGCGGGCTGCTGGCGGCCGGGCTCGGCGCGGGGGACCGGATCGCGATTCTCGGGCCGCCGGGGCCGGAGTGGGCGCTCACGGACCTCGCGGCCTGGTGGATCGGCGCGATCCCGGTGGCGTTGCAGGAGGAGGTGCCGGGCGAGCAACTCGACTGGATGCTGCGCTGCTGCGGGGCCGCGGCCTGCGTGGTGACCGGGACCGATCCGGTGCTCGCGGAGCGGGTCGCGGCGGCCGGGCTGGGGCACGCGTGGCAGCCGGGGGACGGGCCGCTCGCGCCGCTGTCCGCGCTGGACGTGCCGACGCTCGGCGTGATTCCGCCGGCCGCGATGCCGTCCGGTGCGGTCGCCACCGTGGTGTACACGTCCGGCGTCAGCGGGCGGCCCGCGGCCTGCCGGCTCACGCACGCGAACCTGGACGCCGCTGCCCGCGCGGTCCGGGACGCGCTGCCGCAGCTGTTCGGCGGTGACCCGGGTACGGTCCTCACCGCGCTGCCGCTGTCGCACATCTTCGGCCGGGTGGTGCAGCTCGCGGCGCTGATCGGCGGCGTCCGGCTGGCTCACACCGGGCCGGACCGGATCCTCGCCGACCTCGCGGAGCTGCGGCCGTCCGTGCTCGCGGCGCCGCCGCGCTTCTTCGAGCACCTGTGGGGTCGCCACCTCGGCGACGACGACGCGGCGGAGCGGGCCGCGCTGGCCGAGCCGGGCCGGTTGCGCGGGCGCCTGCGCCGGTCGCGGCACAAGCGGGCCTACGCGGCGCTGCGGGACGCGCTCGGCGGCCGGATGGAGTGCGTGATCACCGGAGGTGCGCCGGTCAGCGACCGGCTGGCGAAGCTGTACCGGGGCGCCGGCGTGCCGCTGCTGGCCGGCTACGGGCTGACCGAGGCCACCGCGGCGGTCACGCTCAACACGCCCGCGCTGTACCGGCCCGGCACGGTCGGCACGCCGCTGCCCGGCGTCGAGGTGCGGGTCAGCCCGGACGGCGAGATCTACGTGCGCGGTCCCGGCGTGTTCGGCGGCTACGACGGGCCGTCCGAGGTGGACCGCGACCCGGTGGTGGACGCGTCCGGCTGGCTGCACACCGGCGACCTCGGCGCCCTCGACGACGACGGCTACCTGCGCATCCTCGGCAACGTGGAGGACATGATCACGCTGCGCTCCGGCCGCCGGGTCGCCGCGGTCGCGCTGGAGGAGGCGGTCCGCGCGCACCCGCTGGTGGCGCACTGCCTGGCCGTCGGCGACCGCCGCCCGTACGTGGCCGCGCTGATCGCGCTGGAGGAGAGCGCGGTCCGGCGCGCGTTCCCCGGCATCGAGGACCCGGTCGGCGACCCGCGCGTCATCGAGGCGATCCGGGTGGCGATCGACGCGGCCAACGCGCGCGCCTCCGCGGCCGAGCAGATCCGCCGGTTCGAGATCCTGCCCGGTGGCCTGTCCCGCCGGGCCGGCCACCTCACGCCCGCGCTGCGCCCGCGCCGCCGCCTGCTCGACGCGCTGTTCGCCGCGCAGATCGAGCGGCTGTACGCGATCGAGACGACGCCGCAGGTGGTGCTGGAGGACCCGGTCGACGCGCTCACCATCGAGGCCCGCGCGCTCACCGTCCGGGGACCGCACGGCACGCTGCTGCGCCCGACCAGCGTCGGCGTGGTCACCGGCCGGCGGGTCGCGGTCGCCGGGCCGCCCGGCCACGGCCACACCGCGCTCGCGCTGGCGCTCGGCGGCCGGCTCGACCCGGACGGCGGCGAGGTCACGCTGGACGGCGAGCGCTCCGGGCGGCGGCTGCGCCAGGTCGTCGCCCTGGTCGACGTGCCCGGTGTCAGCGAGCCGGACGAGATGCTGCCGTTGGCCACCGTGGTCGGCGAGGAGCTCTCCATGGCCAGGGCGAAGGCCGGGCGCCGCGCCGTCCGCGAGTGGCTGGACCGGCACGGTGCGCTGGTCTACGCGGAGACCCGCACCGAGCACGTGCCGGGCCCGGTTCGTACCCGGGTGCTGGCCGAACTGGCCGCGCTGCGCCCCGGCGTCAGCGTGCTCGTGCTCACGCTGCCCGACCGGCACGGCGGCGGTCCCGGCGCCTGGTGGGACCTGGCCGGCGTGTTCGCGGCCCGCGGCTACGGCGTGCTCGTCCAGTGCACCGACGGCTCGGCGGAGCTGCTCGGACTGCCCGCGGTCGGGCTCGGCAACGCCGATCCCGAGGCGCCGGCCGGGACCGGCGGATTCAGCATCGGCCGGGTGCGCCGCCGGGAGCTGGGTGCCGCCGCGATCGCCGGCGATCCGGAGCCGTCCGTCCGCGACACGGAGCCGCTCGGCCGCCGCGCGGGGGCGGCCGGCCGTCACACCGAGGAGAGATCGTGAGTGCTGTCCGGTTGGCCGTCTCGGAGCTGCGCAGGCTCACCGCGGGCCGCGCGCCCACGCTGGTGGTGCTGGCGCTGGCCGCGGTGCCGCTGCTCTACGGCGGGCTGTACCTCTACGCGAACGCGGACCCGTACGAGCGGCTCGACCGGGTGCCGGCCGCGCTGGTCGTCGACGACGTCGGGGCCACCCAGCGGGACGGCACGCTGATGCAGGCCGGCGCGCGGGTCGGTGCCGAACTGATCTCCGACGGCACGTTCGACTGGCGGCGGACCACCGCGGAGGCCGCGGAGGCCGGCGTGCGGGACGGCGAGTTCGACTTCGCGCTGCGCATCCCGGCCGACTTCTCCGCCTCGCTGATCTCCACCACCGAGGCGGTCGAGTCCGGCGGCCCGCCGCGCCAGGGCACCATCGTGCTGACCACGAACGACGCCAACAACTACCTGGTGCACACGATCGCTGCGCAGGTCGCCACGCGCGTCCAGGAGTCGCTGTCCCACGAGGTCGGCAGCCGGGCCGCGGAGCGGTTCCTGCTCGGCTTCCAGCACATCTACCAGCGGACCTCCCAGGCGGCGGACGGCGCGGACACGCTCGCCGAGGGCGCCGGCAAGGCCCACGACGGCGCGGAGAAGCTGGCGGACCGCAGTGCGAAGCTGGCCGGCGGCGACCACGACCTGCTCGCCGGCGCGCGTGACCTGGCCGCGGTCGCGCAGGCCGGTGGCGCCGGCGCCCGGGGCCTGGCCACCGACGCGGACGACCTGGCGGGCGAGTTGGGCACGCTGCGCACCTCATCCGCCACGTTGCCGGACACGGCGCGGGCGCTCGCGGACGGCGCCGCCTCCGTCGCGGCCGGCGCCCGCGAGGCCGCCGTCGCCGCGGTCGCGCTCGCCGGCCCGGACGAGGCCACGCTCAGCGCGCTGGACGCGGACGCGGCGCGGCTGACCGCGCTCGGCGTGCCCGCGGACGAGGCCGAGGCGATCGGTGCCCGGCTGGCCGAGGCCCGCACCGCGCTGGCCATCTCACGCGCGAACACGGCCGCGCTCGCCACCCGCCTCGACTCGCTCGCGCTCGGCGCGGACCAGGTCGACAGCGACGCGGCGGCGCTGGCCACGGCCGTGCCCGGGCTCACCGCCGGCCTCGGCGAGGCCGCGACCGGCGCCGCCGCGCTGACCGCCGGCGCCACCCGGCTGGCGGACGGCAGCTCGTCGATCAGCGACGACGCGGTCGCGCTCCGGGACGGCATCGCGGCCTCCGCCACCGGCGCCGCGAAGATCGCCGACGGCTCCGCCGACCTGGAGCAGGGGCTCGGCACGCTCGCCGGCAACGCCCGCGACCTCGCCTCCGGGCTGCGCGGCGGCCTGGCCGAGATCCCGAACCTGGACGACGCCACCCGTACCGCCACGGCGGGGACCATCGCGGACCCGGTCGACGTGCACACCGTCCGGCAGAACGAGGCCGCGAACTACGGCGCCGGGCTCGCGCCGTTCTTCCTGTCGCTGGCCGCGTGGATCGGCGGGTACGTGCTGTTCCTGCTGGTCCGGCCGCTCTCCACCCGCGCGATGGCCGCGAACCAGTCCGGGCTGCGGGTGGCGGTCGGCGGCTGGCTGGCCCCCGCGCTGCTCGGCGCCGTGCAGATGGGCCTGCTCTTCGCGGTGGTGATGCTGGCGCTGCGCGTCGACCCGGTGCACCCGGCCGGCATGGCCGCGTTCATGATGCTGGCCTCGGCCACGTTCATCGCGATCATCCACATGCTGAACGCCTGGCTGGGCGCGGTCGGCCAGTTCCTCGGCCTGGTGCTGATGGTGCTGCAGCTGGTCAGCGCGGGCGGAACGTTCCCGTGGCAGACCATCCCGGCCCCGCTGCACGGCCTGCACCACGTGCTGCCGATGAGCTACTCGGTCGAGGGCCTGCGCCACCTGATGTACGGCGGCGACGCGATGGCGGTCGGCCGCGCGGTCTCCATCCTGACGGCGTACCTGCTGGTCGCGCTGCTGCTCACGGCGCTCGGCGCCCGCCGCCACCGGGTCTGGACGGTGGCCCGGATCAAGCCCGAGGTGGTGCTGTAGACGGCACGCGGCTGCCGGGCCCGAACCGGGCCCGGCAGCCGCCCCGCACCCCCAGGGTCAGTTCACCTCGCGGCGCATGATCCGGAGCGCGCCGAAGAACAGCGGGACCGCCACCCAGACCAGGGCCGACACTCCGAACCGGGCCCACTCGCCGGACGTCACGTCCGGGTTGCCGATCGGCATGGACGTCGTGTTCATGTCCAGCCACGCCGCCGCGCTCCGCAGCTGGGAGATCATGGCGCCGAGCGTGGACCACAACGTCGGGACCACGAAGTAGAGCACGATCGCCAGCGGCGAGTTGAGCAGCAGCGCGCCGAACGCGGACCCCATCAGGATGTACGCGATCTCCAGCGCCACGAAGCCGAGCAGTGCCTCCGGCTCGAGCGTCCAGGAGCCGTCCCCGTCCACCGCGATCGCCACCACGTTCGCCAGCGCGGACGTGCCCGCGGTCACCGCCGTGGTGATCAGCGCGATCACGACCGCGGCCAGCAGCTTCGCGGCGACCACCCGGCCCCGCGCCGGAACCAGCGCGAACGTGGTCAGCGCGGTCCGCTGGGTCCACTCGCCGGTCATCGCCAGGATGCCCAGCACCGGCAGCAGGATGCTCACCGGGATCTGCGCGAAGCCCATCAGGGCGGCGAAGTTCGCGGTGCTGCGCGGCTCCGCGGTGGCCAGCATGACCACGTGCGTCAGCACCACGCCGAGCGCGATCACGATCAGCAGCCAGAGGCCGGCCCGGGTGTCCGCGAGTTTGCGCAGCTCCACCCCGGTCAGCGTGAGCAGCGAGGGGCGCTTGTGGCCGCGGCCGTCGTGCGAGGCCGGCATCGTGGCCGGCCGTTCCATCTCCACGGTCCCGGTCATCGCGCGCCCTCCTTGGCAGCGTCGCCCGCACCGGCCGCGGCGGCCGTCAGGCTGAGGAACATCTGCTCCAGACCGCCACCGTCGGCCGGCCGGAGTTCCAGCAACACCACGTTGTTCTCGGCCGCGGCCCGGCCGATCGCGCCCGGCTCCGCGCTGACCAGCAGCGCGCCGTCCTGGGTACGCGTGTAGGTGAGACCGGCCTTGTCCAGCGCCGCGGCCAGCGCGGCCGGGTCGACCGAGCGGACCAGCGTCCGGTCGCCGGCCAGCAGCTCGGTCTTGTCGCCCTGGGCCACGATCCGCCCGCCGCCGATCATCACCAGCCGGTCCGCGACCGCCTCGACCTCGCGCAGCAGGTGGGAGGAGAGCAGCACGGTGCCGCCCCCGTCGGCGAAGTCGCGCAGCAGCCCGCGCATCCAGAAGATGCCCTCCGGGTCCAGCCCGTTCGCCGGCTCGTCGAGGATGAGGATGCCGGGCTCGCCGAGCATCGCGTGTGCCAGGCCGAGCCGCTGGCGCATGCCGAGCGAGTACTGCCCCACCCGCTTGCGCGCGGCCTTGTCGTCCAGCCCGACCAGGTCGAGCACGGCCGCTACCCGGGACCGCGGCACGCCCATGGTCATCGCGGCCAGGGTCAGCGCCTCCCGGCCGGTACGGCCGCCGTGCTGCGCGGACGCGTCCAGCAGCACGCCGATCCGCCGGCCCGGGTTGTCCAACTGCCGGAACGGTACGCCCGCCACGGTCGCGCCGCCCGCAGACGGCGGCGTCAGCCCGCAGATCATGCGCATGGTGGTGGACTTGCCCGCGCCGTTCGGGCCGAGGAAGCCGGTGACCGTGCCGGGCTCGCAGGTGAACGAGACATCGTCGACGGCGGTGTGCGCGCCGTACCGTTTCGTCAGGTGGTCAGCGGTAATCATGGCTATCAGCCTGGCCGAGCCACCCGGTCGCCCGCGTCGGTCCGCGGTTGACGTCCGCGCGACCAAAGTCGCGTTCCCGCCTCGACTTTGGTCGGTGTCCGGGCGATGGTGCCCGGCCGTAGCCTGAGGGCATGGCGACCTCCACGAACGAGGACCGCTGGTCGCTGCTCGGCGCGCTCGGCGCGCTGGACGAGGACGAACCGGTCCGCCCGCGTACCACCCGCGACTGGGTGGTGGACATCGTGGCCTTCCTCTTCGCGCTGGCCTGGGTGTTCCTCACCACCATGGAGGAGCTGGTCTGGCAGGAGGCGGCGGACGCCGGCCGGATCTACGGCTCGGCGTGGCTGGCCTGGGCCGACCTGGTGCCGGGCCTGGCGATGTCCGTGGCGCTGTGGTGGCGGCGGAGCAAGTCGGCCATGCTGGCGGTGATCTGCGTGCCGCTCGGCCTGTTCTCCGCGGCCAGCGGCGGCGCGGCCCTGATCATCCTGTTCACCGTGGCGGTGCACCGGCGCTTCCCGGTCGCGGCCGCGCTCACCGCCGCCAACGCCGCACCCGGCCTGGTGTACGCGTGGGCGCGGCCCGATCCCGGCGTCGGCTACTGGCAGACCGTGGCCTGGATCGTGGGCGGCTCCGTGATCCTGTTGCTCTGGGGCTCGCTGCTGCGGTCCCGGCGGCTGCTGGTCCGCTCGCTGCGGGACCGGGCCGAGCGCGCCGAGTCCGAGCAGCAACTGCGCGTGGCCCAGGCCCGGCAGCTGGAGCGCGCCCGGATCGCGCGTGAGATGCACGACGTGCTCGCGCACCGGATCTCGCTGCTCAGCCTGCACGCGGGCGCGCTGGAGATCCGGCCGGACGCGCCGGCCACCGAGGTCGCGAAGGCGGCGGGCGTGATCCGGGCCAGCGCGCACCAGGCGTTGCAGGACCTGCGCGAGGTGATCGGCGTGCTGCGCGAGCCCGCGGCGGACGGCGATCCGGAGCGGCCGCAGCCGACGCTCGCGGACCTGACCACGCTGGTCGAGGAGTCCCGCGCCGCGGGGACCCGGGTCGCGCTGGAACTGCCGGCCGACGGCGGGAACCCGCCGGACATGGTCGGGCGCACGGCGTACCGGCTGGTCCAGGAGGGGTTGACGAACGCGCGCAAGCACGCGCCGGGCGCGCTGGTCACGGTCACGGTCGGCGGTGCGCCGGGCAAGGGCCTGTCGATCACGGTACGGAATCCCGCGCCGGTCGGGGGCGGCGCGTCCGGCATCCCCGGTGCGGGGACCGGTCTCGTCGGGCTGGCCGAGCGTGCCACACTGGCCGGTGGACGACTCGATCATCGCCGCGAGCCGGGCGGCGGCTTCACGCTGGAGGCATGGCTGCCGTGGCCGACGATCTGACCCCGCCGGTACGCGTGCTGATCGTCGACGACGACGCGCTGGTCCGGACCGGGCTCTCGATGATCCTCGGCGCCGCTCCGGAGATCACCGTGGTCGGTGAGGCCGCGGACGGTGCCGAGGTCGCGGCCGCGGTGGACGCGCACCGCCCGGACGTGGTCCTGATGGACATCCGGATGCCGCGGGTCGACGGCCTGGCCGCCACGGAGGTGGTCCGCGCCCGCCCGGACGCGCCCGAGGTGATCGTGCTGACCACGTTCGACCTGGACGAGTACGTGCTGCGCGCGCTTCGCGCCGGCGCCAGCGGCTTCCTGCTGAAGGACACGCCGCCCACCGAGATCATCCACGCGGTCCGCCGCGTCGCGTCCGGTGAGGCGACGCTCTCGCCCACGATCACCCGCCAGCTCATCGCGCACGTGGCCGCGCCCGCCGAGCCCGCGCGCAACCGCCCGCTGGAGCTGCTGGCCCGCCTCAGCGAGCGGGAACGCGAGGTCGCGGTCGCGGTCGGCCAGGGCAAGTCCAACGCGGAGATCGCCACCGAGCTGTTCATGAGCGTGGCCACGGTCAAGGCGCACGTTTCCCGGCTGCTGACCAAGCTGGGCCTGAACAACCGCGTCCAGATCGCCATCCTGGTCCACGACGCGGGCCTGGTTTGATCCTATTTTGCGGTATTTTCTACCGCAATGGGACGGCCGGAGAAGACGATCACCACCGGGGTACGGGAGCTGGCCGCGCTGGCCGAGCACCTGCGCCGGCTGCGGGCCGCCTCCGGGAGGACCTACCCCGAGCTGGAGCGCGCCGGCGGCTACTCCGCCTCCGTCTTCAGCCGCGCCGCGTCGGGTGACGCGCTGCCCACCTGGCAGGTCGCCCGCGCGTACGGCACCGCGTGCGGCGCCGACGAGCAGGCGCTGCGCCTGGTCTGGGAGCGGGCCCGGGACGCGCTCACCCGGCAGCGCTCCTCCGCCGCCACGGACGATCCCGCGGGCGCACCGACCGCCCCCACCGACTTCAACCTCCGGCTGCGCGAGCTGATCCGCCGCCGCAGCACCCAGCGCGCGGTCGCGGCCCGCGCCAACTACTCACCCAGCACGGTCAGCGCCGCCCTCAACGCCACCCGCGTCCCGTCCGGCGAGTTCCTCGACCGCATCCTGACCTCCCTCGACCTGCCCGACGACGACCGTGAGCGCTGGCGGGAATGGCGCGCGACGCTGGCCGCGCCCGACCCGGAGCCCGCGGTCCCGGACCTGCCGGCCGCCGCACCGCGGATTCCCGGCGCCCGCGCGCCGCACCCCACGCCCGGCCCGCCCCCGCTCGCCGCACTCGCGCCGATCGTGCTGGCCGCACTGCTGCTGGCCGCCCTCTTCACCCTGCTGTCGGCCGTCATCGACTGGTGGGCGTCCGGCTGCTGACGCCCGAGCCGGCCGGCACACCGAGGGTTTGCCCGACCGGGTGCGGAACCGGCAGGGAGGCCGCCCGCGGCCGACCGGTGCCCGCGGGAGCATGCGGAGACCGGCCCGGCCGGGAGCGGGTATATCCGGTTTTATCCGACGGCCGCGGGGCCGAGGACGCTCTTGAGGTCGCCCATCAGTGCGGTCGTCGGGGCCACGCGGGTGCCGAGGCGGAGGACGGTGGTGCGGCCGCCGTTGACCAGTTTGACGTGGATCTCGTTGTCGCCGGGGTGGAGCATCAGGACCTCCTTCAGCTTCTCGACCAGCGGTGGCGTGCAGCGGGTGATCGGCATGGTGAGGACGACCGGCTTGGAGTCGGGGTTCGCGGTGACGTCGGGCATCATCATGTCCATCGCCATGATCCGGGGGGTGTCGTCGCGGCGGTCGACGCGGCCCTTGACGACGACGATGGCGTCCTCGGCGATGTACTGGCCGACCATCTCGTAGGTGTTCGGGAAGAACAGCGCCTCGACGCCGCCGGCCAGACCCTCCAGCGTGGCGGACGCCCAGGCCTTGCCCTGCTTGGTGACGCGGCGCTGGACGCCGGAGAGGATGCCGGCCAGCGTGACGACGGCGCCGTCCGGGACGGTGCCCTCCTCGGCGAGCGCGGCGATGCTGGTGTCGGCGTGCTGGGAGAGCACGTGCTCCAGGCCGAAGAGCGGGTGGTCGGAGACGTAGAGGCCGAGCATCTCGCGCTCGAACGCGAGCTTGTCGCGCTTGTCCCACTCGGAGTCGGCGATCGTGGGCATGGCGACGGTGGCGGACGGCGCGGCGTCGCCGAAGCCGGCGCCGAACAGGTCGAACTGGCCGACCGCCTCGTTCTTCTTGACGCTGGCGAACGCCTCGATCGCCTCGGCGTGGATGGCCAGCAGGCCCTTGCGGGGGTGGCCCATCGAGTCGAACGCGCCCGCCTTGATCAGCGACTCGATCGTCTTCTTGTTGCAGACGACGGCGTCGACCTTGGACAGGAAGTCGTAGAAGTCGGTGTACTTGCCCTTCTCGTCGCGGCAGCGGCGGATCGCCTCCACCACGTTCGCGCCGACGTTGCGGACCGCGGCGAGGCCGAACCGGATGTCCTTGCCGATCGGGGTGAACGGGCCGGCGGACTCGTTGACGTCCGGCGGGAGCACGCTGATGCCCATCCGGCGGCACTCCGCCAGGTACATGGCCATCTTGTCCTTGTCGTCGCCGACGGAGGTGAGCAGGCCGGCCATGTACTCCGCGGGGTAGTTCGCCTTGAGGTAGCCGGTCCAGTAGGAGACCAGGCCGTACCCGGCGGTGTGCGCCTTGTTGAACGCGTAGTCCGCGAACGGGACCAGCACGTCCCACAGCTTCTGGATGGCCTCGTCGGAGTAGCCGTTGCCGCGCATGCCGTCGCGGAACGGGACGAACTCCTTCTCGAGGACCTCCTTCTTCTTCTTGCCCATGGCGCGGCGCAGCAGGTCGGCCTGGCCGAGCGAGTATCCGGCCAGCTTCTGCGCGGCGCGCTGCACCTGCTCCTGGTAGACGATCAGCCCGTACGTCGGGCCGAGGATCTCCTTGAGCGGCTCCTCCAGCTCCGGGTGGATCGGGATGATGTCCTGCAGCCCGTTCTTGCGGAGCGCGTAGTTGGTGTGCGAATCCGCACCCATCGGGCCCGGCCGGTAGAGCGCCAGCACCGCCGAGATGTCCTCGAAGTTGTCCGGCTTCATCAGGCGCAGCAGCGAGCGCATCGGGCCGCCGTCCAGCTGGAACACGCCCAGCGTGTCGCCGCGGGCGAGCAGCTCGTAGGTGGCCTTGTCGTCCAGCGAGAGGCCGAGCAGGTCGAGCTTCAGGCCGTGGTTGAGCTCGATGTTCTTGACCGCGTCGTCGATGATCGTCAGGTTCCGCAGGCCGAGGAAGTCCATCTTCAGCAGGCCGAGCGTCTCGCAGGTCGGGTAGTCGAACTGCGTGATGATCGTGCCGTCCGCGTCGCGCCGCATCAGCGGGATGTGCTCGATGATCGGCTCGGCGGACATGATGACGCCGGCGGCGTGCACGCCGGTCTGCCGGATCAGGCCCTCGATACCGCGCGCGGTGTCGATCACCTTCTTGACGTCGTGCTCGGCCTCGTAGAGCGCGCGGATCTCGGTCGCCTCCGAGTACCGCGGGTGGTTCGGGTCGAAGATGCCGGAGAGCGGGATGTCCTTGCCCATCACGGCCGGCGGCATGGCCTTGGTGATCCGGTCGCCGACCGCGTACGGGTACCCGAGCACGCGGGCGGAGTCCTTGATCGCGGCCTTCGCCTTGATCGTGCCGAATGTGGCGATCTGCGCGACCCGGTCCTCGCCCCACTTCTCCGTCACGTACCGGATCACGTCACCGCGCCGGCGCTCGTCGAAGTCGATGTCGATGTCGGGCATGGAGACGCGGTCGGGGTTCAGGAACCGCTCGAAGATCAGGCCGTGCGGCAGCGGGTCCAGGTCGGTGATGCCCATCGCGTACGCCACCAGCGAGCCCGCCGCGGAGCCACGGCCCGGGCCGACCGCGATGCCGTTGTCCTTGGCCCAGCCGATGAAGTCCGCGACCACCAGGAAGTACGACGGGAAGCCCATCTGCACGATGACGCCGATCTCGTACTCGGCCTGCGTGGTGTGGGTCTCCGGGATGCCGCCCGGGAAGCGCCGCTTGAGGCCCTCGAAGACCTCCTTGCGGAACCACGACTCCTCGGTCTCGCCCTCCGGTACGGGGAAGCGAGGCATCAGGTTCCGGAAGGTGAACATGCCGGTGGTGTCGACCTTCTCGGCCACCAGCAGCGTGTTCCGGCAGCCCTCCTGCCAGGCCTCGGAGGAGTCGACCGCGCGCATCTGGTCCGCGGACTTCACGAAGTAGCCGTTGCCGTCGAACCGGAACCGGTTGGGGTCGTCCACGTTCGCGCCGGTCTGCACGCAGAGCAGCACGTCATGCGCGGCGGCCTGCTCCTCGTACGTGTAGTGCGAGTCGTTCGTGACCACCGGCGGGATGCCCAGCTTCCTGCTGATCTCCAGCAGCCCGTCCCGGACCCGGCGCTCGATCTCCAGCCCGTGGTCCATGATCTCCAGGAAGTAGTTGTCCTTCCCGAAGATGTCCTGGTACTGCCCGGCGACCTTGATCGCCTCGTCGAACTGGCCGAGTCGCAACCGGGTCTGCACCGCGCCGGACGGGCACCCGGTGGTCGCCATGATCCCCTTGGCGTGCTGGGAGATCAGCTCCATGTCCATCCGCGGCCACTTCACGTAGTGACCCTCGAACGACGCGCGCGAGTTCAGCTTGAACAGGTTGTGCAGCCCCTCGGCGGACTGCGCCCACATGGTCATGTGCGTGATCGCGCCGTTACCGGAGACGTCGTCCGACTTCTGCTCCGGCCGGCCCCACTTCACGCGCTGTTTGTGGAAGCGGGACTCGGGTGCCACGTACGCCTCGACGCCCAGGATCGGCGTGATGTCCGCCGCCTTGGCCTGCTTGTAGAAGTCGTACGCCCCGTGCATGTTGCCGTGGTCGCTGATCGCCACGGCCGGCATGCCGAGCCGCTTCGCCTCCTTGAAGAGGTCCTTCAATCGCGCCGCACCGTCGAGCATCGAATACTCCGTGTGCACGTGGAGGTGCACGAACGAATCGCCCACGGCAGGACTCACCCCGATTCGATCACGACTGCGGCGGAGGACCCAGACTAGCCCCGCGCCGCGGGATTCGCGCCGTCCCCCGCCCCCGGTGTGGCGCCGCCGACGCCACACCCGCGCAGGTCGCGCCGTCCCCCCGTGCCGCCGCCCGCCGAAGGTCTCGACACGGTCAAGCTTTCACCACCCGTCGGGGGTACGGGTGATGGCTTGGCGACGCAGCGTATTGGCGTGCGCGCCGGGGATGACTCCGCATCGCGGCCGGCGCGCACGTCATCTCGCCGAGGGCCCTGTCGCGAGGTTGTGGATCGTAGGACGGTGATGGTCTATGGCCGGGCGTTCGACCGATACTTCCCGTTCGGGCTGAAGACCCAGACGCGCAGCAGGAGAAAACGGAGCAGCGTGGCGGTCAGGTTGGCGACGATCAGGATGGACAGCTCGGCCAGGCGGTGTGGAGAGTCCGTCACGGCGTGCAGCAGGGCCAGGGAGCCGCTGGTCAACGCGAGCCCCAGCCCGAAGATCACCAGGCCCTGCGCGTGGTGGCGGGCCGCGCCGTCCGCGCCGTGCACGCCGAAGGTGATGCGGCGGTTCGCGGCCGTGTTGCCGATCGCGGTGATCAGCAGCGCCAGCAGGTTGGCCGGCTGCGGGCCGGTGCCGAGCCGGAGACCGGCGTAGATGACCAGGTAGGCCAGCGTGCTGACCACGCCGATCGCGGCGAACGTGAGCAACTGGCCGGTCATCCCGGCCGGTACGCCCGGCACCGGCGCGAGCGGGGCGCGGCCGAGCTGCGCGCGCAGCTCGGCCATGGGCAGCCGGCCGGTGGCGAGCGCGCGGGCGAGCCGGGCTATGCCCCTCAGGTCGGCGATCGCGGTGGCGACGATGTCGACGCGGCTGTCCGGGTCGTCCACCCAGTCGACCGGCACCTCGTGGATGCGCAGGCCGGCGCGCTCGGCCAGGACCAGCAGCTCGGTGTCGAAGAACCAGCCGGTGTCCTCGACCAGCGGCAGCAACCGGTCCGCCACGTCCTTGCGGATCGCCTTGAAGCCGCACTGCGCGTCGGAGAAGCGGGCCTGGAGCGTACCGCGCAGGATCAGGTTGTAGCTCCGCGAGATGATCTCCCGCTTGGCGCCGCGGACCACCCGCGAGTTCCGGGCCAGCCGGGACCCTATCGCCACGTCCGAGTGGCCGGAGAAGAGCGGCGCGACCAGCGGCAGCAGCGCGGCCAGGTCGGTGGAGAGGTCCACGTCCATGTACGCCAGCACCGGCGCGCCGGACGCGGACCACACCTCCTTCAGCGCGTGGCCCCGGCCCTTGCGGGGCAGATGCGTGACCGCCACGCCGGGCATGGTGGCGGCGAGCCGCCGTCCGACCTCGAGCGTGCCGTCCGTGCTGGCGTTGTCCGCGATGGTGATCTGGAACGGGTACGGGAACGTGGCGCTGAGGTGCTCGTGCAGCCGGCGCACGCACGGCTCCAGGTCCCGCTCCTCGTTGTAGACCGGGATGACGACGTCGAGTGCGGCCGTGACCGGCGTGGCGCCGGCCGGTGCGGTCTCCGCTGCGGTGATCGGCACGACGGATCAGCTTCCCTGCGTGGTGGTGGCGGGCGTGGTCAGGTCGTAGACGGGCGTGTCGTCGATGGTCCGCGCGGTGAAGTTGGCCTGCACCCAGGTCGCGATCTCCGCGCTGACCTGGCTGCTGCCGTCGCGTGCGCCGCCGCCGAAGCCGCCGTCGCCGAGGAAGTAGTGGATCCTGCCCTGCTCCACGTACTCCTGGAACTGCGCGAGCGAGGGCGCGGGGTCGGTGCCGTTGAAGCCGCCGATCGCCATCACCGGCTCACCGGTGGCGAGCTGGTATCCGGAGGCGCGGTTGGAGCCGACCGCGGCCGCGATCCAGGTGTAGCTGTCCGCGTCCGCCTCCAGCAGCGCGATCATCTCCTCGCTCGGCGCGGAGCCGTTGAGCAGCCCACCCATGCCGCCGGCGGCGTTGCCGCGGCCACCGAAGCCGTACATCCCGCCGTCGGGGAAGCCCTGCGGGCCACCCTGCGCGCCGCCCTGCGCGCCGCCGGGGAAGAGTTGCGTGCCGCCGTTCGGCGGCACCTGGCCGCCGCCGGGGAAACCGCCGCCGGGAAAACCGCCCCGGCCGCCGCGCCCGCCACCGCCGCCCATGCCCTGGGTGGCCGGCCCGGCCGACGGGATCGAGCCGGTGTGCGGCGTACCCGCGGTGTTGACCGCGTACGCGGCCGGCGCGGCGAGCGCCACCGCGGCCGCGACCACGCCCACCGGCACCGCGATCCGCGCGGCCAGCCGGCTGGTCGCGACCAGCGCCACCGCGGCGAGGACGCCGCCGATCAGCACGGTCCAGCGCAGCCACGGGTACCAGTCCGCGCTGCGCCCGAGCAGCACCCAGGCCCAGACCGCGGTGCTGCCGACCGTCACGGCCAGCAGTGCCGCCGCCCACGCGCGGCGCCGCCGCTCCCAGAGCAGCGCCGCGCCCATGCCGACCAGTGCGCCGATCGCCGGGGCGAGCGCGACCGTGTAGTACGCGTGGAAGATGCCCTGCATGAAGCTGAACGTCAGCGCGGTGACGACCAGCCAGCCACCCCAGAGCACGAACGCGGCCCGGGTACGGTCGGTGCGCGGCCGGCGCGCGGTGATCACCAGCCCGGCGATCATCAGCACCAGCGCGGCCGGCAGCAGCCAGGCGATCTGACCGCCCTGCGACGCGTCGAACATCCGCAGGACGCCGGACTCGCCCCACATGCCGCCGCCGACCGGGCCGGGCATGCCGGCGGGCCCGCCGAGGTAGTTGCCGCCGGCGCCGCGGGTGACCATGCCGCCGCCGACGCTGCCGGTCTCGTCGCCGTTCAGCCTGCCGAGCCCGTTGTAGCCGAGCGTCAGCTCCAGGATGCTGTTGTTCTGCGAGCCGCCGATGTACGGACGGGACTCCTCCGGCCACAGCTCGACCGCGGCGATCCACCAGCCGGCCGCCACGATCATCGCGCCGGCGGCGCCGAGCAGTTGGAGCAGCCGCTTGCCGAGGCGCGGCGGACCGGCGATCAGGTAGACCAGGCCGAGCGCGGGCAGGATCAGCAGCACCTGGAGCATCTTGGCCAGGTAGCCGAGGCCCATGAACACACCGCAGAGCAGCAGCCAGGTGGTCACACCGCGCTCCAGCGCCCGGACCATCGCCCAGCAGGCCGCCACCATCAGCAGCACCAGCAGCGCGTCCGGGTTGTTGAAGCGGAACATCAGCGCCGCGACCGGGGTGGTGGCGAGCACCGCGCCGGCCAGCAGCGCCGCGGCGGGCGGGAACCAGCGCCGGACCGTGGCGTACAGCAGCGCGACCGACGCGACGCCCATCAGCGCCTGCGGGACGAGCATGCTCCACGAGTTCATGCCGAAGATCCGGGCGGCGAGCGCCATCGGCCACAGCGAGAGCGGCGTCTTGTCGACGGTGATGAAGTTCGCCGCGTCGGACGAGCCGAAGAAGAAGGCCTGCCAGCTCTCGGAGCCGGCCTGCACCGCGGCCGCGTAGAACGAGTTGGCCCAGCCGGAGGCGCCGAGCCCCCAGATGTAGAGCACGCCGGTCGCGACCAGCAGCGCGTACAGCGCGGGACGGGCCCAGGCCGGGTCGTCGGCGGGCCCGCGGAGCACTCGCCGCCGGCGCGAGTCCCGCGCCGTCCCGTCGGGAGCGTCCGCGACCGGCGCCGGGGAGCCCGGATTGTCCGGGTCCGGGGGAGGCGGGGCCTCGGTGGGCAACGTCGAGGTCATCGGGTTCGTCCTTCGCTCGATCAGGCGGCAATGAGGGCTGTCCGGTCACACCGCAGCCCTGGCGACCAGGATCGAGCGGACATCTCACCGCGCGCTCTGGCGAAGCTGTGCGGACGCTGAGAATACTGCGGCGAGATTACGCCCCTACGGGCAGCGCGCTCGCGGCGAGCGGGATGGATACCAGGAACTCCGTCCGGCCGGGCCGGCTGCGCACGTCGATGCGCCCGCCGTGCGCGGTGACCACCGCATGCACGATCGCGAGGCCGAGCCCGGTGCTGCCCGCGGCGCGGGAGCGTGAGCTGTCGCCGCGCGCGAACCGCTCGAAGACGTGCGGCAGCAGCTCCGGCGGGATGCCCGGCCCGGCGTCGGCCACCATGATCGCGGCCCGGCCGTCCCGGACGCCGACGGAGACCGTCACCTCGGTGCCGGGCGGCGTGTGCGTACGCGCGTTGGCCAGCAGGTTCGCCAGCACCTGGTGCAGCCGTGCCCGGTCGCCGAGCACCTCCACGCCGGTGCCCTCCGGCGGCAGGTCGAGCCGCCAGACGTGGTGCGGCCCGGCCGCGTGCGCGTCGCTGACCGTGTCGATCGCGAGCATCGCCAGGTCGACCGGCGCGTGCTCCAGCGGGCGGCCGGCGTCCAGCCGGGCCAGCAGCAGCATGTCCTCGACCAGCAGCGTCATCCGCTTCGCCTCGGACTCGACCCGGTTCAGCACGTGCGCGACCTCGGGCGGGACCTGCTGGCGGCCGCGGCGGGTCAGCTCCGCGTACCCGCGGATCGCGGCCAGCGGCGTGCGCAACTCGTGGCTGGCGTCCGCCACGAACTGGCGTACCTGCGTCTCGCTGGCATGCCGTGCCGCGAGCGCGGCCTCGACGTTGCCGAGCATGCGGTTGAGCGCGGCGCCGACCTGCCCGACCTCGGTACGCGGGTCGGTGAGGTCGTCCGGCAGCCGCTCCGCGAGCGCCACCTCGCCGCGGTCCAGCTCCAGCTCGGCGACCCGACCGGCGGTGGCGGCGACGCGGCGCAGCGGGCGCAGCGTACGCCTGATGATCACAATCCCGGCGACGCCGGCGACGCCCAGTGCGCCCGCGGTGACGGCGGCCAGTATCACGGCGACCTGGATCTGGGTGCTCTCCACCTGCGCGGTCGGCAGCCCGGTGACCACCAGGTCGCCGGATCGGGTCCACTGCGCCTTCAGCCGGTAGTCGCCGTACCCCTCCAGGGTGTAGGTCCGGGGCTTGCCGTCGACCGGCACCGTGACCAGCACGTCCAGCAGCGTGCCGGTGGCGTCGATCTCCTCCAGGTCGTCGCCGAGGATGCGCACGCCGGTCCGGTGCGGGCTCTGCAGGTAGCCGACCAGCGTGCCGGCCGGCTGGCCACGCCCGATCCACTCGTCCGGCTGCTCGCCGTCGCCGGACGGCGGCGCGCGGTCCGGCGGCGGGCCGAAGTTCTCCGCGCGCTGCGCGGTCGTGTCGAGCTGACGGTCGAGCTGGGCCTGCAGGTTCTGGTGCAGCGCGACCTCGGTCACCACGGAGATCAGCAGGCAGGCCGCGGCCAGCAGCGCCAGCATGGTGGCGACCAGCCGGGTCCGCAGCGGCCAGCCCTTGGGCCCGCGCGGGCGATCAGTCCGCCGGCTTGAGGACATAACCGGCACCGCGCATGGTGTGGATCATCGGCTTGCGGCCGGCGTCGATCTTCTTGCGCAGGTACGAGATGTACAGCTCGACCACGTTCGCCTGACCGCCGAAGTCGTAGTTCCACACCCGGTCCAGGATCTGCGCCTTGGACAGCACCCGGCGCGGATTGCGCATCAGGTAGCGCAGCAGCTCGAACTCGGTCGCGGTGAGCGTGATCTGGTCGCCGCCGCGGCGCACCTCGTGGCTGTCCTCGTCCAGCGTCAGATCGCCGACCACCAGCTCCGCGTCCGAGCGCATCGCGGCCCGGCCGGCCCGGCGCATCAGCCCGCGCAGCCGCGCCACGACCTCCTCCAGGCTGAACGGCTTGGTCACGTAGTCGTCGCCGCCCGCGGTCAGCCCCGCGATCCGGTCCTCCACCGAGTCCTTGGCGGTGAGGAACAGCACCGGCACCTCGGGCGCCTCGCCACGCAGCCGGCGCAGCACCTCCAGCCCGTCCATGTCCGGCAGCATCACGTCCAGGATCACCGCGTCCGGCCGGAAGTCGCGGGCCGCGCGCACCGCGCCGCTGCCGTCACCGGCCGAGCGCACCTCCCAGCCCTCGTAGCGCAGCGCCATGGACAGCAGCTCGGCCAGCGTGGACTCGTCG
This sequence comes from Catenuloplanes atrovinosus, assembly GCF_031458235.1. Taxonomy (NCBI): domain Bacteria; kingdom Bacillati; phylum Actinomycetota; class Actinomycetes; order Micromonosporales; family Micromonosporaceae; genus Catenuloplanes; species Catenuloplanes atrovinosus. The sequence continues at coordinate 7,090,376 of NZ_JAVDYB010000001.1, read as the reverse complement.
TCGACCACCAGCACCCGGACCGGGCTGCCGTCGGCACGGCGCAGGTCCGGCCGGGCGGAGCCGGTGGTGTCGCGAAGGTCGGGGTGCATCGTCGTCGTCATGCTCTCGATGGTTCGCCGCCCAGCTGGGCAGGGCCTTTACCGACCCTGTGTAACACCTGTGGAGGCCCGCCAGACCGGAACGACCGAAATCCTCCGACGGTACGCCGGACGGGTGCGCTCCGAGCCTCCTTCGAGCGCCGGCCGACCGTGCTCGAAGGTCCGCCCGCTTGCATGTGGTCTCCCGATCAAGGAGGAAGTCGTGCCTGTCAGTGCACACGTCCACCGGCGGCTGGCGGCCGTCGCGCTGGCCGGGTCCGCGGCGCTGCTGCTCGCCGCCGGCTGTGGCGGTTCCGGCTCGTCCGACGACGCGGCGAGCTCCGGCGGCGACGGGCAGAACGCGCTCGCCGCCTACGCGGCCTGCCTCAAGCAGCACGGCATCGAGGTGACGGTGCCGACCGCGAACCCGTCCCGCGGCCCGCGCCCCTCCGGCGGCGCGTTCCCGCAGGGTTCCGGTCAGCCCCGCCCGCAGGGCTCGGGGCAGCCGTTCCCGCAGGGTTCCGGTGGGCCGGGCGGCGGCGGGCAGCGCGGCGGCGGTGGCTTCGCCGACTCGCTCAAGCCCGAGGGCGTCGACGAGGCGGCCTGGGCCGCCGCGACCGGGGCCTGCACCGACTCGCTGCCGCAGATGGGCGGCGGCCAGGGTGGTCCCGGCGGCGCGCGGGGCGACAACGGCGCCTCCGCCGCGTACGAGAACTGCCTGACCGAGAACGGCGTGACCGACCCGGCCGCGCTGAACACCGCGGACGCCACCACGGCGACGGCGGTCGAGGCCTGCGCGCCGCTCACCCCCGCCTCCTGAGGCCGCCGGCCGCCGCGCCGGGCCCGCCCCGTCCGTGGGACTCCGTGGGATTCCGTGGCCGATGACGCACTGCCCGTCTGTTGTGCCAGGTGAGGCGCGTCGACACTCGGTCCGATGACGAACACGGCAACGTTCCCGACCGGACGGGGTGGGCCCGCAGTGAGCGGCACCGGAAAACTGTCCGCGATAGTGGCGCGCGACGACAGCCGCGGCGCCGTTCTCATCGCGTTCGAGGGTGAGCTGACGCTGCGCAGCGCCGCCCGCGCCCGATCCGTGATCACCAAGGCGCTCGCCGAGTGCCCGGTGGTGGTGATCGTCTCGCTGGACCGCGTACGGATCGCGCACGACGGCGCGCTCGCGGTCTTCGTGGCGCCGCGCTGGCGGGCCGGTCACTCCCCGGAGGCGCCGCTGCTGCTGGTCGCCCGGGCCTCGGTCGCGGCGCGGCTGCGCGTGCTGAACCGTGGCGTCCGGGTGCACGCCACGCTGGACAAGGCGCTCACCGCCGCCGGCGATCTGCGGGCGGAGAGCCGGTGGGAGCACCTGCGGCTGGACGCGGGCCCGCTGGCGGCCTCGTTCGCCCGCTCGATCGTCGGCGACGCGTGCCTCGGCTGGGACGTGCACGACCTGCTCTACTCGGCCCGCGCGGTGGTGTCCGAACTGGTCAACAACGCGGTCGAGCACGGCTCCACGCCGATCGACGTGACCGTGACGCTGCGCCGGCCGTACCTCTATCTGGTGGTCGCGGACGGCAACCCGGCGCCGCCGCGAATCCGCCCGATCAGCGCCGCCGACCCGCGCGCGCCGCTCGCCGAACGCGGTCGTGGCCTGCGCGTGGTCGAGGCCGAGGCGTACCGCTGGGGCTGTGCCGCGCTGCCGCAGGGAAAGGCGGTCTGGGCCGCGCTTCGCCTGGCCGGATGACCTCCGGCGTGCGAAGGTGTGGCGATGGGCGAGACGCGTGACGGGGTGGCGCTGACCAACCTCGACGCACCACTCTTCGACGGCGCCGGCGCGACCAAACGCGACCTCATCGAGTACCTCGACGCGGTCGCGGACCGGTTCCTGCCACAGCTCGCCGGCCGTCCGCTCTCGGTCATCCGGGTGCTGCGCGGCCAGGACGCGTTCATGCAGAAGAACGTGCCGAAGTACACGCCGGACTGGGTCCGGACCACCGAGGTCTGGGCCGAGGCGTCGCACCGCACGGTCCGCTACGCGCTCTGCGACGACCGCCGCACGCTGCTCTGGTTCGGCAACCAGCGCGCGATCGAGTACCACCCCGCGCTCGCCCGCGCCGACGCGCCCAACCGCCAGACCCACCTGATCATCGACCTGGACCCGCCGGAGGAGGACGGCTCCTTCGGCCTGGCCGTCCGCGCCGCCGAGTTGGTCCGGGTCGCGTTGACCGGCTGCGGGCTGACCGGCGCCGTGAAGACCAGCGGCGCCAAGGGTGTGCACGTCTTCGTCCCGATCCGGGACGCCGACACCGAGGAGGTCGCGGCCGCCACCCGTGCGCTCGCGGCCCGCGCCGAACGCGTCGACCCCGCGCTCGCCACCACCGCGTTCATCCGCGAGGACCGGCACGGCAAGGTCTTCCTGGACGCGACCCGCGCCGGCGGCGCCACCGTCGCCGCCGCCTACAGCCCTCGCCTGCGCCCCGGTGTGCCGGTCTCCTTCCCGGTGCCCTGGTCCGACCTCGACGCGATCACCCCCGCCGACTTCACCATCCGTACCGCACCGGCCCTGCTCGGCACCGCCGACCCGTGGTCCGACGCGCTCCCACCCCCACAGCCCGTCCCCCGGGAACTCATCGACGAGGGCCGCACCATCCCGGTCGCCCGGGTCGCCGCCATGCACGAGGGCAAACGCCGCGCCGCCGCCCGCCGCAAAGCGGAATCCTGAAGCCCGAGGACCGCATCTCCCGCTTCCACGGGAGCAGGCGGGCCGCCACCACGGCGGAAGCGGGAAAGGATCGGAGCGTGGTCAGGGGTTCGGGGCGAGGCCGCGGAGTCCGGCGATGACGAGGTCGAGGCCGAGTTCGAGGAAGTTCTCCTTGACCACGCAGCCGGTGAGTGGGTCGGCGGCGGCGGTGACCCGGGGGTAGCGGCGGGGGGAGAGCGTGGCCAGCGCCGCCCGCTTGGCGCGGATGCGTTCCTCGCGGAGCTCGTCGTCCTGGATGGTGCGGACGGCCGGGTCGTACGGGATCAGCGTGATCACGGTGCAGAGTGCCTGGGTGCCGACGGTGGCGGCCCGGTCGGTGTCGAAGCCGGCCTCGGCCAGCAGGTCGAGCGCGCGCTCGGCCAGTGCCAGGCCGCCGGCGGAGGCCAGGATGCGCGGCACGATCAGCGGCGCCACCACCGGGTGCGCGGCGAGCGCGTCGAGCAGCGCGGCGAAGATCGCGCGCAGCTGTACGTGCCAGGGCTCGCCGGACGGCGCGGGCAGGGCCACGGTGCGCAGCACGTGGTCGCCGAGCGCGTGGAGCAGCTCGTCCTTGTCGCGGAAGTGCCGGTAGAGCGCCATCGGCGTGACGCCGTGCTCCTGGGCCAGGCGCCGGATCGTGACGGCCGCGAGGCCTTCGGCGTCGGCGATGGCGAGCGCGCTGACCACGATCTTCTCCGGGTCGAGGCGCTCACGGGCGGGGGCTGCGGGAGCGGTCACGTTGACAAGTCTACGACGTACACCTACGGTCTACGCCGTACGTATACGACGTAGACCTACGGCGTAGACAAACTCGTGAAAGGCAACGCTGAATGCGACGGAGTCCCTGGGCCACGCTCGTCGTGCTGGCCCTGGCGCAGTTCATCGTCGTCCTCGACGTGACGATCGTGAATGTGGCGCTTCCGAACATCCAGTCCGACCTGGACTTCTCGCCGGACGGCCTGCAGTGGGTGATCAGCGCGTACACCCTGCTCTTCGGCGGTTTCCTGCTGCTCGGCGGGCGCGCGGCCGACCTGCTCGGCCCGCGCCGGCTGTTCGTCGGCGGCCTGCTGCTGTTCGGCGTGACGTCGCTGGTCGCGGGCCTGGCGCCGAACTCGGAGTCGCTCATCGTGGCCCGCGCGGTGCAGGGCCTCGGTGGCGCGCTGCTCTCCCCGGCCGCGCTCGCGCTGCTCACGATCACGTTCCCGCCCGGCCGCGACCGCAACATCGCGATGGGCGTCTGGGGCGGACTCGCCGGCCTCGGCGGCACGCTCGGCGTGGTCGCGGGCGGCCTGCTGGTGGACGCGCTGGACTGGCGCTGGGTCTTCCTGGTCAACGTGCCGCTGGTGGTGGCGCTGGTCGCGATCACGCCGTTCTTCGTGCGGGAGATCCGGCACGCCGGGTCCGGCCGGCGCACGTTCGACCTGGCCGGCGCGGTGCTGAGCACGGCCGGCCTGCTCGCGGTGGTCTACGGCGTGGTGCGCGCGGAGCACAGCGGCTGGGACTCGGCCGAGGTGCTCGGCTTCCTGATCGGCGGCGCCGTGCTGCTCACCGCGTTCGTGCTGGTCGAGCGGCGTTCGGCGGACCCGCTCGTACCCATGCGGCTGTTCCGGTCCCGGTCGCTGACCACGTCCGGCGTCGCGCTCGGCCTGAATGGGGCCGCGTTCCTGTCGATGTTCTTCCTGACCGCGATCTACCTGCAGCAGGTGCGGGGTGACTCCGCGCTCGACGCGGGCCTGCACTTCCTGCCGATGGGCGGCGCGGCGATCCTGGCGGCCGTGATCGCCAGCCAGTTGGTCACCCGGCTCGGCACCCGCCCGGTGCAATTGGCCGGCTCCGTGCTCAGCGTGGCCGGGCTGCTGGTGCTGACGCTGGTCGGTACCGACGACTCGTACGTCACCGGGCTGCTCCCCGGCCTGGTGCTGTTCGGCTTCGGCATCATCGCGGTCAGCGTGCCGGCCCAGATCGCCGCGGTCTCCGACGTGCGCGACCACGAGGCCGGCGCCGCGTCCGGCCTGGTCTCGGCGGTCTACCAGGTCGGCGGCGCGCTCGGGCTGGCGGTGGTCACGACGCTGTCGCTGACCCATGTGACCGACCAGCTGACGGCCGGCGTCGGGCCGCAGCAGGCGCTGGTCGACGGCTTCCACCGGGGCATCCTGGTCGCGGCCTCGTTCGCGGTGGTGAACATCGCGGTCGCGCTCGCCACGCCGCAGACCACCCCGGACGCGGAGCGGCTGGCCGAGGCCGCGGCTACGGCGTGACCGGCGAGAACGAGATGTGAGTGGGATCGGCGCGGGCGGTCGGCAGCGCGTCGGCCGCCTGCCCGATCAGCTCCTCCGGGGTGATCTGCACCGGCTGCCGGTCGTCGAGCATGGAGACGCCCACGGCCGGGTGCAGCAGCATGGTCTGACCGCCCGCGGCAAGCGGCTGACGGGCCGCGGTGACCAGGCGTTTCGCCAGGCGTTCCACGTTCGCCACGTCGCCCACGCTCTCCGCGACCACCACGAACTCGTCCGTCCCGGTGCGCGCGATCACGTCGCCGCGGCGCAGCGAGGCGGCGAGCCGGCCGGCGAGGACTTTGACCAGTTGCCCGGCAACGTCCGTCGGCAGGCCCTTGAGCAGCGTGTTCAGGTCGCCGAGCTGGATGACTAGCGCGGCGGCGAGCCCGGCGCCGCCGGCCCAGGAGATCAGCACGCGTTCCAGGTGGTCGCGCAGGAACCGGGCGTTCGGCAGGCCGGTGATCGGGTCGTGCAGCGCGGTCCGCTCGCGCGGTCCGCGGTCGCCGAGGTCGTGGTCGATCGCGATGACGCCGATGATCCGGCCCTGCCGGTCGGCGAGGCCGGTGAGCGTGCGGGTGACCGCCAGCCGCTCGCCGTCCGCGCGCCGCTGGGTCAGGTCGAGCGTCACCGAGCCGGCACCGGCCAGCGCCTCCAGCAGGTCCGCGTAGGCGCGCTCGGCCGGGCGGCCGAGGCCGGTGTCCGGGTCGACGACCTGCGTGTCGAGCAGAGCCAGCACGTCGCAGCCGAGCGCCTCGCTGGCGCTGTAGCCGTAGACGCGCTCGGCCGTCGCGTTCCAGCCGATCACCTTGCCCTCGTTGTCCCAGGCCACCACCACGTCGGAGAGCTGGTCGAACGCGGTGGCCTGGCGGCGCAGTTCCTCGACCGCGGCGGCGGAGCCGGTCAGCAGCGACGCGGTGTTCACGGTCGAGGCCGCGGTCTCCGCGATGGCCTGGAGGAAGGCGAACTCCTCGTCGGTGTACGCCGGGCGGCCCGCGTCCCGGGTCGCGATCAGCACGCCGCACGGCCACGCGCCGTCGCCCAGCGGCAGCACGGCCACGCTGCTCACGCCGCACACCGCCAGCCAGGGCGCGAGCTGCGGGTCGAACTCGGCGATGTGCCGGCCCATCTCCTCCTGGTTGAGCACGGCCGCGGCGCCGCTGTCCAGCACCGCGTCCACCACCGCGTCGCCGCGCCCGCGCAGCACGCTGGCCGCGCCCTCGCGCAGCAGCATCGCGGAGATCGCGTCCCGGTGACCGGCCCCCACCCGGACCAGCGAGGAGTTGTCCAGCGAGTAGAGCCAGAGCGTGGCACCGTCGCCCACGTGGGTGGCCACGGTGCGCGCCACCAGGTCGCCGAAGCGGCGCTCGTCGATCACGGCGTCGTTGACCGCGCGGGCGATGGCGACGATGGCGCGCAGGCGTCTCGTCTCGGCCGAGGGCGTCGCGGGCAGACCCACCGGGTCCTCCTCCGTGGTCGAGACGATCCGCCGGTCCATCGGCCACGGCCGGGGAAACCTGAGCGTTACGTGGAACAGTCGCCGTTCGCGTCGCGTTGTGAAAGCGTTGGCGATACACCCGGTTGGAGGAGGCGGCTGTGGATCTTCTGGCTGAGTACCGGCGGGCGACGATGTACTTCGAGACGGGCGACCCGCTCGGTGCCGCCCGGCTGCTGGAGCCGATCGTGGAGGCGGAGCCGCACAACGCGTCGGTCCGCCAGCTCCTGGCCCGGTCCTATTTCATGTCCGCCCAGCTCAAGGGCGCCGAGAAGCAGCTGCGCGCGCTGATCGAGCTGGACCCGACCGATCACTACGCGCACCACGTGCTGGGCCGCACGCTGGAGCGCGGCGGCCGGCTGACCGAGGCGCTGCCGTACCTGCGGCTGGCGCTGGCGATGCATCACCGCCCGGAGTACGAGGACGCGCTCCGGCGGGTGGAGGGCCTGGTCAACATTCACGAGCGGGCGGACAGGCGGGCCTCCGAGACCAACTGAGGGCGGGCCGCGCGGGTGCGCTGGGTCAGCAGCACGCAGACCAGCACCAGCGCGGCCGCCGTCGCGGTGAGCCCGTTCACCTCCTCGCCGAGCAGCAGCGCGGACCAGCCGAGCGTCAGCACCGGCTGCCCCAGCTGCACCTGGCCGACCCGCGCGACGCCGCCCGCGGCCAGCCCGGCGTACCAGGCGAAGAAGCCGAGGAACATCGAGATCACGGTGACGTAGCCGAGCCCGAACGCGGCGGCGGCGGACGGCGCCTGCGGCGGGTGCAGCGCCAGCGAGAGGCCGGCGACCGGGACCGTGACCGGCAGCGAGAGCACCAGCGCCCAGCTGATCGTGCGGGCGCCGCCGAGATCGCGGGCCAGCGCGCCGCCCTCCGCGTAGCCGAGCGCGGCCAGCAGCACCGCGCCGATCAGCAGCAGGTCGGCCGCGTGCAGCCCGCCACCGATGCCGCCGCCGGCCAGCAGAAACCCGAGCACCGCGGCCAGCCCGGTCAGGCTCGCGCCCCAGAACGCGGGCGGTGGCCGCTCGCCGCCGCGCAGCACCGCGAAGACCGCGGTCATCGCGGGCAGCAGCGCGACCACCACGGCGCCGTGCGCGGAGGTGGACGTGACCAGCGCGAGCGTGGTGCAGACCGGGAAGCCGAAGACCACGCCCAGCGAGACCAGCGCGAGCCGCCGCCACTGGCCCGGGTCCGGCCGGGGCGCGCGCGCCGCCAGCAGGTAGACGATCGCCAGCAGGCCGGCACCGGCGGCGCGGCCGACGCCGACCAGCCACGGGTCGAAGCCGTCGAGCGCGAGCGCGGTGGCCGGCAGCGAGAAGCTGAAGCAGGCCACGCCGAGCAGCCCGAGCCCGACACCCGTTATCGGGCCGCGGACGATACCGTTACTCTGGTTTCTCATGGAAGACGATAACGCGGCGACGAGCGTTATCCAAGATCTGCGAGACCGGGTGGCCGCCGCACCACCCGGCACCCGGTTGCCCTCGGTCCGCGAGCTGATCGCGCGGCATCGCGTCTCTCCGCTCACCGTGCAGGCCGCGATCCGGCGCCTGGTCGCGGAGGGCCTGGTCGAGTCGCGTCCGGGCAGCGGCACGTTCGTGCTGCACCGGCCGGTCGAGGTGGACGCGGACGACCTCGGCTGGCAGGCGGTCGCGCTCGGCGAGCGGCCCGGCGGCGAGGAGGCGATGCAGGCACTGTTATCGCTTCCGCGACCCGGGGCGATACCGCTGTCCGGTGGCTACCTGGACGGGGAGCTGGCGCCGACCGCCGCGCTCGGGGCCGCGCTGGCCCGCGCCGCCCGGCGGCCCGCCTCCTGGGAGCGCGGACCGGTGGAGGGCCGGGCCGACCTGCGCGCCTGGTTCGCCCGGCAGACCGGGTCCGCGCTGCGCGCCGAGGACATGAGCATCTGCCCGGGCGGGCAGTCCGCGCTGGCCACCGCGTTCCGCGCGCTGGCGGTGCCGGGCGAGACGCTGCTGGTGGACGCGCCCACCTACCTCGGCGCGATCGCGGCCGCGCGCGCGGCCGGGCTGCGCGTGGTGCCGGTGCCGGCCGACGCGCAGGGCGTGCGCCCTGACCTGCTGGCCGCCGCGTTCGCCCGGACCGGCGCGCGGCTCTACTACTGCCAGCCGCTCTACGCGAACCCGCACGGCGCCACGCTCGGCCCGGGGCGGCGCGCGGACGTGCTGGCCGCGGTACGCCGGGCCGGCGCCTTCCTGATCGAGGACGACTACGCCCGCGACCTCGGCATCGACGGCGACCCGCCGCCACCGCTGGTCGCCGCGGACCCGGGCGGTCACGTGGTCTACCTCCGCTCGCTGACCAAGGCGGCCGCGCCCGGACTGCGGGTGGCCGCGATCGGTGCGCGCGGTGCGGCCGGCGCCCGGCTGCGCGCGGTGCGGGTGCTGGACGACTTCTTCGTGGCCGGGCCGCTCCAGGAGGCCGCGCTGGACTTCGTCACGTCGCCGGCCTGGGACCGGCATCGGCGCACGCTGCGGGCGCACCTGCGGCAGCGGCGGGACGCGCTGGTGACGGCGCTGCACCGGGAGTTGCCGGAGGAGGCGCGGACCCTGTCCGTACCCGCGGGGGGTCTGCATCTGTGGTGGCGGCTGCCGGACGGCGTGGACGACACCGTGCTGACGGCGGAGGCGCTGGCACACGACGTGGTGGTCTCGCCGGGGCGGCCCTGGTTCGCCGCCGAGCCGGACGGGCCGCACCTCCGCCTCACCTACGCCCTGGCGCCGCCGTCCGCGCTGGCCGAGGGCGTGACCCGGCTGGCCGCCGCGCTGGCGTCGGTGCGCGCCCGGGGGTGATCGCGCTCCCGCTCCACCAGGCGGGCGTAGTGCCGGCGGTCCAGACCGGCACGGCGGCGGGCGCGCAGCTCCGCGCGGAGGGCGTCGCGGGCGGCGCGGCGGGCGCGCCACCGCTCCTGGCCGGCGGCGAGACGGGCGTCGAGTTCGGCGTCGAGAGTCATGCCGGTGATTGTGTCCGGGGGGTACGACAGAATGACGGTCGTATCGATCCATTGACATGTACGAAACGAGTTGCGACTATGCACGTCATGTGGGAGCGCTCCCACTGAACGGAGGGACTCGCGCGTGAACAGGACCAGACGCAGCCTCGCCGCAGCGCTCGCCGCCACCGCCGTCGTGGTGGCCGGGCCGGCGCCCGCCCGGGCCGCGGAACCGGAACAGATAGTCAACGGCACCTTCGACAACGGGCTCACCGCCCCCTGGTGGACCACCCCCAACCTCACGGCCGCCGTGGTCGACGGCCGGCTCTGCGTGGACGTGCCCGGCGGCACGATCAACGCCTGGGACGCGATCATCGGGCAGGACGACGTGGCGCTGGTCGCGGGCGAGACGTACGCGTTCTCGTTCTTCGGCATCGCCACGCCCGCCACGCCGGTCCGTGCGCTGATCCAGCTCCCGGTCGACCCGTGGACGCAGTACCTCGCCCAGGTGCCGGTGGTGAACGTCTCCGGCGACACCTACACCTACACGTTCACGTCGCCCGTCGACCTGCCGAACGCGCAGGTGGCGTTCCAGGTCGGCGGCAGCCAGGAGCCGTGGCGGCTGTGCCTGGACGACGTGTCCCTGACCGGAGGCGCCGTGGAGGAGCCGTACGAGCCGGAGACCGGGCCGCGCGTCAAGGTCAACCAGGTGGGCTACCTGCCGGCCGGCCCGAAGAACGCCACGCTGGTCACGGAGGCGACCGACCCGGTGGAGTGGACGCTGCGCTCCGCCGCGGGAGACGCCGTGGCGAGCGGGCAGTCCGCACCACGCGGCGAGGACGGCAGCTCCGGGCTGAACGTGCACAGCATCGACTTCGGTGCGTACCGGACCGCGGGCCGCGGGTTCACGCTGGTCGCGGACGGTGAGACGAGCCATCCGTTCGACATCGCGGCCGACCTCTACGGCACGCTCGCCACGGACGCGCTGAAGTTCTACTACACGCAGCGCAGCGGCATCGAGATCTCCGACGAGCTGCGCCCCGGCTACGGCCGCCCGGCCGGCCACGTGCAGGTCCCGCCGAACCAGGGCGACATCGAGGTGCCCTGCCAGCCCGGCGTCTGTGACTACACGCTCGACGTCTCCGGCGGCTGGTACGACGCCGGCGACCACGGCAAGTACGTGGTGAACGGCGGCATCTCCGTGCACCAGCTGATGAGCGAGTTCGAGCGCGCGCCGGCGCTGCACGGTGACGGCGCGCTGAGCCTCCCGGAGAGCGGCAACGGCGTGCCGGACATCCTCGACGAGGCCCGCTGGGAGCAGGAGTTCCTGCTCAGCATGCAGGTCCCGGCCGGTGAGGAGCGCGCAGGCATGGCGCACCACAAGATCCACGACGCGGCCTGGACCGGGCTCCCGCTGCTGCCGCACCTCGACCCGCAGCCGCGCGAACTGCACGCGCCGTCCACCGCCGCCACGCTGAACCTGGCGGCCACGGCGGCGCAGGCGGCCCGCGTGTTCGCCGGGTACGACGACGAGTTCGCCGCCCGCAACCTCGCGGCGGCGCGCACGGCGTGGGCGGCCGCGGTGGCCAACCCGGCGATCTACGCCCCCGCGTCGGACGGCATCGGCGGCGGTGCGTACAGCGACGACAACGTGACGGACGAGTTCTACTGGGCCGCCGCCGAGCTGTACATCACCACCGGGGAGCAGGCGTTCCAGGACTACCTGCTCGCCTCGCCGACGCACACCGCGGACATCTGGGACGAGCGCGGCTTCAGCTGGGGCAGCACCGCCCAGCTCGGCCGGATCGACCTGGCCACCGTGCCGAACGCGCTGCCGGACCGCGACCGGGTCCGGGCATCCGTGCTGGCCGGGGCGGAGAAGTACCTGGCGATCCAGGCCGGGTCCGCGTTCGGGCTCACCTACGACCCGGCGAACCACCGCTTCGACTGGGGCTCCAACAGCGGCGTGCTGAACAACGCGATCGTGCTGGCCGTCGCGTACGACCTGAGCGGCGACCCGCGTTTCCGGGACGGTGCGCTCCAGGGCCTCGACTACGTGCTGGGCCGCAACGCGCTCGGCCAGTCGTACGTGACCGGGTACGGCGAGCAGGACTCCCGGAACCAGCACAGCCGCTGGTACGCCCGCCAGCTGAACCCGGACCTGCCGAACCCGCCGCCCGGCACGCTGGCCGGCGGACCGAACTCGGACATTCAGGACCCGGTCGCGCAGCGGCTGCTCGCCGGGTGCGCGGCGCAGTTCTGCTACGTCGACGACATCGAGAGCTGGGCCACGAACGAGCTGACCATCAACTGGAACGCGCCGCTGGCCTGGATGACCGCGTTCGCCAGCGCGGTGCAGCAGGACTGCACGGTCGCCTTCCGCCGGCACGGCGCCTGGCCGGGCGGCTTCACCGCGCAGGTCACGGTCACCAACCGGGGCACGGCCGCGATCGGCGGCTGGCGGCTGGGCTGGGACCTCCCGGACGGGCAGACCGTCGACCGGGCGTGGAACGCACAGGTCACCCAGAAGGGCACGAGCGTCACCGCCACGGCGTACCCGTGGAACTCCGCGATCCGCCCCGGGGCGGCCGTGACCTTCGGCTTCAACGGCAAGGGTACGGGCGCGGCGCCCACGCTCTTCCGGCTCAACGGCACGGTCTGCGGGTGAAAACGCGTCCCGGGAGTTGGTATGCCGACCGCTCCCGGGACGCCCCGCTGGGGAGGCCCCGGGCCGGTGCCCTAGCGTGGACGCATGTCGCCCAACCCCGACCTAGCGGCCGCGCTCGAGCGATTCCTCGAGCGGGTCGAGCCGTACGACACCGCGCCCGGTGACGGCCCGGTCGCTACGGTGCAGGTGGCGGGGTTACGGGCGGACCTGACCGGGTACACCGCGCGGGCGCTGGCCGCCGCGCTGGACGCGTACACCGACCCGGCTGACCGGGGGCGCTGTGCCTCCTGCGGGTCACGCCGCCTCGACACGTCTCTGACCTGCTACGACTGTGGAACGGTGGGTGGGATCTTCGGTGCGACGCTCGCCGCCCGGGCCGAGCACATCCGGTCCTGGGGAGCGTCGCCACCGTCATGACCACAGCTGCGTATCAAATAGATGGACGATCGCGTTCCGTGTTGTGCGTCCGCGCGGTTTGGGCCACGATCAGCGATGCTTCCCCCGCCCATCACCCGGAACGAGTAGCGGTGACCCATAACAGTGAGGTCGGGACATGAACGTCCCGCCCGCGACGCGGGGTCTGCCCCGCGACGGCGCCATGCCCGTCGTGGCCGGGCGTCTCCGTGTGCTCCTCATCGAGGACGACGAGGGGGACGCGTTCCTGGTGGGCGAGCTGCTCGCCGAGGCGAACGCGGCCGTGGACCTGCAGGTCGCGCGCAGTCTCACCGAGGCGCAGGACCGGATCGCCCGGGTCGACTGCGTGCTGCTGGACCTCGGCCTGCCGGACGCGCAGGGCCTGGACGGGCTTCGCCGCGTGCTGACCATGGCCGGCCGGGCGGCGGTGTGCGTGCTCACCGGCCGCCAGGACGAGCACCTCGGCGTCGACGCGGTCGCCGAGGGCGCACAGGACTACCTGGTCAAGGGCCAGGTCGACGGCGTGCTGCTGACCCGGGCGCTGCGCTACGCGGTCGAGCGCAAACGCGCCGACGAGAACGCGCTGCGCCTGCGCGAGGCCGAGCTGCGCCAGGCCGAGTCCGCCCGCCTTGAGCGCGGCCTGCTGCCCCAGCCGCTGCTGCGGGACACCAAGCAGGCGGCCGTGCACATGTTCTACCGGCCGGGCCGCAGCCGGGGCCTGATCGGCGGCGACTTCTACGACGTGGTGCAGACCGCGGAGGGCCACCTCCAGCTGATCGTGGGCGACGTCTGCGGTCACGGCGTGGACGAGGCCGCGCTCGGCGTGGAGCTCCGGGTGGCCTGGCGCGCGCTGGTGGTGGCCGGCGTGCCGGACGACGAGATCCTGCCGGCGCTGGAGCAGGTGCTGATGAGCGAGCGCCGGCTGCCGGAGATCTTCACCACGGTCGCGGCGATCAAGCTGGACCTGGACGCGAACCGGGCCACCGTCCGCCTCGCCGGGCACCCGCAGCCGCTGCTGCTGGCGGGTGGCGAGGTGAACCCGATCCCGGCGCCGAACGGGCTGCTGCTCGGCGTGAGCCCGCGGCCGGTCCGCAAGTTCGAGGTCGACTTCCCGTCGGAGGACTGGTCGATCCTGATGTACACGGACGGCCTGATCGAGGGGCACGTCGGCGACGGCGCCGAGCGGCTGGACGTCTCCGGCCTGTGCCGTCTGCTCGCCGAGCCGCCGGCCACCGGCATCCCGCTCGCCGAACTGCCGCCGTGGCTGGTCGGGCGCGCGGAGGAGTTGAACGGCGGCGCGCTCGCCGACGACGTCGCCATGCTGTTGATCTCGAGGGGGAGGGGTCGCTGATGGCGGCCGGCAGGAACTGGACGCTGCGGCAGCGGACCATCGGGCTGACGCTCGTGGTGGCGGTGATCCTCGGCGCGCTGGCCGTGGTCGCCGCGATCACCGCGGCCGAGAGCCGGGAAGGGCTGCGCACGCTGCTGGACCGCACCGGGCCGATGCGGGTGGCCGGTCAGACCCTGCAGAGTGCGCTGCTCGACCAGGAGACGGCGGTGCGCGGCTTCGTGCTCACCGGCGACGACGAGGATCTCGAGCCGTACCGGAAGGGCCAGCAGAACGAGGAGCGGCTGATCGGCGAGATCAGCGGGCTGCTCGGTGACAGCGCCGAGGACCAGGCGGTACGCCAGCAGCTGGAGGCGGTCAAGGCCGGCTCCGGGCAGTGGCGGGCCACGATCGCGGAGCCGGTGATAACGGCGGTCCGCGCGGGCGACCGCGGCCGGGCGCAGGAGATCATCGACCAGGGCAGCCGGCAGCGGTTCGACGTGCTCCGCGCGGACGTGACCAAGCTCCAGGACGACATCCTCACGGTGCGGAACGTCTTCGCGGCGCAGACCCAGACCAACAGCAACCTGCTCATCTTCCTGCTCGTGCTGGCCGCCGCCGTGATCGTGCTGGCCGGCGCCGCGCTGCTGATCCTGCTGGAACGCTTCGTGATCAAACCGGTCACCGACCTCGCGGCCGAGGTACGGCTGGTCGCGGCCGGCGACTACCGGCACGAGATCTCCGGCTCCGGCTCGCCCGAACTGGCCGCGCTGGCCGCGGACGTGGACGGCATGCGCCGCAAGATCGCCGACGACCTGGCGGAGGTGATCGCCGCGCGCGCCGCGATCGAGGCCACCAACCGGCGGCTCGAGGAGCAGCACGAGGAGCTCACCCGGTCCAACCGCGACCTGGAGCAGTTCGCCTACGTCGCCTCGCACGACCTCCAGGAGCCGCTGCGCAAGGTGGCCAGCTTCTGCCAGCTCCTTCAGCGGCGGTACGGCGGCAAGCTGGACGAACGCGCCGACCAGTACATCTACTTCGCGGTCGACGGTGCGCAGCGCATGCAGCGCCTGATCAACGACCTGCTGGCCTTCTCCCGGATCGGCCGGATCACGTCCGGCTTCACCGACGTCGACCTCAACAAGGTGATGGAGGAGGTCAGCGGTCAGCTCGACGCGGCCCGCGAGTACGCGGACGGTGAGATCGTCTACGGCGACCTGCCCACCATCCGCGGCGAGGAGGCACTGCTCACCAACCTGCTCGCCAACCTGGTCAACAACGCGCTCAAGTTCCGCAAACCGGACGTGCCGCCGCGCGTGGAGATCAAGTCCCGCCAGGCCGGCGACCAGTGGGAGATCAGCTGCGAGGACAACGGCATCGGCATCGAGGCCGAGTTCGCGGACAAGGTCTTCGTGATCTTCCAGCGGCTGCACGCCAAGGACGCCTACCCCGGCACCGGAATCGGCCTGGCCATCGCCAAGAAGATCGTCGAGTACCATGGTGGCCGGATTTGGATCGATTCGGACTACAGTGGGGGCA
Source organism: Catenuloplanes atrovinosus (assembly GCF_031458235.1). NCBI lineage: Bacteria > Bacillati > Actinomycetota > Actinomycetes > Micromonosporales > Micromonosporaceae > Catenuloplanes > Catenuloplanes atrovinosus. Next base: position 7,074,902 of record NZ_JAVDYB010000001.1, on the reverse strand, counting down.
CCGCGATCAGGTTCACGCTCCCGGTGATCGCCTCCGAGGCGGCCGAACTGCCCTCTGACCAGGGCACCCCGCAGCTCCAGGAGGAGACCGCATGACCGCGCCGGCCGATGGCAAGAGTCCGATCGAGGTGCTCCTCGTCGAGGACGATCCCGGCGACGTGCTCATGACACAGGAGGCGTTCGACGAGCACAAGCTGCGCAATCGGCTCACGGTCGTGTCCGACGGCGCCGAGGCGCTGGCCTACCTCCGCCAGGAGGGCAAGTACGAGAACGCGGTGCTGCCCGACCTGATCCTGCTCGACCTCAACCTCCCCCGGCGGGACGGCCGCGAGGTGCTCGAGGAGATCAAGGCGGACGACAAGCTGCGCCGCATCCCGGTCGTCATCCTCACCACGTCCCAGGCCGACGAGGACATCCTGCGCAGCTACCAGCTGCACGCGAACGCGTACGTGACGAAGCCGGTCGACTTCGACCGGTTCATCGCGGTGGTCCGGCAGATCGACGAGTTCTTCGTCAGCGTCGTGAAGCTGCCGCCGCGGCCTTGAGCGAGCTGATCGAGCAGGTCGGCGACCTCGTCCGCGAGGCCGCCCAGACCGTCGTGCTCCCGCTGTTCAAGAAGCTCGACGCGTCCGACGTGCACGAGAAGGCGCCCGGCGACCTGGTCACCATCGCGGATCAGCGCTCCGAGAAGCTGCTCACCGAGGGCCTGCTGCGCCTGCTGCCCGGCTCCACCGTGGTCGGCGAGGAGAGCGTGGCGGAGGATCCCGGCCTGCTCCGCCGGATCTGCGAGACCGGGCCGGTCTGGCTCGTCGACCCGCTGGACGGCACCGGCAACTTCACGTTCGGGCGTACCCCGTTCGCGGTGATGGCCGCGCTCATCCAGGACGGCGATCTCTGCGCCGGCTGGATTCTGGACGTCACCCGGGACCGGATGGCCGTGGCCGAGCGCGGCTCCGGCGCCTGGCTCGACGGCGCGCGCGTCACCACCCGCGCCGACCCGGTGCCGGCCACCGCGCTGCGCGGCGCGGTGATGATGAAGTACCTGCCCGAGGAGATGGCGGCGGAGATCGCCGCTCGCGCCGGGAACGTCGCCGCGATCCTGCCCAGCCAGCACTGCGCGGGCGCGGAGTACCCGGACGTGGTCAGCGGCGCGCAGGACTTCGTCCTGTTCTGGAAGACGCTGCCCTGGGACCACGCGCCGGGCGTGCTCTTCACCCGCGAGGCCGGCGGCGTCGCACGCCGCCTCGACGGCACCGAGTTCCAGGTCACGGACCCGCGGAAGGGCCTGCTGGTCGCGGCCAACCCGGACATCTGGGCGGACGTCCGCCAGGCCCTGCTGGGCAGCCGTTTCTAGAAGCCTCCGGCGGAGGCTCGGCGCTCACTCCACCGGCACGGGCCGGTCTCGATGGAGGCCGGGCTTCCCGCCGGTCTCGTCGCCGGTCAGCGGCGGGAGAGGATGACCAGGGGGTTGCCGTCCGGGTCGGTGGCACGGGCCATGCGCTCGCCCCACGGCTGGTCGGCCGGCTCCTCGGTGATGGTGACGCCGTGCGCGCGCAGGTGGGTGACGGCCGCGTCGCAGTCGTCGGCGTAGACGCACAGGTCGACGTGGCGCCGGTCGGCCGGGGCCGTGTCGCTCGCGGCGAGACCCAGCTCGGAACCGGCGCCGAGCCGCAGCCCGACGTAGGCGGGTGGACCGTCGTCCGGGAACCGGTAGGTCTGGGCGGCGCCGAGCAGGTCGCGGTAGAAGTGCAGCATCTCGGGCAGCCGGGTGGTGCTGAGGATCGGATAGATCTCCTGGAACACGATGTCCCCCGTACGCGCGGAATGTGCCCCGACCTGCGTAACTCTAGATGCGCCGGCGCCCGTTTCCCGTCTACGGAGGGGGTGGTTGCGCGCCATGAGGTGGATTCTCGCGATGATCGCGCTCCTCGGTGGACTGCCACCGGCGGCGGCCGACCGGCCGGTTCGCGGGGTCGCCGAGGTGGCCGTGACGCGTCCGGCGGCGGGCGCGCGGGAGCCGGACCGGGCCGACGACGAGGGCGGGACGCGGACGCTGCGGACCGCGCTGGAGCAGGCGGCGAAGGCGCACCTGGACGCGCAGGCGCGGCTGGAGGCGTCCCGGAAACGGCAGTCGGAGCTGGCGCTGCGGCTCAAGCGGGCCGAGACGGACATCGCGGCGCTCACCGCGCGGGTCGGCGTGGTGGCGCGCGAGGCGTACCGGCGGGGGCGGATCACCGGGCCGATGCTGCTGCTGGCCGCGCGCGACCGGGCCGAGTTCCTGCGGCGCACCGCGGGCCTGGAGACGATCGCGGCGCTGGACGACGCGCGGCTGCGGGACCTGCGCGCCGCGCGTGCCGAGGCGCGCCGGGCCCGGGCCGCGATCGACGACGAGGTACGCGAGCAGGCGCGCCAGGTGGAGATCCAGGCCGCGCGGCGCAGGGACGCGGAGCGCGCGCTGGCGGCGGCCGGTGGTGGTGCGCCGGGCGGGTTCGTCGACGCAGACTCGCCCGCGGCGGAGCCGGCACCGCGCACCGCGGGCGGGGCGTGGCCGGACGAGTCGTGCACGGTGGCGGATCCGACCACGCGCGGCTGCGTGACGCCGCGCACGCTGCACGCGATGCGGCAGGCGCGGGCGGACGGCTTCCGGCGGTTCGTGTCCTGCTACCGGCCGAGCGGCGGCGGCGAGCATCCGCGCGGGCGGGCGTGTGACTTCGCGGCCGCGCGGGACGGCTTCGAGGACGTGAACGCGTCCGGCGACGACCGGGAGTACGGCGACCGGCTGGCCGCGTACCTGGTGCACAACGCGGACGAACTGGGCGTGCTGTACGTGATCTGGTACCGGCAGATCTGGATGCCGGGCAACGGCTGGCGGTCGTACAGCGGGCGCGGCTCGCCGTCCGCGACACACACGAACCACGTGCATCTGTCGCTGTACTGACCGGCACTCAGGCGGCCCGTGTTTACTTGCCGGGTGGACGATCGCCCCGAAGCCGTAGAAGACCACCCCAAAGCCCTGCCCAACGGACTCGCCGCCACGCTGGTCTTCGCCTCCAGCGGCGCGGTGCTGGTCCTGGAGATCGTCGCGCAGCGGCTGATCGGGCCGTACGTCGGGCTCACGCTGCAGACCACCAGCTCGGTGATCGCGATGGCGCTGGCCGCGATCGCGTACGGCGCGTGGGCCGGCGGCTGGCTGGCCGACCGCCGGGACCCGCGCTCGATGCTGGCCCCGGCGCTGGTGCTGGCTGGCATCGCCACCGCGCTCACGTTCCCGCTGATCCGGTACGCCGGCGAGATCCTGCGCGGCAACGCGGCGGTCGGCGTGCTGGCGCTGACCGCGCTGGCCGTGGTGGTCCCGGCCGCGCTGCTCTCCGCGATCACGCCGATGGTGGTGAAGCTCCAGCTGTCCGACCTGCGCCGGACCGGGCAGGTGGTCGGCCGGCTCTCCGGCATCGGCACGCTGGGCGGCATCACGGCCACGCTCGGCACCGGTTTCGTGCTGGTCGCGACGCTGCCCAGCCGGGTGATCATGCTGAGCCTGGCGGTGCTGCTGGGCGTCGGCGGGCTCGCGCTCGGGTGGTACCTGCGCCGGCTGGACGCGGCCGGCACGCCCAAGGCGCGGGTGATCGCCGCGGTGGCCGGGCTGGTCGGGGCCGGACTGACCGCGATCGCGCCGACGCCGTGCGACGTGGAGACCGCCTACAGCTGCGCCGCCGTGGTGGCGGACGCGAACCGGGAGGGCGGGCGCACGCTGGTGCTGAACGCGGGCGACCACTCCTACGTGGACCTGGACGACCCGCGGCACCTGGAGTTCGAGTACGTCCAGTGGATCGCGGCCGTCTCCGACGTGGCCGCGCCGGCCGGCGCGCCGGTGACCGCGCTGCACGTCGGCGGCGGTGGCTTCACGCTGCCGCGCTATCTGGCCGCGGCGCGCCCGGGCAGCATGCAGACCGTGCTGGAGCTGGACGGGAAGCTGGTCGACCTGGACCGCGCGGAGCTGGGCCTGCGCACCGGCCCGGAGCTGCGCGTGGTGGTCGGCGACGCGCGGGTCTCCCTGGCCGAGCAGCCGGCCGGGCAGGCGGATCTGGTGGTCGGCGACGCGTTCGGCGACCTGGTGGTGCCGTGGCACCTGGCGACGCGGGAGATGGCGGTGCGGGTGCGTGACGCGATGAAGGGCGACGCGATCTACGCGCAGAACGTCATCGACTACCCGCCGCTGCACTTCATCCGCGCGGAGACCGCGACCGTGCAGGACGTGTTCCCGCACGTGGCGCTGATCGGGCCGCCGTCCGGGCTGGCCGGCGAGGAGGGCGCCAACTTCGTGATCGTGGCCTCGGCCGTGCCGCTCCCGCTGGCCGAGATCCGGGCGCGGATGGCGCAGACCGTGCCCGGGCCGGTGACCATGCTGGACGGGCCGGAGCTGACCGGGTTCGTGGACGGCGCGCGGGTGCTGACCGACGACTACGCGCCGGTCGATCAATTGCTCACCCGGTAGTCGCGCTGTCCATCCGTACCGTGTGCTGGTCTGTCAGGTCGTCGCCGCGAACGCCTGGACCTGTTTCGGGGTGCCGGCCACGATCAGCTTGCTGCCGGCCGGCACCAGCGTCTGCGCCTCGGCGAAGATGAAACTGCCGTCCGGCGGCCGGACCGCGATCACCGTGATGCCGTGGCGCCGGCGCAGCGCGATGTCGGCGAGCGTGCGCCCCGCGGTCTCCTGCGGCGCGCGCACCTTCGCGATCGCGAAGCCCTCGTCGAACTCGATGAAGTCGATCATCTTGCTGGTGATCAGGTGCGCCACGCGGTCGCCCATGACCGCCTCGGGATAGATCACGTGGTTCGCGCCGACCGCGGACAGGATCTTGCCGTGCTTCGCGGAGATCGCCTTGGCCCAGATCTCGGTGATGCCGATCTCGGTCAGCGCCAGCACGGTGAGCACGCTGGCCTCGATGTCGGTGCCGATGCCGACCACCGCGCGCTGGAACTCGTGCACGCCGAGCTGGCGGAGCGCGTCGTTGTCGGTGGAGTCGGCCTGGACGACGTGGGTCAGCCGGTCCGCCCACTGCTGGACGATCTTGGGACTCTCGTCGATGCCCAGCACCTCGTGGCCGAGGCGCAGCAGCGAGTCGGCGACCTGCCCGCCGAACCGGCCGAGCCCGATGACCACCACGTTGTCATCGAGGTTGGTTCTGCCGTTGCTAGCCAACGATGGGTCTCTCCTCGGGGTAGCGGTAGAGCCGCTGGCGGCTGTTCAGGGCGATCGCGGAGCCGACGGCGATGGTGCCGACCCGCCCCACGTACATCAGGATGACGAGCACGACCTGCCCGCTCTCCGGCAGGGTCGGTGTGATGCCGGTGGAGAGGCCGACCGTGGCGAACGCGGACGTCGCCTCGAATATCGCACGGTCCAGCGTGATGTCGCGGTCCACGAAGAGCAGCGCGAGCGTGCCGAAGCCGACCAGCGCGACGCCGAGCAGCGCCACGGTCATCGCCTGCCGCTGGGTGGTCTCCGCGATCCGCCGGCGGCCGATCACCACGTCCGGCTCGCCCCGGATCTCGGCCAGGATCACGAACGCGAGCAGGAAGAACGTGGTCAGCTTGATGCCGCCGGAGGTGGAGCCGCTGCCGCCGCCGATGAACATCAGCGCGGTGCTGATGGTCAGCGTCTCCTGGTGCATGGCGCCGAAGTCGACGCTGTTGAAGCCGCCGGACCGGGTCATCACGTCCTGGGTGAACGCGGCCAGCACCTTGTCCGACCAGCTCAGCGGCCCGAAGGTGTCCGGGTTGTTCCACTCGAAGGCCAGCACCAGCACGAAGCCGAGGACGCCGAGCACTATCGAGCCCCACACGGTCAGCCGGGTGTGCGTGGACCACTTCGGGGGCTTGCGCCACTCGCGGGCCAGCTCGAAGATCACCGGGAAGCCGATGCTGCCGAGCATCACGCCCAGCGCCAGCGGCAGGCAGATCCAGTCGTCGCCGACGAACCGCATCAGGCTGTCCGGGTAGAGCGCGAAGCCGCCGTTGTTGAACGCCTGGATCGAGTGGAAGACGCCCTCCCACGCGGCGCGGCCGGGGGAGTAGCCGTAGCCGAGCCAGAAGCGCAGCCCGACCACCAGCGCGATCACCGCCTCGCAGACGACCGAGACGGCCGCGATCCGCAGCACCACGCGGCGGATGTCCGCGGTCTCCAGGCTGCGGCTCTCGGTCTGCGCCATCAGGCGCCCGCGCAGGCCGAGCCGCTGCGAGATGAGCACGCCGAGCAGCGTGGCCATCACCATGATGCCGAGACCGCCGATCTGGGTCAGCACGGTGATCAGGCCGAGGCCGAACGGCGACCAGTAGGTGCCGGTGTCCACCACGGCCAGGCCGGTCACGCAGACCGCCGACGTGGCGGTGAACAGGGCCGTGACGAACGGCGCGAAGCCCGGGTCGGCGCGCGCGACGGGCAGCATCATCAGCGCCGTCCCGATTACGACCAGAGCCAGGAACGCCGCGGGCACGATGCGGGCGGGGTGCTGAAGATGACGACGCATGACGGGGGCTTGTCTATCACCCGGCCGCAACGAGGGCTACTTGACACTCTCGCGCGGTTCACGTCAGGGTCGCCGATACTTCGCCTGATGTCGATTGGATGCGATTATGCGACGTCGTACGGTGACAACCTCCCTCGGCCTGGCCGGTCTCGCGCTGGCCGCCGCCCCCTCTTCCCCCGCGTCCGCCTCCCCGGGTGGCTCCGCGAAACCGCTGGTCATCGCGCACCGCGGCGCCAGCGGATACCGGCCCGAGCACACGCTGGAGGCCTACCGCCTGGCCATCCGGATGGGTGCCGACTTCATCGAGCCCGACCTGGTGTCGACGCGCGACGGCGTGCTCGTCGCCCGGCACGAGAACGAGATCTCCGGGACCACCGACGTGGCCGCGCGCCCGGAGTTCGCCGGCCGCCGGACCACCAAGACCATCGACGGTACGGCCGTGACCGGCTGGTTCACCGAGGACTTCACGCTGGCGGAGCTGAAGACGCTGCGCGCGAAGGAGCGGCTGCCCGCCGTGCGGGTGACCAACACCGCGTTCGACGGCCGGTTCGAGATCCCCACCTTCCAGGAGGTCATCGACCTGGCCAAGGCGGAGTCGCGGCGGCGGGGCCGGACCATCGGCGTCTACCCGGAGACGAAGCACCCCACGTACTTCCAGTCGATCGGGCTGGCGCTGGAGGAGCCGCTGGTGCGGGTGCTGCGCGCCAACCGGCTGGTCTCCAAGCGGGACGCGGTGATCATCCAGTCCTTCGAGACGGCGAACCTGCGCAAGCTGAGCCGCCTCACCGACGTGCGGCTCGCGCAGCTGATGGACGCGGCGGGCCGGCCGTACGACTTCACCGTGGCCGGTGACGCCCGCACGTACGCGGATCTGGCCACCGCCGCCGGCCTGAAGTGGGTCAGCGGGTACGCGGACGGCGTCGGCGCGAACAAGAACCTGATCGTGCCGCGCGACGCGTCCGGCAAGCTGCTGACCCCGACGACCCTGGTCCGCGACGCGCACCGGCTCGGCCTGGTCGTGCACGCGTGGACGTTCCGGGCGGAGAACCAGTTCCTGCCGGCCGACTTCCGGATCGGCGCGGACCCGAACGCGCGCGGCGACATCATCGCGGAGTACGAGCTGTTCTACTCGCTCGGGCTGGACGGCGTCTTCTCCGACCACCCGGACACCGCGGTGGCCGCGCGCGCCGGACTCTGACCGGGGTTGTCCACAGGCCGCCCGCGCCGGCCGGTCCCCGGTGGTAGACAGGTCGGGTGGCTGAGGTCAGGGAGCGGGCGGAAGCGGTCCTGCGGCGGCTGGCGGGCGAGCGCGCCCGCCTCCGCGAGGACCAGTGGCGGGCGATCGAGGCGCTGGTCGTGGGGCATCAACGGGTGCTCTGCGTCCAGCGCACCGGCTGGGGCAAGTCCGCGGTCTACTTCGTGGCCACCGCGCTGCTGCGCGAGGCCGGCGCCGGCCCCACCGTGATCGTCTCGCCGCTGCTGGCGCTGATGCGCAACCAGGTCGACGCCGCGGCCCGGGCCGGCATCCACGCCCGCACGATCAACTCCGCCAACCTGGAGGAGTGGGACGAGATCACCGCGGAGGTCGCGTCCGGCGCGGTCGACGTGCTGCTGATCAGCCCGGAGCGGCTCAACAACCCCGACTTCCGGGACACCGTGCTGCCCCGGCTCGCGGCCACCACCGGCCTGCTCGTGGTGGACGAGGCGCACTGCGTCTCCGACTGGGGCCACGACTTCCGGCCGGACTACCGGCGGCTGCGCACGTTCCTGGCCGGGCTGCCCGCGGACACGCCGGTGCTGGCCACCACCGCCACGGCCAACGCGCGCGTCACCGCGGACGTGGCCGATCAGCTCGGCGCCGGCGCGCTGGTGCTGCGCGGCTCGCTCGACCGGGCGTCGCTGCGGCTCGCCGTGCACCGCCTGCCGTCCGCCGCGCACCGGCTGGCCTGGCTCGCCGACCACCTGGACGCGCTGCCCGGCTCCGGCATCGTCTACACGCTGACCGTGGCGGCCGCGACCGAGACCGCGGAGTTCCTGCGCTCCCGCGGCTTCGCGGTGGCGTCCTACTCCGGCCAGACGGAGGACGCGGAGCGCCGTGCCGCCGAGCAGGACCTGCTGGACAACAAGATCAAGGCGTTGATCGCCACGTCCGCGCTCGGCATGGGCTTCGACAAGCCCGACCTCGGCTTCGTCGTGCACCTGGGCGCGCCGCCGTCCCCCATCGCGTACTACCAGCAGGTCGGCCGCGCCGGCCGGGCCGTCGACCACGCCGAGGTGCTGCTGCTCCCCGGCCCGGAGGACGCGGCCATCTGGCGGTACTTCGCCTCGCTGGCGTTCCCGCCGGAGGAGCAGGTCCGGGCCGTGCTGGCCGCGCTCTCCGACCGGCCGATCTCGGTGCCCGCGCTGGAGCCCCGCGTCGACCTGCGCCGCGGCCGGCTGGAGCTGATGCTCAAGGTGCTGGACGTGGACGGCGCGGTCCGCCGGGTCCGGGGCGGCTGGATCGCGACCGGCGAGCCGTGGACGTACGACGCACCCCGGCTGCGCCGGGTGGCCGAGGCCCGCGAGGCCGAGCAGCGCGCCATGCGGGAGTACGGCGCGATGACCACCGGCTGCCGCATGCTCTTCCTCCGCGAGCGCCTGGACGACGCGGAGGCGGCGCCGTGCGGCCGCTGCGACCTGTGCGCCGGCCCGGTGCTCCCGGCGGACGTCTCCGAGCCGGCGCTCGCGGCGGCGCGGGCGTTCCTCGGCCGGCCCGGCATCGATCTCCCGCCGAAGGCGATGTGGCCGACCGGGCTGGAGTCGGTCGGCGTCCCGCTCAAGGGCCGCATCCCGGCCGGTGACCAGGCCGCGCCCGGGCGCGCGGTGGGCCGCCTCTCGGACCTCGGCTGGGGCGAGCGGCTGCGCGCGGTGCTGGCGGACACGGCCCCCGACGGCCCGCTCCCGGACGACCTGCTCGCGGCGGTGGTCGAGGTGCTGAAGGACTGGGCGCACGGCCCCGAGCGGTGGGAGGCGCGGCCGGTGGGCGTGGTGCCGATCCTCTCCCGCCGCCGGCCGGTGCTGACCCGGAGCCTGGCGGAGCGGATCGGCACGGTGGGCCGGCTGCCGGTGCTCGGCACGATCACCCGCGCGGACGACGGCGGTGCGGAGCCGTCCCGGACCAACAGCGCTCAGCGCGTCCGGCTGCTGCACGCCGCGTTCACGCTGGACGGCGACGTGTCCGCGGCGTCCGGCCCGGTGCTGCTGGTCGACGACCTGGTCGACTCGGGCTGGACGATGACGCTCGCCGCGCGGGTGCTGCGCCGGGCCGGGGCGCCGGCCGTGCTGCCGCTGGCACTGGGCGTGGCCGGCTGAGCGGGCGGCTCCGGCGGGCCGGCGGCGGACAGGAGATCGAGCTTGCGTCGGGCCTCGGCGCCGGACGGCGTGTAGACCACGAGCCGGAGGTCCGCCCCCTGGACGGTGAGCACGTTGGAGTCGAGGTCGATGTCGCCGACGCCGGGATGCCCGATCGTCTTCCGCGCGCCCCGGTGGTCGCCCACCGATCGGCGTTCCCACAGCTCACGGAACCGGTCACCGCGGCACAGCCGGGCCAGCAGCGCCTCGACGGCGGGGTCGTGCGGATACCGGCTGGTGGTGGCGCGCAGGTCCGCGACCAGTGACTCCTCGAACGAGGCTCGTTCCGCCGGGGTCTGCCGGGTCTGGGCCGGCCGTCGCTCGAACTGCACGATCAGCGCGTTGCGCCCGTCCTCGTCCTGCGCGGCGGGGTCGCCGAAGGTCGCGGCGAACAGCGCGTTCCAGTGCAGGAGCTGCCAGGTGGCGTCGCACACCGCCACCGGGCCTGCGCCGAGCTGCTCCACGATCCGGTGCACGCTCGCGGGCACGTGCCGCGGTCGCCGTCATGGGCCGCGACCGCAGCTACGACATCACCGGTGCCCGTACCGACCTCGGCTACCGGCCGGCCGTGACGCTCGCGGCCGGGCTGGCGGAGTTCTAGTCGACGACCCGGCCGTACCCGTGCACGGGCTGGTAGCCCACGGCGTCGATCCGGACGTTCTCGCCGACGCTGGGTGCGTGGATCATCTTGCCGGCGCCGACGTAGAGGGCCACGTGGCTGATGCCGCCGTAGTAGAAGACGAGGTCGCCGGGGCGGAGATCATCGCGCCCGATCCGGCGCACGGTGCGCCACTGGCGGGCGGCGTTGTGCGGCAGCCGGGCCCCGGCGCGCTCCCAGGCGGCCATGGTCAGGCCGGAGCAGTCGTACGAGCCCGGCCCGTCCGCGCCCCACCGGTACGGCTTGCCCAGCTGGGAGTAGGCGAACCGGATGGCGTCGCCGGCCAGGCCCGAGGGCGGGGGTGGGGGAGCGAGGTCGAGCGGGCGGACCCGTTCGCCGGAGGCGAGGCGCAGGTGGTGCAGGCGGTCGATCTCCTTCTCGATCTCCCGCTTGCGCAGCGTCAGCTCGACCTGCTGCTCGCGCTGCTTCTCGGCCAGCGTCTCGGCCTCCCGCTCCATCGCGGCGTACCGTGCCCGGGACTCGGCGAGATCTTCGAGCGCGCGGTGCTGGTCGCGGGCCAGCACGTCCAGCGTGAGCAGGCGCTCGACCATGTCCGAGCCGCCGCCGGCGGCGATCATCACGGCGCGGGCGTTGCCGGACGACCGGTACGCGGCGGCGGCCAGCGCGCCGATCCGCTCCTGCCGCTCCACCATGGCGAACTCGACCGGTGCCTTCTCCGCGCCGATCTCCCGCCGGCGCCGTTCCGTGTCGGCCAGGTCCTCGCGGAGCGCGTTGTGCTCCTCGATCACCACTTCCAGCTCGTGCGCCGCGGCCGCGAGCCGTTGCCGCAGCTCCTGCACGGACGGGGGTGCATCCGGGTCGGCACCGGCCGGGACGGCGGACGCGCCGATCAGGACCGCGGCGATCAATGCGACCCGGCCGGCTCGCGTGATGGCGGAGGAGAGCACACCGGATCAACGAGGCTCCCGGCCCGGGAGGCGCGTATACCACCGGGGGGTATAGTCGGATCGATCGAGCCCGAGGGAGTGTGCGCTATGTCCGTCACCAACACCTACGCCGTCACGGGAATGACCTGCGCGCACTGCGTGCAGGCGGTCACCGGCGAGCTCACCCAGCTGCCGGGCGTGCACGAGGTGAGCGTCGACCTGCCGACCGGCACCGTGACCGTCACCAGCGACGGCCCGCTCCCCATCGACGAGGTCCGCACGGCCGTGGACGAGGCGGGCTACGAGCTGGCCTCGGCCGATGCCTGACGCCGGGTCCGAGACCGGCACCGCCCCGGAGGTCGAAACCGGCGCCGCGCCGGACGAGCGCACCTCGATGCGCCTGCTCGGCGTGGTCGGCGGCGTGGTGCTGGCCGTGCTCGCCGGGTTCGGCCTGGGCCGGATCACCTCCGGCGGCTCCGCCGAGCCCGCGCCGCTGCCGGCCGCGACCGGGGCGAACGCGGTGCACACGGACGCGCCCGGCGTGGCGCCGCACTCGCACGGCGGCGCCAGCGGCGGCACCGGCGTCACGGCCGGCGGCGCGGCCGGTGGCAACCCGGCCGCGGGCGACGTCGGCGGCCTGGTGGTCGGTTCCGCGGACTTCCGGCTGGTGCCGGCCGAGACCGCGTTCCCGGCGCCGTCCCCGCGGGCGCCGTTCCGGTTCGTCATACAGACCGCGGACGGCACGCCGGTGACCGACTTCGCCGTGGTGCACGACAAGCGCCTGCACCTGATCGTGGTGCGCCGCGACCTGTCCGGATACCAGCACCTGCACCCGGAGCTGGCGCCGGACGGCACCTGGAGCACCGAGCTGGCGCTGCCCACCGCGGGCACGTGGCGCGTCTTCGCCGACTTCACGGCCACCACCGCGGCCGGCGCGCAGGTCGCCGGCACGCTCGGCGTGGATCTCTCGGTCGGCGGCGACTACGCGGCGGTGCCGCTGCCCGCGCCCGCGCCGGCGGCCACCGCCGGCGGGTTCGAGGTGGAGCTGGCCGGCACGCCCATGCTCGGCTCGGTTCAGCCGATGATCTTCACGGTACGGCGGAACGGCGCGCTCGTGCGGCCGGAGCCGTACCTGGGCGCCAACGGGCATCTGGTGGTGCTGCGCGAGGGCGACCTCGGCTACGTCCACGTGCACCCGGAGGACCGGCTCACCGTGGACGGCGCCGTGAAGTTCTGGCTGGCCGCGCCGAGTAAGGGCCGCTACCGCGCGTTCTTCGACTTCCAGGTGGACGGCGTGGTGCACACCGCGGCGTACACGATCACGATCGGCTGAGCAGCTTCTCCAGCGCGGGCTCGATCCGGAACTCCCCGGTCAGCGCCGTGTACTCCGCGCGCGCGGCCTCGGTCGGTGCGGCGCCGGTGCGGCGCGCGCGGATCAGCAGGTTGCGCGGCGTGTGCGCGGAGTCGATGAACTCCACCACCTCGACGCGGTAGCCGTGCAGCCGCAGCAGCGCGGCCCGGACCGTGTCGGTGAGCACGTCCGCGAAGCGCTCGCGCAGGATGCCGTGCCGGCCCAGCCCCTCGAACGGCGCCGCGGGCGGTGCCTTCCGCAGCTGCGTGGCCAGGTCGTGGTGGCAGCACGGCGCGGCGAGCACCCAGCGCGCCTGCCAGGTGACCGCGCGGGCCAGCGCCTCGTCCGTGGCGGTGTCGCAGGCGTGCAGCGCGAGCACCACGTCGGCGCCGTCGACGTCCGCGTCCAGGATGGTGCCGGCCACGAACCGGACCTCGCCGGCGCAGCCGAGCCGCTCGGCCAGCGCGGTGTTGCGTACCCGCTGGTCCTCGCGCACGTCCACGCCGACCACGTCCAGCGCCACGCCCCGCCCGGCGAGGTATCGGTAGGCGGCGAACGTCAGGTACGCGTTGCCGCAGCCGAGGTCGACCACGCGCAGGCGGCCGGGCAGCTCGTCGGGGAGCGTGGCGGCCAGCGCGCGGAGGAACGCGTCCACCTGACGGCGCTTGGCCGCGCCGCCGCCGATCTCCGCGAACAGCGGGTCGTCCGGCGCGAGCAGATGCTCCTTCACCCGGTCGTGCGAGGCCGGCGCCGCCCCGGCGGTCTCCGGCAGCGCGCGGTGGATCTGCGCCTCGCCCTTCTTGGTCACCCGGAGCTGCACGGTGCCGGCCGTCGACTCGACGTGCCAGTTGCCGAACGGCTCGGCCAGCAGCTCGTCCACCGCGGACGAGGCCTCCGTGCCGAAGGCGACGTTCCGGGTGAACGGCCGGGTGCCGTCGTTCGTGACGATCTGGAGCTTGGGCCCGCCCTTGAGCGACACCGGCCGCAGCTCGGCCCGGACCACGGACGGCGTCTGCCCCCGGCGGCGCCCGGCGGCCACCGCGCGGGTCAGGTCGGGGCGCAGCAGCAGGTCACGCACCTCGGCGAGGGCGGCGGAAAGCGGTTCGGGCATCCCACAAGCTTAGAGCCTGTATCGACGTGGGATGCCGGGCCGCGGCGTGGCCCAGGCGCCGCCCGGCCGCACGTCGATACAGGCTCTGGGCCGTTCGCCACGGACGGCCGCGGCACGTGATCTTGGCTTACGCTGCCTGCCATGGCAGACACCGTCTTCACCCCGGAAGTGGTGGCGCAGATCATGCGCCACATGAACGACGACCACGCCGACGACAACGTGCTGATCGTGCGCGGTCTCGGCGGTCAGCCGGAGGCCACCACCGCGGCGCGCATGTCCGGGATGGACGCGGACGGCATGGACTTCACGGCGATCGTGGACGGTGCCGAGGTGCCGGTCCGGATTCCGTTCTCCGAGCGGCTGACCGAGCGTCGGCAGGTGCGCGGCGAGGCGGCCCGGATGTACCACGAGGCCTGCGCTGTGCTGGGCGTCACACCGCGTTCCTGAGCCGCGAGACAGTCGAAACGGGCGTCGAAACGGTCGATCTAATCGATGCCCCAGGCTCCCTTAAAACTTCCCTAAAGGTCCATCGAAATCCTCCGGTGAATAGCCGGAAACCGTTGAACCCCCACGCCGCCCCACCCCGTAGGACCGAGCGAGGCGGCACGCCTCGACAACCTCCGGAGCCTCGCCGGACCGTCCTCGCTCGGGCGGCCCGGCAGGGCTAGAGCGAACAAGGCTCACCGGTACGCCCGCGACGAGCGACGCAGGCTATCGGCCGTACGAATCTGCGAAGGGTTGGGTTCAGGCGGATGGCACCGAGCTGGGACAACGAGAAGACTGGCTGGCGCAACTGGCGTCGTTACAAGGTCCCCGGCATGATCGCCGTGGGCGCGATCACGCTGCTCGGCGGCGGTCTGGGCGTGGCGATGGCCGGCACCGGATCGTCGGACGCGAGCGGGCAGACCATCACCTGCCCGACCGTGGCGGACAAGCTACCCGCCATCCCGGCCAGCGCGCAGGCCGAGGTGGACCGCAACCTGGCGCTGCTGGAGACGCAGCTTCAGGAGGCGAACAACCGCCTGGCCACGTCGGCCGGCGAGGGCGGCCCGAACTTCGTGCAGAACGCGATCCTCGGCCCGCTGGCCGACAAGCGGGCCGCCACGATCGACCGGATCGCGATCTCGATCGGCCGCACCGCGGAGAAGCCGACCAACCTGGGCGGTCTCGCGGAGTGCTCGCTGGGCGCGGGTGGCGAGGACGAGAACGCGGGCGGCGAGGACGAGAACGCCGGTGGCGAGGACGAGAACGCCGGCGGCGGCGAGGAGGCGGGCGGCGGCGCGGCGGCCGGTGCGATCTCCTGCCCCGACGTGGCCGGTGAGCTGCCGGAGATCCCGGCGCAGGCGCAGGACGAGGTCACCCGCAACCTGGAGCTGCTGGACACGCAGATCGCGGAGGCCAACCAGCGCCTGGTGGACACGGTCGGCCAGGGCGGCGCGAACTTCGTGCAGAACGCCATCCTCGGCCCGCTGGAGGACAAGCGCGTCGCCACGATCAACCGGATCGCCACCGCGATCGGCCGTAACGCCGAGCGCCCGGACCTGGACGTCGCGACGCTCGCGCCGTGCGAGCTGAACGAGGACGAGGTCCCGGTCGCGGACCCGGTCGAGGGCGGTAACGGCAACGCGGGCGGCGGCGACGCCGGCGCCGGCTTCACCCAGCTGGTGATCAACGAGGCGAACGACGGCGGCTCGGACGGCGCCATCGCCTGCCCGACCGTGGCGGACCAGCTTCCGGCCATCCCGAACCAGGCGCTGGCCGAGGTGGAGAGCAACCTGGCGCAGCTGGAGAAGCAGATCCAGGAGGCGGAGACCCGGCTGGCGAACTCGGCCGGCGAGGGCGGCCCGAACTTCGTGCAGAACGCGATCATCGGCCCGCTGGAGGACAAGCGGGTCGCCGCGATCAACCGGATCGCCACCGCGATCGGCCGGCACACGGACAAGCCGCAGCTGAACGTGGCCGGGCTCGCCCCCTGCTCGGAGGCCTGATCCACCGCACGGACCAGAGCCGCCCCTCCGCGAATTGCAGCGCGCGGAGGGGCGGCTCTCCGCGTTCACCAGGCGACGGCGCGGGCGTAGCTGTGGTTGCGCTCCTGGTACTCGCCGGTGATCTCGATCCGGCCCGGCTCCAGGCCGCGTGCCCGCAGCCCGCTGATCAGCTCCGGCAGCATCCGCTGCGTCTCGCGCTGCGCGCAGTGCAGCAGCACGATGTCGCCGTCCCGGACCGCACCCAGCACCGCGGCGCCGATCGCCGCCGCGGCCTGACCCGCGTTGTCCTCCGGGTTGTACGCCCACAGCACCGGCTCCACGCCGTACTCGCGGAACAGCCTGACCACGTCCTCGTTGGCGCTGCCGAACGGCGGCCGCCCGAGCATCGGCACCGCGCCGGTGTACCGGGTGATCGCGGCCTGGGTGCGCCCGAGCTCCACGGCCGCGTCCTTGAGCGGGATCGCGGCCAGGTCGGGATGGCTGTAGCTGTGGTTGCCGATCGCGTGCCCGGCCAGCGCGGCCCGGCTCGCGTACCGCCAGTCCGTCTCCACGCCGCCACCCACGAAGAAGAACGTGGCCCGCGCCTGCGCCTCGGCCAGGATGTTGAGCACCACCCCGGTCCCCGCGCTCGGCCCGTCGTCGAAGGTGAGCGCGACGTACCCGCGGATCACCGGACGTGTGGCCGCCACGGCGAGCGCGCCCGGGCGTACCGTGGGCACGAAGCCGTTGGCGGTGAGGGTGAGCCCCATCGCCTGCCGATCCATCGGTACACCCACCCTTCACCGTCCGTGGCGCGCGCGAGAGGTCCGTCTCTCGCGGGTGCGAGGCCATCCGTGGCTCGCAGGTCCCAGGATCGGCGGGGGGCCCGCCACCCTGAGATCAAAACCCAAGATCAAGCCCAGGCCGCGGTACGGGTACGGGTACGGGTTCGATCGTGCGGCCACGGACCGGACCCGGCAGCGAGCCGGCTGCCGCCCCGACCGCCCACCCCTGAGCGGAGTAGACACTGCGGCCCGCGGGGGCATGCGAAGGTGCCCCGCCGGAAGCGGGAAATCGTGAATGGCGGCCTTCGCCGCCGCGGACCAGAAAAGGCGGACCCCCGTCGCCGGGAATCCGCCTTCTAGGTCGATCTCGTGAGGTCAGTCCTCGACGACGTCGCCGCTCTCGGCGCCCTCGCCGCCGGCACCCCGGCCGCCACGTCCGCCGCGACGACGCCGCCGGCGCTTGGGCCGGTCGTCCTCGTCGCCCGCCGCCTCCGCGGGACCGCTGTCCGACGTCTCCACGGCGTCGGGCGTCTCCGCGCCCACCGCGGCGCCCTCGCCGGAGATCGCCTCGCCGGCGCGCCGACGGCGGCGGCGCGGCTTCGCGGGGGCGTCACCGTCCGCGCTCTCGGTCACGGCCGGGGCCTCGCCGCCGTCGCCGACCGGCTCGGTGCGCCGGGTCCGCTTGCGGGTGCGCGGCGTGCGCTGTGCCGGGGCCGACCGCTCGCCGCCGCGGCTCTCGCCGCGCCGGCCGCGCCGGGAACGCCCGCCGCCCAGGTCTTCCTCCTCCTCGGCGGAGAGGCCGGCCCGGGTGCGCTCCGCGGACGGCAGCGCCGCCGCGACGTTCTCCGGGATGTCCAGGTCCGTGAAGAGATAGGTGGAGGTGTGGTACGTCTCCGGCGGCTCCGGCATGTCCAGCCCGATCGACTTGTCGATCAGGCGCCAGCGCGGCATGTCCTCCCAGTCCACGAACGTGACCGCGACGCCGGTGGCGCCGGCCCGGCCGGTGCGGCCGATGCGGTGCGTATACGTGTCCGGGTCCTCCGGGCAGTCGTAGTTGATCACGTGGGTGACGCCGGAGACGTCGAGCCCGCGGGCCGCGACGTCGGTGGCGACCAGCACGTCGATCTTGCCGGCCCGGAACGCCCGCAGCGCCCGCTCGCGCGCGCCCTGCCCGAGGTCGCCGTGGACCGCCGCCACCGCGAAGCCGCGGAAGTCGAGGTCCTCGGAGAGCCGGTCGGCGGCGCGCTTGGTCCGCGTGAAGATCATCGTGAGACCCCGGCCGCGCGCCTGGAGGATGCGGGCCACCATCTCGATCTTGTTCATCGGGTGCGTCCGGTACGCCACCTGGAGCGTCTGCGGCGACGGCCCGGTCTCCACCGTGTGGCCCGCGTGCACGGTCACCGGATGCCGCAGGAAGCGGCGGGCGAGCGTGACGATCGGGTCCGGCATGGTCGCGGAGAACAGCATGGTCTGCCGGTCCTCCGGCAGCATGGCGAGGATCTTCTCCACGTCGTCCAGGAAGCCGAGGTCGAGCATGCGGTCGGCCTCGTCCAGCACCAGCGCGCGGATCCGGTCGAGGCGCAGCTTCTTCTGCTTCGCCAGGTCCATCAGGCGGCCGGGCGTGCCGACCAGGATCTCCACGCCGGCGCGCAGCGCGTCGGTCTGGGACTCGTAGGCGACGCCGCCGTAGATCGGCAGCACCCGCACGCCGCGGGTCCTGCCGGCCATCGCCAGGTCCTTCGCGACCTGGAGGCCCAGCTCGCGGGTCGGCACCACGACCAGCGCCTGCGGGACGCCGTCGCCGCCCTCGCCGGGCGCGAACACGCGGTCGACCAGCGGGAGGCCGAACGCGAACGTCTTGCCGGTGCCGGTCGGTGCCTGGCCGATCATGTCGGAGCCGCGCAGCGCGATGGGCAGCGCGTACTCCTGGATGGCGAACGCGCGCTCGATGCCGGCGGCGGCCAGCGCGGCGACGGTCTCGTCGCGCACGCCGAGCTCGGCGAAGGTGGGTTTGTCGTCGGCGGCCGGGACTCGGGTGGGAGCGTTCTCCTGCTCTTCGATGTCGTTCATAAAGTTTTGGGGGTGCCCTCTCGTGGTGCGCCCCGCGTCGTTTCGAGGGCGCGTGTGGGTCGAGGCGCGGGCCGCGCGCGGTCGTCGAGAGACGTCCGCGGGCCCGCACGCCGTCGCAGGGCTTGGGTTCATCGGCCGACGTCAGTCTCGCTGTCCGGGCTGCGTCGCGGCGATGAAATCGATACCTGCGCCTGATCTGCTGCCAGCATACCCGACCAGCATGAACGGCACCTCAGGTGGAATATCTCGATTCGGCTGGGGTGCCGGTTAGTGGCGTGCGTCACACGGAGGTTGTGCGCCGCTGGTCACGGCGGTTCGCTGCCGCGTTCAGCGTTGAGCGGTAGCCTGCGCTCGTGTCCGGTGACGATTCACGATCACAAGATCTTCGCGCCCCCGTGGTGGAGCTGCTCGGGCTGGTGGCGTTCGGCGAGCTGCTCGCGTTCGAGCGGATGGCGCGCGACGCCGCGCTCGCACCCGACCTGCGCCGGCGGGCGACGCTCGGCGAGATGGCGGCGGTGGAGGTGGACGGCTACCAGCGGGTGGCGGCCCGGCTCGCGGAGCACGGCGCCGACCCGGAGCGGGCGATGGCGCCGTACGTGCGCCCGGTCGAGGAGTACCACGACGCCACCGAGCCGAAGGACTGGCTGGAGGCACTGACCAAGGTCTACGTCGGCGACGGCATCGCGGACGACTTCCTGGCCGAGGTGGCGGCGCTGCTCGACGCGCCCGACGGCGACCTGGTGCGGCGGGTGCTCCACGACGGCCGGTACGCCGCGTTCGCCGAGGCGGAGCTGCGGGCCGCGATCGAGGAGGACCCCAAGGTCGCGAACCGGCTCTCCATGTGGGCCCGGCGGCTGGTCGGCGAGACGCTCTCGCACGCGCAGCGGGTGGCGGCCGAGCGCGCGCCGCTGACCGAGCTGATCGTCACCGGCACCGGGCACGAGGACGGCGTGCAGAAGCTCTTCCAGCGCCTGATGACGGCGCACACCGCGCGGATGGACGCGCTCGACCTCAACAACTGAGCCGCCGGGCCCAGCGGCCCGGCGGCTCGGTCACATCGTGTGCTCAGCGAGCGGTGAAGCCGACCGACCGCTGGCTGGCCTCTGCGATCTCCACGTACGCGACCTTCGTCACCGGGACAATGACCTTGCGGCCCTTCTCGTCGGTGAGGGTCAGGACACCGTCGCCGTTGATCGCCTCGGTCACGACCTTTTCGACCTCGTCCGGCGTCTGTCCGCTCTCCAGCACGAGCTCGCGCGGCGCGTACTGGACGCCGATCTTGACCTCCACGGGTCCTCCTCATGGGACGAAGATGTTCCGTTCCGAAGGCTAGCCGATCCGAGGCGCCGATCGGCAGCTCAACCGCCGTGCTCGCGCAGAGCTGAATTCTCCGCCCTACGGTGTGGGATCACCCTGGAGCGGGAAGCTGGCGATGCCGCGCCACAGCAGGGCGGTCAGCAGCGACTCCGCCTCCTGCTTCGGGATCTGCCGGCCGTTCGCCAGCCAGAACTGCGCGGCCGTCTCCGCGGCCCCGACCAGGCCGGACGCCAGCAGTTCCGCGTGCGCCCGGTTGACGCCGGTGTCCGAGATGATGGTGTCGGTCAGCGCCGCGATGCAGCCCTTCTCGACCCGCTCCACCCGCTCCCGCACGGCCGGCTCGTTCCGCAGGTCGGACGCGAAGACCAGGCGGAACGCCTCACTCTCGTGGTCGACGAAGTCGAAGTACGCGGTGACGGCGCCCCGGACGCGCTCCTTGTTGTCCGGCGTCGCGCGCATCGCGGCCTGGACCTTGGCGACGATCGCCTCGCAGTGCGTGTCCAGCAGCGCCAGGTAGAGCTCGAGCTTGCCCGGGAAGTGCTGGTAGAGCACCGGCTTGGAGACGCCGGCCCGCTCCGCGATGTCGTCCATCGCGGCCGCGTGGTAACCCTGCGCGACGAAGACCTCCTGCGCGGCGGCGAGCAACTGCTTGCGGCGCGCGGAGCGCGGCAGACGCGTGGGCCGTCCCGCCGTTTGTGCGCCCCCCGACGCTGCGGTCATTGATCTACCTCCTTGCTGCGAGCGGAGTGTGCGCCGCTCCCGCCACGGGCTTCAGTATCCGGCGCGACGTGGTTTCCACCACTCACCCGCCCGGTTGCCGAATTAGCCCGACGTAGCAACTTATCGCTGCTGTCAGCACACGGTAGCCTCAGCGGGGGCGACGGAGGAGCGCACGGTGGACGAATCGAGGGAAGCGGACGACGCCACGCCGGGTGAAAACCATAACGGTGCGGCTCCGCGTGACGACCGGACCCGGCCGAACGGCTGGGCGCCGGTCGATTCCGCATGGTCGAACGCGGGTCCCTCGCTCGAGCCGGAGCCGATGCCCCCGGCGTGGCGCCAGGCGAGTGACCGGGACGCGGCGTGGATCGATCCGCAGGCCCGGTACGCGGACCTGATGGCGCAGCTGTCTCCGTCCCCACCGGCCACCCCCGGCCGGGCCCAGCGTCGGCCGGTCAACGGCCATGATCACGAGGAGCACCCGGTAGAGCCGCAACCCCCGCTGCCGGCCGCTCAGGTGCCGGCCAGCGCGCCCCCGTACCCGTACGAAGGTGACCTGGAGGACGCCGGTCTCCTGCCGCGCCCCGCGTACCAGGGCGAGCAGACCGAGTCCGAGATCACACCGCGTGACTCGTGGCACCCGCCCGGCGAGGCCGGCTGGGGTCACGGCGACTCCGACCCGGATGCCGCGGCGCGCCGCTACGGCGGCCCGCGCCCGATCGGTGGCCAGCGCTCCGGCACCACGCCGCGCCAGGTCAGCGGGCCGCGTTCGGTCGAGCCGCTGCGCCCGGTCAACCCGCGGCAGCCCGAGCCGGTGCGTGCGGACGAGCCGCGCTTCGGCCGTCGCGGCGACAGCCCCACCGGTGGGCTGCGCGCGATCGACGGCGGCCTCGCCCGCGAGGGGCGCGCCGAGCCGTCCCGGGCCGAGCTGACGGACACCGAGGTCAACGGGGTACGACTGAGCGACTCACCGGAGGGCCTGCCGACCCGCCAGGGGCGCGAGCCGCGCGACCGCGGTGAGGCCGGCGGCCGCCTGCTGGAGGGGATGCGCCGGCGCTCGCCGGAGTTCGGCCGCGGCTTCGGCCGGGACCGCGCGGAGTCGCCCGCCGACGCGCCCGCGACCGCGTCGGCCCCCACGGCCGCCCCGGACGAGGCGCCGGAGGACGCGCAGCACCGGGACCGGCCGGCCTACGCGCCGCGCCGGTCCAGCGAGGCCCGTGCGGCCGAGACCGACGACGAACTGCCGCCGCGCCGGTCGTCCCGCGCGGCCGAGGAGAGCCCGGAGCTTCGGGAGGCCGCGCCGCGCACGGCCGGCCGCCGCGAGTTCCGCCCGCTGGACCTGGACAGCCGCCGCGAGGGCGCGCCGGAGGAGGGCCGCCGTCGCGCGGTGCCGGACCCTGCGGACGAGCCGACCTTCCGTCAGCCCTCCTATCCGGAGGGCTACCCGGCGTACCCGCCGCCTCCCGGCCTGCTGCCGGCCGGCCGCGACGAGTTCGACGACTTCGGCCGCGCGCCGGAGGCACTGCCCAAGCGGGTGCCGTCGGACGACGTGCCGCTGATACCCGCGGCGCCGGTCGCCGGTCCGCCGGCCGCCGACGCGCCCGACCTGGCCCGGATCGCGGACAGCCTGCGCCGCGAGGACTCCACGCCGGAGCGGGACCGCCCGGACGGGTTCGACGTGGACGCGATCCAGCTCGCGGTGCGCGAGGTCGCCGGCGTGCGGCACGCGACCGTGCACGTCACCGAGAGCGGCGCGCACAAGCTCCGGCTGGACCTGACCGACGGCGCCGACCCGGCCGAGGTCTCCCGGATGGTCGCCCGGCTGCTCCAGGAGCGCATGGGCCTGGCCGCGTCCTCGCAGGAGGGCCTGCCGATCGGCGGGGCGGCGGTCCCGGCCTCGGTCACGCCGATCCGCCCGCCCGCGGAGGCACCGGCCGAGCCGTCGGCCCGCCCGCAGACCCGCAGCGGCGTCAGCTACCTGCCGCGTCCCACCGCCGCACCGAAGCCGGAGCCGGCCGCGGCCTCCGCGCACGTGCCGATCCAGCCCGGCGTGCGGCCCGGCCAGAGCGCGCCGAGCGTTCCCGCGCAGCCGGCCCCGGCCGACGAGCCCGCGCGGCGCCGCCGGGCGGCCGCGCCCGCGGAGACCCCGGTCGAGCCGGTCGCCGTCGACGAGGGCGAGCAGGTGGTGGCCGGCTATCTGCCCGGCCAGCCCACCACGGCCGTGGTGGGCCCGCCCGCGCTCGACCCGGGCGGCCGTCCCGGCCCGCGCGTGCTGATAGAGCACGTGCAGACCCGGACGGTCGGGCTGGACGTGACCGTGGAGGTGGAGCTGGCGGTCGGCGAGCAGGTTGCCACCGGCGTCGCCACCGGACCGGCCGTGGACGGCTACGTGCTGCGCCTCTGCTCGGTCGCGGCCGCCTCCGCCGTGGACGAGCTGCTGCGCTCCGACGAGAAGGGCGAGGAGCCGGGCCGCTGTTACGTCGAGCACGCGGCCGTGGTCCCATTCGGCACCACCGAGGTCGCGCTGGTGGTCCTGCTGCTGGCCTGCGACGGCTGGGTGGAGCAGCTCAGCGGCTCGGCCGTGGTCAGCGGCGACCGGCGGCAGGCCGTCGTGCGCGCCACGCTCGCCGCGGTGAACCGGCGACTCGAGGGTCTGCTGCCTTCTTGATCATCTGCCCGCATGCCGAGCAGGCGTGCGGGCAGACTTGATCCCATGAAGCCCGCGTTACTGGCGGATGAATCCGCGCTGTCCCGATCGGAACCTCCACCGCCCTGGCCCACCCGGCGGATCTCGCTGGGCGGGCGCTCGGTGCAGGTCAGGGAGACTCCCGGGACGTCCGGCCACGCCGAGCCGGCGATCTACGTGCACGGCCTCGGCGGCTCGGCCCAGAACTGGACCGATCTGGCCGGTCTGCTCTCCGCCCGCCTGGACGGGTTCGCGCTCGACCTGCCCGGCTTCGGCTACAGCGACCCGGTGCCGCGCTACTCGATCGCCGCGCTGGCGAAGCTGCTGGTCCGGCTGATCGAGGAGACCGGCCGTGGCCCGGTGCACCTGGTCGGGAACTCGCTGGGCGGCGTCATCTCGGTGCGCGCCGCCGCGGTCCGGCCCGACCTGATCCGCACGCTCACACTGATCACGCCCGCGATGCCGTTCCTCGACCTGCGCCGCACGCTGCAGGCCGCGGTGGTGCCGTTCCTGGCGCTGCCGAGGGCGGACCGGCTGGCCGCGCGCCGTTTCGCCCGGCTGCGGCCCACGCTCACCCGCCAGGTGCTCAACGCCTGCTACGCCGACCCGGCCCGGATGTCGGAGCAGCGGTGGCGCGAGGCGCTGGAGGAGCTGGAGATGCGGTTCACGGAGCACTACGCCAGCGCGTACGTGGGGACGATGCGCGCGCTGGTCGGCAGCTTCCTCCGGGCGTACCTGCCGGGCGCGAACTCGCTCTGGCGGCTCGCGTCCGCCGTCACCGCGCCCACGCTGGTGATCGGCGGCGACCGGGACCGGCTGGTGGATACGCGCGTGCCCGCGCAGGTGGCGCGCGTGATCCCGGACAGCCGGCTGATGATGCTGGAGGGCGTCGGGCACGTACCGATGATGGAGATGCCGGAGGCCGTGGCCCGGGCGATTCTCGGGCTGATGGACGAGGTCGCCACACCTTCTCGGGCGGGTTAGGCCATTTTCGGCGGTTTTAGGTGGCAATCTTGAAGGGCAATGGCTACTCCCGGTAACCGATCCTT
Organism: Catenuloplanes atrovinosus; assembly: GCF_031458235.1. NCBI lineage: Bacteria > Bacillati > Actinomycetota > Actinomycetes > Micromonosporales > Micromonosporaceae > Catenuloplanes > Catenuloplanes atrovinosus. Next base: position 7,050,385 of record NZ_JAVDYB010000001.1, on the reverse strand, counting down.
CTCCCTGGGAGCCGCCGACGGCCGTACCCCCGCGGAACGCGCGGCCGCCGCGGCCGCGATCCGGCGCGTCCGCCTCGACCCCGAGGAGCGTCGCCGCCAGCGGCGGGACAACTTCGGGCTGCCCACGGCGCCGATGTCCCGCGCGCTGGCGGCGACCCGGGCCGAGGGCCGGTCCGGACGGCTGCGCCAGGACGCCGGCTCGGTGCGCATCCCCGGGCCGGCCCGGCGGCCCACGCCCCGGTCGGCGACGCGGGACACCGGCCCCATCCGGGTGCGGCGCAAGCGCCGGCGTACCGGCGTGATCGCACTGCTGCTGGCCGCGACCGCACTGGTCGGCGTGGATCTCGCGCGAGGACCCGACTACCGGCCGGTCAGCGCGCCCGGCGGCACGGCGGCGCCGGCGCTCCCGGCCGAGCCGCCCACCCGGTCGGCCGAGGGAGCGCGCCGCGCGGGACCGGTGCCGTCCGGTCCGGCCGTCAAGACCCCCGTGATTAAGACGCCGATCGTCCGGACGCCGTCCGCCACCGCCGCGCCGCCCGGTGGGGAGACCGTCATACCGGAGAAGACCAGCGCGTTCGCGCAGCAGGGGAGCGGCCGGTTCACGTACGCCCCGGGTCCCGGCCCGATGCTGGGCCGGGCCGGCGTGCTGCGCCGGTTCCACGTGGTGGCCGAGGGCGGCGCCGGCGTCACGGCCGCGGCGTTCGCGGCCGAGGTGGACCGCATCCTGGGCGACCCGCGCAGCTGGATCGCGCCCGGGCAGTTCCGGTTGCAGCGGGTGGCGCAGGGGCAGGGCGCCGAGTTCACGATCCACCTCGCCACGCCGAAGACCACGGAACGCATGTGCGCGACGGGCGGGCTGGTCACGTCCGGATACACGTCCTGCCGACTGACCGGCAAGGTCATCATCAATGTGGCGCGGTGGCAGACCGCGATCCCGGACTACGGTGCGCCGCTGGCGGACTATCGGGCGTACGCGGTCAACCACGAGGTCGGCCACCAGTTCGGGCACGGGCACGAGGCCTGCCCGGGGCCGGGGTCGCCCGCGCCGGTGATGCAGCAGCAGACCTACGGCCTGCGCGGATGCCTGGCGAACGCGTGGCCCTATCTGGCCGGCCGGCGTTACGCGGGCAAACCCACGAGGTGAACTATTCCCTTGTCCCGCAGTACGGGCGCGTGTCCCTTCTCATGGCGTCCGTCGCGGCGCCCGAGCAACAATGGCCTCCGTATACCCAATCGATTCGGGGAGTCATATCGTGGCCCTACCCCCGCTCGTCGAACCCGCCGCCGAGCTCACCGTGGACGAGATCCGTCGCTATTCCCGCCACCTCATCATCCCGGACGTCGGGGTCGAGGGGCAGAAGCGGCTCAAGAACGCCAAGGTGCTCTGTGTGGGCGCCGGCGGCCTGGGCTCCCCGGCGCTGATGTACCTGGCGGCGGCCGGCGTCGGCACGCTGGGCATCGTCGACTTCGACACGGTGGACGAGTCCAATCTGCAGCGTCAGATCATCCACGGGCAGTCCGACATCGGTAAGCCGAAGGCGGAGTCCGCGGCCGCGTCCGTGCGCGAGATCAACCCGTACGTGAACGTCCAGATCCACAACACGTCGCTGGACAACGACAACGTGTTCGAGATCTTCGGGCAGTACGACCTGATCGTCGACGGCACCGACAACTTCGCCACCCGCTACCTGGTCAACGACGCGTGCGTGCTGCTCGGCAAGCCGTACGTGTGGGGTTCGATCTACCGCTTCGACGGCCAGGTCAGCGTGTTCTGGGACCAGTACGGCCCGAACTACCGGGACCTCTACCCGGAGCCCCCGCCGCCCGGCATGGTGCCGTCCTGCGCCGAGGGTGGCGTGCTCGGCGTGCTGTGCGCGTCGATCGGCGCGGTCCAGGTCACCGAGGCGATCAAGCTCATCACCGGCATCGGTGAGCCGCTGCTCGGCCGCCTGATGGTCTACGACGCGCTGGACATGTCGTACCGCACGATCAAGATCCGGAAGGACCCGAACGCGGAGCCGATCACCGGTCTGATCGACTACGACGACTTCTGCGGCGCCGTCTCCGAGGAGGCGCAGGAGGCCACGCTCGGCTCCACGATCACCGTGCACGAGCTGAAGGAATGGCAGGACGCCGGCAAGGACATCTTCCTGGTCGACGTGCGCGAGCCCGCGGAGTACGAGATCGTCCGCATCCCCGGCTCCACGCTCATCCCCAAGGGCGACATCCTGAACGGCGAGGCGCTCGCCACGCTGCCGCAGGACAAGCAGATCGTGCTGCACTGCAAGTCCGGCGTGCGCTCGGCCGAGGCGCTGGCCGCGGTCAAGGCCGCCGGCTTCAAGGACGCGGTCCACGTCCAGGGCGGCGTGGTCTCCTGGGTCAAGAACATCGACCCGTCGCTCCCGGAATACTAGGCCTTATCGTGAAATGCCCGCTTCCACCCGGAGGCGGGCATTTTGCTGTTCTTTCGACGAGATCCCCCTCACGGATAGTGGACCAAGGCTGACTCGACGACGGCGGATCACCCACTCCGGCGGTAGCCTTGCGCGGTGGTCGACATGGATGCCGCGATAGGTTTCGTGGTTGCCCGCGGCGATCAGGTGGATCGAGCCCGGCTCTCCTACCTGCGCACCGGTGCACCCGCGCCCGACGACGCGATCGCCCGCACCGAGATGGGCCAGGCCCCCGACGGCGGCTGGCCCGCCCAGTGGGGCGGCGAGATCGCCTCGATCGACGCCACCTGCTTCCGCCTCGCCGAGCTCGACGACCTCGGCGCGCTCGGCCGCCCCGCCGGCCGCAAGGCGCTCGACTGGCTCGCCGGCCGCCAGCGCCCGGACGGCACCTGGGAGGAGGACGCGTCCTACGCGCGCGACGCGCCACCCTGGGCCCGCCCCGGCGACCCGGAGGCCCGCCTGCACCTGACCGCGCTGGCCGCGTACTGGCTGATCATCGGCGGCGGCCGGGCCTCCGCCGAGAGCGGCCACTTCGACCCGCGGCTCGGCGGCGCCTACGCCGGCGTCGCCCGCTCCGCCGCCCGGGCCATCGCCGCCTCCCTCCGCCCGGACGGCAGCTGGCCGTCCTTCCTGATCACCGGCGCCCTCGGCGCCGCCGTCCTCTACCGCCAGGACATGTTCTACGAGGCCGCCCGCATGCAGCTCATCCTCGCCGACCGCCTCCCCAAGCTCAGCCCCGGCGACACCGCCTACCTCGCCGCCACCCTCCGCCGCGCCGGCGTCCCCGACGACGACCCCCTCCCTCGCGCCACCCGCCAACGCCTCGGCGAAACCCAACGCACCGACGGCGGCTGGCCCAGCGACGACGGCGACGCCTTCGACGTCCACACCACCCTCCTCGCCATCCGCGCCACCCGCCCCTGACCTGCCGTTCTCCGCTCACCCCCACGCCATTCCGAACAAATCCGATATTCCCGCTTCCGGCGTGGTGCGATCCGCACGCTCCCGCGGGCAAACCTCGCGGCGGCTCCGCCGCCGCTCCACCGCCGCATCGGAGCCGGTCCCGCCTCTGGTCACCCCACCCCCGCACCTCCCAGCCGGGCCGCTCCGACGGGCGCACGCACGTCCCGCACCAGCGCGGCGATCACCGCGCCCGGCTGCCCGGCTGATCCGCTCGCGGCCCGGCGCGGCGGTGCATGCCCCCTGCCCGCCGCCTGGTTGATCCACTCGCGGCCCGGCGCGGCCTCGCTCCGACTGCCTTTGCTCTGCTTACCTGGTGCAGACCGCCGACCCGGGGTGGCGGTTCGTCCGGTAAGAACGGCGCTGGTCCAGATGAGCATGGCGAGACTCGGTAGGTAAGCAGTGCAAAGTCGAATTCGGTGCCCGCGGTGGTGCGCCGGATCAACAACCCGCTGCTGCGCGCCGGGTAGATCACCACGGCGGAGGGGAAGAGCGCCGACTTGCGCGGTGGGCGGGGCCGGGCTCGGCGGGTAAGCAGAGCAAAGCCGGCCCGGTGGGCGGGGCCGGGCTCGGCGGGTAAGCAGAGCAAAGCCGGCCCGGTGGGCGGGGCCGGGCTCGGCGGGTAAGCAGAGCGAAGCCAGCCGCGTAAGCAGTGCGAATCCGGCAGGTAAGCAGAGCAGAGTCAGCCGGGCGAGCAGGGCGAGGTGCGGCGGGTGAGCAGAGCGGAGCGGTGGCGGAACATGGTTTGGAGCGGTCAGAGGAGGGCTACCGCACCGCCGCGGCGGGGGTCGGCGGCGGCGCCGGGGCGGCCGATGGCGGAGGCGCCGCCGAAGTAGTGGCTGAGGTGGTCCCAGCGGGTGACCGGGAAGCCGGCGGCGGTGAGGGCGTCCAGTTCGTCGTCGGGGACGCCGGCCTCGGCGTGGACCTCGTGGCCGACCACGTGGAAGCGGGGGCGGGCGATGGCGGCGGTCATGTCGAGGTCGTCGATGAGCGTGGCGATCAGCGTGTGGATCAGTGCGGTACGGATGCGGGACGCGCCGGCGGAACCGGCGGCGAGGACCAGCTCGCCGGTGCCGTCGAGGACGATCAGCGGGCACATCATCGAGGACATGCGGGCGCCGGGTGCCAGGTCGGCGGTGATCAGTTCGGCCTCGCCGAGCATGGAGTTGAGGTGGACGCCGAGGCCGGGCAGCCAGACGCCGGCGCCTAGGCCGAGCGTGGTGGTGATGACGCAGGCGTTGCCGTGCGCGTCGACCGCGGCCACGTTGGTGGTGTCGCCGAGCCGCTGCGGGTGCGGGTCGGCGAGCGCGCGGGCCACGGCGACGGCGCGGGACGGCCGGGGCAGGTCGGCGAGGTCGGCGGGGAGCGTGCCGATCGTGGCGATCAGCGCGTTCAGGTCGTGGCGGGCGAGCACGTGGCGGCGGGCCAGGCGCGCTTCGCGGAGCGGGAGTTCGTTCACCCGGTACGCGGCGAGGTCGGCGGGACCGAGCGCGCCGCCGTTGGCGCGGACCGCGTCGACCATCAGCTTGGCCAGCCGTCCGGTGTAGAAGATGGACGGGCCATCCTCGGCCAGTTCGGTCATCGCGGTCTCCAGGCCGGGGTGGTAGAGCCGCTCGCCCGCGGTCAGGTACCGGCCTCGGGGGCGGTAGACGGCCTCGCCGTCGCCGACGGACAGCGCGGGGCCGCAGCCGATCAGTGTCTGCGCGTGTTGCGCGGGCAGCACCACGCCGGTGCGCGCCAGGAGCGTCGCCGGTTCGACCACGCGGGCCCACGGCAGTGCGCCCCAGCGGCGGTGCACCTCGCCGCACCCGGCCGGGACGCCGGGCACGGCCACGCTGGCACCGCCGATCGAGTACGTGACCGGCACCGCGCCGAACGCGACATCGGTCGGCACCATGTCGCCGGCCGTCACGTCGCCGTCCAGGCCGGGCACCGCGCAGAAGAAGTCGAGGCAGGTCACGGCGCGGGTGGCGGCGTCGAACCAGATCGCGAAGCCACCGCCGCCCAGCCCGGTGAAGATGCTCTCGGTCGCGGCGCTGGCCAGCACGGCCGCGACCGCGGCGTCCGCGGCGGTGCCGCCGGCGGCGAGCGCGCGCAGGCCGGCCTCGGCGGTGGCGGGGTGGCCGGCGGCGACCGCGGGCGGCACGGGCTGTCGGTGGCTTCGGGTAGTCGTCACCGGCGGCAGCGTAAACCGCCCCGTGCGTGATCGGGTGACGATCGCTGATATCCGCCCGCACGAGTCGTTCGAGGGATGATCGCTGACGGTCCGGCGTTGCTGGTGATGGGGCTCCGCTGGGCGGTTCACGCCGGCGGATTCCACGCGTACCGCGACATCGGGACCCGTTCGCCGGTGAACACCAGCCCCTCGGCGGCCAGCAGCTCACGCGCGCGGCCCTCGTGGTGCGGCGGGAGCCGGCCGGCGCTGTTCACCACGCGGTACCAGGGCACCGCGCCGCCGTGCCGCGCCATGATCGTGCCGACCAGGCGGGCGGAGGCGCGGCCGGACCGGTCGTAGAGCGCGTCCGCGATCGCGCCGTATGACATCACCCGGCCCGGCGGGATGCTCTCGACCAGCGTGAGCACGGCCTCGACGTACTCCTCCGGGGTCATGTCGCACCACGATATGGGATCTGCGGAAGGCCGGGCGGACGAGGGCGCGCAGAATGGGCGGGTGCGTGAAGCGGTAACCGGAGCGAAGCGGATCGTGGTCAAGGTGGGGTCGTCCTCGCTCACCACGGCCGCCGGCGGGATCGACGGGGAGCGGGTGTCGTCGCTGGTCGACGCGCTGGCGAAGCTGGTCGACGACGGCCGGGAGGTGGTGCTCGTCTCGTCCGGTGCGATCGCGGCCGGGCTGGCGCCGCTCGGCCTGCGCCGCCGCCCGCGCGACCTGGCCGCGCAGCAGGCGGCCGCGAGCGTGGGCCAGGGGCTGCTGATCGGGCACTATGCGGCGAGCTTCGCCCGGTTCGGCCGCACGGTCGGGCAGGTGCTGCTCACCGCGGACGACGTGACCCGCCGCGCGCACTACCGCAACGCGTACCGCACGCTGCGCAAACTGCTCGATCTGAGGGCTGTGCCGATCGTGAACGAGAACGACACGGTCGCCACGGACGAGATCCGGTTCGGCGACAACGACCGGCTGGCCGCGCTGGTCGCCGCGCTGGTCGAGGCGGACCTGCTGGTGCTGCTCTCCGACGTGGACGCGCTCTACACCGGCGATCCGGCCAAGCCGGACTCGCGCCGGATCGACGAGGTGCGCGGCGGCGACGACCTGGCCGGCGTCGCGATCGGGAAGACCGGAAGGGCCGGCGTGGGTACGGGCGGGATGGTCACCAAGGTGGAGGCCGCGCGGATCGCGACCGGCGCCGGCATCCCGGTGGTGCTCACCGCCGCACCGCTGGCCGGCGCCGCGCTGGCCGGCGAGCCGATCGGCACGTTCTTCCACCGCGAGCCGCGCAAGCCCGCGGCCCGGCTGTTCTGGCTGGCGCACGCGACCGCGCCGCGCGGCCGGCTGCACCTGGACCCGGGCGCGGTGCAGGCGATCGTGGTGCGCCGCAAGTCGCTGCTCCCGGCCGGGATCACGGCCGTGGACGGCTCGTTCCTGGCCGGCGAGCCGGTCGACCTGGTCGACGCCGGCTCCGGCGTGCCGGTGGCGCGCGGGCTGGTCAACTATGACGCGGTGGAGCTGCCGGTGCTGCTCGGCCGGTCCACCAAGGATCTCGACCCCGACTACCGACGCGAGATCGTCCACCGCGACGACCTCGTCCTCCTCTGAAAGGTTTCCCAAAAGATGTCGAGCGTGATCGAGCAGGCGGGACGGGCGCGCACGGCCGCCGCCGCGCTGGCCACCGCGTCCCGCACAATCAAGGACGCGGCGCTGGCCGCGATGGCGGACGCGCTGGTGGCGCGCACCGCCGAGATCGTCGAGGCGAACGCGAAGGACGTCGAGGCGGGCCGCGCGGCCGGGCTCTCCGACGCGATCATCGACCGCCTGTCGCTGGACGCGGCGCGGATCGCGGGCATGGCGGACGGGCTGCGGCACATGGCCGGCCTGCCCGACCCGGTCGGCGAGGTGGTGCGCGGCTCCACCCTGGCGAACGGGCTGGAGCTGCGGCAGATCCGGGTGCCGTTCGGCGTGGTCGGCATCATCTACGAGGGCCGGCCGAACGTGACCGCGGACGCGGCCGGCATCTGCCTGAAGTCCGGCAACGCGGCGCTGCTGCGCGGCTCCGGCTCGGCGGCCCACTCGAACGCCGCGATCGTGGCGGTGCTGCGTGACGCGGTCGAGGCGCAGGGTCTGCCGGCCGACGCGGTGCAGCTGCTCGACTCCGCCACCCGCGACTCGGTGAAGGAGTTGATGCGGGCGCGCGGCCTGGTCGACGTGCTGATCCCGCGCGGCGGCGCCTCGCTGATCAAGACGGTGGTGGAGGAGTCCACGGTCCCGGTGATCGAGACCGGCGTCGGCAACTGCCACGTGTACGTGGACAGGCACGCGGACCTGGAGAAGGCGCTGGCGATCACGCTCAACTCGAAGACGCAGCGGCTGTCCACCTGTAACACGGCCGAGTCGCTGCTGGTGCACGCGGACGTGGCCGACCTCTTCCTGCCGGCCGTGCTGGACGCGTTCGCGGAGGCCGGCGTGACCGTGCACGGCGACGCGCACACCGCGTCGTACGATCCGCGCGTGGTGGCCGCGACCGAGGAGGACTACGCCACCGAGTACCTCTCCGCCGACATCTCCGTGGCCGTGGTCGAGTCGCTGGACGCGGCGATCGCGCACATCGGGCGTTACTCGACCGGGCACACCGAGGCGATCGTGACCGACTCCGTGGTGGCGTCCCGGGAGTTCGTGGCGCGGGTGGACGCCGCCGCGATCATGGTGAACGCGTCGACCCGGTTCACCGACGGCGGCGAGTTCGGCTTCGGCGCGGAGATCGGCATCTCCACCCAGAAGCTGCACGCCCGCGGCCCGATGGGCCTGCCGGAGCTGACCTCGACGAAGTACGTCGTCACCGGGGACGCGCACCTGCGAGGCTGATCGCATGGGTGCGCCCCGGCCGCGGAGGGCCCGGCCGAGCTGCGCGAGGCGGACCTGCCGATCCACGGCGGCCGGCTGTTTCCCGCGGCCACCGGTGGCGGCGTGCCCGGCGCGACCGTGAACGCGGTGCTGAACGTGGCCGCCGCGCCTGCGGGAACGCTTTCTGGCGGAATTCCTGAGCCTGTTGCCGCGCCCTACCGTACCGCCGAAGAATTGATCTTGGTTTTGTGAGGTGTATTGCGGTTCCGGCCGGGAACCCTGCCCTGGGCAGGCACTTCGCGGGTCGCCCGGATGGGAACGCGGGTCACGGAAAATTGCGGGGACAAGGGCTGGCGCGACAAGGGCGGCTTATGGTTAGGCTAGCCTTAGTTCTATTCTTCGATTGGGGAGGCCCCGCATGCCTGAGCCCCGGCGCACGCCGCAGGCGCGGACCGCGACCGTGACCCGCACGGAGCGGATCACGCCGCACATGATCCGCGTCTGGCTGACCGGCGACGAGCTGGCCGGCTTCGGTGCCGGTGAGTTCTCCGACCACTACGTCAAGCTCTGTTTCCCGCAGGACGGAGTGGAGTACCCGAGCCCGCTCGACATGGCCGTGGTCCGCCGTGACATGCCGCGCGCGCTGTGGCCCCGCGTGCGGACGTACACGGTGCGTTCCTGGGACCCGCGGACGCTGGAGCTGGCGATCGACTTCGTGCACCACGGCGACGAGGGCATCGCCGGCCCGTGGGCCGACCGCGCGCGCCCCGGCGACACGCTCACCATGCTCGGCCCGGGCGGCGCCTACCTGCCCGACCCGGCCGCCGGCTGGCACCTGCTGATCGGTGACGAGAGCGCGCTGCCGGCCATCGGCGCGTCGCTGGAGCGGCTGCCGCTGGGCGCGCAGGCCCGGGTGTTCATCGAGGTCAGCGGCCCCGAGGAGGAGCAGAAGCTGGCCACGGACGGGCTCGCCGAGATCGTCTGGGTGCACCGCGGCGGCGCCGTGGTCGGCGAGAGGCTGGTGGAGACCGTGCGCGCGGCCGTCCCGGCGTTCCCGGCCGGCGACCTGCAGGCGTTCGTGCACGGCGAGGCGAACTTCGTGAAGGAGTTCCGCCGGCTGCTCAAGCTGGAGCTGGGCGTGCCCATGGAGCGGCTGTCCATCTCCGGTTACTGGCGCCGCGGCGCGGACGAGGACGGCTGGCAGTCGTCCAAGGCGGAGTGGAACCGGCGCGTCGAGGAGGAGGAAGCCGCGCTCGTCGCACGCTAAGGTGCCAGAGTGGCCGGTCTTCCGCAGGTCCTCGGCGAGCCCATCAAGTTCGTGCTGAACTGGGGGCGGCGCTATTCACTCTGGGTGTTCAACTTCGGGCTGGCCTGCTGCGCGATCGAGTTCATCGCGGCCAGCATGGGCCGGCACGACTTCATGCGCCTCGGCGTCATCCCGTTCGCGCACAGCCCCCGCCAGGCCGACCTGATGGTGGTCTCCGGGACCGTGACGGACAAGATGGCGCCGGCCATCAAGCGGCTCTACGACCAGATGCCCGAGCCGAAGTACGTCATCTCGTTCGGCTCGTGCGCCAACTGCGGCGGCCCGTACTGGGACTCGTACTCCGTCACCAAGGGCGTCGACCAGCTCATCCCGGTCGACGTGTACGTCCCCGGCTGCCCGCCGCGGCCCGAGGCGCTGCTGCACGGCATCCTCCGCCTCCAGGAGCGGATCGCGGCCGAGGAGTCCGGCCTCGGCGGGGTCTCCCGCCCCGACCCCCGCGCGCTCACCGCCCCGATCGTGCCGCCGCCGCGCCCGTAACGAGCATTACAGCTTGTAGTTGGCGCTGCCGGGTTAGCCTCGCGACCATGGGAAATGAGCAGCGTGCCGCGCATATCGTCGACGTTCTCATGCGCGAGTTCGGCGAGCTGATCGCGATCGACCCGGCCGCGTTCCGGCGGAAGTTCCGGAAGATGGCGGCGTCGCCGTTCGCGTTCTACCGGGGCAGTGCGGCGCTGTTCTACGCGGATCTGACCGGCGACTTCGCGGACGACCGGTTCCTGAACGCGCGCACCAGCCGGGTGTGGATCCACGGGGACCTGCACGCGGAGAACTTCGGGACGTACATGAACAGCTCCGGCGAGCTGGTGTTCAACGTCAACGACTTCGACGAGGCGTACGTGGGGCCGTTCTCCTGGGACCTCAAGCGCTTCGCCGCCAGCATCGCGCTCCTCGGGTACGCCAAGGCGCTCTCCGACGACGTGATCGGCGACCTGGTCACCACGTTCGCCCGGTCCTACCTGACCGAGCTGCGCGCGATCGCGCGCGGCGGCGACGACGCGATCGGCTCGATCACGCTGGCGAACGCGGACGGTGTGCTGCTCAAGGTGCTCCAGCAGGCCCGGCTCAACACGCGCGTGGACCTGCTCGCGGCGCAGACCACGATCGACGACTACGAGCGGCGGTTCACGCTCGCCGACGGCGTCTACCGGATCGACGACGAGGTCCGGGCCATCGTGACCGACGCGTTCACCCGCTACCTGGGCACGCTGCCGGCCGCGACCGCGGGGCACCGGCCGGTCGAGGCGCACATCAAGGACATCGTGCTGCGCAAGGGTGTGGGCATCGGGTCGGCCGGGCTGCCGTCGTACAACATCCTGCTGGAGGGGCACACGCAGGCGCTCGAGAACGACGTGGTCATCTACATGAAGCAGGCGCAGGTCCCGGCCGTGGCGCGGCACATCGACGACGGCGCCGTGCACGGCTACTTCAAGCACCAGGGCCACCGTACGTCCGAGTCGCAGCGGGCCCTCCAGGCGCACGCGGACCCGTGGCTCGGCTACACCGAGATCGACGGCGTCGGCCAGCTCGTCGCGGAGGTCTCCCCGTACGCGGCGGACCTGGACTGGTCGGACGTGAACGAGCACGACGAGCTGACCGGCGTGGTCGCCGACCTGGGCCGCGCGGTGGCCCGCATGCACTCGGTCGCGGACGACGAGTCCGCGCACGACCTGGTCGACTTCTCCACCGAGGAGGCGATCGTGGCCGAGGTCGACCGCGACGAGCCCGGCTTCATCCGGCATCTGGTCGAGTTCGCCCACGGCTACGGCGACCGGGCGCGCGCCGACCACCAGCAGTTCGTGGACCTGTTCCGGAACGGGAAGCTGCCCGGCCTCTGACCGGTCAGAACTCCAGCGCGATCTTGACCTCGCCCTTGTGGTCGGCGTAGGCGTCCTCGTACGAGGAGAGCGGCACCCGCTTGGTGATCAGGGCGGTGAGCCAGTCGCGGTCGGCGCGGGCGAGCGCGTCGGCCGCCGCCTCCCAGTGCCGGCGGTTCGCGTTCACGGTGCCGAAGACGACGTTGTTCTCCAGGACCAGCTCGCGGTTGAGCGCGCCCGCGTCCACCTGGTTGCGCCGCCCGGGGCCGGAGACGCCGGTCAGGCAGGCCATGCCGTTCGGGCCGACCTTGCCCATCACGTCGAGGACGATCGACGGCACGGCCGTGCACTCGATGATCACGTCGGGCGCGAAGTCGACCTCGCCGACCGGCTCCGAGTGGTACGTGGCGCCGAGCGCGCGGGCCAGCTCCGGCTTGTGCCCCTCGGTGTTGTGGTCGAGCACGTGCACGTCCAGGTCTCGCTGCGTGCCGAGCAGCGCGGCCAGCAGCCCGATCGGGCCGGCGCCGGTGACCAGCACGCTCTCCGGCCGCCAGACCGACCGGGCACCGATCCGCTCGATGTGCTCCCACGCCTTCGCCAGCACGCTGGCCGGCTCCAGCAGCACGCCGGCGAGCCCCAGCCCGGGCTCCAGCCGCACCGCGAAGTCGCGCTCCAGCCGGTAGCGCTCGCGCGCGAACCCGTGCCGGCCCTTGATCCCGTGCTCGGTGTAGCCGCCGTTGCGGCACATGTCCCACTCGCCGGCCGCGCAGTTCGGGCACGGGACCGGGTCGGGGTGCCGGACGATGCCGGCCACCAGGTCGCCGGCCGCGAACGTGCCGGTCGGGTCCTCCAGCACTCGGGCCAGCGACTCGTGGCCGATGACCAGGTCGCCGTCGCCGGGCGCCTCGCCGTACTCGCCGTCGATGATCTCCCGGTCGGTGCCGCAGACGCCGACCGCGACCGCCTCGACCAGGATCTCGCCCTCGTCCGGCGCCGGTTCCGGCAGATCGTCCACGAGCCGCAGTGAGCCGGCGGTGCCCGGCGTGATGGTGAGTCCCCGCATGTCCGTCCGTGTTCCCCGAAGCGGGGCGGTATATTCTTTGACTAAGACAAAGGAATAGTTGATTCGATCAAAGATCATCGACGGTACGGCCGGGAGCCCGCATGGATGACATCGCCACCGTTCGCGCGTTCAACCGCTTCTACACCAACCTGGTCGGCGCGCTGCAGGACGAGCACCTGCACACGCCGTACACGCTGACCGAGGCGCGAGTGCTCTACGAACTGGCCGCCGGACCCGGGCGGGACCTGCTCGACCTGCGGCGCACGCTCGACCTCGACCCCGGCTACCTGACCCGGATCATGACCCGGTTCACCGGCGACGGCCTGGTGATCCAGTCACGCTCCGAGACCGACGGCCGCCGCCGCACGGTCACGCTCACCGATCGCGGCCGGGCCGCCGCCGCCACGCTCGACGCGCGGGCCACCGAGACGATCGGCGCGATGCTCGGGAAACTCTCCGGCGCGGACCGGGCCCGGCTGCTCGGCGCGATGGGCACGATCACCGAGCTGCTCGGGCCGCCCGGCGACGCGCCCGGCCGGATCGTGGTGCTGCGCGCGCCGCACCCCGGCGACCTCGGCTGGATCGTGCAGCGGCACGGCGCGGTCTACGCGGCCGAGCACGGCTTCGACGGCACGTTCGAGGCGTGGGTGGCGCGGATCGTCGCCGACTACGCGACCGGTCACGACCCCGCGCGGGAGGCGGTCTGGATCGCGGACGTGGCGGGCGAGCCGGTCGGGTCGATCATGTGCGTGCGGGTCGACGACACCACCGCCAAGTTGCGGATTCTGCTGGTCGAGGCGGCGGCGCGCGGGCTCGGGGTGGGCGGGCGGCTGGTCGGCGAGTGCATCCGGTTCGCCCGCGAGGCCGGGTACGCGCGCATGGTGCTGGAGACGTACGGCGCGATGGAGGCGGCCCGCCGGATCTACCTGCGCGCCGGGTTCACGATGGACTCCGCCGAGCCGGTCCGGGCGCACGGCCACGACCTCGTGAAGGAATCCTGGTCGCTGACGCTCTGACACGTACCCCCGTTGTCCCTAGGATCTGTCCTATGACGCCCGAAGAGGTCGGCACCCGCCTGGTCAGCCAGCTCAGCGGCGACGACGCGGAGGCGTCGGTGTCCGCCGGCGGCGACGCGTTCGCGCGGGCCACCGTGGACGTGCCCCCGGCGCGCTGGTGGGCCGCGATCCAGGCGGCCCGGTCACCGGCCGGGCTGGGGTGCGACTTCTTCGACTGGCTCTCCGCCGTGGACGAGCTCGACGGCGGCTTCGCGGTGGTGGCGCACCTGTGGTCGACGCGCCGCCGGGACGGCGTGCTGGTCCGCACCCGGGTGCCGCGCGAGGCGCCGGAGCTGGAGTCGATCGTCGGGCTCTACCCGGGCGCGGCCTGGCACGAGCGCGAGACGTTCGAGATGTTCGGGATCGGCTTCACCGGGCACGCCGACCTGCGCCCGCTGCTGTTGCCGCCGGAGTTCGAGGGGCATCCGCTGCGCAAGGACTTCGTGCTGGCGTCCCGGGTGGCGAAGCCGTGGCCGGGAGCGAAGGAGCCGGGCGAGGCCGCGGCCGGCACCGGCAAGCGCGCGCCGATGCGGCCGCCGGGCGTGCCCGATCCGAACGAGTGGGGGCCGCGGGCGGGGCAGCTTCCGCCGGCCCGCGCCGAGCGCCCGCCCCGGCCGGCGCGCGGCGCCACCGGCAGCATGCCGGTCCCGGAGCCGCCCGCCGGCGGAGACGGAGGCGGTGAGTGATGCCGCTCTGGGTGGAGCTGCTGATCCGGATCGCCGGCGTGGTGATCGCGTTCCTCACGCTGCCGCTGATCGTCGGCCAGGTCGAGCACAAGGTGATGGCGCACATGCAGGGCCGGCTCGGCCCGATGTACGCGGGCGCGTTCCACGGCTGGGCGCAACTGGTCGCGGACGGCGTCAAGTTCGTGCAGAAGGAGGACGTCACGCCGCGCCAGGCCGACGGTCCGGTCTTCAAGCTGGCCCCGATCGTCGCGCTCGTGCCGTACCTGCTGGTGCTCCTGGTCATCCCGCTCGGACCCGGCGACCTGGTCGCGCAGCCGCTGGACATCGGGCTGTTCTTCGTGCTCGCCGTGGTCGGCGTCGGCGTGGTCGCGGTGCTGATGTCCGCGTGGGCCTCCGCGAACAAGTACTCTCTGCTCGGCGGCCTGCGGGGCGCCGCGCAGCTGCTCGGCTACGAGCTACCGCTGGTGCTGGCCGCGGCCAGCGTGGCGATGGCCGCGGGGACGCTGTCGCTGCCCGGCATCGTCGAGGCGTGGCGGCCGTGGTGGCTGATCTGGCAGGCGCCCGCGCTCGCGGTCTTCTTCGTCGCCGCGCTCGCCGAGATCCGCCGCCCACCGTTCGACATGCCGATCGCCGACTCCGAGCTGGTCTTCGGCTACATGACCGAGTACACCGGGCTGCGCTTCGCGTTCTTCCTGCTCGCCGAGTACGTCGGGATCGTGGTCATCTCCGCGCTCACCACGGTCCTCTTCCTCGGCGGCTGGCGCGGCCCGTTCGCCGACGACACGCTCGGCTGGCTCTGGACGCTGATCAAGATATTCGCGGTCGCCTTCGTCATCATCTGGCTCCGCGTCTCCTACCCCCGCCTCCGCGAGGACCAGCTCCAACGCCTCTGCTGGCTCATCCTCGTCCCCACCGCCCTCGCCCAGCTCATCGTCACCGCGGCGGTCCGCCTGGCCATCTGAGCGGAAGCGATTCCCGATTCCGGCTCGCCCCGATGCGGAATGCCGTCGATCAATTGCTGACGGAACGGAGTATCGCGCCGTACCGGAATGGAAGTTTTGCGCCGTGTGCTCGCATGAGGACGGTCGAGCAGGCAGGATGAGGCCCATGGCTGTGCCTGGTGAGGGGTTGGCGAAAGGGCTCGCCGTCACCCTCAAGACGATGACCCGGCGGTCGACCACGCAGCAGTACCCGGACGTGCAGCCGGAGCTGCCGCCGAGGTCGCGCGGGGTGATCGCGCTCCTGGAGGAGAACTGCACGGTCTGCATGCTGTGCGCCCGGGAGTGCCCGGACTGGTGCATCTACATCGACTCGCACAAGGAGGAGGTCGTGGCGCCCGGCGCGGCCCGGGCCCGGCAGCGGAATGTGCTGGATCGCTTCGACATCGACTTCTCGCTCTGCATGTACTGCGGGATCTGCATCGAGGCGTGCCCGTTCGACGCGCTCTACTGGACGCCCGAGTTCGAGTACGCGGAGCACGACATCCGGGACCTGCTGCACGACAAGACGCGGCTCGGCGAGTGGATGGCGACGGTCCCACCGCCGCCCGCCCACGACCCGAACGGTGAGCCCTCCAAGGAGGAGGCGGCGGTCGCGAAGAAGGCCGGGGCGTGACCGGCGCGGACGTGCTGCTGCTCGCGCTGGGCGCGGTCGCGGTGGGCTCGGGCGCGCTCGTGGTGCTGACCGACCACCTGGTCCGGGCCGGCCTCTACCTGGTGGTCTGCCTGGGCGCGGTGGCCGGGCTCTACCTGGTGCTCGCGGCCGAGCTGGTCGCCTGGGTGCAGGTGCTGATCTACGTGGGCGCGGTCGTGGTGCTGCTGCTGTTCGCGGTGATGCTGACCCGCGCGCCGATCGGCCGCTCCGACGATCTCAACCGGCCGGCCTGGCCCGCCGCGGTGATCGGCGGTGGCGCGGGGCTCGGGCTCGCCGCGCTGCTGGCGGACGCGTACCGCTGGACGCGCGTGCCGTACCCGGAGCCGGGGACCGCGGAGCGGCTCGGCGAGGCGGTCTTCCAGACCTGGGTGCTGCCGTTCGAGGTGCTGTCGATCCTGCTGCTCGCCGCGCTGGTCGGCGCGATCGTGGTCAGCCGGGGGCAGCACTGATGCACCCCGTCATCCCGTACGTGGTCGCGGCGATCCTGTTCGGTCTGGGCGTCTTCGGCGTGCTCCGCCGGCGGAACGCGATCCTGCTGCTGATGGCCGTCGAGCTGATGCTGAACGCGGTCAACCTGGTGCTGGTCACCACCGGGAGCGTGCACGGCCAGGTCTTCGCGCTGTTCGTGATCGTGCTGGCCGCGGCCGAGGTCGGCGTGGGCCTGGCACTGATCCTGCGGCTCTACCGGCTGCGCACCACGGTCGCGGTGGACCGGATCGACCTGGCGGAGAAGCACTGATGGCGCTGGTCATCTTCATGATCGCCGCGCCGGCGCTGGTCGGCCTGGGCAGCCTGCTGCTGCCGGCGACGAGCAGGGGCCGCTTCCCGGCCGCCGCGTTCGGCATCACCGCGTCCGCGCTCTCCCTGCTGACCGCCGTCACGCTGCTGGCCACCGCGCGCGAACCGATCGTCGCGTCCGCGGAGTGGATCACGATCGGGGATCTGACGGTACGGCTCGGCCTGCGCGCCGACCTGACCGCGATCCAGGTGTCCGTGGCGGTGACCGCGGTGGCGCTGGCCGTGCAGGTCTACTCGCTCGGCTACCTGCACCGGGACGAGCGGTACGCACCCTACGCCGCCCAGGTGAGCCTGTTCACGGCCGCGATGCTGCTGGTGGTGACCGCGGACGACCTGATCCTGCTGCTGATCGGCTGGGAGGTGATGGGCGCCTGCTCGTACCTGCTGATCGGGCACGACCGCACGCTGCCCGAGGCGCCGGCCGCGGCCGTGAAGGCGTTCCTGGTCACCCGCGTCGGCGACGTCGGCTTCCTGCTCGGCATCGCGTTCCTGGCCGTGCACGCGGGCACGTTCGGCATCCCGGAGATCCTCGCGGGTACGTACCCCGGCTGGATCGCTCTGCTCCTGCTCGCCGGGGTGGCGGGCAAGAGCGCGCAGGTCCCGCTGCACACCTGGCTGCCGGACGCGATGGCCGGCCCGACGCCGGTCTCCGCGCTGATCCACGCCGCGACCATGGTGGCGTCCGGGGTGTACGTGGTGGCCCGGCTCTACCCGGTCTTCGTGCAGTCCCCGCTCGCGCTGAGCGTGCTGGGCCTGATCGCGGCCGTGACGCTGCTGCTCGGCGCGCTGGCCGCGACCGCGCAGGAGGACATCAAGCGCGTGCTGGCCTGGTCGACGGTGTCGCAGATCGGCTACATGGCGGCGGCGCTGGCGATCGGCGCGCCCGGCGCCGCGATCTTCCACCTGCTCACCCACGCCGCGTTCAAGGCGCTGCTGTTCCTCGCGGCCGGTTGCGTGATCCACGCGGTCGGCAGCAACCTGATGTCCCGGATGGGCGGCCTGCGGAAGAACATGCCGGACGTCTTCTGGTGCACCGCGATCGGCCTGGGCGCGCTGGCCGGGCTGCCGCCGCTGGCCGGGTTCTGGAGCAAGGAGAGCGTGATCGCCGCCGCGGCCGAGGCGCGTGACGGGCACGGGCAGGTCCCGGCCTGGATCGCGCTGGTCATCTGGGTCGTGGCGCTGCTCGGCGTGGCGCTGACCGCCTGGTACTCGACGCGCCTGCTGCTGCGCGTCTTCTTCGGCCCGGTCCCGGCCGCCCGCGCGGAGGCGGCGGAGCACCCGCCCGCGCCGGAGCCGTCGGTGACGCCCGCGTTCGTCGGCAAGCCCACCTACCTGGAGCTGGAGGCCGCGCGCAAGGCCAAGGCGCTGGCCCGCAAGGAGGTCCAGGAGGCGGCGGAGACCGCGGAACCACCGCCGCCTTCGGAGCCGCGACCGCTGGATCCGCCCGCGCTGATGCACTGGCCGGTGATGGCGCTGGCGGTGCCGAGCGCGCTGCTCGGCCTGATCGCGCTGCTGCCGGACGCGCGCGCGGACCTCGGCCTGGCCGCGCCGCACGTCTCGCCGTCGCTGTTCCTGGCGCTCGCGCTGCTGGCCGCGGGCGCGATCTCCGCGTGGTGGCTGTGGCGGCGCCGGCCGGACGCCGACCCCGCGAGCGCGCTCGGCCCGCTCCGGCCGGTCCTCGCCCACGCGTTCCACCTCGATGACCTGCAACACCATGCCGTGGTACGACCGGCGCGCGCGATCGCGGCGGCGCTGCGCCGGGTCGACGAGTCCGTGGTGGACGGCGCGGTGGAGGGCGCCGGCCGCGGCACCACCGGGCTCGGCGGGCTGCTGGCCCGCGCGCACCGGGCGCCGCTGCCCCGGGCCGCCACCGCGCTGCTGGCCGGCGTGCTGCTGATCGGCCTCGCGGCCGCGATCCTGGGCGGTGGCGCATGATCGCCCCGGGTACGTCGTCCGCGCTGCTGATCGCGCTGCTCGCGCTGCCCGCGCTGGGCGCGCTCGCGGTGGCGCTGCTGCCGGCCGCGCGTGACCGGCAGGCCCGCGTGCTCGGCACCGTGATCGCCGCGGCGACGCTGGCCGTGGCCGTGCCGCTGCGGTGGGGGAGCTGGTTCGCGTACACCCCGGAGCCCGCCGCGCCGAGGCCGTGGGCGCTGGTCGACCTGCCCTGGGTGCCCGCGCTCGACCTGCGCTTCCAGCTCGGCGTGGACGCGATCTCGTACCCGCTGGTGGTCCTGACCGCGCTGCTCACGCTGCTGTGCTGCGGTTACACGGTCTGGCGGGTGCCGCCGGGCGGGCCCGGCCGGTTGCTGACCGCGCTGCTGCTGGTGATCGAGGTGGGCATCCTCGGCACGTTCCTCGCGTTCGACCTGGTGCTGTTCTTCGTCTTCTTCGAGGTCGTGCTGCTGCCGATGTACGCGGTGATCGCGGTCTGGGGCGGCGCGCACTACGGCACGGACCCGGCGGACCGGGAGCCACAGCGGGCGGCGGCGCGGAAGTTCGCGCTCTACACGCTGTTCGGCTCCGTGCTGCTGCTGGTCGGCGTGCTGGTGGTGGTGACCGGGGCCGGGACGTCGTCGCTGCTGGACGCGCCGTTCGCGCTGGACCGGGGCACGCAGGTGTTCGCGTTCGCGCTGCTGGCGATCGCGTTCGCGGTGAAGAGTCCGCTGTGGCCGCTGCACACCTGGCTGCCGGACGCGCACACCCAGGCGCCGACCGTGGGCAGCGTGATCCTGGCCGGCGTGCTGCTGAAGATGGGTACGTACGGGCTGATCCGGGTCGGGCTGGGCGCGGCGCCCGCGGGCGCGGAGGCGCTGTCCGGCGTGCTGGGCGTGCTGGCGGTCGCGGCGATCGTGGTCGGGTCGCTGGTCTGCCTGGCGCAGACCGAACTGAAGCGGCTGATCGCGTACTCGTCCGTCGGCCACATGGGCTTCGTGCTGCTCGGCATCGCCACGCTGACCGCAACCGGCGTGCAGGCGGCGCTGCTCGGCAACATCGCCCACGGGGTGATCACCGGCCTGCTGTTCTTCCTGGCCGGGGCCGTGAAGGACCGCGCGCACACCGGCCGCCTGGACGAGTTGGGCGGGCTGCGGGAGAACGCGCCGCGGCTGGCCGGGCTGCTCGGCTTCGCGGCGATCGCGTCGCTGGGTCTGCCCGGGCTGGCCGGATTCTGGGGCGAGGCGTTCGCGGTGGTCGCGGCCGTGCGGCGCGGCGGCGGGCTGTGGATCACGCTGGCCGTGCTGGCGGCGTTCGGGGGCGCACTGACCGCGGCCTACCTGCTGCGGTTGCTGCGCCGGGTGACGCACGGGCCGGCCAGCCCGGCGGTGTCGCTGCTGGTCCCGTCGTGGGCGGTGGCGGGGGCGCTGTCCGCGGCGGTGGCGTCTTCCGGCGGTGCCGGTGCTTCCGGGGGTGCCGGGTCGGCTGCGCCCAGTGAGGTGGCGTTGCCGGAGCGGCTGGTGCCGGGGTGGCCGACGGCGGCCGAGCTGCTCGCCTGGTCGCCGCTGGTGATCCTGGTGTTGGTGCTCGGTGTCTGGCCGGCGCTGGTGCTCACCGGCACGGACGTGCCGATCGGTGTCCTCCTGGAGGCGGTGCGTCCGTGACCATCGATCAGCTGGCGCTGCTCCCGGCGTACGTGGCGGCGGCGACCGCGGTGCTGGTGCTGCTCATCGACCTGTTCGGGCCGCCGCGCGCGGTGGCCGCCGGGACCGCGGTCGGCGCGGCGCTGACCGTCGTCGTGGCCGCGGTCACCGGTACCGGACCGGATCGCGGGTCGTTCTGCGTGGGCGGCGCCTGCTCATACCTGGCGACCGACCGGGCGGCGCTGGCCGGGGTGCTGTTCGCGCTGCTCACGCTGGCCGTGCTGGCGCTCTCCGCGCCGATGCTGCGCGCCGGGGCGGTACCGGCCGGGGAGTACTGCTTCCTGCTCGCCTGCTCGATGACCGGCGGCGTGGTGCTCGGCGCGGCCGGCGACCTGATCACGCTGATCGTGGCGCTGGAGACGCTGACGCTCCCGCTGTACCTGCTGGTCGGGCTGCGCCGCAGCGCCTCGCCGCGCGCGGTCTTCACCGGCGCGGGCGCGCCGGTCTACCCGGAGCCGTCCCCGGAGGATCGAACGTCGTCCGACGCGCTGAACGCCGCGCCGGAGAATGGTGACCTCCCGCTGGCCGCGGAGCGAGAGGTCGCGGCCGAGCAACTGCGGATGCAGCGGGCGAGCGCGGACTCCGCGGTGACGTTCTTCGTGGTCAGCGTGGTGGCGACGTCGGTGACGCTGCTCGGCGCGGCGCTGCTCCACGCCGCGACCGGCGCGCTGCACCTGTCCACCCTGCCGGGTGCGCTCGACGCCGGGCTGCCGCTGGCCGGCGTGGGCGGCGCACTGTTGGTGGCCGGGCTGGCGTTCAAGGTCGCGGCCGTGCCGTTCCACGCCTGGGCGCCGGCCACCTACGACGGCGCGCCACTGCCGGTCGCGGCGTACCTGTCCACCGCGTCCAAGCTCGGCGGCGTGGTGGCGCTGCTCGCGGTCGTCGACGGCGTGCTGCCGAGCGCGGAGACCGGTCCGGTGCTGGCCGTGCTCGCGGTGCTCACCATGACGGTCGGCAACGTGGTGGCGCTCCGGCAGACCCGTACCGTCCGGCTGCTGGCCTGGTCGTCGGTGGCGCAGGCGGGCTACATCCTGGCACCGCTCGGCGCGACCGCGCTCGGCTCGCCGGAGTGGCAGCCGGTGGTGGCGGCCACGCTGGCGTACGCCGCGTTCTTCGTGCTCCTGGAACTGGCCGCGTTCGCCGCCGTGGTCGCGCTGCGCCCGGTCGCGGCGGACGGCGGCGACCTGGACGACTTCCGCGGCGTGGCCCGGCGCGCGCCGTGGGTCGGCGGGATGCTGGCGTTCGCGCTGATCGGCCTGGCCGGGTTGCCGCCCGCGCTGGCCGGCCTGTTCGCGAAGGTGACCGTGGTCCGCGCGCTGGTCGACGGCGACGCGAGCTGGCTGGCGCTGGTGGTGGCGCTCAACGCCGTGATCGGACTGGCCTACTACGTGCGGGTGGCCGCGTCGCTCTACGGCACCCCGACCCGGGACGGTTCGGCCGGCAC
Organism: Catenuloplanes atrovinosus; assembly: GCF_031458235.1. NCBI lineage: Bacteria > Bacillati > Actinomycetota > Actinomycetes > Micromonosporales > Micromonosporaceae > Catenuloplanes > Catenuloplanes atrovinosus. The sequence continues at coordinate 7,028,483 of NZ_JAVDYB010000001.1, read as the reverse complement.
CGGCTGGTCCCACGTACCGTGGCCGGTCGGCGCCGTGCTGGTGGCCGCGACCGTGCTGGCCGTGCTGCTCGGCTTCGCCCCCGAGCCGCTGCTGCGCCTGACCGCGCTGTGACTCCGGCCGGCCCCTCACGCTCAGCAAGGTCACAGGCACGCGCGGATTATTCGGTGGAGGAGAACGTGTTTCACCTTCTGTGAGCCACCAGCTCACTCGATGAAGGAGTCACCGTGCACAGCCACCACAACGGACTCAAGACGGCCGCCCTGCTGGGCCTGCTCACGGCCATGATCCTGGGCGTCGGGTACTGGTTCGGCGGCAGCACCGGCCTGGTCGTCGCCGTCCTGCTCTCGCTCGGCATGAACGCGGCCGGTTACTTCTGGAGCGATCGGATCGCGCTCCGCTCGATGCGCGCGCGGCCGGTCAGCGAGGCCGAGTTCCCCGCGCTGTACCAGATGGTCCGCGAACTCGCGACCGAGGCCGGCCAGCCGATGCCGCGCCTCTACGTGAGCCCGGCGCTCCAGCCCAACGCGTTCGCCACCGGCCGCAACCCGCGGAACGCGGCCGTGGCCGTCACCGTCGGCATCACGCGGCTGCTCGACTACCGCGAACTGCGCGCCGTGATCGGCCACGAGCTCTCCCACGTCTACAACCGCGACATCCTGATCTCCAGCGTCGCCGCCGGCCTCGCCGGAATCATCACGATGCTGGCAAACCTGGCAATCTTCATCCCGCTCGGCGGCGGTGACGACGAGGACGCCCCGAACCCGGCCGCGCTCCTCCTCATGATCGTCCTCGGCCCGATCGCGGCCAGCATCATCCAGCTCGCGATCAGCCGTAACCGCGAATTCGAGGCCGACGCGTCCGGCGCCCGCCTGACCCGCGACCCGCTCGCCCTCGCCGACGCCCTCCGCAAGATCTCCTACGGCACCCAGCGCATCCCGCTCCCGGCCGACACTCGGGTGGCGTCGTCCGCCCACCTGATGATCGCCAACCCGCTGACCGGCGGCGGCCTGTCCGCCCTGTTCTCCACCCACCCCCCGATGGACGAGCGAATCCGCCGCCTCCAGACGATGGCGGTCGCCTCGCACTGATCTCTTCCTCCCGCGGCCCCCGCCTTCTGTGTGGCGGGGGCCGCTCCACGTCTCGGCCCGCCGGAGAGGCCGGTGCCCAACGGCCCGACCGGAGCCGCGCGATCCAGATGGTCGCGGGCCTGCGTGTCGTCCGAATCTACGAGGCCTCGCAGTCCACGAACGCGGCATGCGCGTTGTTCGGGATCTACGGCCTCCTCGCGGCCCGCGATCCCGGGATCTTGGCGGAAGTCACTCGCGCTGAGAAGGACGGGTGATCCGCGCGACGGAGTCGACTCGACAGGTCGGGCGCGAGCCGCCCGACCTGTCGGCCCATGACCCCGTCCGCGCGGATCAACCGGTGATCGAACCGCCTCAGCGGTAGTTCGTGAACTGCAGTGCCACGCCGAAGTCCTCGGACTTCAGCAGGGAGATCACGGCCTGCAGGTCGTCCTTCTTCTTGCCGGTGACCCGGAGCGAGTCGCCCTGGATCTGCGCCTGCACGCCCTTCGGCCCCTCGTCGCGGATCTTCTTGCTGATCTGCTTGGCCTTGTCCGTGGCGATGCCCTGCACGATCTTGCAGTCGATCTTGTGCGTCTTGCCCGACGCCCGCGGCTCGCCCGCCTCCAGCGACTTGAGCGAGATGTTCCGCTTGATCAGCTTCTCCTTGAAGACCTCCAGGGCCGCGCTCACCCGGTCCTCGGTCTCCGCCGTGATCGTGACGCCGTCCTCACCCGCCCAGGCGATCTCCGCCCCCGTACCGCGGAAGTCGAACCGCGTACCCAGTTCCTTCTCGGTCTGGCGGAGGGCGTTGTCCACCTCCTGGTGCTCCACCTTGCTGACGATGTCGAACGACGGGTTGGCTGCCATGCCTCTGCTCCTGCTGTTCCTGCTGGGACATCTGAGATTGTCTCGGTCTGGCCGTCTCCGGCCCCACCCACCCTGCCGACCGTACCCGGTTGCGAGCCCCCCGAGGGCTACGGCTATTCTGGCTCTCGCCAGCGCGTCCTACGCGGTGGTGTGCCTTGGCGGGTTGCCCGAGCGGCCAATGGGAGCGGACTGTAAATCCGTCGCGAAAGCTACAGAGGTTCGAATCCTCTACCCGCCACCAGGCAGGTTGAAGGCCCTCGACCAGCGGAAACGCGGTCGGGGGCCTTTCCGCTTCTCGGGGGAGATAAGAGCCGGCCTCGGCGGTCCGGGTTCGTGGCGGACATTCTCATCGGGTACGTCGAATGCGTTGACGGTGCGTGCCACTATTGCTACATGCCGTCGCCCCGGGTGGTGATTCGTAGAGCAGCCTCGGCGTTGATCGCCGGAGGCGCGGTCATGGCGGCCGGGCTGGCGGGGTGGAGCGGCAACCCGACGGAACTCCAAGTGTGGATGCTCATGCTGGCGGGGGCTCTCGGAGCCATGGCCAGCGCCCTGGGCGACAACGATGGTAAAAAAAACGACTGGTCGATCTGCCATACCGCAGATCGCGGCGCGTCCGGCCATCGCATACGGCGCCAATTGGACAGAGCGGCGTACCGACTGCCGTAGATGTCGGCCTTTCCCTCGCCGCCCGCGGATGTGCGGGGGTCGCGACCGACGGCCCTCGCACTGAGGCCCTTCCCGTTCGCAGCGGAGGGCGGCGGTTCACCGCTGCCACAGAGGGATGCCCTTACCGCTGGAGCCGCAAGATCTCCGCTGCGGCGGTGGCGAAAGCGGCCGGTTCCTCGACGTGGGCGAAATGGCCGCTGTGCGGCAGGATTCGCAGGTGGGAGCCGGGTATGCCGTGTGCCAGCTGCGCCGCCCAGGGCGGCCCGCAGATGAAGTCCTCGCGGCCGGTGATGATCATCGTTGGCATGGTCAGTTCGCCGAGGCGCGCCCGGACGTCGAACACGGCCGGGTCCTGGGCGGTGGCGGGCGCGCGGGACATGCGGATCGCGGCCTGCCACGGCGCGAAGTCGGCGCGCCGGGACCAGAAGTCGGCGAAGTACACCGGGACGGCGGCGGCGAACGCGCGGCTCATCGTGTCGTCGTCCGGGGCGGCGACCGCGCGCTGGAGGGCCGCGGGCACGGCAGCCGCCTCCGGCACGTCCGGGTGGCGCCGCGGATAGGCGGCCAGGCCGGCCATCGCCTGTGACCAGAAGCCGGGGCCGGCGTCCGGGGACGTGGAGTAGAGGATGAGCCCGGCGACCCGGTCCGGGTGCCTCAGCGCGTAACTCTGGGCGACGAAACCGCCGTGGGAGTGGCCGAGCAGATGAACGCGCGGCTCACCCAGGTGGTCGACGAGGGCGGCGAGGAAGCGTACGTAGGTGTCCAGCGTGTACCCGGGCAGGCGGCCGGAGGCGCCCGTGCCGACCGGCGCGGGGTACACCACGGTGAAGTGGGCCTCCAGTTCGCGCGACCGCAGGTACTCCCAGTGCAGTCCGGGGCCGCCGGGGTGCGCGACGCAGATCGGTCCGCGGCCGTACACCTGGTAGACCTGCCGCACGCCGTCGACGAAGAGTTCCATGCGGAACAGCGAACACGGGGTACGCGCGGCGGCGCCATGCGGAAGATGATCGTCTCGATACGAATGTGTGCGCGGCAGTAGCATCCGGCGGATGGACGTGATCAGCGAGGCGGTAGCCACGACCAGGGCCGGGCGGGCCGTGGCGGTGCGCAACCGGTACGCCGGATCGTGGTCCAGGAGTTTCCCGGAGATCAACGGCACTGGGCTGCACCTGGTGCGGCGCGGAGCCCCGTGGCTGGTCCCGGAGGACGGGCGGCCGATCCCGCTCGGGCCGGGTGGCATCGTCTTCGTGCCGCACGGACGGCCGCACGGTTTCCGGAACGCGCCGCACGAACCCGAGGCGTCGCAGGACGTGGAGTTCGTCTCCTGCTGTTACCACCTCGACCGGGGGCGGGTGCACGAGTCGCTGAGCGGGCTGCCGGATGTGATCACCATGGTGCTCGACGACGACCGTCATCCGGCGTTGCGGCCGCTGACCGAGTTGCTCTGCCAGCACGCGGCCGACACGAGGCCGGGCAGCGATCTCGCCCTGCCGGCGGTGGTCGACCTGCTGCTGATCCATCTGCTCCGGATGTGGCACGACGGGACGGGTGCGGCGGCCGGCCCGGTCGTGGCGGATCAGCGGATCGCCCGGGCGCTGCGGATGGTCAACCAGGAGCCGTTCCGGCCGTGGACCGTCCGGCAGCTGAGTGAGGTATCCCACATGTCGCCCTCGGCGTTCGCCCGTGGGTTCACCGCGGCCATCGGCGAGCGGCCCGGGGCCTATCTGCTCCGTCGCCGGCTGGATCACGGCGCTCACCTGCTGCGCCGCACGGACCTGCCGCTCGGCGCGATCGCCCAGCGGCTCGGCTACGCCACCGAGTTCAGCTTCGCCGCGGCGTTCCGGCGCGAGTTCGGCATCGCCCCGGGGCGGTTCCGCGGCCGGGAACGAGCGTCCGCGCGGGATCGGGCCGGCTCAGGCGGCGAGGTCGCGGGCGAGGTGTGAGCGCCGGAAGCCGCGCCGGGCGAGGCGGCGCAGGTCGGCGCGGTTGTCGTACATGAGCTGGACGTGGAAGTAGTTCACGTGCTCGAGCACCGCGAACCCGGTGAAGAACAGCCCGGCCCACGCCCGCCCGGTCACGGTCAGGATCAGGCCGGCGGCGAGCAGCACTGGGTTGATCAGCCGGGCGGCGCGGAAGAACCACAGGCCCGGCACGGTACGGCCGGTCTGGCACAGCTTGGCCAGCCAGTACCCGGCGCCCTCGGCCAGCAGCAGCGCGAACAGCGCGAAGCCGGCCAGGTCGAGCGCGGTCGCGGGCAGGCCCAGCGCCCCGAACGCGGCCCAGCCCCAGAGCGGGATGTTGATCAGTTCGAGGAGCGCGAGCGACCGGAGCCGGCGGCGGACGGCGCTCACGGGCGCAGCCCGGCGAAGACGACGGCGAGCGTGCGGGCCTGGAGGTCGGCGGGCCAGGCGGCGGTGAGCGCGCCCTGGCTGGTGGCGGTGAGCAGCGCCATCACCTCGTCGAGGCGGACGTCGCGGCGTACCCGCGCATGCTCTTGATCGTGAGAGAGGAGCGCGGCGACGGCGCCGGTCAGGGACTCCAGGGCGGGTCCGGCGGTGACGTCCGTGGAGAGGAGCGTGGCGACCGTGTGCGCGGCCGCGGCCTCGGCGACCACGGCGGTGAAGAAGTCCTCCAGCGTGGCGGCGGTGGTGGCCAGCGCCGCGAGGCGGTCGCGCGTGTCCTTCATGATCGCGGCGAGCAGCGCGTCCTTGGTGGGGAAGTGGCGGAAGACGGTGCCGATGGCGACGCCGGCGCGGGCGGCGATCTCCTCGGTGCCGGCGGCGGGCCCCTTGGCGGCGAAGACCTCGGCGGCGACGGCGAGGATGCGAGCGCGGTTGCGGGCGGCGTCGGCGCGCAGCGGCTTCTCGGTCAACGTGCGGCTCCAGGGGGCGTGGAACGGAGCCTTCACCCTATGTGCGTCGTGATGCGGACGATTTATCGGCTCTTAGGGAATTCGGCGCACGTGCAAATGCACAACCATTTGTCCGGCACGAATTCTCGCCGGCCCCTGACCGAAATGTACCGGTCAGGGGCCGAGGTGTTTCACCGTTGCTCCTCGGCGTGAACGGTCCGGCTCACTGGGTGTGCGGCCGTGAGGCGTGCCGGCGAGCGACCGGACCGAGGGGGAGAGAAGGGCGAGATGTCAGCCGGCCTTGGCGGCCAGCACCTCCGCGAGGACGTCCACCGGAACCTCGACCACCGTCTCGTGTGACGGGATCTGGAGCTGGGACAGCGCGTCGGGGTCGGTCACGCGCCAGCCCTGCACCAGGAAGGTGTCCCGGTCCGTGTGGTAGAGCGACGGGCAGTTCGTATTGCCCGACAGCACCGTTTTGCGGATGAAGGTGAGCTTCATTCGCAATACCTCCTACTTTCAACTTTTGTCGCTTTGGCCCGATGCCGTGCGATCTGGAGGCATTATGGTCATGCAGCACGACTTGGCAACGGACAATGTGGGTAGTGCGCACGCATGGTGGACAGCGCGGTCGACGTCGCCGATCAGAAGCGCCATTCGGTTGCGCATGCTCATACTTACGGGCAGATTTACCGGTACTAACGTCCGACCAATGGTTGCGGGTTTTGTGGCCCTCTGACCGTGTGGGACGATCTAAAAACCCCGGCTCCGACGGGGTCTGCTCAAACGGTGCGAAATGGAGTCCCCCCGATGTCCGCAGGTGTTGTCGGAACCAAGGTCCAGCAGCTCATCCTCGTTGCTCTTCTTGTGGTGGCCACGGTCGCCACGGGCTTCCTCGCGGCGCGGTCGGTGGCCGCCGAGGTCGGTGCCCACGCCGCCGCCGAAGCCGAGAGCACGGTCGTCGCGACCGACGGCTGGGAGTGGTGACGCTCGATCACGTCGCCGGCCGCGCGGCCGGCACTGCTTGAGATCTCGGCGCGCGAGGAGGGTTCGTGCCTGAAGCCGTCAGACGGCCCTCCCCGCAGCGTGCCTGGTACGTGTCCGGGCCGCTCGCCGTCCTCACGGTGGTCTTCACCATCGTCGCGCAGATCGAGCGGGACATTCCGCGGTCCGATCTGCTGCTGATCCCGATCTTCTTCGCGCTGTTCCTGGTCACGGACGCCACCACGCTCTGGACCACGTCGCGCCGGCAGGGACTGAACGTCACGCTCAACGAGGTGGCGATCGTCCTCGCGTTCTTCTTCATCTCGCCGCTGACCATGGTGGTGCTGCGCTGCGTCGAGCGGATAGCGATCGGGGTGTACCGCCGGGAGATACCGGCGCGGCTCTGGTTCAACGTCACGCTCGCCACGTCGTCGGCCGCGTTCGGTTACGTGGTGATCCGCGCGCTCGGGTCGGTCGGCACCGATGTGACGCCGCGCACCTGGCTCGTGCTGATCGCCGGCGTGCTGGCCGCCACACACTTCGGCCTGGTCGCCGTGGTGCTGGTGCTCGGCCTGGTCGAGGGCAACGTCTCGGGGTCGAAGGTGCTGCGCATCGCGGTGCCCGGCTTCTTCGTGACCGGCGGCAACATCATGCTCGGCCTGGCCGTGCTGCTGCTCATCGATCAGACCCCGTGGGCGCTGACGATCATCGGCGCGCTGGTCCTCTTCGCGATCTTCGCCTATCGGTCGTACTCGCAGTTCACCGAGCAGCACCGCAAGCTCTCCGAGCTGTACGACCTGGTCCGCGACCTGAAGGGCACGGTGCACGACCGCGCGCTGCCGGACGTGCTGCTGCGCCGCGTGCTAGCGCTCACCCACGCGGACTGGGCCACGCTGTGGCTGCCCGCGTCCTCCCGCCACCTGGAGGTGCTGCTCAGCGCGCGGCACAACGCCAACGGCCTGCTGGACACCGTGGTCACGCCGGACGCGCTGCGCCGCCGCGCGCTGGAGACCGGGGAGAGCGTCCTGATCACCAGCCGGGCCGGGGAGCTGCGCGACGAGCTGCCGCCGGACGGCCCACGCGAGGTCATGATCGTTCCGCTGTTCTCCGGCGAGGTGCCGATCGGCACGCTGGAGGTGGCGGGCGAGCGCAACCGGCACGCGCACTTCGACTCGGCCACGGTCGCGCTGATGGAGACGGTCGCGGCGCACGCCGCGGTCGCGGTGGAGAACTCGCGGCTGGTCGACCGGCTGCGGTACGACGCGTACCACGACGGGCTCACCAGGCTGCCGAACCGGCGGCGGATCACCGAGGCGCTCGCCGAGTCGATCACGGTGAACGCGCCGGACGAGGTCGTGGCCGTGCTGCTGTTCAGCCTGGAGCGGCTGCACGAGGTGAACGAGTCGCTCGGCCAGGCGGCCGGCGACCGGCTGGTGGCCGAGATCGCCGGCCGGCTGCGCTCGGCCGCGCCGCCGGCCGCGCTGGTCGGCCGGGCCGGCGGCGACGAGTTCGTGGTCACGCTGCGCAAGCCGTCCGTGGAGGCCGCGACGCAGCTGGCCGCGCACATGCGCGACGAGGTGCGCGGCTCGGTGCGGATCGACGACCTCACCGTGGTGGTGGACGTGGCGGTCGGCGTGGCCGTGCACCCGGACGACAGCCGTGGCGAGTTCGGGCACGCGGACAAGGCCGACCGGCTGCTCCAGCGGGCGAAGCTGGCCAGCGCCTCGGCGCGGACGTCACCCTCCGGCGTGCAGCGCTTCCACACCGGCCTGGAGTCGCGGGTGACCCGGCGGCTGGGCCTGGCGGACGACCTGCGGCAGGCGCTGGAGCGGGACGAGATCGAGGTCTATTTCCAGCCCAAGGTGACGCTCGCCGACCGGCGCCTGGTCGGGGTGGAGTGCCTGGCCCGGTGGGAGCATCCGGCGTTCGGCTCCGTGTCGCCGGAGGACTTCGTGGCGGTGGCGGAGAACACCGGGCAGATCGGCGCGCTCACCGAGGCGGTGCTCCGCGCCGGGCTGCAACGCTGCCGGGACTGGCCGAACCGGGACGACGCGCTCTCCATCGCGGTGAACGTGTCCGCCCGGCTGCTGGACGAGCCCGCGTTCCCCACCCAGGTGCGGGATCTGCTGGAGCACTACGGCGTGGCGGCGGACCGGGTGACGTTCGAGATCGGCCAGCCGGCGCTGGCGGTGGAGAACGAGCGGGCGCTGCCGGTGCTGCGCCGGCTGCGCGACCTGGGCGTGCGGATCTCCGTGGACGACTTCGGCGTGGGCGCGTCCTCGCTCGGCTACCTGCGGCGGCTGCCGATCGCGGAGCTGAAGGTGGACCGCCGGTTCGTGCAGGGCATGGCGACCGATCCGGGCGATCTGGCCGTGGTGCGGGCGACCGTGATGCTGGCCCGGCAGTTCGGGCTCACCGCGGTGGCCGAGGGCGTGGAGAGCGAGCTGGCGCTGGATCTGCTCACCGACATGGGGTGCGAGATCGGGCAGGGCTTCCTGTTCAGCCGCCCGCTGCCGTACGAGCGGCTGGAGGCTTGGTACTGGGCGCAGACCGAGGTGGAGGCGACCCCGTCCGGGGAGTTCCGCAGGCTCCGCGCGGTGCCCTGAGCTGCGGGTTCACGGTGGGCGACGCGCCGAGGGGTATCCGATTTCACCTGGGGAAAGTGGCCGTGTACGCTTATGCCTGCACGTCACGGGGGCGAGATTCCCGAGGCGGGCAGGCCCCCTTAGCTCAGTCGGCAGAGCGTCTCCATGGTAAGGAGAAGGTCTACGGTTCGATTCCGTAAGGGGGCTCTTCGGTCGGAGTGACAACCGACCCTCAGGCATCGACCTGCTGTGCAGGACGCGCGGCCTGGAGCGCGGCGGTGTAGCTCAGATGGCAGAGCAAGCGGCTCATAATCGCTGTGTCGCCGGTTCAAGTCCGGCCACCGCTACTTCGTCCGGGGTCCTGATCCCCGGTCCGGGGGTGCACCACGACGGCCCCCACTTTGCGTACCACGTGGTCAATCTCCTACGCTGGTACGTCGTAGTATTCAGGTCGTAGGGATTTTCACCCCGCGTTTCGAGGAAGGCACCCCGCCGTGGCTAAGGCGACCGACGTCCGTCCCAAGATCACCTTGGCGTGTGTGGAGTGCAAGGAGCGCAACTACATCACGCGTAAGAACCGCCGTAACGACCCGGACCGCGTCGAGCTGAAGAAGTTCTGCCCCCGGGACGGCAAGCACACGCTCCACCGCGAGACCCGCTGACCCGCTGACTCCCGCGGGCGGCACGAACGCCATCTCAGGGCGCTTCCGGACTTCCGGAGGCGCCCTGAGCGCGTTGACGGCACGTCATCGGCCTGGCGGTAGGGTGTCCGCCCATGGGGTTGGACCAGTCGTTTACCGGGCGCAGCTACCCGCCCAGCGCGCCGTACCAGGTGGGGCGCGAGAAGATCCGTGAGTTCGCGACCGCGATCGGCGCCGAGGACGCGGCCTACCACGATCCGGAGGCCGCGCGGGCGCTCGGCTACCCGGACGTGATCGCGCCACCGACCTTCCCGATGGTGCTGAGCATGGCCGCGAGCCGGCAGATCGTCGAGGACCCGGCGCTCGGCGTCGACTACAGCCGGGTGGTCCACGGCGACCAGCGCTTCGCGTACACCCGACCGGTCACCGCCGGCGACGAGCTGGTCTGCGTGAACACGATCGAGAGCATCAACGCGCGCGGCGGGCACGACTTCCTGACCACCCGCAGCGAGATCGGCACCAGCGACGGCGAGGCGGTCGTCACGGTCTGGACCATGTTCGTGGTCCGCGGCGAGGAGGGCTGAGCACGATGGAACTTCCCACGCAGCGCTACCGGGTGACCCGGGCGGACCTGATCCGGTACGCGGGCGCCTCCGGCGACTTCAACCCGATCCACTGGAGCGAGAGCTTCGCGGCCAAGGTGGGCCTGCCCGGCGTGATCGCGCACGGCATGCTCACCATGGCGCTGGTCGGCCGCGCGGTCACCACCTGGGCCGGCCGCCCGGACGCCATCGTCGAGTACGGCGTCCGCTTCACCCGCCCGGTCGAGGTCCCGGACACCGAGGACGGGACGGAGATCGAGGTCACCGCGGTGGCGAAGGACACGGACGATCCGGGCCTGGTGCGGCTCGACCTCACCGCCACCTGCGCCGGGGTGAAGGTGCTGGCGCAGGCCAAGGCCGTGATCAAGCGCCCCTGAGGGGTGCCGCGCCGGTAAAGGGGGTGGCCGGTTGGGAAAGTCCGCCGGCTACCCGTACACTGGTGCGCCGTGGGGTAGTCACCGCCTGTGGTGATGACTCCCCCCAAGGGGTGTAGCTCAATTGGCAGAGCAGCGGTCTCCAAAACCGCAGGCTGCAGGTTCAAGTCCTGTCACCCCTGCGCCTAAGGCCTAACCGGCCCGGGGGATTGCGCCTGTTGCGGCGTTGATCCCGTGGTGGTGGTGTTGCGGCAACTTTCGCCGAGGAAACGGCCGCGGTGTCAGCCCGGTTCGCCGCCAGCAACCGGGACCGTCGGGCGGCGGGCGTGCAAGGGCGCCGGCGTTCTCAACGTCTGCGTCTGACCAACGACCCCGCGATGGAAGAGGGCGAAGTGGCCGAGAGGAAGCGACGCGGCGAGGACCCCGCCGACGACAACCTGAACGACGAGACGTTCGAGGACGCCGTCGAGGACGAGGATGACGTCGCGGACGAGCCGGTCTCCCGTGGCGGCACCGCCACGCTGTCCAAGGCCAAGACCGAGGAGGCCGACAGCCCCTCCAAGGAGAAGAAGCCCCGCCGCGGCCCGTTCGCGCGTCTCGGCCGGTTCTTCCGCGAGGTCGTGGCCGAGCTTCGTAAGGTCATCTGGCCGACGCGGAACGAACTGCTGACCTACACCGCCGTCGTGATCGTGTTCGTCGCGGTCATGATGACGATCGTGGCCCTGCTGGACTTCGGCTTCGCCAAGGGCATCCTGGCCATCTTCGGCTGAGCCGCGCCCGGTTCCGGCCGAGTTCGATTTGTTTATGGAAGTGAGCAAGCGTGCCTGAGTACGACGAGACCGACGGCGTCGACGAGCAGTCGTCGATCGCCACGGCCAGTGGCGAGCTCGCCGCGGCCGACGACGAGTCGGCCGAGGCCGCCAGCGAGCCGGAGGTCGAGACCGCGCCGGTCGAGGCCGCGCCGGCCGACGACGACGAGGACTTCGACCCGGTCGCGGAGCTGCGGCAGAAGCTGCGGTACGCGCCCGGCGACTGGTACGTGGTGCACTCGTACGCCGGTTACGAGAACAAGGTCAAGACGAACCTCGAGACCCGCATCACCTCGCTGGACATGGAGGACTACATCTACCAGGTGGAGGTCCCGGTCCGCGAGGAGGTCGAGGTCAAGAACGGCAAGCGCCAGCAGATCAGCGCGAAGGTCTTCCCCGGCTACATCCTGGTCCGGATGGAGCTCACGCCGGAGTCGTACTCCTGTGTCCGGAACACGCCGGGCGTCACCGGCTTCGTCGGCGCGACCGACCGGGCCGACCGCCCCGCCCCGCTCTCCCTCGACGAGGTGCTGAAGTGGCTGGCGCCCGCGGCGGAGAAGGAGGAGAAGAAGGCCAAGCCGGAGGTCAAGGTCCTCGACTTCGAGGAGGGCGACTCCGTCACCGTCACCGACGGTGCCTTCGCCTCGCTGCCCGCCACGATCAGCGAGATCAACGCCGATCAGCAGAAGCTCAAGGTGCTGGTCTCGATCTTCGGCCGGGAGACGCCGGTCGAGCTGAACTTCAACCAGGTCTCCAAGATCTGAGCCGCACCGCACTGGCGCGTACCGGCTTGCGCTAGTCTTGAACGTCGGCCCGCGGGCACGCTTCGGCGTGTCCGCTTGTCCGGTGATCCGAAGTCAGGATCTCGGCCGCCTTAGGCGAGGCGGCAGCGGCGCATTCCCGGCGGCAGATGCGCCGAAGCACGAAGACAAGCCGCACCTTTCCAAGCCCAGGAAGAGACATGCCTCCCAAGAAGAAACTGGTCAAGACGTTCACGCTGCAGCTGCCGGCGGGCCAGGCCACCCCGGCGCCGCCGGTCGGCCCCGCGCTGGGTCAGCACGGTGTGAACATCATGGAGTTCGTCAAGGCCTACAACGCGCAGACCGAGTCGAGCCGGGGCGACATCGTTCCGGCCGAGATCAGCGTGTACGAGGACCGGTCGTTCACCTTCATCCTCAAGACGCCGCCGGCCGCGCGCCTGCTGCTGAAGGCCGCCGGCGTCCAGAAGGGCTCCGGCGTCCCGCAGGCCACCAAGGTCGGTTCGGTCAGCCGCGCCCAGCTGCGCGAGATCGCCGAGAAGAAGATGTCCGACCTGAACGCGAACGACGTCGAGCAGGCCGAGAAGATCATCGCCGGCACCGCCCGGTCGATGGGCATCACGGTCAAGGACTGACGTTCCCCCTCGTAACACCCACCGTGGGAGGGCGCGCCAGACGGGCGTGACCCGCCAATGACCACAGGAGTACGCCGAACATGGCACTGAGCAAGGCTTACAAGAAGGCCGTTGAGCAGATCGACAAGTCGAAGCTCTACACCCCGGCCGAGGCGGTCAAGCTGGCCAAGGACACCACCGCCACCAAGTTCGACCCCACCGTCGAGGTCGCGATGCGCCTCGGCGTCGACCCGCGCAAGGCGGACCAGATGGTCCGCGGCACGGTCAACCTCCCGCACGGCACGGGCAAGACGGTCCGCGTGATCGTCTTCGCGGCCGGCGCCAAGGCCGAGGAGGCGGAGGCCGCCGGTGCCGACGCCGTCGGCAGCGACGAGCTCGTCGCTCGCATCCAGGGTGGTTGGCTGGACTTCGACGCCGCTATCGCGACGCCCGACCAGATGGCCAAGATCGGCCGGATCGCGCGGATCCTGGGCCCGCGCGGCCTGATGCCGAACCCGAAGACCGGCACCGTGACCATGGACGTCACCAAGGCCGTCTCGGAGATCAAGGGCGGCAAGATCACCTTCCGGGTGGACAAGCACTCGAACCTCCACCTGATCATCGGCAAGGCCTCCTTCACCGAGGCGCAGCTGGTGGAGAACTACGCCGCGGCGCTGGACGAGGTCCTCCGGGCCAAGCCGTCCGCCGCGAAGGGCAAGTTCCTGAAGAAGATCACGTTCACCACCACCATGGGCCCGGGCATCCCGGTCGACCCGAACGTGGTGAAGAACCTGGACTCGGCCGCCGAGTAAGTGATCCACGTGGAACGCCCCCGGCCGACCGGCCGGGGGCGTTCTCGTTTCCGTCAGCCGACCCAGCCGCCGCGCGTGAAGTGCGCGAAGAGGAGACCCTGGAGCATCAGCGCGGCCGTGGCGTAGATGTGCGCCGGAATCCGCAGGTGGCCCAGCAGCATGAACGCGGGGAACACCTCCAGCGCGAAGCGCGGCGCGGACATCAGTGGCTGGTTGCGGTGCGGGCCCGCGGGGAACGAGATCGCGAAGAGCAGCAGCGCGACGCCGAGCAGCGGGAGGACGTACTGGTCGCGGCGCATCCGCCAGGGCCCGGCGAAGCACAGCGTCAGCAGGAGCAGCATGGCCAGCACCGACGCGAGGTCGAGCAGGCTGTGCAGCGCACCGTTCTCCACCAGCGGCCGGGAGGAGATCAGCTCGACGGCCCGGACGATGCCGACCCACGGCCAGTCCAGCTCGCGCCCCCACGGCTTCTGCGCCTCCAGGAACAGCAGCGGATCGCCGAAGCGCCACCACAGGTAGCCCATGAAGGCCAGCAGGCCGGTCGGCATCAGGCCGGCGGCGAGCACGTTCCACCGCCAGCGGAAGCCGTGCCGGCGCAGGTACTCGTAGGCGAACGCGAGCGCCAGCAGCACGCCGACCGAGCGGGTCGCGGTCGCGAAGGCGCCGAGCACGCCGGCCACCCACCAGTGCCCGCGGCGCAGCGCGTAGACCGTGCCGAGCATCAGCGCGATGAACAGCGAGCCGTTGTAGCCGACGCCGAGGAAGAACGCGACCGGCCAGGCCGCCATCGCCCAGCAGGTGCGCACCGCCACGGCCGGGCCGAACTCGACCTCCGTGAGGCGGTAGAGCAGCGTGTACATGGCGAACATGGCGGCCGCGGAGACGACGATCGCGACGAACTTGGCGCCGCCGGGCAGGACCAGGTCGGCGCCGCGGATCAGCAGCGAGTAGAGCGGGAAGAACGCCGGGTCGGACGGCTGCGTGTCGTACCCGTGCTCGGCGATCCGGGTGAAGACGGTCGCGTCGTACCGCCACCAGCCGCGCATCAGGTCGATGACCGAGATCGGGTTCTCCCGGGGGCGGCTGTACTGGCTGAACAGCGTGACGACGACCCAGGCCAGGTAGGAGGCGGCCCACACCGCGCCGCCGACGAGGATCGCGGGCCACCAGGATCTCCCGGGGGCGGTGGGCTGGGCGGCCGAAGTCTTCTCGGCCTGGGCAGCGCCGGCCTTCTCGCCGTCGGCCGGGCTCTTGGTGGGTGTCTCTGCGGGCACGGCGGCCGATCTTGGAGGACCATCCACCCATGCGGCAAGCCAGGACCCGACTCCGGCGCGAAAATTATTCAAGAATTCATCCTAGCCGTGCTCCCGGCCGCGGATTTGGCGATGCCGGGCCGGACCGCTACTCTTGGTCGAAGTTTCACCCATAGACCGCTGGTTGCCGTGCCCCCGGGCACAGCCGAAGGTCCCGTCCCACGGGCGACCCGCGCAGGGCGAGCGTTGATGTTGGTTCCGCCGCGGCCATCCGGCCGTGTCCGGCCCCGTGCGCTGCTCTGCGCCGGGGCTTTCTCGTTGTTCGGGCCAGACCAGCCGCAAGCAACGAGAAGGGAGGGACATGGCGGACAAGCCGGTTCGGGCCGACAAGGCCACTGCCGTCGCCGAGCTCACGGAGCACTTCCGGAACGCGGGCGCCACCGTGCTCACCGAGTACCGGGGCCTGACGGTCGCGCAGCTGACCACGCTGCGGCGCTCGCTGGGTCGCGAGACGACCTACGCGGTCGCGAAGAACACGCTCGCGAAGCGTGCCGCGACGGACGCGGGCATCTCGGGTCTCGACACGCTGTTCACCGGTCCTACCGCGCTCGCCTTCGTTTCCGGCGACCCCGTCGAGGCGGCGAAGAGCCTTCGTGAGTTCGCGAAGGCCAACCCCGCGCTCGTCATCAAGGGCGGCGTCTTCGAGGGCAAGGCCATCACGGCCGCCGAGGTCAACAAGCTCGCCGACCTCGAGTCCCGTGAGGTGCTGCTGGCCAAGCTGGCCGGCGGCATGAAGGCCAGCCTCAGCAAGGCGGCGGCGACGTTCCAGGCGCCGCTGTCGAAGGCCGCCCGTACGGTGGCCGCGCTGCAGGACAAGCGTGCGCAGGAAGGCGGCGCCGAGGCCGCCTGAGGCCCCGGTGTCTTCGTAATACCAACCCAGACCTGACCCGCGAGCACACTCTCGCGTGTTGCAGAAGTAAGAGGAAGGACCGCCGACATGGCGAAGCTCAGCACCGACGAGCTGCTCGACGCGTTCAAGGAGATGACGCTGATCGAGCTCTCCGAGTTCGTGAAGCAGTTCGAGGAGACCTTCGACGTGACCGCCGCCGCGCCGGTCGCGATCGCCGGCCCGGCCGGCCCGGCCGCCGTTGCGGACGCCCCGGAGGAGAAGGACGAGTTCGACGTCGTCCTCGAGGCCGACGGTGGCAAGAAGATCCAGGTCATCAAGGTCGTGCGCGAGCTGACCGGCCTGGGCCTGAAGGAGGCCAAGGACGTCGTCGAGAGCGCGCCGAAGGCCATCCTGGAGAAGGTCAACAAGGAGACGGCCGAGAAGGCCAAGACCAAGCTCGAGGGCGAAGGCGCCAAGGTCTCCCTCAAGTAATCGCGTCTTCACGCACTGAAAGGCGGGTGTCCCGAAGGGGGCACCCGCCTTTTCGTATGCCGGGCTCACATTTAGGATTGGCCGTCCCTCCCCTCAACGAAGGGTTGTCAGGTGCGCCCGGTGCCGACACTTTCCGTCGTCGTTCCGATCTACAACGAGGAAGAAGTCCTCCCTTCCTTCGCAGAGCGACTCCGGCCGGTCCTCGACGGGCTCGGCGAGACATATGAGGTCGTGGCCGTCGACGACGGAAGCCGCGACGCGACTCCGCTGGTGCTGGCCGGCATGCAGCGGAGCTGGCCCGAGCTGCGGGTCATCCGGCTCAGCCGCAACTGCGGCCACCAGGGCGCGCTGACCGCGGGCCTGCACCGCGCGCACGGCGCCTACGTGGCGAGCATCGACGCGGACCTGCAGGACCCGCCGGAGACGCTGGCCGAGATGCTGCGCCTGGCGCAGTCCGAGCAGCTCGACATCGTGTACGGCGTGCGTACCGACCGGACCACCGACACGCCGTTCAAGCGGTGGACCGCGGGCGCCTACTACAACCTGATGCGCCGCGTGGTCGGGCGGAACGTGCCGTCCCAGGCCGGCGACTTCCGCCTGCTCAGCCGCGCCACGGTCGACGTGCTCCGGCAACTCCCGGAGAACCGGCCGGTCTACCGGCTCCTGGTGCCGTGGACCGGCCTGCCGAGCGGCGAGGTCACCTACGTGCGGGAGAAGCGCGCGGCCGGCGAGTCGAAGTACCCGCTGTCCAAGATGATCCGCCTGGCCGTGGACAGCATCACCGGCTTCACCGCGGCCCCGCTGCGGCTGGCGACCTGGCTGGGCCTGCTCGGCATGGCCGCGTGCGCGCTGCTGGCCGTCTTCGCGTTCGTGGCGTACCTGAACGGCAGCGTGGTGCCGGGCTGGTCGTCGCTCATCGTCATCACGGTGTTCCTCGGCGCGCTCCAGCTGCTCTGCCTGGGCCTGCTCGGTGAGTACGTGGCACGGATCTACGTCTCGGCGCAGGGCCGGCCGAACTACTTCGTGGGGTACGACTCGGCCGAGGACGCCGAGCGTGACGAGAGTCACGGTGCGGCCGTGCCGGCACCCCCGATCGTGCCGCGTCAGGCCGAGGCCGAGCGGTTCGTTCCGGCCCCCTGACGCCCCGTCCCGCGGCGGTACGGCAGGTCGGCCGTACCGCCGCTGGAAACGTCTGGATCGGCGACCGTCCGATTGCGGACTGTATTAAGTGATCACTGAACGACCCGATTCTCGGGGCGGATTGACCGAATTGTGGCTTTAGCGGCCCGTTTCGCGCGGCTCGCGTCGATCACGGACCTCCGACCCGCCACGCAACCCTTGACGTGGGCTGTGGGGGCAGGCACGCTAAACGGCAGCAAGACCTTCCGCGCTTGCGACGGCCCCGACCCGGGTAATACCGGGGGCGAACCGACAGAGTCACGCCGCGTTCCGAGCGGCCCGGCGAGCACCGATCAGGTGCGCCCGGCCTGTTCCGCGACGACCTGTGGTGGGGGGCTGGACAGCGGTTAGCCGTGCGGCTACACTGCTAGTTTGCGCTGCCTTCTCACTACAGCCCTGCCCTGGAATGCTCAGACCGGTCATTCCACCCATGCGGGGTCAGTTGGGGTGCGCGCATAACGGCCGTTTTGCAGCACCGGTCCTCGGAAGGACGCATCTTGGCAGCTTCCCGCCCTGCGAAGACCAGTCGTACGTCGAGCGCTTTCGCTCCCCGCCGAATCTCCTTCGGCAGGATCACCGAGCATCTTGAGGTTCCGAACCTCCTGGCAATCCAGAACGAGTCGTTCGACTGGCTTGTCGGCAACGAAGCTTGGCAGAACCGATCGGCTGACGACCCGAACGCACGTTCGGGCCTTGCGGAGATTCTCGACGAGATCAGTCCCATCGAGGACTTCTCCGGCACCATGTCCCTTTCCTTCTCCGCCCCGCGCTTCGACGAGGTCAAGGCCTCGATCGAGGAGTGCAAGGAGAAGGACCTGACCTACTGTGCCCCGCTGTTCGTGACCGCGGAGTTCACCAACAACACCACTGGCGAGATCAAGAGCCAGACGGTCTTCATGGGTGACTTCCCGATGATGACCCCCAAGGGCACGTTCATCATCAACGGCACCGAGCGCGTCGTGGTCAGCCAGCTGGTCCGCTCGCCCGGCGTCTACTTCGACAAGCAGCCGGACAAGACGTCCGACCGCGATCTCTCCAGCGTCAAGGTGATCCCGAGCCGGGGTGCCTGGCTGGAGTTCGACATCGACAAGCGCGACACCGTGGGTGTCCGCATCGACCGCAAGCGCCGGCAGGCCGTCACCGTCCTGCTCAAGGCGATCGGGTGGTCCGCCGACCAGATCCGGGAGAAGTTCGGCTGGTCCGAGCTGCTCATGACGACGCTGGAGAAGGACCACATCGCCGGGCAGGACGAGGCCCTGCTCGACATCTACCGCAAGCTCCGTCCCGGCGAGCCGCCGACCCGGGAGAACGCGCAGACCCTGCTCGACAACCTCTTCTTCAACCCGAAGAGGTACGACGTGGCAAAGGTCGGCCGTTACAAGTTCAACAAGAAGCTCGAGATCGACGTCCCGATCACCACCGGCGTCCTGACCGAGGACGACATCGTCGCCACCGTGGAGTACCTCGCTCGCCTGCACGCGGGTGAGGAGGGCTACGAGGCCGACGACATCGACCACTTCGGCAACCGTCGGCTGCGTACGGTGGGCGAGCTCATCCAGAACCAGGTCCGCGTGGGCCTGTCCCGGATGGAGCGCGTCGTCCGCGAGCGGATGACCACGCAGGACGTCGAGGCGATCACGCCGCAGACCCTGATCAACATCCGTCCCGTCGTGGCGGCGATCAAGGAGTTCTTCGGTACGTCGCAGCTGTCCCAGTTCATGGACCAGACCAACCCCCTGGCGGGTCTGACCCACCGCCGGCGCCTCTCCGCGCTGGGCCCGGGTGGTCTGTCCCGTGAGCGGGCCGGCTTCGAGGTCCGTGACGTGCACCCGTCCCACTACGGCCGGATGTGCCCGATCGAGACGCCGGAGGGCCCGAACATCGGCCTGATCGGCGCGCTCTCCACGTTCGCGCGGGTCAACCCGTTCGGCTTCATCGAGACGCCGTACCGGAAGGTCGTCGACGGCCGGGTCACCGACGAGATCGACTACCTGACGGCCGACGAGGAGGACCGGTTCGTCAAGGCGCAGGCCAACGCGCCGCTGTCGAGCGACGGCACCTTCGCGGAGGACCGCGTCCTGGTCCGCCGGAAGGGTGGTGAGATCGACTACGTGGCCGGCACCGCCGTCGACTACATGGACGTCTCGCCGCGGCAGATGACCTCGGTCGCCACCGCGATGATCCCGTTCCTCGAGCACGACGACGCGAACCGCGCGCTCATGGGCGCGAACATGCAGCGTCAGGCCGTGCCGCTGGTCAAGGCCGAGGCGCCGCTGGTCGGCACCGGCATGGAGTACCGTGCCGCGGTCGACGCCGGCGACGTGGTCGTGGCCGAGGTCGGCGGTCTGGTCGAGGACCTCTGCGCCGACTACATCACGGTCCACCAGGACGACGGTCACCGTCGCACCTACCTGCTGCACAAGTTCCGCCGCTCGAACGCCGGCTCCTGCGTCAACCAGAAGCCGACCGTGTTCGAGGGTGACCGGGTCGAGGCCGGCCAGGTCATCGCGGACGGCCCGTGCACCGACGAGGGCGAGATGGCCCTCGGCCGGAACCTCCTGGTCGCGTTCATGACCTGGGAGGGCCACAACTACGAGGACGCGATCATCCTGTCGCAGCGCCTCGTGCAGCAGGACGTGCTCACCTCGATCCACATCGAGGAGCACGAGGTCGACGCGCGGGACACCAAGCTCGGCCCGGAGGAGATCACCCGCGACATCCCGAACGTCAGCGAGGAGATGCTGGCGGACCTGGACGAGCGGGGCATCATCCGGATCGGCGCCGAGGTCGTCCCCGGCGACATCCTGGTCGGCAAGGTCACGCCGAAGGGCGAGACCGAGCTGACCCCGGAGGAGCGGCTGCTCCGCGCGATCTTCGGTGAGAAGGCCCGGGAGGTCCGGGACACCTCGCTGAAGGTGCCGCACGGCGAGACCGGCACGGTCATCGGCGTCCGGACGTTCTCGCGTGAGGACGGCGACGAGCTGCCCCCGGGAGTGAACGAGCTGGTCCGGGTCTACGTGGCCCAGAAGCGCAAGATCCAGGACGGTGACAAGCTCGCGGGCCGGCACGGCAACAAGGGCGTCATCTCCAAGATCCTGCCGGTCGAGGACATGCCGTTCCTGGAGGACGGCACGCCGGTCGACATCGTGCTCAACCCGCTGGGCGTGCCCTCGCGTATGAACATCGGCCAGGTCCTGGAGACCCACCTCGGGTGGGTGGCCAAGACCGGCTGGAACATCGAGGGTGACGACACCGAGTGGAAGCGCCAGCTCCGCTCGATCGACGCGCACATCAGCGAGCCGGACACGAACGTGGCGACGCCGGTCTTCGACGGCGCGCGGGAGGACGAGATCCACGGTCTCCTCGCGAGCACGCTGCCGAACCGGGACGGCGTCCAGCTGATCGGCAGCTCGGGCAAGGCGCAGCTGTTCGACGGCCGCTCGGGCGAGCCGCTGCCGGACCCGATCTCGGTCGGCTACATCTACATCCTGAAGCTGAACCACCTGGTCGACGACAAGATCCACGCTCGCTCGACCGGTCCGTACTCGATGATCACGCAGCAGCCGCTGGGTGGTAAGGCGCAGTTCGGTGGTCAGCGCTTCGGTGAGATGGAGTGCTGGGCCATGCAGGCCTACGGGGCGGCGTACGCCCTGCAGGAGCTGCTGACGATCAAGTCCGACGACGTGCTGGGCCGCGTGAAGGTCTACGAGGCCATCGTCAAGGGCGAGAACATCCCGGAGCCGGGTATCCCCGAGTCCTTCAAGGTGCTCCTCAAGGAGCTGCAGTCGCTGTGCCTGAACGTCGAGGTGCTCAGCAGCGACGGTGTGGCCCTGGAGATGCGCGAGACGGACGACGAGGTGTTCCGCGCTGCGGAGGAGCTGGGCATCGACCTGTCGCGGCGCGAGCCGAGCAGCGTCGAGGAAGTCTGAGGTTCCAGGTCCGGGGCGTCGCGAGGCGCCCCGGGCCTGACTCCTGGAGCCCACTAGCTTTCAGACACGACACGAGGGATATATAACGTGCTCGACGTCAACTTCTTCGACGAGCTCCGCATCGGGCTGGCCACCGCCGACGACATCCGGCAGTGGTCGCACGGTGAGGTCAAGAAGCCTGAGACGATCAACTACCGCACCCTGAAGCCCGAGAAGGACGGACTCTTCTGCGAGAAGATCTTCGGCCCGCAGCGGGACTGGGAGTGCTACTGCGGAAAGTACAAGCGGGTCCGGTTCAAGGGCATCATCTGTGAGCGCTGCGGCGTCGAGGTGACCCGCTCCAAGGTCCGCCGTGAGCGCATGGGCCACATCGAGCTCGCCGCCTCGGTGACCCACATCTGGTACTTCAAGGGCGTCCCGAGCCGACTCGGCTACCTGCTGGACCTGGCGCCGAAGGACCTCGAAAAGATCATTTACTTCGCGTCGTACGTCGTGACGAGCGTCGACACCGAGGCGCGCCACCGCGACCTCTCGACGATCGAGAACGAGATCTTCGCGGAGAAGCGCCAGTCGGAGAACAGCCGCGACTCGGAGATCGAGAAGCGGGCCGCCAAGCTCGAGCAGGACCTGGCCGAGCTGGAGGCCGAGGGCGCCAAGGCCGACGTGCGCCGCAAGGTCAAGGAGTCCGGCGAGCGCGAGATGCGCCAGATCCGCGACCGCGCGCAGCGCGAGATCGACCGGCTGGACGAGGTGCTCGACACCTTCCGCAAGCTCGACAAGAAGCAGCTGGTCACGGACGAGCTGCTCTACCGCGAGCTGCGCGACCGGTTCGGCGAGTACTTCACCGGCGGCATGGGCGCCGAGGCGATCAAGGCGCTGCTGGAGGGCCTCGACCTCGACGCCGAGGCGGAGAACCTGCGCGAGATCATCCGCTCCGGCAAGGGCCAGCGGAAGATCCGGGCGCTCAAGCGGCTCAAGGTCGTGGCGGCGTTCCTGAACACGCGCAACTCGCCGCTCGGCATGGTGCTGGACTGCGTGCCGGTCATCCCGCCGGACCTGCGCCCGATGGTGCAGCTGGACGGTGGCCGCTTCGCGACCTCCGACCTGAACGACCTGTACCGCCGCGTGATCAACCGGAACAACCGGCTCAAGCGCCTGATCGACCTGGGCGCCCCGGAGATCATCGTCAACAACGAGAAGCGGATGCTGCAGGAGGCCGTCGACGCGCTGTTCGACAACGGCCGCCGCGGCCGGCCGGTCACCGGCCCGGGTAACCGCCCGCTGAAGTCGCTGTCCGACATGCTCAAGGGCAAGCAGGGCCGGTTCCGGCAGAACCTGCTCGGCAAGCGCGTGGACTACTCCGGCCGTTCCGTCATCGTCGTGGGCCCGCAGCTCAAGCTGCACCAGTGCGGCCTGCCCCGCATGATGGCGCTGGAGCTGTTCAAGCCGTTCGTGATGAAGCGCCTGGTCGACCTGAACCACGCGCAGAACATCAAGTCGGCCAAGCGCATGGTCGAGCGTCAGCGCCCGGTCGTGTGGGACGTGCTGGACGAGGTCATCACGGAGCACCCGGTCCTGCTGAACCGTGCTCCCACGCTGCACCGTCTCGGCATCCAGGCCTTCGAGCCGCGGCTGGTCGAGGGCAAGGCGATCCAGATCCACCCGCTCGTCTGCACCGCGTTCAACGCGGACTTCGACGGTGACCAGATGGCGGTGCACGTGCCGCTGTCCGCCGAGGCCCAGGCCGAGGCGCGGATCCTGATGCTGTCCTCGAACAACATCCTCAAGCCGTCCGACGGCAAGCCGGTCACCATGCCGACCCAGGACATGGTCATCGGTCTGTACCACCTGAGCCACCTCACGCCGGACGCCAAGGGCGCCGGCCGGGTGTTCAGCTCGGACGCCGAGGCGCGGATGGCGTACGACAACGGCGAGCTGCACCTGCAGGCACCGGTCAAGATCCGTCTGCGCGGCGTGGTGAGCGTGGACAACGGGCCGAAGTCGGACCGGTGGGTCGCGCCGGAGGAGTGGACCGAGGGCGAGCCGCTGCTGGTCGACACCACGCTGGGCCGCGTGCTCTTCAACGAGACGCTCCCGGTGGGGTACCGCTACGTCAACTACGAGATCCGCAAGGGTCAGCTTTCCGCGATCGTCAACGACCTCGCCGAGCGCTTCCCGAAGGTGACGCTGGCGGCGACGCTGGACGCGCTCAAGGAGTCCGGTTTCCACTGGGCGACCTGGTCCGGCGTGACCATCGGCATGGGCGACGTCGTCGCGCCGCCCGGCAAGCCGGCGATCCTGGAGCGGTACGAGAAGGAGGCCGCGCAGATCGACAAGCAGTACCAGCGTGGTCTCATGACCGCCGAGGAGCGCCGCGGCGAGCTGATCGAGATCTGGACCAAGGCGACCAACGAGGTCGCCAAGGAGATGGACACCGCGCTGCCGCAGGACAACCCGCTGTGGAAGATGATCAACTCGGGTGCCCGCGGTAACCTGCTCCAGCTCCGTCAGATTGCGGCGATCCGTGGTCTGGTGGCCAACCCGAAGGGCGAGATCATCCCGCGGCCGATCAAGGCCTCGTACCGGGAGGGTCTGTCCGTGCTGGAGTACTTCATCTCCACGCACGGTGCCCGCAAGGGTCTCGCGGACACCGCCCTGCGTACCGCCGACTCGGGTTACCTGACCCGTCGTCTGGTGGACGTCTCGCAGGACGTGATCATCCGCGAGGAGGACTGCGGCACCGAGCGCGCCATCCCGATGCAGGTGCTGGAGCGCGACGCGGCCGGCAACCTGCAGATCCACGAGCACGCGGAGACCGGCGTCCACGCCCGGACGCTGGCCGACACGATCACCGGGCCGGACGGCGAGGTGGTCGCGGAGCGCGGCACCGACATCAACTCGATCCTGGTCGACAAGCTGCACGCGGCCGGCGTCGAGAACGTGCGGGTCCGGTCCGTGCTGACCTGCGAGTCCAAGCTGGGCGTCTGCGCGGCCTGCTACGGCCGTTCGCTGCCGACCGGCAAGACCGTGGACGTCGGCGAGGCGGTCGGCATCATCGCGGCCCAGTCCATCGGTGAGCCGGGTACGCAGCTGACGATGCGTACCTTCCACACCGGTGGTGTCGCGGGTGAGGACATCACCCAGGGCCTGCCTCGTGTCCAGGAGATCTTCGAGGCGCGCGTGCCCAAGGGCAAGGCGCCGATCGCGGACACTCCCGGTCGCGTCCGGATCGAGGACGGCGAGCGGGTCCGGAAGATCATCGTGGTACCGGACGACGGCAGCGACGAGATCGTCTACGACAAGATCTCGAAGCGCTCGAAGCTGCGGTACCAGGACGGCGAGCACGTGCAGGTCGGCGAGAAGCTCACCGAGGGCACCATCGACCCGCATGAGCTGCTCCGCATCCTCGGCCCGCGCGCGGTCCAGGTCCACCTGACCCAGGAGGTCCAGGAGGTCTACCGCTCGCAGGGTGTGCTGATCCACGACAAGCACATCGAGATCATCATTCGCCAGATGCTCAAGCGGGTCACCGTCATCGACTCGGGCTCCACCGAGTTCCTGCCGGGCCTGCTGGTCGACCGCGCGCTCTTCGAGTCGGAGAACCGCCGCCTGGTCGCCGAGGGCGGGGAGCCGGCCGCCGGCCGTCCCCAGCTCATGGGCATCACGAAGGCGTCGCTGGCCACGGACTCGTGGCTGTCGGCGGCCTCCTTCCAGGAGACGACCCGCGTCCTCACCGACGCGGCGATCAACTCGCGCAGCGACTCGCTCGTGGGCCTGAAGGAGAACGTGATCATCGGTAAGCTCATCCCGGCCGGTACCGGTATCTCCAAGTACCGCAACGTCCGGGTGGAGCCGACCGAGGAGGCGAAGGCCAAGGTCTACTCGATGACCGGATACCCGGAGACCGACTACGGCTTCGGACCGGCCAGCGGGCAGGCCGTGCCGCTCGACGACTTCGACTTCGGGTCGTACCGCTGAGCTAGCTGATCGAAACGCCGTCGAGGGCGGGGACGCGATGCGTCCCCGCCCTCGGTGTGTTCCGGGGTCCGCGAGGGATGATTGGATGAGCGAGCGCGCGAGCGAATCCATCGACTCGGTGCCGCTCGCCGTGGATCCGCGGCGATGGAGGATTGGTAGGCAGCCATGAGTCTTCCTCAGGCGGTCGTGGTCGGGCCGGGGCGGCATCCGCTCGATCCGGAGCCGGTGCGCTCGACCAAGGCGCCGACCGTGTTCGCGCTCGGGCTGATCGCACTGTTCACCGGGCCGCTGGTGGGCGGGCTGGTGCCGGCCACGATCGCGCTGCTGCTGGCCCGGCAGGCGGGGCGCGAGGCGTACGCGTCCGGCGGTTACCTGACCGGCGGGGCCTGGATCCGCCGCGGCGTGGCGCTCGCCTGGATCGGCATCGCGCTCGCCGCCGGCGCGCTGGTCGGGGCGCTGGTCGTCGGGATCTTCAACTACGCCAACGCGCCGCTGCAGGACTTCGCGCCCGGCATCGACTGACACGGGCGCGCTCCGCTGTGCCATGCTCGGCGGGCGCCCTCGACGCACGCGAGGCCTCGCGGTGCCGCGGGGACAGTGGGAGGAGAACACAGGCGTGACCGAACAGCCGCAGCACGGGAGTGCCGACTCCGTGTGGCAGCGACCGCCGGACGGGTCCGAGCCGCCCGCGTCCTCATCGGAGGCGCCCGGGACGGTGGCCCCCGCGGCGGCCGGGCCGGCACCGGTCTCGCCGGATCCGAACCCGCATCCCGCCCCGGCTCCGGCGCACGCCCCGGCTCCGGCGCACGCCCCGGCTCCGATGGTCCCGGCGCCGGTGCTTCCGGCGGGACCGGGTCCCGGTGGGTGGGCGGCGCCCGCGGCGATGCCGGGCGGGATGCTGCGACCGGCGTCACCGGCGGCCTATCCGGGGTACCCCGGTGGCGCGCCGATGCCGCACCCGGGGTATCCGTATCCGGGCTACCCGGGTCAGCCGGTCGCGTATCCCGGCCACGGCGGCGTCCCCGCCGGGTATCCGGGCTATGGCGGGCCGCCCGTGGCGTACCCGGGATATCCGGCCCACCCCGGGTACCCGGCCGCGATGCCGCAGCCGGCCTACCCGGGGTACGCGCCGGGGATGGCCGGGCCGGCGCTCTCGCCGTACCCCCCGATGGGTTCCTATGGTCCTGGTGTTCCGCCGCCGCCGCGCGAGGGCTGGGGGAGCGCGGAGCGGGTGGAGCCGGTGGCCGAGACGCCGTTCGCGGTGGTGCACCTGGAGGTGCCCGCGGTGGTCTCCGGTCTGGCGATCGGGTCGGTGGTGACCGGCGCCGTGGCGCTGCTGGTGTCGTTCGCCGTGGTGTGCTTCGGGCTGCTCGGCGCGGAGAGCGGCTGGGGCGGTCTGGTCGGCGGCGCGTTCGCGTTGCTGTCGGTGATCGCGGGAGCCGGCGCGGTGGTGCAGGGCGTGGGCGCGCTGCGTCAGGTGCGGCGGCCGGCCGAGGCGTCGTCGATCCGGTTCAGCGGCCGCGGCCTGGCGATCACCGGGCTGTCGCTCGGCGGCGGAGGTGCCGCGGTGGCGCTGCTCTCACTGCTGGTCGTCGTGGTCCTCGGCCTGTCGTAGGTGCTTGCCCCGCGGCGCACGGGCATGTAGGGAGTCAGTGAATGGCGTCCCTGGGGACCGGGTACACTTGCTGTTGCAGAGTGGTTCGTCGCTGAAGGTGCCAGCATCAGATACTTCCGGGTTCTGGTGTGCGGGCTGAGGCCGGAGATCCGTTGGGGGTCGTGTAGTGGGGAGATAGCTCTCCTTACCGTCCGGTTTTGACCAGCGCCCTCACGGTGGGTACTCTTTCCCTTCGTGCCCGGGCTAGCCCGGGCAACTTGTGCGTGCGCCGTTCGATCCGGATCTCAACCATCACGGTCAGCGATGCGCACCACGACAATGGCAGACCACGCGCGAGTCTTCACCGCGCGACCGTAGCGCCGGGCGACACGCCCGACCGCGGGGGTCGAGAGGCCTACTCCCAGCAGGCCCCCCGATCGGTAGTACCAGGCAAGACCGGCGCAGCCGGGTAGGTAAGACAGAGGGTTCGGCCGCCACAGGGGCGGCCGCCACGGAAGTTACGGGCCGATGCATACGGCCCGGATAGGACAGGGAGCGGAGTACCCGGTGCCCACGATCCAGCAGCTGGTCCGCAAGGGCCGCCAGGCGAAGACGAGTAAGACCAAGACGCCGGCGCTGAAGGGGAGTCCCCAGCGTCGCGGAGTCTGCACGCGCGTCTACACCACCACCCCGAAGAAGCCCAACTCGGCGCTGCGCAAGGTCGCTCGTGTCAAGCTCAGCAGCCAGATCGAGGTGACCGCGTACATCCCCGGTGTGGGTCACAACCTGCAGGAGCACTCGATCGTGCTCGTGCGTGGCGGCCGTGTGAAGGACCTGCCCGGCGTTCGCTACAAGATCATTCGCGGTTCGCTCGACACCCAGGGTGTGCGTAACCGCAAGCAGGCGCGCAGCCGCTACGGCGCGAAGAAGGAGAAGAGCTGACATGCCGCGTAAGGGCCCCGCTCCCCGCCGGCCGCTGACGCCGGACCCGGTTTACAACTCCCCGCTCGTCACGCAGCTGGTCAACAAGATCCTTGCCGATGGCAAGCGTCAGCTCGCCGAGCGCATCGTCTACGGCGCCCTCGAGGGCTGCCGGGAGAAGACCGGCACCGACCCGGTCGTCACGCTCAAGCGCGCGATGGACAACGTCAAGCCGACCCTCGAGGTCCGCAGCCGCCGCGTCGGTGGCGCGACCTACCAGGTGCCGGTCGAGGTCCGTCCGGCCCGCGCGCTCACGCTGGGCCTGCGCTGGCTGACCACGTACTCCAAGGCCCGCCGCGAGAAGACCATGATCGAGCGGCTGCAGAACGAGCTGCTCGACGCGAGCAACGGCCTCGGTGCCGCCGTCAAGCGGCGCGAGGACACGCACAAGATGGCCGAGTCCAACAAGGCCTTCGCGCACTACCGCTGGTAATCCAGCCGCCCGGCGCCGGTCACGGCCGGCCGCCGGGCACACCGCTGGGTCATCCGGCGCAACCGTCATCCGGTGCCGACCGGGTGATTCAGCAACCCGACGAGACGACGAAGTAGGGATTACAGTGGCCGCCGCAGACGCGCTCGCCAACGTACGCAACATCGGCATCATGGCGCACATCGATGCCGGTAAGACCACGACTACTGAGCGAATCCTCTTCTACACCGGTATCACGTACAAGATCGGTGAGGTCCACGATGGCGCGGCCACCATGGACTGGATGGAGCAGGAGCAGGAGCGTGGCATCACCATCACCTCCGCCGCCACGAAGTGCGAGTGGAAGGGCCACACGATCCAGATCATCGACACGCCCGGCCACGTCGACTTCACGGTCGAGGTCGAGCGGTCGCTGCGCGTCCTGGACGGCGCCGTGGCGGTCTACGACGGCGTCGCCGGCGTAGAGCCGCAGACGGAGAACGTCTGGCGGCAGGCCGACAAGTACAACGTCCCGCGGATGTGCTTCGTCAACAAGCTCGACCGGACCGGCGCGGACTTCTACCGCTGCGTGCAGATGATGAAGGACCGGCTCAACGCCACCACCCTCGTCCTGCAGATCCCGATCGGCAACGAGTCGGACTTCATCGGCGTCGTGGACCTGATCACCATGAAGGCTCTCACCTGGCGTGGTGAGACCCAGAAGGGTGAGGACTACGCGATCGAGGAGATCCCGGCCGACCTGCAGGCGGACGCCGAGACCTGGCGCTCGCTGCTTCTCGAGACGCTCGCCGAGAACGACGACGCGATCATGGAGAAGTACCTGGAGGGCGAGGAGCTCTCGGTCGAGGAGATCAAGGCCGGCATCCGCCGCGCCACGATCTCCGGCAAGGCGAACCCGGTGCTCACCGGTTCGGCGTTCAAGAACAAGGGCGTGCAGCCCATGCTCGACGCCGTGGTGGACTACCTGCCGTCGCCGCTGGACATCCCGGCCATCGAGGGCACCAAGACCGACGGCGAGACCCCGCTGTCGCGCAAGCCCGACAAGAACGAGCCCTTCTCCGGCCTGGCCTTCAAGATCCAGACCGACAAGCACCTGGGCAAGCTCACGTACGTGCGCGTCTACTCCGGCACGCTCGACTCCGGTTCGCAGGTGGTCAACTCCACCAAGGACCGCAAGGAGCGGATCGGCAAGATCTACCAGATGCACGCGAACAAGCGTGAGGAGCGCCCCCAGGCGCAGGCCGGCGACATCATCGCCGTGCAGGGTCTGAAGCAGACCACCACCGGTGACACCCTGTCCGACCCGGCGAACCCGGTCATCCTCGAGTCGATGACGTTCCCGGAGCCGGTCATCTCGGTGGCGATCGAGCCGAAGACCAAGTCCGACCAGGAGAAGCTCGGCACCGCGATCCAGCGCCTGGCCGAGGAGGACCCGACCTTCCGCGTCCGCAATGACGAGGAGACGGGCCAGACGGTCATCTCCGGCATGGGCGAGCTCCACCTGGACATCCTGGTGGACCGCATGCGCCGTGAGTTCAACGTCGAGGCGAACGTCGGCAAGCCGCAGGTGGCGTACCGCGAGACCATCCGCCGCAAGGTGGAGAAGGTCGAGTTCACGCACAAGAAGCAGACCGGTGGTTCGGGTCAGTACGCCCGCGTCATCGTCAGCCTCGAGCCGCTGCCGCTGGACAACGACGCCGCGACGTACGAGTTCGTCAACGCGGTCACCGGTGGTCGCATCCCGAAGGAGTTCATCCCTTCGGTCGACGCCGGTGCACAGGACGCCATGCAGTACGGCATCCTCGCGGGCTACCCGCTGGTCGGCGTCAAGCTGACGCTGGTCGACGGCCAGTACCACGAGGTCGACTCGTCCGAGATGGCGTTCAAGATCGCCGGCTCGATGGCGCTGAAGGAGGCCGCCCGCAAGGCGGACCCGGCGCTGCTCGAGCCGATGATGGCCGTTGAGGTCACCACTCCTGAGGAGAACATGGGTGACGTCATCGGTGACCTCAACTCCCGCCGCGGCATCATCCAGGCCATGGAGGAGCGGAGTGGCGCTCGCGTCGTCCGCGCCCAGGTGCCGCTGTCGGAGATGTTCGGCTACGTCGGCGACCTGCGGTCGAAGACCCAGGGCCGGGCGAGCTACAGCATGCAGTTCGACTCCTACGCCGAGGTCCCCGCGTCCGTGGCCAAGGAGATCATCGCCAAGGCGACCGGGGAGTAGTTCCACCCCGGGCCCGTCTCGGCGGGCTGTGTGAGACCTGGCCTGACGGCCGAAGCGGCCTCAAAGACCGCAGTGTCACGGGCCGGATACCAATCCGGCCCGTGGCGCACAGTCGACAATGTTCGCGGCGCCCCAGCCGGCACCGTGCGCAAACGAACCAGACAGTCCACAGGAGGACCCAGTGGCGAAGGCGAAGTTCGAGCGGACTAAGCCGCACGTCAACATCGGCACCATTGGTCACATCGACCACGGTAAGACGACGCTGACTGCGGCCATCACCAAGGTCCTGCACGACAAGTACCCGGACCTGAACCCCTACACGCCGTTCGACGAGATCGACAAGGCGCCGGAGGAGAAGGCCCGCGGTATCACGATCTCCATCGCGCACGTCGAGTACCAGACCGACAAGCGGCACTACGCCCACGTCGACTGCCCCGGCCACGCGGACTACATCAAGAACATGATCACCGGTGCCGCGCAGATGGACGGCGCGATCCTGGTGGTCGCGGCGACCGACGGCCCGATGCCGCAGACCAAGGAGCACGTGCTCCTGGCCCGCCAGGTCGGCGTTCCGTACATCGTCGTGGCGCTCAACAAGAGCGACATGGTGGACGACGAGGAGCTCCTGGAGCTCGTCGAGCTCGAGGTTCGTGAGCTGCTCAGCACCTACGAGTTCCCGGGCGACGACCTGCCGGTCGTGCGTGTCTCGGCGCTCAAGGCGCTGGAGGGCGACCCGGAGTGGACCGGCAAGCTGCTGGAGCTGATGGACGCGGTCGACACCGCGATCCCGCAGCCCGACCGTGAGACCGAGAAGCCGTTCCTCATGCCGATCGAGGACGTCTTCACGATCACCGGCCGCGGCACCGTGGTCACCGGTCGCGCCGAGCGCGGCATCCTCAAGCCGAACGAGGAGGTGGAGATCGTCGGTATCCGCGAGAAGTCGATGAAGACGATCTGCACCGGTATCGAGATGTTCCGCAAGGTGCTGGACGAGGCGCGCGCCGGTGAGAACGTCGGCCTGCTGCTCCGCGGTATCAAGCGCGAGGACGTCGAGCGCGGCATGGTCGTCATCAAGCCGGGCACCACGACCCCGCACACGGAGTTCGAGGGCCAGGTCTACATCCTCTCCAAGGAGGAGGGCGGCCGGCACACCCCGTTCTTCCAGAACTACCGTCCGCAGTTCTACTTCCGGACCACCGACGTGACCGGCGTCGTGACCCTCCCCGAGGGCACCGAGATGGTCATGCCGGGCGACTCCACCTCGATGTCGGTCAAGCTGATCCAGCCGATCGCCATGGAGCAGGGCCTGAAGTTCGCGATCCGTGAGGGTGGCCGCACCGTCGGCGCCGGCACGGTCACGAAGATCATCAAGTAAGTAAGAAGTAAACAGGTACCCCGATTAGCATTGCCGTGAGGTAGTACGGCATACTAGTCAGGTTGCGTCCGCGCGGGGCGGCTGGATGTGCTGTGCTCAGTGCACCATGTCCAGTCGCCCTCGCCCGGCGTCTGGGGGTCTTTTGATCTCCTGACGCCCCGATCCCGGCGGACGGCGCTCCCACGGGGGCGGCTCCCGATGTCGGGGGCACAGGGCAGACCGCTCCGGATTCCGGGGCGGAGCGTGAAGTTAAAACGCGACACGCCCGACCGCGGGGGTCGGACAGCACAGGGCCGAGGGCCCTGTGCCCCGGGTCAAATCCGGCCGAGTCGACGACTTGGCCGAGTCTGATCCGGGGGCATGCCGAGGAGTTCGACTCGGCAGGTAGCGGCATCGAGAGAAGGAAACAGAAGCCACCATGGCGGGACAGAAGATCCGCATCCGGCTCAAGGCCTACGACCACGAGGTCGTCGATTCCTCGGCGCGGAAGATCGTCGAGACGGTGACGCGCACCGGGGCGCAGGTCGCGGGCCCGGTGCCGCTGCCCACGGAGATCAACCGTTTCTGCGTGATCCGTTCGCCGCACAAGTACAAGGACTCGCGCGAGCACTTCGAGATGCGTACGCACAAGCGTCTGATCGACATCATCGACCCGACTCCGAAGACGGTCGACTCGCTCATGCGTCTCGACCTGCCGGCCGGCGTCGACATCGAGATCAAGCTGTAGGGACTGCGAACTCATGGACAGGCAAGTGAAGGGCATCCTGGGCGCCAAGCTCGGCATGACCCAGGTCTGGGACAACAACAAGGTTGTCCCGGTGACCGTGGTGCAGGCCGGCCCGTGCGTCGTGACCCAGGTCCGCACCGCTGACACGGACGGCTACTCCGCGATCCAGCTGGCGTTCGGTGCGATCGACCCCCGCAAGGCGACCAAGCCGCGGGCCGGGCACTTCGCCAAGGCCGATGTCGCGCCGCGCCGTCACATCGTCGAGCTGCGGACGACCGACGCCGGCGAGTACTCGCTCGGCCAGGAGGTCACCGTGGACTCGTTCCCGGTGGGTTCCCCGGTCGACGTGACCGGCCGAACCAAGGGCAAGGGCTTCGCCGGCGTCATGAAGCGGCACGGCTTCCACGGTCTCCGCGCGAGCCACGGTGTCGAGCGCAAGCACCGCTCCCCGGGCTCGATCGGCGCCTGCGCGACCCCGGGTCGCGTCTTCAAGGGCGTCCGCATGGCGGGCCGGATGGGTAGCGCGCGCTACACCGTGCAGAACCTGACGGTGCAGGCGGTCGACGTGGAGAACAACCTGCTGCTCGTCCGCGGTGCCATTCCCGGCCCCAAGGGCGCGCTGATCCTGGTGCGTTCCGCCGCGAAGGCCCCCGTGAAGAAGGGTGCGGCCAAGTGAGCTCCGTTGACGTGCTGAACACCGAGGGCGCGAAGGCCGGCACGGTCGACCTGCCCGCGGCGATCTTCGACGTGCAGGCCAACATCCCGCTGATGCACCAGGTCGTGGTGGCTCAGCTGGCGGCCGCCCGCCAGGGCACGCACAAGGCGAAGACCCGCGGCGAGGTCTCCGGCGGCGGCAAGAAGCCCTACAAGCAGAAGGGCACCGGCCGCGCCCGCCAGGGCTCGACCCGGGCGCCGCAGTTCGCCGGCGGTGGCGTCGTGCACGGCCCGGTGCCGCGCGACTACTCGCAGCGGACCCCGAAGAAGATGAAGGCCGCCGCGCTGCGTGGCGCCCTCTCCGACCGGGCCCGCGAGGGCGCGGTGCACGTGGTCGAGGCGTTCGTCTCCGGCGAGACGCCGTCGACGAAGGCCGCGCTGGCCACGCTGCGCAAGGTGACCGAGGAGACCAAGGTCCTGGTCGTGCTGACCGGCGTGGACGAGCTCAACTGGCTCTCGCTGCGCAACGAGCCGACCGTGCACCTGATCGAGGTCGGGCAGCTCAACACGTACGACGTGCTGAACTCCCACGCGGTGGTCTTCACCAAGGACGCCCTGGACGAGTTCGTGGGCGCCCGCTCCACGTCCGAGGAGGGCGACAAGTGACCACGATCGCGGATCCGCGCGACATCATCATCGCGCCGGTGGTCTCCGAGAAGAGCTACAGCGTCCTCGACCAGAACTGGTACACGTTCCTGGTCCACCCGGACGCCAACAAGACCGCCATCAAGATCGCTATCCAGCAGATCTTCAACGTGCGCGTACTGACCGTGAACACGGCCAACCGTGAGGGCAAGCGGAAGCGGACCCGGACCGGCTTCGGCCAGCGCAAGGCGACCAAGCGCGCGCTGGTGAAGCTGGCCGACGGCGACCGCATCGAGGCCTTCGGCGGCCCGGTCAGCTGAGGGGTGTAGGACATGCCTATTCGTAAGTACAAGCCGACGACGCCGGGCCGCCGTGGTGGCTCCGTCGCGGACTTCGCCGAGATCACGCGCTCCACCCCGGAGAAGTCGCTGCTCGTGCCGCTGCCCAAGAAGGGCGGCCGCAATGCGCACGGCCGGATCACCACCCGGCACCAGGGCGGTGGCCACAAGCGCCAGTACCGCTTGATCGACTTCAAGCGGGCGGACAAGGACGGTGTGCCGGCCAAGGTCGCGCACATCGAGTACGACCCGAACCGCACCGCGCGGATCGCGCTGCTGCACTACCTCGACGGCGAGAAGCGGTACATCCTCGCGCCGAAGGACCTGAAGCAGGGCGACCGGGTGGAGTCGGGCGTCGGTGCCGACATCAAGCCGGGCAACAACCTGCCGCTGCGCAACATCCCGGTCGGTACCCAGGTGCACGCCGTGGAGCTGCGCCCGGGCGGCGGGGCCAAGCTGGCCCGCTCGGCCGGCGTCGGCATCCAGCTGCTGGGCCGCGAGGACCAGTACGCGACGCTGCGTATGCCGTCCGGTGAGATCCGGCGCGTCGACGTGCGTTGCCGTGCCACGGTCGGCGAGATCGGCAACGCCGACCAGTCGAACATCAACTGGGGCAAGGCCGGCCGGATGCGGTGGAAGGGCAAGCGCCCGACCGTCCGTGGTGTCGCCATGAACCCGGTCGACCACCCGCACGGTGGTGGTGAGGGCAAGACCTCCGGTGGTCGCCACCCGGTCAACCCGGCTGGTAAGCCCGAGGGCCGTACCCGCCGCAAGGGCCAGGCGAGCGACAAGCTGATCGTCCGCCGCCGCTACGCGACCCGCAAGCGCGGCTGATAGAGACAGCTGGACTGGAGAACTGACATGCCTCGCAGCCTGAAGAAGGGCCCGTTCGTCGACGACCACCTGATCAAGAAGGTGGAAGTCCAGAACGACAAGGGCACCAAGAACGTCATCAAGACCTGGTCGCGTCGCTCGACGATCATCCCCGAGATGCTCGGGCACACGATCGCCGTGCACGACGGGCGCAAGCACGTCCCGGTGTTCGTCACCGAGGCGATGGTCGGCCACAAGCTCGGTGAGTTCGCTCTGACCCGCACGTTCAAGGGTCACGAGAAGGACGACCGCAAGAGCCGCCGGCGCTGAGCAGAAGTCACGGATTAGAGGATCAAGGGGTTACAGCGATGCCAGGAAAAGGCGACGCTCCGGTGCTGCCGGGCGCGCGGGCGGTGGCGCGGCACGTGCGCGTCTCGCCGATGAAGGCGCGTCGGGTGGTCGACCTCGTTCGTGGTCTGCCCGCGAAGGAGGCGCTCACCGTGCTGCAGTTCGCACCGCAGTCGGCGAGCGAGCCGGTCTACAAGGTGCTGGCCAGCGCGATTGCCAACGCTGAGAACAACGAGCGGCTGGATCCTGACGCGCTGCTGGTCAGCGAGGCGTTTGTGGACGAGGGCCCGACGCTCAAGCGGTTCCGGCCGCGCGCTCAGGGTCGGGCGTACCGCATCCGCAAGCGCACCTGCCACATCACGATCGCCGTCGAGGCTGTGGCGCCGAAGGCGCGGCCCGCCAAGAAGGCCGCTGCCAAGAAGGCCGCTCCCGCGGCCGAGCAGCCCAAGAACGAGACGGAGGGCGCCGAGTAATGGGTCAGAAGGTTCACCCGCACGGGTTCCGACTCGGCATCTCGACCGACTGGAAGTCCCGCTGGTTCGCGGACAAGCTCTACAAGGACTACATCGGCGAGGATGTCAAGATCCGCCGCATGATGTCCAAGGGCCTGGAGCGCGCCGGCATCTCCAAGGTGGACATCGAGCGCACCCGGGACCGGGTTCGCGTCGACATCCACACCGCCCGCCCGGGCATCGTCATCGGCCGTAAGGGCGCGGAGGCGGACCGGATCCGCGGCGAGCTGGAGAAGCTCACCGGCAAGCAGGTGCAGCTGAACATCCTCGAGGTCAAGAACCCCGAGTCGGACGCGCAGCTGGTCGCCCAGGGCGTCGCCGAGCAGCTCTCCAGCCGGGTCAGCTTCCGCCGGGCCATGCGCAAGGCGATGCAGTCCGCGATGAAGAACCCGGTCTGCAAGGGCATCCGGGTGCAGGTCTCGGGCCGCCTCGGTGGCGCGGAGATGAGCCGCACGGAGTTCTACCGTGAGGGTCGCGTCCCGCTGCACACGCTGCGGGCCAACATCGAGTACGGCTTCTTCGAGGCCCGTACCACCTTCGGCCGGATCGGCGTGAAGGTGTGGATCTACAAGGGTGACGCCGTGCCGGGCCGCGAGGCTCCGCAGGACACGGCCCCGTCCCGCCCGCGCCGTGAGCGCGGCGACCGGCCCGAGCGGCCGCGTCGTGGCCGGTCCGGCTCGTCCGGCACCACCGCGGGCGGCACCGAGGCCGGGCGCGCGGCGGCTGCCGCGCAGCAGCAGTCGGACACGCCGACCGGCGAGTCCGTCAGCAACGCGGCCGTCGCGGCCGCGCCGGCTGTCGCAGAAACGCAGCAGGAGGGCTGACACATGCTGATCCCGCGCAAGCCCCCGAAGGGCTTCCGCAAGCCGCACCACCCGGACCGTCACGGTCAGAGCAAGGGCGGCAACCGAGTGGTGTTCGGCGAGTTCGGCATCCAGGCGCTGGAGCCGGCCTACGTCACCAACCGGCAGATCGAGTCGGCCCGTATCGCGATGACCCGTCACATCAAGCGTGGCGGCAAGGTCTGGATCACGATCTTCCCGGACCAGGCGCTGACCAAGAAGCCGGCTGAGACCCGCATGGGTTCCGGTAAGGGCTCGCCCGAGTGGTGGGTCGCGAACATCAAGCCGGGCCGCGTCCTGTTCGAGATGTCCTTCCCGAACGAGGCGATCGCGCGTGAGGCGATGCGCCGCGCGATCCACAAGCTGCCGATGAAGTGCCGCATCGTGAAGCGCGAAGTGGGTGAGGCGTGATGGCAGCCGGTACCAAGGCCACCGAGTTCCGTGAGCTCTCCGACGAGGAGCTGATCGCGAAGCTCAAGGAGGCCAAGGCGGAGCTGTTCAACCTCCGAGTGCAGGGCGCCACGGGGCAGCTGGACAACAACCGGCGGCTGCCTGTCGTCCGCCGGGAGATTGCCCGGATCTACACGATTCTGCGTGAGCGGGAGCTGGGTCTCTCGTCCGCGCCGTCTGAGGTGACTGCGTGATGAGTGAAGAGAACGCCACGGCCGCCCGCCGTCAGCGCAAGGTCCGTGAGGGCCTCGTGGTGAGCGACAAGATGGACAAGACCGTCGTCGTCGAGGTCGAGGACCGCGTCAAGCACGCGCTGTACGGCAAGGTCATCCGCCGTACCCGCAAGCTGAAGGTGCACGACGAGCAGAACGCCGCCGGCGTCGGCGACCGCGTCTCCCTGATGGAGACCCGGCCGCTGTCCGCCACGAAGCGGTGGCGGATCGTCGAGATCCTCGAGAAGGCGAAGTAGCCCGACAGGTTCCGGGGCTTCGGCCCCGGCACGTGTCGGTGCGGGAAATCAGCCCGCGCCTAGCGCGGACCAGGTTCCGCCAAGCTCCGCCCCATTCCGGGCGGAGAACTGGCAGACATAGGAGATAGACGTGATCCAGCAGGAGTCGCGACTGCGTGTCGCCGACAACACGGGTGCCAGGGAGATCCTGTGCATCCGGGTGCTCGGCGGCTCGGGTCGGCGCTACGCGAGCATCGGCGACGTCATCGTGGCCACCGTCAAGGACGCGATCCCGGGCGCCGGTGTCAAGAAGGGCGACGTCGTCAAGGCGGTCGTCGTCCGTACCGCGAAGGAGCGGCGCCGGCCCGACGGGTCGTACATCCGCTTCGACGAGAACGCCGCCGTGATCATCAAGGACGGCGGTGACCCCCGTGGCACCCGTATCTTCGGCCCGGTGGGCCGCGAGCTGCGGGACAAGCGGTTCATGAAGATCATTTCGCTCGCCCCGGAGGTGTTGTGACCGTGAAGGTCAAGAAGGGCGACACGGTCGAGGTCATCGCCGGGAAGGACAAGGGCGTTCGGGGTAAGGTCATCGCGGCCTACCCCCGCCTGGACAAGGTCCTGGTCGAGGGCGTGAACCGAGTCAAGAAGCACCAGCGCATCCAGACCACCCAGCGTGGCGCCAAGACCGGTGGCATCGTGACGCAGGAGGCCCCCATTCACGTCTCGAACGTGATGGTGGTCGACTCCGACGGCAACCGGACCCGGGTGGGCTACCGGATCGACGAGAACGGCACCAAGGTCCGTATCTCGCGCCGCAGCGGTAAGGAACTGTGATGACGGCAGCTACCGAAACCAAGACGTTGCCGCGCCTCAAGGCGCGGTACCGCAACGAGATCATCGCGCAGCTGCGTGAGCAGTACGAGTACGCGAACGCCATGCAGGTCCCCGGTCTGGTGAAGATCGTGGTCAACATGGGTGTCGGTGAGGCCGCGCGGGACGCGAAGCTCATCGACGGCGCTGTGCGCGATCTGGCCACCATCACCGGGCAGAAGCCGCTGGTTCGCCGGGCCCGCAAGTCCATCGCGCAGTTCAAGCTGCGCGAGGGCATGCCGATCGGCGCGAAGGTCACCCTCCGCGGCGACCGGATGTGGGAGTTCCTGGACCGGCTGCTGTCGATCGCGCTTCCGCGAATCCGCGACTTCCGCGGCCTCGACGGGCGCAAGCTCGACGGCAACGGCAACTACACGTTCGGCCTGACCGAGCAGTCGGTTTTCCACGAGATCGACCAGGACCGGATCGACCGTACCCGGGGCATGGACATCACCGTGGTGACCTCGGCGAAGACCGACGATGAGGGCCGGGCGCTGCTGAAGCTCCTTGGCTTCCCGTTCAAGGAGCAGTGAGCGAGACATGGCCAAGAAGGCGCT
This sequence comes from Catenuloplanes atrovinosus, assembly GCF_031458235.1. Classification (NCBI taxonomy): domain Bacteria; kingdom Bacillati; phylum Actinomycetota; class Actinomycetes; order Micromonosporales; family Micromonosporaceae; genus Catenuloplanes; species Catenuloplanes atrovinosus. Next base: position 6,989,318 of record NZ_JAVDYB010000001.1, on the reverse strand, counting down.
GATCCTGAAGGCGGCCGCGAAGCCGAAGTTCGCGGTGCGCGCGTACACCCGTTGCCAGCGGTGCGGTCGGCCCAAGGCCGTCTACCGCAAGTTCGGTCTGTGCCGCGTCTGCATCCGGGAGATGGCCCACCGTGGCGAGCTGCCCGGTGTGTCGAAGGCTTCCTGGTAACCATCCGCCACGCTGCGCTTTTCACAGAGAAGACAGTGGCACCTCTTCGCCGTAGGCCCCGGCACACCGCCTGGGAACCCCGGCGAGAAAGGCTGACAAACCAATGACCATGACTGACCCGATCGCAGACATGCTCACGCGTCTGCGTAACGCCAACCAGGCGTATCACGACCGGGTGGCGATGCCCTACTCGAAGATCAAGGCGAACATCGCCGAGGTCCTCAAGGCCGAGGGTTACATCGCCAGCTGGTCGGTCGAGGACCCGGAAGAGGACGTCGTCGGCAAGAAGCTGGTGGTCGAGCTGAAGTACGGCTCGAGCCGCGAGCGCAGCCTCGCCGGCATCCGCCGGGTGTCCAAGCCCGGTCTGCGGGTGTACGCCAAGTCCCCGGAGCTGCCGCGCGTGCTCGGCGGTCTCGGCGTGGCGATCATCTCGACGTCCCAGGGGCTGCTCACCGACCGGCAGGCCCGCAAGCGAGGGGTGGGCGGGGAAGTCCTCGCCTACGTCTGGTGAGGAAGAGCTCTAATGTCGCGAATCGGACGTAAGTCGATTACCGTGCCGGCCAACGTCGATGTCAAGATCGACGGCGCCGTTGTCACGGTGAAGGGCCCCAAGGGCGAGCTGTCGCACACCCTGGCGGAGCCGATTACCGCTGAGCGCGCTGAGGACGGCACCATCCAGGTCAGCCGCCCCAACGACGAGCGCAAGGCGAAGGAGCTGCACGGTCTCAGCCGGACGCTCGTCGCCAACATGATCGTCGGCGTGACCGAGGGTTACCGGAAGTCGCTGGAGATCAACGGCACCGGTTACCGGGTCACCGCCAAGGGCAGCGACCTCGAGTTCGCCCTCGGCTTCTCGCACCCCGTCGTGGTCCAGCCTCCGGCCGGCATCACGTTCACCGTCGAGCGCCCGACCCTGTTCCACGTGGCCGGCATCGACAAGCAGCTGGTGGGCGAGGTCTCCGCGAACATTCGCAAGATCCGCCCGCCGGAGCCCTACAAGGGCAAGGGCGTGAAGTACCAGGGCGAGGTCATCCGCCGTAAGGCTGGAAAGGCAGGCAAGAAGTGAGCGCCACGCTGCTCAAGCGCCGCAACGGCGGCGGTATCGCCGCGAAGCGGGCCGTTGGCCGCGCGCGTCGTCACTTCCGGCTGCGCACCGTCGTGCGCGGCACGGAGGAGCGTCCTCGCCTGGTCGTCACCCGGTCGCTGCGGCACATCACGGCCCAGGTCGTGGACGACACCAAGGGACACACCCTCGCGTCGGCCTCGACGCTGGACGCCACCATCCGTGGCGGCGAGGGCGACAAGAGCGCCCTGGCCGGCAAGGTCGGCGCGCTCCTCGCCGAGCGGGCCAAGGCCGCGGGCGTCAGCAAGGTCGTCTTCGACCGCGGCGGCAACCGGTACGCGGGGCGCATCGCCGCCCTGGCGACGGCCGCCCGCGAAGCCGGACTCGAGTTCTAGGAAGGAAGACCAATGCCAGGTCAACAGCGCCGAGGCGGCGGGTCCGGCGGTTCTGAAGGTGGCGGCGGCCGTCGCGAGGGCCGCGGCCGCGACGGCGGCCGGGGCAACGCTCCGGCCGAGAAGACCCCGCACCTCGAGCGGGTCGTCGCGATCAACCGTGTCGCGAAGGTCGTCAAGGGCGGTCGTCGCTTCAGCTTCACCGCCCTCGTGATCGTGGGTGACGGCGACGGAACCGTCGGCGTCGGCTACGGCAAGGCCAAGGAGGTGCCCGCGGCGATCGCCAAGGGTGTCGAGGAGGCCAAGAAGCACTTCTTCAAGGTGCCGCGCATCGCCGCGTCCATCCCGCACCCGGTGCAGGGTGAGGACGCCGCCGGTGTCGTGCTCCTGAAGCCGGCCTCCGCCGGTACCGGCGTCATCGCCGGTGGCCCGGTGCGCGCCGTGCTGGAGTGCGCGGGCATCCACGACGTCCTGTCGAAGTCGCTGGGCTCGTCGAACCCGATCAACATCGTGCACGCCACCGTCGCGGCTCTGAAGATGCTGGAGTCGCCCGAGGCTGTCGCGGCCCGTCGCGGCCTGCCGGTCGAGGACGTCGCCCCGGCCGCCATGCTCGCGGTGCGCGCAGGGGTGGGGGTCTGAGATGGCACGCCTGAAGGTGACGCAGCTGCGGTCCACCATCGGCACCAAGCACAACCAGCGTGAATCGCTGCGTTCGCTGGGCCTGAAGCGGATCAACGACGTGGTGGTCAAGGAGGATCGGCCGGAGATTCGCGGCATGATCTTCGCGGTGAACCACCTCGTGAAGGTCGAGGAGGTCGACTAATGCCCATCCGGATCCATGACCTCCGGCCGGCGCCGGGAGCCAAGAAGGCCAAGACCCGTGTGGGTCGCGGTGAGGGCTCGAAGGGCAAGACCGCCGGTCGCGGTACCAAGGGTTCCAAGGCCCGGAAGAACATCTCGGCGGCGTTCGAGGGTGGGCAGATGCCCCTCCACATGCGCCTGCCGAAGCTGAAGGGCTTCAAGAACAAGAACAAGGTCGTCTTCCAGGTCGTGAACCTGGACCGGCTCGCCGAGCTGTTCCCGAACGGCGGCGAGGTCGGCCCGGAGGAACTGGCCGCGGCGGGTGCGGTGCGCCGCAACCACCCGGTCAAGGTGCTCGGCACCGGCGACCTGAACGGCATCGCGATCCAGATCAAGGCGGACGCGTTCAGCGCGTCGGCCAAGGAGAAGATCGCGGCGGCCGGCGGCTCGGCGACCGAGCTGTAAGCACGCACATGCGTACGAGGGTGCTGAATTCGCCTGCCGTTGGTGGGCGGATCAGCACCCTCGTCGTAGTGTCTGGTGAGGCATCGCACCGTTAAAAAGGGGAGGCGCGGTGTCGAACCGACTACGCCGTGCCGTTAATATCGGGGCCGGTGTATGTGCCCGGCCACGCTGACCGGACACGTCGCCGACTGTTAGAGTCCGTTTCCAGCCCATGGATACGCGGGTGTCGCAACCGGGACCCGCTCCGACCGCCATCGTGGCGGCTACCTCGCGCAGGAGGAAGAAGTTGCTCTCCGCCTTTCTCAGTGCGTTCCGCACGCCTGACCTGCGCAAAAAGCTGCTGTTTACAGTCGCCATCATCGCGGTCTACCGGCTCGGAGCGACACTGCCCAGCCCTGGCGTCTCGTTCAGCAACGTGCAGAAGTGCATCGACGTCATGGAGTCCGGGGCCACCAGCGGGGTCTTCTCGCTGCTGAACCTCTTCTCCGGCGGCGCGCTGTTGTCGCTCTCGGTCTTCGCGCTGGGCATCATGCCCTACATCACCGCGTCGATCATCCTTCAGCTCCTCACGGTGGTGATCCCGCGCCTGGAGCAGCTCCGCAAGGAGGGCCAGTCCGGCCAGGCGAAGATCACGCAGTACACGCGCTACCTGACGCTCGGCCTCGCGGTCCTGCAGTCCTCGGCCTTCGTGGCCCTGGCGCGGTCCGGCCAGCTGTTCAGCAACCAGTGCGACCAGTTCCCGATCGTCCCGGAGAACACCGGGATGCCCATGTGGATCACCCTGGTGGCGCTGGTCATCACGATGACCGCCGGCACCGGCGTGGTGATGTGGCTGGGCGAGCTGATCACCGACCGCGGCGTCGGCAACGGCATGTCCGTTCTGATCTTCACCTCGATCGCGGCGCGCCTCCCCAGCGAGGGCTGGGCGATCAAGGAGTCCCGCGGCTGGGGCTGGTTCATCGCGGTCCTGGTGATGGTCCTGCTGGTCATCACGCTGGTCGTCTTCATCGAGCAGGCGCAGCGCCGCATCCCGGTGCAGTACGCGAAGCGCATGATCGGCCGGAAGATGTACGGCGGCACCTCCACCTACATCCCGCTGAAGGTCAACCAGGCCGGTGTCATCCCGGTGATCTTCGCGTCCTCCCTGCTGTACCTGCCCCAGCTGATCCTGCAGTTCTTCGATCAGAACGACCCGGGCCCGGTGCAGACCTGGGTGCAGAACAACATCGTGGACCCCGCGGCGTGGATGCACATCGTCATCTACTTCCTGCTGATCATCTTCTTCACCTACTTCTACGTCTCCATCACGTTCAACCCGACCGAGGTCGCGGAGAACATGAAGAAGTACGGTGGGTTCGTCCCGGGTATCCGCCCGGGGAAGCCGACGGCGGACTATCTTGACTTCATCCTTAGTCGCATCACGCTGCCCGGTTCGCTGTACCTTGGTGTGATCTCCATCCTGCCCAACTTCTTCTTCATCTGGCTCGACAACAACCAGTTCCAGAACTTCCCGTTCGGTGGCACCGCGGTGCTCATCATGGTTGGTGTGGGCTTGGAGACGGTGAAGCAGATCGAGAGCCAGCTCATGCAGCGGAACTACGAAGGGTTCCTGCGCTAGTGGGCGGGCGGAGCGAGCGAGCCAGGGGGGCGCATAGGTGAGACTCGTACTGGTTGGTCCCCCGGGGGCGGGTAAAGGGACCCAGGCCGAGTTCATCGCCGCCCACCTGGCCGTGCCGAAGATCTCGACCGGTGACATCTTCCGGGCGAACGTGGCTCAGGGCACGCCGCTCGGCGTCGAGGCGAAGCGCTACATGGACGCCGGCCAGCTGGTTCCCGACGAGGTCACGATCAACATGGTCCGGGAGCGGCTGGCCGAGCCGGACTCGACGGACGGCTTCCTGCTGGACGGGTTCCCGCGTACCACGCCCCAGGCGAACGCGCTGGACAAGCTGCTCGCCGACCTGGGCACCGCGCTGGACATCGTGCTGGAGCTGGTCGTCGACGACGACGAGGTGATCCGGCGGCTCTCCGGCCGGCGCACCTGTCGCGGCTGCGGCAAGATCTGGCACGTGGAGTTCGACCCGCCGTCGGGGGAGGACATCTGCGACCGGTGCGGCGGCGAGCTGTTCCAGCGCGACGACGACAAGGCCGAGACGATCGCGGAGAGGCTGCGGGTCTACGCCCGGGACACCGCTCCGCTGGTCGACTACTACGGTGCCCAGGGCAAGCTGGTCGGGATCGACGCCACCGGGCCGGTCGAGGACGTCACGGTCCGCGCGATCGACGCGCTGCGGTCCTACGGCGGCTGACCCGGCTCGCCCAGGGCGCCGCCGACACGTGCACGAGAGTCAGAGGGTACGCACATGCGCCGCCAGCAGCTGAAGATTCAGCTGAAGACCACGGAACAGATAGTCAAGATGCGGGCCGCCGGGCTCGTCGTGGCGGAGGCCCTGGAGCGGATGCGACAGGCGGTCGCGCCCGGCGTCTCCACCGCGGACCTCGACGCGATCGCCGAATCGGTCATCCGGGACGCCGGGGCCGTGCCGTCCTTCAAGGGATACCACGGCTACCCGGCGACGATCTGCTCCTCCGTCAACGAGCAGATCGTGCACGCGATCCCCTCGGAGAAGCAGGTGCTCCAGGAGGGCGACCTGATCTCGATCGACTGCGGCGCGGTACTGGACGGCTGGCACGGCGACTCGGCCATCACGGTCGCGGTCGGCGAGGTGCGGCCGGAACTGGCGAAGATGGCCGCGGTCGCGGAGGACGCGATGTGGGCCGGTCTGGCCGCGGCGGCGCGCGGCGCGGCCTCCGGGCGGGGCAAGCTGTCTGACATCTCCTACGCGGTGGAGCGCGCGGTGCGCGCCGGCGGCCGTTACGGCATCGTCGAGGGGTACGGCGGGCACGGCATCGGCACGGAGATGCACCAGGACCCGCACGTGCTCAACTATGGCCGGCCGGGCCGCGGCATCTCGCTGACGAACGGGCTGTGCCTGGCGATCGAGCCGATGATCACGCTCGGCTCGCCGAAGTCGGTGGAGCTGTCCGACGGCTGGACGGTGATCACCAAGGACCGGTCGGTGGCCGCGCACGTCGAGCACTCGATGGCGCTGCTGGAGGACGGCATCTGGGTGCTGACCGCCTTCGACGGCGGTCGCGAACGTCTCGGCGACCTGGTCACCTCCCGTCAGCCCGCCCCGGCCAGCTGACCCCGCCAGGCCGGCATCCGGTGCCGCCCGCTCGCCGCACTGGCCGGGGCTGTAGGGCTGGTCGCTTTGCGCACTGGCTGGGGCTGTAGGGCCGGTTGCTTCCCGCACTGGCCGGGACCATAGGGCTGGTCTCCTTCTGCACTGGCTGGGGCTGTAGGGCTGGTTGCTCCCCGCACTGGCTGGGGCTGTAGGGCTGGTTGCTTTGTGCACTGGCTGGGGCTGTAGGGCTGGTTGCTTTGCGCACTGGCCGGGACCGTAAGGCTGGTCGCCTTCCGCACTGGCTGGGGCTGTAGGGCTGGTTGCTCCCCGCACTGGCCGGGACCGTAGGGCTGGTCGCCTTCCGCGCCGGCCGAGGTGGTCGGCCGTTCCTTTCCCCACCGGCCCGGATCACTATGTAGGCAGTTTCAGTGCTACCCGGGGTCGCCGGCTGGTGTGGCGAGGCGGGCGGTGGCGGTGGTGAGTGGGTGCATGAACCGGCGGCGCGCCGCGGGCTGGGCCGCGGCGGCTCCGGTCGCCGGGGGTCTGGGCGGCGGGGGCCGGGTGGGTCCTGGGAGGGCCGGGGGCGGTGCCCGGACGTACCCACTGATGATCTTGATTGGGGTGTTCGGCGGTGCCATGCTGGTACGCATGGGGCGCGAGGAGATGCGTGCGGCCGACGCGGACCGCGAGGCGGTCGCGGATCGGCTGCGTACCGCGCTCAACGAGGGCCGGCTGGATCTGGCGGAGTTCGACGAGCGGCTCGGGCGGGCCTACGCGGCGAAGACCTACGGTGAGTTGGACGGGCTGCTGACCGATCTGCCGGCGGAGCGGCAGGGGCTCGCGGTGCCGGCGGCGGGCGCCGTGGTGCCGGCGGGCGTGCCGGAGTGGCCGATCGGGGCGGACGGGCGGTACGAGGACGCGACCCGGCGCTGGCTGGTGGAGAACTGGGCGCCGTTCCTCGGCGTGATGGGCGTTCTGCTGGCCGTCTGGGGCTTCCCGGCGGTGGCGAACGGTGACTGGCCGAGCGCGTTCTGGCCGGGCTGGGTGGCCGGCACCTGGGGGACGGTCCTGGTGATCTCCACCGTGGCGGGGCTGGCGACCGGTGAGCCGCAGCGGTGGGCGGCGAAGCAGGCGCGGAAGAAGGCGATCGAGGCCGAGCGCGACGACCACGACGAGTGATTTAGGCACGTCCGTCCGGTTTTCGGCGGGCAGCGACACACCCGACCGCGGGTTGCGTGACCTCGGTTTGGTGTCGATGTAATGCGCGGCGTACACTCGTTGATTGGCGCACAGCGTCCCTTCCGTCATGTCCATCAGCGCTTCGATGGCGTGGCGGAGCCGCGGCTGGCGCGAGGCGAATCATCATGAGCACGTCTTGCGAGCGGCGTTGTGTGCGCGTCCCATAACCGAATGTCAGGTAGCGGAGGACATGCCGAAGAAAGACGGAGCCATCGAGATCGAAGGCCGAGTGATCGAGCCACTGCCGAACGCCATGTTCAGGGTGGAGCTCGCCAACGGTCACAAGGTGCTGGCTCACATCAGTGGCAAGATGCGGCAGCACTACATCCGTATTTTGCCCGAGGACCGGGTCGTCGTGGAGCTATCTCCATACGATCTCACCCGTGGGCGCATCGTCTATCGGTACAAGTAGGGCCCACCGCTAACTGATCGACGGGGCGGGATTTCCTGTGTCCGTCACCCGTGCCTCACCGGGCGGCGCTTCGTCGTGCCGGGGACACGGATGAACAGCAAAGGCGCACCGTGAAGGTCAAGCCGAGCGTCAAGAAGATCTGCAACAAGTGCCGCGTCATCCGCCGGCACGGCCGGGTCATGATCATTTGTGAGGACCCGCGCCACAAGCAGCGCCAGGGCTGATTCTGGCGACGGGGTCCGACGCGCCCCCGACAACTGACAGTTCGTTCCCGCCGCGATTCGTCGCGGTGCACCCCCGGTCGGAGGCCGGGGCCCCGCCGGGCAGGCGCCGACGCGCCAGTGCGGGGAGGGGACGGCACAGACCTCCGCGAGAAGAAGTTGAGGAGTACGCCCGCACATGGCACGTCTAGTCGGCGTCGACCTCCCCCGCGAGAAGCGGATGGAGATCGCGCTCACCTACATCTTCGGGGTCGGACGGACCCGCGCCGTGGAGGCGCTCGCCGCCACCGGCATCGACCCGAACAAGCGCGCCAAGGACCTCACCGATGAGGAAGTCGTGCTGCTGCGCGACTACATCGAGGGGAACTTCAAGGTAGAGGGCGACCTGCGCCGCGAGGTCGCCGCGGATATTCGCCGCAAGGTCGAGATCGGCTGCTACGCCGGCATCCGGCACCGCCGGGGCCTGCCGGTCCGCGGACAGCGGACCCGGACGAACGCTCGTACCCGCAAGGGTCCGAAGCGCACCGTCGCCGGCAAGAAGAAGCCCGGCAAGAAGTAGTAAGTCCCGATCTCACCCATATAGGAGCGCAGAGAACTCATGCCACCCAAGGCACGCGCTGGGGCCGCAGTCAAGAAGGTCCGGCGCAAGGAACGCAAGAACGTCGCCCACGGGCAGGCGCACATCAAGAGCACCTTCAACAACACCATCGTGTCCATCACGGACCCGACCGGTGCTGTCATCTCCTGGGCCTCGGCCGGCCAGGTGGGCTTCAAGGGCTCCCGCAAGTCGACCCCGTTCGCCGCGCAGATGGCCGCCGAGGCCGCCGCGCGTCGCGCGATGGAGCACGGCATGCGGAAGGTCGACGTGTTCGTCAAGGGCCCCGGCTCCGGCCGGGAGACCGCCATCCGTTCGCTGCAGGCCGTCGGCCTCGAGGTCGGTCAGATCTCCGACGTCACGCCGCAGCCGCACAACGGGTGCCGTCCGCCGAAGCGTCGCCGGGTCTGAGAGGTAGAAGAGGAAAATGGCTCGTTACACCGGTGCTGACTGCCGCCGTTGCCGGCGGGAGAAGATGAAGCTGTTCCTCAAGGGCAGCAAGTGCGACGGACCGAAGTGCCCCTTCGAGTCCCGTCCGTTCCCGCCCGGCCAGCACGGCCGCGGCCGGACCAAGGAGTCGGAGTACCTGCTCCAGCACCGCGAGAAGCAGAAGGCCCGCCGCGTGTACGGCGTGCTGGAGAAGCAGTTCCGCGGTTACTACGACGAGGCCGTCTCCAAGAAGGGCAAGACCGGTGAGGTCCTGCTCCAGATCCTGGAGACCCGTCTCGACAACGTCGTCTACCGGTCCGGCTGGGCCTCGTCGCGCGACATGGCGCGGCAGCTGGTCAAGCACGGTCACTTCCTGGTGAACGGCAAGAAGGTCGACATCCCGTCGTACCGGATCAAGGAGCACGACATCGTCGAGGTCCGCGAGAAGTCTCGCGAGATGACCCCGTTCGTCGTCGCGTCGGCCCAGGCCGGCGGTCGCACCATTCCGGCGTGGCTGGAGTCGATCCCGAGCCAGTTCAAGGTTCTGGTCCACTCGCTCCCGAGCCGGCAGGTCATCGACACGCAGGTCCAGGAGCAGCTGATCGTCGAGCTTTACTCCAAGTAAGGCTGTTGTCCGGCGGCGCCCCTCGGGGCGTCGCCGGTCGTCGAGTTCGGGCATCAAATAGCGGGTGCCCCGTACGAAAAGAGAAGTTCTGTGCTTATCACCCAGCGGCCGGCTCTCTCCGAGGAGCCGATCAGCGAGACCCGCTCGAAGTTCATCATCGAGCCGCTCGAGCCCGGCTTCGGCTACACGCTCGGCAACTCGCTCCGTCGTACCCTGCTCTCCTCGATTCCGGGTGCGGCCGTCACCAGCATCAAGGTCGACGGCGTGCTGCACGAGTTCACCACGATCCCGGGCGTCAAGGAGGACGTGGTCGAGCTCGTCATGAACATCAAGGAGCTGTGCGTCAGCTCCGAGCACGACGAGCCGGTCAGCATGTACCTGCGTAAGGCGGGGCCGGGAGACGTCACGGCGGGCGACATCCAGCCCCCGGCCGGCGTCTCCGTGCACAACCCCGACCTGAAGCTGGCCACGCTGAACGGCAAGGGCCGGCTCGACATGGAGCTGACGGTCGAGCGGGGCCGGGGCTACGTCACCGCCGCGCAGAACAAGCAGGCCGGTGCGGAGATCGGGCGGATTCCCGTCGACTCGATCTACACACCGGTGATGAAGGTGACCTACCGCGTCGAGGCCACCCGTGTCGAGCAGCGCACGGACTTCGACCGGCTGATCATCGACGTCGAGACCAAGGCGTCCATCTCCCCGCGTACGGCGCTGGCCTCCGCGGGCTCGACCCTGGTCGAGCTCTTCGGGCTCTGCCGCGAGCTGGACGAGACCGCCGAGGGCATCGACATCGGGCCGTCTCCGCAGGACGCGCAGCTGGCGGCCGACCTGGCGCTGCCGATCGAGGAGCTGGACCTCACCGTCCGTTCCTACAACTGCCTCAAGCGCGAGGGCATCAACACCGTGGGCGAACTCATCGGGCGCACGGAAGCTGATCTCCTCGATATAAGGAATTTCGGGCAGAAGAGCATCGACGAGGTCAAGATGAAGCTGGCCGGTATGGGCCTGGGCCTGAAGGACTCCGCGCCCTCCTTCGACCCGACCAACGTCGTGGACTCGTTCGGCGAGGTCGACTACGACAGCGACGACTACCGCGAGACCGAGCAGCTGTAATTTTCCCCGCCGGTTCTCGCCGGCTGAAGCGTATTCAGGAGCACCGACATGCCCACGCCCACCAAGGGAGCCCGCCTCGGCGGCGGCCCGGCGCACGAGCGGCTCATCCTGGCCAACCTGGCCACCGAGCTGTTCCGGCACGGGAAGATCAAGACCACCGAGTCCAAGGCCCGGCGGCTGCGTCCGCTGGCCGAGCAGCTCATCACCAAGGCCAAGCGCGGTGACCTGCACGCGCGTCGGCGGGTGCTCACCGTCGTCCGCGACAAGGACGTGGTGTTCGAGCTGTTCGACAAGATCGCCCCGCGGTTCGAGAACCGTCCCGGCGGCTACACCCGGATCGTGAAGACCGGGCCGCGCCGCGGCGATGCCGCTCCGATGGCGATCATCGAGCTGGTCGAGGCGCTCGAGGTCGCGGCCACCACCGGCCCGTCCAAGGCCGCCCGGAAGGCCGCGCGCCAGCAGGACAAGGTCGAGGCGCTGGCCCGCGAGGACGAGGCCCCGGCCACCTCCTCCGCGCCCGCCACGTCCTCGGACTCGGCGGACCAGGACGCCGACCCGCCGGTCTCGGCGTCCGGTGACAAGGACGCCGACGGCCCCGGCACGCAGGCCGAGGGCGACGACAAGTAAGTCCGCGTTTCCGCAGGGCCCGGTCTCCTTCTCCGGAGGCCGGGCTCTTGCGTCTTAGCCGAAGGACCATCGGATGCCACGGGTACGCCTGGACGTCGCCTACGACGGGACCGACTTCTCCGGCTGGGCGGTGCAGCCGACCCGGCGTACGGTCGCCGGCGTGCTGCTGGAGGCACTGGGCCGGCTCTTCGGGGACCTCCCGTTCGGCATGGTCGTCGCCGGGCGCACCGACGCCGGCGTGCACGCCACCGGCCAGGTCTGCCACATCGACCTGCCGGCCGAGCCCTGGCAGGCCGTGCAGCCCACGCTGCTGCGCCGGCTCGCCGCGCTGCTCCCCGGCGACGTGCGCGTGCACGCGGCGGCGGAGGTGCCGGACACGTTCGACGCGCGGTTCTCCGCCACGTTCCGCCGCTACCACTACCGGGTCACGGACGCGGTGCACGGCGCGGAGCCGCTGCGCCGCCACGACACGCTCGCCTGGCCGCGCGCGCTCGACCCGGGACTGCTCAACGCGGCCGCGGCCGGGCTGGTCGGCGAGCACGACTTCGCCGCGTTCTGCCGCCGCAAGGAGCACGCCACCACGGTACGGGCGATCAACCGCCTGGAGTGGGCGCGCGACCTGGACGGCGTGCTGGTGGCGACCGTGCAGGCGGACGCGTTCTGCCAGGCCATGGTGCGCAGTCTGGTCGGTGCGATGCTGCACGTCGGCGACGGGCGTCGCCCGCCGGAGTGGCCGGCCTCCCTGCTGCGGCTCACCGCGCGGTCCAGCGAGGTGACGGTCGCGCCCGCGCACGGGCTGACGCTGGTCGCGGTCGGCTACCCGTCCGCCGCCGAGTTCGCGACCCGGGCCGAGGCGACCCGGCGGATCCGGACGCTCAGCTCGTAGTGGGCTGGGTGGCGCGCTTCTCCAGCACGCCGTTGCGCAGGTGCAGCTCCACCATGTCGTAGAGGATCTGCCGGGCCTGCGGGTCACCGTCGATGATCTTCTCACCGTCCGCGCGGGCGATCACGCAGTACGCCAGGAAGTGACCGCGGATGTTCCACCCGACCTGCGCGGACGACTCCTCCACCGGCTCGGTGCCCGCGCCCGCGCGCATGCCGGAGAAACGGCCCTTCTGCCCGTCGACCATCGCCTTGATCTGCTCGTGCGCCCACTTCGCGCCGGTCTCGTCCTCCAGGTTGAACACCCCGGCCGTGACCAGGTAGCCGGAGTCGGGGGAGCGCATGGTGCCGCGTACCACCTGGTTGCAGCCCAGGTCCTTGAGCAGCTGCGGGATCTCGCCGGCCGCGGCCTTGCCGCAGTCGTCCAGCTGCTCGGTCTTGAGCACCGTGTACGGCGGCTCCTGCGACGTGATCGCGATCGTGCCGGCCGGGAAGACCTCGTTCGTGGTGAGCGGCTCGCCGTCCACGCCGCGCGAGCTGATGTCCCGGGCCTGCGCGGTCGCCTCCGGATTGCCGCCGGAGGCCTGCGCGTCCCGGCCGCTCTGCTCGTCCGCCAGGATGAAGAACGAGCTCAGCCCGCACACCCCGACCAGGACCAGCGCGGCGAGCACCCCGACCAGTACCTGCCAGGGCTTCTGCCGCGCCTCGGCCGGCGCGGCCCTGTCGGTCTCCGCCTCGGGAGCCTCGGGCTGCGACGGTACGGCGGGGGCCGGCGTGATCCGCGCGACGGTGCTCGGCGGGCGCTGGGCCAGCGAGGTGCCGGCGGCGCCGGCGCCGTGACCGGCGGCGTCCGGCGGCGTGACCCGGGCGGCGGCCGTGCGAGGTCCGGGCGCGTCGTCCGGGCCGGGGTGCCGCTGCGCGGCCACGGGCGGGTTGCCGGTGCGGTGCGCGCCCGAGGCGTCGGGGTGTCGCTGTCCGGCGGCGCTCCCGGGCTGCCGGTCGGGCCGGTAGACGCCGGAGGTGTCCGGGCTCAGCCGAAGGGCTCCCGACGCGTCGGGACCCGTCCGGTGGCCGCCGGAACTCTCCGGACCCAGCGGAATGGCCCCTGAGGTGTCGGGGCGGGCCGGCGGGGGACCTTGGCGGCGGACGGCGGCGGATGCCCGGCCGGGCTGCTGGGCGCGGCCGGGGACCTGGGCGCCGCCGCGGCCGGGTGGGACGGCCGCGCCGCCGGAGACGGGGGCGGTGCCGGGGACCTGGGCGCCGCCACGCGCGGGCGGGATGGCCGCGCCGCCGGAGACTGGGGCGTTGCCGGGGACCTGGGCGCCGCCACGGGCCGGTACGGCGGCGGACGCACCGCCGGAAACCGTGGGGTTGCCGCCGGAGGGTCCGGTGCCGGATGGGACGCGGCCGGCCGGGCCCTGCGGCGGTCGTGCGGGGCCGTGGTCTCGTGCACCCGGGGTCCGGGCGTCACCGGCCGGTGGTGTCGCGGCGGCACGGGCGCTCGGCGGGCCGGCGGTCTCGTGCGGGACCTGCGCCGGGATCGCGGCCCGGCCTCCACCCCGCCGGGGATCGGCGCCCTGCTGTCCGGCGTCGGCGGGCGGGCTGCTCCAGGGTCCTCGGTCGCGGGGGGCCATCACGTCGCCGGACGGGTCCCGATCGTGCGCGGAGGAGAAGCGTCCGCGCGGGTCGTGGCCCTGGCGGTCGGGGCCGCGCATCGGGGGTGGCGGGGTGTCGCCGCGGCCGGGACCGGTGTCGTGGCCGGCCGGTGGACCGCCGGCGGCGGCCGGGCCGGGGATGCGGCCGCGCGCGGCCAGGCCGCCCGTGTCCGGCTCGGGAACGGCCGCACCGCCTCGGACGATGCCGGACCGGTCCGGCATCGCGGCGCGGGCCGCGGTGTCGGCGCCTCGTGCCGTCGGCGGTCGTCCGGCTCCGGGCGGCGCCTCGGAGACCGGGCCGGGCGGCACCGGCCGGCTGGGGGGCGTCGACCAGGCCGGCGGCATGCCCGCCGCGGCGGGATCGGTGCCGGCGGCCGGGCGGTGGCCGGGGGCGTCAGCGGCTCTGCGCCGTCCGAGGCCGCCGGTGTCCGTGTCGTGGCGCCCGGCGTCCGTGTCCCGGCGTCCAGGCCCGGTGGCCGCCCGACGCGCGGGGTCGGCGTCCGGGTGTCCGGTGTCCGTGTGCCGGCGCTGGTCCGCACGCGGCGGGAATGCCGTCCGGCTGCCGGGGGCCGGCTCGCTCGCTGCTTCGGCAGCGGCGCGGCGCGGCGGGGTCGTCGGCTCGGGCAGCGCGTGGGAGCCGCTCGCGCCCGGCTCGCGGGCCGGCCGGCGGCCGGCCGGTGCCTCCGGTCCGGCGAACGCGGGCGGGCCGAGCCGGTCCGGCACCATCCGGTGGCCGCCGGATCGCTCGGGCGTCTCGCCTCGCTGGCCGGGATCGTCCATCGCTCGCCGTCGACCGCCGGCCGCTTCCCTGGCGGCCGTCTCGCGGGCGGCCGTGTCGTGGGCGGCCGTGTCGTGGGCGGCCGTGTCGCGGGCGGCCGTGTCGCGGGCGGTGGCTTCGCGGGCGGCCGTCTCGCGGGCGGCCGTCTCGCGGGCGGTCGTGGAGCGTGCATGGCCCGCGTCCGGTGCCGCTCGGCGGCCCGGCTCGCCGGAGAGCTGCCACGATCCCGAGGCCTCGGCGCCCTCGGCCGCCCGCCGCCGGCCGCCGGGCGGCGCGTCCGGTGCCGTGGATCCGCTCCCCGCCGGGACTCGGGGCCCACCGGGACCCTCGCCATCGGCGCGGCGCCGGGCGGGGGTCTCGTCGGGTGCGGCGCGTCGACCGGTGCCGGGCGGTTCCGGAGTGATCTTCCAGGCGTCGCTCGCCGCCGGCCCGTCGGCGGCCCGCCGTGCGGTCGCCGGGGCGTCGGGCGCTCGTCCCCGGGCGGCCGGGTTCTCGGCGGCCCGCCGGCCGGTGGCCGGTGATTCGGGTTCCGGAGCAGCGCGGCGGCCTCTCGGCCCGGGCTCCTCCGCAGGCGCGCGGCGTCCGAGCGGGGGCGAGGACCAGGCCGCGCCCTCCGGTGCAGCTCTGCGACCTGCCGGCGCGCCATCCGCTGCGGCCCGGCGGCCCGCGCCGGGCGGCACCTCGTCCGCTGCGGCTCGTCGGGCGCCGCCGGGTCCCTCGGCGTCAGCCGGGGTGCGTCGCACGGCGCCGAGTGCCGGGTCGTCCGCTGCGGCCCGGCGGCCCGCAGCGGGTGGCACCTCGTCCGCCGCCGCTCGTCGGGTGCCGCCGGGTCCCTCGGGGTCAACCGGGGTGCGTCGCACGGCGCCGAGTGCCGGGTCGTCCGCCGCAGCTCGTCGAGCGCCACCTGGTGTCGTGGCGTGCGGCACGGCGGGCCGGGCTCCACCTGGCTGTGTGCCATCCGTACCGGCCCGCGGGGCACCGCTGGGTGGCTCGTCGGCGGCTCGTCGGCCCGGCGTCGCCGGATCTTCGACGCGGGCGCGGCGGCCACTGACGGCGGGTTCCGCCGGAGCGGCGCGGCGACCCGTGGCGACGGGTTCCTCCGGGGCTGCGCGGCGTCCGCTGAGGCTGTCGCCCGCGGTCGCCCGCTGGATGAGCGCTGCCGCGTCGTCCACGGCGGCCTGTGCGCCGGGGACCGGCGGCGCCACGGCGTCGGGTGCGGCTCGGCGGCCCGGTGCCGTGGGCGTGCCCGCGCGGTCGAGTGCCGGCGTCGGCGCGGCCCGGCGGCCCGGCGCCGCGGGCGTGCCTGTCCGGTCTGGAACCGGCATCGCCACGGCGTCCGGCGTGGCGCGGTGGCCCGGCGCGGCCGGTGCGGCGCCCGCGGACGGTGCGGCGCCGCGGCCCGGCGCGGACGGTGCGGTGCGGCGGCCCGCCGGGGTTTCCGGGGCGCGGCGGCGGCCGCCGGAGGCGGTGGGGTCGTCGAGTGCGGGAGCCCGGTCGGCGGGGCGGGAGCGGCGGGGTGGGGCGGCGCGGTCGGCGTCCCAGAGCTTGACGTCGGGGCCGGGGGTGTCGAGGGCGGGCCAGCCGCCGCTGGGTGGGGTCGCGGCACGGCGTGAGCGGGGTTCGTGTTCCGCGGGCGGGCGACCGTCGTCCGCTCCGCCATGCTGCCCGTACGCCATGTCGCACAGGGTAATGGACATCCCGGTCGGTTCGCCTCTATCCACATAGCGCGCGAGTCGACAGATTGGACATTTTGTGCGATCCGGGCGGGGTGGCCCCGGTTTCGCGACGCGCCGGCGGGAGGGAAGAATGCGGGGCGTGACCGCCGAGCACTACTTCAGCGCCGAGCCGGCCGCTCCCGCGGGGCGGCACGAGGTGTCGTTCACCGTTCAGGGGCGGGACTATGTGCTCGTCGCGGCGCGTGGCGTGTTCTCGGCGGACCGGCTGGACCCCGGAACGGCCGTTCTGCTCAAAAAGGCAAACCTCCCCGAACCAGGTGCAAAGGGACCCTTCCTCGATCTCGGATGCGGGTTCGGCCCGATCACGGCCGTGCTGGCGACCGAGGCGCCGTCCGCGATCGTCCACGCGGTGGACGTCAACGCGCGCGCCCGCGAGCTGACCGCGGAGAACGCGGAGCGGCTCGGCGCCGGGCGCCGGGTCACGGTGAGCGCCCCGGACGACGTACCCGCCGAGGTGGTCTTCGATCAGATCTGGAGCAACCCGCCGATCCGGATCGGCAAGGCGGAGCTGCACGACCTGCTCGACCGCTGGCTGCCCCGGCTCGCGCCGAACGGTGTCGCGTGGCTGGTCATCGCGCGGCACCTGGGCGGCGACTCGCTGCACCAGTGGCTGGTCGACCGCGGCTGGGTGGTCGAGCGGCACGCCAGTCAGAAGGGGTACCGGGTGCTCCGCGTCGGCCGGCCCGCCTGACCGGAATAATTTGCTGGTCCCCGCCGTACCCGATCGGTGATTATCCGGCCGTGGGATATGTGGACGTGGCCGGAGTCGGGCATACGCTGGCGGACGGGCGGGTGCTCTTCGCGGACGTCTCGTTCCGCGTGGGTGAGGGCGCCAAGATCGCGCTGGTCGGGCCGAACGGCGCCGGCAAGACGACGCTGCTGCGCATGATCGCCGGGGACCTGGCCGTGCGCGAGGGCGCGATCGCGCGGGTCGGCGGGCTCGGCGTGATGCGGCAGTTCATCGGCATGATCGCGGACGAGACCACGCTCGGGAGCCTGGCGCTCTCGCTGTCCCCGCCCGCACTGCGCGAGGCCGGCGCGCGCCTGACCGCCGCGGAGTCCGCGATGCGGGCCGCCGAGGAGCGCGGCGCGAGCGCCGCCACGATCGAGAAGACCCAGATGGGGTACGCCGCCGCGCTGGCCGCCTGGGGCGAGGCCGGCGGGTACGACGCGGAGGTCACGTTCGACACCGCCAGCGTCGCCGCGCTCAAGCTCCCGTGGGACCGGGTCCGGGACCGGCCGGTGGCCACGCTCTCCGGTGGCCAGCAGAAACGCTTCGCGCTGGAGCTGCTGCTGCGCGGCACGGACGAGGTGCTGCTGCTGGACGAGCCGGACAACTTCCTGGACGTACCCGGGAAGCGCTGGCTGGAGGCGCGGCTGCGCGAGTCCGGAAAGTCCGTGCTGTACGTGTCGCACGACCGCGAGCTGCTGGCCCAGACCGCGGACCGGGTGGTGGCGGTCGAGGGCGGCGGCGCGTGGACGCATCCGGGCGGGTTCGCCAGCTGGCACGCCGCCCGCGGCGCCCGGCACGAGCGGATGGAGGAGGCGCGGCGGCGCTGGGACGAGGAGCACGCCAAGCTGCGCGAGCTGGTGTTCACGCTGAAGAACAAGGCTGCGTACAACGACGGCCTGGCGTCCCGCTATCAGGCGGCGCAGACCCGGCTGCGGAAGTTCGAGGAGGCCGGCGCGCCGCCGCTGCCGCCGAAGGACCAGGAGATCAGCATGCGCCTGGGCGGCGGGCGCACCGGCAAGCGCGCGATCATCTGCGAGCAGCTGGAGCTGGACGGGCTGACGTACCCGTTCGACCTGGAGGTCTGGTACGGCGACCGGGTCGCCGTGCTCGGCGCGAACGGCACCGGCAAGTCGCACTTCCTGCGCCTGCTGGCGCGCGGCGGCACCGACCCGGAGCCGGAGAGCAAGCCGATCTCCGGCGTGGTGCTGGAGCCGGTCGCGCACGAGGGCGTGGCGCGGCTCGGCGCGCGGGTGCGGCCCGGCCACTTCTCGCAGACGCACGACCGCCCCGAGCTGCGCGACCGGACGCTGGTCGAGATCCTGTGGCGCGGCGACGAGCACCGCTCCGGCCTGGACCGGCACGGCGCGATGCGGGTGCTCAACCGGTACGAGCTGGCCGGGCAGGGCGATCAGCTCTTCGGCACGCTCTCCGGCGGCCAGCAGGCGCGCTTCCTGGTGCTGCTGCTCGAGCTCTCCGGCGCCACGCTGCTGCTGCTCGACGAGCCGACCGACAACCTCGACCTGGCCTCGGCCGAGGCGCTGGAGGAGGGCTTGAAGGCCTTCGACGGTACGGTCCTCGCGGTCACCCACGACCGCTGGTTCACCCGCTCGTTCGACCGGTTCATCCTCTTCCAGGGCGACGGCGAGGTGGTCGAGACCGTGGAGCCCGTCTGGGACGTTCGCTGACCCCCGCGTGCGGGTGGGCGGTGGGATACTGGCGCTCGTGAGGGAGGTGACCGGCATGGTGACGTTGGAGTCGGGTCGGGGTGGTTTCTCCCTGCCGCGCCCTCCGTTCACCGTGGACACGCTTTTTACGCTGCCCGATGACGGGTTGCGTTATGAGGTTTTGGAAGGTGTTCTCACCGTGACTCCGCCGGCCACCCCGGAGCACAACCGAGCCGCCGACCGGCTCGGCCGATTGATCGACCCGTTGCTCACGCACGATGCCGAGGTCATCACCGCGTCGGCGGTGCGGATGCCGGATGGTGACGGCCTGGTGCCGGACCTGATGGTGACCACCGCTGACCTGGAGGAGTTTCCGCGCGGGGTTCCGGCGGAACTGGTCCACTCGGTCATCGAGGTGGTCTCCCCGTCCAATTCGTCCGACGACCGGGTGAAGAAGTCGAGGCTCTATGCCAAGGCGCGGATTCCATGCTATTGGCGGCTGGAATTGCGTGCGTGGAAAGAGCATTTCGGGCCCGTTCCCGCGGTGGTGGTGAGCCTTCTCGGGGATGACGGTGAGTGGGAGTCGAATATCTACGAGGCGGGTCGGTCGCACAAGCTTCCGCTCGTGATCGACATCAATCGCACGATGATCCATGTCGAGATGGATCCGGCGGTCCTGATGGGCCCTCGACGCTGATCGCGGTGCGGTCCCTCGTCCCGCGCGCGTGATGGTGGCCGCCCGTGGCCGGCTGAGCAAGGCCTTGAGCGCTGCGTCACGGGACTTTACGTCTGTGTAATCGTCGGCGTATGGTCGGCCACGGAACACAACAACCCCACGGGAGTCCGGTGCACCGGGCTGAGAGGGGGGCTGCAGCCCCCGACCGTCGAACCTGATCCGGGTCATGCCGGCGCAGGGAGGAGTGGACGATGTGGACTCGACCCTAGGACGACTGCATCTCATCACCGACACCCGGCCCGGGCGGAATCCGCTCGGCTGCGTGCGCGCCGCGCTGGCGGCCCACGCCGCGGCCGGCGACGACGTCCGGGCGGTGACCGGCCCGCTCGTCGTGCAGGTGCGCGTCGAGGACGACGCCACCGATCTGGACACGTACCAGCTCGCGCTCCGCGTCCGCGACCTGTGCGCGGCGGCGGGCGCGACCTGCCTGGTCAACGACCGGCTGCACGTGGCGCTCGCGGTGGGCGCGGCGGGCGGGCACGTCGGCGCGCTGGACCTGCCGGTCGCGGCGGCCCGCCGGGTGCTCGGGCCGGGCGCGATCCTCGGCGCCACCGCGCGGGCCGCGGACACCGGGCGTGCCGCGGTCGCGGACGGCGCGTCCTACCTGGGCGTGGGCCCCTGCTACGCGACCACCACGAAGAGCGGGCTGCCCGCGCCGCTCGGGCCGGGCGGGCTCGCCCCGGTCGCGGGCGCGGTGCCGGTTCCGGTGATCGCGATCGCCGGGGTCACGCGGGTACGGGTGCCCGAGCTGATCGCCGCGGGCGCGCACGGCGTGGCGGTGGTCGGCGCGGTCAGCGACGCGGCCGACCCGGGCCGCGCCACCCTCGGCCTGCTCCGGGAACTGGCCGACGCGGTGGCGGGGGCGCGGATCGACGGCCCGGCGGGCCCGCCGGAACGCGGCCGGGCCGCGGACGTCGAGGGCCGCACGGACGGTGAGCGGTCCCGGCGGCGAGCGGCGAGGGACGGGGCGCGATGAGCGCCGGACGCCGGGCCGGGCGGGTCGACCTCGGCATCGTCGGCGGCGGGCCGATCGGGCTGTCGATCGCCTGGCGGTGCGCCCAGCGCGGCCTCGACGTCGCCGTCTACGACGACGCCATCCCGCCGGACGACGACCCCGCCGGTCGCAGGTCCGCCGGCGCCGGACGGGACGCGAGCGGCGCCGGCGTGCGGCCCGCGCTCGGGGAGGCGGGCGGGGCCTGGGAGGTGGCGGCCGGGATGCTGGCGCCGATCGGCGAGGCCTACTTCGGGGAGGCGGAGCTGACCGCGCTGCTGGTGGACTCGGCCGCGCGCTGGCCCGGGTTCGCGGCGGAGCTGGAGGCGGCCGCGGGCGCCGAGGTCGGCTACCGGGCCGAGGGGACGCTCGCGGTGGCGCTGACCGCGGACGACCTGGCGACCGCGACGCGGCTCGTCACGTACCAGCGGGAACTCGGTCTTGCCGTGGAACCGCTGACGCCGTCGGCGATGCGGGCGCGGGAGCCGGTGCTGAGTCCGAGGGTGCGGGGCGGCGCGCTGATCCCGGACGACCATCAGGTGGATCCGCGCCGGATGACGGCGGCGCTGCGGGTCGCGGCCTCGCGGGCGGGCGTGCGGTTCGTGCGGCGGCGGGTCGCGGACGTGTGCGAGGTCTACGCGGACCGGGTGGTGGTCGCGGCCGGGTGCGGTGCGGCGGCGCTGACCGGGCTGCCGGTGCGGCCGGTGCGCGGCGAGGTGCTGCGGCTGCGGGCGCCGGGCGAGCCCGGCTTCACACACGTGATCAGGGGTTACGCGGACGGCCACGAGGTCTATCTGGTGCCCCGGCGCACCGGCGAGGTGGTGGTCGGCGCGACCGCGCACGAGCGGGCGGACGGCGCGGTGACCGCGGGTGCGGTGCTGCACCTGCTGCGCGCGGCGGCCGAGCTGGTCCCGGAGATCGAGGAGTACGCGCTGGTGGAGGCGCAGTCCGGCGCGCGGCCGGGCTCGCCGGACAACCGGCCGATCCTGGGGCGGTGGACGGCGGCGAGCCGCGAGGTGGTGGTCGCGACCGGCCACTACCGGCACGGCATCCTGCTCACGCCGGTGACCGCGGACCTGATCACGGCGCTGCTGCTGGACGGTACGGCCCCGCCGGCGGCGTTCGCGGCGGAGAGATTCTCGGAACGGAGGGCGCCGGCGTGCGCGTGACGGTGAACGGTGACGAGCGCGACCTGGCCGAGCGGCTGACGGTCGCGGACGCGGTGGCGGAGCTGAGCGGCCGGAGCAGCGGCGTGGCGGTCGCGGTCAACGGTGAGGTGGTGCCGCGCGGGCGGTGGGCGGAGACGCCGCTGTCCGACGGCGACCGCATCGAGGTGCTCAGTGCGGCGCAGGGCGGGTGAGGACGATGGACGGATTCGTGGTGGGCGGCGAGCGCTTCGGCTCACGGCTGATCCTGGGGACCGGCGGCGCGGCGAACCTCGACGTGCTGGAACGGGCGATCAAGGCGTCGGGCACGGAGCTGGTGACGGTCGCCCTCCGCCGGATAAATGCGCAGAAAGCCTCCGATGGGCTGCTGGACGTGGTGGCGCGGACCGGCGTGCGGCTGCTGCCGAACACGGCCGGCTGCCGTACCGCGGTGGAGGCGGTCAAGCTGGCGCACCTGGCGCGCGAGGCGTTCGGCACCGCCTGGATCAAACTTGAGGTGATCGGTGACGAGCGCACGCTGCTGCCGGACGGCGTGGAGCTGGTACCGGCCGCGGAACGGCTGGTCGCGGACGGTTTCACGGTGCTGCCGTACACGAACGACGACCCGATCCTGGCCCGTCGGCTCGCGGACGCGGGCTGCGCGGCCGTGATGCCGGCCGGCTCACCGATCGGCTCCGGCCTGGGCATCGGCAACCCGCACCACATCCGGCTGCTGCGCCAGGCCGTCTCCGTGCCGGTGATCCTGGACGCGGGCGTCGGCACCGCGTCGGACGCCGCGCTGGCGATGGAGCTCGGCTGCGACGCGGTGCTGCTGGCGAGCGCCGTGACCAGGGCCGAGGACCCGGAGCGGATGGCCACGGCGATGCGCCTCGCGGTCGAGGCGGGCTACCTGGCGGCACACGCCGGACGGATTCCGCGCCGCTTCCACGCGCTCGCCTCCACGCCGGACGAGGGGCGGCCGGACCTGTGAGCGTTCTTCCACCTGGTCCCCACCCCAGGACATCCAGCCGGCCGAGTCGTGCCGGGCATCGACCCCTTCGCCAGGGTGATGAATGCTCGATGAACGGGTTGATCGTGGTGACGGACCGGGCGCAGGCGCGGCACGGGCTGGTCCGCACGATCGCGCGGGCGGTGGAGGGCGGCGCGCGCCGCGTGCTGCTGCGCGAGAAGGACCTGCCGGCGGATGCCCGGCGGGCGCTGGCGGACGAACTGCGGGCGATCCTGGCCCCGGCCGGCGGGCGGCTGATCGTGGCCGGTCCGGACCCGCTGGGCGGCGACGCCGTGCACCTCGCCGCCGCCGGTCCCTATCCGCCACCGGTGCTGCCGCTGGTCGGGCGCTCGTGCCACGACGAGGCGGAGCTGGCGCGGCTGACCACCGAGGACTACGTCACCGTCTCGCCGATCTTCCGGACCAGATCCAAGCCGGGGTACGACGCGGAGCTCGGCCTGACCGGGCTGGCCCGGCTCCTCGGCCGTACCGCCGCGCGGGTCGTCGCCCTCGGCGGGATCGAGACCGCGGCCGCGGCCCGGGCCTGCGTCGACACGGGCGCGGCCGGCGTGGCCGTGATGGGCGCCGTGATGCGCGCGCCCGACCCCGCCGCGCTGGTCGCGACGCTGATCGGCGCGGTCGCGGAGCCGGCCCGATGAGCGCCGGACCGGGTACGCCGCCGGTGACGCTGACCATCGCGGGCTCCGACTCGGGCGGCGGCGCCGGCATCCAGGCGGACCTGAAGGCGTTCGCGGCGATGCGCGCCTACGGCACCTCGGCGATCACCGCGATCACGGCGCAGAACACCCGCGGCGTCGTGGACGTGCACCCGCTGCCCGCCACGGTGGTCGGCGCGCAGATCGACGCGGTGCTGGACGACATGGCGGTCGCGGCCGTCAAGGTCGGGATGCTGGGCGGCGCGGACGTGGCGGCCGAGGTGGCCGCGCGCGCCCGCGACGGGCAACTGCCGAACCTGGTGCTCGACCCGGTGCTGTACGCCACCTCCGGTCACCGGCTCGGCGCGCTGGCGGTGATCGAGCGGGTGCTGCCGTACGCGCTGCTGGCCACGCCGAACCGGGACGAGGCGTCCGCGCTGACCGGCACCTCCGTGACCACGACTGCGGAGATGGCCGCGGCCGCGCGGGCGATCGCGGCCGGCGGCGCGCGGTACGTGGTGGTGACCGGCGGCGAGGAGGACGGCGACGCGGTCGACGTGCTGTGGGCCGGCGACGACGTCCGTCACCTGCGCTCGCCGTGGGTGCCGACCGACAACGACCACGGCACCGGCTGCACGTTCTCCGCC
This sequence comes from Catenuloplanes atrovinosus, assembly GCF_031458235.1. Classification (NCBI taxonomy): domain Bacteria; kingdom Bacillati; phylum Actinomycetota; class Actinomycetes; order Micromonosporales; family Micromonosporaceae; genus Catenuloplanes; species Catenuloplanes atrovinosus. The sequence goes on along the minus strand of NZ_JAVDYB010000001.1, from coordinate 6,965,347 downwards.
GCGGTCGCGGCCCGGCTCGCGCACGGCGACGACCTGTTCACCGCGCTGGAGACCGCGAAGCGGTACGTGACCGCGGCGCTGACCGGCGCGCGTTCCTGGAAGGTGGGCGGCGGTCGCGGCCCACTGGATCACTTCGGCTAGTTCCCCCTCGAACGGAGGCAGCTCATGACGGCTGTACGACGTAAGTCCTATGTGGATGGTTCCCGGCCGGACATCCGGGTGCCGTTCGCCGCGGTCGACCTGACCGACGGCAGCGAGCCGGTGCGGCTCTACGACACGTCCGGGCCGGGCAGCGACCCGGACGTCGGGCTGCCGCCGCTGCGCGGCCCGTGGATCGCCGAGCGCGGCGACGTGGCCCCGGTGCGCGGCCCCGGCACGCCGCTCGCCGGGCACCGGCCGACCCAGCTCGCGTACGCGCGGGCCGGCGTGGTCACACCGGAGATGGAGTTCGTGGCGATCCGCGAGGGCGTGCCGCCGGAACTGGTCCGCGACGAGATCGCGGCCGGGCGCGCGGTGCTGCCCGCGAACGTCAACCACCCGGAGACCGAGCCGATGATCATCGGGAAGGCGTTCCTGGTGAAGGTCAACGCCAACATCGGTACGTCCGCGGTCAGCTCCTCCATCGCGGAGGAGGTCGAGAAGATGAGCTGGGCCACCCGCTGGGGCGCGGACACCGTGATGGACCTGTCCACCGGCAAGCGCATCCACGAGACGCGCGAGGCGATCGTGCGGAACTCGCCGGTCCCGATCGGCACCGTCCCGCTCTACCAGGCGCTGGAGAAGGTCGGCGGCGACCCGGTCAAGCTCTCCTGGGAGGTCTTCCGGGACACCGTGGTCGAGCAGGCCGAGCAGGGCGTGGACTACATGACCGTGCACGCCGGGGTGCGGCTGGCCTACGTGCCGCTCGCGGCCGACCGGGTCACCGGCATCGTCTCCCGCGGCGGCTCGATCATGGCGGCCTGGTGCCTCGCGCACCACGAGGAGAACTTCCTCTACACGCACTTCGCGGAGCTGTGCGAGATCCTGGCCCGGTACGACGTGACGTTCTCGCTCGGCGACGGGCTGCGCCCGGGGTCCATCGCGGACGCGAACGACGAGGCGCAGTTCGCGGAGCTGCGCACGCTCGGCGAACTGACCCGGATCGCCTGGGAGCACGACGTCCAGGTCATGATCGAAGGGCCGGGGCACGTGCCGATGCACAAGATCAAGGAGAACGTGGACCTGCAGCAGGAGCTGTGCCACGAGGCGCCGTTCTACACGCTCGGGCCGCTGACCACGGACATCGCGCCCGCGTACGACCACATCACGTCCGCGATCGGCGCCGCCATGATCGGGATGTTCGGCACCGCGATGCTCTGCTACGTCACCCCCAAGGAGCACCTCGGGCTGCCGGACCGGGACGACGTGAAGGCGGGCGTGATCGCGTACAAGATCGCGGCGCACGCGGCGGACCTGGCCAAGGGGCATCCGGGCGCGCAGGCGTGGGACGACGCGCTGTCCAAGGCGCGGTTCGAGTTCCGCTGGGAGGACCAGTTCAACCTGTCGCTCGACCCGGAGACGGCCCGGTCGTACCACGACGCGACGCTCCCGGCCGCGCCCGCGAAAACCGCGCACTTCTGCTCGATGTGCGGCCCCAAGTTCTGCAGCATGAAGATCAGCCAGGAACTGCGCGGGTACGCGGAGCGGGGCATGCACGCGAAGAGCGAGGAGTTCCTCGCGTCGGGCGGACGGGTCTACCTACCGCTGACGACGACGTGACGATCAAGGGGGTCCCGGGCTCCGGGACCCCCTTCGACCGCTATTCGGACGAGCGGTCGCCGAGGCCGCTGACCCAGTCCACGTACTCCTCGTCCCGCAGCGGGACCGCCTCGGCCGCGGGCGGCTGCGCCGGCTGGTTGCGCCGCCGGAACAGGCCCCGGCGGCGCTTCTCCGGCTTCGCGGCCTGCGGCTCCGGATCCGGCTCGGCGGGCGCCTCCGGAGCCGGGGCGGGCGGGGGCGGCTGCGGCGTGGCGCCGGCCGGGTAGGGCGGGTCCGCGTTCCAGGGCTCGGACGGGCGCGCGGACCAGGTGCTCGCCGGCTCCTCCGGCGCGGACCACCCGTCGTCGCGTGCCGGGCGGTCGGGACGGGCGCCGGCGGCCGGTGCGGTCGGCGTCCAGTCGTCGGTGACGGACCAGGCGTCGTCCGCGGCCCAGGAGTCACCGGCCGCCCAGGGGCTGCGCGCGGGACGTGACTCCTGGCGAGGCTCCTGGCGAGGTTCCTGGCGTACTTCCCGCGGGGGCAGCACGACACCCTCGTGCACCGGCTCGGTACCGGTGTTTCCGCTGCTGGGCGCGCCGATCGGGTCGTCCCGGCGCGCCGCTCCGGCCGCCCGGGAGACGTCGGCTCCGGGCGCGGGGAAGCCGTCCGCGGTGCTCGCCGGGAAGTGCGACGGGGCCGGCCCCGCCGCAGGTCCGGCCGTCGTGGGATCGGCGGGCCACGGCGCGGGGAAGTGCGGCTGCATGCTGCCGTCGTCGGCACCGGCCAGGAAGCGCGGCGTCTGCCCGGCGCCGGCCTCCCACGGAGCAGGGCCGTCGCCCTCGAACGCTTCCACCGGGCGCGCCGGCGCCGGCTGCCGGGCGAGGCCGGGACCGGTCTCCCACGGGGCCTCGCCACCGAAGGCGCCCGGCGGAACGGGCTGCTGACCGGTGGTCTCCCACCGTGACGGGTCGCCGGCAGCCGGCTGCTCGGCGGTGCCGGCCCCGGGCGAACCGGAGGTCCACGGCGCGGCCTGCGCGCGGTCCTCGCTGTCCCCGGCGGGGTGCGACTGCGCGGTGCCGCCGCCGGTCGCGGCGGTCCACGGTGCGGCGGGACCGGGGGCGTGTGGCTGCGCGGTGTCGCCGCCGGTCGCGGCGGTCCAGGGTGCGGCGGGATCGGCGGCGTGTGGCTGTGCGGTGTCGCCGCCGGTCGCGGCGGTCCAGGGTGCGGCGGGATCGGCGGCGTGTGGCTGTGCGGTGTCGCCGCCGGTCGCGGCGGTCCAGGGCGCGGCGGGATCGGCGGGGTGCGACTGTGCGGTGTCGCCGCCGGTCGCGGCGGTCCACGGTGCGGCGGGACCGGGGGCGTGTGGCTGCGCGGTGTCGCCGCCGGTCCACGGCGCGGCGGAGCCGGCCGGGTCGGTCGCGGCCGGGCTCGGCGGGGATGCCGGGAACCGCGGCGGGACAGGGGTGCCCTGGTCGGCGGTGCCGGCGGTGGTGTTCGAGGGCCGGGCGTCCGGCCTCGGTGCGGCGTCGCCCGCCGCCGGACCGGAAGCGAACCGCTCCGGGAACGAGCCGGCGACCGAGCTGTTCTCCGGCCGGCTCACCGCGAACCGGGGCAGGGACGACGGCTCCCGCGGCGGCGTGGCGGCGGGGAGTGCCGCGGACGCCGGGCCACCGGCGGTGTCAGCCGGCCACGGCGTGCCGGAGTCGGCGCGCGCGCCGTCCCCGGGCCGGGGCGGGACCGTCTCGGCGCCGGATGGGCCGCTCGTCTGCCGGCCGTCGGCCGGGCGAGGCGTGGGCTGCTCGGCCGGGGGCTCGGTGAGCCGCTGCCGGACCGGCTCGAAGAGGGACGGTGCCGGCGTGGCCGGCTTCGTCGACTCGAACAGCGAGGGCATCTCGGCCGGCGGCTCCACCGGCTCGAAGATCCGGGGAAAGACCCGTGCCGGGTACGCCGGCGTCGCCGCCGCACCCTCGGTCGCCTCCGGGCGGCCGGCCTCCTCGCGGCCCTGCTCGGGACGTGGGGACCGGCTCTCCTCGCGACCGTGTTCTTCCGGACGGGCGGCCCAGCCGTCACCGGGACCGGAGGTACCGGGCCCGCTCGGCTGATCAGCGCGCCGCTCGGGCTCGCCGGTGCCGGACCAGACGTCCCCCTGCGCCGCCACGGCCTGCGGGGGACCGGGCTGCTGGTGCGGCGCGAAGAAGTCGCCGGGCTCGCCGGTCCGGACCTCGGCCAGGCGCTCACCGAGCCCCCGGTCCGCCGGTGCGTCCGGAGCCGACCGCACGGGCGATGCGACCGTGGGCGAGTCATCGGCGGGCGGGTCAGGCGGAATGACGCGGAACTCCGGCTCGATCATCGGCACCGCACGCGCCGGCTCCGGCACGAACACGGCACCGGCGTCCCCCGTCGGCGTCGTATCGGCCGGGTAGGAGGGGGCTGCCGCGGCCGCGGGCGGTGCCGGAGGCGCGGCGTCGGCCGGACCACCCCGTGCCTGCCCCGCCGGCATCCAGTCGCCCGCCGCCGGCGCATCCGAGGACGGGACCGGTCGGCCCGGCACGGGGACGCCGGGAACCGGGCTGCCGGAGACCGGCGTGCCGGAAGTCGGAGCGTCGGGGGCCGGAGCGCCGGAGATCTGCGTGTCGGGGATCTGGACGCCGAAGACCTGGGCGCCGGGCACGGTGGAAACCGGGGCGCCGGAGGTCGGCGCGCTGGGGATCGGCGTGCCGGGGGCGGCAGGGCTGGAGATCGGCCCGCCGGAGGTTGGCGTGCTGGGGATCGGCGTGCCGGGGGCGGCAGGGCTGGAGATCGGGGTGCCGGAGGTCGGCGTGCTGGAGGCCGGCGTGCTGGAGGCCGGCATGCCGGGGGCAGCAGGGCTGGAGATCGGCCCGCCGGAGATCGGAGCGCTGGAATCAGGGGCGCCGGAGATTGGAGCGCTGGAGACGGGGGTGGCGGAGACCGGCGCGCCGGAGATCGGCGCGCCCGAGGTCGGCGCGTTGGCGGCGGGGGTCTCGGGGGCCGGTGCGGGGCGGTTCGCGGCCGGGGGGAGTGGCGGCGGCGGGCCGGGGGCGGGCGGGGGCAGGATGGCCGGGGCGCCGGGTAGGTCGGTGGTGTGCTCGGATCCGGCGCGGATGCCGGCCGCGAACTCGGCGCGCAGCCCGGACGGGCCGAGCCGGGTGTCCAGGCCGCCACCCTCGGAATCCTGGTCCGCGGGGGCCCCGAAGTCCATCGTGATCGTCCGTCCGGCCTCGGCCGGGCCGTCGTCGCGGTCCGCGTCGTCCCGTTCCGGGCGGGATTCGCGCGGCTCGGCCGGCGTCCGGTCCCAGGCGGACGGGGAAGCCTGGGCCTCGTCGTCGCCGGGGCGTGCGGAGCCGGCGGCCAGGGCGCGGTCGGCCTCGGCGCGGCGGGCGCGTTCGGCGAGCTCGAACGGGGTGGGTTCGCGTTCGGCCTGGTCGAGTTCCCACGGCTGGTTGGCGCCGAAGGCGGCGGACCAGTTCGCCTGGCGGAACGCGCCGGTCGGCTCGCGGAGCGCGCCCAGCGCGGGCGGCGGCTCCTCGATGTCGGCGAGACCGCTGCGGCCGCTCGGGCGATGCGAGGCGGCCTCCGCCCAGGCGGAGGCGTCGTCCAGGCCGTCGGGCTCCTGGCCCGGGTCCGCGTCGTCCCAGGGGGACGGGTGCCGCTGGGGATCGCCGCTGTTCGTCTCGGGGGTGAACATGTCGCTCCCGCCCTCTTCCTGCGTTTCGCGTTCCTTGGGAGACAACACGTCATCCAGTGTCGGAGAGATCAAGGTAATCGGCTCGGAATCCCGGGAGTTGTGAGATTCCCTGCTGAGTGGATCATCATCCTTCGTTTCCGCGTGGTCTGGGTCCCCCGAGGTGGCCGGTTTTCCTGTGCTGACCGGTTTGTCCGTACCGATCGAGCCGATGGAGCTTATCGGAGTGCCGGGATCAAGCGGATCCGCCGAGGTCCCAGCCGTGTCGCGCGTCCCCGGAACCGGGCCGAGGATCTCGTCCGGCGTCACCGCCGGAGCCTCCCTACCGGCGGTGTCCGGCTTACCGGCGGTGTCCGGGCCGTCCGAGTCGGCGTCGCCGGGGGAGGGGCTGCCCGGTGGGGCCGCCGGTGCGGCGGTGAGCTCCCCACGTACCGGCGGAGGGGTGTGATTTGGATTTTGGGTGGCGGTGTGGTGGGCGATCACGGCGAGCAGCGAGCCCAGCATGCCCGCGGCCAGCGCGACCAGCGAGCCCCAGAACGGCGCCGCCTGGTACGCGTCGGTCGCGCCGCCCGGCCCGGCGGCGAGGTAGGCGATCGCCAGCGGCGCCGGCGCGAGCAGGCCGGACGTGGCCACGATCGCGGTGTGCCGGTCGCGCCGGCGGGCGATCGCGCCGATCGTGGCGCCGGCCACCAGCGCGAGCGACGGCATCACCACGACCGCGAGGCGCTGCACGACGCCGGTGCTGAACGCGGCCGGGTCGAGGACGCCGAGGCGGACCGCTGGCAGGTCGGTGCCGGTGCCGAACGAGGCCACGGCCGAGCCGGCGCCGAGTAGCCAGGCCGCGGCCACGAGCGAGCCGACCGCCCAGGCGTACGCACGCTGCCAGAGCACCAGCGCGGCGAGCGGCAGGCCGGCGGCGGCGCCGATCAGCGCGGCGACCGCGACCGCGCCGGCCGGGTCGGTGCCGTCGGTGAGCTGGGCCGTGCGCGCGGCCGGCATGGTGATCAGCGCGACCCCGGCCGCGCCGAGCGACGAGCAGAGCGCCAGCCCGGCGAGCGCGGGCGGGCCGCCGTCGTGCCCGAGGCGGCGGGCGGCGCGGTCCGCGACCAGCGCACCGGTGACGGCGGCGACGATCGCGAACCAGGCGATCCAGGTGAGCTGTGCGTACCACTGGTTCTCGATGCCGTCCGAGAACGCGCGGCCGAAGCGGAGGACGCCGAACCCGAACGCGATGCCGAGCTGCCCGGCGCCGACCAGGAGGCTCACTCCGAGTGACGTCAGCAGCACCCTGCCCCAGGTCCGAATGGCCATGTGGGGCACGTTACGGGGGGAAGAAACGTTACGGAAGGTGTGGAATGACCTCGGCGGCGAGCAGGTCGAGCAGGTCCAGGTCGGACTGGTCGCGCAGTCGCACGTAGAGCTTCGTGGCCCCGGCCTCGGCGTACCTGGCCAGCTCCTCGACCACCTGCGCGGGCGTGCCGGCGACGACCGGCTCGGGCGGGAGGATCGACGGCTCCTCCAGCAGTGCGAGCCGCTTGCCGATCTCCGCGTCGGCCCGTCCACACGCGACGGCGATGCTCGCGGAGAAGACCAGTGGCGCCTTGGTCCGGCCGTACTTCTCGCTCGCCTCACGGACCAGTTCGTACTGCTCGGCGCACTTCTTGACCGGCGACGGCGGCACGTTGTACTCGTCCGCGTAACGCGCGGCCAGTCGCGGCGTGCTCTTCGGGCCGCGTCCGCCGACGATGATCGGGGGGCCGGGCGTCTGCACCGGCTTCGGCAGCGCGAGCGCGTCGACGAGCGTGAAATGCTTGCCGTTAAAGGAATAGCGTTCGCCGCGCGGGGTGGCCCACAGGCCGCTGATGATCTGGAGCTGTTCGTCGAGGCGCTCGAATCGTTCACGCGGCGTGAAGAAAGGAATACCGAGCGCAGTGTGTTCGGCGCCGAGCCAGCCGGCACCGAGACCGAAGTCGATGCGTCCGTTGCTCATCTCGTCGACCTGCGCCACCGTAATCGCCGTAATCGCGGGGTGACGGAAAGTGGCCGAACTGAGCAGCGTGCCGAGCCTGATCGTGCTGGTCTCCCGGGCGATCGCGCCGAGCGTCACCCACGCGTCGGTCGGGCCGGGAAAGCCGTCCGACCTGTGCACCGGCATGAAGTGATCCGCGCGGAAGAAGCCGTCGAAACCGGCCGCCTCGGCGTGCTGCGCGGCCCGCAGCATCTCGTCGAATGTGGCGCCGCGGTGCGGCTCGGTGAACACGCAGACTCGCATGGGCGCAGAGGTTAGCCCCCATCTCAGCGGTGTCGCACCTATGAAGTGGTTAAGCCAACACTGTCCATTTCGTTGCCGTCTCGCAATGCGAGGGCGGGGTGACCGGTAACGGATGGTCTCGTACTCTGTTGCCCGCTACGCCGGGGGTTGTCGGCAGGGGGATCAGCAATGATGCCGCGACTGCCCGGTCCGCTCACACCTGACCTAGATGGCCTAGCCAGGGTGGCTGGAGGAAGGGCAAGAAACCCATGAGAGCGTTCCGCGGGCTCGCGGCGGCTGTTGCTGCCATGGCAGTGGTGGCAGTGGCCGGATGCACCGGTTCGGATGACTCCGGAGGCGACAACGCCTCCGGAGAGCTGACGAAGGTGACGTATCTAACAGCGTTCAACACGTTCGGCCGCGAGGCCTACGCGTACGTCGCGAAGGAGAAGGGCTTCTTCGCGGAGCAGGGCCTGGACGTCGACATCCAGGTCGGCACCGGCTCCGGTGAGAACATGGCCGCGCTGGCCTCCGGCGCCGCCCAGTTCGCGCCGGTGGACTCGACCGGTTACATGCTGACCAAGGCGAAGGGCGACATCGCCGGCATCACCGCGATCGCCGCGGTCCAGCAGCGGTCGATGGTCGGCATCATGACCCTCAACGACACCGGCATCACCACGCCGAAGGACCTCGAGGGCAAGAAGCTCGGCGACCAGGCCGGCGCCACCACCACGATCCTCTTCCCGCTGTACGCGAAGCTCGCGGGCTTCGACCACACGAAGGTGGAGATCATTCCGACCGGCGCGGGCGACCTCGGCCCGGCGCTCGGCCAGAAGAAGGTCGACGCGATCGGCCAGTTCGTGGTGGGCCAGCCGCTGATCGAGAAGGCGGCCGGCGGCGGTACCCGCAAGGCGGTCTCGCTCGCGTTCTCCGACGTGATCACCGACCTCTACGGTCACTTCCTGCTCACCTCGGACAAGATCGCGACCGAGCAGCCGGAGATGGCGCAGAAGTTCGCGACCGCGCTGCTCAAGGGCATGGACTACGCGATCAACAACCCGCAGGAGTCCGCCGAGATCCTCGCCAAGGCGGTCCCCGAGACCGACGTCGAGGTCGCGGCCGCCGAGATGGTCATCATGAAGACCTACACCGTCGGTGACGCCCCGAAGCTGGGCATCGTCGACCAGGAGCGGGTGGCGAAGGTCATCGCGATCCTGGAGGGTGCCGAGGCGATCCCCGCCGGCAAGACCCCGGCGGAGTTCGTGAAGATCGATATCGCGCCCAAGGCCTGACCGGGACCATGTCACAACCGCGATCGGCCGTGTCCCGCGAGGGGCACGGCCGATCGTCTGTCCACTTAGGGCGCGCGGCTCAGGCGGCGACCGCCTCGTCCTTGTGCATCAGCAGCTCGTGCAGGCGGGCCTGGTGGCGCGCCAGCGTCTCCAGGTGCTCGCTGTGGCCGAGCGAACGCGGACGGGGCACGTCGACCTCGACGATCTCCTTGATCCGGCCGGGCCGCGGGCTGAGCACGACCACCCGGTCGGCCAGCAGCACCGCCTCGTCGATCGAGTGGGTGACGAAGACCGTGGTGGTCCGCTCCTCCATGTGGATGCGCTGCAGCTCGACGCTCATCTCCTCGCGGGTGAGCGCGTCGAGCGCGGAGAACGGCTCGTCCATCAGCATGACCTTGGGCGACTGGATCAGCGACCGGCACAGCGAGACGCGCTGCTGCATGCCGCCGGACAGCTCGTGCGGCATGCGGTCCTCGAAACCGGCCAGGCCGACCGTGGCCAGCAGTTGGCGCGCGCGCTCGACGTGCTGGCGCTTCTTCCAGCCGAAGATCTCCACCGGGAAGAGCACGTTGCCGAGCACGGTCCGCCAGGGCAACAGCGCCGGGCGCTGGAACTGCATGGCGGTCTCGCGCCGGGCCTTGGTGACCGCGGTGCCGCCGACCACGATGTTGCCCTCGGTCACCGGGATCAGCCCGGCGATCAGGCGCAGCAGAGTGGACTTGCCGCAACCGGAGCGGCCCACGACGGCGACGAACTCGCCCTCGCGGATGTGCAGGTCGATGCCCCGCAGCGCCTCCACGGTGCCGCGGCGTCCGTGGAACGTCCGGGAGACGTTGTTGAGCTGGATCATCTGCCCTCTCCTGTGCGATCGGCGAGCACTCTGAGCGCACAGGCTAGTCCCTGCTCACCGTGTCAGTACATAGCGTCAAATCTCATGATTTACCGCGTATCGCGAATATCCCACCCCTCAGGTCTACAAGGGAGTTCTCATGACCACGCAGGCCGCGGGGCGTGTCAAACGCCCGCAGATCGGCGGCGTGCTTCTGCCGCTGGCCGCTCTCGCGTTGCTCGTCGTCGCCTGGTACGGCGCGGTACGCATCTGGGACGTGCCGAAAGCGGTGGTTCCGTCGCCGGAACTGGCCATCGAGCAGATCGCCAAGCGTGCCGACTACCTGATCGACCAGTCGCTGTTCACGCTGTTCGAGGTATGGCTGGGCTTCGGCATCGCCATCGTGGTCGGGGTGGCGCTGGCGCTGTCGCTGTCCGCCTCGCGCATGCTGGACCAGGCGTTCTCGCCCATCCTGGTCGGCTTCAACGCGGTCCCGAAGATCGCCATCGGACCGATGCTGGTGATGTGGTTCGGCTTCGGCTACGAGCCGAAGGTGCTGGTGGTGGTGCTGCTCTCGTTCTTCCCCGTGGTGCTGTCCACGATGGCCGGCCTCAAGTCGGTGCCGGCCGACCTGATCGAGCTGACCCAGTCGATGGACGCGTCCCGGGTCAAGACGTTCCTCAAGGTCCGCGTGCCGTGGGCGCTGCCGCAGTTCTTCACCGGCCTCAAGCTGGGCATCTCGCTGGCCTTCGTCGGCGCGGTGGTGGGCGAGTTCATCGGCGGCGGCCGGGACGGCATCGGCTACGTGATCTCGGCGGCGCGGACCCAGCTCAACACGCCGCTGGCGTTCGCCGCGATCTTCATGCTGGCGCTGATGAGCGTGCTGTCGTACTACCTGATCGTCTGGCTGGAGCGGGTGCTGCTGCCGTGGGCGCGGGAGACCTCCCGCTAGACCCGACGCGAAAGGGGGCCCGCCGGTCGGCGGGCCCCCTTTTCCGTGCGTACGGTCAGGCCTTCAGCTGCCAGCGGCCGGTCTCCGCGACCAGCGTCACCAGCGTCTGCGGCATCAGCCCGGAGTGGTTCGTCGGCGTCAGGCGGATCGGCCCGGTCAGGCCGTCCAACTGGGCCGTCTCGATCGCGCCGCGCAGCGCGTCGCCGTTCGTGCCGCCGGCCCGGTTGACCGAGTTCACGATGACCTGCACCGCGTCCGCGGCGAACGAGGACGGGCCGTAGTACGTGCCGTAGCGCGAGGTGTACTCGCTGAACCAGGCCGCGCGGGACGCCTTCGCCGGCGTGTTCGCGATCACGTTGTCGATGGTCAGCGTCTGCGAGAAGACCATCGTCGCGCCCTCGGTGGCGTCCTTGGCCTCGCCGGAGAGGAACAGGTCTCCGGCCGCGGCCGCGTCGAAGTAGATCGGACCGTCGAAGCCGGCCTTGCGCGCGCTGACCGCGACCTCCTGGGCGCGGTCCGGCAGTGCGGCCACCACCAGCGCGTCCGGCTGCAGCGCCACCACCTGGGCGATGGAGGTGTCCACCTCGGACTCGTCCGGCGCGATCGGCCGGTCGCCGACCTTGCGGACGTTGGCGTTGGCGGCCTCGTTGGTGATCGCCTCCCGCATGTTCTTGCCGTACGCGTCGGTGGTCGTCACCAGTCCGAAGCGACCAATTCCGGACGACGCGATTTCGGACACCAGTGCGGATGCGTTGTCGAGCGGATTCGACGCCAGCTTGAACACGAATTGACGCTCCGCGACCGGAGTCACCACATCAGACGACGGCGACAGAGAGATCGTCGGAAGCTTGCGGTCCGTGATCGTCTGAAGTGAGTCGATCAGGCACTCCGCGCAAGCGCCTGTGATGAGCGCCGCAACATTCGAGTTGTTGGCGAACCCGGTGATGTTCTGAGCCGACAGTTTGCTGTCCGACCGGTTGTCTTTGATGTCCAGCTCGATCCGGGGACCACCGGGCACCGCGTTGAGCTGATCTCTCTTCAGCTCGAGCGCCTGCTTGTAGGCGTTGCCGACCGAGGCTGCGGAACCGGTCAGCTCCAGATCAGCGGCGATCAGAATCGTTGCTGCGGCGGTGTCCTCAGTGGTCGCTGAATCGCATCCGGCGGCCGATGCCAGCAGAGCGGCCGAGGTGACCACCGCGAGCATGGCGCGGGTTGGCCTCAAGGGTCAGTCCTCCTCTTCGCGGCGCAGCGACGGCTGCGCGGCGCTCACGTCCGTCCCGCGAACGAGACGGCAAACGCGAGAACTGTGCCAACCGTTCGGTCTACTGGTCAAGCCGGAGTGGATGCTCGTTCGTGGACACTTTGTCCCACGATGCGGGCGGCGGGGGAGTGCATTTGGCATAACTTTGCGGTGATTAATGGCACGCGGCGCGTCATTCGTGCAGTTCAACGCGGTGAGGCCGACTCCGCACCGGCTGACTGTTACCGGTTGATCGGTCCCGGCCGACCGATTCCTGCCTCCCTGAGGCTTCCCATTCGGGGCCGCTTCTGGTGAAATCGCGGATCGTGCCGCGTGTGACAACCCCACCCCCCATGCCGTCATGAAGGCGGGTTGCGCGTGGACGAGAACGACGGAGGTCTCGTGAGCACGCACCCCAAAGCGAATTTGGGCAACTTCGCGCGCCCCGCGCGTCGATCCGGTCTGCCGCGCCTTCGCGACGCCCGGATCCGTACGAAGCTCGCCATGATCCTCGTGGTCCCGGTGGCAGCCATCCTCGTGCTCGCCAGCGTGCGGCTCTGGGAGAGCACCAACCGGGCCGCGGACGCGGGGCTGGTCCGGTCGCTGACCGCGCTCAGCCTCGACGTGTCGGCGCTGTCCCACGACCTGCACGGTGAGCGGATGGCAGCCGCTCGCTTGCTCGCCGCGGGGAACAACGCCAACGCGTCGAACGCGTTCACGGCGGCGACGGCCTCGACCGACCAGCGCATCGCCGCCTATCGGAACGCCCGGGGGAACCTCTCCGGTCTGCCGGACAGCGTCGAGACCCGGCTGAACACCATCGACGACGACCTGGAGCGACTGGACACCACCCGGCAGGACGTGCTGGCGGGGGCGAAGACGACCCCGCAGGCGGCGGTCCTGCGCTACGGCGTGGTGATGGACGACCTGATGGCGTACCTGGAGGTGATCAGCCAGAGCGCCGGCGAGGGTGAGCTGGCCGACTCGCTGCGGACCGCCTTCGCATTCTCGAGCGCGAAGAACGCCACCGCGGAAGAGCAGGCCGTCGCGTACGTCTCGCTCCTGGGCAACCGGAACCTCGGGCAGGAGCAGCTCGCGTCGTTCCTCGCCACGCTCGCCGAGCAGCAGGAGGCGCAGGTCGCCGTCGCGGCGTCCAACAACGCCGCGCTGCGTGACGTGGTCAACCGGACGATCACCGGCGACGCGGTCACGTTCGCCGAGCGCGTGGCGAACTCGATCATCACCTCGGTCGGCGCGACCGGCCAGCCGGAGGTCAGCGCGGACGCGGCGTCCGCCGCCATCGGCGCCGTCGCGAACCTGATGCGGCACGCCGAGGTCGACATCGAGGAGCAGCTGGTCCGCGACGCGGAGGCCGAGCGGAACGCGGTGGTCCAGCGAGTGATCGTGGAGATCGCGCTGGTCCTCATCGCGCTCGCGATCGCCATCGCGCTCGCCTTCATGCTCGCCCGCTCGCTCAACGCGTCGCTGCGGCGCCTGCGTGAGGGCGCCATGACGGTGGCCAACCACGACCTGCCGGACGCGGTGGCCCGGCTGCGCGACGTGCGCAGCCTCGGTGAGGGCGGCGCGGACGAGATCGTCAATGAGTTGCGCGACCCGATCCGCCTCAACACGCGTGACGAGGTCGGTGAGGTCGCCCAGGCCTTCAACGTGGTGCACCGCGAGGCGGTCCGGATCGCGGCCGAGCAGGCCGCACTCCGTACCTCCGTCTCCGCGATGTTCCTCAACCTGGCCCGCCGCTCGCAGGCGCTGGTCGACCGCATGATCGGTGAGCTCGACAAGATCGAGCGGGGTGAGGAGGACCCCAAGCGCCTCGCCCAGCTCTTCCAGCTCGACCACCTCGCCACCCGAATGCGCCGCAACGACGAGAACCTGCTGGTCCTCGCCGGTGCGGACTCCGCGCCGCCGCGGCGTGAGGACGCGCTCCTCATCGACGTGCTGCGCGCCTCGCAGTCCGAGGTCGAGCTCTACAACCGCATCGAGTTCGGCACGGTCGACACCGACATCTCCGTGTCGGCACACGCGGTCAACGACGTGGTGCGGCTCGTCGCCGAGCTGCTCGACAACGCCACCCGCTTCTCCCCGCCGAACACGGTGGTGGTCGCGGACGCCCGGCGCGTCCGGGACTACGTGCTCATCCAGGTGGAGGACCGCGGCCTCGGCATGACCGAGGAGCAGATGGAGTCGCTGAACCAGCGGCTGGAGAGCCCGCCCACCGTGGACGTCGGCGCGTTCCGCCTGATGGGTCTGGCCGTCGTCGGCCGGCTCGCCTCCCGCTACGGCGTCCGCGTCGAGCTTAGGCCCAATGTGGAGGGTGGTACTGTCGCGCAAGTGACATTGCCGCACGGGGTCGTGGTTCTGCCGCGCACCCGTGGGCGCGAGCCCGCTCTGCCGCGGCCGCGCAGCCCGCTCGCCGTCGAGCAGGGCCCGTCGGCACCGATCAGCTCCCCGCCCTCGTGGGGCGAGTCGCTGACCCCGTCCCGCACGGCCACGCTGACCCCGCCGCGCGAGCCCGCCGAGCAGTGGCAACAGCCCGCTCCTCAGCAGCCGCGCGAATTCCAGGTCAACGCGGGTACGCCGACGCAGGCGCTGCCCGTCGCCGGGCAGAACCCGCTGCGCCCGCAGCACGGCGCCACGCAGCAACTGCCGACCATCGGCGGCTCCGCGTTCCCGAGCACGCGGCAGACCCCGCCCGCGGCGATCGCACCGGCGCCGCCGGTCGCGCCGCCGCCGGTGACCCCGCCGGCACCGGTGCAGACGCCGGTCGTGCCCCCGATCGCCTCGGCGCCGGAGGCGCAGACCATCTCCGCCACGGTGCACCCGATGTCCGCCTCCCCGGGCGCGGTCAGCACGGCCCCGTTCGAGCGCGGCGGAGCCCCGGCCGAGCAGGCCGAGGCGCCGATCTTCCGGCAGATGGAAGCGGTCTGGTTCCGCACGCACGGGCAGGCGGACACCGCGGTCTGGTCCATGCCGACGGCCGGCTACGCGCCGCCGCCGGTGGGTGGCACCAGCCCGGCCGGGCCGACGGCCTCGTCCGCGATGACGGCCGAGACCACGGCGCTGCCGGTGCGCACGCCCGAGCCGGCCGCGCCGCGCCGGTCCGAGAGCCGCACGACGTCGTACGGCACGGAGACCGGCACGTCGAGCGGAGGGACCCAGGTCCCGGTGAACGCTGGACCGTCCTCGTCGTACGGCTCACCCGCCGCGGCTCCGGCGGCTCCCGCGGCCCCGGCCGCCCCAGCGGCACCGGCCGCCCCCGCGGCGGCTCCGGCCCCCTCGGCCACGCCGGACGAGGCCACCTGGCGGACGGCGGCCGACGAGGGCTGGAAGCGCGCCCAGGAGGCCGCCAAGCCGGCGGTCAGCGGCACCACCCGTTCCGGCTTGCCGAAGCGGGTTCCGCAGGCTCAGCTCGTCCCCGGCGGGGTCGAGACGAAGCCCGCGGAACGGACCCGTCGAACCCCCGACGAGGTTCGTGGCCTGCTGTCCGCGTACCACCGTGGTGTGCACCGGGGCCGCAGCGCCGGTGCCGAACTCGGCGAGGCCGAGTCCAACCCCAAGGAGACCAACGGATGACCCGCCAAGCTGCGATGCAGGACATGGGTTGGCTTTTGACCAACTTCGCCGACAGCGTCGCCGGCATCGCCCACGTGGTGGCCGTGTCGGCTGACGGCCTGCTGCTCGCGTCGTCGCGGGACCTCCCGCACGACCGGGCGGACCAGCTGGCGGCCATCACCTCCGGCGTGGTCAGCCTGACCGAGGGCGCCGCCCGCATGTTTCACGGCGGCGGCGTCCAGCAGACGATCATCGAAATGGACAGTGGATACCTCTTCCTGATGTCCATCTCGGACGGCAGCTCGATGGCCGTCCTGGCCGCGCGCAGCTGTGACGTCGGTCAGGTGGGCTACGAGATGGCACTTCTCGTGGAGCGGGTCGGTGCGGCTCTTCGCCCGCTGCCGCGTGAAGCCGTGAGTCACACCGCATGACCCCCCGGCTAGGCCGGAGAGCAGTTAATATCATCGATGGTTCTGACAACGGGGCAGTGCGCTACTAGGAGGTGACCGTCATGGTGCAGCCGGATGACCCACGTGGGTCACTGGTGCGTCCTTACGCGGTCACCCGTGGCCGCACAGAGGCGCGCCGAGACATCGCCGTCGAGGCGATCCTTACGGCAAGCGTCGCCAATGTGCAGGAGGCGCGCTTCGCCGGACACGACAAGCACCGCATCGCCTCCCTCTGCGAGGGTCGCGCGATGTCCCTGGCGGAGATCGCCGCGTATGCTCGCCTGCCGCTCGGCGTCGCACGCGTCATCGTCGCCGACATGGTGGTCGACGGTCTGCTGACCCTGCACAGTGCCGCTCCCGTTGAAGCGTATGAGGAGCGGATGGAACTCCTTGAAAGGGTGCTAAGTGGACTTCGCAGGCTTTGACCGAGCGGGGGGCCCGGAGCGGCGCAAAGAGATAACCTCCGCCAAGATCGTGATCGCCGGCGGCTTCGGCGTCGGCAAGACCACTCTTGTCGGCGCCGTCTCAGAGATCACTCCGCTGACCACGGAGGCGGTCATGACGGCGGCGGGCGTCGGCATCGACGACCCGTCGAAGGTGCCCGGCAAGGGCACCACCACCGTCGCCATGGACTTCGGCCGCATCACGATGGCCGACGACCTGATTCTGTACCTGTTCGGCACCCCCGGGCAGACGCGTTTCTGGTTCATGTGGGACGAGATCATCAAGGGCGCGGTGGGCGCGGCCGTTCTGGTCGACACCCGCCGCATCTCGGATGCGTTCGCCCCGCTGGACTACTTCGAGAACCGCCGGCTTCCGTACGTCGTGGCGCTCAACCGCTTCGACGGCGCTCCGATGTACGAGATCGAGGAGGTCCGGGAGGCACTGGCCATCCCGAGCCACGTCCCGCTGGTCCTGTGCGACGCGCGCGAGCGGGAGTCGACGAAGAACGTGCTGGTGACGGTCGTCGAGCACGCCATGATCATGCTGCGCGCACAGCGCGATCAGGGACAGCTCGTCGGCTGACTCGCTTTTCTCCCATCGACGGCGCGGATTCCTCCGCGCCGTCGATTTTTCCTTCGGCGGGCGCGCCGGGCCGGCGGTGGCGCTCGCTGACGGTATGCGTGCTTGCGGGATGTGTGCGGAACCGGCAGGGAGGAGCGCCAGCGACGACCGGTGCCCGCGGGAGCATGCGGGAAGCGGCCACGCCGGGAGTGGGAAAAGCGAATGGGGTTAATCGACCGGCAGGCGGTAGCCGCGCTTCACCACGGTCTGGACGACGCCGGGTGCGCCGAGGCCGGCGCGGAGGCGGGCGACGGCCATCTCCACCGCGTGCTCGTCGGCGCCGCGCGGGAGCGTGCGGAGCAGTGCGGCGCGGGACAGGACGCGGCCGGGGGTGGCGGCGAGCGCGCGGAGCACGGCCATCGGGGCGGGGGCGAGCGGCTTGAGTTCGCCGTCGATGACGGCGGCGTGGCCGCGGAGCGTCAGGACGTGGCCGGCGATCTTGAGGTTGACGGCGCGCTGCGGGAGTTCGTCGACGAGTGTGCGGACCATGGCGCCGAGGCGGGCGCGGGACGGGGCGATCACCGGGATGTTGTGGCGGCGGAGCGGCGCGGCGGTGACCGGGCCCACGCACGCGGCCAGGACGTCGGTGCGCAGCGCGTCGAGGACGGAGTCGGTGGACGGGCCGGCGGCGCGCAGCAGCGCGCTGACCGCGGGGGCCGAGGTGAACGTGACGGCGTCGACCAGCCGGCCGGTGATCAGGTCGACCAGGCGGTGCAGCGGCGCCGGGTCGGTGGGCGGCGCCCAGCGGTAGACCGGCACCTCGATGACGCGGGCGCCGGCCGCCTCCAGTGCGTCCGAGCACTCGGGCTGGCGGTCGCCGTGCAACTGCATGGCGATGGTCTTGCCGGCGACACCGTATTCCTTGAGGTGCTCGACGACCTCGTCGCAGCTCTCCGAGTCGGGTGACCACTGGTCCTGCAGGCCGGCGGCGCGGATGGCACCGCGCGCCTTGGGGCCGCGGGCCACCATGTACGCCCCGGCGAGCACGGCCCGGAGCGGCTCGCCCAGCCCCCAGCCCTCGGCCGCCTCCAGCCAGCCCCGCATGCCGATGCCGGTGTTCGCCATCACGATGTCCGGTGGCGTGTCCAGGCAGGCGCGGGTGGCGGCGCGGAGTTCGGTGTCGTCGGCGATCGGAACGATGCGGAGCGCGGGCGCGAGCACGATCCGGGCACCGCGCCGTTCCAGCAGGGAGGCCAGTTCGTCCCTGCGCCGGTCGGCGGTAACCCCGATCGTGAAGCCGCTGAGCTCGTCAGACATCTGCGGAGGGGGTCACGGGCGCACTCCCTGGGTCGTCGTCTGGTGGTGCTGCGAGCTCAGGCGGCGAAAGGTGGCGAGAAGGCGAGGAGCCGCGGCGGGTCCGGCCGGTCCACCGACGGGCACGCGTCGACCACGCCGTCCTCGGCGTCGACCCGCTCCCACGTCACGCCTGCGCTTGTCGACCGTGCCTCCGGCCGGTCCGCGCCGCGGCTCCTCTGTGCCGGCGGAGCGGTTCGGCAGAGAACCGCGTGCGCCGGGTGCCGAACCGGGGAACCGGCTCGGCGTCACCGCCAGGTCCGTCCTCAAGCCTGGCGGTGGCTCGGTGCGGCCGGTGCGCGCGCGGCGACTCAGGGGTGATGACACCCCGTCATGCCGCCTGTACGCGTTTGCACCTGCCATGTCGGAAGAGTGCCGGGGGGCGGTTTCGCTCGCACGTCTTGATTGTTTTGAGCCTGTTAAGAGCCGCTCACGCTCCCCGATGCCCGGGCGTTCCACGGCGGGGAGCAGTCGTTTTGACCCTGAGCCGGGGTTGCGGGTATCGTTGCCTGCTGTTGTGCGATGGCTGCAATCATGTCAGTCACGTCACCGCTCACCAGCCCGTCCAAGCCGGGTCCGCTGCGGCGCCGAGAGGTCTCTCGGCCTGGAGCGGAGCTTCTCCGTCCCGCTGCGACGTGGAAAACAAGGTCGGGGTAGTCTGGTGTTTCGCGTGCGTGCTGCATCGACGCTCAGCGCGCGACTTCAGACCGACGACGAGACAAGGTAGACCTGTGCGTACGTACAGCCCGAAGCCGGGTGAGATCGAGCGTCAGTGGCACGTCATCGACGCGTCTGACGTCGTGCTGGGCCGACTGGCCACCCACGCCGCGACTCTGCTCCGCGGCAAGCACAAGCCGACTTTCGCGCCGCACGTCGACACGGGCGACTTTGTCGTGATCATCAACGCGGGCAAGGTGGCGCTGACCGGCAACAAGCGGCAGACCAAGGTGGCCTACCGCCACTCCGGTTACCCGGGTGGTCTGAAGCAGATCGGTTACGACGAGCTGCTGACCAAGCGTCCCGAGCGCGCGATCGAGCTCGCGGTCAAGGGCATGCTGCCCCACAACAAGCTCGGCCGTCAGCTCATCAAGAAGCTGAAGGTCTACGCCGGCGCTGAGCACCCGCACGAGGCGCAGAAGCCGGTCCCGTTCGAGATCACGCAGATCGCGCAGTAGCGCAGGCGAGAGAAGAAGCATGACTGACATCGACGAGCAGACGCCTGCCGCTGACGCGCCGGCGACCGACACCGACACCGACACCACCGTCGCCGTTGCCGAGGCGACCGAGTCCGGGTCCGAGTCCGAGTCCGAGGTCGCCCCGGCGACCGCGACCGCGACGCTGACCCGGGTGCCGCGCGGCGAGCGCCCGATCCAGACCGTGGGCCGCCGCAAGGAGGCCATCGTCCGGGTTCGCCTCGTGCCGGGCACCGGCAAGGTGACCTGCAACGGCCGGGACATCGAGGCGTACTTCCCGAGCAAGGTGCACCAGCAGCTCATCCGCGAGCCGCTGGTGACCTCGGAGAAGGTCGAGACCTTCGACGTCATCGCGAACCTGCGTGGCGGCGGCATCACCGGCCAGGCCGGCGCGCTGCGCCTCGCGATCGCCCGCGCGCTGGTGTCGAACGACGGCGACGACCGTCCGGCGCTCAAGAAGGCCGGCTTCCTCACCCGGGACGCCCGGGTCAAGGAGAGCAAGAAGTACGGTCTCAAGAAGGCTCGCAAGGCGCCGCAGTACTCGAAGCGCTGACCTTGTCTGTCTGACGCTGACGGCCAGGCAAACCGCCCCCCGAGGGTGGTTCGCCTGGCCGTTTGCTGTTGTACGAAGTCTCCCCGCAGGTAATACGCGACTGAAAGGTCGCACCACCGCCGTGCCATGAACGAGGATGCGGCGGTCGACGACGTACCACCGAGATTCAGGCGAGGGAAGGACAGCAATGGGGCGGCTCTTTGGCACCGACGGCGTGCGCGGCAAGGCGAATGCGGATCTGACGCCCGAGCTGGCGATGTCCGTGGCGGTGGCCGCGGCGCACGTGCTGGCCGAGGCGGACCGCAGCCACCCGCCGCTGGCGATCGTCGGCCGTGACCCGCGGGCCAGCGGCGAGATGCTGGAGGCGGCCGTGGTCGCGGGCCTGGCCAGCGCCGGGGCGACCGTGCTGCGGGTGGGCGTGCTGCCCACGCCCGGTGTGGCGTACCTGGTGGGTGAGACCAAGGCCGACTTCGGCGTGATGGTCTCCGCCTCGCACAACCCGATGCCGGACAACGGCATCAAGCTCTTCGCGGCCGGCGGGCACAAGCTGCCCGACGACATCGAGGCGAAGATCGAGGCGGCGATCGAGGCGAACAACGGCGGCTGGACCCGGCCGACCGGCGCCGCCATCGGCCGCGTGCACGACCTGCTGGACGGCGCGGATCACTACGTGAAGCACCTGGTCGCGGCCACGCCGCACCGGCTGGACGGCATCAAGGTCGTGGTCGACTGTGCGAACGGCGCGCCCTCGGACGTGGCACCGGCCGCGTTCACCGAGGCCGGCGCGGAGGTCGTGGTGATCCACGCGGAGCCGGACGGGCTGAACATCAACGAGGAATGCGGCGCCACCCACCTGGACAGCCTGCAGGCCGCGGTGCTGGAGCACGGCGCGCAGCTGGGCATCGCGCTGGACGGCGACGCGGACCGCTGCCTGGCCGTCTCCGCGGCCGGCGAGGTGGTCGACGGCGACGAGATCATGGGCATTCTCGCGGTGGCGATGCACGAGACCGGCACGCTCACCAACGACACGCTGGTCACCACCGTGATGAGCAACCTGGGCCTGCGGATCGCGATGCGCGACGCCGGCATCGCGCTGATCGAGACCAAGGTCGGCGACCGGTACGTGCTGGACGAACTGCGCGCCTCCGGGCTGGCGCTCGGCGGTGAGCAGAGCGGTCACGTGGTCATGCCCGCGCACGCCACCACCGGCGACGGCACACTGACCGGCCTGCACCTGATGGCGCGGATGGCCGCCACCGGGAAGTCGCTGGCCGAGCTGGCGGCCATCATGACGAAGCTGCCGCAGGTGCTGATCAACGTGCCGGTCACGGATCGGGCCGCGGTCGCGTCCGCCCCGGCGGTCAAGGCCGCGGTGGCCGAGGCCGAGGCTGAGCTGGGCGACACCGGCCGGGTGCTGCTGCGCCCGTCCGGCACGGAGCAACTGGTCCGCGTCATGATCGAGGCGGAGACCGCGGAGACCGCGCAGCGCGTGGCGGAGCGGGTGGCGGACGTGGTCCGTACCGTCTGAGGCTTCGCGGGGGCCGCCGGATCAGCGGCCCCCGCCGAAGAGCCGGGTGAACTCGAACTCCGACTGCGCGATGCCGCTGCACGAGGGGCTCACCGTGCCGGCGCAGCCGTCGTTGTCGCGGTTGACGGACCAGAAGCGCACGAAGCCCAGGCCGCGCTCCTCCGCGTGCCGCAGCACGGTCTCCGCGTCCGCCAGCGTGGTCACCGGGCCGGTGTCGTTGACGCCGATCATCGGGGTCACGCCGAGCATCCGGTGGATCGCGGCCCGGTCCCGCTCCGGCCAGATCGCGGCCAGGTCCGCGGCGACCGCGTCGGTGGCGGCGGTCATCGCGTCGCCCCAGTCCGCGCCGGCCGGGTCGAAGTTCATGGTCATCGCGTTGACGGACAGCTCCACGCCGGCCGCCTTCGCGCCGCGCAGCAGCGCGGCCGACTCGTCGGTCAGCCCCTGCGCGACGCCGGCCACCGGCACGGTGAGCGTGACCGCGGTGCCGCGCTCGCGTTGCAGGTCGGCGAGCGCGCCGGTGACCGTCGACGGGGTGACCGGGCGTTCGATGTCCACGTCCAGCGCGTTGCTGCCGGCCGCGTCCAGCGCCGCCCGGTACGCGCCGGTCAGCTCCGCGCGCGAGCAGACCGCCTCCAGGTACGTGCCGGTCGCGCCGCCGGTGGACACGGTCACCTCGCCGCCCAGCCGCGCGATCTCGTCCAGGTCCGCCTGCACCGGTGCCGCGGTCAGCCCGATCGTGCCGCCCCAGGTCGGTGCGCACGTCCCGGCCCGGTCGGCGACCACGAACGCGAGCGTGAAGTCGGTCTGGCCGGACTCGCGCACCGCGGCCGCGATGTCGAGCGTGCCACTGGCGAGGTCGATGTAGGGCGCCACCCGGGGCCGCGGTGCCGGTGCCGGGACGTCGGTGGCACAAGCGGTGGCGGTGGTGCAGGCGGTGGCGAGCAGCAGCGCCGAGGCGAGGGCGGCGGGTCGTTTCCACGGCACGTCCAGCACTATCGCACCGGGTGGCGGCGCGCTTCCGCGTCGTACCCCCGATCGGGGGTGCGATTGTGAGGCCGGTCACAAACGCTAAGCCGGTCCTGATCGCGGCCGAGGGCCGGTAGTGAGGCGCTGGCTGCTGCTCATCGGGACGCTGGGGCTCGTCGTCGGGCTGCTGCTGGTCAACGGCGTGGTGACGAGCGCGATCGCACGGGACGACCCGGCCGCGCCGCCCGGCACGGCCTTGCCGCCGAAGCGGCACCTCGTGCTGACGTTCGACGGCGGGCCGGATCCGGCGTTCACGCCCGCGACGCTGGCCGTGCTGGCCGAGCACGACGTGCCCGCGGTCTTCTACCTGACCGGCGCGCGGATCGCGCGCCACCCCGGCATCGCGCGGCAGATCCGGGACGCCGGCCACGAGATCGGCATCGACACCGCCACGTCCCGGTACGCGCTGGCCGGCGCCGCGGACATCACCAGCACGCTGCCGCGGACCGCGGCCACCCGGGACAGCCGCGACGGTGATCCCGCGGCCACGCTGACCGACGTCCGGCGCGCGGTCATGCCGTTGGCCGGCGAGGGCGCGATCGTGCGGTTCCACGGCGGCGACCGGACCGCGGCCGCGCTCGACGCGGTGATCCCGGAGCTGCGGCGCGCCGGCTACACGTTCACCACGCTGGGCGCGCTGACCGGGAACGACGCGGTCAACCCGGCCGCCACCGGCGCCGAGCGGGCGGCCGGGCTCGGGCTGGTCGGCGTGGTGCAGGCGGCGTGGACCGTGGCCGGCTGGTGCACCGTGGCGCTGCTGCTGCTCGGCGCGCTGCTGCTGGCGCGGTGTGCGCTGCTGATCCCGGCGTGGCGCGCGGCGAGACGCCGTCGCGAGGGCGGGTACGACCGCCGCGTCACCGTGGTGGTGCCCGTGCGCGACGCGACGGCGCGCATCGCGGACGTGCTCGGCGCGCTGACCGCCGGCACCCACCCCGTGGACGTCGTCGTGGTGCACGACGGCTCCACGGACGGCACCGCGGACCTGGCGGAACGCCACCCGGGCGCCACGGTGCTGCGCGGGCCGCGCGCGGGCCGGGCCGCGGCGCTGAACACCGGCATCGCGCACGCCACCACGGAGGTGGTGGTGCTCACGGACGGCGAGACGATCGTCGGGCCGGACACCGTACGTGACCTGGTGCGGCCGTTCGCGGACCGGGCGGTCGGCGCGGTCGCGGGCGAGGCCGGGCTCGGCGCCCGGCAGCGGGCCTACGACGCGCTGCGCTGCATGACCACGGTCCCGGCCGCGGCCGGCGCGTTTCGGCGGGAGGCGCTGCGGCAGGTGGACGGGCTCTCCGACGACACGCTCGCCGAGGACACCGACCTCACCCTCGCGGTCGTCCGGGCCGGGTGGCGCGTGGTGCACGAGCCGGGTGCGCGCGTGACCGCGGCCCGGCGGCGGCCGGTCCGCGCGCTCTACGGCGACATGCAGGCGATGTGGAAGCACCGGCGGGCGCTGATCGAGTCCGGCCCGGGTGGCCGTCACGGGCGCCGCTCGCTGCTCGCGCTGCTGCTGTTCCACACGCTGCTGCCGCTGCTCGCGCCGCTGATCGATCTGTACCTGGTCTACGGCCTGCTCTTCCGCGACCCGGTGGAGACCGTGGCGGTGTGGCTCGGCGCACTCGTGCTGCAGCTGATCGGCGCCCCGGACGGGTGGCGGGAGATCGTCCGGCGCCCACTGACGTACCCGCTGCTGGTCCGGGCCTCGCGGCACGGCCGGCGGCGCACGCGCCGGGCCCGCGGACTGGAGGCGCTGATGGGTGCGCGGTTGCCGACCGGGTCGGCCGCGACTACGGCCCGGCCAGCCGCCTGACCGCCTCGTCGATGACCTCCTCGCGCTTGCAGAACGCGAACCGGACCAGCGTGCGCGCGGGCTCGGGATCGTCGTAGAAGACCTGGGTGGGGATGGCCGCGACGCCGGCCCGCTCCGGCAGCTCCCGGCAGAACGCGATGCCGTCCGCCGTGCCGGTGCTCGAGACGTCCGCGGTGATGAAGTAGGTGCCCTCGGACGGCAGCACGCGCAGGCCGGCCCGGGCCAGCCCGTCCGCCAGCCGGTCGCGGCGCGCCTGGAGTCCGTCGCGGAAGTCCCGGTAGTACGTGTCCGGCAGGTCCAGCGCCACCGCGACCGCGGGCTGGAACGGGCCGCCGTTGACGAACGTCAGGAACTGCTTGACCCGCATCACGGCGCTGATCAGGTCTTTCGGGCCGCTCACCCAGCCGATCTTCCAGCCGGTGCAGGAGAACGTCTTGCCGGCCGAGGAGATCCGCAGCGTGCGGTCGCGCATGCCGTCGAGCGTGGCGAGCGGCACGTGCGGCGCGCCGCTGTCCGTGAAGACCAGGTGCTCGTAGACCTCGTCGGTCACCGCGTAGACGTCGTTCTCCCGGCACAGCGCGGCGATCAGGGACAGTTCCGCCGGTGAGAACACCTTGCCGGTCGGGTTGTGCGGCGAGTTGAGCAGGACCAGGCGGGTGCGGCCGGAGAAGGCGGCGCGCAGCCGGTCCGGGTCGAAGACGAACCGGCCGGACTCGTCCGGGAACAGCGTGACCGGGCGGCGCACCGCGCCGGCGAGCGCGATCGACGCGGCGTACGAGTCGTAGAACGGCTCGAAGCAGACCACCTCGTCGCCCGGCTCGCACAGCGCCAGGATGGTGGCCGCGATCGCCTCCGTGGCGCCCGCCGTGATCAGCACCTCGCCGTCCGGGTCGTACCCGAGGTCCCAGAAGCGCCGCTGGTGGCGCGCGACCGCGGCGCGCAGCTCGGGGATGCCCGGGCCGGGCGGGTACTGGTTCCGCCCGCCGCGCAGCGCCGCCTCCGCCGCGGCCAGCATCTCCGGCGGGCCGTCCGTGTCCGGGAAGCCCTGGCCGAGGTTGACCGCGCCCGTCCGGACCGCGAGCGCGGACATCTCCGCGAAGATCGAGGTGCCGAACGGGCGCATGCGCGCCACCAGTGGATCAGTCACGCAGCTACGAAACCACGACGAACTGCATGCAGGAAGCGGTGGTCGCGTTGCCGCTCGCGGTACGCGTCACCACCTCCTTGCCGTCCAGCGTGATCCGGCAGGTGAGTTCCGCGTCGTCGGTGCCGAAGTGGATGCCGGTCACGCTCAGCAGCGGCGTCTCCGTGCCGAGCGTGAACTCCTTGCGCCAGGGCAGGTTCACGTCCCGCTCGGACTTCGGCGTGGTGCCGGCCTCCGTGTACGTGACCGCGGCGCTGCCGGAGCCGGTCACCTCGTAGACCACCTTCGCGTCCGGGCCGGCGGTGACGGCCGTACCGGTCGGGATCAGGTCGTCCAGGTCGGGCAGGCCCGGGATCTGGAACGGGTCGTCCGTGCCGGTCGGCGCGGGCCGGGTCGGCTCCGGTCCGGCCGTCGGCCGCGTCGGGAGCGTGGGCGGCGACGACGTGGGCAGGATGTTCTCCGCAGCGTCCCGCGCCTGGTTGAAGACCAGCACGCCGGCCACCACCGTGCCGGCGCAGAGCAGCACCACGGCCGCCACGATGACCGCGATGATCGGGGTGAGCGAGCGCTGCCGCGGCGGGGCCACCGGCGGCTGGTTCGGGTCGTACGCCCAGGCCGCGGTGGGCTGTGGCGGACCGTACTGCGGTCCCGGCGGCGGGCCGTACGACATCGGCTGCTCGGTCGCGCCCTCCGGTGGCCGGGCCCACGGGTTGGGCTGCTCGGGCGGGTGGGACGGCGGGTTCGGCTCAGTCATGGCGCTCCAGAGGGCGGGGTTCTACACCGTCCCCCAGCCTGCCTTATAGCGGCAATCGGCTTACCGACAGGTACCTGTGATGTTCTGTCCGTATTGGTCCGGCATAAATCCCCCAACCGCGCATTGGGCGTGAGCGAATACCCGGACTTCGCGCACGCGGGTTGAGCAAAACTCCGCTACGCTGGCTCTCATGTGCGGAATCGTGGGTTACGTCGGCGACCGGCCGGCACTGAGCATCGTGTTGGACGGGCTGCGGCGGCTCGAATACCGCGGATACGACTCGGCGGGCGTCGCCATCGTCGGTGCCGGCACGCTGGAGACGGAGAAGAAGGCGGGCAAGCTCGCCAACCTGGAGAAGGCGCTGGCCGAGCGCGCCGCCAGCGGCATCACGGCCGGCACCACCGGCATCGGGCACACGCGCTGGGCCACGCACGGCGGCCCCACCGACCGCAACGCGCATCCGCACGTCTCCCAGGACGGCCGCGTCGCTGTCATCCACAACGGCATCATCGAGAACTTCGCCCGCCTCCGCACCGAGTTGGAGGCGCTCGGCGTCGAGTTCCGCAGTGAGACCGACACCGAGGTCGCCGCGCACCTGCTGTCCATCTCGCTGGCCGAGGTGCGCGCCGAGGGCGCCGAGGGCCCGCAGGCGCTCGCCGAGGCCATGCGCCGCGTCTCCCGCCGGCTGGAGGGCGCGTTCACGCTGCTCGCCGTGGACACCGCGATCCCCGGCGCGGTGGTCGGCGCCCGGCGCAACTCGCCGCTCGTGGTCGGCCGCGGCGACGGGGAGAACTACCTGGCCAGCGACGTCTCCGCGTTCATCGAGCACACCCGCGAGGCGGTCGAGCTCGGCCAGGACCAGGTCGTGCTGATCATGCCGCAGGGCATCGAGATCACCGGCTTCGACGGCACGCCGGTCGAGGGCCGCCCGTTCCACATCGACTGGGACGCGTCCGCCGCCGAGAAGGGCGGCTACGACTACTTCATGCTCAAGGAGATCGCCGAGCAGCCGCAGGCGGTCGCGGACACGCTGCTCGGCCGGCTCACCGAGACCGGCGAGATCGTGCTCGACGAGGTCCGCCTCACCGACCAGGACCTGCGCGACGTCGACAAGGTGTTCATCGTGGCGTGCGGCACGGCGTACCACTCGGGCCTGGTCGCGAAGTACGCGATCGAGCACTGGACGCGCATCCCGTGCGAGGTCGAGACCGCCAGCGAGTTCCGCTACCGTGACCCGGTGCTGGACCGCTCGACGCTGGTCATCGCGATCTCCCAGTCCGGCGAGACGATGGACACGCTGATGGCGCTCCGGCACGCCAAGGAGCAGAAGGCGCGCGTGCTCGCGATCTGCAACACCAACGGCTCCACCATCCCGCGCGAGTCCGACGCCGTGCTCTACACGCACGGCGGCCCGGAGGTCGCGGTCGCCTCCACCAAGGCGTTCCTCACCCAGCTCGTCGCCTGCTACCTGATCGGCCTGCACCTGGCGCAGGTCCGCGGCATCAAGTACGCGGACGAGGTCGGCGCCGTCGTCCAGCAGCTCCAGGAGATGCCGGACAAGCTGCGTACCGTGCTGGAGTCGATGGAGCCGGTCCGCAAGCTCGCCCGCGACCTCGCCTCCGCGCAGCAGGTGCTGTTCATCGGGCGGCACGTCGGCTACCCGGTGGCGCTGGAGGGCGCGCTCAAGCTCAAGGAGCTGGCGTACATGCACGCCGAGGGCTTCGCGGCCGGTGAACTCAAGCACGGCCCGATCGCGCTGATCGACCAGGGCACGCCGGTCGTCTGCATCGTCCCGTCGCCGGCCGGCCGCGGCGTTCTGCACGACAAGATCGTGTCGAACATCCAGGAGATCCGCGCGCGCGGCGCCCGCACCATCGTCATCGCCGAGGAGGGCGACGACGCGGTCGTGCCCTACGCGGACGAGCTGATCCGCGTGCCGCGCACGCCGACGCTGCTGGCCCCGCTGGTCACCACGGTGCCGCTCCAGGTCCTCTCCTGCGAGATCGCCAGCTCCCGCGGACACGACGTCGACCAGCCGCGCAACCTGGCCAAGTCGGTCACGGTCGAGTAGGGATTCCCGTCCTGGGGCCGGATCGCGGGCATGCCGCGGTCCGGCCTTCTCATTTGCCCGCTTCCGGCGTGGCCGGTGCCCGCATGCTCCCGCGGGCACCGGTCGTCGCTGGCGCTCCTCCCTTCCGGTCCCGCCGTGGTCCCGACGAACCCATCCCCGTTCCCGCTGTCCGGATGGACGGCCGGCGGGGGTGCGCAACCGGCGACGGGACCGGCAGGGAGGCCGGCCACGGCCGAGCGGTGCCCGCGGGAGCACGCGGCAGCGACCACGCCGGAAGCGGGAAATGAGGTCATGGAACGGTCGACGCGACCGCCTCACGCAGGGCGAGCGCCACGTCGGCGGCGGTGACCGGGCCACGCTCGGCGGCGATGCGGCCGGCAAGCCCGTGCAGGTAGGCGGCCGAGACCGCGGCCCGGGTCGCCTCGACGCCGGCCGCCAGCAGGGAGGCGAGCAGGCCGGCCAGGACGTCGCCGGTGCCGCCGGTGGCCAGCGCGGGCGTCCCGGTCGGGTTGGCCCACGCCGTGCCGTCCGGCGCGGCGACGATCGTGCGGTCACCCTTGAGCAGCACCACCGCGTTCATCCACGACGCAAGTTTGAGCGCTGCGGCCACCCGGTCGGGGCCGGGCTCGCCCGCCAGGCGGGCGAACTCGCGGTCGTGCGGCGTGATGATCAGCGGTGCGTCGCGATCGCGGAGGCGGTCGGCCTCGGAGCCGTCGACCAGCATGCCCAGCGCGTCCGCGTCGAGGACCACCGGCAGGTCGGTGGCGAGGACGCCGCGGAGCGCGGTGCGGGCGCTCGCGTCCGTGCCGATGCCGGAACCGCACAGCCAGGCCTGCACGCGCCCGCTGCCGGCGACCGAGTCGGCGGCCACGACCGACGGGTGGGCGGCGAGCACCTCGGCGCGCGCGGTGCCGGCGTACCGCACCATGCCGGTGGGCCCGGCCAGCGCGCCGGCCGTGGAGAGCACGGCGGCGCCGGGGTACGTGTGCGACCCGGTGGCGATGCCGACCACACCGCGGTTGTACTTCTCCGAGCCCGCGTGCAGCCGCGGCCACCACCCCGCGACGTCGTCCGCCTCGGGGACGCGCAGCGCGGGCGGCGTACGCATGGCGAGCCCGATGTCGACCAGCTCGACGTGCCCGGCGAGCGGCGCCGCGGCCCCCGCCACCAGCGCCGGCTTGAGACAGCCGAACGTGACCGTGACGTCCGCCCGGACGGCCGCTCCCTCGACCGCGCCGGTGTCCACGTCGACACCGCTGGGCACGTCGACCGCGACCATGATCGGGCGTGGCGTGCGCGCCCGCAGCGCCCGCACGACGCCGGCCGCGGGTTCGCGCAGGCCCCCGGTGGCGCCGATGCCGACGATGCCGTCCACCACCAGATCCGCGACGATCTCCTCGGACCAGCGGGTGCGCACCAGCCCGCCGGATCGGCGCAACTCCGCCAGCCCGGCCCGGTGGGCGCGGTCCGGGCTGAGCAGCAGCGCCGTCACCCGCGCGCCGCGGCGGGCCAGCAGCGCGCCCGCGAAGAGCGCGTCGCCGCCGTTGTTGCCGGCGCCGGTCAGCAGCAGCACCTGGGCCCCGTAGACCCGGTCCAGCAGCAGCGCGCACCGGCGGGCGAGACCGGCGGCGGCTCGCCGCATGAGCGTGCCCTCCGGGACCTCGCGCATCAGCGACTCCTCGGCCGCCCGTACGTCGGCGACCCGCCACACGCCACGCATTCGTGCTCCTCCGGTTGAGAGCCGGTATCGACGCGGGATGCCGGGCCGCGCACACCTGGGCCTCGCCTGGCTCCGGCCCCCACGTCGATACCGGCTCTAGGACTCGGCTACCACCATGGCGGACGCGATGCCGCCGTCGTGGGACAGGGACAGGTGCCACCGGGTGATGCCGCACTCGGTGGCGGCGGCCGCGACCGTGCCGGACACGGTCAGCCACGGCCGTCCGGCGGCGTCGGACACCACCTCGCAGTCGTGCCAGCGCAGTCCGGCCGGTGCGCCGAGCGCCTTCGCCACCGCCTCCTTGGCGGCGAACCGGGCGGCCAGCGACTCGGCCGGGCGCGGGTGGCCCGAGGAGGTGTGCCGCTCGCCGTCGGTGAACAGACGGTCCGCGAGTTGCGGCGTCCGTTCCAGCGCGCGGACGAACCGCTCGACGAGCACCACGTCCATGCCGACGGAGACGATCACACCCTGCAGCGTAGTGCGGCCCGTGACAACCCCTGTGGACAACCGGTCGGTACGCGCGGCGCGGGTTGTCCACAGGGCTTATCCGGCCCGGTGTCCGGGTGGGACGGTGGTCGCCATGGAAGCCATCGACGTCACCACCCCGGCGCTGCGCTCGTGCGCCGACCGGCTCGCGGCCGTGGCCCGGCGCCTGCTCGGGATGCCGCCGGGCCGCCTCTCCGTCGCCGCGCCCGGCTGGGCGGCCGCCACCGCGGTCGCCGACCTGGCGGACGCGGCCTGGTCCGCGCTCGACCGGTGCGGCACGGGCGTGGCCGCGACGGCGGCGGCGCTCGACCGGGCCACCACGGCGTATGAGGCGGTGGACGAGGCCGCGGCCACGCGCCTCCACCGGCTGCGCGGCGTGTCGCGGCGGGCCGGGTGAGCGGGGGCGGAGGTGACCTGGCGTGGCGGTGACATATGAGCAGTTGTGGCAGGCGAGCCCGCCGTCGTGGCGGGAGTCCGCGGCGGCCTGGCGCGATCTCGCGGCGTCCGGTGCGCGCCGCGCGCTGGAGCTGGCGGCCGGCGCGATCGCGGTGACCCGGGCCTGGTCGGGCGCCGGGGCGGACGCGGCGATCGGCCGCCTGCGCCGGCTGCGGGACGATCTGGAGGCCGGGCGGGTCGCGCAACTGGAGGCCGCGGCGGTGCTGACGGAGTTCGCGACGGCGCTGCAGACGGCGAAGGCGCGCCTGTCGGCGGCGGTGCGGGCGGCGGAGGCGGCGGGCCTGGCGGTGGAGCGTTCCGGTCGCGTGGTCGGCGCCACCGCACCGCCCGAGGGCGGGCCCGAGCCGGCGAGCGGTGGTGCGGTTCCGGCCGGTGGTGCGGGGCCGGGCGGTGGCGCGGCGGCCGTGGCGGCGGAGATCGAGGCGGCGCTGGCCGCGGCCGGGGCCGCCGATGCGGAGGCGGCGGCGCGGCTGGCCGAGCTGAGCCGGGCGGCCGGCACGGGGTGGGAGAGCGCGCCACCGGGCCACCGGCCGGCCCCGGACGCGTCCCCGGCAACGGTCCGCGCCTGGTGGGACGCGCTGACACCGGCGCAGCGGCGCTGGCTGATTCGGCACGAGCCGACGCTGACCGGCGGCCTGGACGGTGTGCCGGTCGCGGCCCGCGACCTCGCCAACCGCGCGCTGCTGGACCTGGCGCTGGAGGCGGCCCGGCTGGGCCTGCCGGTGGACGGGCTGCGCAGCGGCGCACCGGCCGACGGCGTGAGTCTGACCGGCGCGGACCTGCGCGGTGCCATCCCGGGCGGTGCGGCGTATGCGCGGGACGCCGCGCTCATCGCGTCGCTGGAGCGGCTGCGCGACCAGGTGGCACCCGGCACCGATCCGCCGCGGTACCTGGTGCGGTTCGACCCGGTGCGGGACGGCCGGGTGGTGGTGGCGGTCGGCGACCCGGACCGCAGCGCGTCCGTGGTGACCTACGTGCCCGGCATGACCAGCGACCTGGACTCGGCCGGCGGCGAGTTGGACCGGGCCGCCCGGGTCGCCGAGGCCGCCACCGGGCACGACCCGGCGCACCGCACCGCGGCCGTGTTGTGGCAGGACTACGACGCGCCGGACTTCGTGGACCAGGCCGCCTCCGAGGCACCGGCCCGGGACGCGGCACCCGCGCTGCACCGCTTCCAGGAGGGGCTGCGCGCCTCGCACGACGGTGACGCGGCCCGGCAGGTGGTGCTGGGCCACAGCTACGGCACGGTGGTGACCGGCGTGACCGCCCGCGATCTCGGGCTCGCCGCGGACGGCGTGGTGCTGCTCGCCTCGCCGGGCGCCGGGGTCGCGCACGCCACGGAGCTGGGCGTGCCCGAGGTGTGGGCCAGCACCTCGATCACCGACCCGATCCAGCACCTGCCGGTCTCACCGGTCTCCGCGGTGACCGACGCGCTGGTCACGGCCGCGGTGCCGGGCATGGGCGCGGCGTTGGCCTACGGCACGCCGGAGGACGCCCTGTGGCACGGGCACAACCCGGCCGACCCGCGCTTCGGCGCCCGAGTCTTCCCCAGCCAGGCGGACGCGGGACACCTCGGTTACTGGGACCGCGGCGGCCCGGCGCTGGACGCGCTGTCCCGCATCGCGCTCGGCCGGTCGCTGGGCGGTGCGGCGTGACCGGGTCAGGCCGGCGTGAGCGACCAGTCGATCGGGGTCAGGCCGGCGTCCGCGAGCGCCTTGTTGCACGCGCTGAACGGTCGGGTGCCGAGGAAGCCGGCCGGATTCATCGGGCTCGGGTGACCGGCCTCCAGCACCACGTGCCGCGGGTTCGTGACCAGCGCGGCCTTCTTCCGGGCGTAGCTGCCCCACAGCATGAACACCACGCGGGTGTCCAGCTCGTTCACCGCGCTGATGGTCGCGTCGGTGAACTCCTCCCAGCCCTTCTTGGCGTGCGAGCCGGCCTTGCCCTCGCGCACCGTCATGATCGAGTTGAGCAGCAGCACGCCCTGCTCCGCCCACGGCGTCAGGTCACCGGCGGTCGGCATGCCGGCGCCGACGTCGGCCGCGATCTCCTTGAAGACGTTGCGCAGCGACGGGGGCACCCGGACGCCGGCGCGGACGCTGAAGCTCATGCCGTGCGCCTGACCGGCCTTGAAATACGGATCCTGACCGAGCAGCAACACCCGCACCCGGTCCGGCGGGCACAGCCGATACGCCGTGAACAGGTCCTCGACCGGGGGGTAGACGGTCTGCGCCGCGTATTCCCCCGCGACGAACTCGCCCAGGCCGCGGGTGCGCTCCGCGTCCAGGTGCGGCACGAGGACGGCCTGCCACGGCTCCGGCAGCAGGGCGACGAGGTCGAGGGACATGCTGGCGACTCCTCCACGGGGGACAACGGCACGGGACACCACGGACGATGCGCCCGCACCGTATCCGACGGGTGCGACAGAACCGCCGCCGGAGAGCTACAGCTTCTCCAGGAAGGAGATGAGCGCCGCGTTCACCTCGTCCGCGTGTTCCAGCATGACCACGTGCCCGCTGTCCGGGATCTCGATGAACTCCGCGTTCGGCAGGTGCTTGGCGATCTCACGCGAGTGGGTGACCGGCAAGATCTGGTCCTTGTCGCCCGCGATCACCAGCGTCGGGATGTCCTGGAGCGTGTCCAGCACCGGGAAACGGTCGTGCCGGTAGATCGTCTGGAGGTAACGCGTGACCGTGTCGGCCGTGGTGTGCGAGTTCATCTGCTCGACGAACGTGACGAGCGCCGGGCTGGGCGCGCTGCCGCCGAAGCCGAACTGGCGGGTGAGCAGCCAGGCCAGGTCCGACGAGGCGAGCCGGGCCCGGTCGATGACGCCGCCGGTGAGCCGCGTGGTCCGGGTGACCACCGGCAGGAACGGCGCGCCCGCGCGCGCGGCCAGCGACGGCAGGGAGAGCCGGGCCTCCTCCAGCTTGCCGCCGGACGTGGCCATCAGCACCACGCCGGACACCCGGCTGCGCAGCAGCTCCGGGTACCGCTCGGCCAGCGCCATGATCGTCATGCCGCCCATGGAGTGGCCGACGAGCACGATCGGCCCGGTCGGCACGGTGGCCTGGAGCACCGCGTGCAGCGACTCGGCCAGCGCCTCCAGGTGGTAGTCGCCGGACTCCAGCTTGCCGGACCGGCCGTGCCCGGGCTGGTCGTAGAAGACCATGCGGTAGTCGCCGCGCCGGACCAGCTCCTTGCGCTGGAAGTAGAACGTGCCCATGTCGAGGCAGAAGCCGTGGACGAAGACGACGGTGGGCTCGGCCGCCAGGTCGGCCGCGGGCGCGCCGGGGAAGTCCGGCTCGACCTCCAGCCCGTCGACCGGCTCGAGCACCTCCACGTGCAGGTCGGTGCCGTCCGGGGCGGTGATCATGAAGGACTCGTCGTAGGGCTGCTCGCCGAACTTCTCGTTCGCGTACGGGTCGATCGTGCCGCGCTTGGTGCGCCGCACGATGCTCCGCTCCGCGGCGACCCCGGCCGCGATGCCGGCGGCGGCCAGCCCGACCACCGCACCGATGAGCCCGGCCCGCTTACCGACCCGGGGAGTGAAGATCGAGGACACCAGGGACGACGACGATGACGGTGACGTCGCGGAACTCATGCACCTACCTCCGGTCGCAGGCCGTCGAAGACACGGGCCACCCGGGGGCTGCCGAACCGGGCGACGATCTCGTAGTTGATGGTGCCGGCGGCCTCCGCCCAGTCGTCCGCGGTCGGCTCGCCGTCGTCGCCGGGGCCGAAGAGCGTGACCAGGTCGCCGTCGTGCACCGGGTCGTCGCCGCAGTCGACGGCGAACTGGTCCATGCAGACGCGGCCCGCGATCGGCCGGACCCGGCCGCCGATCAGCACCGGGGCGGCGTTCGAGCCGTGCCGGGGGATGCCGTCGGCGTACCCGATCGGCACCACCGCGATCGTGGTCTCGGCCGGCGTGACGTAGGTGTGGCCGTAGGAGACGCCGGAGCCGGCCGGCACCCGCTTGGCCAGCATCACCCGGGCGCGCGCGGTCATCGCGGGCCGCAGCCCCTCGACCCGCCCGCCCATCGGCGACAGGCCGTAGATGGCGAGGCCGGGCCGGATCAGGTCGAAGTGCGTGTCCGGGCGGGTGAGCGCGGCCGCGGAGTTGGCGAGGTGGCGGAAGCGCGGCCGGATGCCGAACCGGTCGGCCATCTCCAGCGCCTCGTGGAAGACGGCGAGTTGCGCGTCGACGCTGGCGTCGCCGGGCGCGTCCGCGCACGCCAGGTGGGACCAGACGCCGACCACGTCGATCAGGTCGTCGGACTGCGCCTTGGCCGCCGCCTCCAGCAGCACCGGCCAGTCGGCCAGCGTGGCGCCGCCGCGCGTCATGCCGGTGTCGATCTTCAGGTGGACGCGGGCGACCCGCCCGGTGTGCTCACCGGCGGCGATCACCTCGTCCAGCAGGCCCAGCGTGGCCACGCTCAGGTCGACGTCGGCCGCGACGGCCTCGTGCAGCGGCAGGCCGGGGCCGACCAGCCAGGCGAGGATCGGCGTGGTCAGCCCGGACTCACGCAGAGTGATCGCCTCGGCCGGGCTCGCCACACCGAGCCAGGTGGCGCCGCCGTCCAGAGCCGCGCGCGCGGAGGCGACCATGCCGTGCCCGTACCCGTCGCTCTTGACCACCGCCATGACCTCCGCGGTGGTGCCGGCGACGAGATGGGCCACGTTCGCCCGGATCGCATCGAGGTCAACTCGAACTTCGGCCTGCCACATGGCCTCCAGCCTACTGATCGGTTAGGAAGCCGCGCACCCCTTGTGACGTGGGACTTTCCGGACAGGGGTTAGGGTGTCCGGCGATGAGTGACGCGATCCGGCCGCTGCGCTGGTGGCACATCGACGAGCTGCTACCCATCGAGGCCGACCTGTTCGGTGCCGAGAAGTGGACGGCCGCCATGTTCTGGAACGAGCTGGCGAACGGCCATCACTATCTGGTGTCACTGGACGACGATGGCCGGGTCGACGGCTACGCCGGCCTCGCGATGCAGGAGCCGGACGCCTGGGTGCAGAACATCGCGGTCCGCCGTGACCGGCAGCGCCACGGCATCGGCCGTGCGCTGCTGGAGGCGCTGCTGGCGGAGGCGGAGCGGCGCGGCGCGGAGCGGGTGCTGCTGGAGGTCGCGGTGGACAACGTGCCCGCGCAGCGGCTCTACGGCGCGTACGGCTTCGAGGGCATCGGCATCCGGCGCGGCTACTACCAGCCGAGCAACACCGATGCTCTGATCATGGAGCGGGAGCGGTAACCTCCGGAGTCATCCCCCCGGTTGAAAGAGTTTCACCGTCAGGGGAGGAGGGGGAGATGCCGGACGTGATCGTTCGGATGTGGGAGGTCAAGGCCCGGCCCACCGGGTACGCGGAGCTGCTCACCTGGCTGTGCGACGACGCGGTCCCGTCGATCGAGGTGTATCCGCTGCACATGTCCAGCGAGGTGTTCTCCTCGACCGACAACCGCCTCGTGGTGATCTCGAAGTGGCGCAGCGGCCCGGTCGACCTCCCCGAGCCGCCGGAGCACCTGGTCGCACGGTCGCCGCACGTCTGGGAGTTCACCCAGGTCGACCGATAAGTCCGAGTCCGGAGTGCGGGAGCCACTACCATTCGTCGGTGGTCGCGATCGGGAAGCACAAGCCGGACCTCGCGGCGCTCACGGCGTACCTCCTGATCGCCCTGGTCCTGACCCTGCCGCTGTGGCGGGACCTGGACCGGGCCGTGCCGGAGGCGAACGAGGGCGACCACGCGTTCTTCGAGTACGTGCTGGCCCGGGCCGCCGCGCTGGTGACCGGCGACGCCCGCGACCCGTTCGTCACGGACGAGCTGAACGTGCCGCTCGGCGTGAACCTGATGGCGAACACGTCCGTGCTCGGCGTCGGCCTGCCGCTGGTCCCGGTCACGCTGCTGGCCGGTCCGGCCGCCTCGTTCGCGCTGCTGGTGCTGCTGGGCCTGGCGCTCACCGCGTACGGCTGGTTCTGGGTGTTCCGCCGCCGCCTGGCCGTCTCACCGCTCGCGGCCGGGGTCGGCGGCGCGTTCTGCGGCTTCGCGCCCGGCGTCGTCACGCACGCGCAGGGCCATCCGAACTGGACCGCCCAGTTCCTGCTCCCGTTCGTGGTCCACCTGCTGTTCGACCCGCGGCGGCGGTCCGGCCCGCTGCTCGGCCTGGTGATGGCGTGGCAGGTCTTCATCAACGAGGAGGCGCTGTTCTTCACCGGCCTGGGATGCGCCGTCTTCGGCCTGCTGCACCTGGCGCTGCGCCCGCGCGAGGCGGACCGGACGCGGTTCCTCACCAACCTCGGCGTCGCGCTGGCGGTGGCCGGCGCGCTGGTCGGGTACCCGCTGTGGGTGCAGTTCACCGGCCCGGGCAGCTACCGGGGCGTGCCCGAGTTCGTGACCAGCTACGGCAACGACGTGGCCGCGTTCGTGTCGTTCTCGCACCACTCGCTGGCCGGGCCGATCTCTCCGTTCGGCCAGATCGCGCCGAACGAGACGGAGGAGAACGCGTTCTTCGGCTTCCCGCTGGTGATCGCGTTCGTGGTGCTCGCGGTCGTGCTGCGGGCGCGGGCCGCCGCGCTCGCCGCCGCCGTGACCGCCGTGGTCTTCGCGGTGCTGTCGGTCGGCCGTGACGTGATCGTGAACGGGTACGGCGACGTGAGCCGCCCCGGCCCGTGGGAGCCGTTCGCGCACCTGCCGATCTTCGACTCGGTGGTGCCGACCCGGCTGTCGCTGATCGCGATTCCGTGCGTCGGCCTGCTGCTGGCGCTCGCGGTCGACCGGTCGAGGCCGGCGGTCGCGCTGGTGGCAGCCGCGCTGGTGCCGATCGTGCCGATGCCGGTGTCCACCACGCGGCTGGCGCCGGTGCCGGCCTACATCACCACGCAGGGCTACCGCGAGCAGCTGGCGGACGGCGGCAGCATGCTGGTCACGCCGCGGATCTGGACGGACACCACCGGCATGCGCTGGGCCGCGCGCGCCGGCCTGGACTTCCCGCTGGCGCTCGGCTACTTCCTCGGCCCGGACCCGGACCCGACGGCGGGCGGGCGCGCGCTGTTCGGCCCGCCGCGCCGGCCCACGCACGCGCTGATCGTGAGCGTGAGCACGACCGGCTACCTGCCGCCGCTGACCGTGGGTGACCGCGCCGCGTTCGCCTCGGACCTGGCCTACTGGCGGACATCGGTGATCGTGCTGCCGAACGACCAGCCGCACCGTGCCGCCGTGGAGTCGCTGCTCACCTCGCTGACCGGCCGGCCACCCACGCGTACCGGCGGGGTCTCGGTCTGGGATCTCTAGCTCTGCCAGGAGCGCCACAGCGCGGCGTAGGAGCCGGCCGCGGCCAGCAGTTCGTCGTGCGAGCCGCACTCGACGACGCGGCCGTCCTCGACCACCGCCACCCGGTCCGCGTCGTGCGCGGAGAACAGCCGGTGCGCGATCGCCACCACGGTGCGGCCGGCCAGCACCGCGGCCAGCGAGCGTTCCAGCGAGCGGGCCGCGCGCGGGTCGATCAGCGACGTGGCCTCGTCCAGCACCAGCGTGTGCGGGTCCGCGAGCACCAGCCGGGCCAGCGCCACCTGCTGCGCCTGCGCCGGGGTGAGCGGGTGCCCGCCCTCGCCGACCACGGTCTCCAGCCCGTCCGGCAGCTCGGTCGCCCAGCCGAGCGCGTCCACCGCGGCCAGTGCGTCGCGCACCTGCTCCGGCGAGGCGTCCGGCCGGGCCAGCACCAGGTTGAAGCGCAGCGTGCCGGCGAACACGTGGTGTTCCTGGGTGACCAGCGCGACCTCGCCGCGCAGCCGGTCCGGCGGCAGCGCGGACACCGGGACGCCGCCGACCGTGAGCGAGCCGGAGTCCGGCCGGTGCACGCCGGCCAGCAGCCGGCCGAGCGTGGACTTGCCGGCGCCGGACGGGCCGACCACGGCCAGTCGCTCGCCGGGCGCGATGTCCAGCGTGACGCCGCGCAGCACCGGGCGGCCGGGCACGTACCCGAACGTGACGTCGTCCAGCCGGATGCCGTTGCCCGCGGGCGTCGCGCCCGGCGCGTCCGCGTCCGAGCGGACCTCGCCGACGCCGATCACCCGGGCCAGCGCGGCCTGCCCCTCCTGGAGTTCCTCCAGCCAGGACAGCGCCTGCTCGACCGGGCCGACCAACTGCTGCATGTAGAGCACGGCCGTGATCACGGTGCCCAGCGTCATCCAGCCGTTCGCGTAGTACACGCCGCCGAGCAGCAGCGACGCGGCGACCGGCAGCACGTACGACGTGTCCGCCACCGGGTACCAGACCGTGCGCAGGAACAGCGTGTACCACTCGGCCCGGTACGACTCGTGGATGTCCGCGTCCGTCTGCCGCCGCCGGCGCTCGTGCAGCCGCAGCGCCTCCACGGTCCGCGCGCCCTCCACGGTCTCGGCCAGCCCCTCGGTGATCCGCGCGTACGCGGCCCGCTCCCGCAGGTAGGCGCCGGACGCGCGGCGCAGGTACCACCGGGTCGCCGGCCAGAGGATCGGCACCGCCACCAGCGGCGCCAGCAGGAACAGCGGCGACACCAGGGCCAGCGCGCCGACCAGCAGCACCAGCGTGATCAGCGCGGTGAGGATCTCCGGCACCGCCCACTGCACGCTGTAGGCCAGCGACGACACGTCCCGGGTGGTGCGGGTGAGCAGGTCGCCGGTGCCGGCCCGCTCCACGGTCCCGATCGGCACGGCCAGCACCCGGTCCACGAACTCCTCGCGCAGCTCGGCCAGCACCCGCTCGCCGAGCCGCGCGGACGCGTACCGGGCCAGGTACACCAGCACGGCCTGGGCGACCACGAACGCGGCCAGCGCCAGCCCGACGCGGTCGAGCGCGCCGGCCGTGCCACCACCGCGGATGATCTCGACGAGGTCGCCGAGCAGCCGGGGCGCGGCCAGACCGCAGAGCGCGCCCAGCCCGTGCAGGGCGAGCAGCACGGCCAGCTCGCGCGGGTGCCGGCGGAACAGGCCTCGCACGTACCGCCGGACCTGCCCGCCGTCGGCGATCGGGAGCATCGCTCAGCCCTCCTGCCGGGTGACCGTGGCGGCGTAGCGCGGCTCGCCGGTGAGCAGCTCCCGGTGCGTACCCTCGGCGATGACCTTGCCGTCCTCGACGTAGGCCACGCGGTCCGCGTGCGCCAGCACCAGCGGGCTGGTCGTGCAGACCACGGTGGTGCGCCCGGCGCGCGCCGCGCCGAGCCGGCCCGCGATCCGCGCCTCGGTGTGCGCGTCGACCGCGCTGGTCGGCTCCACCAGAATCAGCGTCTCCGGGTCCGCGACCAGCGCGCGGGCCAGCCGGAGCCGCTGCTGCTGACCGCCGGAGAACTCCCGGCCGCGCGCCGCGATCTCGGTGTCCAGCCCGTCCGGCAGCGCGGCCACGATGTCCTCCGCCGCGGCGGTCTCCAGCGCGTGCTCCACCGCGCCGCCGCCCAGCGCCTCGCGCAGCGGGCCGGCGAACAGCCGTGCCTCGTTCTCCGCCAGCAGCACCCGGGACCGCAGCTCGGCCAGATCCAGATCCCGCAGCGGTACGTCGCCCAGCCGCGCCTCCGAGTCGGTGAACCGGGCCAGCCGCTCCGCGATCGCGGCCGCGTCCGCCGGGTCGGCCGCCGCGATCGCGGTCAGCTCGCCGGGGCGTACCAGCAGGCCGGAGCGGGGGTCGGCGAGCGCGGCCGGCCCCGGCGGCATCGGCACCGGGCGCGCCGGCGAGGCCGGGTCCGGGTCCAGCTCCAGCAGCCGCACCACGCGGCGCGCCGCGACCAGCGCCACCGCCAGCGCGTTCGCCGCCTCGGTGAGCGTGCGCAGCGGCGGCACCAGGAACGCGGTGTAGCCGAAGAACGCGACGAGCTGACCGGCGGTGATGTCGCCGGCCAGCACGAGCCGCGCGCCGAGCCAGACGACCAGCGCCAGGAACAGGCCCGGGAGCAGCACCTGCGTCGCCTCCAGCAGCGCGCCGACGCGTCCCACCCGTACGCCAGCGGCGCGCAGGTCCTGCGACTCGGCGCGGTATCCGCCGGCGAACAGCGCCTCGCCGCCCACGCCGCGCAGCACGCGCAGCCCGGTGACGATGTCCGCGGCTCGGGTGGTGAGCGCGCCCTGCCGCGTCCGGTACGCCTCCTGCCGGTCCTGCAACGGGCGGAGCAGCAGCGCGACGAGGCCCAGCAGCAGCGGCACGCCGATCAGCACCACCAGCCCCAGCGGCGTGGACGTCCCCAACATGATCACCGTGACCACCGCGATCGCGGCGAACGCGCCGATCGCCCGGTCGATGATCTCGATGATCTCGCCCAGGTGCTCGATGTCCGAGACGCCGATGCTCACCACCTCGCCACTGGACATCCGGCGGGGGAGCGCCGCGCCGAGCCGGGCGGACTGCCGCACCGTGAGCTGCACGGTGCCGTACGCGGTGTCGAGCCAGTTGTGCACGCCGTACCGGTGGCGGGCGACGCCGGCCAGCGCCTGCACCATGCC
The DNA here is from genome assembly GCF_031458235.1 of Catenuloplanes atrovinosus. Lineage (NCBI taxonomy): Bacteria > Bacillati > Actinomycetota > Actinomycetes > Micromonosporales > Micromonosporaceae > Catenuloplanes > Catenuloplanes atrovinosus. The sequence goes on along the minus strand of NZ_JAVDYB010000001.1, from coordinate 6,923,756 downwards.
GAGCCCGAGCACGGCCGCGGACCAGGCGGCGAGCGCGCCGAGGTCCCGCCCGGCCACGCCGCGGTCGATCGCGATGCCGATCAGCGCCGGTGCCAGCGCCATCGCGCACATCCACACCACGCCGAGCACGACCGAGACGGCCAGCTCGCGCCCGACGCGGCGGACCATCCACCACAGCAGACGGCCCGCCGACCGGTGGTCGGCGACTCCCGGGTCGGAGCGCGGTAGCTCACGCATAGTAACGAGACGCTACTGTGCGCCGTCGATCCCGATCCACCGAATTTCTCAGGCGCGGCAGCTGATCTCCATGCCGTCGTCGACCGGGAACTCCACGCTCACGTACCCGGAGGCGGGGTCCCGGACGTAGTCCAGGTACGGCGCCATGGTCGGGAAGCTGACGTCGTCCGCGATCACCAGCGCGCCCGGCGCCAGCCGGTCCTCCAGCAGGCGCAGCACCGGCAGGCACAGGTCCTTCCAGCCGTCGAGCAGCAGCAGGCCGATCGGCCCGGGCACGTCCGCGAGCGTGGCCAGCGCGTCGCCGGACAGCACCGTCACCGCGTCGGAGAGACCCGCCTCCGCCAGGTTCGCCCGGGCGGCGGCCACCTTCACGGTGCTGAGCTCGGTGGTCACCACGTGGCCGGCGCCGTTGTCGGCCACGGCCGAGGCCAGGTAGAGCGTCGAGATGCCGTACGACGTGCCGAACTCCACCACGCGCTCCGGCCGGGCGGCCCGGGTCAGCGCGTAGAGCAGGTCGCCGCCGCGCGCGGACACCGGCATGTAGGCCTCGGCCAGCAGGTCGGCGCGCTCCTGTGCGGAGGCGTCGGCGTCGGGGCGGGGGTGGGGCCGGTCCTCATCGAGATCGGCGGCGGCGCGCAGGCGGTCGAGAACGGTACGCACACGTGGTGCCGACAGAGAGTTCGTGCGAGCTGAGTTCATGCCGGCTGAGTTCATGTGAGCTGAGTTCATGCGAGTTAGAGTGGACGCAACGTTGCGTCTAGTCAAGCACGATTATTCTCGGGCATGAAAAAGAACAACCAGAAAAGGGAGAAATCCGGCGTGACGGCGCATCGGGGCAACCGGCACGGCCGCAGTGAACAGGCGCGCCTCAGCGTGCTGGAGGCGGCCGACGATCTGCTGGTCGAGCGCGGGTACGCCCAGCTCACGATCGAGGGAATCGCGGCCCGGGCCGGCGTGGCCAAACAGACCATCTACCGCTGGTGGCAGTCCAAGACCGACGTGCTGATGGAGGCGTTCACGGTGGACGCCCGCGAGGCGCTGCGCCCGCCGGACACCGGCGAACTCGTCACCGACCTGCGGCTCCACCTGCGCGGGCTGGCCATCTTCCTGACCGAGCACGACGCCGGCGCGGTGTTCCGCGCGCTGCACGGCGAGGCGCAGCACGACGCGGCGCTGGCGGCCCGGCTCCGCACCGAGCACCTGAGCCGGCAGCGCGAGCTGGACCGGGCGCCGCTGGAGCGGGCGGTCGCGCGCGGCGACCTCCCGCCCGGCACCGACCTGGACCTGCTGGTCGACACGCTGGTCGGGCCGCTCTACTACCGGGTGCTGGTCACCGGCGACCCGGTCGGCGCGGACTTCACCGACCGGCTGGTCGACGAGGCGCTACGTGGCCTGACGGGCTGACGGGGCCTCGTTGAGCGGGTCCGCGAGCAACTGGGTGAACGCCAGCTCCGCGGCACCGATCAGCGCCGCGTCCTCACCCATCTTCGGCGTGCGCAGGCGCAGCAGTTCGCGGCTGGCCGGCAGCGCGAGCGAGTTGAGCCGGGACCGCACCTGGGCGGCCGTGGTCAGGTAGAGGTTCCGCAGCGTACCGCCGAAGATGACCATCTCCGGGTTGAAGATGTTGACCAGGTTGGCGACGCCCAGGCCGAGCCACTCGCCGATCTGGCGCAGCGCCTCGTGACTGCCCGGATCCCCGCGCATCGCCGCGATCAGCTGGTGCGCGGGGATCCGGCCGCTGCCGTCCGTGCCCAGCGCGCGCAGCAGCGCCTCCTCGCCGATCTCCGACTCCCAGCAGCCGCGCGCGCCGCAACTGCTGCACGTACGGCCGCCCGGGTGCACGATCATGTGGCCGACCTCGCCGGCGTACCCGCCGTGGCCGGTGATCAGCGTGCCGTGCGCGATGATGCCGGCACCGATGCCCACCTCGCCGTGCAGGTAGATGACGTCCTCGGTGTCCACGGCCACGCCGCGCAGGTGCTCGGCCAGCAGCGCCAGGTCCGCGTGGTTGCCGACCCGCACGGTGTGGTCGCCGCCGAGCGCCTCGGCCAGCGGCTCGGCGAGCGGCTCGTCCACCCAGCCGGCCTTCGGCGTGAGCCGGACCAGGCCGTCGTGGCGGCGGACCATGCCGGCCACCGCCACGCCCACGCCCACGTACCGGCCCTCCGGGGCCGCGTGCTGCATCTCCTTCACGAACGCGGCCAGCGGACCGACCACCTCGGACACGCGCAGGTCGCGCGGGCGGTCGTAGACGCGCTCGTCCAGCACCTCGCCGCCGAGCCCGACCCGGGCCGCGCGCAACCGGTCCACCTCGATGCTCAGCGCGTACGCGTACACCCGGCCGGACTCGGGCAGCACCACCAGCGACGGCCGCCCGGCCCGGCGCGCGCCGCGCGGCGCCTCCTCGCGCACCAGCCCGGCCGCCGTGAGGTCCGCGGTGAGCGCCCCGATCGTGCTGCGGTTGAGCCCGAGCCGGGTGGTGAGCTCCGCGCGGGAGATCGGCCCGTGCACGTGCACATAGCGCAGCAGCGCCCCGAGGTTCTGCCGGCGGACCTCGTCCTGGCTGGGTCCGGCGCGCATCAGTCTGAACTCTCCATTGCGGACTAACGGTTTCCGGTGGCCGCCGCGCGACGCCGGGACAGCGCATCGATGCTAGCCGCGGCGAGGAGCACGCCACCGGTCCAGGCGAACTTCGCGCCCGCGCTGGCGTTCATCAGGCCCATCCCGTTGTCGATCACCGCGACCACCGCGCCGCCGATGACCGCGTCGATGATCCGGCCCTTGCCGCCGAACAGGCTGGTGCCGCCGATCACCGCGGCGCCGACCGCGTACAGCAGCACGTTGCTGCCGCCGGTGTTCGCGTCCACCGAGGCGGCCCGGCTGGCCGCCACCACGCCGCCGATCGCGGCCATGAACGAGCAGATCACGAAGACCGAGATGCGAATCCGGTCGACGTTGATGCCGGCCCGGCGCGCGGCTTCCCGGTTGCCGCCGACCGCGTAGACGTGCCGGCCGTACGCGGTCCGGTGCAGCACGAACGTCCAGATCACCAACAGCACCACGATGAGCGGCACCACGATCGGCACGCCCTTCAGCGAGGTGATCAGCACGTTGCGGCTGCGCTCCAGGTTGAGCACGTACACGGCGGCGCCGACCACCACGACCAGCATCGCGATCCGCGCGGCCACCACCCCGAGCGGCTCGGTGACCAGTCCGCGCCGGTGCCGGTTGCGCCACTGCAAGAGCTGAATCCCGGCGTAGATCAGCACGCCCAGCGCGAACAGCGCCCAGCCGAGCGGCGGCGGCACGTTCCGGTTGGAGATCGCGAGCAGCACGTCGTCGCGTACCGACACGTTGGTGCCGCCCTTGATCAGGATCAGCGCCACGCCCTGGAACGCGAGGAACGCCGCCAGCGTGACCACGAACGACGGGATGCCGACCTTCGCCACCATGAACCCGATGGCCACCCCGATCAGCGCGCCGGTGGCCAGCGCGGCCAGCGTCGCCGCGTACCACGGCCAGCCCTGGTACGTCAGCAGCACCGCCAGCACGGACGCGCACACGCCGCTGGCGTACCCCGCGGAAAGGTCGATCTCGCCGAGCAGCAGCACGAAGACCAGCCCCATCGCGATGATGGTGACGGCCGCGCCCTGCGTGAACAGGTTCGCGAAGTTGCCCGCGCTGAAGAACGCGGGCCGCATCAGGCCGAAGAACAGGCAGAGCGCGATCAGCCCGAGCACGGCCGGCAGCGAGCCGATGTCGCCGCCGCGCACCCGGCTCAGATAGTTGCGGACATGGCTGCCGACGGTCGGCGCCGCCTCCTTGACGACCGTGTCGGTCACCGTGGCCCCCCGTTCTCGGGCAGCCCCAGCTCCCCGCTGCGCCCCGCCGTGATCAGCTCGACGACCTGTGAGTGAGTGACGTCCGTGGTCTTCACCTGCGCGGCCATCCGCCCGAGGTAGAGCGTGGCGATCCGGTCCGAGATGGCGAAGACGTCGTTCATGTTGTGCGAGATCAGCACGACCGCCAGGCCCCGGTCGGCGAGCCGCCGGACCAGCTCCAGCACCTGAGCGGTCTGGGCCACGCCGAGCGCGGCCGTGGGCTCGTCCAGGATGACGACCTTGCTGTTCCAGAGCACGGCCTTGGCGATCGCCACGGTCTGCCGCTGGCCGCCGGAGAGGCTGGAGACGTGCTGGCGCAGCGACTTCACCGTCCGGACGGACAGACTGGCCAGCGTCTCCGCCGCCAGCTGCTCCATGGTCGGCTCGTCCAGCACCAGGCCGCTGCGCCGCTCCCGGCCGAGGAACATGTTCTGCACGATGTCGAGGTTGTCGCAGAGCGCGAGGTCCTGGTAGACGACCTCGAGTCCGAGCGTCGCCGCGTCGCGCGGGCTGTTGACCGTGACCGGCCGGCCCTCGAAGAAGATCTGCCCTGAGTCGATGGTGTAGATGCCGCTGACGCACTTGACGAGCGTCGACTTGCCGGCGCCGTTGTCGCCGACGAGCGCGGTCACCTCACCGGGATGGACGGCGAGATTGACGTCGCGGAGGACCTGGACCGGGCCGAAGCCCTTGTCTATCCCGCGCAGTTCCAGCAGGGGTGTCGCGGACACGTTTCTCCTAGCGGCTTGAACTCCTCGCGCGCCGCCCGGAACGTGTCCCGGGCGGCGCGCGAGCCGGCTGGTGCCCTGAGCCGGTTACAAGGGGTCTAGCTGACTCCGGCCTCGGTGCACTTGGCCGCGTAGGCGCCGGTGCACAGCTCGGCCGCGGTCACGTACCCGTCCGCGACGACGTCCTTCACGTTGTCGAAGAAGATCGCCTTGGGCGTGAGCAGCACGGACGGTACCTCGCGGCCGGTCTCCGGATCGGTGACCCGGCCGGTCACGTCCTTCCGCTCGCTCTTGGACAGCGCGATGGCCAGATCCGCCGCCGCGTCCGCCTCCTGCTTGACCGCCTTGTAGACCGTCATGCACTGGTCGCCGACCAGGATGTTCTGCAACGCCTGTACATCCGCGTCCTGACCGGTGACCGGGACCTTCCCGTTCAGCCCGTTCCGCTTCAGCACGGTCACCACCGCGTTGCCGAGCCCGTCGTTCGCCGCCAGCACGCCGTCGATCTCGTTGTTGGCCTGCGTCAGCATCTGCTCGAAGATCGTGCCGGCCTGCGTATTGTTCCAGTCCGGCACCGCCTGCTCCGGCCCCTTGGCGTAGGTGCCGCCGTCGAAGAGCGGGTTCAGGATCGACTGGTAGCCCTCCCGGAACAGGGTGGCGTTGTTGTCGGTGGGCGAGCCGTGCAGCTGCGCGATCACCGGCTTGTTCGCGTTCAGATCGGTCAGGCACTTCTGCAGGCCCTCGCCCTGAAGCTTGCCGACCTGCACGTTGTCGAAGCTGACGTAATATTCGGCGCTGCCGCCCAGCGTCAGGCGGTCGTAGTCGATGGTCGCCACGCCCTGGCCCTTGGCCTTGTCCAGCACCGCCTTGCCGGTACCGGAGTCAAGGTTCACGATCATGAGCACGGTGACGCCGTTGATGATCATCTGGTCGGCGATGGTCTGGAACGCGGCCTTGTCGCCCTGCGCGTTCTGGATGTCGTACTCGACGCCCGCGGCCTTGAACGCCGCCTCCAGATACCTCCGGTCCGCGGTCTCCCAGCGGTTCGACGAGGCGCTGTCCGGAAGAATGACGCCGATCTTGGCGGGTCGTGCCTCTCCGCCGCCCGCATCCTCGCCACAGGCGACGAGCGTCCCGGCGGCGAGGCCGGCCACGGCCAGCGTGGTCAGGACTCTGCGCATTGTGCATGGTCCTTTCGGTGTGGTGGAACTCCCTGCGGTGTCGTCGGTTTGTTGTGCCCGGCAACGTATTTCGCCTGTGGCCCACGGCACAACCCCCACTTTTGTTTAGTGGCATAACAATTCCGCAACGCGCCCGACACGTCTCCGAAAATTCAAGATCCAAGGCCCTTCGCCGGTACGCGGTACGCCTCCCGCCGCCGGGAAGGATGCCCCCTTCATCCCACCGTCGCCCGCACCCTTGCCGGACGAACGAGCGGCTCCGCCGCGCGCCCGGGTATTGATCGTCTGGCGGGCGATCTCGCCGGGCGGGGCCAGGCCCGCTGTGGTGGGCGTGTGGGTTCGTGCCGTGCCGCGTGGTGGGCGTGGGTTCGTGCCGTGCCGCGTGTGGTGGGCGTGGGTTCGTGCCGTGCCGCGTGTGGTGGGCGTGGGTTCGTGCCGTGCCGCGTGTGGTGGGCGTGGGTTCGTGCCGTGCCGCGTGTGGTGGGCGTGGGTTCGTGCCGTGCCGCGTGTGGTGGGCGTGGGTTCGTGCCGTGCCGCGTGTGGTGGGCGTGGGTTCGTGCCGTGCCGCGTGTGGTGGGCGTGGGTTCGTGCCGTGCCGCGTGTGGTGGGCGTGGGTTCGTGCCGCGCGGCTTGCGATGGGGCTGTCGGTCGATGCGTCGGTCGTGCGAGGTGGCCGGCGAGGGGCCGCGGGCTGTTGGTGCGGATGGCTCTTGCACCGGTGTGCCGGTCGTTGGGACGGCCAGGCTGCCCTTCGAGCGCTTTAGAGGGAAATTTCGCCTTATCCACATGTTCGGCAAGCCGGCACGGTCGCAGGAATCTCGACTATCGCGCCCAGGGCTGGGCGGCCCAGGGCAATGTCCTCATGTGCAGTGCGTGGTTGTGCCCTTTCCCGCGAATTGAATCGATCGTCCCTGCCGGGTGGTGCCGGCACGCAATTGCCGCAGAAAAGGCGCCGCATATGGCGAGTCGGGGCGTGGCAGGCGGCATGCCCACATATCGAATGTGCTCGTGACCGTAGTGAAGCCGACGCCTTTGTGGCTGCGCCACACTGCCGCCGGCGCGCGTCGGCCTGCGCCACGGCGGTAGCACTTCACGGCGAACCACGACGGATGTGCCGGACAATGTCCTGCTCACGCGCTTCGGACTGGTCCAGGGAACGCGCCGGGCCTTCGACCGGAGACCGCCGGTCGGATGGCGTCTCGGGTGGGTACGGCGGATCTGCCGGGTCCGCCGACGGGACGGTGCCGCGCGATAGCCCTTCATGCCCGATAAGCGCTATCCAGGCACGCCGCTCACGGTGGAAGCCGCGGTGTATGCGTAGTCGACGCCACGAATTGATCAGGGAAGAAAGCGCGCTCGATCACGGAACCGGCTTGCGCGGGCCGAGCACCCCCACGCCGGGAGCGCGACGTATCGAAGCGGCGGTCAAGCCGTCGCGATGGGGGCGAAGATGGCGCCGGCGACGGAGGGGAAGGCGGCGGGAGGGATCTCGATCTGGAGGCCCCGCCGCCCGCCCGACACGAAGACCGTCTCCTGCGCCTCCGCGGACGCGTCGACCACGATCGGGAGGCGGGAGCGCTGGCCGAACGGGGAGATGCCGCCGGTCACGTAACCGGTGGCGCGTTCGGCGGCGGCGGGGTCCGCCATCGCGGCGCGTTTGCCGCCGAGGGCGGCGGCCAGGGCCTTCAGGTCGAGGGAGGCGGAGACCGGGACCACGCCGACGGCGAGTCGGCCGTCGACGGTCGCGACCAGCGTCTTGAACAGGCGGGTCGGTGGTACGCCGAGCGCGGCGGCGGCCGCCTCACCGTACGACGTGGCCTTGGGATCGACCTCGTACGTGTGCGCGGTGAAAGCCACCTTCTGCCGGGTGAGCAGCGTCGTCGCGGGGGTGCCGCCGGTCTTGTTCGCAGACTTGGCCACGAGGGACGACACTAGCCGGTCAGGTGATCCCCAGCCGGCGGCAGGCGGCGGCGTAGGCGTCGGTGCACAGCTCGCTGCGGGTGACGTAGCCGTCGTCGACCACGGCCTTGACGTTCTCCTCGAAGATCGCCTTCGGTGCCAGCAGGACGGAGGGGACCTCGCGGCCGCTCTGCGGGTCGGTGACCTTGCCGGTGACGTCCTGGCGTTCGCCCTTGGCCAGCGAGATCGCCAGCTGGGCGGCGGCGCTCGCCTCCTCCTTGATCGCCTTGTAGACGGTCATGCACTGGTCGCCGGCGAGGATGTTCTGCAGGCCCTGCACGTCAGCGTCCTGGCCGGTGACCGGCACCTTGCCGTTGAGGTTGTTCCTCTTGAGGACGGTGATGACCGCGTTGCCCATGCCGTCGTTCGCGGCGAGCACGCCGCTGATCGCCGGGTTCTGCGTCAGCATCTGCTCGAAGAGCGTGCCGGCCTGCGTGTTGTCCCAGTCCGGCACCGCCTGCTCCGGGCCCTTCACGTAGGTGCCCTTCGCGTAGAGCGGGTTCAGCACCGACTGGTAGCCCTCCTTGAACAGCGTGGCGTTGTTGTCGGTGGGGGAGCCGTGCAGCTCCGCGATCGTCGGCTTGGCGACCCTCTTCGCGGTCAGGCACTTCTGCAGCCCCTGCCCCTGCAGCTTGCCGACCTGCACGTTGTCGAAGCTGACGTAGTACTCCGCGCCGCCGCCGAGCGTGAGCCGGTCGTAGTCGATCGTGGCCACGCCCCGGCTCTTCGCCTTGTCCAGCACGGCCTTGCCGGTGTCCGAGTCCAGGTTCGCGATCATCAGTACCGTGGCGCCGTTGGTGATCTGCTGGTCGGCGATCGACTGGAACGCGGCCTTGTCGCCCTGTGCGTTCTGGATGTCGTACGGGATGCCGGCCTTCTCGAACGCGCTCTCCAGGAACCGGCGGTCCGCCGTCTCCCAGCGGTCGGACGAGGTGCTGTCCGGCAGGATCACGCCGATCTTGGGGACCGGCGCCTCGCCCGCGTCATCACCTCCGCAGGCCGTGAGCAGGCCGGCCGCGACGACGGTGGCGGTGAGCGTGGCGATACCGCGGCGCATACGAGGCCCTTTCAGCTGCGGAGGATCAGATTCCACTATGCCGGGCCGGAGCCCCTTATCGGGGCAGATCAGGACAGATTGACCGACGGTACGGGTCGGCAGAGCAGCGTCACAGGTGCTCCGGCGGCCCGGGTGAGCACCAGAGACAGCTCCTCGGGCCCGCTCAGCCGCAGGTCACGGCGCAGTTGTGCGACGTCGAGCGCGGAGCCGCGCTTCAGGATCTCCACCCGCCCCACGGCGCGGCGCCGCAGCTCCGCGCGCAGCCGCTTCAGCGAGAACGGCATGACGTCCAGCACCTCCAGGCACCGGCCGAACCGGGTCGGCGTCGCCGTGTCCGCGTACACGTACGCGATCAGCGGGTCCGCGAGCACGCCGCCGACCCGCTCCGCGAACGCGGCCACCAGGTGCGCGCGGACGACCGCGCCGTCCGGGTCGTACACGTACCGCCGAATCTCGCCGACCTCGGCGGGCACGTCCGCGGCGCCGGTGAGCTCGCCGCCGTCCGGCAGCACCGTGGCGCGGCGCGGCACCCCGGCCAGCGGGCCGCACCAGAACGCGGCCTCCACCACGTCGCCGCCCACGCTCACCCACTCCGCCTCCGCGCCCTCCGGGATCAGCGCGTGGTCGATGCCGGGGGAGAGCTTCAGCACGGTACGCGGCACGCGCGCGGCGAGCCCGGCCACGAAGTCCCACGGCGGCGAGAACGACGCCGGGTCGAAGACGCGCCGCCCGGTCCGCGAGGCGCGCCGCGCCGGGTCGCAGAAGACCGCGTCCACCGCGCTCACGTCCGCCTCGGTGGCGTCGCCGGTGGTGATCGAGATCCGGTCGGCCAGCCCCAGGGCGTGCGCGTTCGCCTCGGCCAGCCGCGCCGTGTGCGGGTCGGCCTCCACGGCGTACACGCTGATGCCCTGCCGTGCCGCGGCGATCGCGTCCGCGCCGAGTCCGCAACCCAGATCGGCGAGCGCGCGAACGCCGGCGGCGTGCAGCCGGGCGGCCCGGCGCGCCGCCACAGGTGCGCGCGTGGCCTGCTCCAGCCCGGCCCGGGTGAAGAACATGACGGCCGCGTCCGCGCCGAACTTCGCGGTCGCCCGGCGGCGCAGCTCGGCCTGGGTCAGCGCGGCGGCGGCCAGGTCCGGCGCGATCCCGGCCCGGCGCAGCGCGGCCGCCGCGGCGAGCGCGTCCCCGTCACCGGCCGCCTCGGCCGCGGCCAGCGCGGCCTCTCCCTCGGGCGTACGCAGCTGCTCCCACTCCACGTTCCTCATCCTCCGGGCGGCGGTGATCGCCGCGGCGCGCGGGGTGTTGGCACTCTCCTTGACGGAGTGCTAGCCCCCGGAATAACCTTCCGTTAGCACTCGCCATGGGTGGGTGCCAGCCTTCCGGGCCCGTTCCCGGGAGCACCCTGAGCCTTCCGGACCCGTTCCGGGAGCAACGCCTGGCGGTCCGGCACCCGCGACGACGGCCCGCCCGGTGGCATGAGGCAGATTGACGCCGTCCCGCGCGCGTTCCCGCGTGCGTGGCCGGTAACGACACCAGTACCCCAGGAGGGTATGCCCGTGACTACCGCGACCCAGGTTGCGATCAAGCCGCTCGAGGACCGCATCCTCGTCCAGGCGAACGAGGCCGAGACCACCACGGCGTCGGGCATCGTGATCCCCGACACCGCCAAGGAGAAGCCGCAGGAGGGGACCGTCGTCGCCGTCGGCCCCGGCCGCGTCGACGACAAGGGCAACCGCATCCCGGTTGACGTGAAGGTCGGCGACACCGTCATCTACTCGAAGTACGGCGGCACCGAGGTCAAGTACGCCGGCGCCGAGTACCTCGTGCTCTCCGCGCGTGACGTCCTCGCCGTCATCGAGAAGTGACTTACTAAGTAATTCCTGCGGTCAGCCCCGGAACCCGTTTCGCGGGGGCCGGGGCTGTCTGCGCCCATAGGCGGTTCTCCAGCGGTATCGCGCCCGACGGCGTGACCGCAGTTTCCAAGTCCGTGAAGGGACAACAATGGCGAAGATCCTGAGCTTCTCGGATGACGCCCGCCACCTGCTCGAGCACGGCGTCAACGCGCTCGCGGACACCGTAAAGGTCACCCTCGGGCCGCGCGGCCGCAACGTCGTGCTGGACAAGAAGTTCGGCGCTCCGACGATCACCAACGACGGCGTCACCATCGCCAAGGAGATCGAGCTCACCAACCCGTACGAGAACCTCGGCGCGCAGCTCGTCAAGGAGGTGGCGACCAAGACCAACGACGTCGCCGGCGACGGGACCACCACCGCGACCGTGCTGGCCCAGGCGCTGGTCCGCGAGGGCATCCGCAACCTGACGGCCGGCGCCAACCCGGCCGGCATCAAGCGCGGGCTGGACGCGGGCGTCGAGGCCGTGTCGAACGCGCTGATCGAGAAGGCCGTCGAGGTCGCGGACCACAAGGCGATCGCGCACGTCGCGACCGTCTCCGCGCAGGACGCCACGATCGGCGAGTTGATCGCCGAGGCGATGGACCGGGTCGGCCGCGACGGCGTCATCACCGTCGAGGAGGGCTCCACGCTCGCCACCGAGCTGGACATCACCGAGGGCCTGCAGTTCGACAAGGGCTTCATCTCGCCGAACTTCGTGACCGACGCCGAGGCGCAGGAGGTGGTGCTGGAGGACCCGTACATCCTGATCACCACCTCGAAGATCTCCACGGTCGAGGAGATCCTGCCGCTCCTGGAGAAGGTGCTGCAGGACAGCAAGCCGCTGCTGATCATCGCGGAGGACGTCGAGGGCCAGGCGCTCGCGACGCTGGTGGTCAACGCGATCCGCAAGACCTTCAAGGTCGCCGCGGTGAAGGCGCCGGGCTTCGGCGACCGCCGCAAGGCCATGCTGCAGGACATCGCGATCTCCACCGGCGCGGAGCTCATCGCCCCCGAGCTCGGCTACAAGCTGGACCAGACGACGATCTCCCAGCTGGGCACCGCCCGCCGCGTGGTCGTCGACAAGGAGAACACCACGATCGTCGACGGTGGCGGCAACTCCGCCGAGGTCGCCGACCGGGTCGCCCAGATCAAGAAGGAGATCGAGGCGACCGACTCCGACTGGGACCGGGAGAAGCTCTCCGAGCGTCTCGCGAAGCTCGGCAGCGGCATCGCCGTCATCAAGGCCGGCGGCGCGACCGAGGTTGAGATGAAGGAGCGCAAGCACCGCATCGAGGACGCGATCGCCGCCACCAAGGCCGCGGTCGAGGAGGGCACCGTCCCGGGCGGCGGCGCCGCGCTGGTCCAGGTCGCCTCCGTGCTCGACGGCGACCTCGGCAAGACCGGCGACGAGGCCACCGGTGTCCGGATTCTCCGCAAGGCGCTCGTCGAGCCGCTGCGCTGGATCGCGCAGAACGCGGGCCACGACGGCTACGTCGTGGTCAACAAGGTCACCGACTCCCCGTGGGGCACCGGCCTGAACGCGGCCACCGACGAGTACGTCGACCTGGCCGCCGCCGGCATCATCGACCCGGTCAAGGTGACGCGCTCCGCCGTCGCCAACGCCGTCTCGATCGCCGGCCTGCTGCTCACGACCGAGACCCTGGTCGCCGAGAAGCCGGCCGAGCCCGAGCCCGCCGCCGCGGGCGGCCACGGCCACTCCCACGGCCACGGCCACCAGCACGGCCCGGGCTTCTGACCCGACCCTGTGAACGCCCCGGAGCCGACGGCTCCGGGGCGTTTTCCGTTCGTGAGCCGTAATGATTGGCGTCCGGGCCGTCGCGCCGCGGCGCGGCAGACTTGAGGCGTGGCGATGACGACGGAAACGGCCGCGCCGACGACGGTCACCGGCCGCCGCCCGGCCCGGTGGGGTGCGCTGGCGGGAGTGGCGGCGGCCGCGACCGGGCTGGGTGTGGCCGAGTTGGCCGCGGTGCTGACCGGGCCGAGGTCGGCACCGGTGGTGGCGGTCGGCGGGGTGGTGGTCGACCACGTCCCGGCGGCGGTGAAGGACGCGGCTATCGCGGTGTTCGGCGTGCACGACAAGACCGCGCTGATCGTCGGAACCATGCTGCTGCTGGCGCTGGCCGCGGCCGGGGTGGGCGCGCTGGCCGTGCGGTCGCTCGGCTACGCGGTGGGCGGCACCGCACTGTTCGGCGCGATCGGCGTGGCGGCCGCGCTGACCCGGCCGGGCGCCGACGCGGCCTGGGCACTGCCCTCGCTGACGGCGGTGGCGTGGTCGCTGGCGGCGGGCTGGTTCCTGCTCCGGCGCCTGCCCGAAACGGTTCACGGCGCGGCCTCAGCCACGAACGCGGACGCGACCTCAGCCTCGGACGCGGGTCCGGGGGCGGCTGCGGCCCCAGCCACGGATGCGCGTTCAGCCACGGTCGTCACGGAGGCCCGCGCCACCACGGTGGGTGGCTCGGCGTCGGGTGGCCGGGCCGCGTGGCCCGATTCGGAGGGCAGGCGGCGGTTCTTGAGGTCGGCGGGGCTGGTGGTGGCCGGTGCGGCGGTGGCGGGTTATGCGGGGCGGTGGCTGTCCACCCGGCTGAGCGTGTCGGAGGTGCGGGCCGCGGTGACGCTGCCGGTGCCGGTGAACGCGGCGCCGGCGCTGCCGAGCGGCCTCGATCCGGTGCCCGATCTAGCCACCTATGTCACGAAAAATCGGGACTTCTACCGGATTGATACGGCGCTGAGCGTGCCGCAGGTCGACCCGGAGAGCTGGGGTCTGCGGATTCACGGGCGCGTCGAGCGGGAGATCACGATCAGCTGGGCGGACCTGCTGAAACGTCCGATGGTCGAACGATATGTCACGCTCGCCTGCGTATCGAACGAGGTGGGCGGGGACCTGATCGGGAACGCGCGCTGGCTCGGCGTACCGGTGAAGGATCTTCTTGACGAGGCGGGGCCGCTGGACGGTGCCGATCAGGTGGTCAGCCGCTCGGTCGACGGCTGGACCTGCGGGACGCCGACCGAGATCCTCCGGGACGGCCGGGACGCGCTGCTGGCGATCGGGATGAACGGGGAGCCGCTGCCGGTGGAGCACGGGTTCCCGGTGCGGATGGTGGTGCCGGGGCTGTACGGCTACGTCAGCGCCTGCAAGTGGATCACCGAGATCGAGCTGACCAGCTTCGCCGACTTCGACGCGTACTGGGTGCCGCGCGGCTGGTCCGCCAAGGGGCCGATCAAGACGCAGTCACGCATCGACACGCCGCGGCGGAACGCGGCGCTCGCGGCCGGCGCGGTCACGGTGGCGGGCGTGGCCTGGGCGCAGCACGTCGGCGTCGCGGCCGTCGAGGTGAGCGTGGACGACGGCCCGTGGGCGCCGGCCACGCTGCACGCCTCGGTCTCGAAGGACACCTGGTGCCAGTGGACGTACGCGTGGGAGGCCACGCCGGGCGAGCACACGCTGCGGGTGCGGGCCACGGACGCGACCGGCGCGGTGCAGACCGAGGCGGAGGCGCCGGTCGCACCGGACGGGGCCACCGGTTGGCACACCGTGAAGGTGCAGGTGAACGACGGATAGAAACGCGATGGCGGCGCCCGCTGAACCATTGGGCGCCGCCGCGACGTATCCGGGGGTGTGAAGATTCGCTGGGAAGTGCCGGGTGGTTCAGGCCGCGGTGGGCCTCCGCTGCACCGGAACCGTGCTCTTGTGGGGTGCGCCGAGGCGGGCCTCCAGGCGCGCCACGTCGACCGCGCTGTGACGCCGGTCGGCGAGGTCCTCCCAGCCGACGGCGAGCAGCCGCAGTCGCTCGGACTCGCTGAACCCGCCCCACACGCCGTACGGTTCGCGGACGGAGAGGGCGTGCGCCGCGCACTGGGCCCGGACCGGGCAGGCGCCGCAGACCTGCTTGGCCTTCGTCTCCCGCCGGTTGCGCGACGAGCCCCGCTCGCCGTCCGGGTGGAAGAACTGCGCGCTGTCGCGGCCCCGGCAACTGCCGAGACGCTGCCACTCCCAGAGGTCGGATATGGGGCCGGGCAGTCTGCGTACGTTGGACATCAGCACCCTCCTTCGCGGCGCCGCGCGACGGCTCATGTGGCTCAGCTGTGGGAGCCGGATGATGGCGGCGACCAAGACAGGCGCATCCGATCCGACCTGTCGCCGTTCTACCCAGGGGGAGGAGTGCTCACACATGACAGATCGAATCGTTATCCGCACGCAGCTCCCCGGCGTGGCGAGGTGTCCGGAAGTTTCCTCTTCTATCCGTCGAAAGCGCGTAATACTGCCCCAGGTTCGTGGTCTCCTCCTATGAGGAGAGGAGGATCACTGTGCGTACCGTCCTCGTTTGCGTCCGGACGCCGCTGGCGGCTCAAGCCGTAGCGACCACGGCGGCCCGGCTGGGAGTGGCCGGCGCCGTCCGAACTGCGGTGACCGAGCCGGAGGCGATGCTGCGGCTGGCCGAGAGGCCGGCCGACGTGGTCCTGGCCGACACCGCGGTCACCCGGCCCGACAGCGTCGGATTTACACGGAGAGTATTGGCCAGATCCCCGGGGGCGGTGATCGTGCTCTTCGGCGCCGAAGACCCCCGGGCGGCGGCGGCCACGGTCGCCGCCGGGGCCCGGGGCGTCATCCGCGGTGCCGAGCAGGACATGGTCAGCGTGGTGGCCAAGGCGGTGCTCCTGCTCTGCCTGCCATCCCGCCCGCCGGCCGGTGCCCGTCCGGCCGGTGCCGGCCCGGCGCAGGCCGCCGTCGCCGGCCCGGTGCGCGCCACCGCCGGCGCGGTCGCCGAGCAGGGCGCCGCGTCCGCGCTCGGCATGATGCCGGGGCGGGTGCCGACCCAGGTCGTGCCCGCGCAGCGTGGTGACTTCGGCGATCCCGGCGACGGGCTGGGAGATCTCGGCCGGGGCGGCTGGCCCGCCGTCCGCCCGGGCGAGGCCGAGCTGGGCCGCGAGCCGGAGCCGGCCGCGCGCCGGATCGCGCTCACGGAACGGGAGTTGCAGGTGTTGCGCGGCATGTCGGACGGGAAGAGCAACGCGGAGATCGGGCGTGAGCTGTTCGTCTCGGAGGACACCGTGAAGACCCACGCGCGGCGACTGTTCCGGAAGCTGGGCGCGCGCGACCGGGCCCACGCGGTGGCGGCCGGGTTCCGCGCGGGCCTGGTGGACTGACGGAGCTGGACGAAGGTGAGGGCCGGGCGTGCGACGACGCCCGGCCCTCACTCGTTCTCGTCGGTTCCTTCGGTGAGGGTGTCGTGGACCCCGTCGGCGTAACCCCGCGCGTACTCCCACGTGACGTAGTGGTCCGGATCGGGGTCGTACGCCGGCTCGTGCACCCGCGGGCGCCCCGAGCTGAGCAGGTGACGCAGGTTGCCGCGCAGCAGGTCCCAGTCGAAATAGTGCGGCTCGTGACAGTCCTCGCACTCGATGACGAGGCCCCGCACCCCGATCGGGCCCAGAAGCGCCTGGTAGATCTCGAGATCGGCCAGATCTTCCAGCACGTCCTGGCGCTCAGCCTCGGTCAGCGGATCCAGGTTGTCCCCATCGGTGAGGTCGTCCAGGCCCGCAGACGGGTCGACAGGGTCGCCGTTGAAGGGGTCGATCGGCTCGTCGTGCACGCCTCCACCGTAGCGGCAGACCCGCCCTCTTCGTCGGCCCGCCGCCCCCAGAAGGTGATCCGGTCGCCATCGATGGGGCTCAGGTGGGTGACCTGCGTCGTTCTCGGCGGCGACCGCCGGGCCGCGATCAGGCCTCTGGGTACGATGAACTATCGCGCCGCCGTCCAAGCTCAGGGGATTTCAATCGTGGACTTTTCGTCGTCCGTAGAGCAGACCGTGCCGTTGGGGCTCACCTTCGACGACGTGCTCTTGCAGCCGGGTGAGTCGGATCTGCTGCCGAGCCAGCTGCGCACCGTCACGCAGCTCACCAGGAACGTGACGCTCACCATCCCGCTGGTCTCCAGCGCGATGGACACCGTCACCGAGGCGCGGATGGCGATCGCCATGGCCCGCCAGGGCGGCATCGGCGTGCTGCACCGCAACCTCTCCGCGGAGGAGCAGGCCAGCCAGGTCGACCTGGTCAAGCGCTCCGAGGCCGGCATGGTCACCAACCCGGTCACCTGCGGCCCGGACGACACGCTGGCAGACGTGGACCGGCTCTGCGGCCGGTTCCGGATCTCCGGCGTCCCGGTCGCGGACGCGAGCGGCCGGCTCGTCGGCATCGTCACCAACCGCGACATGCGCTTCGTCTCCGACCCGGCCACGCCGGTCAAGCGGATGATGACGCCGCTGCCGCTGGTCACCGCGCCGGTCGGGGTGACCAAGGAGCAGGCGCTGGAGCTGCTCAGCAAGCACAAGGTCGAGAAGCTGCCGATCGTCGACGACGCGGGCATGCTGCGCGGCCTGATCACGGTCAAGGACTTCACCAAGTCCGAGCAGTTCCCGCACGCCACCAAGGACGAGGCCGGCAGGCTGCGCGTCGCCGCCGCGGTCGGGGTCGGCGAGGAGGCGTACAAGCGGGCTCGCGGCCTGGTCGACGCCGGTGTGGACGTGCTGATGGTGGACACCGCGCACGGGCACAACCGCGCGGTCGCGGACATGGTGCGCCAGCTGAAGCGGGACACCACGGTCGACGTGGTGGGCGGCAACATCGCGACCTACGAGGGCGCGAAGGCGCTGGTCGAGGCCGGGGCGGACGCGGTGAAGGTGGGCGTCGGGCCGGGCGCCATCTGCACCACCCGGATCGTGGCGGGCGTCGGCGTCCCGCAGATCACCGCGATCATGGAGGCCGCCCGCGCCTGCCGCCCGGCCGGCGTGCCGGTGATCGGCGACGGCGGCATCCAGTACTCCGGCGACATCGCCAAGGCGCTGGTGGCCGGCGCGGACACGGTGATGCTCGGCAGCCTGCTGGCCGGCTGCGAGGAGAGCCCGGGCGACCTGATCTTCATGAACGGCAAGCAGTACAAGACGTACCGGGGTATGGGATCGCTCGGCGCCATGAAGGGCCGCGGTCCGGAGGCCAAGTCATACTCCAAGGACCGCTACTTCCAGGCCGACGTGACCAGCGACGACAAGCTGATCCCGGAGGGCGTCGAGGGCCAGGTCCCCTACCGGGGCACGCTGGCACAGGTGTCGCACCAACTGGTGGGCGGTCTCCGGCAGGCGATGTTCTACGTCGGCGCCGAGACCGTGGCCGAGCTGCACCGGCGTGGCCGGCTCGTCCGGATCACCGCGGCGGGGCTCAAGGAGAGCCACCCGCACGACATCCAGATGACCGTCGAGGCCCCGAACTACCACAGTCGCTGATCACCAAGGCTGGAGCTGACCCGTGCGTGACGTCGTCGAGATCGGGCTGGGCAAGACCGCGCAGCGCGGTTATCACCTGTCCGACATAGCGATCGTGCCGAGCCGCCGCACCCGGGACGTCGACGACGTCTCGACCGTGTGGCAGCTCGACGCGTACCCCTTCAAGATCCCCTGCGTGGCGCACCCCTCGGACGCCACCATGAGCCCGGACACCGCGATCGCGCTGGGCCGCCTCGGCGGCCTCGGCGTGCTCAACGTGGAGGGCCTCTGGACGCGGTACGAGGACCCGGCCAAGGTGCTGGCCGAGCTGGCCGCGCTGGACGAGGACGAGTCGGCCACTCCGCGCCTGCAGGAGATCTACTCCGAGCCGATCAAGCCGGAGCTGATCGCCGAGCGGGTCTGGCAGATCCGCGAGGGCGGCGTGACCGTCGCGGTCCGGGTGTCGCCGCAGCACACGCTGGCGCTCGCCCCGGTGATCCTGGACGCGGGCGTGGACCTGCTCGTCATCCAGGGCACGCTGGTCTCCGCGGAGCACGTGTCCACCACGGACGAGCCGCTGAACCTCAAGGAGTTCATCGCCGACCTGGACCTGCCGGTCATCGTGGGCGGCTGCACGGACTACAAGACCGCGCTGCACCTGATGCGCACCGGCGCGGCCGGCGTGATCGTGGGCATCGGCGCGGACGAGTGGGCCACCACGGACACCGTGCTCGGCATCCGGGTGCCGATGGCGACCGCGATCGCGGACGCCGCCGCGGCCCGCCGGGACTACCTGGACGAGACCGGTGGCCGGTACGTGCACCTGATCGCGGACGGCGGCATCTCCACCTCCGGCGACATCGCCAAGGCGCTGGGCTGCGGCGCGGACGCGGTGATGCTGGGCGAGCCGCTGTCGCTGGCCGAGGGCGCGCCGGCCGAGGGCGCCTGGTGGCACTCCGCCGCCAGCCACCCGAACCTGCCGCGTGGCTCGTTCGGGCCGGCCAACGAGCCGCTCGGCACGCTGGAGACGCTGCTGTACGGCCCGGCCTCCGACCCGAGCGGCCAGCTGAACCTGTTCGGCGGACTGCGCCGGGCGATGGCGAAGTGCGGCTACCGGGACCTCAAGGAGTTCCAGAAGGTCTCGCTGGTCCTGGACTGAGACGCCCGGACGGGTCGCGCTCCCGGCCGGAGCGCGACCCGGTCGGATACCGTTTCGGCCGTGGGTGTGCGGAAGAGCGTGACAGCGGCGGTGGTCGTCGGTCTCCTGGCGACGGCGTGCACGTCGGGGCCGGAGTCGCCGTCGGTGACCGCCTCGGGCGGCGGCGGTGCCGGGATCGGCGCGGACGGCATCGGCGATCCGTATTTCCCCAGGTACGGCAATGGCGGCTACGACGTCTCCCACTACGGCATCCAGGTCCGGTACGACCCGAAGAGCGACCAGCTGACCGGGCGGGTGGCGATCACCGCGGCCGCGACCATGCCGCTCCGGCGGTTCAACCTGGACTTCACCGGCCTGCCGATCAGCCGCGCCGTGGTCGACGGGCAGCCCGCCACCGCGCGGCAGCAGGAGGCCGAGCTGGAGATCACGCCGGCGGCCGAGATCACCGGCGAGTTCACCGTGGAGATCGACTACGCCGGGGTGCCGCAGCCGATCAAGGCGATACTCGGCGAGGGCGGGTTCCTGCACACGGACGACGGCGCGATCGCGCTCGGCCAGCCGGAGTCGGCCAGTTCCTGGTTCCCGGTCAACGACCACCCGCTGGACAAGGCCACGTTCGACCTGGCGGCCACCGTCCCGGACGGGCTGGCCGCGCTCAGCAACGGCACGCCCGAGGGCGCGGAGACGGCGGACGGCTGGACCACCTGGCGGTGGGCGGAGCGCGCGCCGATGGCGCCGTACCTCGCCACGCTGGTGATCGGTGACTACCGGATCACGTCGAGCAGTCACAAGAACCGGCCGATCCTCACCGCGGTCCCGAAGTCCGTGCCGGCGGGCGGCCCCGCGGAGACGGCGATGGCCCGCACCACGGACGTCGCGGACTTCCTGGAGACACAGTTCGGGCCGTACCCGTTCGAGTCCTACGGCGGCGTGGTGGTCTCGGATCCGCGGATCAGCTACGCGCTGGAGACGCAGTCGCGGCCGGTCTACGGGCCGTCGTTCTTCCGCGCGGGCGGGGACGGCACCTGGGTGGTCGCCCACGAACTGGCCCACCAGTGGTTCGGCGACAGCGTCTCGATCGGCGGCTGGCAGCACATCTGGCTGAACGAGGGCTTCGCCACCTACGCCGAGTGGCTCTGGGCCGAGCACGACCGCAAGATCAGCGTCCAGTCCCAGTTCGACCAGGTCTACGGCGTGATGGACTGGTCCGTCCCGACCGGCGACCCCGGCCCGGCCAACATCTTCAGCGGCGCGGTCTACCGCCGGGGCGCGCTGGCCGTGCACGCGTTGCGGCTGACCGTCGGCGACGAGGCGTTCTTCGACATCCTGAAGACCTGGACCACGGAGCGCCGCAACGGCAACGCGGTCACCGCGGACTTCATCTCGCTGGCCGAGCGCGTCTCGGGCGAGTCGCTGCGCCCGCTCTTCGACGCCTGGCTGTTCGGCACGACGAAGCCGCCGCTGCCGAAACCCTGAGCCTGCAACCTCTCCGGCCGGCCGGGTGTCTCTAGTGTGGGCGCTCGGCGCGTCCCCCGGCGGGCCACGCCGGGCCACCAGGACGGAGGCCGGGTTGCGACGCTCTCTGCTGGGATCGCTCTCCCGCCGGGCCGGCGTGCGGTGGATCGCGGCCACGCTGGTCGCCACCAGCACGCTGGCGGCCTGCGGGTCGCTGCCGGACGACGTGCTCGGCATCGGTGGCGGCGGTGGTGTCGGTGCCGGCGCCGACGGCCTCGGTGATCCCTACTTCCCGCGCTACGGCAACGGCGGTTACGACGTCGGCCACTACGACATCAGGGTCCGCTACGACCCGGACAGCGACCGGCTGAGCGGGAACGTGGCGATCAGCGCCACCGCGGTCATGCCGCTGCGGCGGTTCAACCTCGACTTCGAGGGCCTGCCGGTCAGCCGCGCCGTGGTCGCCGGCCGGCCCGCCACCACCCGCCAGCGCGGTTCCGAGCTGCAGGTCACGCCGGAGTCCGAGCTCACCGGGGCGTTCACCGTGGAGCTGGAGTACGCGGGCGTACCCACGATGATCCCCGAAGCGGCGCTCGGCCGGGGCGGGTTCCGGCACACCGACGACGGCGCGGTCGTGATCGGCCAGCCGGAGTCCGCGAGTTCCTGGTTCCCGGTCAACGACCACCCGCTGGACAAGGCCACCTACCGCGTGGAGATCACCGTGCCGGAGGGGCGGACCGCGCTCAGCAACGGCGTGCCGGACGGCTCGACCACCGCGGACGGCTGGACCACCTGGCGCTGGGCCGAGCGCGTGCCGATGGCCAGTTACCTCGCCACCATGGTCGTCGGCGACTTCCGGGTCCAGTCCGGCAGCCACCGGGACCGGCCGATGGTCACGGCCGTGGCCGCGTCCATCCCGGCCGGCGGCGTGGAGGACGCGGCGCTGGCCCGCACCGGCGAGATCGCGGACTTCCTGGAGGAGCGCTTCGGTCCGTACCCGATGGAGGCCTACGGGGGTGTGATCGTCGCCGACGAGACCGTGAAGTTCGCGCTGGAGAACCAGTCGCGGCCGGTCTACGGACCGGACTACTTCCGGCGCGAGGACGACGGGACCTGGCTGGTCGCGCACGAGCTGGCCCACCAGTGGTTCGGCAACAGCGTGTCGATAGCGGGCTGGCAGCACATCTGGCTGAACGAGGGCTTCGCCACCTACGCGCAGTGGCTGTGGGACGAGCACAATCGCGGCGCCGCGGTGCAGACCGTGTTCGAGGCCACCTACGGCGCCACGGACTGGAGCGTGCGCACCGGCGACCCCGGGCGCGCGAACATCTTCAGCAACGGGGTCTACCACCGGGGCGCGCTGACCGTGCACGCGTTGCGGCTCACCGTCGGCGACGAGGCGTTCTTCGACATCCTGAAGACCTGGACCGCGGAGCGCCGCAACGGCAACGTGGTCACCGCGGACTTCGTCGCGCTGGCGGAGCGTGTCTCCGGCGAGTCGCTGCGCCCGCTCTTCGACGCCTGGCTGTTCGGCACGACCCAGCCGCCGGTCCCGGAACGCTGAGTGCGTGCCGTGCCGGATTTCTAGGATGTGCGTCACCCCTGCCGATGATTGGGACGGAAGCTGATTTCCGGCGAAGGGGGCAGACGGTGATGGAGCCGTTCGACCGCGCCTGGCTCTTCCTGTCGGTTCTGCTGGCGCTGGTGGTGCTGGCGACGGTCGACGTGGTGTGGCTGCTGGCGAGCGGGCCGGTCCGGGCGCCGGAGGTGCTCTTCACGGCGATCGTGGGCGTCGGCGGCACCGTGATCGTGCTGCTGGCCGCGCACCACCTGCGGCAGCGGCGCACCGCATCCGCGTCGGCGCGGCTCGCCGCGATCGTGCAGTGGTGCGACGACGCGGTGATCGGCCTGAGCCTGGACGGCGTGATCGACAGCTGGAACCCGTCCGCCGAGCGCATCTTCGGCTACCGCGCCGAGGAGATCATCGGCAGGCACGGCAGCCTGCTGCTCCCGGAGGACGAGCCGGACCGCGCGATGGGACTGCTGCCGCGCATCGCGGACGGCGAGGTCCTCCTCAACCAGGAGAACTCGTACGTACGCAAGGACGGCCGCCTGATCGAGATCTCCGCCTCGGTGTCGCCGGTCAGGGACCGCACCGGCGCGGTGGTGGGCGTGGCCGTGGTGGGCCGGGACATCACCGCCCAGGCCGCGGAACACCGCATGCTCCTGGAGCAGCGGCAGCGCCTGGCCCGGATCATCGAGACCGCCGGTGACGCGCTGGTCAGCATGGATTCCGACGGCGTGATCACGGAGTGGAACGCGGCGGCGGAGCGTACGTTCGGCTGGCCGGCCGGGCAGGTGATCGGCCGCCCGCTGCGCGACGTGCTGATCCAGCCGCAGGACCGGGCCGCGCACGACGCCGGGTTCGCGCGCCTGCTGCGCACCCGGGTGCCGACGCTGGCCACCGGCGACCCGATCCGGGTGGTGGCCCGGCATCGGGACGGGCGCGACGTACCGGTGGAGATGAAGCTCTGGATCACCGAGCACAACGGCCGGATGGAGGCGAACGCGTTCCTCCGCGACATCACGGCACAGCAGCAGATGGAGGCGGAGCGCAGCCGGTACGAGGCGCGGCTGGCGCACATGGCCACCCACGACACGCTCACCGACCTGCCGAACCGCGCGCTGCTGATGGACCGCCTCACCATGGCGCTGAACCGGACCCGGCGCACCGGCAAGACGATCACGGTGCTCTACCTGGACCTGGACGGGTTCAAGGAGGTCAACGACACGTACGGGCACGCGATGGGCGACGCGCTGCTGACCACGGTGGCGAGCCGGCTGCGGCAGAGCGTGCGCCCCTCGGACACGGTGGCGCGGCTGGGCGGCGACGAGTTCGTGATCCTCTGCGACGACCAGGCGAAGCCGGAGGACGTCACCACCATCGTGTCCCGGCTGACCAGCGCGGTCTGCCGGCCGGTCGCGCTGGCGTCGGCCGTGCTGGTGCCGCGGCTCAGCATCGGGCACGCGAACAGCGGGGACCACCCCACCGCGGACGAGCTGATCCAGGCCGCGGACGCGGCCATGTACGCGGACAAGCGCGGGCGCCGCGACGTCGTACGGGCTGGCGCCGGCCTTAACGATCGGTAAAGATGAATGGGTGCGGTACGACGTCGTCGTGATCGGCTCCGGCTTCGGCGGGAGCGTCGCCGCGCTGCGCCTGGCCGAGAAGGGCTACCGGGTCGCGGTCCTGGAGGCCGGCCGCCGGTTCGCCGACCACGAGTTCCCCGAGACGTCGTGGCGGCTGCGCCGATTCCTCTGGGCGCCCGCGCTCGGCTGCTTCGGACTCCAGCGGATCACGCTGCTGCGCGGTGAGCGCGGCACCGGGGCCGGCGTGCTGGTGGTCTCCGGCGCCGGCGTCGGCGGCGGCAGCCTGGTCTACGCGAACACGCTCTACGAGCCGCTGCCCGCGTTCTACCACGACCCGGCCTGGCGCGACATCACGGACTGGCGCGCGGAACTGGCCCCGCACTACGCGCGCGCCAAGAGCATGCTGGGCGTCTCCGTCTACCCGCGGGTGACGGCCGCGGACCGGGCCATGCGCGCGGTCGCGGCCCGGATGGGCGTCGCCGACACGGTGCACGCCACGCCGGTCGGCGTCTTCCTCGGCGAGCCGGGCCGGACCGTGCCCGATCCGTACTTCGGCGGCGCCGGCCCCGCGCGCACCGGCTGCACGCACTGCGGCAGCTGCATGACCGGCTGCCGGGTGGGCGCGAAGAACACGCTGGTCAAGAACTATCTGTTCTTCGCGGAGCGGGCCGGCGCGCAGGTCCTGCCGATGACCACGGTCACCGCGGTGCGTGCGCACCAGGACCGATACCTGATCGACACGGTACGGACCGGAGCGCACCGGCGCCGCCACCGCCGCACGATCGAGGCGGACCAGGTGGTCCTCGCGGCCGGCGCGCTCGGCACCCAGCGCCTGCTGCACCGCGCCCGTGCCACCGGCGCGCTGCCGCACCTGTCCGCCCGGGTCGGCGCGCTCACCCGGACCAACTCCGAGTCCATCCTCGGCGCGTCCGTGCTCCGCCCGCCGCCCGGCCTGGACTACACCGACGGCGTGGCGATCACCAGCTCGTTCCACCCGGACGAGCGCACCCACATCGAGGGCGTGCGGTACGGCCGGGGGGCGAACCTGATGGGGCTGCTCCAGTCCGCGCTCACCGACGGCGGCCCACGGCGCCCGCTGCGCTGGCTCGGCACGCTCGCCCGGCACCCACTGACCTACCTGCGCATGCTCTCGGTGCGCCGCTGGTCGGAGCGGACCATCATCACGCTGGTCATGCAGGCGGCGGACAACTCGATCACCACGACGTACCGGCGGCGGCTCGGGCGCTTCCGGATGCGCAGCCGGCCGGGCCACGGCGCGTCCAACCCGACCTGGATCCCGGCGGGGAACGCGGCGGCCCGGGCGCTGGCCGAGGAGATCGGCGGCGTGCCCGGCGGCTCGGTGACCGAGGCGTTCAACATCCCGATGACCGCGCACATCCTGGGCGGCGCCACGATCGGCGCCACCGCGGCGGACGGCGTGATCGACGCGTACCACCGGGTCTTCGGCCACCCGGGGCTGCACGTGATGGACGGCGCCGCGGTCACCGCGAACCTGGGCGTGAACCCGTCGCTGACCATCACCGCGCAGGCGGAGCGCGCGTGCTCGTTCTGGCCGAACGTGGGCGCGGCGGACCCGCGCCCACCGCTCGGCACGCCGTACCGCCGGATCGCCGCGGTTGCAGCCGATCCGCACCCGAACGGCACCCGGTCCTGATCCCGGGCGTTCCTACCGTTCTCGGCGTCGTGTGTCCCCGAGGAACGGTGAAGATTACGTGCGCAAGCTTGCTTCTCAGCGGCGGATGACCGTCGCGCTGGTGATGGCGGTCGCCGCCGGCGTGGGCCTGTCCGCGCCCGCGTCCGCCGATCCCGGCACCCCGGTCGAACTGGTGGTGGGCCTCGCGCCCGGCGCCTCGGCGGACGACGCGCTGGCCGGCGCGGACGGCGTGCGGGTGGTCGACGCGGACGCGGCCGACGAGGCCGGCGCGGTGGTGGTCGGCGTCTCCGCCCGGGACGCGGCCGAGGCCGCCGCGCTGCTGCGCCGCGATCCGGACGTCGCCTTCGTCGACACCAACCACGTCGCCTCGAAGGCGGAGGTGACGCCGAACGACCCGTTCTACTCGGAGCAGTGGGGCCTGCGGAAGGTCAACGTGCCCGGCGCCTGGTCGATGACGACCGGCGCGGCCGTGACCGTCGCGGTGCTGGACACCGGCGTGAACCCGGTCAGCGACCTGGCCGGCCGGGTACTGCCCGGATACGACTTCATCAACGACGACGCGAACGCGGCCGACGACGAGGGTCACGGCACCGCGGTCGCCAGCGTGATCGCCGGCGCCGGCGACGACGGCGACGGCATGGCCGGCGTCTGCTGGACCTGCCGCATCCTGCCGGTCAAGGTGCTCGACGACGAGGGCTCCGGCGACTACGTCTCGATCGCCAAGGGCATCCGGTACGCGGCCGACCAGGGCGCGAAAATCATCAACATGTCGCTGGCCGGCAGCGCATCGTCGCCGCTGCTCAACTCCGCCGTGCAGTACGCCACGGACCGGGGCTCACTGGTCATCGCGGCGGCCGGCAACGAGAACACCGCGGCCCGCCAGTACCCGGCCGCGATCCCGCAGGTGCTCTCCGTCGGCGGCTCGACCTCCGGCGACGCCCGCTACTCGTGGTCCAACTACGGCACCGGCTGGGTGGACATCGCGGCGCCCGGCTGCAACGTGGCGCAGGACTACCTGAGCCGCGGCTACCTCGACTTCTGCGGCACGTCCTCGGCGACGCCGCTGGTGGCGGGCGTGGCCGCGCTGATGCAGAGCCGCGCGCCGTCGGTCAGCGGCCCGTTCATCGGCACGGTGCTGTCGCACAGCGCCTCGCCGCTGGGCTGGGTGCGCTACGGCCGGATCAACGCGGGCCGCGCGGTCTGGGCGGCCGCGGACACCGCCGCGCCGTCCGCCGCGCTCGCCGCGCCCAAGCCCGGCACGCTGGTGCACGGCACCATGACCGTGACCGGGACCGCCACGGACAACACCGGGCTGAACCGGGTCGAGCTGGTCGTGAACAACAAGGTCGTGAGCGTGGACCGCACGGCGCCGTACTCGTTCCGGTGGAACTCCGCCGCGTACCACGGGATCGTGACCGTGGCCGTGCGCGCGGTCGACTGGACCGGGCGCGCCACCACCTCGTCCCGCGCGTTCGAGGCGGACAACCGCGGGCCGGTGCTGACCGTGACCGCGCCGAAGAGCGGCTCGACCGTGAAGAGGACCGTCGCGGTGAGCGTGGCCGCGTCCGACAAGCACGGCGTGAGCAAGGTCGAGCTGCTGGTCAACGGCAAGGTCGCCGGGACCGGAACGTCCTTCAAGATCCAGACCGCGACGTACGGCAGCAGGTTCACGGTACGTATCCGGGCGTACGACCGGCTCGGCAACGTGTCCTACTCGCCGGTCTACACCTACAAGCGGTGACCTACCCGGGGCTCGGGCGCGGAGGCGTCCGGGCCCCTCGGTAGTCTTTGCGGACATGAGCACACCGCGCCCGGTCCTCGTCGTCGACTTCGGGGCCCAGTACGCCCAGCTGATCGCCCGCCGGGTGCGCGAGGCGAACGTCTACTCCGAGATCGTCCCGCACTCCATGCCGGTCGCCGAGATGCTGGCGAAGGACCCGGCCGCGATCATCCTCTCCGGCGGCCCGTCCAGCGTCTACGAGCCCGGTGCCCCGCAGCTCGACGCCGGCGTGCTAGACACGGACGTGCCGGTCTTCGGCATCTGCTACGGCTTCCAGGCGATGGCCCAGACGCTCGGCGGCACGGTGGCGCACACCGGCGCCCGGGAGTACGGCCGCACCTCGCTCACCCCGGCCGCCGACCCGGGCGTGCTGCTCCGCGCGCTCCCCGCGGACCTGCCGGTCTGGATGAGCCACGGCGACTCGGTCGTCGAGGCCCCGGCCGGCTTCTCGGTCACCGCGTCCTCGCCGGGCGCGCCGGTCGCCGCGTTCGAGAACCTGCCGGCCCGCCGCGCCGGCGTGCAGTTCCACCCCGAGGTGCTGCACACCGAGCAGGGCCAGACCATGCTGACCCGCTTCCTGTACGACATCGCCGGCATCGAGCCGACCTGGACCTCGTCGAACATCATCGACGAGCAGGTCGCCGCGATCCGTTCCGTGGTGGGGGACAAGCAGGTCATCTGCGGCCTGTCCGGCGGCGTCGACTCCGCGGTGGCCGCCGCGCTCGTGCACCGGGCCGTCGGCGACCAGCTCACCTGCATCTTCGTCGACCACGGCCTGCTCCGCGCGGGTGAGGCCGAGCAGGTGGAGAAGGACTACGTCGCGGCCACCGGCATCCGGCTCAAGGTGGTGGACGCGTCCGAGCGCTTCCTCGGCGCACTGGACGGCGTCACCGACCCGGAGCGGAAGCGCAAGATCATCGGCCGTGAGTTCATCCGCGTCTTCGAGCAGGCCGCGCGCGAGGTCGACGCGGAGCGCGACGTGGAGTTCCTGGTGCAGGGCACGCTCTACCCGGACGTGGTCGAGTCCGGCGGCGGTACCGGCACGGCCAACATCAAGTCGCACCACAACGTCGGCGGCCTCCCGGACGACCTCCAGTTCTCGCTGATCGAGCCGCTGCGCACGCTGTTCAAGGACGAGGTGCGCGCGCTCGGCACGCAGCTCGGCCTGCCGGACGAGATGGTGCAGCGGCACCCGTTCCCGGGCCCGGGCCTGGCGATCCGGATCATCGGCGCGGTCTCCCGCGAGCGGCTGGACGTGCTGCGCCAGGCGGACCTGATCGCGCGCGAGGAGCTGACCGCGGCCGGTCTGGACCGCGACGTGTGGCAGTTCCCGGTGGTGCTGCTGGCGGACGTGCGCAGCGTGGGCGTGCAGGGTGACGGCCGGACGTACGGGCACCCGGTGGTGCTGCGCCCGGTCTCCAGCGAGGACGCGATGACCGCGGACTGGTCGCGGCTGCCGTTCGACCTGATCGCCAGGATCTCCAACCGGATCACCAACGAGGTCGCCGAGATCAACCGAGTTGTCCTGGACGTGACGAGCAAGCCACCGGGAACCATCGAGTGGGAGTAATTCGTCCGCTGATGTTCGCGGGCAAATCGGGCAATGTCCTTCGTCGGTGTGCTTTTGACCGATTCAACTGTCACCCATCCGACAGAGTTCACGGGTGGGTTACAAACCGCGAGAACAATGTGACGGCGTGACACCCGCGCTCGAGCCGCTTCGCAGAATCGCGGCATATGCACGTTGTACCGATTCCGACGGCCGTGTGCTGCTGGTGCGGGCGAGTTCCCGCTCCGGCACGCCCGGGGTCTGGTCCCTGCCCGGCGGCGCCGTCGACCACGGAGAGAACCCGAACGACACGGTGGTCCGCGAGACCGCCGCCGAGACCGGGCTCTCCGTCGCGGTCTCCGGCCTGCACGACGTGGTGGCCGACATGCGCGCGCTGCCGCACAAGGGCATCACCATCCACACCGACCGGCTCATCTACACCGTCACCATCCGGGGCGGCTCGCTGATCGACCGCGTCGGCCAGCCCACCGACCTGGCCCGCTGGTTCACCCTGGCGGAGGCGGCCGAGCTGCCGCTGCGCCCGTTCGCGGCGACCGCGCTGGGGCTGACGTCCGCGGCGGTGGACCTGCGGCCGGACGAGGCGCCGGACTTCCCGTCGTTCTACGCGTACCCGGGGCCCGACGGCCTGCACCGGGCGCAGCGCTTCGCGGCGTACGCGGTCGCCACCGACCCGGACGACCGCATCCTGCTCACCCGCATCGCGGCCAACTACCCCGGCGGCGGGCGCTGGCACCTGCCCGGCGGCGGCACCGACTACGGCGAGCAGCCCGGCAGCGCGCTGCTCCGCGAGTTGCTGGAGGAGACCGGCCAGCCCGGCCGGATCGTCGAGCTGCTCGGCGTGGCCAGCCACCGCGACCCGGCCTCGCTCGGCCCGGAGGGGTACCCGATCGACTGGCACGGCGTGCGCGCGTTCTACCGCGTGGCCGTGGACGAGCCGTGCCCGCCGACCATCCACGACGTGGGCGGCTCCACGGACGACGTCCGCTGGTTCACGCCGGCCGAGGTGGCCGAGCTGACCGAGGCCGAGCTGACCGAGGTCACCATCGAGGCCATGCGGGCGGCCGGACGCTCCTGAACAACTTAATCTTGGTCGGGTGGAGCAGCAGAGGCGGATCGCCGCATACGGCATATGTCGCGACGAGGACGGCCGGGTCCTCCTGGTCCGGGCGTCCGCCTTCTCCGACGATCCCGGCCTGTGGCACCTCCCCGGCGGCGGACTCAAGCACGGCGAGCACCCGGAGTGGGCGGTCGTGCGCGAGTTCGCGGAGCAGACCGGGATCACGGTGCGTGCGGCAGGCCTGCACACCGTGCTCGCGGACGTCGGGCCGCTGCCGTTCCGGGACGTCGAGGTCCACCACGATCGGGTGATCTTCGATGTCGCGCGGGACGGCGGCGATCCACGGCCCGAGGTGGACGGCGCGACCGACCTCGCGCGCTGGGTGGCGCCGGCGGAGCTGACCGCGCTGCCGCTGATGCCGTTCACCGCGCGGCTGCTCGGCGTACCGGCGGATCGCGCCCTGGTCGAGGAGACGCTGCGGTCCGCGCCGCGGGTGGAGTTGCCCGAGGCGGTGGCGGCGCCGCCCACCGGTCCGCGCGGCCAGCGGTTCGCCGCCTACGGGCTGGTGACGGACCCGGCCGGGCGCGTGCTGCTGACCCGGATCGCCGGTGCGTACCCCGGCGCCGGCCGCTGGCACCTGCCCGGCGGCGGCACCGACCACGGCGAGCAGCCGGACACCGGCTTTCTCCGCGAGCTGGTCGAGGAGGCGGGGCAGCACGGGCGGATCACCGGCCTGCTGCGCGTCTCGCACCGGCGCAACCCGGCCGCGGTCGGCCCGGAGGGCTATCCGATCGACTGGCACTCGGTGCGCGTGACGTACACCGCGGTGGTGGACGAACCGACCGAGCCGGTGGTGACCGAGGCCGCGGGCGGATCGACGGCCGAGGCCCGCTGGTTCAGCCCCGCGGAGGCGCGCACGCTGGCGTTGACGGACGTGGCGCTGGCCGCGCTGGAGTGGCTCGCCCAGTCGCTCCCACGGTCTTAACGGCCGCATGCCGTCCGGTAAACTGCGGAATGAGTTCCACCGTCAGAGCCACCCAAATAGGACATCCTCTCAAATGGGCTATTTCCGGCGTTAAGTGGCTCAAAGTTTAACTACTGGCTATCGCCAGACGGCCGGGTCGTGTGCAATGGTGTAGGCCGCATAACGGCCGACGCCCGCACGAGGACGTGGCCGTGACGGCACCACCGGCCCACGACCCGAGGCCGGCGACCACTTTCGCTGGCCGCACCACGGCGACCGGCGACGACACACGTCGGTCCGGGCGCACTGGGCCGACCCTAGGGACAAGCCGGCGCGCAGTGCACAGGTCGCCGGCGATGGAGGGACAGTGCCGAGAGCCCCCTGGCGTCGGCGTCGTACAGCAGACAGCCCCCGCCCGGCCGGGCGCCGGTGGGACGGGCTGCGCCGAAGCGGATCATTCGCTCGGCAGGTACTGCGGGTGCGAGTGGGCCTTCGACGGCCCAACCAGCGCGGGAACAGCCCGCTGGTCAGCCATCCTCAGCCGGTGGTCCACCCGCTCCCCGAGGTGTTACCGGCCTCGTCCGACGTGCCAACCCTGGCCGAACTCCGCTCGATCGCCGAGGCCACCCCGACCCCAGAGCCGGCCCCGGCCGACTCGTCACTGCTCCCGGGCGCACACACCATGAGCCGCCGGATCTCCTTCGCCCTCGTCAACGCGTGCACGCTGGCCAGCATCTTCCTCGGTCTCAGCGCGGTCTTCCTGGCCATGCGCGACGACGTGCGGGCCGCCGCGCTCTGCCTGATCGCCTGCGTCCTCTTCGACGGCCTCGACGGCGCGCTGGCCCGCAAACTCGGCGTCTCCAGCCCCTTCGGCGCCCAGATGGACTCGCTGGCCGACATGTGCTCGTTCGGCCTGGCCGCCCCGATCGTCGTCTACGCCAGCCTGGCCGGCAGCGTCCCCACGGTCGCCGCCGCCACCGCCTGCGCGCTCGTCGCCGGCTGCGCCGCCATCCGCCTGGCCCGCTTCAACGTCTCACCCAAGGACGGCCGCTTCTTCTGCGGCGTGCCCACCACCATGGCCGCCGCGGTCCTCGCCATCGCGGTCCTCATCGGCCTCCCCATCCCGGGCGAATTCCAGCTGGCGGGCGTGGCACTGCTGGCGGTCGCGATGGTCTCCAGCTTCCCGTACGCCAAACTCGCCCGGCTGCTCACGCTGCCACCGTGGCTGGTCCTCATCCCGGCGGCGGGCGCGCTGGTCAACCCCCGCCTGACGTTCGCCGTCGTCGTGGCGGCCTATCTCCTCAGCGGGCCGCTGCTCTGGCTGCACCAGCGACGTAACGTGCAGCGGGTCGCTTAGGTTCTTGTTCGCCGCCGGGGCGCTCGAATCGTTGTTTCGAGCGTCCCGGCGTTTTCTTTTCTTCGTTTCCCGCTTCCGGCGTGGTGGCGATCCGCATGCTCCCGCGGGCACCGGTCGTCGCTGGCGCTCCTCCCTGCCGGTCCCGCCGCTGGTCCGGAAACCCCCGATCACCGGCGTTCCGGCTTCCGGCCGGGCAGCGGCGCTCGCGGTTCGTCCCTTGGAACCCCCGATATCCGGCGTTCCGCCTTCGAGCCGGGGTGGCTTGTTCCCCGCCGGCGCCGGAGTCCCGCGCTCGCCGACGCACCGCGGGCGGCTGAAGGCGCCGTTGGTCCCGGCGCGTCGGCGACCAAGCCCGCGCTCGTCAGCGTTTCGCGTCTGGCTGGGCGGTCGTGGGTGCGGTTGGTTCGGGACGCGCTGGCGACCAGCCGAGCTTGCCGTTTCGCGTCTGGCTGGGCGGTCGTGGGTGCGGTTGGTTC
This sequence comes from Catenuloplanes atrovinosus, assembly GCF_031458235.1. Classification (NCBI taxonomy): domain Bacteria; kingdom Bacillati; phylum Actinomycetota; class Actinomycetes; order Micromonosporales; family Micromonosporaceae; genus Catenuloplanes; species Catenuloplanes atrovinosus. Next base: position 6,890,904 of record NZ_JAVDYB010000001.1, on the reverse strand, counting down.
GGGACGCGCTGGCGACCAGCCGAGCTTGCCGTTTCGCGTCTGGCTGGGCGGTCGTGGGTGCGGTTGGCCGGGACGCTGGCGACCGCCGACGAGCTTGCCGGTGCGCACTTGGTCGGCGGCCGGGGCCGCTGTTGGTCCCGGAGCGCCGGCGACGAAGCCGAGCGGCGGGCTGAGACCGCTGGGTGCTGATGACCAGCGTTGTGAATCCCGGCCGAGCGGCCGGACTCGCCGTTGATCCCGGACCTCTGTCAGCCGGCGTTCCGGCTCCCCGCCAGGTAGCCAGAGGCGGTCGACGTCGGCGTGTCGGGCGCTCCGCGCCCGAAATTTCGGCTTATAAGAGCCTTGGTCAGTTTCGGTCTGCCGCCGGCCGCTCTCCGGTGCCGGGAGAGGCGTGACTTTGGCCGCGATGCATACGTAGTCGACGTTGTGCGGCGCCCAGAACATCGACTACGTACACATCGATCACGTGACCAGCCGGATCAGAGCCAGCGGGCGATGACCGTGGCGCCGCCGGCCACCCGGTCGCCGATGCCGACCAGGGGCTCCACCGCGTCCGCGGGCAGGTAGACGTCGGTGCGGGAGCCGAAGCGGATCAGGCCGAGGCGCTCGCCGCGGGCGAGGACGGAGCCGACGGGGGCTCGCTGGACGATGCGGCGGGCGATCAGGCCGGTGCGCTGGGCGACGACGACCGTGCCGCGGTCGGTGTCCAGCACCGTGTACGCCGCGACGTTGTGCTCGGCCTCCGGCTTCATGGCGGCGGCGAAACCGCCGTCGGTGACGAAGTAGTCGGTGACCCGGCCGGGCACGGGCGAGCGGTTGACGTGCACGTCGAGGATCGACAGGAAGACCGCGACGCGCAGGAACTCGGTGTCGCCGAAGCGGTCGTCGCGGATGCGCTCGACGGAGAGGACCTTGCCGTCGCTGGCGGCGACGATGGCGGAGGCGTCGTCGGGGACGTCACGCTCGGGGTCGCGGAAGAACGCGGCGGCGGGGGCGGCGGCGAGCGCGGGGATCCACCACAGCTTGGACTTCGGGCGGGTGACGCGGGTGAGCGCGGCCAGGCCCAGCGCGATGCCAGCGGCGGCGACGCCGTTGGAGTCCAGGTGCATGGTGCGGGTCACCGGCACGCTGGACGGGCGGTACGCGGGCGCGAGCCGGGCGGCCAGCGACGGCGACGCGGGCGTGAAGCGCAGGCGGTGCACGCGCAGCGGCGGGCGGTTGCGCAGCACCAGGTCGGTGCCGGCGCCGAAGAGCGCGGACTGACGGTCGAGCTCGGCGCTGGCCTCGCCGGCCAGGCCGGGGAGCGCGACGGCCGCGACGCTGAGCACGCCGCCGTCGGTGAGCAGCTTGGACAGGCCGTCGATGAGCGCCCGGGTCTGGGTGGCGCCGTCGGTGAGCGGCTGGGCCACGATGACGACGTCGGCCGGGTCGGTCTCCTCGAAGGAGCCGGCGACGGTGACGCGCTCGGCGATCCACGCGCCCTGAGCCTCGACGTGGTCCCGCAGATCCGAACCGGAGGAGCCCTCCGCGGGGACGAGCGTGAGCCGGTCGCCGGGCAGCAGCGCGTCGAACGCGGCGGGCAGCACGGCCGACCCGGCGTCCGCGCCGACCACCAGCGCGGTCTTCGGCCCGGAGTGGCGGGCCAGCTCGGCGGTGAGCGTGCGGGCAGCCCGCTCGCCGACCTCGACGGGCGCTGGGGTCTGGGACATGCGGGTGTGCTCCTCGCGGCAGACTGAGCTGTACCGGACGCGGCCGGCGGGCGGAGGGTCGTCCTCCGCCCGCCAAGCATATTGCGCGTCGCTATCGGCGCCCGTCGTCGCCCTCGGGGCGTACCTCCCCGGCCTTGATCTCCGTGGTCGGCGTGTCGTCGATGACCTGGGTGGCGTCGTCCGCGGACGACGCCGGCGGGTCCGAGACCGTCAGGTAGTCCGTCGCGTACGGCGAGACGGGCTCCGGCGGCGTGATCGGCGCGAACGCGGCGGTCGGGGCCGGCGGCGTCTCCACCCGGGTGTCGTCGATGCCGACGCCGCCGGAGGTGCGCTGGTTCTCCATCAGCTCGCGGACGATGTCCGCGTGCATCCCGGTCGGCAGGCCGCTGCCCGGCGGCGCGCTGATCGGCGCGCCGCTGGTCGGGGCCGGCACCGCGCCCCGGCCGGCCCGGAACGCGCCGACCAGCCCGGCCAGGCCGAACATGATCAGGGAGAGCGCCACGATCCAGCCGACCGCGGGCAGCGCCAGCGTGACGAACTGGGCCAGCACCCACCAGGCGGTGAAGAACAGGAAGACGAAGCCGAAGCCGAGCGAGACCCCGTCCGTACGATGTGCCTTCATCGGGCGACCTCCACGTCTCCGGCGCCGTTCGAGATCGTCAGCGCGAGTTTTCCGCCACCCGCGCCGTCGGTGCCGAGATCCTCGATCCGGTCGCTCAGGCCGACGCCGTCCAGCTGCCGGCCGAGCACGTTCGCGGTGCCGGCACCGAGCTCGACGTCGATGGTGACGTCCACGGCCGGCGGGAGCAGCACGGTGAGGTCGCCGGCGCCCAGCTCCACCTCGGTGGCCTTGTCCTGGCCGGTGAAGTCCAGCGCCCGCAGGTCCAGCGTGGCGTCGCCGAACGCGGCGCTCTGCCGGGTGGACAGCTCGTTCAGGGTGCGCGGCGCCCAGATCGTGGGGGCGGCGTCCCGGTGGTCGGAGGTGTCGTTCTCCGCGGCGACGGCGAGCCCGAGCGCCACGGCCGCGACCAGGCCGGGGACGATGAGGCCGCGGCCGCGTCCCCACCTGGTGCCGACCAGCATGCCGACGCCGATGATGCCGAGCACGGCCGCGAAGTACGCGGAGGCGGACGGGTTGGCAAGGTTGCTCAGGTCGCTGACGGCCAGCAGCCCGATCGCCATCAGGATCACCGAGACGGTGGCGCCGAACAGCGGGGAGCGCTCCTTGGGCGGCTTCGGCGGCCGTTGCCGCGGCGGCGGGGGCGGCGGCGGATTCGTCGCCGTGTAGGGGCTCTGGTACGGCCCGTGCGGCGCGAACGGCGGACGGTAGCCCCCGGACGGCGGTGCCTGCCAGTGCGGCGGTGCCGGGGCGTGGCCGGGCTGCGGCGGGTACGGGGCGTTCGGTGGCACTGGCGGCACTCCTGGAGCGGGTTCGGCCGACGGGGCGGGGGAGGCGGGTGGCGGCGGCGGGGGCCCGGCGGTGAAGCCCGGCGACGTGATCCGCCCGCGGTTGACGATCAGCGTGCCCACCACCGCGGCGCAGGCGACCAGCAGCATCGCCCGCCAGGTGTCGGACATGATGTAGGCGAACGTGACCATCGTGAGGACCGCCAGGCCGACGGCGGTGAGCGGCGAGGTGCCGGAGTGGCCCTTGCCGAGCACGCCCTCCAGCGGCGAGCCGCTGTCGCCCTCGGACGGGATGAACAGCCAGGCGACGAGGTAGACGAGCAGGCCCGTGCCGCCGAAGACGGCGAGGACGGCGAGCAGCACCCGCCAGAGCACGGGATCGGTGTTGGTGGCGTGGCCGATGCCGGCACAGACGCCGGCGACGTACCGGCCCTCGCGGGGGCGGACCAGGCCGAACAGGCGCGGTGCCGCGGCGCCACCGGGGAACTCCCCGGCGCCCGGCGCCGCGGCAGGCCCGGGGCCCGGCGGGGGCGGCGGGGCGGCGGGTCCGGGCTCGGCCGGGTCATGCTGCGTGTTCATGCCTTCGATGGTCGGCCCTCCCGCGGCACTTCTGCCTCAGGCGCGAACCCTGACCCCACCCTGAGTTTGCCGTGCCGTTTGTCCGGGTGCCAACCCGTGGCCAGGGCGGCGCGGGCGTGTGACGATCGATGCGGAAACCGCACGCGCGAACGACGCCTGGGAGTCACGATCGATACCGCCCGACAGCCCCGCCGCCTCTACCGGGCACGCGACCATCGCGTGGTCGCCGGTGTCGCGTCCGGCCTGGCCCGGCACCTGCGGGTGTCGCCGCTGGCCGTGCGGGCCGCGTTCGTGATCCTGCTCGGCTTCAACGGCCTGGGACTGATGCTCTACGCGGGCTTCTGGGCGGTGCTGCCGTACGAGCGCGTCACCGGCGAGCCGCGGCGGCGCGACGTGTCGCAGTTGGTCCCGTTCATCGCGATCGGCCTGGGTCTGATCCTGCTCCAGGTGCTGGTGCTCGGGCGGAATTCGAGCGTCACCGGCACGGCCGGGTGGCTGGTCGCGGTGGTCGCGGTCGGCGCCGGCATCATCTGGCACGAGTCGACGCCGGAGCGCCGCCGTCAGTGGACCGAGGCGCTGCCGCGTTTCCCCTGGCTGGGCACGTTCCTGGAGGAGACCGACCGCCGGCTGTTCCTGTTCCGGTTCATCGGCGGCGGCCTGCTGGTCGCGGTCGGCGTGATCGGCATGGTGGCGGTGTACGTACCGGCGGAGAACAACGAGGCCGTGGTGAACGGCGTGCTGTTCGCGCTGCTCGGCCTGCTCGGCGTGGGCGTGGTGGCGGCGCCGGTGCTGTGGCGCACGGTGAGCCAGCTGCGCGCCGAGCGCGAGGGCCGGATCCGCGAGACCGAGCGCGCCGAACTGGCCGCGATGGTGCACGACCAGGTGCTGCACACGCTGGCGCTGATCCAGCGGAACGCGGACGACGTGAAGGCGGTGCAGCGACTGGCCCGCGGCCAGGAACGCAGCCTGCGCAACTGGCTCTACAAGCCGACCGGGTCGCCGACCGAGCGCTTCGCCGCCGCGCTGGAGGAGGCCGCGGCCGAGGTCGAGGACACGTACGCGATCGCGGTCGAGGTCGTGGTGGTCGGCGACCGGGAGAACGACGAGCGGGTCGCGGCGCTGGTGATGGCCGCCCGGGAGGCGCTGGTGAACGCGGCCCGGCACGCCGGCGTGGGCACCGTGTCGCTCTACGCCGAGGTGGAGCCGGAGCAGCTCAGCGTGTTCGTCCGGGACCGGGGCGCGGGCTTCGACATGGACGCGGTGGAGGACCACCGGCACGGCGTGCGCGGCTCGATCCTGGGCCGGATGAGCCGGCACGGCGGGCACGCGGAGATCCGCAGCGAGATCGGGGACGGCACCGAGGTCAGACTGTTCCTCCCGATGGAACGTGACGCGGTGACCTCCGGTAGGGAAAGGTAGCCAGCATGACCGACAACGCCCGTCTGAGGGTTTTCCTCGTCGACGACCACGCGATGTTCCGCGCCGGTGTCCGCGCCGAGCTGGGCGCGCACGTGGACGTGGTGGGTGAGGCGAGCACGGTCGCGGAGGCGGTGAGCCGGATCGCGGCGGCCACGCCGGACGTTGTGCTGCTGGACGTGCACATGCCGGACGGCGGCGGCCGCGCGGTGCTGGAGGCGATGCGCAAGTCGCACCCGCAGGTGCGGTTCCTGGCGCTCTCCGTGTCGGACGCGGCCGAGGACGTGATCGGCCTGATCCGGGCCGGCGCCCGCGGCTACGTCACGAAGACCATCTCCCCGGACGAGCTGGCCGCCGCGATCAAGCGGGTGGCCGAGGGCGACGCGGTGTTCAGCCCGCGGCTGGCCGGCTTCGTGCTGGACGCGTTCGCGGCCCGGCCGGACGCGCCGGTGGCCGACCCGGAGCTGGACCAGCTCACCAACCGGGAGCGGGAGGTGCTGCGGCTGCTGGCCCGGGGGTACGCGTACAAGGAGATCGCCAAGGAGCTGTTCATCTCGATCAAGACCGTCGAGACGCACGTGTCGAACGTGCTCCGGAAGCTCCAGATGAGCAACCGGTACGAGCTGTCCCGCTGGGCCGCCGACCGCCGCCTGGTCTGACGCCCCGAATCCGGTCTGTCCGAAAATTCCCTTGCGGGTCCACATCGGATTTTGTTAATCAGGGGGTTACACCAGGCGCGGGGAACATCACAGCCACTGCCTGCGGAAACGATGGCGGTGTGCAGTCGAAGGAATGAAATACCTGATCAGATGGGACGGCCTGAGGTACGAAACGTGCAGGTAACAGGCTATGTCGTCCCACCTGACAAGTATCGGCTTGATAACAGCACCTTCACCTGTGAGTCCCTGCGGTGTCACAGTGTTCCTCACCTCACATACCCCTCGTGAGTGCTCTGAGGAGGCCCTTCCCATGCGCGGGAAAACCGCAATAAAGATCTCGGCTGGTCTTGCCGCGACCGCCCTGCTCGTCACCGCCTGCGGTGGCGGGGGCGACGACGAGGCCGGATCCAGCAACGCCGTCGTCTCGATCGAGGTCGCGGAGCCGCAGTACCTGCTCCCGTCCAACACGAACGAGACCAGCGGTTCGCAGGTGCTCGCCGCTCTGTTCACGCCGCTCGTCGACTACGACGCCGACAACAAGCCGGTCGAGGTGGCCGCGGAGTCCATCACCACGACGGACAACGTCACCTGGACCATCAAGCTGAAGGACGGCTACACCTTCCACAACGGTGAGAAGGTCACCTCCGACAGCTACATCAACGCGTGGAACTACGGCTCGTACGCGCCGAACGCGCAGAACAACTCCTACTTCTGGGAGAAGATCGAGGGTTGGGCCGACCTTCAGTCTGAGGACCCGGACGAAGACGGGCCGCAGAAGGCCCCGACGCCGAAGGCGAACAAGCTCACCGGTCTGGCCAAGGTCGACGACCTGACCTTCACGGTGAAGCTCTCCGCGCCGTTCTCCGAGTTCAAGACCATGCTCGGATACACCGCGTTCTACCCGCTGCCGGCCGCCGCGTTCGCCTCCGAGGGTGTCGTCAAGGAGGACTTCGAGGAGGCCATCATCGGCAACGGTCCCTTCAAGATGAAGGGCACCTGGCAGCACGACTCGCAGATCGAGGTCGAGCAGTACGCCGAGTACCCGGGTGACAAGCCGAAGGTCCAGGGCGTCATCTTCAAGATCTACCAGGCGCTGCCGGCGGCCTACGCCGACCTGGCCGCGGACAACCTGGACGTGCTGAAGCAGATCCCGACCGAGAACATCTCGAGCGCCGAGTCCGACCTGGGCGACCGGTTCAAGAAGAGCGCGGCCTCCACGTTCCAGTTCGTCGCCTTCCCGACGTACCAGACCGAGTTCAGCAAGCCCGAGGTGCGGCGCGCGATCTCCCAGGCGATCAACCGCGACGAGATCATCACCAGCGTCTTCAAGGGCTCGCAGACCTCCGCCCGCTCCTTCGTCTCCCCGGTCGTGGCCGGCTACCGCGAGGACACCTGCGGTCAGTACTGCGTCTTCGACGCCGCCAAGGCCAAGTCCGAGTACGACGCCGCCGGTGGCCCGAAGAAGATCACCATCACCTACAACGGCGACGGTGGCCACAAGGACTGGGTCGACGCGACCTGCAACCAGCTCAAGACCAACCTGGGCATCGAGTGCACGGGCGTGGCCGAGCCGAAGTTCGCCGACCTGCTGACCAAGCTGGACCAGAAGCAGCCGATCGGCATGTTCCGGATGGGCTGGGTCATGGACTACCCGTCCATGGAGAACTACCTGGGCCCGATCTACACGACCGACGGCTCGTCGAACTACTACGGCTACTCGAACAAGCAGTTCGACACGCTGGTCAAGGAGGGCGTCTCCGCCGCCACGCCGGAGGAGGCCATCGCCAAGTACCAGGCCGCCGAGGACATCCTGGTCCAGGACATGCCGGTGATCCCGCTGCGCTTCGGCCAGAACAACTTCGGGCACTCGACCAAGGTGAAGAACGTCGAGATGGACCTCTTCAACCGCGTGGACCTCATGAAGATCGAGGCCGCCTGAGTCGACGCCGCGTCATGACGGGGGTGGCGCCGCGGGTCCAATCGGACCCGCGGCGCCACCGCCGTGTCACGCAGTCGCTGCTCACGAGGCAGTTTGCACCGCGATCCGTCGCGGAGAAGGCCTGAGAAATGCTTCGCTATATCATTCGGCGCCTACTTCAGGGCGTGCTCACGTTCTTCGGAGCCACGTTCGTCGTCTACGCGCTCATGTTCGCCAACCAAGACAACCCGCTGCAGGCGCTCGCGGGTGAGCGGCCCATCACGGAGAACGTCCGCCAGGCCCTGACCGAGCGCTACCACCTGGACGAGCCGTTCATCGTCCAGTACGGCTACTACATGCGCGGCCTGCTCCAGGGCGACTTCGGTCAGTCACTCACCGGCCGTGACATCTCCGACCTGCTCGAACAGGCCTGGCCGAACACGTTCCGGCTCGCGGTCATGGCGGTGGTGTTCGCCGCGCTGATCGGCATCGTCGCCGGCGTCGTCGCGGGCATCCGGCGCGCCAGCATCTTCGACCACACCACGCTGATCATCACGCTGGTGCTGATCTCGATCCCGATCGTCGTCCTGGCGCCGCTCATGCAGCTCTTCTTCGGCGTGGAGCTGAAGTGGTTCCCCGCGACCGCGGGTGCGAATCCGTCGTTCTACGGGCTGATGCTGCCGGCGATCGTGCTGGGCGCGGGCTCGCTGGCGACCTACTCGCGGCTGACCCGCACGTCGGTGGTGGAGAATTTGCGCGCGGACTACGTGCGTACCGCGAAGGCGAAGGGTTTGACCCGGAACCGGGTGATCGGGGTGCACGTGCTGCGCAACTCGCTGATCCCGGTCGTCACCTACATCGGCGTGGACCTGGGTGGCCTGATGGCGGGCGCGATCGTGACCGAGGGCGTGTTCAACATCCCCGGTGTCGGTTCCCAGCTGTTCCGGGGCATCGGTACCGAGGACGGCCCGCTGGTGGTCGGCTTCGTCAGCGTTCTGGTGATCATCTTCATCGTGGCCAACCTGATCGTCGACCTGCTCTACGCCGTTCTCGACCCGAGGATCCGGTATGAGTGAGCACACGGCAGGAGAGGAACGGGGCGGACCGGAGCGAGGCGAAGTGTCATGAGTGATCTGCAATCGATTGCCGCCACGGAGGTGCCGAGTGGCACCGACGTCAAGGGCACCGGCGGCGACAAGGCGCGCAGCCTGACGCAGGACGCGTGGCGCGATCTGCGGCACAACTGGGTGTTCTGGTTCGCCTCCACGATCGCGCTGATCGTCATTCTGATGGCGATCGCGCCGTCGTTGTTCACGCCGAACAACCCGGCCGACTGCGCGCTGTCGCGGCAGCACGCGCCGGGTAGTGGCTGGGCGTTGTTCGGTTACGACTTCCAGGGCTGCGACATCTACGCCCGGACGGTCCACGGCGCGCGTGCCTCGATCTGGGTGGGCGTGCTGTCCACCGCGCTGGCGTCCACGATCGGCCTCATCTTCGGCCTGTCGTCCGGGTTCTTCGGCGGCTGGCTGGACGCGATCCTGTCCCGGATCACGGACATCGTGCTGGGCATCCCGCTGCTGCTGGCCGCGATCGTGCTCGGCAAGCGTCTGGCCGCGGGTGACACCGGCGGTTCGTCCGGCCTGATGGCCGTGGTCCTGGTGCTGGGCGTGCTCGGCTGGACGACGGCGGCGCGCGTCATGCGGTCGTCGGTGATCTCGGCGAAGAATCAGGATTACGTGGCGGCGGCGCGGATGCTGGGGGCGGGGAATTTCCGGATCATGTTCCGGCACATCCTGCCGAACGCGATCGCGCCGTTTATCGTGGTGCTGACCATCGCGCTGGGCCAGTTCATCGCCACCGAGGCGACGTTGTCGTTCCTGGGCATCGGCCTGAAGGGCGATGCGATCTCGTGGGGTATCGACATCTCGACGGCGTCGAAGCACGTTCGTGAGTCCGCTCCGCCGCTGGTCGCTCCGTCGCTGTTCTTGGCGATGACCGTGCTGGCGTTCATCATGCTCGGCGACGCCATCCGCGACGCCTTCGACCCGAAGCTGCGGTGAGCACCTCAATGACAGACATCAAGGTCAAGAACGAGTTCCTGCCGATCGACACGGCGGCCCCGCTGCTGGCGGTGCAGGACCTGAAGGTCGAGTTCCGTACCGCGAACGGCGTGGCCAAGGCCGTCAACGGTGCGAACTTCCGGCTGGCCGAGGGCGAGACGCTCGCGATCCTCGGCGAGTCCGGCTGCGGCAAGTCCGTGACCGCGCAGGCGATCATGGGCATCCTGGACACGCCGCCCGGCTTCGTCACCGGCGGCGAGGTGCGATACCGCGGCGTCGACCTGCTGAAACTCAAGGAGGACCAGCGTCGGCAGGTCCGGGCCAACCGGATCGCGATGATCTTCCAGGACGCGCTCTCCGCGCTGAACCCGGTCTTCACGGTCGGCTTCCAACTGGGCGAGCTCTTCCGCAAGCACCGGGGCATGTCGCGCGCGGACGCCAAGAAGCGCGCGATCGACCTGCTGGAGCAGGTGAAGATCCCGGCCGCGCGGCAGCGGATCAACGAGTACCCGCACCAGTTCTCCGGCGGCATGCGGCAACGCGTCATGATCGCCATGGCGCTGGCGCTCGACCCCGAGGTGCTGATCGCGGACGAGCCCACCACCGCGCTCGACGTCACCGTGCAGGCGCAGATCATGAACCTGCTCGCCGAGGTGCAGCGCGAGCGGAACATGGGCCTCATCCTGATCACGCACGACATGGGCGTGGTCGCGGACGTCGCCGACCGGATCTCGGTCATGTACGCCGGCCGCGTGGTGGAGGAGGCGCCGGTCTACGACATCTACGCCCGGCCGGCGCACCCGTACACCAAGGCGCTGCTCGAGTCGATCCCGCGGGTCGACCTCAAGGGCCAGCAGCTCAGCGTGATCAAGGGTCTGCCGCCGACGCTGACCAACATCCCGCCGGGCTGCCCGTTCGCCGCCCGCTGCCGGTACGCCCGGGACGTCTGCCGGCAGGACCCGGCGCCGCCCGCGTACCAGGTCACCCACTCGCGCACCGCCCGGTGCCACTTCTGGAAGGAGGTCGCCGGCGTTGAGTGACATCGTGCTGCAGACGCAGGGTCTGAAGAAGCACTTCCCGATCACCCGGGGCATCGTCTTCCAGTCGAAGGTCGGTGCGGTGCAGGCGGTCGACGGCGTCGACCTGGAACTCCGCCGCGGTGAGACGCTCGGCATCGTGGGCGAGTCCGGCTGTGGCAAGTCCACGCTCGCCCGGCTGCTGGTCGGCCTGGAGACGCCGACCGCCGGCTCGATCAACGTGCGCGGTCAGGACATGACCAAGCTCCGCGGCGCCGAGCTGCGCCGGGCCCGCCGCAACATCCAGATGGTGCTCCAGGACCCGTACACGTCGCTGAACCCGCGCATGACGGTCGGCGACATCATCGGCGAGCCGTTCGAGATCCACACGGACGTGGCGCCGAAGGGCGACCGCAAGCGCCGCGTCCGTGACCTGCTGGACCTGGTCGGCCTCAACCCCGACCACATCAACCGGTACCCGCACCAGTTCTCCGGCGGCCAGCGCCAGCGCATCGGCATCGCCCGCGCGCTCGCGCTCCGGCCGGAGATCATCGTCTGTGACGAGCCGGTGTCGGCGCTGGACGTGTCCATCCAGGCGCAGGTGATCAACCTGCTGGAGCAGCTCCAGGATGAGCTGGGCCTGTCGTACATCTTCATCGCCCACGACCTGTCCGTGGTCCGGCACATCGCGGACCGCGTCTCGGTCATGTACCTCGGGCGCGTCGTGGAGACCGGCCGCGATCTGGAGATCTACGAGCAGCCGACGCATCCGTACACCCAGGCGCTGCTGTCGGCCGTCCCGGTCCCCGACCCGACGCTGCGCGGCCACCGGGACCAGATCGTCCTGGAGGGGGACGTCCCGTCGCCGGCCAACCCGCCGTCCGGGTGCCGTTTCCGCACGCGCTGCTGGAAGGCGCAGCAGAAGTGCGCCGACGAGGACCCGATGCTCACGCTCCGCCCGAAGTCCGCTCACCCGAGCGCTTGCCACTTCGCCGAGGTGCGCGACGTCGTTCACGCCGTGGACTAGTCCTTCCCGAAGGGTCCGGCTCTTGTTTGAGCCGGACCCTTTTCATTGTCCCGCCTCCGGGTCCATTGCCTGCTTTTCGCGATAGCGGTTGGTCACCTTGAGTGAGACGGTGCAACTCTTACTCGAATCTTGGAGTAACCACCGCCCCCGACCACAACATCGAGCACCCTGGAACCTCGTAAGACAGGTAACCGCCCCGTCGCCCCCGGTGCGAGACACGCGGTCGTCACCCTGCAGAGTGCCACCCGTCCTCAGACCTCATGGTCACCCGCAAATTTTCCCACCCACCCGACGCTCCGCGCCTCACCCGTGAACAACCCATAGCACTCAGGAGGCGCGGAGCGCCGGCCCGAGACGACACGGTGAAAAGCACGAACGTAACCATGGGCCCTAAATCTCAGCCCACAGTCTGAAGACCAAGCCCCGCGCAACTCGCACCGGTGACGACGAAGCAATTACTCCTCTTACCGGAATTCCAGGGCGCTCCACGTTCCGGCCCGGGCCGGAGTCACTTCGGCGGTTACTCCAAGACTTAACTAAGAACTGCCACCGTCCCACCCAAACCCCCCAACCGCGAAAAGCAAGCAATAGACCTCCGCACGAACCAGCAGGGAGGAACACCAGCGACGAATGGCTCAAAGAGGCCCACGCCCCGCACGCAGCAAAAGCAGCGCCACCTGCGGCCCATCCGCCCCCAACGCGTCGCGGAACTTCTCCATGATCTCGCGCTCACGACTCAACACCAGACGCGTCCCCCCGGACGCCACCCGCGTCGCGCCAACCTGCTGCGACAGCGCCGCTCTCTCCTTCCACAGCGCGATGATCGCATCATCGATCTCGTTGATCCGTGACCGGATCTCCAGAATCGCCGCTGATGCCGTCGCCTCGGCCGTGCCGGTGTCCTGGCTGGGCGAGCCGGCGTCCTGAGGCTGGTCCACTACGGTGGCCATGTCGTCTCCTGATCGTGCTGGGGTCGGTCCCGGGACGCGAAGAAGCCCCGGGCTGACGAGCCCGGGGCTTCTCGTAGGTCTGTTGTTCAGGCGCGACCCACGGCTGCCGGACTCCCGACGCCGTAGCCATAAAATCGCACCCGCTGGAACACGCCGTCGAGTATGCCCACGCCGGATGTGCCCGCGCAAGCGTTTGCCCACTTATCGGACACATCCGGCGGGATGTGGATCAGGCGATCCTGGTGATCCGGTTGGCCGGGCCGGGGGCGACCGGGCTGTTGGCGCCCAGGTAGGCGACCAGCGCGTCGATGTCGAAGCCCGGCGCGGTGGTGCGGTCGGTGCCGAGCGTCAGGTTCGAGAAGCCGTCGCCGCCGTTGGCCAGGAAGTCGTTGGTCGTCACCCGGTACGTCGCGGCCGGGTCGATCGGCGTGCCGTTCAGCGCGAGGTTGCTGACCCGGCTGCCGGCCGCGGCGGTCGCGTCGAAGCTGTAGGTGAAGCCGGCCGACACCTGCAGCACGCGCTGCGCGGTCTGTCCGCCGAAGCCGGCGAACTGCTGCTCCAGCACGTTCTTCAGCTGCGCGCCGGTGAACGTCTGGGTGACCACGAGGTTGTTGAACGGCTGCACCGTGAACGCCTCGCCGTAGGTGATCTGGCCGGGGGCCTCACCGCCGGTCTGCGAGTCGTACGGCAGCGACGCGCGGATGCCGCCCGGGTTCATCAGTGCGATCTGGGCACCGTTGGCCTGCGTGTACGCCAGCTGCGCGTCCGCGATCACGTCGCCGAGCGGGCTCTCCTGGTTGGCGCCGGCGTCGCGGGTGATGGTCGCGGTGATCGAGCCGAGCACCCGGTTCGCGATCGGCGCGACCGCGGCGCGGTACTTGTCCGCGATCCGCTTCGCGGCCGGGTCGGCCAGGGCGGGGTTGCGCACCGGCGCGCCGGTCGGGTCGGTCTGCCAGGTGCCGTCCGCGTTCCGCACGCCGTTCTCCACGATGACGTTGCGCGCGGTGATCTCGGCGAACCGGCCGGTCCGCTTGTCCAGCGTGTAGTCGATGTCGGTGACCAGCGTGCCGTTGCTGCCGGCGCTGGTGACCACGGTCTGCGTGCCCTGCGAGTTCGGCAGCGCGCAGGTGTAGTACCGGTGGGTGTGGCCGGAGACGACCAGGCCGAATTCGGGGCGCAGGCCCTTGACGATGTCGACGACCGGGCCGGAGAAGTTGGCGCACTCGGAGAGCGCGGGCGTGGCCGGCGGCGAGTTCTGCTGGCCGCCCTCGTGCAGCAGCAGGACCAGCGACTTCACGCCGAACGCGCGGAGCAGGCCGCCCCACTTGTTCGCGGTCTGGACCTCGTCCAGGAAGTTGACGTCCTGGATGCCGGCCGGGTTGACGATGCCGGGCGTGCCCTCCAGCGTCATGCCGACGAAGCCGACCGGGACGCCGTCGACCAGGCGCACCTCGACCGGCGGCAGGATCGGCAGGCCGGACTTCTTGTAGACCGTGTTCGCGGCCAGGTAGGTGAAGCGCGCGCCGGCGAACCCGTCGCCGTCCTGGCAGCCGTCGACCGGGTGGCACCCGCCGCGGTTGAGGCGCAGCAGCTCGGTCACGCCCTCGTCGAACTCGTGGTTGCCGACCGAGCTGATCTCCAGCCCGACCTGGTCCATCAGCTCGATCGTCGGCTCGTCGTGGAACGCGGCGCTGACCAGCGGCGACGCGCCGATCAGGTCGCCGGCGCCGACCGTGATGCTGCGGCCGCGGCCCTCGGCCTTCGCCTCGGCGCGCAGCTTCTTCAGCCAGGTGGCGAGGTATTCGACGCCGCCGGCCGGGACGCCGGTGACCAGGCCGCCGCTGCCGGCCGGCGGGTCGATGGCGCCGTGGAAGTCGTTGTAGCTGAGGAAGTTGCCCTTGGCGGTCTTGCCGCCGTGGCCGTACGTGACGCTGACCGGCGTCAGCGTGTCCACCGACGGCTCGGCCGGCGATCCGCCGGCGCTGGGGACGAGGGCTATGGCGACGGCCAGCGCGGCCGCCGGCGTGGCCAGCGTGCGCAGCACCGGCCAGAGGCGCTTGCGAGATCGATCCATGCACGCATACTCATCCATCGGTGGCTCCCCCGCCAGGGTGGTCACGTGTCGTCTTGGCATCGGCAAGGTTGCCTGTCATACCGACGGCCTAGACTTCACCGCGATGCAATCGCTGTTTGATGTCCCCCCGGTCCAGCCCACGCCGCCGACCCGCCCCGGGCCGCCTCGCCGCGACCCGGAGGCGCTGCTCGCCGGGCTCAACGGTCCCCAGCGTGACGCGGTGACGCACGCCGGCGGGCCGCTGCTCATCGTGGCCGGCGCCGGGTCGGGCAAGACCCGGGTGCTGACGAACCGCATCGCCTACCTGCTGGCCGCGCGCGACGTGCATCCCGGCGAGATCATGGCGATCACGTTCACGAACAAGGCCGCCGGCGAGATGAAGGAGCGGGTCGCCGCGCTGGTCGGCAACCGTGCCCGGCTGATGTGGGTCTCCACGTTCCACTCCGCCTGCGTGCGCATCCTGCGGGCGGAGCACGAGCACGCGGGGCTGAAGTCGACGTTCTCGATCTACGACGCGGACGATTCGCGACGGCTGATGCAGCTGGTCGCGCGCGAGTTGGACCTGGATCCGAAGCGTTACCCGCCGCGCGGCCTCGCCACCCAGGTGTCGAACCTGAAGAACGAGCTGACCGACCCGGAGGAGTTCGCGGCGAAGGCGAACGGGCCGAACGAGCGGGCCGTCGCGGAGGCGTACCAGCTGTATCAGCGTCGGCTGAAGGAGGCGCACGCGCTGGACTTCGACGACCTGATCATGGCGACCGTGCACCTGTTCCAGTCGCATCCGCTGGTCGCGGAGTCGTACCGTCGCCGGTTCCGGCACGTGCTGGTGGACGAGTACCAGGACACCAACCACGCGCAGTACACGTTGATCCGCGAGCTGGTCGGCAACGGCGTGCCGGAGGCCGGCCTGCCCCCGGCCGAGCTGTGCGTGGTCGGCGACGCGGACCAGTCGATCTACGCGTTCCGCGGGGCGACGATCCGGAACATTCTGGAGTTCGAGCGCGACTACCCGGACGCGCGGACGATCCTGCTGGAGCAGAACTACCGCTCCACCCAGACCATCCTGAACGCGGCGAACGCGGTGATCGACCGCAACACGTCGCGCAAGCCCAAGCGGCTCTGGAGCGACCAGGGCGAGGGCGAGCGGATCGTTGGATACGTGGCGGACACCGAGCACGCGGAGGCGGACTGGGTGGCCCGGGAGATCGACCGGCTCGGCGACGAGGGCCTGGCCAAGCCCGGCGACGTGGCCGTCTTCTACCGGACGAACGCGCAGTCCCGGGTGTTCGAGGAGGTGTTCATCCGGGTCGGCCTGCCCTACAAGGTGGTCGGCGGGGTGCGCTTCTACGAGCGCAAGGAGGTGCGGGACGCGCTGGCCTACCTGCGCGCCGTGGTCAACGACGACGACACGGTCAGCATCCGCCGGATTCTGAACACGCCGAAGCGCGGCATCGGCGAGCGGGCCGAGGCGTGCGTGGAGGCGCTGGCCAACCGGGAGCGCATCTCGTTCGGCGCCGCGCTGCGCCGGGCCGCGGAGGCGCCGGGCATCTCCACCCGCGCGGTCAACGGCATCAACGAGTTCGTGGCCATGCTGGACGAGGTGCGCGAGCTGGCCGAGACCGCGCCGCCGGAGGACGTGCTGGAGGCGCTGATCACCCGGTCCGGCTACCTGACCGGGCTGGAGGAGAGCATCGATCCGCAGGACGCGGGCCGGGTGGAGAACCTCCAGGAACTGGTCAGCGTGGCCCGGGAGTACACCGAGCGCACCGAGGCCGCGGACGGGCCGGAGTCGTCCGTCGCCGGGTTCCTGGAGCAGGTGGCGCTGGTCGCGGACGCGGACCAGATCCCGGACGAGCCGGACTCCGACCACCAGGGCGTGGTCACGCTGATGACGCTGCACACGGCGAAGGGGCTGGAGTTCCCGGTCGTGTTCCTCACCGGCATGGAGGAGGGCGTGTTCCCGCACATGCGGGCCATGTCCGACACCAAGGAACTGGAGGAGGAGCGCCGCCTGGCGTACGTCGGGATCACCCGGGCCCGGCAGCGGCTCTACCTGTCGCGCGCGGTGACCCGCTCCGCGTGGGGCGCGCCGCAGTACAACCCGGCCTCGCGGTTCACCGACGAGCTGCCGGGCGAGTTGGTCCGCTGGGAGCGCACCGAGGGGTCGTATACGACGTGGTCCGGCTCGGGCGGCGGCGTCGGCGGCCGCGGCACCTCGCGCACGTCCACCTTCGTCGGGGGCACGAGCAAGGCGCAGAAGATCGCGCAGGGGCTCGGCATCGACGCGAGCAAGCTCGCCACCGCCAGTGACCTGCGCGCCCAGGCGCCGTCCGTGTCGCCGGGCGACCGGGTCAACCATCAGCGGTACGGGCTGGGCCGGGTCCTGCTGGTCGAGGGGCAGGGTGCGGGCGCGCGCGCCCAGATCGACTTCGGCGATCAGAAGGTGTGGCTGGTGCTGCGCCACGCGCCGATCGAGAAGATGTAGCCCCGGCCCGGTCAGCAGCCCAGGTCGACGCCGCGGGACGCCATCCAGGCGGCGGGGTCGACCTGGTTCCACCTGCCGTCGTGCACCTCGAAGTGCAGGTGCGGGCCGGTGGAGTTGCCGGTGGAGCCCTCCGCGCCGATCCGCTGCCCGGCCGTGACCCGGTCGCCGGCCGCGACGGAGACGCGGGACAGGTGGGCGTAGTGCGTGTAGAAGCCGTTGCCGTGGTCGACCAGCACGGACAGGCCGTAGCCGCCGTAGTTCGACCCGGCGGTGACGACGGTGCCGGCGCCGGCGGCGCGGACCGTGGTGCCGCTGGCCGCGGCCAGGTCGATGCCGGCGTGCAGGCGGCCCCAGCGCCGGCCGAAGCAGGACGTGGTGCGGCCGTCCGGCATCGGATCGACCCAGGCGGGCTTCGCCGTGGTCGGTGTGGGGCTCGGTTTGTCCTGCGCGGGATTCGCGGCGCGCGCCGGGGGAGTGGTCGACGGGGCGGGTGACGGCGTCCCGGGCGTCTGCCGGGTGGCCCGGTTCGCCGCCGCGGCGGCGTCGGCCCGCTCGGCCGCGTCGGCCTCCGTCTGCGCCTCCGCGACCGTGACCGCGCTCGGCGCTGCCTGCGGTGCCCCGCTGGCGCCCGTGACGGCGCCGTGGAGCACCGTGCCGCCGGTGAGGGCGAGTCCGGTGACGGAGAGCGTGGCCGCGGCGGCCTGACGAATCTGAAGCGCGTTGCGGCCCGGCCGCCGATGTGCCCCGCCCCGGCCGCCGGCTCCGGTCCCGCCGGTCTCGTCGCCGGAGTCCGCGACGTGCTCATCCGCCACCGCCGGCCGTGGCGCGGGGATGGCCGCTGCCGTGGCGGGCTCGCCGGCGATGTCGTCCGCCGGTGGACCGGCCACGGGCGCGGCTTCGGTCCCCGGCCGGGTGGCGAGGCCGTCGGATGGCCGGCGCTGGGTGGGTATGGCGGCTGTCGTCGCTGAGCCGGCGCGGATTTCGGCCGCGGGCACGCCCCCGTCGGTGCCGGCGGCCGGGAGGCCGCCCGCCGGCTGACCCGCGGCGTGGGCGGTGGCGGTCGCCTGGCCCGCCAGCGCGGCGCCGACGCCGCCAGCCGGTGGGCGCCGCGTGGGGATGGCGGGAACCGGCGTGGTCGTGAGGACCTCTGCCGATCGGCGCGGCTGGGGTATGGCGTGCCGGGGCGCCGGCGTGGCCGTGAGGACGTCCGCCGATCCGCTCGGCGCGGGCTGGACCGGTCGGGGCGCCGGCGTGGTCCAGGAGCCATCCCCCGATCGGCGCGGCATGGGCGGCGCCTGCCGGGGCGCCGGCGTGGTCGTGGGGCCGGCCGCCGATCGGTGCTGCCCGGGCCCCGCCGCGATGGAGAGTTCGAGGTCGTCCGCCGGTGGGCGGGGCCGGGGGAGAGACGCGGCGGCCGGGTGGGGGCGGGGGCGGCGGCGGTGGCGGCCGGAGGCGCGGCGGTGGCGGCCCGGGGCCAGGGTCGTACCGGTGTCCACGTGGTCGTGCACGGGTGCACCTCCGTCGGCTGAGCAGCAGCAATGACGAAGAATGCTGATCGATCACGCTATGCCCGGCAATCAGAACCTAGACAGGATTGATAGAGATCAGTCCGGGTCGAGGATGATTTGTCCACCCGGCGCCCGCACCGTCCGGAAGTGTGATCTTGGAGGGCGTGTGCTGGCACACAAAAACTCATGTGACGTGATGAACAGCGACAATAAAAACCGCCCTCCCCCGGGTTACGGGAAGGGCGGTGACGAAGGAGCGCGGCGTCAGGAGGCCGTCACGGCGCCGTAGACCTGCTCGACCTCGAGCTGGATGTCGACGCCCTGGTCGCGCAGGAACGGCACCGGGTCGCGGGGTGCACCGTCGACGTGGATCTCCAGGTGCAGGTGCGAGCCGTACGAGTGGCCCGTGTCGCCGACCAGGCCGAGCGTGTCGCCGGCCTTGACCTGCTGGCCGACCTGCACCATGAGCTGCGAAGAGTGTCCATATATGGTCTCGACGCCGTCGCCGTGGTCGACAATGACTGCGTAGCCGTAGCCGCCGTACCAACCGGCCAGCTTGACCGTGCCGCCGTGCACGGCCTTGTAGGCCGTGCCCTCGCGCGCGGCCAGGTCGATGCCGGGGTGGACCTCGCCCCAGCGGACACCGTACGGCGCGGTGAAGTCGTATCCGTGCAGCGGAAGGAGCCAGGCATCGGGGGACTCGCTCAGCGAGGTGGCGAGGCCCGCCTCGGCGGACTCCTCGCGCTCGCTGTCACGCGTGGAGCGCTCGGCGCTCGCCTCGCGCTCGGCCAGTTCCTCCGCGGTGGCGGACGCGTTGTCCAGCGAGTTCTTCAGCGCGGCGGCGTCGACGCCCTTGGCGTCGTCCAGCGCGGCACCCGCGCCCAGTGCCACCACGCCCGCGCCGACCAGCGCGGTGGTGACCACCGCCGCGTAGCGGCTTCCGGGAACGGTGGGTACGCGACGTCGACCGCGATAGCGGTCTGGCTCGGATGAAAGCCGCTGACGCACGTACACCCTCCGATATCTGTCCACCCCCCGGGCGGTGCGGCGCTCCGGACTGTCGCGCCTTAACCGTGGGTGAACACTGGCTGGTTTAGGCCGCCGTTCCGGGGTATCCCGGTTGACAACCGTTGGACACGGTAGCCAAGCGGTGGGCGGGTCACAAGTTCTGCGGCCGATTTGCTGACAGGGTGTGCGACGTCATGGCGCAGAATGCCGGATTTCGTAACCATTTGTACCCGTGTTCGTTAGTGGCGCTGCGTAATTTTGATCAATACTCAACGTAAAGCCGTGCCTCGAATTCGGGGCGGGACGTCGTCGCGCATCCCCTAGGGGCTTCACGATCGTTAAGGTGGCTCTGTGGGCACGTCTCGTCGCTGAATAGAGGTGCGGCAGGTATGGAACCGCGGATTCGGGTGGTGGTCGCGAAGCCGGGCCTGGACGGGCACGATCGCGGCGCGAAGGTGGTCGCCCGGGCGCTCCGGGACGCCGGCATGGAGGTGGTCTACACCGGGCTGCACCAGACGCCGGAGCAGATCGTGGAGACCGCCATCCAGGAGGACGCGGACGCGGTCGGCCTCTCCGTGCTCTCCGGCGCGCACATGACGCTGTTCCGGCGGGTGTGTGAGCTGCTGGCCGAGCGCGGCGCGGACGACGTGGTGGTCTTCGGCGGCGGCATCATCCCGGACGCGGACATCCCGGAGCTCCAGCGGCTCGGCGTGGCGAAGATCTTCGGTCCCGGCGCGACCATGCGGTCGATCGTGGACTGGGTCCGCGAGCATGTGGCGGGATTCCCGGCCGCCAACAAATAGCGACCTTATAAACAGGAGCGGGAAAAGGGAGAGGCCGGACGCACCCCTCACACGTCCGGCCCCTCTATGCGCGATGCCCCGCCGCCACCCCTCGACCGACAGGGCATCGGCCGCTTTCTCGTCGCGTCCCGCCGTGCGGTGCGCTGACATCTGACTCAACGACGTCCTCTGAACAGCGGTTACGGAACCCGCCGCGCGATTTTTGGCGTACCCCGTGCCCCATGCTCATCGCCTGCACCACACCTATCGGCACGGGCGGAATGTGCAGTACCGCACACCCTGTACCCGCCTGGCGGCCCGGAGTGCCCAGGTCGCTAGGGTGACGGGAAAGGCACCTTCTCATCACCGGATGAGCGGTGCACATCCACGCTGGCAGCGGCGCCGGGGTGCCGCGGAGTGAATCGGGACGCGCAAGTGGACCTGTATGAGTACCAGGGGCGCGAGCTATTCGAGCGGCACGGCCTGCCCGTGCTGAGCGGTGGCGTCGCCACGACCCCCGAGGAGGCCCGCGCGATCGCCGACCGTCTCGGCGGCCGGGTCGTCGTCAAGGCCCAGGTGAAGGTCGGTGGCCGCGGTAAGGCCGGCGGCGTCAAGCTGGCCGAGGGCGTCGACGAGGCGACCGCGCGCGCCACGGACATCCTCGGGATGGACATCAAGGGTCACACGGTGCACAAGGTCATGCTGACCGTCACCGCTGACATCGCCGAGGAGTACTACCTCTCCTACCTGCTCGACCGGGCGAACCGCACGTTCCTGTGCATCGCCTCCGTCGCGGGCGGCATGGAGATCGAGACGGTCGCCGAGACCGACCCGGACAAGGTCGCGAAGATCGCGATCGACGCGATCCAGGGCGTGGACGAGGCGAAGGCGCGCGAGATCGTCGCGGCCGCCAAGTTCCCGGCCGACGTGTCCGAGCAGATCGTCGACATCGCGCAGAAGCTGTGGGTGGCCTTCATCCAGGAGGACGCCACGCTGGTCGAGGTCAACCCGCTGGCCAAGACGCCGGAGGGCAAGGTCCTCTGCCTGGACGCCAAGGTGACGCTGGACGAGAACGCGCACTTCCGGCACCAGGACCAGGAGGGCTTCGTCGACGCCGCGTCGATCGACCCGCTGGAGCAGGCGGCCAAGGACAAGAACCTCAACTACGTGAAGCTCGACGGTTCGGTCGGCATCATCGGCAACGGCGCGGGCCTGGTCATGTCCACGCTCGACGTGGTGGCCTACGCGGGCGAGAACCACGGCGGCGTGAAGCCGGCGAACTTCCTCGACATCGGCGGCGGCGCGAGCGCCACCGTGATGGCGAACGGCCTGGAGATCGTCCTCTCCGACCCGGCCGTGAAGTCCGTCTTCGTCAACGTCTTCGGCGGCATCACCGCCTGCGACGCGGTCGCCAACGGCATCCTGCAGGCGCTGCAACTGCTGGCCGACCGGGGCGAGCAGGTCACCAAGCCGCTGGTCGTCCGCCTGGACGGCAACAACGCGGAGGCCGGCCGCGCGATCCTCGACTCGGCCGCGAACCCGCTCGTCGAGCGGGTCGACACCATGGACGGTGCGGCCGCGCGTGCCGCCGAGCTCGCGGCTGCGGGGGTCTGACGACAATGGCTATCTGGCTCACCAAGGACTCCAAGGTCATCGTCCAGGGCATCACCGGCTCCGAGGGCACCAAGCACACCAAGCGCATGCTCGCCGCGGGCACGAACGTGGTCGGCGGCACCAACCCGAAGAAGGCCGGGCAGACGCTCGACTTCGACGGCACCCAGCTGCCGGTCTTCGGCACGGTCAAGGAGGCCATGGAGAAGACCGGTGCGGACGTCACCGTCATCTTCGTGCCGCCGGCGTTCTCCAAGGCCGCGGTGATCGAGGCGATCGACGCCGAGATCGGCCTGGCCATCGTGATCACCGAGGGCATCCCGGTGCACGACAGCGCCGCGTTCTGGGCGCACAACGTGGCCAAGGGCCAGAAGACCCGGATCATCGGCCCGAACTGCCCCGGCATCGCGTCGCCCGGCCAGTCCAACGCCGGCATCATCCCCGGCGACATCACCGGCGCCGGCCGGATCGGCCTGGTCTCCAAGAGCGGCACGCTGACCTACCAGCTGATGTACGAGCTGCGGGACATCGGCTTCTCCACCGCGGTCGGCATCGGCGGCGACCCGGTCATCGGCACCACGCACATCGACGCGCTCAAGGCGTTCCAGGACGACCCGGACACCGACGCGATCGTCATGATCGGTGAGATCGGCGGCGACGCCGAGGAGCGGGCCGCCGACTTCATCAAGGCGAACGTGACGAAGCCGGTCGTCGGCTACATCGCGGGCTTCACCGCCCCGCCCGGCAAGACCATGGGTCACGCCGGAGCGATCATCTCCGGCTCGGCCGGCACCGCGGATGCCAAGAAGGTCGCGCTCGAGGCGGCCGGGGTCAAGGTCGGCAAGACGCCGAGCGAGACCGCGCGCCTGATGCGGGAGATCATGAGCTAGTTCCGCGTACATCGCGGGATCGACCACTGCGTCGTGGATCACATCCCCCGTCGAGTGAGGACACTCGGCGGGGGTTTTCCTTAGCCAGAACAGGGCTGACGTGGAAAAGTAGGCACCGATGCCGAGCACCCCGGACCGTCCGGCCTCGAGCGCGCAGCCGGACGAGACGCTGACCGACGCCGAGGCCGCCTATCTGGCTGCCCGCGACACGGTCCCCATCGACGCGTCCGAGGGCCGGGACCTGAGAACCCGCGACACCGTCCGGCTGCCGCTGCAGCGGGCCCGCGCGCGGGCCAGGGCCGGGCGCGCGCCGCTCGCCGTGGCCGCCGCGGTCGCCGCCGGGTGGGCGTTCCTCGTCTCCTACCTGCCGGTCGCGCTCGTCATGTGGCTGGCGCAGCTCGTCGAGGGCGCGGGGTCGGCCGGCGGCGCAGCGATCATCGGGCTCGGCGCGTGGCTGCTCGGGCACGGCGTGCCGCTGGGCACCTCGCTCGGGCCGGTCGGCCTGGCGCCGCTCGGGCTCGCGGTGTTGATCACCTGGCGGCTGGCGCGGGCCGGCGTGCACGTCACCCGCGCGATCGGCGCCCGCGACGACGGCACGATGCGGCAGGCGCTCTCCGTGGCCGGCGCGGTCGGGCTCGGCTGGGCCGCGCTCGGCCTGCTCGCCGCGCTGCTGGTCGGCGCGGGCGGCGGGCCGCAGGTGAACCCGGCGCGCGCCTTCGCCACGCTGTTCGTGGTCGGCGCGCTGGCGTCGCTGACCGGTGCGCTGCGGACCACCGGCGCGCTCGGCGAGCTGGCCACGCGCCTGCCCCGGTGGCTGCGCGACGCCGTCCGTACCGGCGTGGTGGGCGGTCTTCTGATCCTGGCCACCGGTGCCGGGAGCACCGGGCTCGCAGTGGCGCTCAACGGCGGCGACGCCAGCGGCATGATCGGCGCCTACCGGACCGGCGTGGCCGGGCAGGCCGGGATCACGCTGGTCAGCCTCGCCTACGCGCCGAACGCCGCGATCTGGGCCGTGGGCTATCTGCTGGGGCCCGGGTTCTCGCTCGGCACCCACACCACCGTGCAGATAACGCAGGTCAGCGTGGGTGCGCTGCCGACCGTACCGCTGGTGGCCGGTCTTCCGTCCGGGCCGCTCGGCGGCGTCGGCGCGGCGCTGCCCGCGGTGCCGCTGGTGGCCGCGATGCTGGCCGGCTGGCTGCTGCACCGCCGCCTGCGCCGGGCCGGTCGTGACCCGGCCAAACCGCCACGCGTGGTGCCCTGGCGGCGCCTCACCGCGGCCGCGGCCACCGCCGGCCCGGTCGCCGGCGTGGTCCTGTTCGCCGCCGCGCTCGTCTCCGGCGGCCCGCTCGGCGGCGGGCGCCTGTCCGAGCTGGGCACGTCCGCGTGGCAGGTCGGTCTGATCGGTGCCGGCGTGGTCAGCGTGGGCGCGCTGGCCGGTGCGATCGCGGCCCGCATGTTCGTGACCGGGCAGAAGACCGGCGGACCCCGCACGGGTACGTCTCACACATGACGCACCCGACGTCCGGGCCGCTCCGGGGCCCTCGGTAGGGTGCTGGGGTGAATCTCCCCGCGCGACTGGTGGTGTTGATCTCCGGCTCGGGCAGCAACCTCAAGGCGCTGCTCGACGCGACCGCCGACCCGGCCTACGGCGCGACCGTGGTGGCCGTCGGCGCGGACCGGGACGGCATCGCCGGGCTCGACATCGCGGCCGAGGCCGGCGTGCCCACGTTCGTCGACCGGGTGAAGGACCACGCCACCCGCGCCGAGTGGGACGCGGCGCTGACCGCGCACGTGGCCGAGCACAAGCCCGACCTGGTCATCTCCGCCGGCTTCCTGAAGCTGGTCGGCGCCGGGTTCCTCGCCGCGTTCGGCGACCGCTACCTGAACACGCACAACGCGCTGCTGCCGTCGTTCCCGGGCATCCACGGGCCGCGCGACGCGCTGGAGTACGGCGTGAAGGTCTCCGGCGCCACGCTGTTCTTCGTGGACGCGGGCGTGGACACCGGGCCGATCGTGGCGCAGACCGTCGTGCCGGTGCTGGACACCGACACCGAGGCCGACCTCACCGAGCGCATCAAGGAAGCCGAACGCCGCCAGCTCGTCGAGCAGGTCGGGCGCCTGGTCCGCGAGGGCTGGACCATCACGGGAAGAAAGGTCACCATTCCATGACACTCACCCCAGGTGAGGCCTCGGTCGTGACGGCCGCGGTGTCCGCCACCGGCGCCGTCGGCGCCGCCACCTCGGGCGAGGCCGTCGTCGCGGGCGACACGCTCGCCGCCGCGGACGCGGCCTTCCGCCGGCCGCTGCGCCGCGCCCTGGTCAGCGTCTACGACAAGACCGGCCTGACCGAGCTGGCCACGGCGCTGCACGCGGCCGGCGTCGAGATCGTCTCCACCGGCTCCACCGCGTCCGTCATCGCCGCCGCGGGCGTGCCGGTCACCCGCGTCGAGGAGCTGACCGGGTTTCCCGAGTGCCTGGACGGCCGGGTGAAGACGCTGCACCCGAAGGTGCACGCCGGGCTGCTCGCCGACACCCGGCTGGCGTCGCACCGCACGCAGCTCGCCGACCTGGGCATCGCCGGGTTCGACCTGCTGGTCTCGAACCTGTACCCGTTCCAGGAGACCGTCGCGTCCGGGGCCGGCGTCGAGGAGACGATCGAGCAGATCGACATCGGCGGGCCGGCCATGGTCCGCGCGGCGGCGAAGAACCACGCGTCGCTGGCCGTGGTGACCGACCCGGCGGCGTACCCGCTGGTCGAGACGGCGCTGGCCGAGGGCGGCTTCACGCTCCAGCAACGCCGGGCGCTCGCGGCCCGCGCGTTCGCGGACATCGCGGAGTACGACACCGCGGTCGCCGAGTGGGTCGCGCAGGAGCTGAACCCGTCCGAGGCGTGGTGGCCGGAGTTCGCCGGGCTCGCGCTGCGCCGCACCGCCGTGCTCCGCTACGGCGAGAACCCGCACCAGCGGGCCGCGCTCTACACGGACCCGGCCGCGCCGGCCGGCCTCGCGCAGGCCGAGCAACTGCACGGCAAGGAGATGTCCTACAACAACTACGTCGACGCGGACGCCGCCTGGCGGGCCGCCAACGACATGGCCGACGCCGCCGTCGCGATCATCAAGCACGCGAACCCGTGCGGCATCGCGGTCTCGTTCGCCGGTGACGTGGCGGAGGCGCACCGCAAGGCGCACGCGTGCGACCCGGTCTCCGCCTACGGCGGCGTCATCGCGGTCAACCGGCCGGTGACGGTGGAGCTGGCCCGGCAGGTCGCGGAGATCTTCACCGAGGTTCTGGTCGCGCCCGGCTACGAGGACGGTGCGGTGGAGGTGCTGCGGGCGAAGAAGAACCTGCGCATCCTGGTCGCGCCCACGTGGGCGCCCGCGTCCGTGGAGTTCCGGCAGGTCAGCGGCGGTCTGCTGGCCCAGACCCGGGACGGCATCGACGCGCCCGGCGACGCGCCGTCCGCGTGGCGCCTGGTCGCCGGCGAGCCCGCGTCCGCGGAACTGCTCGACGAACTGGCCTTCGCCTGGCGCGCGGTCCGCGCGGTCAAGAGCAACGCGATCCTGCTCGCCGCGGACGGCGCCACCGTCGGCGTCGGCATGGGCCAGGTCAACCGCGTCGACTCGGCCCGCCTGGCGGTCTCCCGCGCCGGCGCGGACCGGGCCCGCGGCGCGGTCGCGGCCTCGGACGCGTTCTTCCCGTTCCCGGACGGCCTGGAGGTGCTGACCGAGGCGGGCGTGCGTGCGGTGGTCCAGCCGGGCGGCTCGGTCCGCGACGACGAGGTCATCGCGGCGGCGCAGAAGGCCGGGATCACCATGTACTTCACCGGGGCGCGGCACTTCTTCCACTGAGCCGTCCCTGGTGTGCACGGGCCGTGGCCTTCGCCGCGGCCCGTTCCACGTCCGGGACGCGCGCGGGTCAGGGCGTGAGGGTGGTGAGGACGGAGAGGGCGGTCGCGGTCGGGACGTACCCGAGGCGGGTGTTGACGGCGAGCATCGGGGCGTTGGCCGTGTCGTTGGAGGTGTAGGCGACGGTCCCGCCGGTGGCGGCGGCGTGGGAGAGCGCGGCCGTCTTGGCCAGCCGGGCCAGGCCGAGGCCGCGATGGGCGGGCAGCGTGGCCGTCATGTCCGACCAGTAACGGTCGCCGTCGCGCAGCAGCAGCGAGAAGGATGCCACCGCGCAGTCCGGGTCGAGCACCGCGAAGCTCGCGTCCCGGTCCAGGCCCGGCTCCTCCCAGACGTCGTACCGCCAGTGGTCGAACGTGAGCGCGTCCGGCGCCACGTCGGAGGGCTCGTCCGCGACGCCGCCGGTCTCGGCCGCGAAGAGCGCCCGGTCGGTCAGCGCCGACACCGGTACGAGCGTGTACCCGGACGGCAGCGGCGGGGGTGGTGGCAGCGGCGTGGTCAGGTCGAGGCGGGAGTAGCGCAGTTCCCGGCTGGCGGTGAACCCGCGGGCGGTCGCGAACGGCAGCGACTCCGGCGTCACGTACCCGCGGACGTTGCGCAGCCCGCACCCGCGCAGATGCGACAGCGAGGCGGTGAGCAGCGCCGATCCGTGGCCGCGTCCCCGGTGCGCGGGGTGGACGTGCAGCAGCGAGACCTGGCCGGCGTGCGGCGCGGAGGTGCTGGTGTTGCGGAACGCGGTGCTGAAGCCGACCACCTCGCCGGTGCCGGACACCGCGACGAACGCGGCCAGGGACGAGTCCGGCGGCGGCGTCGCCAGCTGCCGCCGGGTGGAGGCCTCTCCGCGTACCAGATAGGGGTAGACGGTGTGGCGCAGCGCGACCAGCGCGGGCGCGTCGTCGGGGTGTGCCGGGCGGACGGTCATGGTGGACAGACCATCCGCCCGGCACGCCGACGGCAACCGATTTATCGGACCGGGTGCCGGAGCTCCGGGAAGTGGCAGGCGGACGGGTGCGGGTCGGCCGGGCGCACCACCAGCGGCGGCTCCTGCGCGGCGCAGATCTCCTGTGCCTTCCAGCAGCGGGTACGGAAGTGGCAGCCGGACGGCGGGTTGGCCGGTGAGGGCACGTCGCCGTCGAGCCGGATGACCTCGCGGTGGTTGCGCGCCCGGGGGTCGGGCACCGGGACCGCGGAGAGCAGCGCCTGGGTGTACGGGTGGGTCGGCCGCTCGTAGATCTCCGACTCCGTGCCCAGCTCCACGATCTTGCCGAGGTACATGACCGCGACCCGGTCCGCGATGTGCCGGACCACGCTCAGGTCGTGCGCGATGAAGATGTACGACAGCCCGAACTCGTCCTGCAACTGCTCCAGCAGGTTGATCACCTGGGCCTGGATGGACACGTCGAGCGCGGACACCGGCTCGTCGCAGACGATGATCTGCGGGCGGAGCGCGAGCGCGCGGGCGATGCCGATGCGCTGGCGCTGGCCGCCGGAGAACTGGTGCGGGTACCGGTTGACGTGCTCCGGGTTCAGGCCCACCACGTCGAGCAGCTCCTGGACGCGGCGCCGGCGGTCGCCGGGTGGTGCCGCGTCCGGGTGGATCTCGAACGGCTCGCCGATGATGTCGCCGACCGTCATGCGCGGGTTCAGCGAGGTGTACGGGTCCTGCATGACCATCTGCACGTTGCGGCGCAGCCGGCGCAGCTCGGACCCGCCGAGCGTGAAGATGTCCCGCCCCTCCAGCACGGCCTTGCCCGAGGTCGGCGTCTCCAGCCGCATGAGCAGCTTGGCCAGCGTGGACTTGCCGCAGCCGGACTCGCCGACCACGCCGAGCGTCTCGCCGCGGCGCAGCTGGAAGCTGACGCCGTCGACCGCCTGCACCGCGCCGACCCGGCGCTTGAACACCACGCCCTGGCTGATCGGGAAGTGCTTGACCACGTTCTGCACGTCGAGCAGCACCTCGCCGTGCCGTGGGTGGTGCTGCGGCGCCGGTGCCGCGAATCCCCTAGCGGTGGTCACTGACTACCTCCTGGGCGAAGTGGCAGGCGCTGTACCGCGGCCCGAGCACGTGCTTGGCCGGGACGACCTCCCGGCAGACCGGCTGGGCGTACGGGCACCGGGGGTGGAACGGGCAGCCGGGCGGGATGTTGGCCAGGTTCGGCGGCAGGCCCTTGATCGTGGCCAGCTTCTGGCCGCGCTGGTCGAGCCGGGGGATGGAGGCCAGCAGCCCCTTCGTGTACGGGTGCGCCGGCGCCTCGTAGATGTCGTAGACCGGCGCCTCCTCGATGATCCGGCCCGCGTACATGACCGCGATCCGGTCCGCCACGTCCGCGACCACGCCGAGGTCGTGCGTGATCAGGATGAGGCCCATGTCGAGGTCTCGGCGCAGGTCGCCGAGGAGGTCCATGATCTGGGCCTGCACGGTGACGTCGAGCGCGGTGGTGGGCTCGTCGGCGATCAGCACCTTCGGGTCCTGCGCCAGCGCCATGGCGATCATGACGCGCTGCCGCATGCCGCCGGAGAACTGGTGCGGGTAGTCCCCGACGCGCTGCTTCGCGGCCGGGATCTTGACCAGGTCCATCAGCTCGATCGCCCGTTTGCGCGCGTCGGCCCGGGACCTGCCCTCGCGTTTGCGGAGGACCTCGCCGATCTGCCAGCCGACCGGGAAGACCGGGTTCAGCGCGGAGAGCGCGTCCTGGAAGATCATGGCGATCTCCTTGCCGCGCACCTCCCGCCGCTTGTCCTCGGGGAGCTTCAGCAGGTCCACACCGTTGTAGAGGATCTGCCCGGAGGGAATCCGCGCGGGCGGCATCTCCAGGATGCCCATGATCGCCTGCGCGGTGACGGACTTGCCGGAACCGGACTCGCCGAGCACGGCGAGCGTCTCGCCCGGATCGAGGTGGTACGAGACGCCGTTGATCACCTTGGCGACGCCGTCCCGGCTCTTGAACTCGACGAAGAGGTCCTTGACCTCGAGCAGGTGTTTCGCGACTGGGGGCATGGGGGTCACCGCAGCTTCGGGTCGAAGGCGTCGCGGATGGCGTCGCCGAGCATGATGAACGCCAGCACGGTCATCGCCAAGAACAGCGACGGAGCGACCAGCGGCGGAGCGGACTCACGAA
This sequence comes from Catenuloplanes atrovinosus, assembly GCF_031458235.1. Lineage (NCBI taxonomy): Bacteria > Bacillati > Actinomycetota > Actinomycetes > Micromonosporales > Micromonosporaceae > Catenuloplanes > Catenuloplanes atrovinosus. Next base: position 6,860,784 of record NZ_JAVDYB010000001.1, on the reverse strand, counting down.
CGTGCTTCGACGCCGTCGAGATGTCGATACCCCACGAGATCGCATCGCCCTTCAGGCCGATGCCCAGGAACGACAACGTCGCCTCGGTGGCGATGAACTGGCCCAGCGCGATGGTCAGCACCACGATGAACGGCGCGATCGCGTTCGGCAGGATGTGCCGGAACATGATCCGGAAATTCCCCGCCCCCAGCATCCGCGCCGCCGCCACGTAATCCTGATTCTTCGCCGAGATCACCGACGACCGCATGACGCGGGCGGCGGTGGTCCAGCCCAGGATTCCGAGGACGACCACGACCGCGAGCAGGCCGGACGAGCCGCCGGTGTCACCGGCGGCCAGGCGCTTGCCGAGCACGATCGCGGCCAGCAGCAGCGGGATGCCCAGCACGATGTCCGTGATCCGGGACAGGATCGCGTCCAGCCAGCCGCCGAAGAACCCGGACGACAGGCCGAACACCAGGCCGATCGCCGAGGCCAGCGCCGTGGAGAGCACGCCGACCCAGATCGAGGCGCGCGCGCCGTGGACGGTCCGAGCGTAGATGTCGCAGCCCTGGAAGTCGTAGCCGAACAACGCCCAGCCACTGCCCGGCGCGTGCTGCCGCGACAGGGCGCACTCGGTGGGGTTGTTCGGCGTGAACAACGACGGCGCGATCGCCATCAGGATCACGATCAGCGCGATCGTGGAGGCGAACCAGAAGATCCAGTTGTGCCGTAGGTCGCGCCACGCGTCCTGGCCCAGGCTGCGCGCCCGCTCCACGGACGGGACCTCGGTGGCGGCCACCGCTTGCAAGTCACTCATACCGGATCCTCGGGTCCAGGACCGCGTAGAGCAGGTCGACGATCAGGTTGGCCACGATGAAGATGATCACCAGGATGCTGACGAAGCCGACGACCAGCGGACCGTCCTCCGTGGTGATGCCCCGGAACAGCGACGAGCCGACGCCGGGGATGTTGAACACGCCCTCGGTCACGATGGCGCCGGCCATCAGGCTGCCGAGGTCGACGCCGATGTAGGTGACGACCGGGATCAGCGAGTTGCGCAGCACGTGCACCCCGATCACCCGGTTCCGGGCCAGGCCCTTCGCCTTCGCGGTACGCACGTAGTCCGCGCGCAGGTTCTCCACCACCGACGTGCGGGTCAGCCGCGAGTAGGTCGCCAGCGAGCCCGCGCCCAGCACGATCGCCGGGAGCATCAGCGCGTAGAACGACGGGTCCGCGCCCGCGGTGGCCGGGAACCACTTCAGCTCCACGCCGAAGAAGAGCTGCATGAGCGGCGCCAGGACGACGATCGGGATCGAGATCAGCACCAGCGTGATGATCAGTGTGGTGTGGTCGAAGATGCCGGCCCGGCGGATGCCCGCGACGACGCCGGCCAGGATGCCGATCAGCGCGGCGAACACCACCGCCATGACGGCCAGCCGGAACGTGTTCGGCCAGGCGAGTTCCAGCATCTCCGAGATGTCCTTGCCGGTGAGCGACTGACCGAAGTCGCCCTGGAACAGGCCGCGCATGTAGTAGCCGTACTGGACGATGAACGGCTCGTTGAGGTGGTAGCGCTCGGTGAGCGCCTGCCGGACGTTCTCCGAGATCGGGCGCTCACCCGCGAGCGCCTGCAGCGGGTTGTCCTGGTTGGCGAACATCAGCGCGTAGACCACGAACGTGGCCCCGAAGAACGTGAGCACGCCCTGGAGCAGGCGTCGCACGATGTAGCGAATCACGAGTGGAAACCCCCAGGAGAGGGCGACGCGTCCCCTGGGTCAGGGGGAGGACACGCGCCGGAAGACAAAGGTGTGGCGGCGCCCCGGCCTGGTGGGCCGGTGACGCCGCCACCGTCACGCCCAGCCGGTTAGCTGACCGCTTCGACCTTGAGCAGGTTGATCCGCTGGAACAGGTCGATCTCCACGTTGCGGACCTTCGTGGAGTAGCCGTAGTTGTTCTGCCCGAACCGCAGCGGGATCACCGGCATGTCGTTGGCGAGGAGGTCCTCCGCCGCCTGGTACTTGGTGATGGCCGCGTCCTCGTCCGCCGCCTTGGTGCCCTCCGCGACCAGCGTGTCGAACTCCGAGTTGCTGTACCCGTAGTAGTTCGAGGAGCCCTTGGTGGTGTAGATCGGGCCGAGGTAGTTCTCCATGGACGGGTAGTCCATCACCCAGCCCATCCGGAACAGGCCGACGTCCTGCTTCTTCTCGACCTTGCTGAGCAGGTCCGCGAACTTCGCCTCGGCCACGCCGGTGCAGGCGATGCCCAGGTTGGTCTTCAGCTGGTTGCAGGTCGCGTCGACCCAGTCCTTGTGGCCGCCGTCGCCGTTGTACGAGATCTTGATCGTCGACGGGCCACCGGCCGCCGTGTACTGCGTCTTCGCGGTCGCGGCGTTGAACTGGCAGGAGGCGCCACAGGTGTCCTCGCGGTAGCCGGCCACGACCGGCGAGACGAAGGAGCGGGCGGACTGCTGCGAGTTCTTGAAGACCGACTTGATGATCTCGTCCCGGTCGATCGCCATGGAGATCGCCTTGCGGACCTCCGGCTTGGCGAAGTCCTCCTGGAACGTCGGGAACGCCAGGAACTGGAACGTCGAGGCCGGGCTGGTCGCGTAGCGGTCGCCCAGGTCGGTCGGCGCGGAGGTGATGTTCTCCGTCGGGATGGTCCGCAGCACGTCCAGGTTGTCCGACAGCACGTCCGCGTACGCGGCGGTGAGCTGCTGGTAGATCCGGAACTCGACGCCGCCGATCTTCGGCTTGGCGCCCGGGTAGCCGTCGTACGCCGCGACCTCGATCTTGGCGTCGTGCTGCCAGGTGCCGTTCATCTTGAACGGGCCGTTACCGATGATCGCTTCCTCGAAGCCCTCCGCGAGCACGCCCTCGGCGGAGAACGCCGCGGCCGGCAGCGGGTAGAACGCGGTGTAGCCGAGCATCGTCTTGAAGTCGACGTACGGCGCGGTGAGCGTCACGGTGAAGGTCAGGTCGTCGACCTTGGCCAGGCCGGAGAGCTTGTTCGTCTTCGGCGCCGGGGCGGCCTGCGGGCCGTCGCCGTCCGGGTCCGTCGACTGGAGGTCCGCGTAGCCCGCGACCTTCTCGAAGAAGTACGAGTTGCCCTGGGCGTTCGGCGCGTACGCGCCGTAGTTCCAGGCGTTGATGTAGCTGTCGGCCGTGACCTTCTCACCGTTGTGGAAGGTGTAGCCGTTCTTCAGCTTGATCGTCCAAACCGTGTTGTCCGTCGAGGTGATCGATTCGGCCGCGTCCTCGACCGGCTTGTTCTCCGCGTCGTAGCTGACGAGCGGCGTGAACAGCGCCGCCAGCACCTGGGACCCGGAGGTCTCGTTGGTGTTGGTCGGGATGAGGTGCTGCGGTTCGGCGATCTCGATCGAGACGATCGCGGACGTGTTGCTCTCGCCTGCGTCGTCGCCGCCTTGGCCGCACGCGACCAGGCCGAGGGACGTGACGACGGGGAGAGCGGCCAAGGCCGCGAATCTGCGGACCTGCATGGAGCCTCCTTGTTTCCTTACGCTGCGCAGCTTCGCCCCTGTGTGAGTAACGCTGAGCAACGCCCGGGCAAAGGTAGGGCGGGTCAGTCCCACCTACAAATCGGGTCTTTGCGGCGGCATGCCGTGGCACGCCTCCATCGATTTGCGTTATCCCTGTTCACCCTGGTAGCGGCCGCGACAATCACTCAAGTGGTAATAGGCATTATGCACCATTATTCGGACTAATCGGCCCGGTCCGGGAGGGTTGGATCAACGCGAGGTTGATGCCCGACTGACTGTTTTGTAGGCGGACCGCAGCTCACAGTGTGGGAAGTGACACACCGTGGGTTACAGAGCGTTAAGGGAGGGAAGTCCACGGAGCGTCACCTACGGGCGGTGCTCGGTGGCTTACTTAACGATCATTGGCCCGGCGACGGCAGCGCGTAACCCGATTGATACGGTCGGGAAAAAACCGCCTCGTCCAGAGAAGAGTGACGCGACATGGGCAAGAAGGTCACCGTCGTCGGCGCCGGATTCTACGGTTCCACGACCGCGCAACGTCTCGCCGAGTACGACATCTTCGAGACCGTGGTCCTGACGGACATCGTCGAGGGCAAGCCGGAGGGGCTCGCGCTGGACATGAACCAGTCCCGCGCCATCGAGGGTTTCGAGACGAAGGTCGTCGGCCAGACCACCGGCAAGAACGGCGAGGGCTACGAGGCCATCGCCGGCTCCGACGTCGTCGTGATCACCGCCGGTCTGCCCCGCAAGCCGGGCATGAGCCGGATGGACCTGCTCGAGGTGAACGCCGGCATCGTCCGCGGCGTCGCGGAGAACGTGGCGAAGCACGCGCCGAACGCCGTGATCATCGTGGTCTCGAACCCGCTCGACGAGATGACCGCGCTCGCCCAGATCGCCACGAACTTCCCGAAGAACCGGGTGCTCGGCCAGGCCGGCATGCTGGACACCGCGCGCTTCACCAACAACGTGGCCGAGGCGCTCAACGTGCCGGTGGCCAGCGTCAAGACGCTCACGCTCGGCTCGCACGGCGACACCATGGTCCCGGTCCCGTCCCGCTGCACCGTCGACGGCAAGCCGCTGACCGACCTGCTGCCGGCGGACAAGATCGAGGAGCTGGTGGTCCGCACCCGCAACGGCGGCGCCGAGGTGGTCGCGCTGCTCAAGACCGGTTCCGCGTACTACGCGCCGTCCGCCGCCGCGGCCCGCATGGCGCGCGCGGTCGCCGAGGACTCCGGCGCCGTCATGCCGGTCTGCGCCTGGGTCGACGGCGAGTACGGCATCTCCGGCGTCTACCTGGGCGTCGAGGCCGAGATCGGCGCCGAGGGCGTCAAGAAGGTCGTCGAGACCGCGCTCACCGACGCCGAGCTGGCCGACCTCAAGACCGCCGCCGAGGCTGTCCGCGGCAAGCAGGCGGACGTCGCCAACCTCTGATCCACCACGCCAGGCCGGGCCCGCCGACGCGCGGGCCCGGCCTCGCCGTTTCCACGGACCGCCGCGTCTCCCCGGGGCCGAGCCCCGGACCCCACGGTCGATGTGCCCGCTCCCGGCGTGGTCGCGGCCCGCATGCTCCCGCGGGCGCTGAGTTGACCCGGGGCCGAGCCCCGGACCCCACGGTCGATGTGCCCGCTCCCGGCGTGGTCGCGGCCCGCATGCTCCCGCGGGCGCTGAGTTGACCCGGGGCCGAGCCCCGGACCCCACGATCGATGTGCCCGCTCCCGGCGTGGTCGCGGCCCGCATGCTCCCGCGGGCCAACCGCGCGGCGGCTCCGCCGCCGCTCCGCCGCCGCGTCGGAGCCGGTGTCGCCGCTGGTCACCACGAACGCGCGAGTGGCGCGGCGGCTCGTCACGGCCGCCGCGCCGCGCGTCACGGCCGCAGCGGAAAAGCGTTGTCGTCCTGGACGTCGTAGACGGGGCCGGTGTAGTCGCCGGAGCGGGCGAGCGGGGACGTCTCCTGCGAGGCGACCGAGACGCCGGGCCGGCCCGCCTCGGTGACGAACTCGGCCGCCGTGTAGATCGGGCTGCCCTCGGTCCAGATGTCGTCGACCACGCGCAGCCGCGAGCGCATCTCCCGCGCGGACACGTCGCAGACCACGTACCCCCGGCGGTTGTCGATGTACTTCCAGTGCGGGCTCTCCGCCATGATCGGGTCGAAGGTCGCGTGGAACGCCGCGGTGTCCGGGTTGCCGCCGGAGCTGATCGAGGTGCCGGTGAGTTCCGCGCCGACCACGGGTGACGCCGGGTCGTCGAAGTCCGGCCGCAGGTCGCAGACCCAGGTGCAGTGCCGGTCGCCGGTGAGCACGACCGGGTTCTGCACGCGCCCGGTCCCGAAGAACTCCAGCAGCCGTCGCCGCTGCGCGCGGTATCCGTCCCAGTTGTCGAAGTCGAAGACCGTCTCCGGCCCGGCCCGGCGGTCGTTCTGCGCCCACATCACCTGGTTGGCCAGCAGGTTCCACCGGGTGCCGGAGGTGCCGAGGCCGCGCACCAGCCACTCCTCCTGCGTGGGCCCGGTCATGGACAGCGCCGGGTCCTGCGCGGCCGCGAGGCTGGTCGGCTGGTCGCTGCGGTACTGCCGGGTGTCGAGCACGTGCACGCTGGCCAGGTTGCCGAACCGCAGCCGCCGGTAGAGCTGCATGTCCAGCCCGCGCGGCACGGAGGCGCGCCGCAGCGGCATGTGCTCGTAGTACGCCTGGAACGCCGCGATCCGCCGCGCCCGGAACGCCTCCGGCGTCTGCAGCGCCGGGTCCTGCGGCACCTCGTCCGCCCAGTTGTTGTCGATCTCGTGGTCGTCGAGCGTCACGATCCACGGGTACGTCGCGTGCGCGGCCTGCAGGTCCGGGTCGCTCTTGTAGCGGGCGTGCCGGTTGCGGTACTCGACCAGCCCGTACGGCTCGCCGGTGCCGTCGTGCTGCCGGAACGCGTTCGGGTTCGGCGCGCCCTCGTAGATGTAGTCGCCGAGGAACGCCACGAAGTCCAGGTCCTCGTCGGCCAGGTGCCGGTGCGCGGTGTACCGCCCGGACTGGTAGTCCTGGCAGCTGGCGAACGCGAATCGCAGCCGCTCCGGCCACGCGTGCGCGTCCGGCGCGGTCCGGGTGCGGCCGGCCGGCGAGATCTCCGTGCCGGCCCGGAAGCGGTAGTGGTAGTCGGCGCCCGCGCGCAGCCCGCGCACGTCGACGTGAACGGCGTGGCCAAGTGCCGGCTCCGCGAACGCGACGCCGCGACGGCGTACCCGGCGGAATCTGGCGTCCTCGGCCACCTCCCAGGCGACCGGCACGGTGCGGTCCGGCATCCCGCCGCCGTTGAGCGGGTCGGGTGCGAGTCGGGTCCAGATGACCACGCCGTTCGGCAGCGGATCGCCGGACGCCACGCCGAGCGTGAAGAGGCCGGCCGGGAGTGGTTCCCGCGGACCGCTCTGGACGTGCGCGAAGCCGCCCTCGGGGCGCAGCAGCAGCGGTCCGGCGATCAGGCCGGCGGCCGCGTTCGCGACCAGGCGGCGCCGGCGGACGGGGAACGCGAAAGGTAGCGACATGCCTCGATGCTTTCGGTCGCGGGTTACACCGGCTCCAACGCGGCATGACGTGTCGGGGGAACTAAGGGTGGTAATTCGGAAAAGTCCGGTTTGCCCCTCGGGCGTGTCGCGGCCGGTGCTTGACTGGTGGGGACCCCGCGGGCGGGTGGAAGGTCGTTGCAGTACGCTCGTACTGCTTGAGAGTCCACAGTTCGCGAAAGGGCACCTGCCCCCGAGAGGAGCGCCGGCGGATGGCGAAGATCAAGGTAAACAAGCCGGTCGTGGAGCTCGACGGCGACGAGATGACGCGGATCATCTGGAAGCAGATCCGTGAGCAGCTGATCCTGCCGTACCTCGACGTCGAGCTGGAGTACTACGACCTGTCCGTCGAGAAGCGCGACGAGACGAACGACCAGATCACGATTGACGCGGCGAACGCCATCAAGGCGCACGGCGTCGGCGTCAAGTGCGCCACCATCACGCCGGACGAGGCGCGGGTCGAGGAGTTCGGCCTGAAGAAGATGTGGCGCTCGCCGAACGGCACGATCCGCAACATCCTCGGCGGCGTCGTGTTCCGCGAGCCGATCATCATGTCCAACGTGCCGCGCCTGGTGCCGGGCTGGACCAAGCCGATCATCATCGGCCGGCACGCGCACGGCGACCAGTACAAGGCCACCGACTTCGTGGCGCCCGGCCCGGGCACCATGACCGTCACGTTCACGCCGGACGACGGCTCCGCGCCGATGGAGTTCGAGGTCGCCAAGTTCCCGGGCGGCGGCGTCGGCATGGCGATGTACAACTACGACGACTCGATCCGGGACTTCGCGCGGGCCTCGTTCCGCTACGGCCTGTCCCGCAACTACCCGGTCTACCTGTCGACCAAGAACACGATCCTGAAGGCGTACGACGGCCGCTTCAAGGACCTGTTCGCCGAGGTCTTCGAGGCCGAGTTCAAGGACGAGTTCGCCAAGGCCGGCCTGACCTACGAGCACCGTCTGATCGACGACATGGTCGCGGCGGCGCTGAAGTGGGAGGGCGGTTTCGTCTGGGCCGCCAAGAACTACGACGGTGACGTGCAGTCCGACACGGTGGCGCAGGGCTTCGGCTCGCTGGGCCTGATGACCTCCGTGCTGATGACGCCGGACGGCCAGACCGTCGAGGCCGAGGCCGCGCACGGCACCGTCACCCGGCACTACCGGCAGTGGCAGAAGGGCGAGAAGACCAGCACCAACCCGATCGCCTCGATCTACGCCTGGACCCGGGGCCTGGCCCACCGCGGCAAGCTGGACGGCACGCCGGCCGTCTCCGAGTTCGCGGACACGCTGGAGAAGGTCGTCATCGACACCGTCGAGGGCGGCCAGATGACCAAGGACCTGGCGCTGCTGATCGGCAAGGACGCGCCGTGGCAGACCACGGACGAGTTCATGGCCACGCTCGACCAGAACCTGGCGAAGCGCCTCGGCGCCTGATCCGGAAAACGAAGGCCCGCGCCCGGGAGGGGTGCGGGCCTTCGTGCGTTTTATGGATGTTTGAGGCCGTAACCGCAGGGAACATATGCCGTTAATTTGGGCAGAACGACCTCATGTCGTCCCTTCCCTCGTGCGGGAGGCTCTGTCCCGGGCCTCCCGCACACCCCCCAGGCTCCTACAGCGACACGTCACGCAGCATGGTCGCGGCCTGCTCCGGCGTGACGTCGTTGATGAACACGCCCATCGCGGACTCGGAACCGGCCAGGTACTTCAGCTTGCCCGGCGCGCGCCGGATGCTGAACAGCTGAAGGTGCAGGTAGCCCAGCTCGCGGCCGGCGTTGACCGGCGCCTGGTGCCACGCGGAGATGTACGGCATCGGCCCGTCGAACAGCCCGTCGAACCGTTTCAAAATCTCCAAATAGATGACCGCGAACGCGTCGCGCTCCGCCGGGGACAGCGCCGGGATGTCCGCCACCTGCCGGTGCGGGGCCAGGTGCACCTCGAACGGCCAGCGCGCCGCCGCCGGCACGTACGCGGTCCAGAACTCGTTCGACGCCACCACCCGCTCGCCGGCCTTGATCTCCGCGGCCAGCACGTCCGCGTACAGGTTCCGCCCGGTCGCGTCGAAGTGCCGGCGCGCCGCCGCCTGCATGGCCACGGTCCTCGGCGGCAGGAACGGGTACGCGTATATCTGCCCGTGCGGGTGGTGCAGCGTCACGCCGATCTCCACCCCGCGGTTCTCGAAGCAGAAGACCTGCTCGATCCCGGGCGTGGCGGACAGCTCCGCGGTGCGGTCCGCCCACGCGTCCACCACCAGGCGCACCCGCGACGGCGGCAGCGCGGTGAACGCGGTGCTGTGATCCGACGTGAAGCAGACGACCTCGCACCGGCCGAAGCCCGGCTTGATCGGCACCAGGTCGGTGACGGACGCGCCGGCCTCGTCCACGGTCCGCGCGCTGAACGACGGGAACCGGTTCTCGAAGACGACCACCTCGTAGTCGCCGGGGATCTCGGTCAGGAACTCGTCGGTCGACGGGTCCAGCGGGCACTCGTTCGCCGGTGGCAGGAACGTACGGGTCTGCCGGTGCGCCGCGACCGCCACCCACTCGTCGGTGAGCGGGTCGTACCGCAGCTGGGAGGCGGGCGGCGGCGGGGGCAGCTCGCGCCGGTCCACGGTCTCGCGGACCGCGTCGTCGTTGGAGTCGAAGTAGATCAGCTCGCGGCCGTCCGCCAGCGTGATCGGGGTGCGCTTCATGCTTCCACCACTCGTAGGTCCGTTACGTAATCGGCAAGTACCGCCCGCGCCGGGTCGGACAGCCCGGCGTCGGAGATCAGGGTGTGCGCCTCGCCGAGCGCGGCGAAGGACGAGATGCCGACCGTGTCCCACTTGGTGCTGTCGGCCAGCACCACCAGCCGCTCGGCGGCCTCGACCAGCGCGCGGTTCGTCTCGGACTCGGTCAGGTTCGGCGTGGTGAAGCCGGCGCGCTCGCTCATCCCGTGCACGCCGAGGAAGACCAGGTCCAGGTGGAGCGAGCGGATCGCGGCCACCGCCACCGGGCCGACCAGGGCGTCGGACGGCGTCCGGACGCCGCCGGTGAGCACCACGGTCGCGTCCGGGCGGCCCCCGCGGTAGAACACGTCCGCGACCGGGATCGAGTTCGTCACCACGGTCAGCGACGGCACGTCGATCAGCCGGTTCGCCAGCTCCACCGTGGTGGTGCCGGCCGAGAGCGCTATCGCGGTGCCGGGACCGACCAACCGGGCCGCCTCCGCCGCGATCATCGCCTTCTCCCGGCGCTGCTGCGCGGACTTCGCGGCGAAGCCGGGCTCGTGCGCGGAGCCGGGCAGGCCGGGCGTGGCGCCGCCGTGCACCTTGGCCAGCAGGCCCCGGTCGGAGAGCAGGTCGAGGTCGCGGCGGATGGTCATGTCGGAGACGCCGAACTCGGCCGCCAGCTCGCTCACCCGGGCGCCGCCCGCGGTGCGTACCCGCTCCAGGATCGCGGCCTGCCGCTGCTGGGCCAGCATCACGCCTCCCGGAGCACGACGACGCCGCCGGCGGGCACCTCGGCCGGTGCGGTCCAGGAGGCGCCGGTCAGCAGGTCGGTGCCGCGCGCGTCGACCGCGGCCGGGCCGTCGCCGTGGTTGAGCAGGAACAGGTACGACCGCCCGTCCTCGTGCCGCCGGCGCACCGCCTCGACCTGCGCCGGGACGCGGTGGGTGACCGGCGCGACGGTGGCCAGCAGCGCCTGCAGCGCGTCGTCGGCGAGCCGGGTGCCGAGGTACCAGACGTCGCCATGAGCGGAGTCTCCGGTCGTGCCGGGGGCGGGTGGCCGGGGCGGCAGCCGGGTGATGGCGGGTGCGCCCGCTACCGGACCGTCCAGATACGACGCGACGGCGGTGGCGCCGTCGAGCGCGAGTTGCTCGGTCCAGATCGCGGCCGAGGAGCCGTCGTCCAGCGCCACGCTCGCGCCGGCCGGCAGCGGGAAGTGCTCCTCCACCCGTACCCCCAGAAGCTCGTGGAACGCTCCTGGCAACGGTGCCGGGCGGATGTGGTCGTTGGGGTCCACGAGCCCGCTGTACGGCCCCATCACCAGCGTGCCGGTGAACGCGGCGAGGTTCGCGACCGCGTCGTCCTCGACCAGGTAGAGCGACGGGACCAGCACGGCCCGGTAACCGCTCAGGTCTGCGGCCGGGTGCACCAGGTCGGCCGTGACCCCGGCCCGCCAGAGCGCCGCATGCCAGCGCTTGACCTCGTCGAACGCGCGCATGTCGACGCTCGGCTGGTTCGGCGCCTCCTGCGCCCAGCCGGACGGGTAATCGAGCACGATCGCGACCGGCGCGTCCACCCGGGAGCCCTCGACCTCGGCCAGGCTCCGCAGCGCGCCGCCGAGCGCGACCACGTCGCGCCACACCTTCGACGCGGTGCCGGCGTGCGGCAGCATCGCGGAGTGCCACTTCTCCGAGCCGGCGCGGCTGGCCCGCCACTGGAAGAACATCGCGCCCTCGGACCCGCGCGCCACGTTGCCCAGGCTCTCCCGGAGCAGCGCGCCGGGCGCCTTGGCCAGGTTGCGCGGCTGCCAGTTGACCGCGCTGGTGGAGTGCTCCATGAGCAGCCACGATCCGCCGGCCAGGCCGCGGGCGGCGTCCGCGGCGTACGCGGTCTGCGCGGCCGGCGGGACCGGGCTCTCCGCCAGCACGTAGTGGTCGTTCGAGACCACCGGCAGCTCGCGCGCCCACCGCCAGTAGTCCAGCGCGTAGCAGCTGGACGTCATCAGGTTCGTGGTGATCGGCACGTCCGGCGTGATCGCGGCCAGCGCGTCCCGCTCGGCCGTGAAGTTGGCCAGGTGCGCGTCCGAGGAGAAGCGCGCGAAGTCGAGCAGTTGCGTCGGGTTCGACGAGGTGACGGTGGCGCGCGGCGGTCGCACCTGCGCCCAGTCCGTGTAGGTCTGCGACCAGAACGCGGTGCCCCAGGCGGCGTTCAGCGCGTCCAGGTCGCCGTACCGGGCGCGCAGCCAGTCCCGGAACGCGTCCGCGGAGGTCTCGCAATAGCAGTGCGGGTTGTGGCACGCGTACTCGTTGTGCACGTGCCACATGGCCAGCGCCGGGTGCGTCCCATAGCGCTCGGCCAGCCGCTTCGCGAGATCAACGGCCTTTCGCCGGTACGCCGGGGAGCTGGGACAGAACGCCTGACGGCTACCGTACGTGAGCACACGGCCGTCCGCGTCCACCACCATGGCCTCCGGGTGGGCGGCCGAGAACCAGGCCGGCGGGGACGCGGTGGCGGTGGCGAGGTCGACGGCGATGCCGCCATCGTGCAGCATGTCCATCAGACGGTCGAGGCGGTCGAACTCGTACCGCCCGTCGGCCGGCTCCAGCCAGGCCCAGGCGAAGATGCCCAGGCTCACCACGCTGACGCCGGCCTCGCGCATCAGCGCGACGTCCTCCGCCCACACGCTCTCCGGCCACTGCTCAGGGTTGTAGTCCCCGCCGTAGCTCAGCCCTCGGACCTTCGGCGCCAGCCGGTTCGCCACGCGACCTCCCGGGTGTCAACGCTTCCGCACTAAAAACAACAGAAACGAACATACCCCGGTGTGGTGGTGAACGAGAAGGGCTCTCTCCTTTAAATCCCCCGGCCGTGCCGGTGCAGCGTGGCCAGCACGTTCTCGACCTTGACCGCGCCGGTCATCGCCGCCAGCGCGATGGCGGCGCGCGGTTCGCGCCAGTTCGCCCGGACCGCCTCCTTCGTCCAGCGCCACGCGTCCGGCCGGTTCCCGGTCGCCGCGGACCAGCAGGCCAGCTGACCGTAGACGCGCGCGGCGCCGGGTGCACAGCCGGCGATCTCCGGGTGCCGCGCCATCATCCAGCGCAGCGAGGAGATCTTGGTGCCGTACTCGTACGCGTAGTGCGAGCTGCGGCCCCACAGCACCCGGACCAGCGGCTCGTCCACGTGCACGATCGGCGACCGGCGGGCCGCGCGCAGCAGCAGGTCCCAGTCCTCGTTCTGGCTGCCCGGCGCGTCCTCCGCGACCAGCCCGAAGCCGTGCTTGCCGATCAGCGCCTCGCGCCGGATCAGGAAGCTCGACGAGTGCAGCATCGCCATCCGGGACCGGGCCAGCTCCTGCACGGTCACCCGCTCCCGGCCGGCCAGCCGCGCGTTCAGCCGCCCGTCGAACTCCACCTGCATGCCGCACGTGACGAACTCCGCCTGCGGCTCGGTGAGCAGCGCCGCCACCTGCTTGCGCAACTTCGCCGGCAGCCACTGGTCGTCGTCGTCCAGGAACGCGACCAGCTCGGTGTCCAGCGCGGTGATGCCGGTGTTGCGGGTGCCGGCCAGACCAGGGGTACGCCAGTTCGCCAGCATCAGCACGGGCGGGCCGCTCGGCGAGGCCAGTGAGAAGTCCGGCTCGGTGCCGTCGAACACCACGATGATGCGGATCTTGCCCGGGTAGTCCTGGGCGCGGACCGAGTCGACGGCCTTGCGCACCAGCTCCGGGCGACTGCGGGTCGGGATCACCACGCCGACCGTGGGCCAGCTGGTCACGAGATCTCCACTTCTGTCTTCTTGTCGATGGTGCGGTAGCCGTAGGCGCGCAGCATCGGCGCGCACACGGCACCGACCAGCGCGCGCTGCCGTGGCGGAAGCGCCTCGCGCCACGCGTCGTCCCGGCGCAGCGGCACCCGGCCGACCGTGAACCGCATCGGGTTACCCGCGGCGCTGTGCCCGGTGCGCAATTCGGCCGCGCGCCCGTCGGGGCTCAGGAACGCCAGGTCCTCGTCGCGCAGCGGCAGACCGGCGTGCCGGGCGATCCGGTGCAGTTCGGTGCGCGGGTCGGCCAGCAGCGCCTCGTACCGGAGCCGGGCGGTCGGCACCCCCCGGCGCGCGAGCAGCCCGAACGCGGCGTTGTGCCCGGCCCAGAGCAGCGCGGACCGGCCCGCGGAGTAGCGCGTCATCTGCTCGGCGCCGTCGGTCTCCGGCCGGTCCACGGCCTTCGTCCACGAGTACGCGACGCCGCGCGGGTCCCGGATCACGTGCACGACGCGCAGGTCCAGCGCGGGTGACCAGCGCAGGCAGTGCGCGAGCGCGCTGTGCTTGGACGAGTCGACGACCACCTCGGCGCCCGCGACCAGGGCCGCGGCCTCGTAGACGGCGGTGTAGAACCCGGCGTACTCCAGCACGGCCTCGCGCAGCGGCTGCGGCAGCGTCCGGGCGGCCAGGCGCGGGATGTGGCGGGTCCGCTCCACGGTGGCGCGCAGCCGGAGGATTCGGTCCACGTCGACGGCGTGCCAGCCATCGAACGCGGCCTCGCCGATCGCCCGCCAGAACGCGCAGTCCGAGAAGCGGGCGCCGCAGCCGCAGCGCTCGTCGTCCCGTACGTCCCGTTGCCAGAGGTGCACCACCTCGCCGAGCGCGCAGACCCCCGGCAGCTCGCCAAGGAGACGCTCTACGAGAGTTGTCCCACTTCGCCCTAAACCACCGAGAAAGACTACCCGTGCCACTTTCACCACTTTCGGTCGTTTCGTTAAGTAACGAGTGATCGAGCGTGGGGGAGTGCTTGCGGTGCGCGTCGTCCTGGACGGGACGGGCTTCGACCCCGTCACCGAGGCGCAGGTGGTGGCGCACGTCCGGCGGGCGCTGGAACGCGGCGAGGGCGGGCGGATCGTCACGCCCAACGTCGACATCCTGCGCCAGGCCCGGTCCTCCGCCGCCGTCCGCGACCTGCTGTGCGGCGCGGACCTGGTGGTCGCGGACGGCATGCCGCTGGTCTGGGCCAGCCGGCTCGCCCGCACACCGGTCCCGGAGCGCGTCGCCGGATCCAGCCTGATCTGGTCGCTCTCCTCCGGCGTGGCCGACGACGGGCGGTCGGTGTTCCTGCTCGGCGGCGCGCCCGACGACCGGGCCACCGGCGCCGAACGCGCCGCCTCCCGGCTGGCCGTGGCCTGCCCCGGCCTGCGGATCGCCGGCTGCCTGAGCCCCGCGTACGGCTTCGAGCGCCGCCCCAAGGAACTGGAGGCGGTCTGCCGCGAGGTGGTCGAGGCCAAGCCGGACCTGGTCTACGTGGGACTCGGCTTCCCCAAGCAGGAGTGGGTGATCTCCGCACTCGCCGACTACCTGCCGTTCACCTGGTTCCTCGGCTGCGGCGCCGCGATCAACTTCGTGGCCGGCGACGCCCGGCGCGCACCCGCCTGGATGCAGCGCGCCGGCCTGGAGTGGCTGCACCGCCTCGCCGGCGAGCCCCGCCGGATGGCCGGCCGTTACCTCGGCCACGACGCGCCCTACGCCATGCGGTTACTGGTCGGCGCCATGGTCGGCCGCGTCCGCTGAGACCCTCGCACTGCTCGCTCCGCGCGGCTTTGCTCTGCTTACCTGGGCCGCGCCGCTCTGCTTACCTGTGCCGCGCCGCTCTGCTTACCTGGGCCGCGCCGCTCTGCTTACCCGGGTGAAAAGCCGCGAATCCGGCGGCGGGTGCACGGGTAAGCAGAGCGAAGCGTCACGCGCGGGGGCGGGCGCGCCGCGGCCCGGGCGGCTGGTTGAACCACGGGTCGCGGGTCAGTTCCGCGAAGGCGTCGAAGGCGGCGGCGTCGCCGGAGACGCGGAACTGCTTCTCCGGCGGGTTGCCGTCCGGGTTGGAGTCGAAGTAGCAGACGCCCTTGATCTGCGGGTTCGCCTTGAACAGGCGGGTGGCGTCGCGCAGCCAGGCGGCCCGCGCCGGTGAGCCCCAGGCCGCTGCCACGCCGTACTCGCCGATCAGGATGGGTTTGGGCCGTTCGGCGGCCCAGCGCAGGAACGGGGTGAGCAGCTCGCCGAGCGACCGGAAGCGCTCGCCCGCGTAGACGTCCACGCAGGTCCAGTCGACCACGTCGTCGCCGGGGTAGAAGGCGGGCGCCTCGCCGTTCTCGAAGCCCTCCGAGGTCGGGCACCAGACCCAGGACGCGTTCCGGGCCCGCTCCGCGTCGAAGATCCGCCGCACGTGCCGCCAGGCCGCCACGTAGTCCGGGCCGGACCACATGGACGGCCGCAGGTTGGGCCGGTCCATCTCCCACCGGAAGCGCATCAGCACCGGCCGCTTCGCCGCGGCCACGCGCCGGGCCTGCGCGCGGATCAGCTCGTCGTGCTCGCCGGACGTGATCGACCGGGTGTCGCCGGACGCCCAGCTGAACAGCAGCGTCGCGCCGGCGTCCATGAACGCGCGGTCCGACTCGGTGCCGAACTTCTCGTCCCACTTGCGGTACGTGTGGACGATGTCCAGCTCGCGCCCGAGCCGTGCCTCCAGCCCGTGGATCGCGTCGAGCCGTCCGGGCTGGCTGATCACCTCCGGCTTCACCCAGGCGCCCAGGTAGGCGCCGGTCGCCGGCACCGGCATGGGGCCCGCGTCGTACGGCCCGGGGTGCACCGCGATGGCCGGCGGCGGCCCGTCCAGGTCCGGCGACGGCGTCGGCGCGGGCGACGGCTCGTCCCGGCCGCATGCGGCGACGCCCAGCGACGCCACCAGCGTCAACGCGAGCGCGGGCACCCACCGGCGAGCCGCGAGGGCGGGCATCCACCGGCGAGCCGCGAGGGCGGGCATCCACCGGCGAGCCGCGAGGGCGGGCATCCACCGGCGAGTCGCGAGGGCGGGCATCCGTCGGCGGGTCACGTGTGCCGCCGGGCCACGTAGAGCACGTTCACCGCCACGCCGGACAGGGACGGCAGCCGCGTGGCGAACCGGTCCACCAGGCGCGCGACCGTGCGCACGCCGCGCCGCTCGTACGCCGACTGCGGGAACATGCTGAACCCGCGCCGCTCCACCACCTCGAAGCCGTGCTCGGCGAGCAGCGCCACCACCTCCGCGTGCGACAGCTCCGCGAACCACCGCCGGCCCGAGCGGCGGCGGGCCGCCAGGTGCCGCAGCGAACGCCGGTTGCCGTGGTTCTCCACCACCAGCAGGCCGGCGTCCCGGTCCGGCAGCGCCCGGGCGGCGAACGCGAGCAGCCGGTGCCGGACCGAGTCATCCACGTTGAGCAGCAGCCGGAACGAGGTGACCAGCGCCGGGCCGTCCTCCCGCGCGGGCACCGGGACCGGGCCGTCCTCCGCGATCCGGTGCAGCCGCGCGGCCGTACCCACCTCGGCGGCCTTCGCCAGCATCTCGGCGGACGTGTCGTAGCCGTGCGCGCCGCGCACCGCGCCGTGCAACAGCCGGATCGCGCGGCCGGTCCCGCAGGCGAAGTCGTGCTGCACCGGCCGGCGCACCGGGAAGGACCGCGTGATCAGACGCCGGAGGTACGCCCGCTGCCGCTCGTTGATCGCGGAGCCGTAGCTGTCCGGCGCGTACGTGACGGTCTCGTACTTCTCGACCGCCTCCGCGTTCTGAAACACTGAAGCATAATTTGTCACGATAAATCCTCCTGAAGTTAGCGAGAACGGCGCAGCCGGACGAAGTCGGAGAGGCCGAGCAGGTTCCGCAGGCGGTACACGCCGAGCGCGTAAGACGTCCCGCCCACCACCAGCGCGCCCGCCAAACCCGGCACCGACGGGCCCAGCACCGCCACGGAGAACGCGCCCACGCCGCCGAAGCACGCCACCGCCAGCACGCCCGCGGCCAGCGTCCCCCGCCCGAACGGGTGCAGCCCCAGCGCGAAGCCGACCTGCAGCAACGGCACCAGGTTGTTGATCAGGACGGCCACCGCCAGGCCGATCGCCGCGCCCAGCGCGCCCAGCGGCGGAATCAGCAGCAGGTCCAGCGCGATCGTCACGACCAGCGCGAGCACCACGTTCCACAGGTTCCAGGTGGTGCGCCCGGCCATGGTCAGCACCGAGTCGACCATCCCGCAGCCGGTGGAGAAGAGCATGGCGCTGCCCAGCACCACCACGATCGCGCCGCCGTGGCGGTAGCCGGCGCCGAACGCGCCCAGGTAGACCGGCGCGAACGTGATGACCAGCAGGTAGAGCGGCCAGGTGGCGAGCACCAGCCAGCCGGTCGCGGCCTGGTAGAGCGCGTTCGCCCGGGCCCGGTCGCCGGTGGCCAGCGCCTCCGCCAGCCGGGGCTGCACCGCCTGCCCGATGCCCTGGTTGGCGAACTGGCCGAGCACCACGAACCGGCCGGCCACCGCGTAGAGCGCGGCCGCGGCCAGCCCGCCGAACGCGGCGACCAGCAGTACGTCCAGGCGTTGCAGCGCGAGCTGGGCGACGCTGGCGACCGCGCGCGGGCCGGTGAAGCGCCAGAAGCGGCGGCGCAGCAGCCGGCGCGCGCGCGAGGTGGGCCCCTGCTCCGGCGCCGGGCCGGACAGGTAGACGCGGCGCAGCGCGTACGCCCCGAGCAGCGCCACCGGCAGGTACGGGCCCACCCAGGCCAGCGCGTACCAGCGCGGTGGCAGCGCCACCCAGAGCGCGGCCAGCGCCAGCCCGCCGATGCCGGCCAGTTGCAGGCCGGGCCGGACGATGCGCTCCAGCATGATCGTCGGGCGCAGCATGCGGTAGCCGCGGGTGGCGGTGAGCACCGCGTCCGCGATCGCGGCCAGCGGCAGGAAGACCGCGAGCACGCGCAGCTGCCCGGCGTGGTCGGCCACCACGCCGGGCGTGGCGCCCGGCGCGGTCAGCCGGGCCAGCGCCGGCGCGAACGTCCACACCAGCGCGGCCATCGCCAGCGCCACCGCGCCGACCGGCATCAGCCCGGTGCGCAGGCACTCGCCGAGCAGGTTGGTGTTGCCCCGCGCGCGCAGCCGGGCCGGCCAGTAGACCAGCCCGGTCTGCGTGCCCAGCCGGGCCAGGCCGGTGGTGAGCGCGAACAGCGCGGTGGCCGCGAAGAACGCGCCGGCGTGGTCGGTGCCGAGCCCGCGGGCGACCAGCCAGGTGACGGCCAGGCCGGTGAGCCCGGTGAAGCCGACGCCGATCAGGTTCGCCAGCCCGCCCCGGGCGGCGCCGCCGACGCCGTTGCGCGTCGGCGCCTCCGCCGCCGGTGCCGCGTGCGCGCAGTACATCCCCGGCACGCTGCTGCACACGGAGTGGTCGACGGTGCGGGGCAGGGCGCGCGACGGCGCCCCCATCAGGCGCGCCAGACCGGGGTCTGCCCGAGCCAGGCCGCCAGCGCGCGGTCGTGCGGCGCGTAGTGCGCGGTCAGGTCCTCGCGCACCGCGTCCTCCATCGCCGCGCCGCGCGGGCGCGCGTTGTGCTTCTCGAACGCCGGCCGCTCCAGGTGCGGCAGCTCCAGGAAGTCCAGCACCCGGTCGTAGACCGGCTCCGGCTCGGTGAAGAACCGCTCGCTCTCCAGCACCAGAATCCGCTCGCGTGGGATGTGCTCCGCGACCGCGTCCAGGTAACGGGCGTACTCGCCGCGCGCGCGGTAGGCGTGGTGCTGGTGCGAGAACGAGCGGTAGTCCGGGTCGTCCGCCAGCCGCTCCTCCTCGCGGTGCAGCCGGGCCGGCTCCAGCGCCAGGGCCCGCGCGAACGACGGCTCCTTCTCGAAGCGCCGGGCCACCTCGTGCGCGTGCTGCGAGTAGGCGCGCTCGACCGGGTCCCGGACCAGCACGATCAGCCGTACCTCGGGAAGGTCCGCGGCGATCCGGGCCGCGGCCCGCGGATGGTAGAGGTAGTACGGGCTCGACTCGAACGTCTGCGCCGGTACGCCGTGCCGCTCGGCGACCCGGTGGCCCGCGCTGTGCCGGGGGAAGTGCCCGCGGTACCAGCTCAGCCCGCGGTGATAGGACGTGTCGAAGTAGTGCACGCCCTTGTGCAGCACGGCCTTGAGCACCACGGGGTGCGCGGCCAGCGCCCGGTAGAGCGACGTGGTCCCGCACCGCTGCCCGCCCGCGATCAGGAACGACGGCAGCATGCGCGAGCCGGACGTGAGCCGCCCGTACGACCGGGACCCGAGGTGCACGAGGTGCTTGACCGCACCCGGCACCCGCGACGATGTGATCATTTTTGATTGCCCTCCACGCGACGGATGAGAACCGGCAGCAGCCAGCTGCCCAGGACGCCGAGCCGCGCGCCGGCCTCGGCCTGCCGGTCGATCAGGTAGCGGACGGCCAGGTCGATCAGGTAGAGCAGCGCGGTCAGCTCCCGCGCGCCCGGCGCCACCTCGAACGGGTGCAGCAGCTCGCCGGCGCGCTGCATGGTCGCCTCCAGCGCGCCGGCCGCGTCCGGATCGGACTGCACCCGGCGCTGGAGTTCGTGGTGGATCGCGTCGAACCCGGC
Source organism: Catenuloplanes atrovinosus (assembly GCF_031458235.1). Classification (NCBI taxonomy): domain Bacteria; kingdom Bacillati; phylum Actinomycetota; class Actinomycetes; order Micromonosporales; family Micromonosporaceae; genus Catenuloplanes; species Catenuloplanes atrovinosus. Next base: position 6,840,662 of record NZ_JAVDYB010000001.1, on the reverse strand, counting down.
CGGTACGCCGGGCGTGAACCGCTCCCAGTCCCAGAGCAGGACGGTGTCGTCCAGCGCGGCCATGTTCCACGGTGCCCAGTCGCCGTGCCAGGCGCCGTACCGCAGGCTGATCTGCCCGGCCCGGTCGGCCAGCAACCGCGCCGCGCGCCCGAGCTGCGCGCCCTCCGGCCGGTCCGCGACAGCGGCGAGCCGCTCGGTCAGGCTCTTCCAGTACGGCCCGCCGGTGAGCGGCCCGTAGGTGTACCCGAGGCACCCGGCCACGTCCCGCATCGCGGCCGCGAGCCGGCGCGGAGACACCGAGGCGCGCGGCCGCCACACCGGCAGCGCGGACTGCACCAGCACCTGATGCGTCCCCCACCGGCCGGAGTGCAGCACGCGCGGCACGGTCAGGTGCGGCAGCGGCACGCCGGAGAGCGTGTGCAGCGCGGCCGTCTCCGCGCCGACCAGCTCGCGGGTCAGCGGCCCGGTGCCGAGCTTGACGAATCCGCAGGTGGCGCCGGTGTCGTCGAGCAGTTGCAGCACCGGCTTGCGGTTGGCGCGGGCCGGGCCGATGTGCACGCTCATCGAGGTCCGGCGGCCGAGCGCGCGCTCCAGGTACGCGTCGATCGAGCCGTCACGCGGGCCGCCGATCCGGATGCGGTCGCGCAGCAGCAGGCCGGACGCGCCGGTCCGCAACGCGGCGACCACCGCCTCGCGCTTCAGCCGCGCGACCCGGGACTGCGGCTCGGCGTACCGGCGGACCGCCGCCGCGGCGATCCGGCGCGAGCCGGCCGGGACCAGCAGCCGGGCGCGGGCGCGGTCCGGGACCACCACGTACTCGACGACGCCCGGACCGTCCGTGGTGAACATCGGCGGCGGGTAGAGCACGCCCAGCACCTCGTCCAGATACTGCGCCCGCAGCGCGGCGTCGTCCGCCGTCAGGCGTACCGGCGCGGTCTTGACGGTCACGTGGGGTCTCCCTCCGCGGATGTGTTTCGCCATAGCAGCGCGTAGGCGAGGAACAGGAACGCCAGAGGGGTGACCAGCGCGTTGTACCAGAGCGTGGCCGCGAACGACGCCACGATCGCGCAGCTCGCGGCGATCCCGGCCGGGCTGCGGTCGCGGCGGAACCGCCACAGCCCCTGGGCGAAGAAGCCGAGGTAGGCGACCGTGCCGGTCAGGCCGTGCGCGTAGAGCAACTGCCAGAGCTGGCCGTTGCCGCCGACCGTGAAGTTGCCGCACCGCTCGCAGGCGGAGCTCTCGCCGACCGCGATCGAGTTGCGGCCGCCGATCGTGGTGCGGGTGGAGCCGTACCCGATCACCGGGGAGTGGAGCACACCGTCCAGCGCCCGCCCGACCAGGAACGAGCGCACGCCGTCGGACTTGCCGTTGTCCAGCCGCGCGGTGACCGTGCTCCCGAGCGGGCTGACCAGGATCACCAGCACCAGCAGCGCGCTCGCGGCCAGCACGCCGAGCAGCAGCGCGATCCGGCCGGACCGCAGCGCCACGTACAGCACGGAGACGCCGAGCCCGATCCACAGGCCACGGTTGAGCGACTCCACCACCGGGATCAGCGCGATCACCAGGCAGATCGCGGCGAACAGCCGGTGCCTCCGGGTGGCGACCACGAAGAACCCGGCCAGCAGGCAGAAGTTGTTGCCCCAGGTGTTCGTGTAGCCCCACGGCGCGGCCGGGCGCGGGCGCGTCTCGCCGACCACGTCCATGATCTGCGCGGCGTACGGATGCACCATCGACTGCACGAAGCCCTTGTTCCGGATGCCGGCCGGCAGCGCCAGCTCGACCGGCGACGTGAACGCGAAGTGGCCGGCGAACACGCCCAGCAGACCACCGGCCACGGTCACCACGAAGAGCCAGCCGAGCAGGCCGACCAGGCGGCGGCGCGGCAGCTCACGCTCGGTGAGATTCCCGGCGTAGATCAGCAGCACGGTCAGCGACAGGTACTGCACCAGCCGGAACGCGACGCCGACGATGCGCGCGCTCGCCCGCTCCGGGACCGTGCCGGCCGGGTCCGCGCCGAGCGCGCCGATGCTGATCACCACGACCACCAGGAAGAGCAGCCACCACGCGAACCCGGGCGGCATCCGCACCGGACGGCCGCGCGCGGCGCCGCGGATCAGCAGCACCGTCATCGGCACGGCCAGGATCGGGAAGATCAGCACACCCAGCCCGAGCGCCCACCACACCGGATAGAGCAGCAGCAACCCCGCGACCGGCCAGGCCGGAAGGTCAACACCCTCGCGGGGGTACGTGGTAGCCGTGCGCTCCGCGAGGTGGGCCGACGTCACCGGCCCGATCCGTCGCGGTCCGCGCGCTTGGCCGCGGCATCGTCCCGGGCCGCCGCGGCCACGGCGGAGATGTCGATGACGCGGGTTTCCGCCTCCGACTCGCCGAGCCAGGCCGGCATCTTCGGCTCGGGCTTCTCCTTGCCGGCCGGGCTCGGCTTCTTCGCGGCCTCCGACCCGTACGTGCGGCTGACCGGCTTCTTCGGCTGCGGCGGCGTGAGCGTCGGCCGTGGTGGCGGCAGCTCCTCGGCGGCCTTCGGCTCGATGCGCGGCAGCACCACGGCGCCCAGCAGCGGCGTACCCACGCGGCGCAGCTGCTCGGCCGCGTCCGCCACCTCCGGCCGGCGCGCGCGGCGCGTCTCCACCGAGAGGATCGCCGCGTCCGCCAGGCTGGCCAGGCTCTGCGCGTCCGCGCTGCTCGACGTGGACGGCGCCTCCACCACCACGTACGCGGCCTGGCGGCGCAGCGTGCCGAGCATGTCGGCGAGCGCCTGCGACTGGATCAGCCCGCCCGCGGCCGCGGTGCCCCCGGTGGTGACCACGCGCAGCGACGGCACCCGGGGCGCCTGCTGGACCGCGTCGGACAGCGGCGCCCGCCCGGCCAGCACCTCGGACAGGCCGGGCTTGGCCGCGATGCCGAAGATCCGCGCGATCGGGGCGATCTCCACCATGCTCTCCGGCAGGTGCGCGCCGATCAGCACCACCTCGCTGCCGGTGCGGGCCAGCGCGGTGGCCAGGTTCGCCGCGACCAGCGTGGTGGCGGAGCCGCGGCTGGCGCCGGTCACCACCACGACCTGGTCGTCGCGGCCGAGGCTGGCCAGCACCTCGTTGCGCAGCCGGTTGAACGTCCGGCCGCCGGGTCCGTACGGCTGGAGCACGTCGTCGAACCGCGGCGCGCTGCGCCCGTTGAGCGTGGCCAGCACCGGCACGCCGGCCGCGGACACGTCGGACGCGGACCGGACCCGGCGGTCCAGCCGCTCCCAGAGCGCCGCGGTGAGCAGGCCGAGCAGCAGCCCGATCATGCCGCCGGTGGCCAGGTTGAGCATGGTGTTCGGGCTGCTGGGCATCACCGGCAGCCGCGCGTCGCTGATGATCGAGCCGACGCTGACCGTGGTGGTGGTCAGCTCGTTCAGCTTGCCGTTGAGCGAGTTGAGCTGGTTCTGCGTGGTCTGCCGCTGGCTCTCCAGGTTGGGCCGCTGCGGGCTGTCCCGGTCGACCCGGGCCAGCTGGTTGTTGACCTCGGTGAGCGTGGCGCTGAGCTGCTTGACCTTGTCGGAGAGCGCCTTGATCGCGGCCTCGGTGCTGGCCGTGGCGGTCCGCTCGCGGTTGCGCAGGTACGCCTCCGCGAACGCGTGCGAGCCGGCCCGCGCCGCGTTCGGCTCGGTGGCGGCGTACGTGATGACCAGCACCGACGTGTTCGCCGGGACCTCGACGCGGAGGTTCTTCGCCAGCTCGTCCGGTGGCAGCGGGCTGCGCAGCAGCTCGGCTGCGCCGGCCGCGACCGCGGTGGAGCGGACCAGCTGCGCCTCGGTGTCGAGGTTGACCTCACCCTTGGTGCGGCCGCCGGAGACGTTGGTGTCCTGGCCGGCCGGCGTGACCAGCACGCTGGTCGCGGACTCGTACGTCTTGGGCATCCGGGCGGTGACGCCGGCCGCGATGGCCAGTCCGAGCAGCGCCAGCCCCGCCAGGACCCACCAGTGCCGCCGTAGTATCCCGAAATAGTGGGACATGTCGTGGGACACCGGAGGAGACGCGTCCATGGGTGTGGCGGCCCTTTCCACGGGGTGCCGACCGTACGGTCGAAGGCGGGGCCGCCAGGGAGAACACCGTGCAGCGGCCGAGAGCGGCGAATCGCCCCCAGGGGTTCAACGCCCGTCTCTCGGCTACGTAACTGCCCGATCGGGTCAGCGGTGCGGCTCGAACCACCCGTGTTCGGTGAGGTAGTCCAGCACCAGCTTGACGGAATCGGCCAGCGACAGGTCACTGGTGTCGATGGTCAGCTCCGCGTCCGTCGGCGTCTCGTACGGATCGTCGATGCCGGTCATCCCGGTCAGCTCGCCGGCCCGCGCCTTCGCGTAGAGGCCCTTGCGGTCGCGCCGCTCGCAGACCTCCAGCGGCGTCGACACGTGGACCAGCACGAACCCGGCGCCGGCCTGCGTCGCCATCCGGCGGGCGGCCGCGCGGGCATCCGCGTACGGCGCGATCGGGCAGCAGATCGCCAGGCCGCGGTGGCGGGCCACCTCGGCCGCGACCCACCCGATCCGGCGCACGTTGCGGTCCCGGTCCTCCTTGCTGAAGGTGAGCCCGGCCGACAGCTCCCGGCGCACCACGTCGCCGTCGAGCAGCGTCACGGTGCGCTCGCCGGACTCCCGCACCGTGTCCGCGACGTGCCGGGCCACGGTCGACTTGCCGGAGCCGGAGAGCCCGGTCAGGAACACCACCAGCCCCCGGTGCCGCCGCGGCGGGCGCGCCCGGACCAGCTCCTTCGCCACGGCCGGCGGCGTGTGCCACTCCGGCAGCGGGAACCCGCGGTCCAGCAAGTCGTTGATCTCCAGTTGGGAGAGCGCCAGCTTGCGGTTGCGCGGCGGGATGTCGTCCCGCCAGCGCCACTGACCGTCCCGGTTGTCGTAGGCCAGCTCGCGCGGCACCAGCACGCGCGGGCCGCCGCCGGAGAGCGACTCGCCGGTGGAGAGCAGGTGGGTCACGCCGTAGGCGGCCGCCACCCGCGCGCGCAGCAGCGCGTCCGCCACCTCCTGGCCGCGCCGGGTCAGCGACACCGCCACCAGCGTCGCCGGGGGCATCCGGTCGCGGGCCGCGAAGATCGCCCGGACCAGCGCCTCCGGCGGCATGCCGTCCGGACTGGCCTCGGCGATCGGGATCAGCACCAGCAGGTGCGCGCTCAACTGCTTCGCCGCGTGCGCGATCTGGGCGAGCTGTGGGCGGTGCAGCGGCTTGTCCGCGATCACGCCGAGCACGCGGCCCGGCGGCAGCAGCGCCTTGACCTCTTCCGGGGTACGGCGCAGCCGCTGGAACGGGCCGTGCGTGCCGTCACCCAGCCGCCGCACGTCGCCACCGACGCCGTACATGCCGTTCTTGGCCGGCCAGGCGTCCGAGACCTCCATGGCCGCGACCGGCGCGCCCTCCAGGTCGGTCAGCACGATCGCGCGCGCCACCGGGTTCGTCAGGTCCAGGCTCTCCGCGATCGAGGCCGGCACCTCCAGCGTCACCGGCGCCGGCCAGGACCGGTCGTCCGCCAGCCGCCCGCGGCGCGCCAGGCTCGTCAGGTCCGCCCGGCCGAGGAAGCCGGTCAGCGGGGCATAGGCGCCGGAGAGCAGCAGCTCCAGATCGGCGAGCTCATACGCCCGGGGCGTATAAGCCGGCGCGTCCCGCAGCACGTCCTCGGGCAGCAACCACCCACCGCTGTTCATCCCACCCCCAAGACCAAGTAAGGCAGACAGTCTCTCAGCAGAACGCCCGATCGTGAAAGTCGGAGGGGGGCCGAGCGACAAATCAGTGCTCCGGCTCGTTGTGCCGGGAAGGTCGTCACTGGAGGAGGTCTCTCGGCATGCGCCGCCGGTTCCGCCTGATACCGGCCCTGATCGCGGTCGTCGCGCTGGTCGTGGTCGCCGGCCTGGTCAGGTGCGGGCCGCGGCAGGACGACCGGCCGGAGCCGGCCGCGCCCGGCACCGCGCCGCCGCCGCGCGCCGGGCCGGCCCCGCCGCCGGCGGCACCACCGGCTCCGGGACGGTCGCCCGCGCCGTCCGCGTCGTCCGGGTGGGGGACCGCGCCGGAACGGCCGGGCGAGCCGCGCGACTGCCGCGTCGGGGCGAAGCTGGTGCCGACCTGCAACGTCCTCTGGGGAGCGGCGCCGGGCGCGTTCACCTCGGCGCGCGGCGCCCGGGCGCTGGCCGAGTACGAGGAGAGCACCGGCCGCACGCAGGCGGTCTACCACGCGTACCACCGGGGGATGAACGGGCTGTTCCCGACCGCCGAGGAGGTGGGGATCGCCGGGGACCCGGCCCGGCCGCGGCTGCTGTTCCTGAACTGGAAGCCGTGGGACGCGAGCTGGGCGGAGATCGCGGACGGCGCGGCGGACGACTATTTGGACCGGCTGGCCGCGCACGTCCGCGCCACGTACCGCGAGCCGTTCTTCTTCACGGTGCACCACGAGCCGGAGGAGGAGGTGGATCCGCGCCCCGGGTCCGGCTACACCGCGCACGACTACCGCGACATGTTCCGGCACGTGGTGGGGCGGCTGCGGGCGCGCGGCGTGGACAACCTGGTCACGGTCGTGGTCCACATGGCCTATGTGCCGTACACGTCGGCGCGGTGGTTCCCGGACCTGTATCCGGGCGACGACGTGGTCGACTGGGTCGCCTGGGACACGTACGCCTACAGCGATCGCGGCGAGTACGGCCACGGCGACTTCGCGGAGCTGATGAACCGGACGTCCAGCGAGGCGCCGGACTGGCCGGGGTTCTACAACTGGGCGGCGGCCCGGCACCCGTCGAAGCCGCTGATGGTCGCGGAGTGGGGCGTGTGGGCCAGCCGTGCGAATCCGGGGCACCAGGCCGAGTTCTACCGCAGCGTGGGCCGGCAGATCCACGACTTCCCGCGGATCAAGGCGCTGCTCCACTTCGACACGCCGCACGACCAGCGCGGCCGTGACTCCCGCCCGGAGCGCACCAGCTCCGGGCTCGCCGCCTACCGCGACCTCGGCCGGCTGCCGGTCTTCCAGGTCGACGTGCGCTAGCGGCCCCGCCGTACGGCGACGGCGGGGCCGCGGCGATCAGCTGGTCTCGGACGAGGCGGTGAACGAGCGGAGCTTCACCATCGCGAAGGCCAGGCACACCACCGTGACCACCGCGCTCATCACGATGGTGACCGGCAGCGACACGTTCGCCGTCAGGAACTCCGTCGGCGCGAACCGGTCCGCGTAGGTCAGCGTGTACTGCCCGATGGACAGCACCCGGGTGCCGCTCACCAGGTTGCCGAGCAGCCCCTCCCAGATCAGCACGTAGAGCAGGCCGACCAGGACGGGACGGCGGCTGAGCAGACTGAGCAGCACGAACACGGCGGAGTAGATCACCGCGCCGATCGCGCCCGCGGCGGCCAGGGCCAGGCCGAAGCGGAAGTCCTGGGCCAGGACGCCGACCACGTAGAGCGGAATGGCGGCGGTGAGCGCGGTGACGCCGGAGGCGACCAGGAACTTGGCCCAGACGATCTCGGCGCGGGCCAGCGGCTTGGTGAGGATGTGCACGATCGTGCCGTCGTCGATCTCGGAGCCGAGCACGCCGGTGCCGACGATCAGCGCGATCACCGGCAGCAGCACCGTGATGCCGAGACCGTTGATCACCGCCGGGGCCCAGTCGCCGGTGTTGATGCCGGTGACCCGGGCGAAGACGGCCAGCGCGACCAGCAGCAGCGGCAGCGGCAGCAGCAGGAGGAACCGGCGGCGGCCGAACAGGCCGCGCGCGGTCATCCAGGCGATGGTCGGGTTGAACAGCATGGTCAGGCCTCCACCAGGTAGGAGAAGACGCTCTCCAGGGACTCGTCGGACGGGGTGAGCCGGCTGACCCGGATCCCCTCCTTGAGTGCGATCTTGGGTAGCGACCGGGTGAAGCCGCCGTAGTCGCTGGCGCGCACGGTCAGCCCGGTCGCGGCCAGCTCGACGCCGGCCACGGAGGGCTGGGCCATCAGCGCGACCGCGAGCCGCCGGTCGTCGGTGGAGGAGACCGCGAAGACGTGCGGCCGGTTCGACATCAGCCGCCGGATCTCGCGGTAGTCGCCGGAGGCGGCCAGCCGGCCGGCCACCATCACCTGCACGGTGCCGGAGAGCTGCTCGACCTCCTCCAGGATGTGCGAGCTGAACAGGATGGTCCGCCCGGAGTCACCGAGCCGGTGCAGCAGCTCCATCATGTGCATGCGCTGGCGCGGGTCCATGCCGTTGAACGGCTCGTCCAGCAGCAGCACCTGCGGCTCGTGCACCAGCGACGCGGCCACCCGGGTCCGTTGCCGCATGCCCTTCGAGTAGGTGGAGATGCGCCGGTCCTTGTACTGCGTCATCTCCACCAGGTCGAGCGCGGCGGCGGCCGCCTTCACCGGGTCGGGCAGCTTGTGCAGCCGCGCGCTGGCCAGCACGAACTCGTGGGCGGTGAGGAAGCCGTGCACCGCCTCGCGCTCACTGACCAGGCCGAGGTGCCGGTAGACGGCCGGGTTGCGCCAGGCCGGCATGTCGCCGACCATCACCCGGCCCCGGGACGGCGCGAGGAATCCGGCCATCATGTGCAGCAGCGTGGTCTTGCCGGCGCCGTTCGGGCCGAGCAGTCCGGTCACGCCCGGTTCGAGCGTCATGGTGATGTCGTTGACGGCCACCACGTTCCCGAACCAGCGGGACACGCCGTCCATGGTCACCGTGGTCACGAGGCCACCTTCCGGTATCGGACGAGCAGGAGCGAGACGCAGGTCGCGAGCAGAGCCAGCGTGACCGCGCCGTAGAGCGGACCGTACGGCCCGATGCCGAACTCCTCCGGCATGCTCTCCGGACGGCCGAAGATCCATTGCCCGACGCCGCCGACCAGCGTGGCCGGGCTGGCCAGCTGCGCGAGCTGCTGACCGGTCTGCGTGGTGGCGAACGTGAGCACGCCGACCACCGGCGCGGTCACCAGGAACACCGCGACCGTGGCGCCGGCCGCGACCGCGCGGCGCGCGACGAACGAGGACACCAGCAGCGCGATCGCGCCGTAGACCAGCGCGAACAGCAGCGCGTACGCCAGGCCGGGCGCGAACGCCTTGGTCTCGTCCCAGACCGCGCCCATCCCGTCGCCGCTGAACGCCGCGGTCAGGAACATGATCAGCATCGGTACGCCGAGCACCGCGAACCCGGACGTGACCATTGCGGCCAACTTCGCCAGCGGGTAGTCCGCGCGGCTCAGCGGCCGGGAGAAGTAGAGCGGCAGCACGCCGCTGCGCAGGTCGCGGGAGACCAGCTCCGGCGCCACCACCGCGCAGAACAGGATCAGCAGCATGCTCATCTGGTCCGGGAACGACTCGTAGGTGAGCAGCTCCAGGCCGGTCTGCGACTTGACCGCGGCCGCGACCACGCCGACGACCAGCATGATGCCGGCCACCGACCACGGGAAGATCTTGGCCTTGAACGTGCGGCCCAGGCCGAACGCGGCGCGCATGCCGTGCACGTAGAGCGCGCCGAACACGGCCGCCCGGCCCAGCCGCTGACCCTGGTAGCGGCGGTATCCGATGTCGTGGATGACGGACATCAGGCGTCCTCCCTCGCGGCGAACAGCTCGGCCACCCGGTGGCGGCGCTGCTCCAGGCGGTGCAGCGGCAGGTCCAGGTCGGCGACCGCGGCCAGGATCGTGTCGTACGCCGTGTCCGGCGCCTCGCCCAGCGGCACCAGCAGCAGCCGGCCCTCACGCGTCGGCGGCAGGCCGGCCGCGGCCAGCCGGTGGCCGAGCTCGTCCGTGCCCTCGCTGACCTCCACCGCAAGCACGTCCGTGCTGGTCGTCATGGTGGAGATCTCCGCGGACCGGAGCAGCCGGCCGCCGTCGATGGCGATCAGCGAGGTGCAGATGCGCTCGACCTCGCCGAGCAGGTGCGAGCAGACCACCACGGAGATGCCGAACTCGGCGCCGATCCGCGCGATCAGGTTGAGCATCGCGTCGCGCCCGGCCGGGTCCAGGCCGTTCGTCGGCTCGTCGAGCAGCAGCAGGTCGGGGTCGTGCACCAGCGCCTGGGCCAGCTTGACGCGCTGCTTCATGCCGGTCGAGTAGCCGCCGATCTGGCGGTAGCGCTCCTCGTACAGTCCGACGTGGCGCAGCGCCTCGGAGGCCCGCTCCCGGGCGGCCGTGCGCGGCAGCCCGCTTATCCGGCCGAGGTGGGTCACGAACTCGGCCGCGGACAGCTCCGGCGGCAGGCAGTCGTTCTCCGGCATGTATCCGACGCGCGCTCGCACGTCGACAGCCTGGGTCGTCGGGTCCATCCCCAGCACGCTCAGGGAACCGCTGGTCGGAGCCAGCAGTCCCAGCAGCAGCTTGATCAGGGTGGACTTGCCGGCCCCGTTCGCGCCGACCAGGCCCACGATGCCCGGCCCCACGCTCAGCGTCAGGTCCGACAGCGCGGTGACGCGTCCGCCGTAGACCTTCGTCAGGGATTGGGTCGCGATCAATGTCACGCCGTCGAGCCTAGGCCCAGCGCGCACCCCGCGGATCGGGAATGACCCCCGGACGGACCCTCAGAAGCAAGATCAAAACCCTGAGAACCCGTCCGGGGTACGCCGTGGAGCGCCGGATCAGCCCGTGTTGCGCATGCCGGCCGCGATGCCGTTGACCGTGGTCAGCAGCGCGCGCTCCAGCGCGGTGGCGTCGCTGTAGCCGCGGCGTGCCCCCGCGGAGGTGCCGACGGTCTGGCTGGCGCCCGCGTCCCGGTACTGCCGCAGCAGCGCGACCTGGAGGTGGTGCAGCGGCTCCAGGTAGGTGTCCCGGACGCCGAGCGTGCGGGCCAGCACCGGGTTGCCCTCCAGCAGGCCGGTCTCGCCGGTGATCGCCAGGACCTCGCGCACGGTCCGCGCGTACTCCTCCTCGATCGTGGCGAATATCGGCTGCAGTTCCTCGGGGACCAGCGTCTCGACGTACCGCCGGGCGATCTTCAGATCGGTCTTGGTCAGCATCATCTCCACGTTGGACAGGAACGTCCGGAAGAAGTGCCAGTCGGACCACATCTCGCTGAGCACGTCGCCGAGCCCGGCCTCCCGCGCGGCGGCCAGGCCGGTGCCGACGCCGAACCAGCCGGGCACGATCTGCCGGCTCTGCGTCCAGCCGAACACCCACGGGATCGCGCGCAGGCCGCCCAGGCCCGCGTCCGCGTTCGGCCGCTTGGCCGGGCGGGAGCCGATGTTCAGCGCGCCGAGCAGTTCGGTCGGCGTGGACGCCCAGAAGTACGCCGGCAGGTCCGGGTTCTCCACCAGCCGCCGGTACGCCCGGAACGCCGCGTCCGACGCGCAGTCCATGGCCGCGTCCCAGCGCTGCAGGTTGTCGTCGGAGACGCGCGGCTTGGTGTGCAGCAGCGTGGCCTGGAGCACCGCGGCCACGGTCAGCTCCAGGTTCTCCCGGGCCAGCGCGGGCAGCGTGTACTTGTCGGAGATGACCTCGCCCTGCTCGGTCACCTTGATCGCGCCGTCCAGCGTGCCGTACGGCTGGGCCAGGATCGCCTCGTGCGTGGGGCCGCCACCGCGCCCGACCGTGCCGCCGCGGCCGTGGAACAGCCGCAGCCGGACGCCGTGCCGCGCGGCCACGTCGCGCAGCGCGCGCTGCGCCTTGTGGATCGACCACTGCGAGGTGGTGATCCCGGCCTCCTTGTTGGAGTCCGAGTAGCCGAGCATGACCTCCTGCACGTCGCCGCGCGCCTTGACGATCGCCCGGTAGGCCGGAAGCGACAGCAGCTCGTCCAGCATCGCGCCGCCGGAGTTCAGCTCCGCGGGCGTCTCCAGCAGCGGCACGATGTTGATCCGCGCGCGCCGGGAGTGCACGTCGATCAGGCCGGCCTCGCGGGCCAGCACCGCGGCCGCGAGCACGTCGTCCGCGCCGAGCGTCATCGAGATGATGTACGTCTCGACCACCTCGTCGCCGAACCGCTCCTGCGCCGCCCGGATCGTGCCGAACACGTCGAACGTCTTGCGCGCCGCGTCGGTCAGCGGCGTGTCCACGCTGGACAGCGGGCGGCGCCCGGTCAGCTCCTCGGCCAGCAGCGCGGTGCGCTCGGCGCGGCTCAGCCGGTCGTAGTCGCCGACCTCGCCGACCTGCCCGTACATCTGGGCCAGCACCGCGTGGTGCGCCTCCGCGTGCTCGCGCACGTCCATGGTCGCCAGCTGCAGCCCGAACGCGGAGACGCTGCGGATCGTGGAGGACAGCCGGCCGACCGCGGTGAGCTGCCCGGAGTTGCGGGCCAGCGACGCGCGGATCAGCTCCAGGTCGGCGATCAGTTCCTCGGTGCCGAGGTAGTCGCGGCCGGGCACGTGCGGCGTGCTCTCGCTGAGCCGCTTGCGCGTGTTCGCCAGCTTCGCCTTGATGCAGCGGATCTTCAGCCGGTACGGCTCCTCCGCGTTGACCCGGCGGAACCGCGGCGACACCTCGGGCAGCGCGTCCAGGTCCTTGGCCAGGCTGGCGGAGAGGTCGAGCGAGACGCCGCGCAGCCGCCGGGACACCGAGATCTCCGTGATCAGCTTGTCCATCGCGGCCTCGGTGGCCTGGATGCCGTGCTCGTGCTGGATGATCAACACGTCCCGGGTGACGGTCGGCGTGACGAACGGGTTGCCGTCCCGGTCGCCGCCGATCCAGGTGCCGAACGTGATCGGCCGCGCGGTCGGCGACGTCTCCACGCCCAGCGAGCGCAGCGTCTCGGCCAGGTCGTCGAGCACCTGCGGCGCCGCGTCCGCGTAGAGGTCCTTGAGGTAGAAGACCGCGTTGCGCGCCTCGTCGGTCGGGTCCGGCCGGTCCAGCCGCAGCTCGTCGGTCTGCCAGATCAGGTCGATCAGCTCGGCGAGGCGGCGGGACGCGGGCCCGTTGTCCTTCACGCCGTACAGCACCGCGGCGGCCTGCTCCGCGTCCAACTGGTCGGCGAGCGCGCGCAGCTTGGTGAGCACGGACCGGCGGGACGCCTCGGTCGGGTGCGCGGTGAAGACCGGGCGGATCGCGAGCCGGCGGGCCGCGGTGGCGATCTCGTCGGCCGGGACGCCGGCCTCCGCGATCTGCTTCGCGGCCCGGTCCAGCCAGCCGCCGGAGCTGGCGCGCTGGCGGCGCAGGTCGCGGGCGCGGTGCACCTGCTCGGTGATGTTCGCCAGGTGGAAGTAGGTGGAGAAGGCCCGGGCCAGCTGCGTGCCGGTGGTGACCTCCATGGCCGACAGCCGGGCCGCGGCCGCGCCGGCGTCCGTGCGCACCTGGGCGCGGATCTCCTCGACCAGGTCGAGCAGCGGCTTGCCCTCCTGCCGGGCGAGCGTCTGCCCCAGCAGCGTGCCCAGCCGGCGGATGTCGGCGCGAAGCGCGGCGTCAGGACCCTCGTGGTCGCTGTGCTCGGTCACAGAAAGCGCTCCTCCCATGCGAACGAAGGACAGCGCTGTCCGACTGGCGCGATCGTATCGGCGACGCGTAGCGCTGGGGTCACTGTGGTGAGCCTTGTCTCACGTGCTGGTCCCCGCTACACCCTATGACGGTTTCGCCGCCGCCACGGGCTCATCCGCGTCGTACCGCCGCTGTGCCTCGATCAGCGTCCCGGCGTTGCCGCCGAACCGGGTCGGCGGCCCGCACAGCGGCCCGGCGCCGCGATCGCCACCTCGCCGGCGGACGCCGGCGCCGCGGTCGTCGTCACCGGCCCCGCCGACTCGCTCGGCACGCCCGGCGACTACGGCCCGGTCGCGGTCGTCCCGGCCTCGCACGCGGCGCGCCGGGGGACCGGCTCGATCATCCACGGCAGCGGCGGTCAGCGCTGAGCGGACTCCGCGTCCCGGACGGCCTCGGCGTGGTCCAGTGCGGCGCGGCGCAGCGCCGCCTCCGCGTCCAGGCCGTCCGCGCGGGCCAGGGCGACCCGGCGCAGCAGTTCGGGACCCAGATCAGGACCGTCCGGCAGCGGTACGTCCAGCCCCGCGCGTTCCGCCCGCTGGAGGATCTTGGCGGCCAGCGACAGCGCGGGCTGGGCGAGCGCGATGCCGTCCATCGAGGACCCGCGCGCCTTCTCCGCCCGCTTGATCCGCTCCCAGTTCTCGATGATCTCGTCGACGCCGCTGACCTCGGTGTCCGCGAACACGTGCGGGTTGCGGCGGATCATCTTCTCCACCAGCGTGCCGGCCACGTCGTCGACGTTCCACCGCGCGCCGTCCGGGCGCTCCTCGGCCAGGCGCGCGTGCAGCACCACCTGGAGCAGCACGTCGCCGAGCTCCTCGCGCAGCGTGTCCAGGTCGCCGGCCTCGATCGCGTCGTACGCCTCGTAGGCCTCCTCCAGCAGGTACTGCGCGAGCGTGGCGTGCGTCTGCTCGCGCTTCCACGGGTCGCCGCCGGGGGAGACCAGCCGGTCGATCACGGTGACCGCGTCCAGCAGGCGCGCGCCCGGCGGGTCCCACGAGCCGTATCGCAGTTCCAGCTCGGCCAGGCCGGGCTCGCGCGCCAGGCGCAGGCCGAGCGCGCGGGCCAGGTCCTGGTCGCCGGTGGGACCGGCCAGCCAGACCACGGTGCCGTGCGTGGCCGCGGCGTCCAGCACCGGCGCGGGGTCCGGCGCCACCACGGTCACGCCGGCCCCGGCCGCGCGCAGCGCGCGGACCTGATCGCTCTCCTCGGAGGCGAGCACGGGATGGCGGCGGACCAGGTCCCAGGCGTCGGCGGTCAGCAGGCCCGCGGGCAGGCGCGGCGAGGTGACGAGCAGGACGATCTGCGGCATGCGGACCAGCATGCCGCAGGCGATCAGCCCGCCGTGACGACGGTCCGGTCCTCGAGGTACGGCATGCGGTACGGGAACGACTGGTTGTTCGCCGAGGCGATCATGGGCACCGCGGCCGGCAGGTACTTCGGGTTGACCACCGCGCCCGCCCGCTCCGCCTCCTCGCGCAGCAGGTCGGAGACGGCCAGCGGCGGGCCCGCGAACTCGCCGCCGCCGAACTGCTCGCGCACCACCGGCACGGACAGCCCCGGGTCGATCGCGTGCGCGTCCACCAGCGCCTGGTAGACGGTCATCATCCGGTCGTCGGTGACCTCGCCGGGCGCCAGGTTCTCCTGGAGCGTGCCGTAGAGCTGGTACCAGTCCTGGTAGAGCGCCACGTACCGGGTCTCGGCCGGCACGCCGAGCACGGACTCGACCAGCTCGCCCGGGACGCGCCGGCCGGACGGCGCCAGGTCGCGCCGGTCGGCCGCCCGGCGGCCGAGGTCGATCGCGAGCAGCAGGTCGACCACGTGCCGCCGGGTGATCGGGAAGCTCGGCGACTCCAGCTCGTCACCGGCCTCGCCGGGCGCGCCGGCCGCGGCCAGCGTGGCCTGGTCGGCGTCGAAGGCCGCGCGCGCCTCCTCGAAGATCGCGTCGACGGTGCTCTGGTCATACGTCCGGTCGCCGACGTAGGCGGCCACGGCCGGGCTCTGCTGGGCGCAACCGGTGACGGCCAGCGCGGCCACCAGTGCAAATGCCGCATAACGGGCAGGTCGCATAGAGAGAACTCTATCACGTGACGAAGTGATCACACTGCGACGCGCCCGGCCCTGATCAGCGCGTCGCGGCCACCGGGTCGCCCAGCACGTCCTTGAGCAGCTGCGCGCACCAGTCCAGCAGCGCCTGGTCGCGCACCGGCTCGCCGCCGACCCGGCGGGTCATCGGGCGCGGCACGCTCACCTGATCGATCGTCGCCTTGTAGACCGAGTCCGGGTGGTACCGCTTGAGCCGCAACTGCTTCGAGTCCGGCAGCGACAGCGGCGCGAACCGCACGTGCTTGCCCTGCAACGTCACCTCGGTCAGCCCGTACGACTTCGCCAGCAGCCGGAACCGGGCCACCGCGAGCAGGTGCGCGACCGGGGCCGGCGGCTCGCCGTACCGGTCGGTCATCTCCGCGACGATCTCCTTCAGCGCGGTCTCGTCGCGCGCCTCCGCCAGCTTCCGGTACATCTCCAGGCGCAGCCGCTCCACGCCGATGTAGTCGTGCGGCAGATGCGCGTCCACCGGCAGGTCGATCTTGACCTCGGCGGCCTCCTCCGGCCGCTCGCCCTTGAACTGCGACACCGCCTCGCCGACCATCCGCACGTACAGGTCGAAGCCGACGCCCTCGATGTGCCCGGACTGCTCGCCACCGAGCAGGTTGCCGGCGCCGCGGATCTCCAGGTCCTTCATCGCCACGTACATGCCGGCGCCCAGCTCGGTGTGCTGCGCGATGGTGGCCAGCCGCTCGTGCGCGTGCTCGGTCAGCGGCTTCTCCCGCGGGTAGAGGAAGTACGCGTACGCCCGCTCCCGCCCGCGCCCGACCCGGCCGCGGATCTGGTGCAGCTGGGCCAGGCCGAGCAGGTCCGCCCGCTCCACGATCAGCGTGTTCGCGTTCGGGATGTCGATGCCGGACTCGACGATCGTGGTGCAGACCAGGACGTCGAACTCCTTCTCCCAGAAGCCGACCATCACCCGCTCCAGCGCCTCCTCGGACATCTGCCCGTGCGCCACCGCGACCCGCGCCTCCGGCACCAGCTCGCGCAGCTTCCGCGCGGCCCGGTCGATCGACTCGACCCGGTTGTGCAGGTAGAACACCTGGCCGTCGCGGAGCAGCTCGCGGTGGATGGTGGCGGCGATCTGCTTGTCGTCGGACGGGCCGACGAACGTGAGCACCGGGTGCCGCTCCTCCGGCGGCGTGGCGATGGTGGACATCTCCCGGATGCCGGTGATCGCCATCTCCAGCGTGCGCGGGATCGGCGTGGCGGACATGGTCAGCACGTCCACGCTGGCCCGCAGCGTCTTCAGGTGCTCCTTGTGCTCGACGCCGAACCGCTGCTCCTCGTCCACGATCACGAGGCCGAGCTGCTTGAACCGGGCCGCGGCGGAGAGCAGCCGGTGCGTGCCGATCACGATGTCCGCGGTGCCGTCCGCGGCCATGCTCAGCGTCTGCTCCGCCTCCTTCGGCGTCTGGAACCGGGAGAGCTGGCGGATCTCCACCGGGAACTGCGACATCCGCTCCGCGAACGTGTTGTAGTGCTGCTGAGCCAGCAGCGTGGTGGGCACCAGCACCGCCACCTGCTTGCCGTCCTGCACCGCCTTGAACGCGGCCCGGACCGCGATCTCGGTCTTGCCGTAACCGACGTCGCCGCAGATCAGCCGGTCCATCGGGACCTGCTGCATCATGTCGTGCTTGACCTCTTCGATCGCGGCCAGTTGGTCCGGCGTCTCGGTGTAGGGGAACGCGTCCTCCAGCTCGCGCTGCCACGGCGTGTCCGGGCCGAACGCGTGGCCCTTCTGCGCCTGGCGGGCCGCGTACAGCTGGATCAGCGACGCGGCGATCTCCCGGACCGCCTTCTTCGCCCGCGCCTTCGCCTTCTGCCAGTCGCTGCCGCCCATCTTGTGCAGCGTGGGCGCCTCGCCGCCGACATAGCGGGAGAGCTGGTCCAGTTGGTCCGTGGGTACGAACAGGCGGTCGCCGGGCTGGCCGCGCTTGGCCGCCGCGTACTCGATGACCAGGTACTCCCGGTCGGCGCCGTTCACCTTCCGCTGCACCAGCTCCACGTACCGCCCGATGCCGTGCTGCTCGTGCACCACGTAGTCGCCGGCCTTGAGCTCCAGCGGATCGATCGTGTTGCGGCGGCGCGACGGCATCTTGCCCATCGCCTTGGTGGTCGCGCCCCGGCCGCCGCTCACGTCGTTGCCGGTCACCACCGCGAGCCGGGAGCGCTCGTCCACGAAGCCGTGGTTCAGCCCGCCGCAGACGATGGTGATCTGCCCGGCGGCCGGAGCGGTCGTCAGCCCGTCGGCCATGACCGTGCCCAGACCGGCGTCGCGCAGCACCTCGGCCGCGCGGTTCGCCGGGCCGTTCGCCTCGAAGACCAGCACCACCGACCAGCCGTCGCCGGACCAGCGCTTCAGGTCGTCGACCAGCCGCCCGGTCTCGCCGTGGTAGAGCGGCGCGGCCTGCGCGGCGAGCGCGATGTCGTCCCCCGCGTCCGGCGTGACCGTGACCGGTGCCGGGGAGTCCTCCCACGGCGCGGTCTCCGCTTCCGCGTCGGCGAGACCGAACGGCGACACCGACCACCACGCCTGCCCGAGCCGCGCCGCCTCCGCCCGCACGTCCGACAGGCTGCGGAAGGCCGCCGCGCCGACGTCGATCGGCGCCTCGCCGCCGACCGCGGCCGCGGCCCAGCTGGCCTGCAGGAACTCCTCGCTGGTGCGGACCAGGTCGTGCGCCCGGGTGCGGATCCGCTCCGGATCGCAGAGCAGCACGTGCGTGTCCCGCGGCATGCAGTCCAGCAGCAGCTCCATGCTGTCCGTGCCGGAGAGCAGCGCCGGGGCCAGCGACTCCATGCCCTCCACCGGGATGCCCTCGGCCAGCTTGGACAGGATCTCGCCCAGCTCCGGGTGCGCGGCGGCCAGCGCGGCGGCCCGCTCCCGCACGTGCGGGGTGAGCAGCAACTCCCGGCACGGCGGCGCGAACAGCTCGGCCGCCGGCTCGATGGTGCGCTGGTCGGCCACCGCGAACGTGCGGATCTCCTCGACCTCGTCGCCCCAGAACTCCACGCGCAGCGGGTGCTCCTCGGTCGGCGGGAACACGTCCAGGATGCCGCCGCGCACCGCGAACTCGCCGCGCTTGGTCACCAGGTCGACCCGCGCGTACGCCAGGTCCACCAGCCGCGCGACCGTCGCCTCCAGGCCCGCCTCGCCGCCCGGGCGCAGCACCACCGGCTCCAGGTCGCCGAGGCCCTTGAGCTGCGGTTGCAGCACCGACCGGACCGGCGCGACCACGACCCGCACCGGGGAGCCCGGGCCCGGGTGCGCCAGCCGCCGCAGCACGGCCAGCCGCTTGCCGACCGTGTCCGACCGGGGGGAGAGGCGCTCGTGCGGCAGCGTCTCCCACGCCGGGTACGCCACCACCTGCTCCGCCGGGATCAGGCAGCCCAGCGCGTCCACCAGGTCGTCCGCCTCGCGCGAGGTGGCGGTCACCGCGAGCACCGGGCGGCCGGCACCGCCGGACTCCGCCGCGGCGGCGACGGTCGCGACGATGATCGGGCGCAGCGGCGCGGGCGCGGTCAGCCCCAGCTCCGCCGCGTCCGGGCCACCGGCGCGGGCGAGGTCGCGGGCGCGGGCCAGGCCGCCGTCGGCGAGCGCGGCGGGAAGCAGGCCGGCGAGCTTCATGTGGATCGATCCCCCGTAGGACGGCACGGCGTTTACCCCGCGCCCAGCATGGACGGGGGGTACGACATCCAGACTACGCCGCCGGTCCGCCCGACCCGTGGAACAGCGGTGGGTCGGGCGACGGAGCGCGGGTCCGGAGTTCGGCTGAATCCGATGGTGGCGGCGGCGCGCGCGTCGCACCCGCTGTGCGACCGCGCAGCTCGGCGCGCTTGCAAGGTCGTGCGGGCCGGGCACTGGATCACCGTCTCGACGTCGATCATCCGGGCGCCCGCGCCGCCGAACCACCCCCGCCACGCAAGGAGGAACCACACGGTGCGGGTTCTGCTGCTCGTCTCCGCCTTCAACGGACTCAGCCAGCGGGTCTGGTGCACGCTCCGGGAGGCGGGACACGAGGTCGGTGTGCTCCTCGCGACCGGCGACCGGGACATGATCGAGGGTGTCCGCGCCGCGCGCCCGGACGTGATCCTCTGCCCGTTCCTGACCCACCGCGTCCCGGCCGAGATCTGGACCGAATGGCGCACGATCATCATCCACCCGGGTCCGGTCGGCGACCGCGGGCCGTCCTCGCTCGACTGGGCGATCACCGAGGCGGAGCCGTACTGGGGCGTCACCGCGCTGCAGGCGGTGGCCGAGATGGACGCCGGGCCGATCTGGGCCACCCGGATCTTCCGGCTGTCCGGCACCGCGCCGCGCAAGTCCGCGCTCTACAACGGCCCGGTCGCGGACGCGGCCGTCGCCTGCGTACGGGAGGTGCTGGCGAAGGCGGCCGACCCGGCGTTCCGGCCGGTGCCGGCCGAGCGGATGCCGCACGAGGTGCCGAACGCGCGCCCGCGAGCGGCGATGCGCCAGTCCGACCGCGCGTTCGGCTGGGACGAGGGCGGCGAGCGCATCGTCCGGCGGATCCGGGCCGCGGACGGCGCCCCCGGCGTGCGCACCGAGGTGCTGGGCCTGCCGGTCTACGCGTACGACGCGCACCCGGGCGGCACCGCCGGCACCGGCGCGAAGCCGGGCACGGTGCTGTGCCGGCGACAGGGCGCGATCCTGGTCGCGACCGGCGACGGCGGCGTGTGGATCGGGCACCTGCGCCAGGCGGGTCCGGAGCCGGTCGCCGGTGGCGGTGCGGGCCCGGCCGGCACCTGGCCGCGGGGCATCAAGCTGCCGGCCGCGGTGGTGCTCGGGCGGCGGCTGCGCGGCGTACCGCATGCGACGCTGCCGCTGGGCGCGGAGGCGGAGGCGCCGGGCGCGTACCGGCAGATCCGCTACCGGCGGACCGCGGACGTGGGCTGGCTGACGTTCGACTTCTACAACGGCGCGATGTCGGCCGGGCAGTGCCGCCGGCTGCTCGCCGCGTTCCGGCACGCGGCCGGCCAGGACACCCGGGTGCTGGTGCTGCGCGGGAGCACGGAGGCGTTCAGCAACGGCATCCACCTCAACCTGATCACGGCCGCCACCGACCCGGCCGCCGCCGCGTGGGCGAACATCACCGCGATCAACGCGGTCTGCACCGAGATCATCGAGTGCACGCGCCAGGTGGTGATCGCGGCCTACCCCGGCAACGCGGGCGCCGGCGGCGTGATGCTGGGGCTCGGCGCGGACCTCGTCGCCGCGCGCGAGGACATCGTGCTCAACCCCTACTACGACATCGGGCTGTACGGGTCGGAGCTGCACACCCATACGCTGCCGCGCCGGGTCGGCCCGGTCACCGCGGAGCGGCTGCTGACCGCGCGGCTGCCGATGTCCGCGGCGCAGGCGCGCGCGGCCGGCCTGGTGGACGAGGTGGGCCCGCGGCACCCCGACGCGTTCGCGGACTGGCTGGCCGACCTCGCCGCCCGGCACACCGACCCGCAGCTCAACCGGCGGCTCCGCAGCCGCCGGGCCCGGGCGCTCAGCGCCGGCCTGCCGCTCGCGGTGCACGAGGTGCGCGAACTGGCGGAGATGAGCCTGGACATCTTCGACGACCGGTCCGGGTTCGCGGCGGCGCGGCACGCGTTCGTGCACAAGGTCCGCCCGGCCGCGACGCCGGCCCGGCTGCTGCTGAGCCCGCCGGTCGAACCGGTCCCGCCCGCCCAGGGCGGCCCGGCCGGCAACGCCAAGCGGCCGGTGCCCGCGCCGCCGCCCGGCGCGCAGAACCAGGGCAAGAACCGTCCGCACGTACGGCCGCGCACCGCCGCCCCGGACGCGCCGCAGGCGGTACGCCCGGCCGTGCCCGCGCAGGCGGGCTAGGCGCGGTTCCGCTCCCCGGCTCGAGGCCGGCCGACCGGTCAGGCCGGCCTCTCCGGCGGGCTCCGCACGGCGGGTGGTGCGCCGTGCGGAGCCCGCCCACCCTCGCGAACGCGAGCGCCCGCCTCCTCCGCCAACCTCGTGACTCTCCGTCCGGTCTTCGTGCCGCTGTGCGTGTCCTGGCGGAGGTCTCACGTTAGATTGATCGCCATGTCGGACTTCGTGCCCGTGGCCGAGCGCATCGTCGACGCGATCCTCGCGAGCGAACCGGTCACCGCCTTCTACGCCGGTGACCACGGTCAGGACGACCGTCTCCCGGACTTCTCCGCCGACGCGGTCGCCGGTCGCGCCGCCATGCTGCTGGACGCGGGCAACGCGCTCGCCCAACTCGACGCGGACGCGCTGAATCCGGAGGACCGGGTCGACCACGCCATCCTCACCACCATGGTGGAGCGGCGGCTGCTCGAGCTGACCGAGATCCGCGAGCACGAGTGGAACCCGCTGCTGCACAACCCGGGCCCGCTGCTGCACGGCCTGATGGCCCGGTCGTTCGCGCCGGTCGCCACGCGGCTGGAGGCGCTGGCCGGCCGGCTCGCCGCGGTGCCGGACGCGGTCGCCACCGCGCGGGCGGTGCTGCGCGACTGCCCGCGCGTCCACGTGGAGACCGCGGCCGGGCAGTTCGCCGGCGCGGCCGCGCTGATCCGCGACGAGCTGCCCGCGCTGCTGAGCCGGGAGCCGTCGCTGGCCGGCCGGCTCGACCCGCTGGCCACCCGCGCAGCCGGCGCGCTGGACGACTTCGCCCGGCACCTGCACGGCCTCGACCAGGAGGGACGCTCGCCGCGGCTGGGCCGCCGCCGGTGGGAGGCCCGGCTCTGGCACACGCTGGACACCGAGCTGTCCGCGGCCGAGGTGCTGCGCCGCGCGGAGGAGAACCTGGACCGCATCGGCGAGCGGATCAGGGAGACCGCGGCGGAGCTGACCGGCGGGCCCGCCACCGACGAGACCGTGCGCCGCGCGCTCGCCCGGCTGGCCGAGGAGCGGCCGGACAACGACACGATCGTGGACCTGGCCCGGCGCACACTGGACGAGACCACCGAGTTCGTCCGCGCGCACCGGCTGGTGACCGTCCCGGACGACGAGTGCGTCATCGAGACCATGCCGGAGTTCGCGCGCGGCATCAGCGTCGCCTACTGCGACCCGCCCGGGCCGCTGGAGACCGCGGACGTGCCCACGTTCTACTGCATCGCGCCGGCGCCCGCGGACTGGACGCCGGAGCGGGTGGAGTCGCTCTACCGCGAGTACAACGACCACATGGTCCGCAACCTGACCGTCCACGAGGCGATGCCGGGCCACTTCGTCCAGCTCGCGCACGCGCGCCGGTTCCGCGGCAGCACCCGGGTCCGCTCGCTCGGCTGGTCCGACCCGTTCGTCGAGGGCTGGGCCGTGCACGCGGAGGAGTCCATGGCCGACCACGGCTTCGGCGGCCTGCCGCTGCGCCTCCAGCAGCTCAAGATGCAGCTGCGGATGACCATGAACGCCGTGCTGGACCAGCTCGCGCACTGCGACGACCTCGGCGAGGCCGACGCGATGGCGCTGATGACCGGGCGCGCGTTCCAGGAGGAGGGCGAGGCCGCCGGCAAGTGGCGCCGCGTCCTGCTCACCTCGACGCAGTTGTCCACCTACTTCGTCGGCTACACCGAGGTGTCCGCGATCGCGGCCGCCCGCCCGGCCGGCGTCTCCGTCGGCGACTGGCACGACGCCATGCTCGCCCACGGCTCACCGCCGCCGCGCCACCTCCGGACGCTGCTCGGGGTGTAGCCGGTCAGGCGTGGTCGCGTGAGCGGGCGCGGGCCAGCCGCTGGAGGTTCATCACGTGCCGGCGGATGGCCTGGGCCTGCCGCTCGTCCGCGTCCAGCATCAGCACCACCTGGACCTCGGACGTGGCGGCCTGGTCGACCACGCGGTAGACCGTGCCGTGCAGCGTCATCCGCTCGTCCTCCAGCAGCAGCCGGAGCGAGACCTCGGTGTTCTCGGCGATCGCCAGGCGCTTGAACACGGCCTTGACGCTGCGCTCGCTGACGTCGATCACCTCGCCGCGGTGCGACTCGCCGTCCTCGCCGATGGTGAGCTCGACCGGCTCGCCGCCACCGCCGCGGACGTACTCGCGGTTCTGCTCGATCACGGGACGGCTGGTCAGCTCGACCACCCAGGTGCTGACGTGGCCGTGCACGATCCGGGCGATGACCGCGTCGGCCGCGTACCGGCCGCGCTCGCCGGCGGTCCAGCGCACGGTCAGCTCCATGCCGGGGTCGGGCACGTCGGTGACCAGCAGGTCGAGCGGCGCGGCCAGCGAGATGAGCGAGCCGTCGAGATCCTCCACGCGGGAGCGGTACGTACCGCCGCGCTTCACCGTGATCTCGACCCGCTCGTTGATGCCGGGGGACGTGAAACTCACGTTCACCCATCGGTCCACCGCGCGGCACCTTGAGGGTTTTCCCCAGCCTCGCACGCGGCGGCCGGGTCCGGCTGGATAGGCTCAGCGTCGTGGTCGGCCGCAGGGTGGCGGCGATCGGGGGTTCGGCTCACATGGCCTGCCAGGCGGGCCGGCACATCTCAATTCAAGGAGCGACACGACAAAATGGCCACCATCGAGGGAATTGTCGCCAGGGAGATTCTCGACTCGCGGGGCAACCCGACCGTCGAGGTCGAGGTCGGTCTGGACGACGGGACCATCGCGCGCGCAGCCGTCCCGTCCGGTGCCTCCACCGGTGCGTTCGAGGCGCTCGAGCTGCGGGACGGCGACGCGAGCCGTTACCTGGGCAAGGGCGTCGAGAAGGCGGTCGCGAACATCGAGGACCGCATCGTGGACCAGCTGCTCGGCTACGAGGCCAGCGAGCAGCGCCTGATCGACCAGAAGATGCTGGACATCGACGGCACCGCGGACAAGTCCGAGCTGGGCGCGAACGCGATCCTCGGCGTCTCGCTGGCGGTGGCCAAGGCCGCGGCCGCGTCCGCCGAGCTGAGCCTGTTCCGCTACCTCGGCGGGCCGAACGCGCACCTGCTGCCGGTCCCGATGATGAACATCCTGAACGGTGGGGCGCACGCCGACTCGAACGTCGACGTCCAGGAGTTCATGATCGCCCCGATCGGGGCGTCCACGTTCCGTGAGGCGCTGCGCTCGGGCGCGGAGGTCTACCACGCGCTCAAGTCCGTGCTGAAGAAGAAGGGCCTGGCGACCGGCCTGGGTGACGAGGGCGGCTTCGCGCCGAGCCTGCCGACCAACGCCGCCGCGCTGGACCTGATCGCCGAGGCGATCGAGAAGGCGGGCTACTCGCTCGGCACCGACTTCGCGCTGGCGCTGGACGTGGCCGCGACCGAGTTCTACAAGGACGGGGCGTACACGTTCGAGGGCGGCTCCAAGTCCTCCGACGAGATGATCAACTACTACGCGAAGCTGTGCGAGACGTACCCGATCGTCTCCATCGAGGACCCGCTGAACGAGGAGGACTGGGCCGGCTGGACCGCGATGACCGCGGCGCTCGGTGACAAGATCCAGATCGTCGGCGACGACCTGTTCGTGACGAACCCGAACCGCCTGGGCCGCGGCGTGGCCGAGAAGGCCGCGAACGCGCTGCTCGTCAAGGTGAACCAGATCGGCTCGCTGACCGAGACGTTCGACGCGGTCGAGCTGGCCCACCGCAACGGCTTCAAGTCGATGATGAGCCACCGCTCCGGCGAGACCGAGGACACCACCATCGCGGACCTCGCGGTCGCGGTCGGCTCCGGCCAGATCAAGACCGGTGCCCCGGCCCGCTCCGAGCGCGTCGCGAAGTACAACCAGCTGCTGCGCATCGAGGAGGAGCTGGCGGACGCCGCGCGGTACGCCGGTGCCGGCGCCTTCCCGCGTTACAAGGCCGCCAAGTAACTCAGAGTCACACCGTACCCACGTAGGTCGCTGAGGCCGGGGGCACATCCCACCACGGGTTCGCAGTATCTGATCAAAATTCCCGTGGATTTGCCCTCGGCCCCCGCGCCCGTCATGGTTGCTTAGCGTGAGAACGGGTACGGCGGGGGCAGGGGGGTGGGAGTCGTGACGCAACGGCGGTCGCCGGGCGGCCAGGGACCCGCCCGCGGCGGGCACGGGACACGACCGACGCGCAGGGCCGGTTCGCCCGCCCGGAGCGCGCGCGGGGCCCGCACCGCGATCCGCGACGCGAGCATCGTCCGCGAGCCACGGCTCACCGAGGCGGGCCGCTCCGCCAGCCGTCCCGCCGCCGCCCGGCGCGCGGCGGCGGCCGGAGCCGCGAAGCGCACCACCGCCACCCCGCCCCGGCGTTACACCGGGCGGGCCGCGGTGCTGGTCGTGGTGCTGATCGCGCTGGCGCTGGCGTATACCTACCCGGTGCGCCTCTACCTCTCGCAGGAGGCGGACATCGCCGCGATGGAGGCCTCCCAGGCCGAGCAGCGCGAGCGGATCCAGCAGCTCACCGAGCTGGTCGACAAGTGGCAGGACGACGAGTACGTCCGGACCCAGGTGCGCAATCGTTTCTACTACGCGCACCCCGACGAGACGCTGCTGATCGTCATGAACCAGGATGCCGATGCACCCCAGGGCGTGGGCGGGATCCCGGCCACCGGCCCGTCGGGCGCGCCCGGCAAGTGGTACGACACGTTGTGGTCCAGCATCCAGGAAGCCAATAAATAAGTGACCCAGGAAATCCCGCCGCCTCGGCGCGAGGAAGCCACCGAGGCGGATCTCGCGGCCGTCGCCGCCCAGCTCGGCCGCACCCCCCGCGGCACCCGCGCGGTCGCGCACCGCTGCCCGTGCGGCAACCCGGACGTCGTGGAGACCACGCCCCGGCTCGCGGACGGCACGCCGTTCCCCACGCTCTTCTACCTGACCTGCCCGCGCGCGACCAGCGCGGTCAGCCGCCTGGAGTCGTCGGGCGCGATGAAGGAGATGACCGCGCGGCTGGCCGAGGACGAGGACCTGGCCGCGCGCTACCGGGCCGCGCACGAGGACTATCTGCGGCGGCGCGAGGCGATCGGCGACGTGCCGGAGATCGCGGGCGTCTCGGCCGGCGGCATGCCCGGCCGGGTGAAGTGCCTGCACGTGCACCTCGGCCACGCGCTCGGCGCCGGCCCGGGCGTCAACCCGTTCGGCGACGAGACCGCCGCGCTGCTCGCCCCGTGGTGGGCCGACGGCCCGTGCGTGAGCCCGTCAGCCGACGAGTGACGCGTCCGCGGAGCCGGTCAGCCGGGTCAGCTCCAGCGTGATCTCACCGTCCCCGCGGAACGACGCCAGCACGCCGTCCGCGGTCACGCAGACCGTGAAGTCGGACAGGCCGTGCACGTCCGCGCAGAGCGCCTCCCGGCCGGCGAACGTCGCGGTCGACATGGCCACGTCCACGCCCGGCAGGTGAGCCGCGGCGGACACCATCGCCCGGACCTGCTCCGGCGTCACGATGCCGGTGCCGCCGGGCGCGTCCGCCGCCCCCGGCGGCCGGGAACACGCGCCGTCCTGGCAGAGCGTCACGCCGTCCGGCCCGACGATCAGGCGGTCGTCGCCGCTGATCGTGGCCGTCCGCGGCGGCGCGCTCACCACGGTCGCCATCTCGCCGGTGCCGAGCGCGTAGACCGCCGTGTACGTGGCCGAGGAGGCCTGGCCCAGCCGGTCCACCAGGGCGTCCAGGCCCGCGCCGTCCCCCTGGCCCGGCCGGTCACCGGGCGCGGCGCAGCCGGCCAGCGCGAGCACGGCCACGGCGGCGAGCGGGCGGACACGGATCATGCCTACGAGGATGCGGTATCGGCGCCGGTCTCCGGCTCGGTCGGTCGGAGCCAGTAGGGTTGGCCGTATGGATGTTGCGGTACGCCGCGCCCGGACCGCCGACGTACGCCGCATCCGGGCGCTGATCGACACGTACAGCGGCGAGCGGCGCCTCCTCAGCAAGGCCACGGTCACGCTCTACGAGGACGTGCAGGAGTTCTGGGTCGCCGAGCGGTTGAGTGACGGCGCGATCGTCGGCTGCGGCGCGCTGCACGTGATGTGGGAGGACCTGGCGGAGATCCGCACGCTGGCGGTCGATCCGGAGTGCCGCGGGCGCAAGATCGGCCACCGGATCGTCACCGAGCTGCTGAACACCGCGCGCGACCTCGGCGTCGCCCGCGTCTTCTGCCTCACGTTCGAGACCGCGTTCTTCGCCTCGTTCGGGTTCGTGCCGATCGACGGCGCGCCGGTGCCGTCCCCGGTCTACGAGCAGCTGCTGCGCTCGTACGACGAGGGCGTCGCGGAGTTCCTCGGCCTGGAGCGGGTCAAGCCGAACACCCTGGGCAACACCCGCATGCTCGTACACCTCGGCGCGACGGACGTAGGCTGACCGCATGGCACGCGTAGCCGCGATCGACTGCGGCACCAACAGCATCCGTCTCCTGGTCGCCGACCTCCCGGCGTCGTACGCGGGCCCCGGCGCCCAGCTGCTCGACGTCACCCGGCGCATGGAGATCGTCCGGCTCGGCGAGGGCGTGGACCGGACCGGCCGGCTGGCGCCCGCCGCGATCGAGCGCACCCGCGTGGCGCTGGCCGGATACGCCGAGGCGATCGAGGAACTGGGCGCCGAGCGGGTCCGGATGGTCGCCACCTCCGCCACCCGCGACGCGGAGAACGCGGACGAGTTCCGCGCCATGGTCACCGAGACGCTCGGCACCGCGCCCGAGGTGGTCACCGGCGACGAGGAGGCGCGCCTCTCCTTCACCGGCGCGGTGCACGGCCTGCCGCCCGGCACGCACGCGCCGTACCTGGTGGTCGACATCGGCGGCGGCTCCACCGAGTTCGTGGTCGGCGGCGCCCGGGTCGACTCGGCCATCTCCGTGGACATCGGCTGCGTCCGGATGACCGAGCGCCACCTGCACGGCGACCCGCCCACGGCCGCGGAGATCGACGCGGCCCGGGCCGACATCACGGCCCAGGTCGACCGCGCACTCGCCGCCGTACCCGGGCGCGACGCCCGCACGCTGGTCGGCCTGGCCGGCTCGGTCACCACCGTGGTCGCCATCGCCCGCGGCCTCACCGAGTACGACCCGGCCCGCATCCACCACGCGCGGCTCGGCTACCCCGAGGTCGCCAAGGTCACCGACGACCTGCTCACCGCCACCCGCGCCGAACGCCTGGCCATCCCGGTCATGCACCCCGGCCGCGCCGACGTGATCGGCGCCGGCGCCCTGGTTCTCCGCACCATCATGGAACGCGCCGACCTCCCCTCCGTCATCGCCAGCGAACACGACATCCTCGACGGCATCGCCTGGAGCCTCGCCTAACACCTTTGTTTTCCCGCTCCCGGCCGGGTGCGGCCCGCATGCTCCCGCGGGCAAACCTCGCGCCGGCTCCGCCGCCGCTCCGCCGGCGCGTCGGAGCCGGTGTCCGTGTGGTCACCACACCCGCGCG
Organism: Catenuloplanes atrovinosus; assembly: GCF_031458235.1. NCBI lineage: Bacteria > Bacillati > Actinomycetota > Actinomycetes > Micromonosporales > Micromonosporaceae > Catenuloplanes > Catenuloplanes atrovinosus. Next base: position 6,811,856 of record NZ_JAVDYB010000001.1, on the reverse strand, counting down.
ACCGCGCTGCCCGCCGGATTCCGGCCGCGCCGCCGCTCCCGGGACCGGATTCCCCGCCTCCCCCGTCCCTCGCCGGCGTGGACGATCCCGGTCCGCCCGCAAAGGATCGGCATGCGTGGCTTGACGGTATTACGGACTGCGGAATACTGTGCGGTGCGTGGAGACGACCCAGTTGCTCAAGGGAGTGCTGGACCTCGCCGTGCTGGCCGTGTTGCGGGACGGGGACGGCTACGGATACGACATCCTGCGCCGCCTGCGGACCGCCGGGCTCGACGAGGTCGGTGACGCGTCCGTCTACGGCACGTTGCGGCGGCTCTTCCAGGCGGGACTGCTCACGGCCTATGTGGTGCCGAGCGATGAGGGCCCGCACCGGAAGTATTACGCCCTCAACGAAGCCGGGCGCGACGAGTTGGCTCGTTCGGCGAAGGTGTGGAAGGGTTTCGCCTCCACGATGGACGATCTGCTGAGCGGGGGTACGGCGCACCGATGAGTGTCACCGAGGACCTGGAGATCAGGCACTACGTCGAGGCGGTCCGGGCCGCGCTCTCCGACCTGCCGGCGCGGCAGCGTGACGACCTGCTGGAGGATCTGCCGGGGCACCTGGCGGAGGTGCGGGCGGAGAGCGGCGAGCCGCTGGAACGGCGGCTCGGCCCGCCGGAGGTGTACGCGGCCGAGTTGCGCGTCGCGGTGGGCATGGTTCGGGGCGGGCGGGTGCCGCTGCGGGCGCGGATGGACGCGGCCGTGCACCGGATCCGCGCCCGCCGCGCGGACGTCGACCGCCGGGCCGGCGTGCTGCTGGGGTACGAGCGGGGCAGCGACTTCCTGCGGCTGCTGCGCCCGGCCTGGTGGGTGCTGCGCGGCTACCTGGCCGCGATGATCTTCGCCGCCGTGGTGAGCGACGACACCTCGCGGCTCGGCCTGCTGCCGCGCGCCGACGGCGGCCTGCTCATGGGCCTGTTCCTGCTGGGCTCGTTCGTGCTCGGCTCGATCTGGCTGGGCCGGCGGGAGACCGCGGGGATGGCCCGCAATCCGCGCCGGGTGATGCGGTTCGCCACGGCCGTGCTGGTGGTGTGGTCGGTGGGGCTGCTGTGGCAGGTGGACAGCCGCGCCACCGTCGATCAGATGGTCGAGTCGTACAGCACCGGGTACGTGCCGGCGCTGCCCTCCGAGGCCGAGGACGTGTACGTCTACGACAGCAACGGCCGGCTCCTCACCGACGTGCGCCTCTACGACCAGAACGGCCAGCCGATCGACGTCGGCTGGGACCGGTGCGGCGCGAACCGGCCGTGGACCGGCACGCAGGTGTACCCGATATGTCCCGAACTGGCGCCTTTCCAGGTCCCGGCCTTCCCCTCCCCGTCCGAGAGCGTGCCCGACGGACCGGCCGAGGGCGCTCCGGAGAGCCGGCCCGGCGGTCAGGTGGAGCAGGCGGTGCCCGGCACGGTGACGCCGCGGCCGTCCGCATCCTGAAAGGCCTCTGAGCGCTCGCTGTACGACTTTCAGTCACCCGATCCCACCCCTTCGGCACGGACGATCGTCCGGTCGAGGGGCGGGACGGAAGATCCCCAAGCCGTACCGTTTCGGAGCACTTCCATCCATGCCGGTCGGGCGGCCGGCATGCGCATCGAAACGGGGATCGACACAGTGACTGATCAGCCTGCCGGCTACCCTCCGCCGCAGCCCTCCCACACGCCCGGCTTCGGCGCGCCCCTCCCCGGCGCTCCGCAGGGCCAGCCGCAGCCCGGCATGCCCGGCACCCCCGGCATGCCGCCGCAGGGTTACGGCGCCGGGTCGCCGCAGGGTTACGGCGCCGGGTCGCCGCAGGGTTACGGCGCCGGGTCGCCGCAGGGTTACGGTGCCGCGCCGCAGCAGGGTTACGGCGCCGCGCCGTACCAGCAGCCCGCGTTCGGCGCGCCCGGCTACGTCCCGCCGGTGCAGGAGCCGAAGAAGGGCGGCGGCAAGGCCCGGCTCGCCGGCATCCTGGGCGTCATCGGCGTGGTCGGCGTCGGCATCCTGATCAAGGTCGTGATCGGCCTGGGCGCGGGCGCGGCGGCGAACGCGCTGTCCGAGGACCCGACCAAGGACGCCAAGGTCGGCCAGTGCCTGGACGACACGCCGGAATTGGCCGAGGGCGAGGAGGGCACCGCGGTCGGCGTCAGCATCGTGGACTGCGGCGACGCGGACGCGACCTCGCTGATCGTCGGCCGGGTGGACCACCTGACGCTCACCCAGGCCCGCGCGCCGGAGGCGTGCTTCGAGTTCATCAACGAGGGCGAGTCGGTCACCGTGCTCTACACGCCCGAGGACGAGGCGGACAAGTACTACATCCTCTGCCTCAAGGACCAGTAGGGCCGAGGTCGCCACGGCGCCGTTCCGCATCGTGCGGGACGGCGCCGTCGCTCTTCCGGTCGCGTGCTCATCGTGGCAGGCTACGCCCCACGCACCTCACTCATATGTGTGGCTCGATGACTCTGAGCGACTGGAGGCGGCCGATGGGCTCAATGGTGAGCTACCGCAGCAACGGCGGCACGAGCGAGGGCTACCTCGCGAAACCCGCGCCGGGCGGCGGGCCGGGTGTGATCGTCATCCAGGAATGGTGGGGGCTGGTCGAGCACATCACCGCGCTCGCGGACCGGTTCGCGGAGGCCGGCTTCGTGGCGCTGGCACCGGACCTCTACCACGGCCGGCAGACCACGTATCCGGACGAGGCCGTCAAGCTGCTCATGGGGCTGGCGATGGACCAGGCCGCCAAGGACATCGCGGGCGCGGCCGACTACCTGGCCGGCCTGCCCGAGACCACCGGCCGGATCGGCGCGGTCGGGTTCTGCATGGGCGGCAGCCTGGCGCTGTGGTCCGCCACGGTCTCCGGCCGGATCGTCGCCACGGCCGGCTTCTACCCGGCGTTGCCGTGGGAGCGGATGGCGCCGAAGTGGGACGACTACGCCGGAAAGGCCGCGATCATCCACTGCGCCGGGGCGGACGGGCTCTCCGCCGCCGAGGGGCCGCGGGTCGCGAAGGCCGGCATCGAGCTGGCCGGCGGCGAGGTCACGCTCTACGACTACCCGGGTACGGCGCACGCGTTCTTCAACGACGACCACCCGGCCACGTACGACCGGGCCGCCTCCGCCACCGCGTGGGCGCGCACGCTCGAGTTGTTCCGGACCCGGCTGTAGCCGAACGGCGTCCCTCGTGGTTCGCTAAGGATCATGGGGGACGCCCTGGACCGGCTCGACGCCGAGATCAGCGACTGCTTCGCCTGCCCGCGCCTGGTCGCGTGGCGGGAGGAGGTGGCCGCCGTCAAACGCGCGGCGTTCCGGGACCAGACCTACTGGGGCCGCCCGGTGCCCGGCTTCGGCGTGGCGGACGCGCGGATCGGCATCCTCGGCCTGGCCCCGGCCGCGCACGGCGGCAACCGTACCGGCCGGATCTTCACCGGCGACCGCTCCGGCGACGTGCTGTTCGCGGCCATGCACCGGGCCGGCCTGGCGAACCAGCCGACCAGCGTGGCGCGCGACGACGGCCTCACGCTCACCGACACCCGGATCTTCGCGGCGGTACGGTGCGCGCCGCCGGACAACAAGCCCGCGCCGGACGAGCGCGACCGGTGCGCGCCGTTCCTGCACCGCGAGCTGGCCCTGATCAAGCCCACGCTGCGGGTGGTGATCGCGCTCGGCGCGTTCGCCTGGGCCGCGTGGTGGCCCGCGATGCACGCGGTCTGGGGACTGCGCCCGCCGAGCCCGCGCCCGGCGTTCGGCCACGGTGCACAGTGGACCGCCGACGGCGTACCGGTGCTGCTGGGTTGTTATCACGTGAGCCAGCAGAACACCTTTACCGGGCGGCTCACACCCGCGATGCTTGACGACGTGTTCGCCCGAGCCCGGTCGCTGGCCGCCGCATGACGCTCGCCTCAGTGCGGCGCTGGTGGCCGGTGGTGGCCGCCGTGCTGCTGGTCGGGCTGATCGCGTTCGCCGCGGAGAACTCGTCGATGGGCCTGCGCACCGCGCCGCCGCTGGTCGACGTGCCGGTCACCACGGAGGAGCCGGAGCTGGAGGAGCCGCCGCCGGCCGCCGGTGGCGGCGGTGACACGCCGCTGCGGGCGGAGGACTCCGGGTTCGCGCTGGCCCCGTGGCTGGTCACGCTGCTGTTCGTGCTCGGCGGCGTGCTGGTCGCGGCCGTGATCGGGACGGTGGCCTGGGTCGCGGTCCGGGACCAGCTGCGCAAGCGTCAGGGCGTGCGGGCCGTGTCCCGTCGCGGCGGTGCCACCGAGGAGATGGTGGCCGCGCTCGACGCCGGCCTGCAGGAGCTGGCCACCGACCGTGACCCGCGCGGCGCCGTGATCACCTGCTGGGTGCGGCTGGAGCAGGCCGCCGCGGACGCCGGCACCCCGCGCCGCCCCGGGGACACCCCGACCGAGCTGGTCAGCCGCCTGCTGCGCGAGCACGCGGTGGACGCGCGGGTGCTGGCCGGCTTCGCGGACGTCTACCGCGAGGCGCGCTACGCCACGCACGTCGTCGACGAGCGCATGCGCGCCCAGGCGGTGGCCGCGCTGCACCGCGTCCGGGACGACCTGACCGCGCCGGCCACCGGGGGAGGGGCGGCGTCGTGAGCATCGAGGAGCTGCTGACCAGCGCGGAGGAGCGTCCGCCGCGCAAGCGCCGCGGGTGGTTCCTCACGCTGCTGGCCGCCGCGGCCGGGACGTCGGTCACCTACTTCCTGCTGCGCGCCTCCGAGCTGACCGCCTCGATCCCGGTGCTGTTCGCGCTCTTCGGCGCGCTCGCGCTGCTGTACCGGGTGACCTCGTCCATCCCGGTGCCGCGGCGGCCGGAGCGGCCGGACCGCCCGATGCCGCGCGGTGAGGAGCCCGGCACCTACGACTGGACCGGCGGCGACGGGCTGCGGCGCGCGGTCGGCCGCTGGGAGCGCGTACTCACCTGGAGCACCGAGGACGCGGAGCGGTTCCGGCGGCTGACCACGCCGGCGCTGCGCGAGCTGGCCGACGAGCGGCTGAGACAACGCCACGGCATCACCATCGCGTCTGACGAACGACGGGCCCGCGAGCTGCTCGGCGAGCAGCTGTGGACCCTGCTGACCGCGTCGCCGCGGCGCGCACCGAAACCGCGACAGTTCGCGTCGCTGGTCACCCGCCTGGAGGAACTATGACCGAGATGCCGGAGCCGCTCCCGCCGCACGAGGTGGGCGCGCTCGCGCGGACCGTGCTGGACGCGGTCGGCACGGTCGTGGTCGGCAAGCGCGACCCGCTGGAGCTGGTCCTGGCCGGCATCCTGGCCGGCGGCCACGTGCTGCTGGAGGACCTGCCCGGCCTGGGCAAGACGCTGACCGCGCGCAGCTTCGCGCAGGCGCTCGGGCTGGACTTCCGGAGGCTGCAGTTCACGCCGGACCTGCTGCCGGCGGACGTGACCGGCTCGTTCCTCTACGACCAGAGCCGCCACGACTTCACCTTCCGGGCCGGGCCGATCTTCACGAACCTGCTGCTCGCCGACGAGATCAACCGCACGCCGCCGAAGACGCAGGCCGCGCTGCTGGAGGCGATGCAGGAGAAGCAGGTCTCGGTGGAGGGCGTCACGTACCGGCTGGACGCGCCGTTCCACGTGCTGGCCACGGCCAACCCGATCGAGTACGAGGGCACGTACCCGCTCCCCGAGGCGCAGCTGGACCGGTTCCTGCTGCGCGTGTCGTTCGGCTATCCGAGCCACGAGGAGGAGTGGGAGGTGCTGCGCCGCCGCATCCACCGCCGGCGCGAGGAGGCGGTGATCGAGCCCGTGGTGGACGCGGAGACGCTGCTGCGCATGCAGGCCGGCCTGGAACGGGTCGTGGTCGAGGACTCCATCGGGCGCTACATCGTCGCGCTCGCGGCCGCCACCCGGGAGCACCCGTCCGTGCTGGTCGGCGCCTCGCCGCGCGGTTCGCTGGCGCTGCTGCTGCTGTCCCGCGCGCGGGCCGCCCTGGCCGGCCGGGACTACGTGGTGCCGGAGGACGTCAAGGAGGTCGCGATCCCGGCGCTCACCCACCGGATCACGCTGCGCCCGGAGATGTGGCTGCGCCGCGTCGACCCGGCGTTCGTGGTGACCGAGGTGCTGGCCGCGACGCCGGCCCCGGCCAGCGGCGCGATGCCGAGCTACGCGGGCGCGGGCGGGCACGCGTCGTGAGCGGGCTGCGGCCGGCGGTGCCGCCCGCGGTCGCGGAGCCGCCCGCCGCCGCGCCCGAGGCGGAGGGCGTGGCGGCGTGGGCACCGACCCGCGCGCTGAGCCGCGCGCTGCTGCTCGCCGGGCTGCTGCTGATCGCGGGCGTCGGGCTGGCCCGCACCGATCTGGTGCTGCTGGCCACGCCGTTCCTGATCGGGACCGCGGTCTCGCTGCGCCACCGGCCCTCCGCGGCGCCGGACCTGGCCGTCACGGTCGACGCGACCAACCGCGTGGAGAGCGGCGACGTGGTCGCGGAACTCGAGGTGATCAACCCGGACCGGGTCCGCTACGACGTGGTGCTGACGCGGGTGCGCCGGTCCCACTGGCTGCGCGTGGCGGCGGCGGACCGGCCGCACGGGCTGCCGGTCGACGCGGGTACGGCCGGCGTGATCGCGCTGGAGGGTGAGGCGCTGCGCTGGGGCCGGCATGACCTGGGCCCGGTCGCGGCCGTGGCGGCGGCCTGCGACGGGCTGTTCACGTCCGCGCCGGTGGTACTCCGCGCGGCGCGCATCGCGGTCTATCCGCGCACCGAGCCGTTCCAGGCGGTCGACGCCATGCCGAACGCGGCCGGCCTGGTCGGCAACCACCGCTCCCGGCGCCCCGGGCAGGCCGGCGAACTGGCCGGCGTACGCCAGTTCGGTCCCGGTGACCGGCTGCGGCGCATCGACTGGCGGGTGTCGCTGCGCACCGGCGCGCTGCACGTGGCCGCCACGCTCTCCGATCGGGACGCCGAGGTGGCGCTGCTGCTGGACGTGACCGCGGAGACCGGCAACTCCGGCGGCGTGCACGGCGGCGCGTCCGTGCTGGACACCACGGTCCGGGCCGCGGCCGCGATCGCGGAGCACTACCTGCACCGCGGCGACCGGGTCTCGCTGCTGGAGTACGGCCCGGCCGCCCGCCGCCTCCGCGCCGCGGCCGGCCGGCGGCAGTACCTCACCGTGCTGGAGTGGCTGCTGGAGGTGCGCCCGCAGGGCAGCGTGGACGGCGCCGCCGACCCGGTCGCCGCGCACCTGGTCTCGTCGAACGCGCTGCTGGTGGTGCTCACGCCGCTGCTGGAGCCGAGCTCCGCGGAGATGCTGGCCCGGCTGGCCCGCTCCGGCCGGTACGTGGTCGCGGTGGACACGCTGCCGCCGACCGGGCTGACCGTGCGCAGCGGCGGCCCGTGGACGGACACCGCGCTGCGACTGTGGCGGATGGAGCGGGAGAACACCATGGGCCGGCTGCGCGAGCACGGCGTACCGGTGGTGAGCTGGGCCGGCGCCGGCAGCCTGGACCTGGTGCTGCGGGACATCGCGCGGTTCGCCGGCGCGCCCCGGGCGGGCCTGCGATGAGGCTGATGGAGCGGTACCGGCGGGCGACGGCCGCGGCCCGGCGGATGACCGCGGTGCCGTTCGCCGTCCGGGCCGCGCTGGTGCTGGTCGGCACGGCCACGCTGCTGGTGGCGGTGCCCGTGGAGTACCTCGACGTCCGGTCCGCCGGCCTGGCGCTGCTGCTGGCGCTGTTCCCGGCGCTGGCCCCGCGCGGCTTCCCGCCGGCGGCCCTGGCCGTCACCGCGATCACGCTGTACGCCGTGGCCACCGCCGGGTACGGCGAACCGATCGTGCTCGGCCGGGTGCTGGCGCTCGCGTCGCTGCTCTACGCCGGGCACAGCCTCGCGGCGCTGGCCGCCTGCCTGCCGTACGACGCGGCGATCCGCGCCGAGGTGGTCACCGGATGGGTGATTCGGCTGCTCGCGGTGCTGCTCGGATCGGCGGTCGTGCTCGTCATGGTGCTCGCCGCGGTCGGCCGGGTAACGCTCGGGGGTTACGCAGCGTTCGCGATCGGTGGCCTAGCGGCAGCGGTCGCGGCCACTGCGCTACTGGCCCGCATCTCTCGATAATCGCCTCTGACCTGCGCTTTTGTCGGCGTAACCGGATATTTACCTGGACCGGGACGCGTCGTGGATCACAGAAGTTGCCATCCCCCGCGCAAGGTCAAGTGGTTAGGAGAAAGATAACCCTCGTGAGTCCTCAGCGGATCCTTGTGGTTGGAGCTGGGCACGTGGGCCTTTTCGCCGCGCTGCGCCTCTCCAAGAAGCTCAGCGCGCGCGAGGCCGAGGTTATCGTCGTCGATCCTCAGCCGCACATGACCTATCAGCCGTTCCTCCCCGAGGCGTCGGCCGGCAACATCTCCCCGCGGCACGCCGTTGTGCCGCTGCGCCGGGAGCTGCGCCGTTGCACGATCATCTCCGGTGAGGTCACTCGCATCGACCACGCCAACAAGAAGGTGCTGGTCGAGACCATCTCCGGGCCGGCCCGCGAGGTCGAGTACGACCACATCCTGGTCGCACCCGGCTCCGTGTCCCGCACGCTGCCCATCCCGGGCCTGCGCGAGCAGGGCATCGGCTTCAAGACCATCGGCGAGGCCATCTACCTGAGGAACCACTTCCTCGACCGGCTGGACGTCGCCGCCACCACCACCGACCCGGAGACCAAGCGGCGCGCCCTGACGTTCTGCTTCGTCGGTGGCGGTTACGCGGGCATCGAGGCGCTGGCCGAGATGGAGGACATGGTCCGCTCCGCGCTCAAGTACTACCCGGAGATCAAGCAGGACGAGGTCCGCTTCGTGCTGGTCGAGGCGACCCAGCGGATTCTGCCGGAGATCGGCCCGGACATGGGTGCGTACGCGGCCCGCCAGCTGCGCAGGCGCGGCATCGACATGCGGCTCGGCACGTTCCTGGAGTCCTGCGTCGACGGCAACGTGAAGCTCTCCGACGGCGAGACGTTCATCACCGACACGGTGGTCTGGACCGCCGGCGTGAAGCCGTCCCCGATGCTGGCCAACACGGACCTGCCGCTCGGCCCGCGCGGTCACGTCAACTGCCTGCCCACGCTCCAGGTCGCGGACGGCGAGACGGTCGTCGAGGGCGCCTGGGCCGCGGGCGACTGCGCGCAGGTGCCGGACCTGACCGGCGGCGTCGGCGCCTGGTGCTCGCCGAGCGCGCAGCACGCGGTCCGGCAGGCGGTCGTGGTGGCCGACAACATCGCGCGCGTCATCCACGGGCGCGAGCCGAAGACCTACCGGCACAAGTACCTGGGCTCGGTCGCCGGCCTCGGCCTCTACAAGGGTGCCGCGAAGGTCTACGGCGTCAAGGTGCCCGGCTTCCCGGCGTGGCTGATGCACCGCTTCTACCACGTCAGCCAGATCCCGTCGTTCAACCGCAAGGTGCGCGTGGTCGCGGACTGGACGCTGGCGTTCCTCCTCAAGCGTGAGGTGGTCGCGCTCGGCCAGCTGCACGCACCGCGCGAGGAGTTCACCGAGGTCACGCCGCCGCTCGAGCCGAAGCCGGCCACGGTGGAGGCGCCGAAGGCCGAGGCGGCCGCGGTCAAGGCCTGATCAGCTCGTCCGTCGAGAAGGGGGCAGGGTCACCCTGCCCCCTTCCGCCGTGTCTCAGGCCCGCCAGTAGTAGACGTCGGCCAGCCGGGTCCCGGGCGTGCCGAGCAGGCGCCCCACGGTGATCCGCAGCGCCGCCGCGTTCGGCGCGGAGTCCGCGACCACCACGCACGACGCGCCCCAGTGCGCCAGGTCGGCGCGGGCGTCCGCGCCCTTCTGGGCGTCGATCTCCGGCACCGCGCCGGTCTTCGCCACCTCGGCCGTCACGTTCGACAGCGTCCGCTGGTAGGTGCCCATCGACGGGGCGCCGTCCGCGCCGTACGACGCGATGAAGAAGCCCTCCGGCATGCCGAACGCGGTGTTCGTCGCCGCCGCCCAGCGCATCGGCCACGGATCCTGCGGCGTCGGCAGCGGCACCGGCACCAGCACGCCGCCCACCGGCACGCACTCGCGCCAGTGTCCGCCCGCGATGAACTCGGGCAGCGGCTCCCGGGTCGCGGCCGGCAGCGGCTCCGGCGTCAGCGGGGCCAGCGCCACGACGGTGAGCACCGGCGCCACGTACCGGGTGAGATCCGGCCGGGACAGGCCGTGCTGGATGCCGCGGGCGAGGATCACGGCGATCACCGGGATCAGCGGCAGCGAGAACCGCATCGGCAGCGCGGCGTCCACCACCGGCACGCTCTCCAGCAGCGAGAACGGCCCCCAGACGTCGAGCTGCTCCCGGTCGTACACGATGGACGGCCCTAGCGACAGCACGGCCATCACCAGGCCGGCGAACGCGGCGGCCAGCACCGCCCGGTCCCGCCGCCGCCAGATCACGAACCCGGCCGTCAGCAGCAGCAACGGCCAGCCGAGGAACGTGTTGTACTCGCTCGGCCCGGTGCTCAGCTCCGCCGACGCGGGGCCGCCGGCCACGGACAGCGGCGAGAACGCGGCGAAGCTGGCCAGGTCGGTCACGAAGTAACCGGGCAGGAAGAGCGTGCCGTTCACCGCCTGCGGACCAGCGAACTGCACCCACAGCGGGTACGCCAGGAGCGCACCGGACACGGCCGCGGTGACCAGCATCCCGGCCGTGAACAGCCCGGCGGCGCGCCGCGCGGCGCGTGGGTGGAGCACCGCGTACCCCACCGTGACCAGCAGCAGCGTGCACGCGGTGAGGAAGAGCACCTCCTCGCCGATGAAGACCTGCACGACCACGGCCGCGGCCAGGCCCAGCGCGGACGTGCCGACCCGGCGGCGATCCCGGGCCCCGGCCGCCCGGTACATCCTGACCAGCATCCACACCATGACCGGGACCAGCCACTGCGCGGTCATGTGCAGGTGGCTGACCGACTGCGACACCATGCCGGGCGCGAAACCGGCGAACACCGCGCCGAGCCCGGCCGCGACCGGCTCCGCGCCCAGCACCCGGCGGAACAGCACGTGCCAGGCGATCGCGGTGCCGGCCAGGTTCAGCACGACCAGCACCGCGAACGTCACCGGTACGCCGAAGACCAGCGTCACCGGCGTCATCAGCACGCCGAGCGCGATCACGGACGTGTTGGCGAGCAGATTGACCCCGTCCGGCACGTTCAGCCGGTCAGTGATCAAGCCGACATCGCCGCGGGCTATCCGGGTGTCGTACGCCAGGAACCACTCGTAAAGCGTCTGGTCGGCCGGGTTCAGCGCCATGACCTTGGCGCCCGGATCCGGCCACAGATAGGACGTCAGCCAGACCGCGAGGAACAGGTAGAAGACGCAGAATGCCAGGTCGGCGACGTCCCATCGCTTTCCGTCCACGTGTGGTGAGCCGTCGTCGGCCCGGTCCGATTCGATGGGTGTGGGGCTCGTCACGGGGACGACAGTAGTGTGCCGCGGGGTTATCGGTGCGCCCGGTGCGCCGCCACCCATTACCGTGGCATCTGCACACGCGTACCCGCCCGGGTGGTGGAATGGCATACACGGCCGCCTTAAAAGCGGCTGCCGAGAGGCATGCGGGTTCGACCCCCGCCCCGGGCACTCCTTTACCTCCCGATCGTCCGCTCCCACAAGGTGTAGGACGTCCTGTTCAGCAATTTCACAGGCCTGCAGGTCGCCCACTCCGGTGACCACCCCTTACTCTTGGCTGAGGTGTCATTACTGGCAGGAGGCCATAGACGTGAAGACAAGCAACCCGGTGCTGAGCCAGCTCGGCCGGGCTGCCGAGCGCGAGCGGGCCGGCGCGTACGGCGCCTACGGCCCGGGTGCCGCGCCCGGTTACGGTCCGGCGGGTTACGACCAGCCCTACCCGTCCCAGGCGTACCCGGCGGCTCCGCCGGCCGTCCGCCCGATGACCATCGATGACGTCGTCGTCCGCACTGTCGCGCTGCTTGCGATCACCGCTCTCTCCGCCGCCGCCGCGTGGGTGCTGATCCCGGCCCCGCTGGAGCTGCCGGCGCTCATCGGCGCGGCCGTCGTCGGCCTCGTGCTCGGTCTGGTCATCTCGTTCATGCGGATGGCCAACCCGGTCCTGGTCGGCGTCTACGCGGTCGTCGAGGGTGCGTTCCTCGGCCTGATCAGCAAGCAGTTCGAGACCTTCTACGACGGCATCGTGCTGCAGGCCACCACGGCCACGTTCGGCGTCTTCTTCCTGATGGCGATCCTCTACCGGGCCCGCGTCATCCGGGCCACGCCGAAGTTCGCCCGCATCCTGATCTCGGTCATGATGGGCCTCTTCGCCGTCATGATGATCAACCTGGTGTTCGCGCTGTTCGGTGTCAACACCGGCCTGCGCGACGGCAGCGCGCTCGCCATCGGCTTCAGCCTCGTCTGCATCGTCGTCGCCTCGCTGAGCTTCGTGCTCAACTTCGGCGAGATCGAGGAGGGCGTGCGGATGGGCCTCCCGCAGAAGTACGCGTGGACCGCGGCCTTCGGCATCCTGGTCGGCCTCGTCTGGCTGTACCTGGAGATCCTGCGCCTGCTCAGCTTCCTGCAAGACGACTAGCTCTCACATCGCACCGAAGCCCGCCCGAGCCCTCCCGGCTCCGGCGGGCTTCGCCGTTCCCGGCGCCGGTACGCTCGCACCCGATGAGCACCGCGACCCTCGATCAGGCCCTGGACCGTTTCGTCCGCCAGGTGGGCCACTGGGAGGCCCCGCGCTGGGCCACTCCACTCGACGGCACCACCGGCACCCGCGCCGACGCCGTCCACGCGCTGATCACCTGGGTCGCCGACGCCGCCGCCGACGCGGAGGGCCAGCCCCGCCGCCCGGTCCCACGCCTCCCCAACGACCTCGCCCTGGTCGACCAACTCCGCGTGGTCGTCACCGACCTCCTCGCCGCCACCCCACCCCCCACGATCCTCACCGAGGCCGCCACCCGCCTCACCGCCCTCCGTCACATGCTCTGACGCCCTCCCGCGCCTCCGTAACCGTCGTCCGCGCTTCCGTAGCCGCCTCTGGCGTTTTCCGCCCGGCCGCCTTGTATCCGCGTGGTGCGGCCAGCTCGATCGCGGAGTCGCGTCGGGTTCCGTGAGGCGACCGGTCGCGGGATCGCGTCGGCCCGTGGCCGGCGCGCGGCTCCGGAACGCCCGCGCAAGGCGCGCGGCTCCGGAAAGCTCCCAGGCAAGGCGCGCGGCTCCGAAAGGCCCACGCAACGCGCGGCTCCGGAAAGCCCAGGCAAGGCGCGCGGCTCCGAAAGGCCCACGCAAGGCGCGCGGCTTCGGAAAGCCCACGCGAGGCGCGTGGCGGGGCGGCCGGTCGCGGAGACCGCGTGGTTTCGGGACCGGCCGCGGACCTGGTGTCGCCGTGCGTCACGAGCGGACCCGCGTGGGTTTTCGGGACCGGTTGCGGCACTGGCTCCGGCGTGGCGTCCGGAGCGGAGCGCCAGCGGAGTCGGAGGCCGCCACGCGGTTTGCCCGCGGGAGCATGCGGCACGGGACCCCGCCGGAAGCGGGAAAACGGGTCAGCTCAAGCGTTCGATGATCATCGCCATGCCCTGGCCGCCGCCGACGCACATGGTCTCCAGGCCGATGGTCTTGTCGTGCCAGGAGAGTGAGTTGATCAGCGTGCCGGTGATGCGGGCGCCGGTCATGCCGAACGGGTGGCCGACCGCGATGGCGCCGCCGTTGACGTTCAGTTTGTCGATCGGGATGCCGAGCTGCTGGTACGACGGGATGACCTGCGCCGCGAACGCCTCGTTGATCTCGACGAGGTCGACGTCGTCGATGGTCATGCCGGCGCGGGCCAGCGCCTGTCGGGACGCCTCGACCGGGCCGAGGCCCATGATCTCGGGGGAGAGCGCGGTGACGCCGGTGGAGACGATCCGGGCGAGCGGCGTGATGCCCAGCTCGCGGGCGCGCACGTCGCTCATCACGATCACGGCGGCGGCGCCGTCGTTGAGCGGGCAGCAGTTGCCGGCGGTGATCCGGCCGTCGGGGCGGAAGACCGGCTTGAGGCCGGACACGCCCTCCAGCGTGACGCCGGGGCGCGGGCCGTCGTCGACCGTGACCACGGTGCCGTCCGGCGTGGTGACCGGCGTGATCTCGCGGGCCCAGAAGCCGTTCGCGATCGCCTTCTCCGCCAGGTTCTGGCTGCGGACGCCGAACTCGTCCATCTCCTCGCGGGACACGTCACAGACCTGCGCCAGGTTCTCCGCGGTCTGGCCCATGGCGAGGTAGATGTCCGGCAGCGTGCCCTCGGTCCGCGGGTCCTGCCACACCGGTGCGCCACCCTGCGCGCGCGACGTGCTGCGGGCCTGGGCGTCGGCGAACCGCGGGTTCTCCCACGCGCCGCCGACCAGCTTTTGCGCCTCGGACGGGAGGCCGTCGGAGCTCCCGCGCGCGTACCGCGAGACGCACTCGACGCCGGCCGAGATGAACACGTCGCCCTCGCCGGCGCGGATCGCGTGCAGCGCCATCCGCGTGGTCTGCAGCGAGGAGGCACAGTACCGGGTGAGCGTGGCCCCGGGCAGACCGTCCTGGCCGAGCAGCGTGGCCACCACGCGGGCCATGTTGAAGCCCTGCTCGCCGCCGGGCAGGCCGCACCCGAGGTAGAGGTCCTCGACCGTGGCCGGGTCGAGTTGGGGAACCTTGTCGAGCGCCGCCTGGATGATGGTGGCGGCCAGATCATCGGGGCGCATTTCGCGCAGGGAGCCCTTGGCGGCCCGTCCGATGGGGGAGCGGGCGGTGGCGACGATGACAGCTTCCGGCATGAACGAACGTTAACCCACCGGTAACATCATGTCGATGAGAATTGTTCAGCGCGGTGGAGATTTCGTCGCTGAACTGCGGTTACGCGTCGGCCGGGTGCGGCGCTGAACGACTCTCACTGGGTGCGCGGGTTCGGCATCGATGCCGCGTGCGAGACCGCGGGCAGCAGCGCGTGGGCCCACACCCGATATCCGTCCGCGGACGGGTGGTATCCGTCGTAGCAGAGCGTCCCCGCGTCGGCCCGGAACACCGCGCCGGTCTCCACGGCCAGGTCGACCACGGCGCCGCCCGCGTCCCGCACGGCCTTGGCCTGCGCGTGCGCCATCTGCCGGCCGAGCACGCCGACGAGCTGCCGCAGCGGCTGGGCCAGCGCCCGCGCCGCGCCCAGGTCGGGACAGGTGCCGACCACGACCTCGACGCCCGCGCCGCGCAGTCGGCGCACGGCCGCGCTCAGGTGCGCGGCGGCCTCGGCCGGGCGGCGCAGCGAGGTGGCGTCGTTCGCGCCGATCAGGATCACGGCCACGTCCGGACGCTCGCCGAGCAGGGCGCGGGCCACCTGGGTGGCCAGGTCGGTGGAGCGGGAGCCGGAGACGCCGACGCTGGACAGGTGCACGTGGCGCTCGCCGTGCCCGGCCGCGCCCTCGGAGAGCAGCCGCGCGAGGTGGCCGCCGACCGTGTCGGCCAGGAACTCCACGCCCACGCCGAGCGCGCCGGAGTCGCCGAGGAGCACCAGGCGCAGCGGTGGCGCGCCGGCCGGGCCCATCGAGGTGCGCAGCCCGAGGCCCATGGACGGTTTGGCGTAGCGACGGCTGCGTGCGGCGACGATCTCGCCGGCCAGCAGCGCGGCGCCGCTCACGGTGCCGGCGAGCAGCGTCATGGCCGCGGCGCGGCCGAGCTGGCGAGCGTCCGGACTCATGCCCATCACCGTCCTCCTCCGTGCGTAGCTGACATCACATCATGCCTTCGACGCCTCGCCGTCGTGGCTGAGGCCGTCCGCCGAATCCTGCGGACCCATATCCCTTTTTCCCGACAAAACCCCATCCAAGGGTACGGCCGGGGAGTCCCGCTCGGGAGCCTGCTGACGCGGCATCACCGCCAGCCGCCGCAGCCGCACCCACCGTCCCAGCGGCCCGCGATCGCGCCCGGCGACGCGCGCCGCGGACACCTCCGTACCCGCGTGCTTCACCGCCTCCTGCGCGGCGTCGGACAGCGAGCGGACGCCCTGGTCCAGGCTCAGCGACGAGGCCTGCGCGGCCGGGACGCCGACCGCCGCCACCGCGGTCGGCAGCATCGCGGCGGCGGCCACCGCGTACCCGTCCGCGGACGGGTGGAAGTGGTCCCAGGCGAACATCCGGGTCGGTTCCGCGAAGAAGCGCGGCCCGAGCAGGTCGCCGAGCGAGACGGTGCGCCCGCCGGCCTCGACCACCGCGATCGTCTGCGCGGCGGCCAGCTGCCGGCTCCACCGCCGGGCCAGCCAGCGCAGCGGCGGCTTGATCGGGCGGATGGTGCCCAGGTCGGGGCAGGTGCCGACGACCACCTCGGCACCGACCGCGCGCAGCGCCCGCACGGTGTCGGCGAGCTGGCGGGCCGCGACCGTGACCGGCGTCCGCTTGGTCACGTCGTTCGCGCCGACCAGGATCACGGCCAGGTCGGGCCGCACCTCCAGCGCGTCCTGCAGCTGGTGCTTGAGGCCGTCGGTGATCGCGCCGACCACCGCGAACCGGTGCAGCCGAACCGGGCGGCGCAGCCGCCGGGAGAGGCCGGTGGCCAGCAGTGCGCCCGGCGTCTCCCGGGTCCGCAGCACGCCGTAGCCGGCCGCGGTCGAGTCGCCCAGGACCGCCATCACCAGCGGCCTGCCGCCGAACTTGGCGCCGAAGACGCCGTCCGCCCGTGGCGGCGGCCCTTCGGCCAGCGGAATCGTCCGGCGGGCGTGCTCGGCCTGCGTGGCCAGCAGGCCCGCGGATACGAGTGTCACGCCGGTCAGTGCCCCGGCCGAGAAGACCGCGGCCTTGGCGATGCGTTGTGCTGTCCGCCCGTTCATCAGCGCCCCCGCCTTCCTCTTCCACGCGAGCGACGGATTTCGAGATTAACGCGAGCCCGCATCGTGTTCCTGGTGCGCCCGGGGTGCTTTCCGGTGAGTTCGCGCGGAGTTCAACGCGATGACCAGGACATGTGGAGTCGATCACCGGGCTGGGTACAGAGAGTTTGCTGAGAACGGTCACCATGGAAGGCGCGAGCGAGGAGCTGGGGAGAGATGGCGAACAATCTGCGGCGTGTGGCGGCGTTCAAGGCTCTGTGGCAGGCGATCACGGCGAGCCGGCACGGCGGCCCGTCCGTCGGGCAGCGCATCGCGGCCGTACCGCGAATGATCAAATCGATCGTCAAGGGTGAGTACGACGGCGGCAAGTCGCTGCTGCTGATGGCCGGTGCGCTGGCGTATTTGGTGTCCCCGATCGACATCGTCCCGGAGGCGATGCTGCTGCTGCTCGGCCTGACCGACGACGCCGTGGTCATCACCTGGCTGGCCGGGTCCGTGCTGTCCGAGACGCAGCGGTTCATCGAGTGGGAGAAGGACCGCGACCGCATTCTCATCGGGAAGGCGCACTAACTTCCCGAACTCCGGGACGTAGGCTGTGGGCGTGCGCTACTACGACACCGTCGTCGACCTGATCGGCAACACGCCCCTGGTCCGCCTCAACCGGGTCACCGAGGGCATCGAGGCCACCGTGCTCGCCAAGGTGGAGTACGTGAATCCCGGCGGCTCCGTCAAGGACCGCATCGCGATGCGGATGGTCCAGGACGCGGAGGCCGCCGGGCTGCTCCGGCCGGGCGGCACCATCGTGGAGCCGACCAGCGGCAACACCGGCGTGGGCCTGGCCCTGGTGGCGCAGCAGCGCGGCTACCGGTGCGTCTTCGTCTGCCCGGACAAGGTCAGTGAGGACAAGCGCAACGTGCTCCGGGCGTACGGCGCGGAGGTGGTGGTCTGCCCGACCGCGGTCGCGCCCGAGGACCCGCGCTCCTACTACAACGTCTCGAACCGGCTGGCGACCGAGATCCCCGGCGCGTGGAAGCCGGACCAGTACTCCAACCCGGCGAACCCGCGCTCCCACTACGAGACCACCGGCCCCGAGCTGTGGGAGCAGACCGGCGGCCGGATCACACACTTCGTGACCGGCGTCGGCACCGGCGGCACCATCTCCGGCACCGGGCGCTATCTGAAGGAGGCGTCCGAGGGCCGGGTGCGGATAATCGGCGCGGATCCGGAGGGTTCGGTCTACTCCGGCGGCACCGGCCGGCCGTACCTGGTGGAGGGCGTCGGCGAGGACTTCTGGCCGGACTGCTACGACCGCTCGGTCGCCGACGAGATCGTCGAGGTCTCGGACAAGGCGTCGTTCGCGATGACCCGGCGCCTGGCCCGCGAGGAGGGCCTGCTGGTCGGCGGCTCCTGCGGCATGGCCGTGGTCGCCGCGCTCGAGGTTGCCCGCCGCGCCGCCCCCGACGACGTCATCGTGGTGCTGCTCCCCGACGGTGGCCGTGGCTACCTCTCCAAGATCTTCAACGACGACTGGATGGCCCGCTACGGCTTCCTGGAGACGTCCGGCACCGAGGCCACCGTCGCCGAGGCGCTGGAGAGCAAGGGGGGCGCGATCCCGCCGATGGTGCACCTGCACCCCACGGAGACGGTCCGCGACGCCATCGACTACATGCGCGAGTACGGCGTCAGCCAGCTCCCCGTGCTCAAGGCCGAGCCCCCCGTGGTCACCGGCGAGGTGGCCGGCTCCGTCGCCGAGCGCGAGCTCCTCGACGCCCTCTTCTCCGGTCAGGCCCACCTGCACGACACCATCGAGCGCCACATGGCCGACCCGCTCCCCATGATCGGCGGCGGCCAGCCCGTCAGCGAGGCCGTCAAACTCCTCGAACAATCCGACGCCGCCATGGTCCTCATCGACGGCAAGCCCGCCGGCGTCCTCACCCGCCAGGACCTCCTGGCCCACCTCGCCCCGAGCTCCCGCTGAGCCCTCGGCACCGTCGCCACCTCCGGCATGGCCCGGCCCGCATGCTTCGGCAGGCGCCGGGCCACCTGCGGCCCCCGGCGTGCTCCGGGCATGCGGGAAGCGGCCCGCCGCCGCGGGAAGGACTAAGGCAGCTCGGCGGGGATGGTGATGACGTCGACCATGGCCTGACGGCGGTAGAGGGTCAGTGGGAGACGCGTGCCGATGGCGGGGCCGAGCATCAGCTTGAGCAGTGACTGGACGTCCTCGGTGGGGTGGCCGCCGGCGGAGACGATGATGTCGTCGAGGAAGATGCCGGCGACGCCGGCGGGGGAGCCGGGCACCACCTCGACCACGCGCAGGCCGTGGCGCTGGCCCAGGCGGGCGGCGAGTGGTGGCGGGAGCGGGATCGGGACGCTGGCGACGCCGAGCCAGGCGCGGCGGACCCGGCCGGCGGAGGTCAGCTCGCCGATGATCTGGCGGGTGGTGGCGTTGATCGGGACGGCGAGCCCGAGGCCGTAGCCGGCGACGGCGGTGTTGACGCCGACCACGGTGCCGTCCGAGGCGGCGAGCGCGCCGCCGGAGTTGCCGGGGTTGAGTGCTGCGTCGGTCTGGATCACGTCGTCGATCGGGCGGACGCGGCGGCCGTCGCGGGCCGGGATGGAGCGGCCGAGGCCGGAGACCACGCCGGCGGTCACGGAGCCGGCCAGGCCCATCGGGTTGCCGACCGCGACGACGAGCTGGCCGATGCGCAGGGTGTCCGCGTCGCCGAGCGTGGCCGGGGGTACGTCGCCGCCGGCGCGCAGCACGGCAAGGTCGGAGAGCGGGTCCGCGCCGACGACGTCGAAGCGGGACTGTGCGCCGTCGCCGAACGTGGCGGTGCCGGAGCGCGCGCCGGCGACCACGTGCGCGCTGGTGAGCAGGAGTCCGTCGGCGGCGAAGGCGACGGCGGAGCCGGCCCCGGCGCCACGTGCGGTACGGACCGCGAGCGCGGCCACGCTGGGCAGGATCTCGGCGGCCACACGCGTGACCACCCGGCTGTACGCGTCGAGAGCTTCACCATCTGCATCGATGCGGTCGGCGTCCATGACAGCGGCAACGTCCCGGACGTACCGTCTAATGCCTTGAGCCGTTCCGCCGGTGGCGAACGGGCGCCGGCACAAGATGCAGGGCCCGGCGGCGCAAACCCCCGAATTGTGTCTTCCGGGCCAGAGTGGACATCGTGTTTCCGCAGCTCAGGGCCACCCTGTCCACGGAGCGCAGAAGGTCCGTCCGCAAAACGCAATCGCACACCGTGTGCGGCGTTCGGACCCGCCGTGACGGTTGACTTCGTCGTATGGAGGGGCCGACCATCCGGACGGAATACCTCCGGCTCGACGGGGCAAGACAAGGGGGAGGAATGGTCAGCGTCGACCGTGCCGAGCCGCCCGACATCGTGGATCGTCTGCTGTGGCGGGACGCCCAGGCCATGCTCGGACGGCACGCCGCACCGGATCACCAGGGCGGCTGCGTGTGGTGCGGAGACCCGTGGCCGTGCCCGCCGCGCCGGTTGGCCGAGCGGGCGGATGCGGCCTCACGCCGGCCGTGGCACGCGGCGCACTACTGATACTTCCAGTTACACAGAGACATTCACGGATGCCACGCCGCACAGCTTGACCGTCCCCCGGCGAGCAAGGACCAGTGGCATCCCCCCGCGGTTGACGTCTCGTCGCCCCGCCAGCTTCGAGACGTCCCGCACAGAACCCATCGGGCCCGGCGACCGGCAGGCCTCCGCCGATCGTCGAACGCCTCCGGCCAGGCGTTCGGTCCGGGCGCGATGGGACGGCGGGCGAGGGTGCGTGGAAAACCGGTTCCCCCGCAACGAACGGTCACGTGCCCTCGCCCTGCCACTACGCGCCGGCCAGCTCCCGGGCGTAGCGCACCATCGGCACCATCGCGGTCCCGATCGCGTCGACCCGGGTGGTCCCGTCGAACCGCCAGCCGTGGTGCTCGTAGAAGCCGCGGGCCCGCGCGTTCTCCTCCAGCACCCACAGCCTGGCGCGGGTCCACTCCGGGTGCGTGGCGAACCACGCCTGCACGTCGGCCAGCAGCAGACGGCCCAGGCCGGAGCCGATCCGGCCGGGCGCCACGTGGATCGCGTTCAGCATCGCGGCGTCCGGCGTCTCGTCCGGGCCCGCGTAGGTGAAGCCGGCGATGGTGCCGTCCACGTCCGCGACCATGAAGCGGTGCGTGTCGTGCTCCCAGCGGTACCGCTCCCGCCACCACTCCGCCATCGCGCCCGGCGTGGTGCCGGCCAGCGCGTCCGCGGAGAGGATGTGCGCGTAGGCGGTCACCCGGGACGCGAGATGCAGCGCACCGACCGCCTCGAAGTCCCGATCCTGGATCTCCCTGATCATCACGCTCATGCCTCCACCCTCGTTCTGGGCGGTACGTCCACCCGCATCAGGTCCCGGGCGAGCACGATGTCGCCGTCGAACTCCGCGCGTGCCTCGGCCAGGAACCGGCCGTCCGGCTCGTACTCCTCCTGTCCGTACCGCTGGGAGAAGTGGGTGAGCACCAGGCGGCGTACCCCGGATTCGCGGGCGACGCGGGCGGCCTGCGCGGCGGTCAGGTGACCCACCTCGGCGGCCAGCGCCGCGTCCCCGTTCAGGAACGTCGCCTCGATGACCAGCAGGTCCGCCCGGTCGGCCAGGGCGAACACCGCGTCGCACAGCCCGGTGTCCATCACGAACGCGAAGCGCTGCCCGCGGCGCGGCGCGCTGACCTGGCCGAGCGTGAGCACGCGGCCGTCGCCGAGGTCCAGGCGGCCGGTGCGCTGCAGCACGCCGACCGCAGGGCCCGCGACGCCGTGCGTGGCCAGCAGTTCGGGCACGATTCGCCGCGAGTCCGGCTCGACGAGGCGGTAGCCGCAGGCCTCCACGGAGTGCACGAGCCGGCGCGCGGTCAGCGTGAACGCGCCCAGGTCGGTGGTCCAGCCGTCGGTGACCGGCTCCGGCAGCACGGTCGCGGTCTCGTAGAACGAGCTGGCGTACCGCAGCCGGTGGAAGTACTCGGCGCCGCCGGCCGGGAAGTGCACGGGTACGGGATGCGGCACCCGGTCCAGCGACATTCGCTGGATCACGCCGGGCAGGCCGAGGCAGTGATCGCCGTGGAAGTGCGTGATGAGAACGCGCGTGACGTCGCCGGCCGCGACCCCGGCGCCCCGCATCTGCCGCTGCGTGCCCTCGCCCGGGTCGAAGAGAAGTCCGTGATCGTCCCACCGCAGCAGATAACCGTTGTGGTTGCGGTGCCGGGTCGGGACCTGGCTGGCCGTGCCGAGGATGACCAGCTCGCGTGCGCTCACGCCGAGATAGTAAACAGCCCCCGGGGCACTCGCGCGAACGCGAACCGGCTGGACTCGGCCGGAACCCCGGGGGCTGGGTGGCTGTCTGGTATTCGCCGCACCGCTGCCACACGGTCTCGACGTAACTCAACTGTCAAGGACAGCGGCTAGCGGACAGCCACCTCACGAGTCCGATTGCTATACAAAGCTAGGACCACCTCCCTTCACGTGTACCGCAACGTTATCCACTTCCGGGGGTGATCGGCAACGGTTTTCCGGCGACCTAAATCACGCCGTCTGACCAGCGGATTCGTTACTTCAGCCAGGCGCGGACCGCGGACTTGCCGGCCTTGCGGCGCGCGGCCGGCAGCGCGTCCAGCGCGCGCTCGCCCGCGTCCGCCTGGCGGGCGTGCAGCAGCCCGTAGGTGAACGTCTCCTCGCCGCGCGCGGCGGCGGCGCGGGCCGCGTCCAGCAGCACCTCGCCCGTGATCACCGAGTCCTGGTGCGCGCCGAGCACGTCCTGCAGCACGGTGAGCCGCTTGGCCAGCTCGCGGGCCGGGCGGCCGGCGACCGGGCGGGTGACCTCCACCGCGTACCGTGCGCGCTTGTAGGCCTTTCGCGCCTCGTGCAGGTGCGCGTCCGCCTCCGGGCCGGGCGTGGCCGACCGGTCACGCACCGCGTCCGCCAGCATGCGGTCGGCGCGGCGCACGGCCTTGCGGGTGCGCTTGCGCAGCCAGCTCCCGGAGCCGCCGTGCGTGTCCACGACCAGCGCGTTGAGCCGGCCCAGCAGCACCCGGTACCGCTCGGCGTCGAGCGCGCCGCTCAGCCCGGAGCGCCCCTCCGCGATGCGGTCGCCGAGGCCCTCGCGCAGCCGGTCGGCGACCGGCCCGCGGACGAGGTCGCCCGGCTCCGCGTCGACCGCGGCGGCGAGCCGCTCCGCCATCACCTGGCCGTCGCGCACCGGGCCGAGCTGGTCGGCCAGCCACTTCAGCTCCGCGCGCAGCCAGTCGGCGCGCTCGGCGTCCCACAGGCCGCGGAACGTGCGGAGGGTGCTGCGCAGCCGGCGGATCGCCACGCGCATGTCGTGGACCGCCTCCGCGTCGCCGCGCCGGGCGCCCGCCTCGGTCCATCGGATCGTGTCCCGCTGGGCGCGCACGTACTGCAGCACCAGGTTGGTCGGCATCCGGTCATCCTCGCTCGGAGCGGCCGGAGCCGCCGGCAACGGCGATTCGGCCACGGCCGTGGTGTCGATGACCTCGAACTTACGCCGGAAGCGCGTCGCGGTGACCATCTCTCAGTGCTACCCCCGCCTGACGCCACCCATGTGAACGGGTGGCGAACTTTCACTCTTCAGAACTGTCGGTGAGCCGACCGGCCCGTCAGCGGGGCGGGTCGAGCCACCGGTCGTCGGGTCCGGCGCTGCGCTCGCCCTCGACCAGGTCCTCGTCGGTGGCGTCGCACCAGACCAGGCCGGAACCCTTGCAGGCCATGCAGGGAAGGCGGTTGCGGGCGCCGGTGCCGTGGCAGGAGAGACAGGTCCTCAGGACGGGGGAGAAGTCCGACATCGCCACACCGTCCTTGCCGTCACCGAGCTGATCGCGCCTACCGTAGTACACGCGCGCCGGACGCGTTCAGCGCCGGTCTCGGTCCGGTTACCCGACCATCAAGATCAATATTCGGGGGTACGGCCGGGAGCCGGAACGGGTGGGCCGCGCGAGGGATGTCCGGATGGTGGCCGGCCGCTACCGTGGCATGGTCTTCCGTACCGTTTCCGCCCTGGAGGCCGGCTTGCCGTCGCCCGACCGGAAGTGCTTCGTCGCGATGCCCATCAGCACGCCGCCGGACCGGGTCGCCGCCTACGAGGGCGACGCCGACCACTTCGGGCACGTGCTGGAGTACCTGATCGCGCCCGCGCTGCGCGAGGTCGGCTACCAGGTCATCCCGCCGGCCACGAGCGGGTCCACGCTGATCCAGGCCGAGATCGTGAAGAACCTCGAGCACGCCGACCTGGTGCTCTGCGACCTCTCCACGCTCAACGCGAACGTCATGCTGGAGCTCGGCATCCGGGTCGCGCTGGACCGGTCGATCTGCCTGATCCGCGACGACCAGACCACGCAGCTGCCGTTCGACATGTCCATCATCAACACGTACGAGTACTCCAGCAGCCTCAACCCGTGGAAGCTCCGCGACGAGGTGGAGAAGCTGTCCGCGCACATCCAGGCCACCCGGAACAGCAACCCGGACAACCGCAACCCGCTGTGGCGCTACTTCGGCCTCACTCAGCGCGCCCAGTCCCCGGTCCAGCAGGTCGAGGAGAAAGACCCGTGGCAGGCCAAGTTCGAGCTGCTCACCAAGCAGGTCGACGCGCTGGTCAAGCAGCAGGACGGCAGCGGCGCCACCCGCCCCACCCCCGACCCGGCCGCCGCCGCCGAGCAGGCCGCCCAGGACGAACTGGCCTTCCCCGACGCCCCGCCCCGGGTCCGCGACCTGCTGCGCGAGGCCGCCCGCATCGCCGGCGAGGTCAACGCCCGCGTCATCCCCGCCGAGGTCCACGACGACGAGGTCGTCCTCGACCTCGGCGTCTACGTCCTCGGCCTCTCCCGCCGCGAGGACATCATCAACCTCGGCCACCGCATGGGCCTGCGCGTCCGCTTCCTCGGCGGCCAGAGCCCCGACAGCCCCGCCGCCTGATCACCCGCTACGAAAAGGGCCGCCGCCCGGAGGCGGCGGCCGGCGGTGAGCGGTCAGGCGGTCCTGGCGACGCCGATGGGACAGCTGAGGCCGTTGGGGCCGTGATTGCAATAGCCGTTGGGGTTCTTGGCGTCGGACAGGTACTGCTGGTGGTAGTCCTCGGCGTAGTAGTAGCGCTTCAGCGGGCCGATCTCCGTGGTGATGTCGCCGAGGCCGGCCTGCGCGACCACCGGGGCGAACGCCTCCCGTGAGGCGATGGCGGTCGCCAGCTGCGCGTCGTTCGTGGTGTAGATCGCGGAGCGGTACTGGGTGCCGACGTCGTTGCCCTGGCGCATGCCCTGGGTCGGGTCGTGGTTCTCCCAGAACGCCTTCAGGATCGTCTCGAAAGAGATCTTGGCGGGGTCGTAGACCACCTGCACGACCTCGGTGTGACCGGTCAGGCCGGAGCACACCTCCTCGTACGTGGGGTTCTCGGTGAAGCCGCCGGCGTAGCCGGCGGACGTCGAGATCACGCCGGGGAGCCGCCAGAAGATGCGCTCGGCGCCCCAGAAACAGCCCATGCCGAAGACCGCGACCTCGGCGCCCGCCGGCCAGGGGCCGGTCAACGAGGTGCCCAGGACGACGTGCCGGTCGGCGACCTGCATCGGAATCGGGCGGCCGGGAATCGCCTGCTCCTCGGTGACCAGGTCAAGCTTCTTGAACCGCAAGAACACGGTGAGCTCCTCTCGTGCTTCCACCAGCATCCAACACCGAAGCCCGCCCGATCCTTACCCGGCCAGGGCCCGCCCGATCCTGCCGGCGTAGCCCGACGCCTCCTCGGCGGACGAGTAGCGGGTCCGCGGCCAGAAGAAGCCCCGCAGGCCGTCGCCCTTGGTGCGCGGCACCACGTGGACGTGCAGGTGCGGCACCGACTGCGACACCCGGTTGTTCATCGCCACGAACGTGCCGCCGGCGCCCAGGCCGCCCTCGACCGCCGCCGCGAGCCGCCGTACCAGTTGGAAGAACGGGCCCACCGCGGCAGGATCAAGATCGGTCAGCACCGGTACGTGCGGGCGCGGCACCACCAGCACGTGCCCCTTGAAGACCGGCCGCGTGTCCAGGAACGCCACCCCGTCCGGCGTGTCCGCCACCACGGTCGCGGGCGTGGTGCCCGCCACGATCGCACAGAACACGCACTCCGCCATCCCGGCAGACTAGCGTTAGCCGGATGACGCACGGCTTTGAAACGCTCGCGATCCACGCGGGCCAGGACCCGGAGGCGCGCACCGGTGCGGTGGTGCCCCCGATCTTCCAGACCAGCACGTTCGCCCAGGACGCGGTCGGCGCACCGCGACTGGGATACGAATACGCACGTTCCGGCAACCCGACCCGGGACGCGCTGCAGGAGTGCCTGGCCGCGACCGAGGGCGGGCGCCGCGCGTTCACCTTCGCCAGCGGGCTCGCCGCCGAGGACACGCTGCTCCGCGCGGTGCTGCGGCCGGGCGACCACGTGATCATCCCGAACGACGCGTACGGCGGCACGTTCCGGCTGTTCGCCAAGGTCGCCGAGCAGTGGGGGGTGAGCTGGTCGGCCGTGGACATCACGGACGTGGACGTGGTCCGCACCGCGATGTCGCCGCACACCCGGATGATCTGGGTGGAGACGCCGACCAACCCGCTGCTGTCCATCGCGGACATCGCCACGCTCGGGGCCGTCGCGCACGAGCGGGAGGCGCTGCTGGTCGTGGACAACACGTTCGCCTCGCCGTACCTGCAGCAGCCGCTCGCGCTCGGCGCGGACGTGGTGGTCCACTCGACCACGAAGTACCTGGGCGGGCACTCCGACGTGGTCGGGGGCGCGCTGGTGGTCAACGACCCGGAGCTGTCCGAGCAGATCGGCTTCCACCAGAACGCGATGGGCGCGATCAACGGCCCGTTCGACGCGTGGCTGACCCTGCGCGGCATCAAGACGCTCGGCGTACGGATGGACCGGCACTGCGACAACGCGGAGCGGATCGCCGAGTTCCTGACCCGTCAGTCCGCGGTCGCCCAGGTCATCTACCCCGGGCTGGAGTCGCATCCGGGCCACGACGTGGCCGCCAAGCAGATGCGCCGGTACGGCGGGATGATCTCGTTCCGCGCGGCCGGTGGCCCGGAGGCGGCGGAGCGGATCTGCAACCGCACCAAGCTGTTCATCCTCGCCGAGTCGCTGGGCGGCGTGGAGTCCCTGATCGAGCACCCCGGCCGGATGACGCACGCGAGCGCGGCCGGATCACCGCTTGAAGTTCCCGCCGATCTCGTGCGACTGTCGGTCGGCATCGAAACCGTCGACGATCTTCTCGCGGATCTCGAAGCGGCGCTCAGCTGATCGATTTCGGGGGCCCTCCCGCGGGAGGGCCTCACTACAGGGGAGGGGCCATGCCGGAGCCGGTGCCTAACTGGGTGGGCGCCACGGCGAAGCAGATCGCCCGCGGCGTGCGCCGTGGGGACACGTCCGCCACCCAGGTCGTCGCCGATCACCTCGAGCACATCGCCGCGCGGGAGCCGCTGTTCGGCGCGTTCCGGATCGTCCGTGGCGGTGAGGCCGCGACCGAGGCGGAGAAGGTCGACGAGCAGCACGATCTGACCCGGCTGCCGCTGGCCGGGGTGCCGGTGGCGGTGAAGGAGAACACCGCGATCGCGGGCCTGCCCACCTGGCACGGCTCGGCGGCGGCGCGCGGCCCGATCGAGGAGGAGGACCACGAGGTGGTCCGCCGGCTGCGCGGCGCGGGCGCGATCGTGGTCGCCACCTCGCGCATGCCGGAGCTGGGCGTGTTCGCGCTCACCGACGACTCCGACGGGCCGACCCGCAACCCCTGGGATCTGACGCGTACGCCGGGCGGCTCGTCCGGCGGCGCGGCGGCGGCGGTGGCGGCCGGCCTGGTCCCGATGGCGCACGGCAACGACGGGTTCGGCTCGCTGCGCATCCCGGCCGCGTGCTGCGGCCTGGTCGCGCTGAAGCCGGGCCGCGGCGTGGTGCCGCCGCCGGCCGGCGCGACCGCGTTCTTCGGCATGGGCGAGCACGGCGTGCTGACCACCACGGTGGCGGACGCGGCGATCGGCTTCTCGGTGCTGGCCGGCCGCGACTCGGCGAAGCTGGTGGAGCCGTCCGGCCTGCGCATCGCGATCTCCACCCGGTCGCCGGTGCCCGGCGTGCGCGCCGACGCGCCGAACCGGGACGCGGTGGCGGTCGCGTCCCGGCTGCTGGTGGCCGCCGGGCACACCGCGGTCGCGTGCGACCCGGCCTACCCGGCGTCGATCGGTACCCGCGGCTTCGCCACCTGGCTCGCCGACGCCACGCAGAAGGCGGACGAGGCCGGACTGCCGCTCTCGGCGCTCCAGCGACGCAACCGCACCCACGCCCGGCTCGGGAAGATCGCCATGCGGCGGGGGTACGTGCGGGAGGACGACCGGGAGGGTTTCCGCCGCCGCTCGATCGCGTTCTTCGCGGACAACGGCTTCGACGTGCTGGTCACGCCCGCGCTGGCGGCCACGCCGCCGGCGGCCGAGGGCTGGGTCGAGCGGTCCTGGTCGGCGAACGCGCTGGCCTGCATGCGGTTCGCGCCGTTCGCCGCGCCGTGGAACCTGGCGGCGCTGCCCGCGCTGGTGGTGCCGGTCGGCGTGCGCCCGGACGGGCTGCCGCTGGCCGTGCAGCTGGTCGGGCCGCCCGGCTCGGAGACCACGCTGCTGGCGGTCGCCGGCCAGTTCGAGATGGCCGCGCCGTGGCAGCGGCACGCACCGTCGGTATTTCCCGCTGTGCGTTAGTCGTATCGCACTAGCGGGTGCTGCGGCGCCCGCGGGTGCGACGATTCGGGCATGGATGATCTCGTTTCGCTGCCGGACGTCGAGGCGGCCCGAGAGCTGATCGCCGGGGTGGTGCGCACGACGCCGCTGGAGCCGTCCCGGCCGCTCTCCGCGCTGCTCGGCGTGCCGACGTGGCTGAAGTGCGAGAACCTGCAACGGGCCGGCTCGTACAAGGTCCGCGGCGCGTACGTGCGCATCTCCCGGCTGTCCGCGGAGGAGCGCGCCCGCGGCGTGGTGGCGGCCAGCGCCGGCAACCACGCGCAGGGTGTGGCGCTGGCGGCCGGACTGCTCGGCATCTCCTCGACCGTGTTCATGCCGGTCGGCGCGCCGCTGCCGAAGGTCGCGGCGACGCGCGGTTACGGCGCGACCGTCGAGTTCCGCGGCGCGACCGTGGACGAGGCGCTGGTCGCGGCGCGCGAGTTCGCCGAGGAGACCGGCGCGATGTTCATCCACCCGTTCGACCACCCGCACGTGATCGCCGGGCAGGGCACGGTGGCGCTGGAGATCCTGGAGCAGTGCCCGGACGTGCACACGATCGTGACCGGCGTGGGCGGCGGCGGGCTGATCTCCGGCCTCGCGGTCGCGGCCAAGGCGCTGCGCCCGGACGTACGCGTGATCGGCGTGCAGGCGGCCGGCGCGGCGTCGTTCCCACCGTCACTGGCCGCGGGCTCGCCGGTGCGGCTGGCCGGCGTCGGCACGATCGCGGACGGCATCGCGGTCGGCTGCCCCGGCGACGTGACGTTCCGGCACGTGTCGAAGCTGGTCGACGACGTGGTGACGGTGTCCGACGAGGACATCTCGCGGGCGCTGGTGCTGCTGCTGGAGCGCGGCAAGATGGTGGTGGAGCCGGCCGGCGCGGTGGGCGTGGCCGCGCTGCTGGCCGGCGCGATAGAGGTCGGCGACGGCCCGGTGGTGAGCGTGCTGTCCGGCGGGAACATCGACCCGCTGCTGCTGCTCCGGCTGATCGAGCACGGCCTGGCGGCGGCCGGGCGCTATCTGCGTTTCGCCGTGCGGTGCGGGGACAAGCCGGGCCAGCTCGCCGAGCTGCTGGCGAAGATCGCCGAGCTGCAGGCGAACATCATCGACGTCGAGCACCTGCGGCACAACCCGCGGCTGCGGATCGGCGAGGTCGAGGTGGCGCTCTCGGTCGAGACGCGCGGGTCCGGCCACAGCGAGTCGCTGCTCGACACCCTGCGCGAGAACGGCTACTCCGTCCGCCTCGCGCAGGGCAACTGAGCGCCCGCGGGCTCGGGTATCAGCCGGCGAAGGGCTCGAACGCGACGACGGTGACCTTTATGTCGGCGCCGCTCGGCGCCGTGTACGTACAGGTCTGACCGCCGGACGCACCGAGGATCGACTTGCCGAGCGCGGACTCCGGGCTGTAGACGGTGTAGTCCGTCGTCGCGGAGATCTCGCGGGACCCGAGCAGGAACGTCTCGGTGTCGTCCTTGTCGTCGTCGAAGTAGATGGTGACGACCATGCCGGGAGCGACCTTGTCGGCGGTGGGCGCCTCGCCGACCTGGGCGTCGCGGAGCAGCTCCTTGAGGTACGAGATGCGGTGCTCCTGCTTGGCCTGCTCCTCGCGGGCGGCGTGGTAACCGCCGTTCTCCCGCAGGTCACCTTCCTCGCGCCGCTCGTTGATCTCCGCTGCGATGACGGGGCGCGCCGCGATCAGCTCGTCGAGCTCGGCCTGCAGCCGGTCGTACGCGTCCTGGGAAAGCCAGGTCGTGGACACAGACGATCTCCTCATAATGGCTTGCGGCGAACAGGGTCGAACTACCAACTTACCAGTGGGAGACAACCCATTTCACTACCGAGTTCTACCGGCAGTGATCGTGGAGGCGCTCAGGAGTGAGCGCGGCAGCGGAGCACCTCGCCGATGAACGCGCGTTCGGTGGTGGCCAGCCGGTGATCGACGGTGACCGGTTCGCCCCCGGGTGTGCCGGTCACCCGGACCTCCTCGGAGCCCACGGTGGTGCCGGCCCGGTTGCGCGCGCGCACGGTGCAGGCCGCGGTGCCGTCCGCCGGCACGTTCACCCGGAAGTGCACCACGATGCCGGTGTCGGTGATGTCCGTGTAGCTGATGACCTGCGCGTCGTAGGCCGGGTCGCCGTACTTCCGCCACTCCACGTACGCGACCATCAGACCGCCGAGCAGCACCACCGCGAGCGCGGCCGCGATCAGCCACGGACGGCGTCGCCGCTGCTCGCGCCGTCGGCCGTATCGGCCCGCGGGGAACACCGGGGCCGCCGCGGGCGTTGTCGCGGGCGTCTCGGTCACCGGTGCCACACTCCTGCGGTTGGGTACGTCGGGGGCCGGTCGGCCAGAATGTGTCGGGTCCATTCTCGCAGCACGCGGGAATGGACGTACCGCAGGTCACGAGGGAGAGTCAGCGTTGGCTGAGCAGTTGCGTCTGATGGCGGTGCACGCCCACCCCGACGACGAGTCGAGCAAGGGTGCCGCGTCGAGCGCGAAGTACGTCGCGGAAGGCGTCTCCGTGCTGGTGGTCACCTGTACGGGCGGGGAGCGCGGCAGCGTGCTCAACCCGAAGCTGGACCGGCCGGAGGTGTGGGCGGACATCGCCAACATCCGGCGCAGGGAGATGGACGCGGCGCGCGAGATCCTCGGCGTCGACCAGGCCTGGCTCGGCTTCGTCGACTCCGGGCTGCCGGAGGGCGACCCGCTGCCCCCGCTGCCCGAGGGCTGCTTCGGCCTGATGGACCCGGAGGTCGCCGCGGAGCCGCTGGTCAAGCTGATCCGCGAGTTCCGCCCGCACGTGATCACCACGTACGACGAGAACGGCGGCTACCCGCATCCGGACCACATCATGACCCACCGCGTCACGATGGCGGCGTTCGACGCGGCCGCCGACCCGGAGCGCTTTCCGGAGGCCGGCGAGCCGTGGCAGCCGCTGAAGCTGTACTACAACTCCGGCTTCTCCAAGGACCGCGTGCTGGCGCTGCACGAGGCGATGCTGGACGCGGGGCTCACCTCGCCGTACACCGAGTGGATCGAGAAGTGGGACGAGGGCCGCGACCGCGGCGACAAGATCACCACCCGCGTGCCCTGCGGTGAGTACTTCGACGTGCGGGACGACGCGCTGCGGGCGCACGCCACGCAGGTCGACCCGGACGGCTTCTGGTTCCAGGTGCCGCGCGAGATCCAGCTCAAGGTGTGGCCGACCGAGGACTTCGAGCTGGCCCGCTCGCTGGTCGAGACCGCGCTGCCGGAGACCGACCTGTTCGCCGGGATTCGAGACTCGGTGGCGGCGCGCTGAGCGCACCGGCGTACGGTGGGCGGTGAGAACGAGGAGGCGGCTGATGGTGACCCCGACTGGCCTGGACGTGCTCGCGCAGAACAACTTCGGCGATACGCGCGAGGGCGGTCTGACCGGGCCCCTGGGCCTGCTCATCATCGTGCTGATGGCGATCGCGACGGTGTTCCTGATCCGCAGCATGAACAAGCGGCTCCGCCGGCTCCCCGAGTCGTTCCCGCCGCCCACGGCCGGTTCCGGCACATCGGACACCGGCACCGCGGCGAAGGCCGATGACGGCGAGGAGAAAGTCCTCGATCCGACAGATCCGGAGGCCGACACGGCGGCGCGGGAAGCCCGGGAGAGCGCGCCCAAGAATTGAGCGCACGCCGCTGACCAGCCATTGTGCTCCGGCCCGCACGGTGGCGGGAGCGTCAACCCCTGTTGCGCGCTCCGCGATTGGCCTAGCCTTCCGCCGGGGGGTGTAATCACCTCCGGACCCTGCGCGGAAAGGGGGCGGTCGCCGATGTCCACGACGAGTGATCGCCGCACCACCGCCGGTTACTCCACAATGGGCGGGCCGGTCCGCGCGCTCTACGCGACCGTCCTCGCGGTCGCGCTGACCGCGGTCCTCATCGGCCTGCTCATCCCGGTCTCCGGCACCGTTCCCAGCCGCCTGCCCGCGCCGATGAGCTGGGCCGTCGTGGCCGGGCTCGTGGCCTGCGGACAGCTCGCCCGCGTCCGCGTCCAGGTCACCACCGGATCGGTGAGCGTCACCTGGGGCGAGGCCGCGCTGATCGTCGGCCTGCACCTGCTGCCCGCGCCCTGGCTGCCCGCGGCCACCGCCGCCGGCGCCGTGCTCGCCTGGACCGTCCTCTCCGCGGGCCGCGTGCACCGCGCCACCGCCGAAGCGGTCCACGCCGGTGCGTCGCTGGTGGCCGGCACCGCCGTGGCCGCCGTGCTGGCGCTCGCGATCGGGCCGCCACCCGGCGTGCCGCTCACGTTCGCCGGCGCCCTCGCGCTCACCGCGGCCGCGACGGCGTATCTCGTGGTCTCCGTCGGCCTGGCCGTGCTCACCCTCCGGATGCGGCACGGCCTGCCGGTCGCGGTGCTGACCTGGCCCGCGCTCCGCGCCAAGCTGCCGCTCTTCGTGGGGAACGTGCTGGTCGGCCTCGCCGCCGTCGCGGTGATCGACGTGGACCCGCGCTGGCTGCTGTTCGTGCTGCCCACGCTCTGGTTCGTCCACCACGCGTACGGCCAGCGGCTGCGCAACGAGGAGAACCGGCGCACCTGGATCACGTTCGCCTCCGCCACCGGCGCGCTCGCCGGCACCGACCAGCGGTCCGTGGCCACCGCGGGCGCGGAGGGCGCGCTCGACCTGTTCGGCGCGGAGCGGGTCGAGGTGGACGTGATCACGCCCACCGGCGTCAACCGGTACACCGCGGACCACGGCGGTCTGGTGGTCGCCGCTCCTCCGGCCAACGAACAATCCTCCGATCCCGGTGACGTGCTCCTCGCCCGCACGCTCGTCGCCGCCGAGCGCCGGCTCGGCGAGATCCGCGTGCACTTCCCGGCGGCGACCGGGGCGGCGTTCGCGAACGAGGCGGTCCTCACCGCGTACGGTGACGCGCTCGCCCTCGCACTGGGAAACGCGGCGATCACCACTCAGGTTCACGATCTCACCGAACAAGCGCTCTACCAGGCCGCCCACGACCCGCTCACCGAGCTGACCAACCGGGTGGCGCTGCTGGCCGAGGGCGACCGGGCGCTGAGCGAGCTGGACCGGGGCGCGCCGGCCGCGCTGCTGCTGTTCGACGTGGACCGGCTCAAGCGCGTCAACGAGGCGATGGGCCACGCGGCCGGGGACGCGCTGCTGCGCGCGCTGGCCGACCGGCTGCTCTCGCTCGCCCGGCCCGGCGAACTGCTGGCCCGGCTGGACGGCGACGAGTTCGCGCTGCTGCTGACCGCGGCGGACGGGCCCAAGGCGTACCGGACGGTCCCGCCGCCCCGGCCGATGATCGCGGTCGCGCCGGAGTCACCGCGCGAGGCGCCGCCGTCCCCGCCCGAGCCGCCGCTGCTGCGCCGCGCCCGGCTGATCGCGGAGCGGCTGGCCGAGCCGATCGAGGTCTGCGACGTGCCGATGTCCGTCGAGGTCACGGTGGGCGTCGCGGTGAGCCCGGCCGGCGCGGCCGACATGGCGGAGCGCGTCCGGCAGGCCGAGCACGCGATGTACCGGGCCAAGTCCGCCGGCGTGCGGATCACCGCGTACGACAGCGCCGCCGACGCCGCCACCGTCGACCACCTGTCGCTGCTGGCCGAGATGCGGCAGGCGCTCGCCGCCGACGACCAGCTCGTGCTGGACATGCAGCCGGCCGTGGACCTGGCGACCGGCGCACCGACCGGCGTCGAGGCGCTGATCCGCTGGGAGCACCCGCGCCGGGGCCTGCTCACGCCGGCCGACTTCGTGCGCGCGGTCGAGGAGAGCGAGCTGCTCGCCCGGTTCACCGGCTACGTGCTGGACCAGGCGCTCGCCACCGCCGGCGAGTGGCGCACGCAGGGCCTGGACGTGCCGATCTCGGTCAACCTGTCGGCCCGCAACCTGCTCGACCCGCGGCTGCCCGGCGAGGTGGGCGCGCTGCTGCGCCGTCATCACGTACCGCCGCATCTGCTGGTCCTGGAGATCACCGAGACCGTGGCGATGAGCCGCACCGACGTGGTCGACGAGGTCATCGACGACCTGCGCGAGCTGGGCGTGCAACTCTCGCTGGACGACTTCGGCACCGGCTTCTCGTCGCTCAGCTTCATCACCCGCATCCCGGTCGACGAACTCAAGGTCGACCGCTCCTTCGTCCGCGACATGGCCGACTCCACCCGCGCCACCGCGGTCATCCGCGCCACCGTCGAACTCGGCCGCCGGATCAACGCGCGCGTCGTCGCGGAGGGCGTCGAGACGGCCGACCAGCGGGCCGCGCTGGTCAGCCTCGGCTGCGACGCCGGCCAGGGCTACCACTTCTGCCGCCCGGTCCGCCGCGACAAGATCATCATGCTGCTGCGCACCCTCCGCGACTCCGCCACCCGCGCCACGGTCGTCCCCCTCCGCGCCGCCGACGACGCCTCCTGATCCCCCTCCACTTCCGGCCTGGTCGCCCTGGGGCGGGGTCGCCATGTCCTGCTGGTTGATCACGCCATGCCCGCCGTGGGTGTTTCGACCTGCTTCCGGCCTGGCCGGTATGTCGCTGTTTCCGGCGTGGTCGCTTCGGCGGATCGGTGTTCCGCTGCGAATCCGCGACGCGATGGTCGTCTTCGGGCATACGCCGGCTGCCGGCCCGGTCGCCGCGGCGCCGCCGGGAGTCCGCTTCCGGCCCGGTCGTTTGGGCGCGGTTCCGCTTGCGTGTGGGGGTTCGGCTCCCGGCCGGGTCGCGTGGGGTTGATATCGCTTTCCCGCTTCCGGCGTGGTCGCTGTGGGCTTGCTCTCGCGGGCACCGGTCGTCGCCGGCGCTCCTCCCTGCCGGCTTCGTGGTGGGGCGCGATCTTCGTCGAGGGGCCGGTCGCCGGCGCGGGGACGCGTTCCGGGGTGGGTAAATGCGTTGCCCCGGGACTTCCGAGTCGCGCACAGTTGAGGCGGGAACTCGCGAGTTGCCGGATTGATCCGGTTATCGCGGCCCGCGAGTGAACCCGGTGACTTGCCGCGATGAGTCACCATCTGAAGAGATCGAGATGACCTGCCGGACGGTGTGCGCGACCGTCCGATCGGACCGGTCCAGGACCTCGGGTCGTGGTGGGTGGTGCGTCCCCGGGAAACGCGCTGTCCCTCGATCGTCGGCCGAAAACTGTCATACCCGAGCCGTAGGCTAGAACAAACGTTCGAGGAAAGAAGGGGCCGTCATGGTGCACAAGGTTATGACCAGGCACAACGGCAGCGAGTGGTCGTGATCTCGGGCCGTCAGGCCTGAGCTGATCCCGACCGACGGGGCCGCACATCCCTGAGTGACCGGGAGCGGCGGGACACGGAGGCGTCGTCCCGCCGCTCCCGTTCGCGTTTCCGCGGCGGGCGGGCGTGTGCGCGAGCGAGGGTCAGTGCGGGCCGCCGAGGTTGAGCGTGACCACGCCGGCGATGACCAGGCCGATGCCGATGACCTTGGTGAGGGTCAGCGGCTCGCCGAGGAAGGCGGCGCCGATGGCGGCGATCGCGGCGGTGCCGACGCCGGACCAGATGGCATAGGTGACGCCGACCGGGATGGCCTGCACCGTCCGGGAGAGCGACCAGAACGAGGCGACGTAGCAGGCCACCACCGCGACCGTGGGCCACGGCCGGGTGAAGCCGTCCGTGGTGCGGAGCAGGCTGGTACCGAGTATCTCCGCGCCGATCGCGCAGACGAGGAAGACGTAGGCCATGGACGGCACCCTTTCTCGTGCACCCGCCCGGGTACAAGAGCGGTCAGCGCGGGTCCAGGTCGAAGACCACGGAGTCGGTGAGCCGGTCCGGCGGGCACGGGCGGGAGAAGATCCAGCCCTGGCCGTAGTCGGCGCCGAGCCCGCGCAGGATGCGCAGCTCACCGGGCGTCTCCACGCCCTCGGCGATCACCTTCGAGCCGCTGCCCTGGGCGAACGAGATCAGCGCCCGGCTGAGCGCCTGCCGGATCTCGTCCTCCTCGATGCCGCGCACCAGGCCGATGTCCAGCTTGATGATGTCCGGCCGCAGCTGCACCACGCGGTTCAGCCCGGCGTACCCGGCGCCGACGTCGTCGATCGCCACCCGCAGGCCGCGCTCGCGCAGCGGCGCCAGCGCGGCGCGCACCTCGGTCAGGTCGTCGAGCTTCTCCTGCTCGGTCAGCTCGACCACGATCCGGTCCAGGTCCACGTCGCGGAACAGGTCGAGCGTGCCGGGCGCCAGGATCGTGGTGGGGGAGAGGTTCAGGGACATGAACCCGGGCGTCTGCCGGCTCGCGGCCAGCGCGTTGCGGATCGCGGAACACTCCAGCGCGGTGCCCTCGCCGACCCGCGCGGCCTCCTCGAACCAGGTCAGTGGCGACCCGGTGGGGAACCGGCTCAGCGCCTCCGCGCCGGCGATCTTCCCGCTGGTCAGGTCCACGATCGGCTGGACCACCACGACCGGGCCGCCGCCGCGTTCCAGCTCGGCGAGGCTGCCGCGGATCCGCGCGTGCTCGCGGCGGTTCGCGTCCGCCGCGCTCAGCGTCACCGTGACGATCTCCGCCACGTCGTTGAGGTAGTCCAGGTCGCGGCCGTTCAGCGTGCGGTCCGGCGTCGAGGAGAAGCAGCAGAGCGTGCCGTAGAGTTCGCCGGTGCTCAGCCGCAGCGGCGTGCCGAGATAGTTGCCGATCCCGAGCTGGTCCGTGATCGGCAGCGCCCGTGCGACCGGGTCCGACGCCGTGTCCGGCACCACCCGCTCCAGCCGGCCGTCCGCGATCCGCTGGCAGTACGTCTCGTCCAGGGGATCGCCCAGGCCGGGGCTCAGGCCCGGGACCGGGTCGGCGGCGTCGACCCAGCGGAAGACGCGCCGG
This sequence comes from Catenuloplanes atrovinosus, assembly GCF_031458235.1. Lineage (NCBI taxonomy): Bacteria > Bacillati > Actinomycetota > Actinomycetes > Micromonosporales > Micromonosporaceae > Catenuloplanes > Catenuloplanes atrovinosus. The sequence goes on along the minus strand of NZ_JAVDYB010000001.1, from coordinate 6,774,513 downwards.
TCGCCGACGAACTCGGCGATGAACGCGACGTCCATGCCGAGGCGCCGGCGGACCACCTGCAACACCTGCTGCAACGCGTCCGTGACGGCGTCCGGGACCGGCGCGTCGAGCGTGAGCAGTGGGGAGTGGTGCATGTCCCGAGTAATCGGCAGCGGGTGGGCCGGTCGGAGAAATCCGCGGCCCGGTGAAGCGCGTCACACGGCGTACCCGCGGATGGTCCGGGGTTTGATGACCCGGCGGTGTGGAAGGGTGAGGGTATGAATCGGCTCGCGGACGCCACCTCTCCCTACCTGCTCCAGCACAAGGACAACCCGGTCGACTGGTGGCCGTGGGGCGAGGAGGCGTTCGCGGAGGCGCGGCGGCGCGACGTGCCGGTGCTGATCTCCGTCGGGTACGCGGCCTGCCACTGGTGTCACGTGATGGCGCACGAGTCGTTCGAGGACGAGGCGATCGCGCATCTGGTCAACCAGGGGTTCGTGGCGATCAAGGTCGACCGGGAGGAGCGGCCGGACGTCGACGCGGTCTACATGACGGCGACGCAGGCGATGAGCGGGCAGGGCGGCTGGCCGATGACGGTCTTCGCGACCCCGTCCGGCGAGCCGTTCTTCTGCGGCACGTACTACCCGCGCGCCACGTTCGCCGGGCTGCTGCAGTCCGTGGACCGGGCGTGGCGCACCCAGCGCGAGGACGTGGTCAAGCAGGGCGCGGCCGTGGTGACCGCGATCGGCGGTGCGCAACTGGCCGGCGGGCCGACCGCGCCGATCTCCGCGGAGCTGCTGGACGCGGCCGCGGCCCGGCTGGCGGAGGAGCACGACGAGCGGTCCGGCGGGTTCGGTGGCGCGCCGAAGTTCCCGCCGCACATGAACCTGCTGTTCCTGCTGCGTCACTGGCAGCGCACCGGCGACGCCCGGACGCTGGAGATCGTCCGGCACACCGCGGAGGCGATGGCCCGGGGCGGCATCTACGACCAGCTCGCGGGCGGGTTCGCGCGGTACTCGGTGGACGCGCACTGGACCGTGCCGCACTTCGAGAAGATGCTCTACGACAACGCGCTGCTGCTGCGGGTCTACGCGGAGCTGTGGCGGCTGACCGGCGACCCGCTGGCCAAGCGCGTCGCGGACGAGATCGTGTCGTTCCTGGTCCACTATCTGCGGACCGAGGAGGGCGGGCTGGCGTCCGCGCTGGACGCGGACACCGACGGCGTGGAGGGGCTGACCTACGCCTGGACGCCGGACCAGCTCCGCGAGGTGCTCGGCGACGAGGACGGCCCGTGGGCCGCGGACCTGTTCCAGGTGACGCCGGGCGGCACGTTCGAGCACGGCACCAGCACGCTGGTGCTGGCGCGGGACATCGACGACGCGGACCCGGCGATCACCGCGCGCTGGCGGGATGTGCGCGAGCGCCTGCTCGCGGCGCGGTCGGAACGGCCGCAGCCGGCCCGGGACGACAAGGTGGTTGCGGCCTGGAACGGGCTCGCGGTGACCGCGCTCGCGCACTACGCGATGGCGCTGACCGGCTCGGGGACCGCGGCCGAGAGCGTGGACGCGGCGATGCGGTGCGCGCAGTTGCTCGCCGACCGGCACCTGGTCGACGGGCGGCTGCGGCGGGTCTCCCGGGACGGTGCCGTGGGCTCTCCGGCCGGCGTGCTGGAGGACTACGGCTGCGTGGCCGAGGCGTTCTGCGCGATGCACGAGCTGACCGGCGAGGGCCGGTGGCTGGAGCTGGCCGGGCGGCTGCTGGACACCGGGCTGGAGCGTTTCGGCAACGGCGCCGGCGGGTTCTTCGACACCGCTGACGACGCGGAGAAGCTGGTCACCCGCCCGGCGGACCCGACCGACAACGCCACCCCGTCCGGCCTCTCCTCGATGGCGAACGCGCTGATCGCGTACGCCGCGCTGACCGGCGAGACGCGCTACCGGGACGCGGCCGAGGCGGCGCTGCGCACCATCGCGCCGATCGCGGACCGGCACCCGCGGTTCACCGGTTACTCGCTGGCCGCGGCGGAGGCGCTGATCTCCGGGCCGTACGAGATCGCGATCGTCACCGCCGCGCCGGAGACCGACCCGCTGGTGGCGGCCGCGATCCGGCTCGCCCCGCCCGGCGCCGTCGTGATCGCGGGAGCGCCGGACGCGCCGGGCGTGCCGCTGCTCGCGGACCGGCCGATGATCGACGGAAGATCCACCGCGTACGTGTGCCGCGGCTTCGTCTGCGACCGCCCGGTCACCTCGGAGCAGGAGCTGGCCGCCACGCTAGGCTGATCGGCGAGATGGATACCCGAACCGGTCTGCCCGTTGTCGGCATGGTGGGCGGGGGCCAGCTGGCCCGGATGACCCACCAGGCCGCGATCGCCCTCGGTCAGTCACTGCGCGTGCTGGCCCAGTCCCCCGACGACGGCGCCGCGCTGGTCGCCGCGGACGTCCAGATCGGTGAGCACACCGACCTGGACGCGCTGCGCGAGTTCGCGAAGTCGTGCGACGTGGTCACGTTCGACCACGAGCACGTGCCGTCCGCGCACATCCAGGCGCTGGCCGCCGAGGGCTTCACGGTGCACCCGGGCGCGGACGCGCTGCAGTTCGCGCAGGACAAGCTGCTGATGCGCACGCGCCTGACCGAGCTGGGCTTCCCGGCACCGCGCTGGCGTACCGTCGAGGGCCTTGATGATCTCGTGGCGTTCGGCGACGAGGTGGGCTGGCCGGTCATCGCGAAGGCGACCCGCGGCGGGTACGACGGCCGGGGCGTGTTCCCGCTGGCGGACGCGGACGAGGCGGCCGCGCTGGTGGCGACCGGCACGCCGCTGATCGTCGAGGAGCGGGTGCGGCTGGTCCGGGAGCTGGCGGTGCAGGTCGCGCGCTCACCGTTCGGGCAGGTCGCGGCGTACCCGGTGGTCGAGACCGTGCAGCGGGACGGCATCTGCGTGGAGGTGCTGGCGCCCGCGCCGGACCTCCCGGAGGAACTGGCCGTCACCGCGCAGGAGCTGGCGATCGGTGTGGCGAAGCAGCTCGGCGTGGTCGGCCTGCTCGCGGTCGAGCTGTTCCAGACCGAGGACGGGCTGCTGGTCAACGAGCTGGCCATGCGCCCGCACAACTCCGGGCACTGGACCATCGAGGGCGCGCGCACGTCGCAGTTCGAGCAGCACCTGCGCGCGGTGCTGGACTACCCGCTGGGCGAGACGAGCCTGGCCGCGCCGGTCGTGGTGATGGCGAACCTGCTCGGTGGCGAGCCCGGCGGCATGAGCATCGACGAGCGGCTCCACCACCTGTTCGCGGAGGACCCGGGGATCAAGGTCCACCTGTACGGCAAGCAGGTCCGCCCCGGTCGCAAGATCGGGCACGTCACCGCGCTCGGCGACGACCTGGCAACGGTACGGGCGCGCGCGGTGCGCGCCGCGCGGTGGCTTCGAGAGGGACAGTGGTGACGGTTTCCGTTGGCGTGATCATGGGTTCGGACTCGGACTGGCCGACCATGCGGGCGGCGGCCGAGGCGCTGGACGAGTTCGGCGTCGCGCACGAGGTCCGGGTGATCTCCGCGCACCGCACGCCGCAGGGCATGCTCGACTACGCGACCGGCGCGGACGCCCGCGGCCTCAAGGTGATCATCGCGGGCGCGGGCGGCGCCGCCCACCTGCCCGGCATGGTCGCCTCCGCCACACCGCTGCCGGTGATCGGCGTGCCGGTGCCGCTGAAGTACCTGGACGGCATGGACTCGCTGATGTCGATCGTGCAGATGCCGGCCGGCATCCCGGTCGCCACCGTCTCCATCGCCGGTGCGCGCAACGCGGGCCTGCTCGCGGTGCGCATCCTGGCCGCCTCCGACGCGGCGCTGCGGGCGAAGGTGACCGAGTTCCAGGCCGGCCTGGAGGCCATGGTCGCGGAGAAGGACGCGAAGCTGCGCGCCTCGCTCGGCTAGCCGTTCCAGGACAGCGCCGCCCCCGCGCCGGTGGCGTCCAGGACGAACGCGACCACGCCGTTCGCGTGCAGCACGCGCAGGCCGCCACCGTGCGCCAGTGCCAGGTAGCGGCAGGCCATCAGCGTGCGGACCGCGCTGGCGTCGAGGTACGTGACGCCGCGCAGGTCGAGCGTGATGTGCGGGTGGCCGCGCGAGATCGCGTGGCGCACCGCGGCCGCGATCTCGTGGTGGTTGTCCCGGTCGAACTCGCCGACCGCCTCCAGACAGGCGGGTCCGTCACGGGTGAGGATGCGTGTCGTGGGCACGCTCTGATGCTGGCGAAGACACGCGGGCGTGGCTACCCCGCTGAGCGACGTCACGCGCGCTCACTGTGCTGCAAACGAAGCGCCGACCTCCTCACTCGATCGGATACCGGCCGGTCCGGCCGCGTTCTCCGGGCGCCCGCGTCGTTGAACCGATAAAGGGAGGCGTGTGTCGGAGACCGGAGACTGGCATGGTGACCGTGTTCGAGACCACCGACGCCGATGAGGCGTACGAGGCGCTGCGGCGAGCGTACGGGAAGCTGGGCATGCGGGCCGGGGACGGCGACCATTACGTCCGGCTCGGGCACCACTCGCTGGGCCCGGCGCGGCTGCACCGCAACACGTTCGGGATGACCGTCGACATGGAGGGCACGCCACAGGGCGCGGTCGTCCTCGGCCGGATCGGCGAGGGGCGCATCGCGCTGGACACCCCGGGCTCGGCGCGGCGCTTCGGCATGCCGGGGGAGGCGTTCGTGGTGCTCCAGCCGGGCGAGCCGCATCAGGCCCGCCTGGAGCGCGTGGACATCGAACTGGCGCTGCTCGACCAGGACCTGATCGCCGAGGTGTCGGACGCCGGGGACCGGCCGGTCCGGTTCCTCCACCACGAGCGGGTGCCCGCGCAGGGCGCGGCGCTGTGGGGCGCTACCTACGACTACGTGTCCGGCTGTGTGACCGGCACGCCGGAGGCGCTCGCCGAGCCGCTGGTCGCGGGCAGCATGGCCCGGCTGCTCGCGGCGACCGCGCTCTCCGTCTTCCCGAACGACGGGACGGCCGAGCCCACGATCGAGGACCGGCGGGACGCGCACCCGGCGTCGCTGCACCGGGCGATCGCGTTCATAGACGACAACGCGCACCGGGACATCACGCCGGCCGAGATCGCCGCCGCCGCGCACGTCTCGGTCCGGGCCGTGCAGCTGGCCTTCCGCCGTCACCTCGGCACCACGCCCCGCGAGTACCTCCGGCGCGTCCGGCTCGCGCACGCCCACCGCGAACTGCTGACCGCGGACCCGCGCGACACGACGGTCATGACGGTCGCGGGCCGCTGGGGCTTCGCGGACCACAGCCGGTTCACCGCCCACTACCGCGCGGAGTACGGCGTGATCCCCTCGCAGACACTCCGTCGTGCGGGCTGATCACCCGGCGTGCGGTAGCTTTCTCCGCATCGGGTAGTGGAGAGGCGTGTGATGGACCGGGCCGAGCGACAGTTCGAGGAGCTGCTCCTCTATCTGAAGGAGGCGCGCGGCTTCGACTTCACCGGGTACAAGCGGTCCAGCCTGGTGCGCCGGGTCGGCCGGCGGATGGCCACGCTCCAGATCGCGGACTACGCGGATTACGCGGATCACCTCCAGGTGCATCCGGACGAGTTCACCGCGCTGTTCAACACCATCCTGATCAACGTGACCTCGTTCTTCCGCGATCCGGAGGCGTGGGACAGCCTGCGCCGCACGGTGCTGGAGCCGATGGTGGCGTCGAAGGCGTCAGGCGCGCCGATCCGCCTGTGGAGCGCCGGATGCGCCTCCGGTGAGGAGGCGTACACGCTGGCGATGCTGCTCGGCGAGGTGCTCGGCCCGGACGAACTGCGTCAGCGGGTGAAGATCTACGCCACCGACGTGGACGAGGAGCAGCTCGACGAGGCCCGGCACGCGACGTACGACGCGGCGGCGCTCAAGGCGGTGCCACCGGATCTGGCCGCGAAGTACTTCGAGCCGGCCGGGCAGCGCTACCAGTTCCGGCCGGACCTGCGCCGCACGGTGATCTTCGGGCGCAACGACCTGGTGCAGGACGCGCCGATCTCCCGGATCGACGTGCTGACCTGCCGCAACACGCTGATGTACTTCACCCCGGAGACGCAGGCGCGGGTCCTGGGCCGGTTTCACTTCGCGCTGGCGGACACCGGCACGCTGTTTCTCGGCCGGGCCGAGACGCTGCGGCACCACAGCCCGCTGTTCCTGCCGACCGACGTCAAGCACCGGATCTTCCGTCGGCTGCCGCGGGTCGGAGCCGGGTACCCGGCGACGTCCATGACCTGGCAGAACGCGGTACGCGGAGACGAGCCGGTCGGCGTCGAGCAGATGCGCAACGCCGCGCTGCTGGCCAGCCCGGTCGCGCAGATCGTGGTCACCGCGGACGGGCTGGTCGCGCTCAGCAACCAGCAGGCCGAGCGGCTGTTCGGCGTGTCGTCCCGGGACGTGGGCCGGCCGTTCCAGGACCTGGACGTGTCGTACCGCCCGGTGGAGTTGCGCACCTACATCGAGCAGGCGCTGGCGGAGCGCCGGACCGTGCACCTCAAGGACGTGCGGCACCACTCGACGTACCTGGAAGTGCAGGTCACGCCGCTGCAGGAGGGGGACGCGGACCCGCTCGGCGTGGCGCTGGTGTTCCAGGACGTGACCGCGGCCCGGAAGCTCCGCGACGATCTGGAGACCGCCAACCGGGAGCTGGAGACGGCGTACGAGGAGCTCCAGTCGACCAACGAGGAGATGGAGACCACGAACGAGGAGCTCCAGTCGACGGTCGAGGAGTTGGAGACCACGAACGAGGAGCTCCAGTCCACCAACGAGGAGCTGGAGACCACGAACGAGGAACTCCAGTCCACCAACGACGAGCTGCAGAACGCGAACGAGCGGCTGCGGCGCAGCAGCGCGGAACTGGACGGGGCGAACGCGTTCCTGGACGCGATCCTGTCCCACCTGCGCGCCGGCATCGTGGTGGTCGACCAGAGCCTCCAGATCCGCGCCTGGAGCCGGCAGGCGGAGAACCTGTGGGGCCTGCGCTCGGACGAGGCGATCGGCGAGCACCTGCTCAACCTCGACATCGGGTTGCCGGTCGACCGGCTGCGGCCGCTGATCCGGCTGGCGCTGAGCGGGGAGGCGGAGCCGGGAGAGATACGGCTCGACGCCGTCAATCGCCGTGGACGGCAGATCACCGTACGGGTAGCGTGCAGTCCCATGCTCGACGAGGGCGCGGCGATAGGTGCCATCCTCGTCATGGAGGAGTAGGGCCTTTTGAACGCCACCGGACGGGGTACTCGGCCATGATCCCACACGGAGGATGCGGCTGTGCTGACCTGGACCGTCGATCCGAACGAGAGCCGTGCCGTGGTCACCCTGCGCGGTGACCTGTCGGTGGGCGAGACCGGCCGGTTACGTACCGCGCTGCTCAAATGCCTGGCGGAACAGCCCGAGGCGCTGCTCGTGGACCTGTCCGGCCTGCGGGTGCTGGAGCCACACGCGCTGAGCGTGTTCACCGCCGTGACCCGGCAGGCGGCGACCTGGCCCGGCATGCCGGTGCTGCTCTGCGGCTCGGCGCCGGCCACGGCCGAACTGCTGGCCGGTGGCGGGTTCGGCAAGCTGTCCGTCACGGCGGATCTGGCGGAGGCGCACGCGCTCCTCGACGCCGGCGGCTCCGGGATGCAGATGATGGCGGACGACCTGCTGCCCATCCGCGGCGCGGCCCGGCACGCGCGCGACGTGGTCACCGACGCATGCGCCCGGTGGTCGCTGCCGCACCTGGTCGCGCCCGCGACCGTGATCGCGGGCGAGATGGTGGCGAACGTGATCGACCACGTCGGGACGATGATGACGCTGCGCGTCTCGCTGCGGTCGCGGTTCCTCTACGTGGCGGTCCGGGACGGCTCGTCGGAGCCGCCGACGCCGCTGCGGCCGCCGTTCCGTCCCGGTGCCGGGCTGGCGCTGATCCACGCGTCCGCGACCCACTGGGGCTGGATGCCGGCCGCTGACGGCAAGGTGGTCTGGGCGGCGCTGTCCCTCCGGGGCGACGCCGGGTCCGACGTCTGACCGGGCTCAGGGGCGGAGCAGGAAGCCGAGGCCGGTCGCGGTCATCAGGTGGGCCAGGTGCGGCGTCACGCCGGTGACCCGCAGCTCCACCCGCCGGCCGAGCGCGGCCGTGTGCACCGCGGCCAGCGCGCGCAGGCCGGCCGCGTCCATCGACGGCACGCCGCACAGGTCCACCACCAGCCGGCGCGGGTGCCCGGCGCAGAGCGCGGACAGCAGCCGGGCCTGGAGATCGGCCGCGCCGTCCCGGTCGACCTCGCCGTGCACGTAGGCGTGCCGCGTCCCGCCCGGCTCGTTGTGCAGCACTACCCGCGCCTCGGGCTCGTCGGTGGCGCCCGGCCACGGCGGCACGACGTCGCTGAGCAACGCGGTCCGCAGCCAGGCGAGCGCGCGGGCGAGCAGCCGGGAGACCTGCATCTGCGAGATGCCGAACTGCTCGGCGATCTCGGCCTGGGTCAGGTTGCCCCAGTAGCGCAGCGCCAGCAGCCGGCGATCCCGCTGCGGCAGGCGTTGCAGCAGCCGCTTCATCGCGGCCCGGTCGTCGACCGCGGCCAGCGACGGGTCCGGCGCGCCGAACAGGTCGCCGAACTCGATCTCCTCCTCCGCGGTCAGCTGCCGGTTGAGCGAGATCGGCAGGTACGCGGCGAGCGACATGCGGGCGGCGCGCACGTCCGCCTCGCCGACCCCGAGGAAACCGGCCAGTTCCTCGTCCGTGGGAACGCGCGCGTACCGGGTGGACAGCGTGCCGGTCGCGCGATTCAGGCCGACGCCGAGATCCTGCAGGCGGCGGGGCACGTGCACGCCCCAGGTGTGGTCCCGGAAGTGCCGGCGCAGCTCACCCCGTATCGTCACCACGGCGAACGCGGTGAACGAGCCGCGGTCGGCGTCGTACCGGTCGACGGTCTTGACCAGGCCGATCCGGGCGACCTGGTCGAGGTCCTCGGCGGGCTCGCCGCGGCCGTAGTAGCGGCCGGCCAGGCGACCGGCGAACGGGAGCGCGTCGCGGATGAACTCCTCGCGGAGCCGGCGCCGCTCGGCGTCGGACGCGGCGGCGCCCCGCTGCTGGACGTAGCGCTCCGCGCGCACGTCGAGATCGTGATCCACGCTGGTCTGCTCGAGCATCGCGCCTCGTCCCCTCGCGCCGGAGAGCCGGTGAGTTATCCGAGAACCTAGTCCTCGCGCCGCCGATCCGGTGCCGTTTCCCCTATCGAGACCAGCCCGCGCCGAAAGCGACCAGTCCGGACCGTCCCACCGCGGAACCGGAAGCGGATGCGGGAACGCCTACCGCATGCGGCCGAGGTTGCCGCGGAAGGCCATGGCCCGGCGCCGGTTCTCGTTCGTGGCGCCGAGGATGAGCAGCAGAAGCCCGACCGGCACCAGTACCAGCCAGGCGCTCACCAGCGTGATGACGAAGTGCAGCGTGGCGATGGTGGTGACCACCGCGCCGATGATCAGCGGCGCCTGCTGCTGGTAGCGGGAGCCGACGACCAGGCAGACCAGCGCGCCGATGAGCAGCGCGATCTGCCGGACGCCGGTCGTCTCCCGGGAGATGACCAGCACCAGCGTGGGCAGGAACGCGGCGATCAGCGCGGGACCGTACGCGTACCAGCTGCTCAGCTCCTCCCGGCGGCGGGACTCCAGCCAGCCGATGAGCAGCGCGAGCGCGGCGAAGGGCAACGTGTACGCCTCCGGGAGCGCCACGTCCGCGACCACCATGAGCAGCAGCCACGCGCCGACCTCCAGGCCGACCGAGATCCAGAACAGCATCCGCCGCTCGGACTCGGCGCGCGGCCGGCTGGACGCGAGGCCGAGCACCGCGCCCCAGGCGGCCAGCAGCGCCGCGACGTGCGGTGCGGAGTCGAAGGCGAGCGCCAGCGCCAGCACCGCGGCCGCGTATCCGGTCCACTCGACCGCGTACGCCTCCCGCACCGCGCGCGGGTCGCGCAGGCGCGGCAGCATCGCGCTGGCGATCAGCAGCGCGGCGCCGACCGCCAGCACGCCGAACGCGGCCCAGTAGCGGTCCCGGCCCGCGGTCAGCACCAGCGTCACCACGAACAGCTGCGCCATGATCGCGCCGAACAGCCAGCCGAGGATGCGGGAGATCTCCACCCGGCCGCCGAGCGCGGCGACCAGGCCGACGCCGACCGCGGCGCCCAGCGTGAACAGCGTGAGCGGCCGGGTGGCGAGCGCGCCGGCCAGCCCGGCGCCGCCGGCCAGCATGCCGATGACGAACACCAGGATGCGGGACGCGCGCAGCGGACGCGCCGCGGCCGTGTAGAGCGTGGGCGTGAGCGCCAGGCCGAGCATGGAGATGGTGAAGACCGCCAGCGCGGCCGTGGTCGCGGTCGGCCAGTTGTAGTCCAGCGCGACCGGCGCGATGAGGATCGTCGCGGCCAGGCCGGGCAGGATCACGGGTACGGACAGCAGCGGCCGGTCGCCGCTGAAGCCCAGCGCGGCGAGCGTGGCGACGCCGGTGAGCAGCAGCGCGGCCAGCACGCTGGTGGCGTCCAGCGGCCGGTCCGGCAGCGGGTCGAGCAGTGCGGCGACCGGGCCGCCCCAGATCGACTGGAGCTGCTGGTACGGCGTGACCAGCGCGGCCATCAGGTACGGCAGGATCAGCACCACCGCGATGATCGCCGGCAGCGCGCCCGCGTAGAGCGCGCCCATCGCCGGGCTGACCGTCCACCGGCGGCTCACGGTCATCGCCCGGGCGAAGATGTCCTGGAACCGGCCGCTGGCGCTGGGCGACCACCGCTGTGCCGTGGTGACCACCCGCGCGGGCGGGTTGGTGCCGCCGCGCAGCAGCTCCGCCAGCACGCCGAGCAGTGCCGCCGCGGCGGCGTAGAGCGCGGCCGGGTGGTCGGTCGGCAGCGAGGCCAGCGCCGTGATCGTGGCGCCGCCGGTGAGGCCGATCGTGGTGTACGGCAGGTACTGCGGGATGTCGCGCCCGATCGTGGCCAGCACCGCGAGCCCGAGCGCGGACCCGGCCAGCGCGGAGAGCAGCACCACGTCCACGTCACGGCCGAGGTGCGCGGCGAACGAGGCGAACACACCCGGCGCGGCCAGCAGCGCGGCCCCGGCCCCGGCGCCGCCGATCAGTGGCAGGTGCCGTGGCAGGTCGATCCGCCCGGCCTCCAGGTCGCCGACCGTGGCGCGCGCGGCCCGTACCCGCCGGGCGAGCGGGCCCTGGTCACCGGCGAGCGTGGCGACCAGCACGCCGATCGCGGCGATCATGGCAAGCGCGGCGGCGGTGGTCCACGGGCGCACCACGCTGGCGGCGGCCGCGTGCAGCGCGACCACGATCGCGGCGGTGAACCGGGCGTACCCGGCGGACGGCACCGTGGTCAGCACGGCCGCCACGCCGTAGATCAGCGCGACCAGCCCGCCGACCACGATCGGCGACCACCAGGGCCAGCCGAGCGCGGCCGGCGCGGAGACGGTGGCCAGCGCGACGCACCCGGCGGCCGCGTTGTAGGCCAGCGGCCGGTTGAGCGCGAGCGCCGCCGCGCCCGCCAGCATGAGCAGCGCGATCGGCACCTCGGCGCCGCCGGTGGAGGGCGAGGTGGTCCACGTGGTCAGGTCCGCGTCCCAGAGCGAGCCGGAGATCGCCAACGCGCGCAGGCCGGCGCCGATCGCCAGGTATCCGGCGATCGCGGCCACGACCGCGCCGGCCACCGTGACGCCGGCGGTGGGGCCGCGCCGCCAGTCGGCCGGCAGCAGCCAGGCGCCGGCCGCGACGATCAGCACCATCAGCGCGGCGACCGCGAGCTGCGAGTCCGGGAACGCGATCGCGCCGACCCGGGCGAGCGCGCCGATGACCGCGACGGTCGCGGCGGCCGCGGCGACGTCCGCGCCGTCCAGGACCATGTCCGACCGGCGGTTGGAGTCTATCTGCGGGGTGAGGAACAGCAGCACGGCCGCGACCAGCAGCAGCGCGCCGACCAGCATGTCCGCGGCCGAGGCGCCGTTGGCGCCGAACGACGCGGCAGCGACCGCGAGCGCGCCGAGCCCGGCGCCGACCGTGACCGGCAGGCTGATCGCGCGCTGCGCCACCTGGTTGACCGCGGCGTAGCCGAGCGTCATCGACACGGCGAGAAAGCTGGCGGCCAGGATCGGCAGCGCGGCGTCCGGGTCCTCGGGCACGGAGACCGCGGCCACCGCGGCGGCGACCGCGCCGGGGAACGCGAACGCGGCGCCGCCCTTGGCCCAGTCGCCGATCACCCAGGCGAAGAGGCGCTCGCGCGGGATGAGCTGCGAGCCGACCGCGATCATGACGCCCGCGCCGGCCAGCGCGGTGAGCACGGCCGCGGTCAGCCACGGGCGGGACACGGCGGCGCCCGCACCGGCGATGCCGACCACGGCCGCCGCGATGACGTGCGCGTACGCGCCGTTGCGGGTGCGCGCGGCGAGCCCGGCCAGGCCGATGCCGATGGCGCCGACCACCAGCGGCCAGGGTGCCTCCGACCAGGGCAGTTCCAGCGACGCGGGCACGGTCAGCGCGGTCACGGCCACACCGGCGACCGCGCTCTCGTAGCGGACCTCCGCGGGCAGCGCCAGCGCGGCCGCGATCGTGATGAACAGCGCGCTCAGCGCGAGCTGCCAGTCCGGATTGCCGGCCAGGTCGGTCAGCCGCGCCGCGTACGTCGTCAGGTCCGTGGCCCACGGCGGCAGCGCGGCGCGGACCGGCGCGACCGCGGCCGGGATCGCGGCGATCGCCACCACCAGTGTGAGCACGGTCAGCGCCACCGCGGACGCCAACTGCGGGCCGCGGCGCAGGTGGGCCGGGAGCATCCGGACGCCGACGCCGGTCAGCGCGACCGCGGCCGCGATGGCGACGAGCGCGCGCCCGGGCACCGCGACCGCCGCGATCCGCGCGATCGCGCCGATCACCGCGAGCGTCATCGCGCCGGCGGCCAGATCGCGCAGACCGGGGCGGCGCAGCAGCATCGCGCCGGCCAGCCCGGCACCGGCGGAGAGCAACAGCACCAGGGCCGAGCGGTACGCCGCGGGCGCGGTGTCCGCCCGGAGCACCGCGACGGTGGCGAACAGGACCGCGACCACCACCGCCACGCCGAACAGCGCCCAGATCAGCTCCGTCAGGTAGCGGGCGGACGGCGGCGCGGTGCGCGGCATCCGCTCCGTCTCCGCGGTCAGGACCGCGTCCGGCTCCTCCTCGTCGCCCTCGGGCCGCGCGCCCGGCCGGCGCGGCGGCGGCACCGTGACCGTGCGGCCGCGCGGCCAGCTCGGGGCCAGCGTGCCGAACCGGAGCAGCACCCGGGTGAGCGCGAGGTCGAGCAGCGCGACCAGCGTGAAGACCAGCGCCCAGGCGGTGGCGCTGTTGCCGGCGGTCTGGGACAGCAGCAGCGGCAGCACCGGCTGGAGCGCGAGCACCATCGCGTACCGCGGGGTGGCCAGCGCGGTCATGCCCGCGTACGCCGCGGCGACGCCGGCGGTGACCGCGAACGTCACGCCCAGGAAGAACTCGTCGGCCACCGTGCTGCCGCCGAGCGCCTGCACCTCGTGGATGGCGTAGCCGCCCAGCGGAACCAGCACGATGCCGATCGCGGAGATCGTCTCGGCGGTGGAGCTGAGGCCGCGCCGTTCCACCACCGGCGCGAGCGCGAGCATGGCCAGCGCCGCGAGCAGCAGGATCGCCACCCGCGCGACGGAGTCGACGTTGCCGATCGCGACCGCGACGAACACCACGGCCGCCGTGCCGAGCACCAGCCAGGCGAGGCCCAGGATGAGGTTCTGCACGGAGCGGGACGAGGTCTCCGCGTGCTCCGGCATCGGCTCCTCGTCCAGCGGTACGACCCGGGGGCGGCTGCCGGGCGGCGGCGGAGGCGGAGGCTCGTCCATCACCGCGGTGCGCGCGCCCGCCATGGGCGACGCGGCGGGCCGGACCGTGCGGCGCCGGGTGCGGCGGCTCTGCCCGCGCGCCTTCTCCTGCGCCTTCTCCCGGACCGTGTTGGCGGCGCGCAGCGTGTCCCGCTGGAACATGGCGGTGTTCAGATCCGCGGCGAGTTGCGCGCGCTCCTTGGCGAGCTTCATGTCGCGCTGCTTCAGCTCCGCCATGGCGGCGTCTATCCGGGCGATCTCCTCCTGGAACGTGTTGATGTGCCCGCAGTAGGGGCAGCGCACCGCCGGGTTGATCTGCCGGCCGCAGGAAGCGCAGGGATAGGTTGCCATGCGTCACCCTCCACGTTCACTTCCGCGATCGCCCTCATAGGAAGCATGCCGAAACGACCCTGCGGTTGGGTAGCCCCGGCGATCTATTTCCACGCGGGCGGGCACGGAAACGGCCGGGGTCCTCGCGGAACCCCGGCCGTCCGGTGGTGAATCGTGACGCGCGTTACGGGCGGCCCATGCCCCGGTACTCCCAGCCGGCCGCGGTCCACACCGTGCTGTCCAGGCAGTTCCGGCCGTCGATGACCTTCTTGCCCCGGGCGATCTCGCCGAGCGCGACCGGGTCGGCGTTGCGGAACTCGGCCCACTCGGTCAGCACGCAGACCAGGTCCGCGTCCTGCACCGCCGCGGTCATGCTGTCCTCGTAGGTGACCGTGGGCAGCGCGCGGGCGGCGTTCTCGTTGCCCTGCGGGTCGTACGTGTGCACGTCCGCGCCAGCCTTGCGCAGCAGCGCCGCGACCGCGAGCGCCGGAGCGTCGCGTACGTCGTCCGAGTTCGGCTTGAACGTGGCGCCGAGCACCGCGATCTTGGTGCCGGACAGGTCCGGGCCGGCCGGGCCGAAGCGGCGGCCGAGCAGGTCGGCCGCGACCTGCAGCACCTTGGTGCGGCGGCGCAGGTTGATCAGGTCGACCTCGTGCAGGAAGCGCAGCGCCTCGCCGGCGCCCAGCTCCTGCGCCCGCGCCTGGAACGCGCGGATGTCCTTCGGCAGGCAGCCGCCGCCGAAGCCGACGCCGGCCTGGAGGAAGCGGTTGCCGATGCGCGGGTCGTACCCGATCGCCTTGGAGAGCTGGGTGACGTCGCCGCCGGCGACCTCGCAGACCTCGGCCATCGCGTTGATGAACGAGATCTTGGTGGCCAGGAACGCGTTCGCCGCGACCTTGACCAGCTCGGCGGTGGCGAAGTCGGTGACCACCATCGGAACCTCGCGGTCCTCCGTGGCGGCCAGGTCGAAGACGCCCTTGTGCGCGGCGAAGAGCATGCTGTTCGCCCAGTCGGTCTTGACGCCGACCACGATGCGGTTCGGGCGGAGCACGTCCTCGACCGCGAAGCCCTCCTGGAGGAACTCGGGGCTCCAGGCGACCTCGATGCCGAGGTCCGGGTCGGCGTGCTTGCCGACCAGCTGCTCGATCCACTCGGCGGTGCCGACCGGGACCGTGGACTTGCCCACGATCAGCGCCTTGCGGGACATGTGCTGCGCGAGGCCGGTCACGGCGGCCTCGACATAGGAGAGGTCCGCGCCCATTCCGTCGGCGCGCTGCGGGGTGCCCACGCAGATGAAGTGCACGTCACCGTGCTCGGCCGTCTCGGCGTAGTCGGTGGTGAACCGCAGTCGGCCGGAGGCGAGGTTGCGACGCAGCAGCTCGTCCAGGCCGGGCTCGTGGAACGGCACCGAACCGGCGGACAGCTTTGCGATCTTGGCCTCGTCCACATCGAAGCCCACCACCTCGTAGCCCAGCTCCGCGAAGCAGATCGCGTAGGTGGCGCCGAGGTAGCCCGTGCCGAGGAAGGTCAACCTCGGTCGCGGCGCGCCGGACGGCGGGGTCACCGGGGCGATCGCTTGCACGGACTGGCTGGTGGGGTAGGGGATCGTCACGCCTTTTCTCCGCTCACAGCATGTTTCGGCCTTGGGCGCAGGCGACAATAGTCAGAGTTCCTACGCGTCGGTAACAAGGATCTGAATGACGGTCGGTATCCTCGCATCCGCGCAGGTCGCTAGCAAAGGGAAGGGCCGCAATGTCGACAATCCCATCGTTCGATGCGTTCCAGCTCTCCGAAGATCATGATGCGGTACGTGAAGCGGTTCGCGCGGTGTGTGACGCCAAGGTCGCCCCAAATGCCGCCGAAGCGGACGAAAAGGCCGAGTTCCCGGTGGCTTCCTACGACGCGCTGCGGGCCGCGGATTTTCACGCACCTCACATCCCGGAGCGCTTCGGCGGGGCCGGCGCGGACGCGCTCGCGACCGCCATCGTGATCGAGGAGGTGGCCCGCGCCTGCGCCTCCTCCTCGCTGATCCCGGCCGTGAACAAGCTCGGCACCATGCCGTTGCTGCTGGCAGGCTCGCTGCCGCTGCAGGAGCGGTACCTCCGCCCGGTCGCCGCCGGGGAGGCGATGTTCAGCTACTGCCTCTCCGAACCCGAGGCGGGCAGCGACGCCGCGTCGATGACCACCCGCGCCGAACGTGACGGCGATCACTATGTGCTCAACGGCGCCAAGCGGTGGATCACGAACGCGGGCGTCTCTGACTTCTACACGGTCTTCGCGGTGACGTCCCCCGCCGACCGCTCCCGCGGCATCTCCGCCTTCGTCGTGGAGAAGGCGGACAACGGCGTGTCGTTCGGCGCGCCGGAGAAGAAGCTCGGCATCAAGGGCTCACCCACCCGCGAGGTCTACTTCGACAACGTGCGCATCCCCGCCGACCGCATGATCGGCGACCCCGGCACCGGCTTCGCCACCGCCATGCGCACGCTCGACCACACCCGCGTCACCATCGCCGCGCAGGCCGTCGGCATCGCCCAGGGGGCACTGGACTTCGCGCTCGGGTACGTCAAGGAGCGCCGCCAGTTCGGCCGCCCGATCGCCGACTTCCAGGGCCTCCAGTTCATGCTCGCCGACATGGGCATGAAACTCGAGGCGGCCCGCCAGCTCACCTACGTCGCCGCCGGCAAGTCCGAACGCGGCGACGCCGACCTCACCTACTTCGGCGCCGCCGCCAAGTGCTTCGCCTCCGACGCCGCCATGGACATCACCACCGACGCCGTCCAACTCCTCGGCGGCTACGGCTACACCCACGACTACCCCGTCGAACGCATGATGCGCGACGCCAAAATCACCCAGATCTACGAGGGCACGAACCAGGTGCAGCGGATCGTGATGTCGAGGCAGCTGCTCAAGGGCTGATCAGGCGGTGTTTCGGCAGGTCAGCACTGTTGCCGCATCGGTGCTGACCTGTTGACCGCGGTTGGTCACGACGCGGTCCCTGGTTTCCGGGGGCCGCGTTTTGGATTTCCTTCCGGGCGTAGTCCGGGCGGAATTGGCGGGTGTGCCTCTTTACCGCACAGCCTGCCCGACGACCTCGGGGGCATTGGCGCGCATGCAATCGCGCGGTGTGAAAAGGCGACGGCTGCGCGGGTCCGGCGATCGGGGAGGAGGTTGGAACGCACACCGCCCCGATGCGGCGAAGCGGCGAGGGCTTACGGTGCCGGCTCGTCGAGGGCCGGGTCGATCAGCGCGCGTAACGCGGCGATGTGTGCGCGGAGGGCGGTGCGGCCGCCTTTTGTGAGGGACAGCCAGGTTCGGGGGCGGCGACCGACGTAGCCCTTGCGCTGGGAGAGATATCCGGCGGCTTCCAGTGCGGCTGCCTGTTTCGACAGGGCTGAGTCGCTCAGATTGCTGAGATCGCGCACGGTGGCGAACTCCATCTCCGCGGAAGGCGCCAGGACGGCCATGATCGCCAGCCGAGTGTTCGTATTGATGATTGGGTTGAGGTCTGGGCGGGTGGAACTCACCACTGCCCCGTCCGGACCCGCTCGTAATAGCGAGCGCTGATATGCGCGGCCGTCAGGCGTATGGCCAGAACGAAAACCACACCGAACGCCAGCCCCGCAAGGGTGAACGGCATCGGCGATCCAGCACGCTGAAGGCCGATGCCGAGGAGGCTGGCGGCGACGTAGAGCAGGGCGAGGCCGGCGAAGAAGCCGACCTTCAGTGCTCGGCTGTAGGCTGCGCTCCGCGGTCGGGCGCGATTCCAGGCGACGCGGCCGGCAGCGAACCAGGCGATTGCTGCGGTGCCGACGACGGCCGTACGAATGAACCAACCGCCCTGCTCGGCTCGGAACGGCATGTCGTACGCCGCGCCGAATGCCATGGCCAGCGCGCATGTCAGCAGCAGGTACCAGCCGGGGAGTCGTGGCTGTGCGGCTTCGGCACCTTTGCGCATCAGGTAGTCGATGTCGGTCGATGTTGTGTCGTTGTCGCGCGGATGGCCCATGAGTTCTCCTCGACTCGGCGCAATCCTTCCTCCCATCCTATCGAAGAATACTTTCCAAAGGGAAAGGGCGAATTCGCGGTACACGAGAAGGCCGCCCTCGCTGGGGGAGCTGTTTCGCCCGCGCCTGCCCCGGCCTGCCGTTAGGACACTGTCAGCGGTGCGTGACGCTCGCTCAGCCGGCGCACGGCCGCAACGATGTCCGGCTGCGTCGATGGCCGGAACGGCGCCACCGGCCGCCCGTCCGCGCCGATCACCACGCCGGTGCGGCCCTCGAGGGTCGCCGCGGTGGCGGCGACGATCGACGGCCGGGCGGCCACGGACGCCGGGCCGACGGTCGACCGGGCGAACTTGCGCCGCACCAGCGGCCACAGCAGGCGCAGGCCCGGCGAGACGATGCGCGGTTCGTCCATCGTGCCGTTGGTCATGCCGGTCGCCGCGCCGCCGGGGTCGGCGGCGAAGACCGACACCCCGGAGCCGTCCAGCCGTGCGGCCAGATCGAGGGTGTATGCCAGGTTGGCGAGCTTCGCACGGCCGTACCAGTGAAAGCCGTAGTAGCCGCCGGGTGGCTCGACCGCGTCGAAGACGCGCTTGGCCACACCGACCGCGCCCGAGGTCACGTTCACGATCCGGCTCGGCGCGCCGCTCGACAGTGTGGGCAGGAGCAGTTCGGTCAGCAGGTACGGGGAGAGGTGGTTCACGACGAAGGATGCCTCGACCCCGCCGGCGTCCCGGCGTTCGGCGAACATCGCACCGACGTTGTTGACGAGCACCTTCAGCGGCCTTCCGGGTGCGGCGTGCTCGGCGGCGAGGTGGGCGGCCAGGGCGCGGACCTCGCCGAGCGAGGAAAGATCGGCGGGCAGGAAGCGAGCCGGGTGTGCCGGTGCCGCCGCCGTGATCCGCTCGACCGCCCGCGCTCCCCGGCCGGCGTCGCGGCCGACAACCGTGACGGCGAAGCCGGCAGCCGCCAGCCCGAGCGCCGTTTCCAAGCCGATGCCGCCGGTGCCCGCCGTAACGATCGCATGGTGTCGCACAGTCTCATCCCCAAAACGGATAGGTAATCCACTTCAGCGAAGCGTAGCAGATAAGTGGATTACTCATCCGTTTTGGTGGCGCGCGGGCTTCGCGTCCGGACATGCGGCCGTTCGATGGCCGATGTGCACGCGCCCACCCAGCTGCCGCACGGCGGCGACGCCACCGGCACCATCCGCCGAGCGGCGACGCCGTTTCCCGGCAACGGCTGACCCGGCTACGGGGTGTGCGGGTCCTCTGTCAGGTGCGGCAGGCCGACGAGGGTGAGGATCACGTCGGCGGGGGTGGCGGTGGGGGCGTACCACCACAGGGTGGTGCCGTTGACCTGGTGTTCGGCGGCCAGCCGGTGGAAGGCGGCGACGCCGGCGCTGGCCAGGTGGGTGACGCCGGTCAGATCGACGGTGAGGTCGGTGGTGCCGGCGGAGCCGGCCGTGCGGACGGCGATCTCCACGTGAGCGCTGGTGGTGGCGTCGATCGGCCCGTCGATGCGGATGCGGGGGGAGGGCGCCCACGGCTGGTCGATGACGATGAGCGGGTCGGCCTGGCCGGGCGGGGTGACGGGTCGTCCGGAGAACAGCTGTTCGGTGGTCAGCAGGTGCGCCGGGCGGGTGAGCGTGTGCGTGAGGACGGCCGTGGTGCCGTGGTCGTCGTGGTGCAGGTGGAGTCGGTCGACCAGTGCGGTGGCCAGTTGCAGGCCGAGCCCGCGGTCGGCGGACGGGCGGGGTTCCCGCCAGGTGCCGTGGTCACGCACCCGTGCCTCGAGGCGGCCGTCCGGCCGTACCGTCAGGGTGATCTCGCAGGTCGCGTCGTCGTCGGCCCGGTCGAGGTAGGCGTGGTCGAGGCTGTTGGTGGCGAGTTCCGCCACCGCGTGCCGGATCGCGCCGGCGTCCTGGTCGCCGGCGCCGCAGGTGCTCAGCCAATCGCTGAGCCGTGTCCGCAGCTGTCGTAGCTGGTCGTCCTGGTGGAGCGCCAGGGTCATGCGCAGGGGTGCGGGCGGGTCGACGCGGCGGGCGGCGAGCAGCGTGATGTCGTCGGTGTGGCCGGTCATCCGGGTCAGCACCTCCACGGTCTGGATGGTGATCCGCTCGGCGGTCGGCAGCGCGTCGTCGCGCAGCACCCGGTTCGCGGCGGCGTCCGCGGCCACCTGTGCGAGCTCGACGCTGGCCTGGGACAGCGGGCGTCCCGGGCGTTCCAGGACGCCGTCGGTGTACAGCAGCACGGCGGCACCGGGATCGAGGGTCGCCGTGCCGGTCGTCTCCGCGCCGAACGAGGCGCCCACGCCGAGTGGGCGGGCGCCGGTGGCCGGCAGGAACGCGCCGTCACCGCCGGCGGGCAACAGCAGCGGCGCCGGGTGACCCGCGGTCACATAGGTCATCGCGCCGTCGGCCGGATCGAGCACGGCCACGCACACGGTGGCGGCCCGCGCGCCCGGGATCCAGCCCGCGGCGGTGTTCACGGCGTTCACCGCGACCAGCAGGTCCCCGGTCGACAGCAGGCGCTCGCGCAGCAGCACCCGCAGCTGCCCCATGGTCGCGGACGCGGCCAGCCCGTGCCCGACCACGTCGCCGACGACCAGCGCCACCCGCCCGTCGGTCAGCACCACCGCGTCGAACCAGTCTCCGCCCGCGGCGGTGTCCGCGTCCGCCGGCAGGTAGCTGCCGGCCACTTCCAGGCGGGGCAGCACAGGAAGGCTCGGCGGCAACAGCTGCTGCTGCAACGCGCTGATCACGTCGAGTGCGCGGGCGTAGCGCCGCTCCGCCTCGATCGCGCGCTCCTGCTCGGCCATGCGACGCCGGACCTGGTCGGTGACGTCGATGCCGATGGCCGTGATCCCGGCTACGGCGCCGTCCGCGTCCCGGTACGGCTCGATGACGAAGTCCAGGTAGTACTCGCGGCGCGTGTCACCCGGGTCAGCCACCTGGAACCGCCATTCCCGCCCGGTCTGCGCCTCGCCGGTCGCGAAGATCTTCTCCACCATGGGGCTGATCCGCTGCGCCGCGAACTCCGGGAACAGCTCGTGGTAGGTGCGGCCCACCACGAACTCCCGGCCGACGAACGCGCGGAACGCGGCGTTGGCCGCGATCACCCGTAGCTCCGGGCCCTCGTAGGAGGCCACCAGCAGGCTCAGCGAGTCGAACCTGTCCCGGATCGTCCTGGCGTCCCCGACTCGCCGGTCCGCGTCGTCACCCATGGCTCGCACCTCGACTCTCCGCAGCGCCACCGTTGCCCGGCGTCCATGTACCTACAGCCGATCAACGATTCAGGCATGGTGTGCGGCCTCCGTCGCGCCGCGGCGTCTCCGGAACCGCGTGCGGGAGGCCGATGGTGACCGGGACTCACCCGATGGTGTCAGTGGGCTTGTCGACATCATCTTAATTATTAAGATAATTTCATGAGTATATCGACCGACTTCTCGGTGGCGATCGTGGGCGCCGGCCTCTCCGGGCTCTGCCTCGCCCAGCAGCTGGTGCGCGCCGGCATCGACGTGCACGTCTATGAGCGGGACCCGGGCCCGTTCGTCCGGCGGCAGGGCTACCGGATCATCCTGGACCGGTACGGGCTGGAGGCGCTGCGCGCGAGCCTGCCCCGCCCGCTGTACCGGCTGGCGCTGGCCACCGGCGACGAGCCCGGCGGGCACCTGCGCTTCACCGACAGCCGACTGCGGGACGCGTTCACGATCAACTTCAAGGATGAGCCGTACGCGACGCGCCAGGTCGATCGGCTGACGCTGCGCTCGATCCTGATGTCCGGGCTGGAGGAGCGCATCCACTACGGCAAGGCCGCGGTCGCGCTGGAGGACGGCGGCCCGGCGGGGCTACGGCTCCGGTTCAGCGACGGCCGGTCCGCCGAGGCGACCGTCGTGGTGGGCGCGGACGGCGTCGGCTCCGCGCTGCGTGAGCAGATCATGCCGGGCGCGGACCCGGAGAACAGCCCGATGGCGGGGATCTACGGGCGGTCGCCGCTGCGGCAGGACGGCGCGAGCGTCATTCCGGAGGCGTTGCGTACCAGCGGGGTCCTGGCCCTCGCCGACGAGCCGGGCCGCGCGTTCTTCTTCACCTCCATGCGGTTCGGCGAGAGCCCACGGGACGCCTTCCCCCGCCTGGCCCCGGACAGCTACGCGCCGACCGGCGACGACTACGTCATGTGGGGGCTGCTGCTGCGGCAGGAGGAGGTGCCGATGGGCGTGCGCGGCGACCTGCTGGCGATGCGCGAGCTGGCCGCCCGGCGGAGCGCGGACTTCCATCCGCTGGTCCGGCGGCTGGTCGACACGGCCGAACTGGACGCCACGGTGCTCAACCTGTTCGCCACGGGCCGGCGCCCACGGCAGTGGGCGGTGCCCCGGGCGACGATGATGGGCGACGCCGTGCACGTGATGCCGCCGTTCGGCGCGCACGGCGGCAACACCGCTCTCCGCGACGCCGCGCTGCTCGGCCGCCGGCTGGTCGAGGCCCGGGCGAACGGCACGCCGGTGGAGGAGGCGATCGCCGGCTACCAGGACGAGATGGTGCCCTACGCGTTCCGCGCGGTCGACACC
Organism: Catenuloplanes atrovinosus; assembly: GCF_031458235.1. Classification (NCBI taxonomy): domain Bacteria; kingdom Bacillati; phylum Actinomycetota; class Actinomycetes; order Micromonosporales; family Micromonosporaceae; genus Catenuloplanes; species Catenuloplanes atrovinosus. The sequence continues at coordinate 6,751,773 of NZ_JAVDYB010000001.1, read as the reverse complement.
GCGGCCCGGCTGATGCGCCGCCTCACCGGGGGCGCGGCCGCACCGCACTGGGTGCTCACCCGCGTGCTACCTCGGCTGCACCCGGTGACCGTACCGGAGGCATGATTGCGGGCATGTCCCACGAGCCGGCCCGGGCGTCCGCGATCGCCGACCTGATGCGCGCCGGGCGGGAGATGTCGCGACTGTCCATGGTGTTCCGGTACGCGATCGCGGGGCGGCTCGGCCTGACCGTGAGCGACCTGGAGTGCCTGGACTTCCTGGCGGACGCCGGCTCCGCCACGGCCGGGCAGGTCGCCCGGCGGACGAACCTGACCACCGGCGCGGTGACCAGCATGCTCCGCCGGCTCCAGCAGGCGGGCTACGTGACGGCCGAGCGCGATCCGGCGGACCGGCGCCGGGTGATCGTCACGCTGCGGCCGGAACGGGCCGCCGAGCTGGAGCGGCCGTACGAGCGGTTCGCCGAGGGGACCGAGCGGCTCGTCGAGGGCTACAGTGCCGAGGAGGTCACGCTGCTGGTCCGGCACTACGACCGCATGCAGGCGATGTACCGCGCGGAGCTGGACCGCCTCCGCGGCGACGACACCTGACCCCGCACGTCCCGGCTCCCGGGATCGGAGAAGGCACGACAGAATCACCACGGTGAAGCGGGAGCGGGTGATTCGTACGGACGACACGGCTCTGGTCGTCGCGGCGCAGGCCGGCGACCGGCGGGCGCTGGACGAGCTCGTCTCGGCGTCGCTGCCGATGGTCTACTCCCTGGTGGGCCGGGCGATGAACGGCGAGCCGGACGTCGAGGACGTGGTCCAGGACGTGATGCTCCGCGCGCTGCGGCAGCTCGGGCAACTGCGCGCGCCGGAGAGCTTCCGGTCCTGGCTGGCGGCGATCGCGGTCCGCCAGGCCGGCACCCACCTCCAGCTCACGAGGCGGTCCGGGCAGCGGACCACACCGGCCGCGGAACCGCTGGAGGAGGCGGAGCCCGATCCCGGCTTCGAGGACGAGACGCTGCTGCGCGTGGAGCTGTCCGCGCAGCGCCGCCAGGTGCAGCGCGCGAGCCGGTGGCTCGACCCCGACGACCGGGTGCTGCTGTCACTGTGGTGGCTGGAGGTCGCGGGCGAGCTGACGCGCGCGGACCTGTCGGCGGCGCTGGGCGAGAGCGCGGCTCACGTCGGGGTGCGGGTGCAGCGCATGCGGGCCCAGCTGGAGGTGAGCCGGTCGCTGACGGCCGCGCTCGACTCCGGGCCGGCCTGCGCGCGGCTGCGGGCGGCGGCGTCCGAATGGGACGGCGTGCCGAGTCCGCTGTGGCGCAAGCGACTCACGCGGCACGTGCGTACCTGTGCGGTGTGCGCCGGCGCGTCCGCCGAGCTGATCGCGCCCGACCGGCTGCTGCCGGGAATGGCCTGGCTGCCCGTCCCGGCCACGCTCGGCGCCGCGGTGCTGGCCAAGAGCGCGGGTACGACGGCCGCGGTCAAGGCCGGAATCGTCGTGCCGCTCGCGCAGTGGGCAGCGGCGCATCCGATCGCCGCGACCGTCGCGGCCGGGGTGCTGGCCGCGGGGGCCACCGTCACCACCACGCAGCTGACCCAGGCGCCACCGCCGGCGATCAGCGCCGCCGATCCCGCGGCCACCGGGACCGGCGCGACCACCGCCGGTCCGCCGGCCGCGGTCCCGTCCGGGTCCGGCACGCCCACCGGGGCTCCCTCGGCGCTGCGCCCGGGGCCGGTGTCGCTGGAGGCGGCGAACGTGCCCGGCCGCTACGCGGCGGTCTCCGGGACCGTCGCGGTGCTGGCGGCGACCGGGCCCGGAGGTGACGCCGCCGCGCGGCGATCCGCGACGTTCGAGGCCACGACCGGCCGGGCGGACCCGGCGTGCCTCTCGTTCCGCATCCCGGACGGCCGATATCTGCGGCACCTGACCTGGCGCGTCCAGCTGAGCCTGGACAACGGCACCGAACTGTTCCGCGGCGACTCCACGTTCTGCGTCCGGCCGGGAGCCACCGACGGTTCCGTGACGCTGGAGTCGGCCAACTATCCCGGCTGGTTCCTGCGCCACCGCGACGGCGAGCTGTGGGTCGACCAGTCGGACGGCAGCGCCACGTTCCGTGCCGACAGCTCCTTCATCGTCCGGGCCCCGCTCGCGGAGTGAGGTCAGCCGGCGCTCAGCGGCCGGTCCCTGAGCTGCCGGCGGGCTTCGATCAGCTCGGGCAGCGTGCCGCCGACGTGGAACAGCTCGCCGTCGTCCAGCACCCGGCGGGCCGCGGCCAGCGCGGCGGGATAGTCGCCGAGCCCGTTGTGCAACAGGGCCGTCGTCCAGTTGAGGTTGGTGACCCGGCCGCCGGGCTGAGCGGACTCCGCCGCGGCGACGGCCCAGAACAGGGGCAGTGCCTCCGTGGCGCGCCCGCGCAGCGCGGCCAGGAGCAGCCGGCAGTACACGAGCGGGGCGTCCCCGACCGCGTCGGCGATCGCCTCCTCCTCGGCGATCGCCGCGACGGCCCGGCCGAGGTCACCGGTCAGAGCGGCGTCGCACGCCTTCTGGCCGAGACCGAGCCGGAGCAGGCCGGCGAGCCCGCGTCGCGCCCGGACTTCTCCAGCCACGCGGCGATCGCGGCATGCGTGTGGAAGTCCCAGAGCTCGCCCGGCAGCATGGTGGCGAGCGCGGGACGCCGGGTCCACCACGGCTGGCCCGCGGTGCCGGCCAGCGTGCCGAACAGCGGAACCGCGCCGCGCGGCCCCTCCGCGGCCAGCCGGATCAGCACGTCGAGGACGTCGGTGGAGGTGCCGGCCGGCGCGGGCGAGCTGGAGTCCGTCGAGCGCGGCGGTGGTCAGCGTGGTGAGCAGGTCCGCCGCGATGTCCAGGCAGCCCGCGTCGAGCAGGGCCCCCCGGTACGGCGGGATGGTCTGGGCATGATGCTCCTTCGCGGTCGGCGGTTACCGGCCCAGCCTCGTGCCGGTGCCCGCCTCCGCGCGTCGGCACATCATGCCTAGACCGTCACCCGCGGAGGGTGCGGCTGGGCGGTACGCCGTACACGGCCCGGTACTGCTGGGTGAAGCGGGTGTGGGTGAAACCCCAGCGGGCGGCGATCGCGCTGACCGTCTCCCCGTCGCCCGCGGTCGCGGCGCGCAGCTCGCTGTGGGCGCGATCGAGCCGGACCCGGCGCAGGTAGCCGAGGGGCGTGGTGTCCAGGTGCCGGCGGAAGGCGAGTTGCAGCGCGCGCGGCGTGACATAGGCGGCGCGGGCGATGTCGGCCAGCGTGATGTCGAGGTCGGCGTTGGACTCGATGTACGCGACGGCGCGGCGCAGCGTGCTCGGCGTGCCGTCGGAGCTGTCGGTGGCGGTGGCGTCGCCGACGGCCGTGTTCGGGTACGCCTGGAGCACGCCGGCCGCGAGGAACTGGCTCACGGCCGAGGCCAGCAGCGGTGTCGCCGGGCTCGGTGGCGCGGCCATCACCTCGTCGCGGGCGTATGCGATGGCGCGCTGCAGGCGCAGATGGGCCTGCCGGGAGATCGGGCGGTGGTCGAGGATGCGCACCGGTTCCGCCGTGCCGTCCCCGGTGGCCGCCACCCGGTCCAGGACGGCGGGACCGAGCAGGGTGAACCGTAGCGCGCTCGCGTGTGCCACGCCGGAGTAGGGCAGGCCGGGCCGGCTGATCAGGAACTGGTCACCGGGACCGAACGTGTCGGCGGACCCCCCGTTGTCGCTGCGGATGGTGTTGGACACGACGTCACAGACGATCAGCACGTCCGGCGGCTCGGCCGCGTACCCGATGTCGAAGCTGTAGTCGAGATCGTCGAACGCGACCTCGGCGGTCAGCGGCCGCCGGTCGATGCGCGCGCGGGTGCGCTCGCCCACCGCGCCGATGTGCATCCTGGAGTAGATCCTGCTGACGAACGCCTCCACCTCGCCCAGGTCCTGACTGTCGAACGTCTCCATCTGCATGGTGCACCTCCTTCCGGCGGTCATCCGTGCAGCGTGCGGCGGGGGGCCGTGCCGTACTGCCTGCGGTAGAGGCTGGTGAACCGCGCCACGGTGTGGAAACCCCAGCGCGCGGCGATCTCCTCGACGGTCGTCCCCGAGCCGGGGGCGGCGGCCCGCAGATCGCGGTGGGCGCCGTCCAGCCGGACCTGGCGCAGGTACGCCATCGGCGTGATGCCGCGGTGCCGGCGGAACGCGGCCTGCACGGCGCGGCCGGTGGTGCTGGCCGCGGCCGCGATGTCGGCCACCGTGATCGGCTCCGCGGCGTGGGCGTCGACGTAGGCCGTGGCGCGGCGCAGCGTGGCCGGGTGCGCGTCGTGGTTGTCCCCGGCGGTCGGCAGGAGCAGCGCGTTGTTCGGGAAGACGCTGAGCACGACGGACGCGGCGAGCTGTGACGCGGTGGAGACGGTCAGCGGCGAGTCCCGGGCGACCGGATCGGTCAGGACGTGATCATGCAGGTACCGGACGGCGCTGCGCAGCCGCTGCGCGGACGCCCGGGAGACGGGCCGATCGCCGGTGATCCGGACCGGCTCCGGCCGGCGGCCGGGCGCGGCGGCGGCCACCTGGTCCAGCAGCTCCGGATCGAACATGAGCAGGTCGTAGTGGGCGCCCTTGATGACGCCGGCGTAGGGCCGGTCGTGCGGTGAGTACATGAACACGTCCCCGGCGGCGAACCGGCCCTCCATCCCCTCCGGGAAGTACCGCCGGACGACGCCGCCGCTGCGCACGCTGCACAGGCACACCTTGCCCATCGGCACCTCGGCGTCGTGGGCCAGGTCGAAGTTGAAGGTCAGCTCGTCGACCCACAGCGATCCGGCGGCCTCCCGGGTCACCTGGGCCCTGGTCCGCTCAGCCTGCCCGCCGAGGCTCATCTTGGTGTAGGCCATGCTGAGGAACTCCTCGGTCTGGCCCAGGTCCGTGCTGTCGAAATGCAACGAGCTCATCAGCTTCTCCACTCACATCGCCTGGTACGGGCGATGGGTTCGCTGGATGCCCCGACGGTAACGCTGACACCCGCGGATCCGAAGCAGGCCGCCACGCCGGGCCGGCGAATGACCCGAACGGGTGGGCGACTTCGTTCTTGGTGCCATTCAGAGCCTACTCGCTTCGCTTTCGGCGTTGTCCGGGCTTCGCCGGACTTGAAATCCTGGCATCGGAGCGGTTGCGTGGACCGCGTCGGCAGGCTGCGGAGACCGGGCAGGGGTGGACGATCCGGTGTTCGAGGGGGCGAGCGGACTCGGCACGGCACGGCTCCAGGCGCCGGTTGGCTCCTTCACACCGCGAGGGGTAGGCGGCCGGCGGACCCGACAGGACTGCCATGCCAGACTCACGTGCCCTCAGCTTCAGCTCCGCGGGATACCCCGTTCCGAATCTGACGTGGACCAGCGTCGATTCGGACGGAGACCGGGTGACGATGTCCTTCACGGGAGACCTCGACACCGACACCGCGCAGGAGTTCTCGGCGGCGGTGCTCCGCACGGTCGACGCCCACCGCGAGCCGTCGGTGCGGATCGACCTGGCGGATGTCGACTTTCTCGCCGCCGCGGGCGTGCGCGCGCTGCGGCACTGCCAGCAGTATGCGACCGGGCAGGGACGCCGGCTGGTCGTCTGCAACCCACAGCCGTCCGTACGGCATGTCCTGGAGATCGCCGCCGCGCTCGACCTGCTGGAGACCGCCGGCTGATCATGCCGCGCCGGTCCGGGCCCGAGGGACGGGCCCGGTGAACGCCGCGACGGAACCGGACGGCGAGCACGCGCGGAGGCCCGCGGCGGACGAACTGCGCATGCTGGCCGGCACGCTGCACCGGCAGCACGACGTGCCGGCGACGCTGCGCGCGATCACGTCCGGCGTGATAGGAACGGTCCCCGGCGCCGACTTCGCCGGGCTGATGGTCGTCCACGGTGGCCGGATCGACACCCGGGCCGTCACCGACGACGTGGTGCTCCGCGTCGACCAGGCGCAGTACGACACCGGACAGGGACCCTGCCTGGAGGCGACCAGCGAGCACGCCGCGGTCTGGCTGTCCGACACCCGTGCCGATCGGCGCTGGCCGGCCTTCAGCGACCGGGCCGCCCGGCTGGGGGTCCGCAGCATGCTGTCGCTCCAGCTCGAGGTCGGCCACGACAGCATCGGCGCGCTCAACCTCTACGCCCGCCGGCCCGCCGCGTTCACCGGCGAATCGGAGCAGGTCGGGCTGCTGTTCGCCACGCACGCCGCCCTGGCCATCGCGGACGCGCGCCGCCGCGATCAGCTCATCCGCGCCCTCGGCAGCCGGGACCTGATCGGCCAGGCCAAGGGCATCCTCATGGAACGCAGCAAGGTCACCGCAGACCAGGCGTTCTCCATGCTGGTACGGGTCAGCCAGGCGGAGAACATCAAGCTCCACGAGGTCGCCACGCGGCTGGTCGAGACCGGGGAACTGGCCGCCGGCCGCGCCGGTCAGAGCTGAGCGCGCGCCCGCCAGGTCTCCATCGCGACCATCGGCGCCAGGTACGACCAGGCTCCGGGTAGTCGCCCTCCGCTATGGACACCCGGAACCGCTGCGCGCGCTCGTGCTCACGCGTGTCCACCTCGAGCGCGGAGAGGTACGCGGTCCGGCCGGCCCTGCCCGCGGCGGCGAACTCCGCCGTGGCCGCGTCCCACTCGGTGCCGCTCATCAGGTGCGGCCGGTCGCGCCGCCCGGCGAACGTGGTGACCAGCGCGTCCGGCGTCAGGCGGCGGTCACGGGACCAGGTGACCAGCGGGATCAGGCCCTCGGCCGCCGGGTCGTGGTCGCGGGCGGGCGCGGGCAGCAGCCGGCGCTCCAGCCGGCTCGGGAGCGTGATGCTGCCCCGCTTGATCAGGTCGTACACCAGATTGGTGATGACGCCGAGCAGGACCGCGCCCATGCTCGCGATGATCCACCCCATCGGCTCCCCGTTCCGAAGAATGTGGACGCCATCGTATCGGGGCGGAACAGCGCCGGAGATCAGTTAAACGTGCAAGTTGATATGATCGCCGGCATGACCGACGAGCCGCGCTGGCTGGACCAGGACGAGCTGAAGACCTGGCTCGCCCTGGTCTCCGTGCTGGTCCGGCTGCCGGCCGAGCTCGACGCGCAGCTCCAGCGCGACGCGGGGATGAACCACTTCGAGTACATCATCCTCGCCGCGCTCTCCGAGGCGCCGGAACGCCGGCTGCGGATGAGCCTGCTCGCGGCCATGGCCGAGGGCTCGCTGCCGCGCCTGTCCCAGGCCGTCGGCCGGCTGGAGAAGCGCGGCTGGGTGCGCCGCTCGCCCGACCCGGACGACGGCCGCTACACGCTGGCCACGCTCACCGACGAGGGCATGGCGACGGTCGTCGCGGCGGCGCCCGGCCACGTCGCCGAGGTCCGCCGCCTGGTCTTCGACCCGCTGCTCAAGGCGCAGCCCCGGCAACTGCACGACATCTGCGGCCGGATCATGCGCACCATCGACCCGAACGGCCCGTTCCCCGGCACCCGTCCGTACTAGCCGGCGCCCGTCGGCGTGCGGATGCCGGCGACCCGTGGGTACGGTGGGGTCGTCGGGCTGACCGAGGGGGTCGTGATGGCCGCCGAGATCACCGCCAGCCGCACCGCCGACGGCGTGTTCACCGTGGTGGCGCGCGGTGAACTCGACGCCGTCACCGCCCCGGACCTCGCCGCCGCGCTCCAGCGGGCGCTCGCCACGGAACGGGCGCTGATCATCGACGTGCGCGAGGCGGACCTGCTCGCCGTCGCCGGCGCGCGCGTGCTGATCGCCGCGGCGCACGCCTGCGCCGCCCGCGGCGGCCGCTGCTACGTGCTCGCCGGACCGGACCACGTCGCGCGGCGGGTGCTCGACTGCCTCGACCCGCGGCCGCCATTGCGCCTGGTCGCCGACCCCGACGACATCATGCGAGGTCAGCGGGCATGACCGGGCACATCCTGCTGCTGTACGACGACGGCGAGGAACTGGCCGCCCGGGTCGCCGCCGCCGTGGCCGGCACGGACGACCCGCTGGTCCTGGCCCTCCGCCCGGAGCACCACGCCGCCGTCGCCGCCGCGCTCGGCGACCGGCCGATGATCCAGGCGGCGCGTCCCGACGTCCACACCCGCCCGGCGGCCGCGCTGGCCGGCTATTACCGGTTCACCCGGCACGCGCCGCGCGTCACCGTCATCGCCGAGCCGGACCCGGGCGCCACCGCCGACGCGCGCGCCCGGGCCGCCCGCTTCGAGGCCGCCGCGGACCTGACCATCCCCGGCAGCGGCCTGACGGTCGTGTGCGCCTACCCGGCCGCCACGCCGGATCTCCTGCGTACCCATCCCCACCTGCTCACCCCGGTCGGGACGGCCGGCAACCCCGGGCACGCCGACGCCTCCGCGCTGCTGCACGACCTCGGCCCGGCCCACCCGGCCGCGCCCCCGGCGGCCGCACCCCGCCTGCGCATCTGCGGATCCACCACGATCCGCGACCTCGACGCCGTACGCCGCCGCGTCACCGAACACCTCGCCGACCTCGCACCCCTGGTCCGCGCGGACTTCGTCGCCGCCGTCAACGAGATCCTCACCAACGCGTACCTGCACGGCGCCCCACCGCTCGGCCTCACCCTGTGGGCCGACCCCGACACCGTCGAATGCCGGGTCACCGACCACGGTCCCGGCCGCCCCGACCCCACGCTCGGCTACCGCCCCCGCCCCAACGCCGGCCGCGCCGGCGCCGGCCTCTGGCTCGCCCGCCAGGCCTGCGACGACCTCGACATGTGGCGCACCGACGACACCTTCACGGTCCGCCTCAGCAGCACCACCCGGCACCACAGCCACCCGCACAGCGGCGCCCTCGCCCGCGCCGAGACCGCACACACCCGCACGGCCCTCCTCAGCCGCCGCGTCGCCGGCCTCCGCCACCGATAGACGCCGCTCGGCTCCGCCTCGAATCCCGCTTTCCCACGTCCGGCGTGGTCCGGCTCCGCATGCTCCCGCGGGCACCGGTCGTCGCTGGCGCTCCTCCCTGCCGCTTCCGCTTCACTCCCGAAAACCCGGCGTCGGCTCGCAAGGTGAGGGCGGCACTCCCGTCACCGTCCTTCGCCGATCAGGCGAGCGACAGCGATCCACCGGCGAACTGCCTCTGTCTGATCGACCACTCAGCCGGGCGGAGTCCGGGCGGGGCTAGGTGGTGATGTGGGGGACCGGGGAGATGACGATGTCCTGGATGCGCCAGTCGAAGCCGCGGACGAACTCCTGGAGTGTTGCCAGGCGTTCGACCAGGTCGTCGGTGTTGGGGGCGGGGACGATCAGGAGTTCGCCGACGAAGACGTGGCCGTCTTCGCGGAGGCGGAGCCAGGCGTCGGCGATCCAGGCGTGGTCGCGGACCGCGGCGAGCAGGGCGTCGGGCAGAGGGTGGGGGCGGGTGCCGCCGACGACGCGGGGGCGTTCGTCCATCAGGTCGGCCACGGCGCTGCGGGTGGTGCGGAAGCCGTCGCGCACGATGTCGCCGCCGATGATCAGGGCGGCGACCGCGTCGGCCCACCAGAGCCCGGCGCCGATCCCGAGCACGCCGAGGATGGCGGCGCCGGCCGTGAGCCAGTCGGCGCGGTTCATCTCCGCGTCGGCGTAGAGGCCCTTGTCGTGCAGCCGGCGGGCGATCCGCTGCTTGACGTGGCCGAGCACGATCGCGGGCACCATGGTGGCGAACAGCGCGGCGATCATCAGCCAGCCGAGCCAGATCTCGGCACCGAACAGCTCCACCAGGCCGATCGGCGGGCGTTCCCGGGAGAGCAGCCGGATCGCCGAGTCGTAGACCACGTACCCGCCGAGGACCAGCAGCGCGACGGCGCCGGAGAGGAACGCGACGCTGACCGACCGGTGGTAGCCGTACGGGAAGCGCTCGTTCGGCGGCCGGTTGCGGTAGCGGGCGGCGATCAGGAACGCGGCCGGCGGCACCAGGCCGAGCATGTCCTCGATCCAGGCGGCCTTCATCGCCTGTGACTGCCCCAGCGTGACGGCGAGCAGCGCGATCGCGCACACGAAGAACGCGATCGTCCACCACTCCAGCCGGATCGCGCGGCGGTGCAGCGCGGCCATGTCCTCCGGCAGCTCGAATCGGTCGTAGACCCTCATGTCAGCAGGCCGACGATCTCGTCGTGCGACAGGTTCAGCAGGAACGTCTCGACCTCGGCCTGCCATCCGTTCTCCCCGGGTGGCACCGCCCAGACGTGATCGGTGGTGCCCAGCTCGTGTGTGGACCCGACCAGTCCCAGCGGCGCCAGCTCCCAGTCCTCGACCACGCCGGGGATGCCCTCGGCGCCGGTGATCTCGGCGACCTCGACCACGTCCGCGTCCGTGGCGGCCAGCGTCGCGACGTCGCCGGTGCCGCCGCGGACCGCGACCCGGACACCATCGAGATCATCGGGTACGGCGATGCCGGGCCGGGCCGCGACGACCGTGCGCGCGGTGAGGTACGGCCGGGTCAGCGAGGCGTCCTGGGTCCACGGCGCGGTCGCGTCCAGGCCGCCGACGACCACGTCGAGTGACCGTTGCTTCAGCGCCGGCATCAGGGCCGACTCCGTGCCCGGATACCACTCGACGCGCGCGCCGAGCGCGGTGGCGAGCCGGCGGACCAGTTCGGCCTCGGCGCCGGTGGGCTCGCCGCCGTCCGGGATCTCGGTCCACGGCGGGCTCTCCGTGACGCCGGCCCGCAGCACGCCGCCGCGCACCCGGTCCAGCGTGCCGTCGGCGTCCCGCGGCCAGTCGCAGCCGGTGACGATCAGCAGTACGCCGGCCAGCGCCGCCAGTCTTCCGCGCATGCGCGCCTCCTCGAACCGGCGTCTCCGTACCCCGGAAAGGGCCTTCTCATGTCTGGTTGAGGCCGCGATCGCCGGGTATACCCAGGCCGGAGGTGGTGAGGATGGTCCAGAAAGTACGTGACGTGATGACGGCCGACCCGATCACCGTGCGCGCGGACGAGCCGCTGAGCACGGCCGCCAAGCGGATGCGGGACGGCGACGTCGGCGCGGTGATCGTGGTGGACGGCTCGGAGCTTCGCGGCGTGGTGACCGACCGGGACATCGCGGTCCGCGCGGTCGCGGAGGATCTCGACCCGCGCACGCTGCCCACCGGCGAACTGGCCGGCCACGACGTGGTCGCCACCTCCGCCGACGACGACGCGGAGACCGCGGTCGAGCTGATGCGCACCCACTCGGTGCGGCGGCTGCCGGTGATGGACGGCGAGCAGATCGTCGGCATGGTCACGCTGGGTGACCTTGCCGTGGCCCGTGACGGGGACTCCGCGCTGGCCGACATCAGCTCGGTGGCGCCGAACAACTGACGGCACGCGCGGAACCGGCCCCTGCGGCGTCGGAGCGGCGGCGGAGCCGCCGCGCCGGAGCATGCGGACCGCGACCACGCCGGGAGCGGGAATATGAAGGGTGTGCCGGATCGGCGCAGTGCCCGCGGGAGCAGGAGAGAGGAACCGGTCAGCGGTCAGGCAGGATGACCGTGAACGTGGCGCCGTGGCCGGGGGTGCTGGTGGCGGTGATGTCGCCGCCGTGCGCGCGGGCGAGCTGGCGGGCGATGGGCAGGCCGAGGCCGGTGCCGCCGGTGGTGCGGGAGCGGGAGCCGTCGGCGCGCCAGAAGCGGTCGAAGACCCGGGGTAGGTCGGTGGGGGAGATGCCGGGGCCGGTGTCGGCCACGGCGATGACGAGGCGGCCCGGGCGCGTCTCCAGGCGGACCGTGACCGTGCCGCCGGCCGGGGTGTGCCGCATCGCGTTGGAGACCAGGTTGCCGACGATCTGCCGCAGCCGGACCGGGTCGACGTACACCTCGGGGTCGGCGGCGGCGTCCAGGGTCAGCGTGGCCGTGCCGGTGCCGCGGTGCGCGTCGAGCAGCTGTTCGAGCAGGTCGCGGACGTACGTGGGCTCGGGGTGCACCCGCAGGCTGCCGGCCTCGAGCGCGGCGATGTCACGCAGGTCGTCCACCACGTGGTGCAGCAGGACGGACTCCTCGACCAGCAGGTCCAGCACCTCCTGGTCGACCTCGACGGCGCCGTCCCGGGCGGTCTCCAGCCAGGTGCGGATGTTGGTCAGCGGCGTGCGCAGCTCGTGCGCGATGTCGTTGACCATGGCCTTGCGCTGCGCCTCCAGCGCGTGCCGCCGCTCGGACAGGTCGTTGAACGCCGCTGCCAGGTAGCCGATCTCGTCGCGCGTGGTGATCGGCACCGGCCGCTGCCGGTCCGCGGGCTGCCGCGCCGCGTCGGTCAGCGCGCGCAGCGGCCGGACCAGCCGCAGCCCGACCAGGGCGGTCGCGGCCAGCGTGAGCAGCAGGATGACCAGCGCGGTGCCGGCGATGCGCAGCGTGTTCGCGGTGGACAGCGGTACGCCGGCGGGCGGTGGCGCGGACGGGCCGGTGACGAACAGCAGCGCGGGCGGCGCCACGTGCGGGCGGAGCTGCGTGCGCCGGGCGTCCTCGATGCACTCGCGCACGCGGCGGTCGTCGTCGGGGCCGGGCGGGGCGTCGCCGTACCGGGGGATGAACTCCGGCGTGATCGTGTAGCGCAGATCCGCGTCGGTCCACTCGTCGAGGCAGGTGGCGGTCAGGACGGTGAGCTCGGCCAGCGGCTCGCGTTCGGTCTCGACCGGTTCGAGCAGGCCGGCGGGGTCGCACGGGGTGATCGGCGGTGGCTCGCCGCCGACCTCGCGGACCGCGGGCCGGCCGCTGGGCAGCTCGACCACCTCCGCGGTGACGTTGGCCCGGCGCAGGCAGACGACCTGGATGTCCGCGCTCCGGCGCAGCCGGTCCCGTTCCGCGTCGGTCAGCCGGTACGGCCCGACCGCGCGCCCGTCGATCAGCGTGCCGGCGGCGCGCGCGATGCCGCGGTCCAGGCGCAGCGGGTCGACCGTGGCGGTGGGTACGTCGGAGGCGGCGACCGCGGCCGGCGCGTCCGGCGACGAGGCCGCGATCAGCGTGCGGTCCGGCGTGGTGAGCGCGATGCGGGTGCCGGTCAGCTCGGCCTGCCGGCTGATCACCTCGGCCGCGCCGGCCCAGCTGTCGTGCGTGGCCGCGTACGCGATGATCGCGTCGTAGACGTCGGTGTCCGAGGCGAGCGTGCGGCTCTGCTCCTGGGTGACGGCCCGCTTGGTGAGCTGCACGGTCAGCCACGCGGTGGCCGCGACCGCGCAGCCGGCGATCAGCACGGACGTGGCCAGCAGCCGGACCAGCAGGCTCCGGTGCAGCGGCACGGCGCGGCGCGTCACGCCCCGGCCAGCTTGTAGCCGACGCCGTACACGGTGAGCAGCAGCGCGGGCCGGCGCGGATTCGGCTCGATCTTGCGACGCAGATTCGACACGTGCGTGTCGATGGTGCGCTCGGTGGAGTCCCGGCCGTACCCGTTGGTCTGCTCCAGCAGCTGGGCACGGGTGAAGACGCGCTCCGGCTGCTGCACCAGCGCGGCCAGGATGGCGAACTCGTCCGGCGTGCACTCGACCGCGCGATCGTCCACCGTGACCACGCGGCGGGTCAGGTCGACCGCGACCGGCCCGGCGCGCAGCACGTCGCGCGGGCCGGCCCGGTCCGCGCGGCGCAGCAGCGTCCTGATCCGGGCGAGCAGCTCACGTGGCCGGTACGGCTTCGTCAGGTAGTCGTCCGCGCCCGAGTCCAGGCCGGTCAGCAGGTCGTCCTCGCTGGTCCGGGCGGTGAGCATCAGCACCGGCACGGCGGACTCACGCCGGATGGCCTCGCACAGGCCGAGCCCGTCCAGCTCCGGCATCATCACGTCGAGCAGCAGCAGGTCCGGGCGGAGCCGGCGGGCGCGGTCCAGCGCGGTCCGGCCGTCGTGCGCGACCGTGGTGCGGTAGCCGGCCGACTCCAGGTAGCGCCGCAGGATCTCCGCGTGTCTCCGGTCGTCCTCGGCGATCAGCACATGTGCGGACACGACGCCGACTATAGATTCGCGGTCGCGGATCTCGGCGGCGCGCGGGCATTTCCCACAACGAGAATTGTTCAGCGCGGTGGAGACCGCCGCGCTGAACAGCGGTGACGACCTGGCCGGGTTCGGCGCTGAACGACCCTCGATGTCCGCGATGCTCACAACTTCCTGAAAAGACCTCGGCACCATCGTCGCCATGCCTGAGGAGGACAACCGCCGCCGGCGTGGCCGCGTGGTGGCCGGCGTGGTCGCGGCCGGCGCCGCGCTGGCGATCACCGCGACCGCGCTGGTCTGGTCGCGCGGCGTGAACGCGTCGGACGAGACGCCGGACGAGAAGGTCAGCGTGAGTACGGTCGCGATCGCGCGCACCGACCTGTCGACGAACCGGACGTTCGACGGCACGCTGGGGTACGGCACGCCGCGCGCGGTCAAGGCCGGCCGGGAGGGCGTGATCACCTGGCTGCCGGACGGCGGGCTGACCGTCGACCGGGGCGAGCCGCTGTACCAGGTCAACGACGAGCCGGTGCCGCTGTTCCTCGGCGCGCCGCCGCTCTACCGCCGGATCACCGGCCGCAATCTGACCGGCCGCGACGTCGCGATGGTCGCCAAGAACCTCCAGGCGCTGGGGTACGAGATCGGCGAGCAGCCGGGCGCGGGAGAGCAGGTGCCGCAGCCGGACCCGGAGACGCCGGAGAAGGCTGAGCCGTCCGCGAGCCCGACGCCGATCACCCGCACCGCCTGGGTGACGGTCCGGGACGGCGAGGGCGTGCTGACCGACGCGCTGACCGCCGCGATCACCCGCTGGCAGCGCGACCAGGGCCTGACCGACGACGGTGTGCTGGAGGTCGGCGACCTGGCCGTGCTGCCCGGCGCGGTCCGGGTCGAGTCGGTGGCCGTCCAGGTCGGCGACGCGGCGACCGGCGACCTGATGTCCGTCACCCAGACCGCGAAGGTGGTCACCGTGCAGGCGCCGGTCGGCGAGGCCGACACGCTGAAGCCCGGTGACGAGGTCACGCTGCGGATGCCGGACGGCACGGAGACGCCCGGCGAGATCGGGGAGATCTCCACGGTCGCGCAGCAGCCGGAGGGCGCCGCCCCCGGCACGCCCCAGCAGCTCAGCGTCACGGTCACGATCAGCGACCCGAAGGCGGCCGGCAAGCTCGACGGCGGCGGCGTCGAGGTGCGGGTCGAGGGCGAGACGCGCGCGGGGGTGCTGGCCGTGCCGGTGACCGCGCTGCTCGCGCTGCGCGAGGGCGGGTACGCGGTCCAGCTCCCGGACGGCCGCCTGCTCGCGGTCGCGACCGGCATGTTCTCCGGTGGGATGGTCGAGGTCAGCGGCGACGGCGTGACCGAGGGCCTGCAGGTGGTGACCACGTCGTGACCCGCGTGCTCTCCGTCCGGGACGCCAGCCGCGTCTATCCCGGCGGCGTCACCGCGCTCGACCGCGTCTCGCTCGACATCGACGCCGGCGAACTGGTGGCGATCGTCGGCCCGTCCGGCTCCGGCAAGTCGACGCTGCTCAGCATCATGGGCACGCTGGACCGCCCGACGTCCGGCACGGTCGAGGTGGCCGGCCACGACGTGGCGGCGCTGTCCGACCGGCGGCTGTCCGCGCTGCGCGGCCGCTGGCTGGGCTTCGTGTTCCAGCAGTTCCACCTCACCGACGGGCTGACCGCGGCGGAGAACGTGGCCACCGGACTGCTCTACGCGGGCGTCCCCCGGCGGGAGCGGCGCGCGATGGCCATGGCCGCGCTCGACCGGGTCGGCCTCGGCCACCGGACCACGCACCGGCCGCACCAGCTCTCCGGCGGCGAGAAGCAGCGCGTCGCGATCGCCCGCGCGATCGTCAACGAGCCCGCGCTGCTGCTGGCCGACGAGCCGACCGGCGCGCTGGACAGCGCGAACGGCGAGGCGGTGCTGGCGCTGTTCGGCCGGCTGCACCGCGAGGGCGCCACGATCGCGCTGATCACCCACGACCGGGACATCGCCGCCCGGGCACCCCGCCGCGTCGAGGTGCGCGACGGCCGGATCGTCAGGGACGCGCGATGAGAATCCGTCCCGTCCGCCTGTCCGTCATGGACGTCCTGTCGCTCGGCACCGTCGGGCTGCGGACCCGGCGCATGCGCGCGGTGCTCTCCGCGCTCGGCATCGCGGTCGGCATCGCCACCATGGTCGCGGTCACCGCGATCCCGGAGTCGAACGAGCGCGCGCTGATGGACGAACTCGCCGCGCTCGGGCCGAACCTGTTGCAGGTCAGCGCGGCGGACAACCCGGAGCAGGACTTCGGGCTGCCGCCCGAATCCGTCGAGATGACCGGCCGGATCGCACCGGTGACGAGTGTGTCCGCGGTCGCGAACACCCATGCGGTGGTACGCCGCTCCGACCTCACCGATCCGCGCGACGGCGCCGGCCTGGCCGTGCTCGCCTCCCGCCCGGACCTGCTGGCCACGCTCGAGGTGGAGATGTACTCCGGGCACTTCCTGGACCGGGCCGGCGGGGAGTTCCCCACGGTGGTGCTGGGCTCGGTGGCGGCGTCCCGGCTGGGCATCCCGTCCGTACCGTCGGATGGTCCGCCGCCGCAGATCATGATCGGCCGGAGCTGGTTCGCGGTGGTCGGCATCCTGGCCACCACGCCGCTGTCCCCGGAGATCGACCGCGCCGTGCTGGTCGGCTGGGAGGCGGCCCGGGCCGAACTGGGCTTCGACGGCCGCCCGACGGTGCTCTACCTGCGGGCGCAGGAGGCGGCGATCGAGTCGGTGCGCGCGGTGCTGCCCGCCACGGTCCACCCGGGCGAGCCGAGCCGGGTACGGGTCACGCTCCCGTCCGACGCGCTGTTCGCCAAGCGCGCCACCGAGCGGACCTTCTCCGTGCTGTTCGTGGGCCTGGCCATGGTGGCGCTGCTGGTCGGCGGCATCGGCGTGGCGAACACCATGGTGATCTCGGTGCTCGAACGCCGCTCCGAGATCGGCCTGCGCCGCGCGCTGGGGGCCAACCGCGGCCAGATCCGCGTCCAGTTCCTCACCGAGTCCGTGGTGCTGTCCGCGCTCGGCGGCGCGGCCGGCACCGCGCTCGGCATCGCCGGCAGCGCCGGGTACGCGATCCACCACGACCTGCCGGTGGTCATCCCGGCGCTCGCGGTGGCGGGCTCGCTCGGCGGCGCGATCGTGGTCGGCGTGATCGCCGGTGTCTACCCCTCCATCCGCGCGGCCCGGCTGGCGCCGACCGTCGCGCTCGCCTCCGCCTGATGCCCGAGAAGGGACCCACGATGATCCGCGGCAGCCTTGCCAACACCCCCGGAAGGAGCACCATGACCACCCTGCGTACCGGCCTCACCGGCGTCGCGCTCCTCGTCCTGCTGGCCGCCTGCGGTACGGAGGAGGCGCCGGCCGACGAGATCGCCTCGCTCAGCACCGCGCCGCCCGCCGCCACCGCGACCGCCTCGGCCTCTCCGGCCGCATCCGAGCGCCCGCTGCTGCGCCCGGACACCACCCAGGAGGAGGAAGATCGGCTCTACGACGTGTACTTCGCGTGCATGGGGAAGTACGGCAGCCCGAGGCACGCGCCGACGTCCGGCGACGCCGCCGAGCCCGCGCCGGCACCGGCCGACCCGGAGTACGAGAAGGCCATGGAGGCCGCGCAGAAGGCGTGCGAGCACCTGGAGCCGGAGAAGCCCTGGCAGCGGGCCCAGCGCACCGACCCGGAGTACGCGGACAAGCTGCGCGACTGGATCACCTGCATCCGCTCGCACGGCATCGAGGCCTGGGAGAGTGACGGCTTCGTCGCCTTCGAGAGCCTGCCCCCGGACGACAAGCTGAAGCTCGTCGACGAGTGCGAGGTCAAGGCGTTCGCCGTCTCCTGAGCCGGCGCCGGATCGGGGTACAGCAGGCTGTACCCCGATCGGCCAGGCCGCTGCAATGACCGTGGCCGCCCGTTCCGGTGGACTTGATCCGTAGCCAACACGGATCGGAGACCATGATGGAAACGCTGCGCACGCTCGTCCGGCGGCACCCGGTGGTGAGCTTCTTCTCGCTCGCGTTCGGCGTGAGCTGGCTGTTCTGGATGCCCTATCTGCTGTCGAACCACGGGCTCGGGCTGGAGCCGGAGATCCGCTTCCCGGACGATCCCGGCATCGCCCAGCTTCTCGGCGTGCTGCCCGGCGCGTACCTGGGGCCGCTCGGCGCCGCGTTCACCGTCACCGCGCTCAGCGAGGGCCGGGCCGGGCTGCGGCGCTGGGTGCACCGGCTCACCCACTGGCGGGTCGGCTGGCGCTGGTTCTTCGCGGTGCTGCTGATCGTGCCGGCCGCGATCCTGCTGGCGCCGCTCGCGCTGCCCAAGACCTGGGGCACCATGACGATGCCCGGCCTGCTGATCCTGCTCGCGTACGTTCCGATGCTGATCATGCAGATCATCACCACCGCCGCGGCCGAGGAGCCCGGCTGGCGCGACTTCGCACTGCCCCGCCTCCAGGAGCGCTTCGGCCCACTGTTCGGCACCACCATCCTCGGCCTGCTCTGGGGCGCCTGGCACCTGCCGCTGTTCCTGACCGAGTGGGGCGGCCCGGACAAGACCTGGTGGCTGCCGGTCGTCTTCATCGCCGGCTGCGTACCGCTGAGCCTGGTCATGACCTGGGTCTTCAACCGCACCGGCCAGAGCGTGCCGCTGATCATGCTGCTGCACGCCGGCATCAACAGCACCTACTCGCTGCTCTGGCCCGAGGTCTTCCCGACCCTCGACTTCACCGTCGACACGCTCTGGGGCCAGCTGATCGCCTCCACCGCCGCGGCCCTCGTGCTCATCATCGCCACCCGCGGCCGCCTCGGCCTTCGCACCCCCAGCCACCCCACCGAGCCCGCCCGCGCCACGCCCGCCCACGCCGCCTGACCCAGGGTTTCGCCCCGGCGACGCCGAAGGCCCCGGCCTCCGGCGTCGCTCGCGTCGTCCGCGCTCCGGTCAGCGGCGGTGGGCCTGGTAGGCGTCGATGAGGGCGCCGAGTCGGGCGAACTTCTCCGTGTAGGCGGACGGGCCGGCGTCGGCTGGGCGGTTGGCGTCGACGTACTGCTCGCCGAGGTTGGAGAAGACGGAGATGATGTAGTGGCGGGGGCGCTCGCCGGGGAGTGAGGTGACGATGCCGGCGTCGGCGCCGCTGGTGCTGACCCAGCCGGGCTTGTGCGCGAACGTCACCTCGGCCGCGCGGTTGCACGGGCGCACGTCCGCGCCGAACGAGGTGCCGGCCACGGTCACGGTGCCGTCGGCGGCGATCCAGCGCGGGGCCACCTTCTGCGGGATGCCGGGCGCCGGGTACTCGCGGCCGCAGTAGTTGGTGGTGGACAGCATCCAGTTCCAGCCCTGCTGGTGCAGCATGGACAGGAAGAACTCGCGGGACGCGCGGCTCAGCTCGTTCTTCGTGACCCGGTGGCCGTTCGGCGCGGTCCACAGCGTGCCGGGGCCGCCGTTCACGATGGCCAGCAGCTTCGCGGTGTCGAGCGAGCTCATGGTGAGCGAGTTGGTCCACCGGCCGCCGTTCGACGGGCGCGTGTTGAGCAGCCGCAGCGTCTCCAGGCCGAGGTTCTGGAACGTCTGGTTCAGCTCGTCGACCGCGCTCCGGTCCCAGAGGAACTTGATCAGAGCGCAGGCGGCCTCGTTCGACGACTCGGTCAGCATCCGGTCGAGGTAGCCGCGCAGCGTGTCGTCCGCGTCCGGGCCGCAGAGCGTGCTCGGCTCGGCCGGGCGGTACGGATACGGCTCGTCCAGCGTGGCGGTGCCGCGGTCGATCAGGCGCAGCACGCCGAACGCGACCATGAGCTTCATGACCGAGGCCGGGTACGGCGACATGAAGTCCAGCGACGCGCCCTCACGCCCCGGCACGATGTCGACCGTGCCCTGTCCCTGGTTCGCGTACCAGCCCTCGTCGTCCCACTCCCGCCACCGCACGTCCGTGGTGTGCAGGTCGCGGTCCACGTCGACGACGACGCCGTCCGGGTACCGCGGGCTCATCAGCACGGTCGCGGAACCGATGATCCGGCCGGCCGCGTCCAGCTCCAGCACGGTGGCGTCGATCTGCGGCTGCTGCGCGATCGGCGCGATGACGGTGGCGGGCGCCCGCCGTACCGTCGCGATCTCCTTGTCGGTCGTCACCACCGCCGCGGCGGTGGGCGGCGCGGTGTCCAGCACCTCCTCGAAGGCCAGGCCGTCGAGCGCCCGCCGGAGGAACTCGCCGAGCGGCGGCTCGGACGGTGACGCGCTCGCGGCGGCCGGCGTGACCAGCGCGCCGAGGGTGACGGTCAGGGTGGTCAGGCCTGCCAGTAGACGTCTCTCGATTCGCACAGATCAGCTCCGTCGTTCAGCGGTCCCCGTTCGCACAGCTCGCTCAGCCTGCGCCGTCCACCGCCGGATGTCCAATAGGGAACGGTTTCAGTCGGACGCCGTGCCGGGGTCGCCGAGCCCGGCCGCCTCGTCCCGCTCCGCCCACTCCAGCAGCCGGTCCAGCGGAAACGCCTCGTCGTCGATCCGCGCGTGGAGGTCCCCGCGCGCGGCGAACCGCTCCGGCACGGTCAGCACCGTGAAATCCCGCGGGTCCAGGTCGGGGATCTCCGCCCAGTCGACCGGTGTGGACACCGTCGCGTCCGGGACGCCGCGCACCGAGTACGCGCTGGCGATCGTGTGGTCGCGCGCGTTCTGGTTGTAGTCCACGAACAGCGCGCTCGGATCGCGCTCCCGCCGCCACCACGCGGTCGTCACGTCCTGCGGCGCGCGCCGCTCCACCTCGCGCGCGAACGCCAGCGCGGCCCGCCGCACGTCCGTGAACCCCCAGCGCGGCGCGATCCGCACGTACACGTGCAGCCCCCGCCCGCCGGACGTCTTCGGATAACCCACGATGCCCAGCTCGTCCAGCACCTCGTGGGCGACGGCGGCCACCCGGCGCACCCGGTCGAACGGGCAGTCCGGCATCGGGTCGAGGTCGATGCGCCACTCGTCCGGCCGCTCCGTGTCCGCCCGCCTCGAGTTCCACGGGTGGAACTCGACCGTCGACATCTGCACCGCCCAGATCACGTCCGCCGGTTTGGTCACGCACAGCTCGTCCGCGTGCCGCTTGTACCGCGGGAACGACACCCGCACGGTCTCCAGCCAGTCCGGCGCGCCGTGCGGCACCCGCTTCTGATGCACCTTCTCCCCGGCCAGCCCGTCCGGGAACCGGTGCAGCATGCACGGCCGCTCCCGCAGCGCCCGCACGATCCCGTCGCCGACCGCCAGGTAGTAGTGCACCAGGTCCAGCTTGGTGAGCCCGAGCGCCGGAAAGTACACCCGGTCCGGGTTGGAGACACGCACCTCGTGATCGCCGGCCTCGACCGTGACGGCCGGCGACTTACTGGCCGCCATGCCCCGAATCTAGCCGGTACGCTCGCTCCATGCGGGGAACCGGCCATGGCTGACGCCGACGACGTGCGCCGGATCGCGCTCGGCCTCCCGCACGTCGTGGAGATCGACAGCGAGGGCTTCGACTTCCGCGTCGCCGGGAAGGGCTTCGTCTGGTCCTACCCCGAGCGTCTCCCCGGCAAGCCCCGCCGCATCCGTACCGACGTCGCCGTTCTCTTCGTCGGCGACGAGGCCGAGAAACAGGCCCTCCTCCTCGGCGAGCCGGACCTCTTCTTCACCGCCCCCGGCTACGACGATCTCCCCCTGGTCATGCTCCGCCTCCCCCCGGTCACCCCCACCCGCCTCACCGAACTCATCACCGACGCCTGGCACATGCGCGCCCCCGCCGGCCTCCTCCACCCCTGACCCCGTCCAGCCCGGCCGCGTCCCGCTCGCTGCCGCGGGCGTTGAGTTCGCTCCAGGGCGATCCCGATATTCCCGCTCCCGGCCCGGCCGCGCCCCGCATGCTCCCGCGGGCAAACCTCGCGGCGGCTCCGCCGCCGCTCCGCCGCCGCCTCGGAGCCGGTCCCGCCGCTGGTCACGACAACCCCGCGATCCCGGCGCCACCGCCTCCCGGCCGCGCCGCCGCATCCCCGAACCGCCGGGAACCGATGTGCGACGGAACCCGACGGCGCGACACTCGCTCGCCCGGACCACTGTGACTATGTGAGCCTCAGGCACGTTATTCGGCGCGAATTACGTGCCTGAGGCTCACATAGAGGAAAACTGGTCGATCGACGGGCCCGCTGCGGACGCGGCGGGAGCGCGGCCGGGAGGTGGGCGACGGTGTGGCCGGCGTGGGTTTCGGTGACCACACGGATGCCGGCTCCGATCGGCGGACCGGAGCGGAGCGCCAGCGGAGTCGGAGGGGAGCCGGAGGTTGGCCCGCGGGAGCATGCGGGCCGGACCACGCCGGGAGCGGGAAGACCCAGGTCTTGATCTTCGAAAAAACGGCCCGGAAAAAGTTCTGGGGTCGTGTCGATTCGGGGGTGGGGTGTTCGACCTGGGATTGTCGGGGGTCGAGAGGCGGCCCGCGAGGAGACGAGGAGAGCGGTCGTGGCGAAGTACATGCTGATCATGCGGGGTACGGATGAGTCGATGGCGGAGATGGGGGAGAAGTCGTTCGACGAGATGCTCGCGATGATGGGGCGGTTCAACAAGGAGTTGATCGACGCGGGTGTGCTGGTGGCGGCGGAGGGGCTGGACGATCCGGCGAACGGTGTGGTGGTCGACTACAGCGGGGAGAAGCCGGTCGTGACGGACGGGCCGTACGGGGAGACGAAGGAGCTGTTCGGCGGCTACTACATCCTCGAGGTGGCCACGAAGGAGGAGGCCGTCGAGTGGGCGAAGCGGATGCCGGCGATCAAGGGCTCGAAGACCGAGATCCGCCGGGTTCCGAGCATCGAGGAGTTCCCCCAGGACAACGAGTGGATCATCATGGAGCGGGCCTGGCGCGAGCGGACCGGCCAGCTCTGATGGACGCCGCTGCCGATGGCCCGCCGGCCGGTGAACCGCTCGCCGGTGACCCGGTGCGGCGGGCCGTCGAGGCGGTCTGGCGGATCGAGTCCGCGCGGATCGTCAGTGCGCTCGCCCGCTACACCGGTGACTTCTCGCTGGCCGAGGACGTGGCGCAGGAGGCGCTGGCCGAGGCGCTGGTCTCCTGGCGGCGGGACGGCGTCCCGGACAGCCCGGTCGGCTGGCTGCTGTCGACCGCGCGGCGGCGTGCGATCGACGGGTTCCGGCGGCGCAGCGCGCTGGAGCGGCGCTATCCGCTGCTGGTGGAGGACGAGGCCGCGGCCGAGCAGGACTGGGACCCGGACCGGATCGACGACGACGTCCTCGCGCTGATCTTCACGGCCTGTCACCCGGTCCTGGCGCCGGAGGCGCGCGTGGCGCTCACGCTGCGCGCGGTCGGCGGCCTGACCAGCGAGGAGATCGCCCGCGCGTTCCTGGTGCCGGTGCCCACGCTGCAGGCGCGGATCACCCGGGCGAAGAAGACCATCGCGGCCGCCCGCGTCGCGTTCGAGCTGCCCGCCGCGGACCAGCGCAAGGAGCGGCTCGGCACGGTACTGAGCGTGCTCTACGTGATCTTCACGGAGGGCTCGACCGCCACCTCCGGCACGGACCTGCTCCGCCCCGACCTGGCCCGCGAGGCGATCCGGCTGGCCCGCATGCTCGCCGCGCTGCTGCCGGACGAGCCGGAGGTGCACGGCCTGCTCGCGCTCTGCGAGCTGACCGCCGCGCGGTTCCCGGCCCGGACCGGCCCGGACGGCGAGCCGATCCTGCTGGAGGACCAGGACCGGCGACTCTGGGACCGGTCCGCGATCCGGCGGGGTACGGCCGCGCTGGACCGCGCGTCCGCGCTGGGCCGGGGCCTCGGCCCGTACGGGCTCCAGGCCGGCATCGCCGCCTGCCACGACGCCGCGCCGTCCGTGGCCGAGACCGACTGGGAACGGATCGTGCTGCTCTACGAGGCGCTCGGCCGCGTGGCACCGTCCCCGATCGTCGACCTGAACCGGGCGGTCGCGGTCGCCATGGCGTACGGCCCCGAGCGCGCCCTGCCCATGGTCGACGATCTGGCCGCGACGGATCTCCTATCCGGTTCGCACCTGCTCCCGACCGTGCGCGGCGAGCTGCTGTCCCGCCTCGGGCGCCGGGCCGAGGCGCGGGCGGAGCTGGAGCTGGCCGCCCGGCTGTGCCGCAACGAGCGGGAACGGTCGGTGCTGCTCCGCAAGGTGACGGAGCTGGGCTGACGGACGAGGCCCGGCCTTCGTCCGTCGGCCGCGAAGGCCGTTCTCCGCCGCTGCCTATACTCCCCGTACTCCGTGTGCTGAATTCGCCGTCAAGAATCGGTTGTCAGGGAAGCTCATGGCCCGGGATCAGCACGAATATGGGCACACCAGCAGCGACTTCAGGCTCGTCAACGAATAGGCCGTCGCGTGGGACCGTGGCGGCGGCGCTGGAGTCAGCTGTGATTGTCGATCTCGCTGCCGGGTGCATCGATGGATGCGGACTCCGTGCGGCGGCAGGACGCGCGAGGTGGGGCGGGCCGGGTGGTTGGCCGCTGGGGGTGGCGAATGATGGCCCGCGGGTGGTCGCTGTCCTGCCGCCGACGACTCCGGCGGTTTACTGCGAGGAATAATGGATGGTCTGGGCGACTATCACGTCGTCCTCTATGACGTAGCTGTCGACGCCGTCGTGGATGCCGCCGTCTTCGCCGCAGCGGCCGGACCAGGTGAGCATGCCGATGTTGCCGTCCGTGAGGACCTGGTCGTAGCGGTATTCGCCGGCGGGTAGGTAGCTTTTCAGGATCTCCGCGAGCTTTCGGACGCCGTCGTGGCCGTGGTGGATGCCCTCGGCGGACAGCAGGCGGACCTCGGGGTGATAGTTGTGGCGCAGGTCTGACTCCAGGTCGCCGTCCTGGCGGCGGCGGAGATGATCCTTGAGTACCTGCTCGGGGGTGCGCATTGACGCCTCCTTTCGTCCTCTTCGGCTTCCCGGGGACGCATGCGCCGAAACGGGGCGGTATCAGCCGGCCAGGCAGGCGATGGCGAAGAGCGCGGTGGCGACGCCGCAGCCGTGGATCAGGTGCAGACGTTCGCCGAGGATGTAGGCGTTGAGCAGGACCGTCACGGCGGGGTACAGCGAGGCGAGCATCGCGGCCAGGCCGAGCCGGCCGTCCCCGGCGGCGAGGACGAAGGCGGCGTCGGCCACGGTTTCCAGCGCTCCGACGGCGGCGGCCACGGCCAGCAGGCCGGCGAGGAAGTCCGCGCAACCCCATGCTCCGGCGGCGAGACCCGCCGTCACCACGACCCAGACCATGAGCGCCCCCTGCTGTGCCTGTTCACCGAACGGCACCATCAGCGGGTTGCGCGCTATACGAGTGATCGCCAGGCGATCTATTCGCGGGCGGTCATCCGTCCCGGTGGGCGGATCGTCCACCCGGTGGACGCCGAGGAGCCGGAACGGCCGACAGGCCGGCCGGGACCGGCGGCCACGGCGGCTTCTCCGGGGCGGGAGCGGAAACGGCGGCGCGAGGCGGCGGCCAGGAGGCGGCGGTGGCGATCGGGGGTACGTGGTCGTAGCCGCGCCAGCGGCGGGCGTCGAGCAGCGTGCCGAGGAGTGGGATCGCCAGCAGCGCCGCCGCGTGCAGCGCCGGGTCCTCGACGGCGCCGTGGGCGCCGAGTGCGCTGTCCGGCATCGTGGCCGCCCAGCCGGTGGGGGCGAGGCCGGCCCAGCAGGAGGCGGCCAGGTAGAGCAGGCCGGTGAGGCCGGGGCCGGCGGGGGAGAGGCGCACCAGGACGAGTGGGGCGTAGAAGGTGCCGGCGGTGAGGAGCGCGAGCAGGCCGAAGATCGTGCTGGGGGACGGGGTGCCGCCCCAGCGGTTCAGCCCCGCGCCGACGAGGATCCAGATCACCGGCGCGAGGAGCAGGGACACCAGGACTGAGCCGACGTGGCGCATCCGACCTCCCGGCAATCGACGCTTCCGGGAGTGTATTCGGACGGTCACGCAGAGGTAAGTGGGCTAACCGGGGGTCTTGGTGCGGTTGCTCGATCCGCTCGGCGGCTGCGACCACGGCGACTCGGGACGGCGCGCGGACGGCACCGGCGGCTCCTCCGGGGCGGGGCCGTCCGGATCGGTCGGCGCGGGTCCACCGGGGGCCGGCCGCGGCGCGGGCGACGGCGGCGGAGCGGCGGGCGACGGCGACGGCTGCGGCGAGGACGGGGACGGGGACGGGGACGGGGTGGCGCCTCCCGCCGCGCGCTTCGCGGCCGGGCTCTCCACCACCGGCCCCGGCACGGCCACGCTCGCGGCGGTCAACGGTGCCGCCGGAGAAGGCCGGGGGGCGGAGGGGGCGGCCGGCGACACCGGCTTCAGCTCCATGGTCACGTCGTTCGATTCCGACACGTCGGCGGTCTCGGCGGTGTCCGGGTCGGCCGGCGTGTCCGCGGCCGGTGCGGCGACCGCGAGCGGCCACCGCCGCCACCGCTGCACGCTGAACGGCGCGGCCAGCAGCATGACGCCGAGCACCGCGAGCGTGCCGTTGTCCAGTGGCACGTGCAGCGGCACCGCGCGGCCCTCGATCCGCCAGTCGTTCGGGATCGCGTCGCGGACCGCCAGCGGGTCGATGAACGTCGCCACGTACGCGGCGATCAGCAGCAGGCCTGCGACCAGCGGACCGAGGGGGGAGATCCGCAGCGTGCCGAGGGTGCCGAGCAGCACGCCGGCGACGAGGAGGAACGCGGCCGGCTCGAGGAGATCGTGGGTGTCCCACCCGCGCCCGGCAGCCACCCAGCCGGCGATCAGCGCGGACGACGACGCCTGGCCGGTGGCGAGGAGGAGCCAGGTCAGTGGTGCCGCCACCAGCCCGGCTATCAGACTCCAGATGTGTCGCATAGCGCGCACCGTACCGTTTTCCGGCTTTCCGGTCATCTCTGGGCCGCATGGCGAAAGTCCACTTACTCCTTAACGCTGGTTAGGGCAGTATCGGGGGATGGGCACAACGCTGTGGTCTCCGCCCGCCGACGTCCGTGAGCACAGCCGGATCGGCGCCTATCTCGCCTGGCTGGAGCGGGAGCGCGGGCTGCGCTTCGCGGACTATCGCGCGCTCTGGGAATGGTCGGTCGCGGATCTGCCGGCATTCTGGTCGTCGATCTGGGACCACTTCGGCGTGCACGCCTACGACCCGCCGCACGCGGTGCTGCCGGATCCGGCGATGCCGGGCGCGCGCTGGTTCCCCGGCGCCACGCTCAACTACGCGGAGCACGTGCTCAGGGCGAACGGGGTCGGGGACGGGCCGATCCTGCTGGCGCGCGGCCAGACCGTCGCGCCCCGGGACTGGACCCGGAAGGACCTGACGGACCAGGTCGCGAGGGTACGGGCGGGGCTGCGCGCCCGCGGCGTCACGCGCGGCGACCGGGTGGTGGCGTACGCGCCGAACATCCCGGAGACGCTGGTGCTGCTGCTGGCCACGGCGAGTCTGGGCGCGGTCTTCTCGTCGTGCGCGCCCGAGTTCGGCGTCCGCAGCGTGATCGACCGCTGGCGGCAGATCGCCCCGACGGTGCTGGTCGCGGTGGACGGCTACCGCTACGGGAACAAGACGGTCGACCGGCGGGCCGAGGTGGCGAAGATCCGCGCCGCGCTGCCGTCGCTCACCCATACCGTGGTGATCCCGTATCTGGGGGACGGCGCGGACGCGGAGCCGTGGTCCGCGCTGGCCGCGCCGACGGACGAGCCGCTGGAGTTCGCGCCGGTGCCGTTCGATCATCCGCTGTACGTGCTCTACTCCTCCGGCACCACCGGGCTGCCGAAGCCGATCGTGCACGGGCACGGCGGCATCCTGCTGGAGCACCTGAAGATGCTGGCGCTGCACCACGATCTCGGCCCCGGCGACCGGTTCCTGTGGTTCACCACCACCGGCTGGATGATGTGGAACTTCCTGGTCTCCGGCCCGGCCGTGGGCGCCTCGATCGTGCTGTTCGACGGCGACCCCGGTCACCCGGACCTGGGCGCGATGTGGCGGCTGGCGGAGGAGACCGGGACCACGTACTTCGGCACGTCCGCGCCGTTCCTGCTGGCCTGCCGCAAGGCCGGGCTGGTGCCGCGGGAGGTGGCGGACCTGTCCCGGGTGCGCGGGATCGGCTCGACCGGCGCGCCGCTGCCCGCCGAGGGCTTCGACTGGGTGTACCGCGAGGTGCACGGTGACCTGCGGCTGGACTCCCTCTCCGGGGGTACGGACGTGTGCACCGGCTTCGTGGGCGGCTCGCCGCTGCTGCCGGTCCGGTCCGGGCGGATCGCCTGCCGGGCGCTGGGCGCGCGGGTGGAGGCGTTCGATCCGGACGGCAGGCCGGTGCACGACCGGCTCGGCGAGCTGGTGATCACCGCGCCGATGCCGAGCATGCCGGTCGGGTTCTGGGGCGACGAGCGTGGCGAGCGGTACCGGGAGGCGTACTTCGGCGTCTATCCGGGGGTGTGGCGGCACGGCGACTGGATCACCATCGGCGAGGACGGCTCCTGCGTGATCACCGGCCGGTCCGACGCCACCCTCAACCGGGGCGGCGTGCGGCTCGGGACCGCGGAGTTCTATGCGGTGGTGGAGGGGCTGGACGAAGTCGCCGACTCACTGGTCGTGCACCTGGAGGAGACCGAGGAACTGCTGCTGTTCGTCGTACCGGCGAATGGTCTGGATCCTGATCCCCGGGCGATCCGGGACGCGCTGCGGACCGGGTTGTCGCCGCGGCACGTGCCGGACGAGATTCACACGATCGGGGCGGTGCCGCGCACGCTGTCCGGCAAGAAGCTGGAGGTTCCGGTGAAGCGGATCCTGTGCGGAACGCCGGCCACCGAGGCCGCGGCCACGGGCGCGCTGGCGAATCCGGAGTCGTTGGCCGCGTTCGAGCAACTCGCCGCGCGCCGCGCCGCGTCGGGCTGATGTGCGTGATGTGCGAAATCGGCGCCCGGTGGTGAACCGGGCCAGGTCACGGCGTCGCGGCCGGGCGAATTTTCCGAACCGACCTCATCAAGTTGTACGGAGCGTGACTACTCTTGCTCGGCGCGATGAGGGTGGGCGGAAGATCCGATAATGCCGTGTGAGCGGTGGATGGAAAGACCCTTTACCGTCGCGTCGTGGACATCGCCGCTGAACCGGATCGGCGTAGGCTTGCTCCGGTCGCCGCCCCCGGTTCGCGCGAGGCCGCACCACACGCACCGCTGACAGATCGAGGAGTTGCCCTGTGACCGCCGGTCAACCGCCCCGCGTTCTCGTCGACGCCACCAGCGTCCCCGCCGACCGTGGCGGGGTCGGCAGATACGTGGACGGGCTGCTCGGCGCGCTCGGCGGCATGGTCGGCACCGCCGTCGATCTGGCCGTCGTGGCGCTGCGGACGGACCAGGAGCGATACGCGCGGATGCTGCCCGGCGCCGAGGTCATCGCCGCCCCGGCCGCGGTCGCGCACCGCCCGGCCCGGCTCGCCTGGGAGCAGACCGGCCTGCCGATGCTGGCCCAGCAGGTCGGCGCGCGGGTGCTGCACTCGCCGTTCTACACCTGCCCGCTGCGCGCGATGTGCCCGGTGACCGTGACCGTCCACGACGCCACGTTCTTCACCGAGCCGGAGCACTACGACAAGTCCAAGCGCACGTTCTTCCGGAGCGCGATCAAGACGTCGCTGCGCCGGGCCAACCGGGTGATCGTGCCCAGCAAGGCCACCCGCGACGAGCTGATCCGGCTGCTGGACGCGGACCCCACCATGATCGATGTGGCGTACCACGGCGTCGACCACACCGCGTTCCACGCGCCCACCGACGAGGAGAAGGCGCGCGTGCGGGCCCGCCTCGGCCTGGGGGGCACGCAGTACGTCGCGTTCCTCGGTGCGAAGGAGCCGCGGAAGAACGTGCCGAACCTGATTCGTGGCTGGGCGCGCGCGGTCGCCGACCGGGACGACCCGCCGGCGCTGGTCATCGCGGGCGGTCAGGGGCACGACGACGACATCGACCGGGCCGTGGCGGAGGTGCCGCCGCACCTGCGCCTGCTGCGCCCGGGTTACCTGCGCTACGCGGACCTGCCCGGCTTCCTGGGCGGCGCGCTGGTCGCGGCGTACCCGTCGTACGGCGAGGGTTTCGGTCTGCCGATCCTCGAGGCGATGGCCTGTGCGGCCCCGGTGCTCACCACGCCGCGGCTGTCGCTGCCCGAGGTCGGCGGCGACGCGGTGGCCTACACCTCGGAGGCGCCCGGCCAGATCGCGGCGGACCTGGCCGCGCTGCTCGACGACGAGGCGCGCCGCCGGTCGCTGGCGAAGGCGGGATTCGACCGGGCGAAGGAGTTCACCTGGGAGTCCAGCGCGGACGTGCACGTCGCCGCGTGGACGCGCGCGGCGGCCTGACGCGGAGTAACCGGAAACGCCCTTTTGGGTCATTGAGCCGTGACTGATCGTTACCATCTGTATATGTGTGGCACGCTCGAGCACTCATCTTGACCGGGCATGATGGCGCCCATGTTCTACACCGTCATCCCGGCAGGCGGGAGCGGCACGCGCCTGTGGCCGCTGTCCCGCGCGGGTCACCCCAAGTTCCTCCACCCGCTGACCGGCACCGACGACTCGTTGCTGCAGGCCACCGTGGCCCGGCTGGAGCCGCTGGCCCCGGCGGAGCGGACGTTCGTGGTGACCGGCGTGTCGCATGCCGCCGCGGTGTCCCGGCAGCTGGCCGGTCTGCCCGAGTCCAACATCCTGGTCGAGCCGTCGCCGCGTGACTCGTGCGCCGCGATCGCGCTGGCCGCCGCCGTGATCGCGCGTCACGAGCCGGAGGCCGTGATGGGCTCGTTCGCGGCCGACCACCTGATCGCGGACGCCGAGGCGTACGTCGAGGTGCTCCGGTCCGCGATCGTGGGCGCCGAGTCCGGTCTGCTGATGACGGTCGGCATCACGCCGACCCACCCCGAGACCGGCTACGGCTACCTGCAGTGCGGCGGCGACATCGACGGCGGCCCGCTGATGCGCGTGGAGGAGTTCAAGGAGAAGCCGACCTTCGAGGTCGCGGAGTCGTACGTCTCGTCCGGCCGCTACCTGTGGAACGCCGGCATGTTCGTCTGGCGCGTCGACGTCTTCCTCGCCGAGCTGGCCCGGCAGCAGCCGCAGCTGGCGTCCGGCATCTCGCGCATCGCCGCCGCCTGGGAGACCCCGGAGCAGGAGGACGTGCTCGGCGAGGTGTGGCCGACGCTGCCGCGCATCTCCGTCGACTACGCGGTCATGGAGGGCGCCGCCGCGGCCGGCCAGGTCGCGACCGTCTCCGGCGACTTCGGGTGGAACGACGTCGGCGACTTCCACACGCTCGGCGAGGTGCTCACCACGGACCAGGCGGGCAACATGGTGCTCGGCGCGGACGCGTCGGGTGAGCGCCCCAAGGTGCTGATCAAGGACTCCAGCGACCTGGTCGTGGTGCCGCACTCCGGCCGCCTGGTGGCCGCGCTGGGCGTCCGCGACCTGATCGTGGTGGACACCGACGACGCGGTGCTGGTCTGCCCGCGCGACCGCGCCCAGGACGTCAAGCAGCTCGTCGACGAGCTCAAGCAGCGCGGCGAGCACGCGCTCGTCTGACTGGGCGATCAGGGCCGGAGTCTTCGCGATGAGATTCCGGCCCTGGTCAAGGCCTCCTACGCTGTGTCGGTGAACAGTGCGCGATTGCAATCCGTGGAGCTCGCCGTCGCGGGCAACGAAGCCAGCGACCTCCTGCCCGTACACTCCGAGGCCCTTCTCACCGCTCACGGCGCCCGCCGCGGCTTCTGGACCGTCCTGGACGAGGGCCCGATCGAGGAGTGCCTGGCGCTGCTGCTGGAGAGGGCCGACGACCCCGGCCACTGGTTCGCCCACCACCTGAGCGTGCTGCCCGGCCGGGAGGCGGGCCGCACCGAGGACGGCGAGGCGCTGGCGTACCGGGACGGCTGGGTCTACGCGATCGGCTCGCACTTCGGCTCCAAGGGCGGGCCGCTGCGGCCCCGGCGCGCGTTCTTCTCCCGGTTCCGCGAGGAGGACGCGGCGCGCGGCCCGGTGCCGATCCACATCGTCCGCAACCAGTTCCGGCTGCACCGCGTGCTCAACGACGCGCTGCGCGCGCACGGCATCGACACGGTCCCGCCCGGCGAGCGCTCGCAGGCCCGGTTCATCGTGGAGACCACCGACCGCGGCACCGCGCGCGGCAAGAGCTGGACGCACCGGCTGGCACCCGGCGACCACCCGGTCAACGTCGAGGCCGCCGCGTTCACGCCGGCCGGCACGCTGCTGATCGGCCTGCGCTTCCCGGTCACCACCGACGGCGAGCCGATCCTGCTGGAGATCGACGG
Source organism: Catenuloplanes atrovinosus (assembly GCF_031458235.1). Taxonomy (NCBI): domain Bacteria; kingdom Bacillati; phylum Actinomycetota; class Actinomycetes; order Micromonosporales; family Micromonosporaceae; genus Catenuloplanes; species Catenuloplanes atrovinosus. The sequence goes on along the minus strand of NZ_JAVDYB010000001.1, from coordinate 6,719,656 downwards.
CATCGAGGCGATGTTCGACGGCGACACGCGCACCTGGCCGCACGTGGTCGCCGCGCACGTGCTGACCGGCGTCACGCCGCCCGGCACGCTCACCGGGTTCCGCGCGATCACCGCGCGCCCGGACGGTACGTTCGACGCGGTCATCGGCTCGATCGACGCGCTGAACAAGGGCTCGATCCTGCTGGACGACCACCCGCACGGCGGCGGCGTCGAGTGCCGGCACGTGCGGTTCTCCCTTCCGGACACCGTGGGCACCGTGGTCGCGGAGCTGGCGCCGTTCCGCAACGTCGAGGGGCTTGCCGAGATCGACGGTCACCCGCACTACGTCACGGACGAGGACCACCGGATCGCGCTCTGGTTTCGCTGAGCTGTGGCATCATCGCGCAGGTGAGCACCCCGCACCTGCGCGATCTCAGGCTGTTGCGCCGCGTCCGCGACCGGATGGACCGGGAGTTCGCGCAGCCGCTCAACGTGGAGGCGCTGGCGCGGGACGTGAACATGTCGGCCGGGCACCTCAGCCGGCGGTTCAAGGCCGAGTACGGCGAGTCGCCGTACTCGTACCTGATGACGCGCCGGATCGAGCGTGCGATGGCCTTGCTGCGCCGCGGGGACCTCAGCGTCACCGACGTGTGCTTCGCGGTCGGCTGCTCCTCGCTCGGCACGTTCACCACCCGGTTCACCGAGCTGGTCGGCGTGCCGCCCGGCGTCTACCGGCGCTCGGCCGCGCGCACCGACCTTCCCTCGTGCGTGGCGAAGGCGGTCACCAGGCCGGTCAGGAATCGAGAAGCCCAGGTCACCGCGGCGCACCTAGGGTGACGGGCATGGACATCACCATCAGCGCCAGCTTCCTGCCGCAGGACGACCCGGAGGCCGCGCTCGCCTTCTACCGCGACCTGCTCGGCTTCGAGCTCCGCAACGACGTCGGGTACGGCGGGATGCGCTGGCTGACCGTCGGCCCGCCCGGACAGCCCGGCACGTCGATCGTGCTGCACCCGCCCGGCGTGGACCCGGGCATCACGGACGACGAGCGCCGCACCATCACGGAGATGATGGCGAAGGGTACGTACGCCGGTATCCTGCTGGCCACCAAGGACCTGGAGGGCGCGTTCGACCGGCTGCAGGCCGCGGACGCGGACATCGTGCAAGAGCCGACCGACCAGCCGTACGGGGTGCGCGACTGCGCGGTGCGCGACCCCGCCGGAAACCTCATCCGCATCCAGCAAGCCTGAGCTTCTCAGACGGGGGACCGATGCACGTCGCCGACAGCCACGACCTGATCCGGGTGCACGGCGCGCGGGAGAACAACCTCAAGGACGTCAGCGTCGAGCTGCCGAAACGACGTCTGACGGTGTTCACCGGCGTGTCCGGCTCGGGAAAGAGCTCGCTGGTCTTCGCCACCATCGCGGCCGAGTCGCAACGGATGATCAACGAGACGTACAGCGCGTTCGTGCAGGGCTTCATGCCCACGCTCTCCCGGCCGGACGTCGACGTGCTGGACGGGCTGACCACCGCGATCATCGTGGACCAGCAGCGGATGGGCGCGGACCCGCGCTCCACGGTCGGCACCGCCACCGACGCGAACGCGATGCTGCGCATCCTGTTCAGCCGGATCGGCAAGCCGTACATCGGCCCGCCCAGCGCGTTCTCGTTCAACACCGCGACGGTCAGCGGCAGCGGTGCGCTGACCGTCGAGCGCGGCGCGGCCACCAAGGCGCAGAAGGCGACGTTCTCCCGTACCGGCGGCATGTGCGTGCGCTGCGAGGGCCGCGGCGCGGTCAGCGACATCGACCTGAGCGCCCTGTTCGACGACACGAAGTCGCTCGGCGAGGGCGCGCTCACCATCCCCGGCTACAGCATGGAGGGGTGGTACGGCCGAATCTTCGCCGGCAGCGGCTACTTCGACATGGACAAGCCGATCAAGAAGTTCACCAAGAAGGAGATGCACGACCTCCTCTACCGCGAGCCGACGAAGATCAAGGTCGACGGCATCAACCTCACGTACAGCGGCCTGATCCCGTCGATCCAGAAGTCGTACCTGTCCAAGGACGTGGAGGCGATGCAGCCGCACATCCGCGCGTTCGTCGACCGCGCGGTCACGTTCCAGACCTGCCCCGAGTGCGGCGGCACCCGGCTCAGCGAGGGCGCGCGCGCCTGCAAGATCAAGGGGATCAGCATCGCGGACGCGTGCGCCATGCAGATCTCCGACCTGGCCGGCTGGGTCGCCGAGCTGGACGAGCCGTCCGTGGCACCGCTGCTGGCCACGCTGCGGCACACGCTCGACTCGTTCACCGAGATCGGCCTCGGCTACCTGTCGCTCGAACGGCCGGCCGGCACGCTCTCCGGCGGCGAGGCGCAGCGGGTCAAGATGATCCGGCACCTCGGCTCCTCGCTCACCGACGTCACCTACGTCTTCGACGAGCCCACCACCGGCCTGCACCCGCACGACATCCAGCGGATGAACAACCTGCTGCTCCGGCTGCGCGACAAGGGCAACACCGTGCTGGTCGTCGAGCACAAGCCGGAGACCATCGCGATCGCCGACCACGTCGTCGACCTCGGCCCCGGCGCCGGCACCAGCGGCGGCGAGGTCTGCTTCGAGGGTACGGTCGACGGCCTCCGGGCCAGCGGCACCGTCACCGGCCGGCACTTCGACGACCGGGCCTCGCTGAAGCCGTCCGTGCGTACCCCCGAGGGTTTCCTGGAGATCCGCGGCGCCGACCTGCACAACCTGCGCGGCGTCGACGTCGACGTGCCGCTCGGCGTGCTCGTCGTGGTCACCGGCGTGGCCGGCTCCGGCAAGAGCTCGCTCATCCACGGCTCGATCTCGCCGCGCGACGGCGTGGTCGCCATCGACCAGAGCGCCATCCGCGGCTCCCGGCGCAGCAACCCCGCCACGTACACCGGCCTGCTCGACCCGATCCGCAAGGCCTTCGCCAAGGCCAACGGCGTCAAACCGGCACTGTTCAGCGCGAACTCCGAGGGCGCCTGCCCCACCTGCAACGGCAACGGCGTCATCTTCACCGACCTCGGCATGATCGCCGGCGTGGCCAGCACCTGCGAGGACTGCGAGGGCAAGCGTTTCCAGGCGTCCGTGCTGGAGTACACGTTCGGCGGCCGGGACATCAGCGAGGTGCTGACCATGCCGGTCGCCGAGGCCCTTACCTTCTTCGGCGACGGCGACGCCCGCACCCCCGCCGCCCACGCCATCCTCGCCCGCCTCGCCGACGTCGGCCTCGGCTACCTCACCCTCGGCCAGCCCCTCACCACCCTCTCCGGCGGCGAACGCCAACGCCTCAAACTCGCCACCCACATGGGCGAGAAGGGCGGCGTGTACGTCCTGGACGAGCCCACCGCGGGCCTGCACCTGGCCGACGTGGAGCAGCTCCTGGGCCTGCTCGACCGCCTGGTCGACGCCGGCAAGTCCGTCATCGTCATCGAACACCACCAGGCGGTGATGGCCCACGCCGACTGGATCATCGACCTCGGCCCCGGCGCCGGACACGACGGCGGCGAGATCGTCTTCGAGGGCACACCCGCGGAACTCGTCAAGGCCCGCGCCACCCTCACCGGCCAACACCTCGCCGACTACGTCAGCCCCTGACCGCCGACTGCGCGACCCGACGCCGACCACACACGCAGCTGTCGCTGGCGGTACGAGACGGGGGCGGCTCAGGCCAGGCCGACCGCGAGGAGGATCGGGGGCACGTCGGTGAGGACGGCGGAGGCCAGGCCCTCGGCGGCGAGGGAGGCGCGGAGGCGGTGGATGTCGGCGCCGAAGCGGATCAGCGCGGCCGGGGAGGGGGCCGGCGGTGGGGTGCAGATGATGAGGTCGGTGGTGGCGGTGGGGAGGTCGACGCCGGGGGGCGGGGTCTCCCGTACCGTCGCGGGGTTCTTCTCGTGGGTGAAGAGGGTGCCGGGTGCGGCGGCCGGGAGGGCGTGGGCGATCGCCCGGACCACGGCGGCGGTGTCCTCCTCGTCGGGGAGGGACGGGGGGCGGAACAGCGGGGCCGGCGGCAGCTCCGCGGCCGAGCGCAGGCCGGCGGCGTGGGCCTCGGCGGTGCCGAGCGAGAACATGTCGGACGCGCCGTCCCGCACCATGATCTGGGCGCCGGGGCCGTCGTCGCCGGCCGGTGGCAGGGGATAGCCGCGGACCACGGCGACCGGGACGCCGTCGGCCTTGCCCTTCACCAGGTCGGCGGCGGCGGCCAACTCGTCGGCGACGGCGATCTGGGTGACGTGGAGTTCGTTGCCGTACGAGTCGGTGCGGCCGCGGTGGTCGTCGATGGGGGACAGGCCGGCGGCGCCGAGCGCGACGTCGGTGAGGCCGTTGCGCCAGGGGCGGCCCATGGTGTCGGAGATGATCACGGCGAGGTCGCGGCCGGTGTGGGCGTGGAGGGCGGCGCGCAGCGCGCGGGCGGACGCGTCCGGGTCGGTGGGGAGCAGGACCAGGCGGCCGGGCTCGACGTTCGACGCGTCGATGCCGGCGTTGGCCATGACGAAGCCGTGGTGGGTCTGGACGATCGTGGTCCGGCCGCGGGTGGCGACCACGCGGGCGGTCTCGGCGCGCAGCACCTCGGCCTTGGCGGCGTCGTGGGCCGGGCCCTCCTCGGCGGGTACGGGGACCAGGCGGCCCTCGGACTTCGACACGATCTTGGAGGTGACGACCAGCACGTCGCCGTCCTGGAGCCAGGGTGCCGCCTCCGCGATGGTGGCGGCCAGGTCGTCGCCGGGGCCGATCTCGCCGATGCCGGTGACGGGCAGGACCAGCAGGTCGGTCACGGCGCTCTCTCCGCTCATGCCAGGAAAACGATCAAGTGAGGTGCCGGGTTTCACGCGGCCAGCGCGAGCGCGGCGGAGACGATGGCGGCGGTCGCGGTCTCGTCCGTCATCCACAGCGGCGCGGACGCCACCCGCACGCCGGGGATCTCCAGGCCGGCGTCCGCGGTGTCGACCAGCCAGCCGTCCAGCAGGCCGCCGTCCGCGCGCGGGCCGTAGAGCGCGCCGACGCCGGCGGCGCTGCACTCGACGCCGATGGTGGCCAGGCACTTGTCGGCCATGCCGCGCACCGGCGAGCCGCCGATGATGCCGGAGACGCCGACGACCGGCGCGCTCGCGGACGCCAGCGCGTCGCGCAGGCCGGGCACGGCCAGGATCGGGGCGATGCTCACCACCGGGTTGCTGGGCGCGATCAGGATCACGTCGGCCGCGGCGATCGCGTCCAGCACGCCGGGCGCGGGCTTCGCCGCGTCCGCGCCGACGAACACGAACCGATGCGTGGGTACGTTGCCGCGGTGCCGGACCCACCACTCCTGGAAGTGGATCGCGCGCTGGCCCTCGCCGGGCAGGTCCACGACCACGTGCGTCTCCAGCCGGTCGTCGGTGGCCGGGATCAGCCGGACGCCCGGGTTCCACCGGGTGCAGAGCGCCTCGGTGACCCGGGAGAGCGGATACCCGGCGTCGAGCATGGTGGTGCGGACCAGGTGGGTGGCGATGTCCTTGTCGCCGAGGCCGAACCAGGTGGGCTCCGCGCCGTACGCCTTCAGTTCGCCGCTGACCGTCCACGTCTCGCCGGCCTGGCCCCAGCCGCGCTCCGCGTCGTGCGCGCCGCCCAGCGTGTACATGACGCTGTCCAGGTCCGGGGAGATGCGCAGACCGTGCATGCGGGTGTCGTCCGCGACGTTCACCACCGCCGTGACGTCGCCGTCCGGCAGGGTGCGCGCGTGGGCCCGCACGCCCTGGAGGAAACGGGCACCGCCGATGCCGCCGGCCAAGACCGTAATCCGCATGCCCCAATCCTTACTCATCGCACCGGCCGCCGGTCGCGGCGGTCCGGGGGCGGACGCTAGGCTGCGCGGGACAACCGCGCCGACACAACGACGCACATGACTTCCCAGGGGGAGCCGTGACCACCCAACCCGACCCGGCACCGGCCGAGAAGAAGCCGGCCCGCGAGCTGGTCGAGCCGCTCCGCGAGATCGCGGCGCTCGTCCTGCTCGGCGCGAACGCGGTCTTCCTGTTCGTCGCGTTCCTCGCGATGCTGGTGCAGTTCGGCGCCGGTGACGCCACCTTCACCGGCCGCGCCGGGCAGGCCTTCGACGGCTTCATCAGCCTCACCACGATCGCGTTCCCGCTGATCGCGGTGCTGCTGGCGGTGTTCGTCACGCCGGCCGTGTCCCGGGCGAAGCTGATCGTCACGGTCGCGCTGGCGGAGTACGCGGTGTCCGCGTTCTTCGGGCTGCTGTTCGGCCTGCTGGTGGGCGTGGTGAGCCTGGCCGTCGACTCGCCGCTGAACGCGTTCTCCCAGCTGCTGACGCGCCTGGCCTGGGCCGCCGTGCTCGGCCTGGTCGCGTACGGCGTGTGGACGATCTACCAGGCGCACTACTACACGCCGCGGCCGAAGCCGGCGCCGCCGATGCCGGGCATGTACGGGCATCCCGGCCAGCCGTACCCGGGGCAGCAGGGGCCGTACCCGGGGCAGCCCTACCCGGGACAGCCGTACCCGGGGCAGCAGCCGTACCCGGGTCAGGCTCCGCAGCCGGGGCAGCCGCCGCAGTACGGTTTCCCGCCGCAGCAGCAGTACGGCGCGCCCTACGGCGACCCGCAGAACTTCGGGGCGGACCAGACGGCCGCGTACCCGGTGCAGCCGCCCGCCGGCTCACCGGTCGCGCAGCAGCAGCCGTACTACCCGGCGCCCCAGTCGGGACCGCCCGCGCCGCAGTCCGCACCGCCGGTCCCGCCGGCCGTCCCGCAGGAGCCGCGGTACGACGCGCCGCAGAGCGCGCCGCCGGCACCGCCGCGGGATTCGGACGGTCGGTAACTCATTTATTCCGCCGAACCGAATACGGGCCGTGTGATCACAATTACCGGTGGGCGTACCCCCGGTGACGGGTGATCCACGGCCTAGTCTTTCGGAATGGCCGAGACAGCATTCGGGGACACGCAGCCGACCGAGGCGAGCATCCGGCGCGCGCTGCGCCGCGCGGCCGAGGGCAAGGCGCTCGACGCGGACGAGGCGACCACGCTGCTCGCCGCGCGCGGCGAGCAGCTCGACGAACTGCTGACGATCGCCGGCGCCATCCGCGACGCGGGCCTGCGCGAGGCCGGCCGCCCGGGCGTGGTGACGTTCTCGAAGAAGGTCTTCATCCCGCTGACCCGGCTCTGCCGGGACCGCTGCCACTACTGCACGTTCGCCACCGTGCCGCACAAGCTGGCCGCGCCGTTCCTGGACCGGGACGAGGTGCTGGCGATCGCGCGCGAGGGCGCGGCCCAGGGCTGCAAGGAGGCGCTGTTCACGCTCGGCGACGCGCCCGAGGACCGGTGGGACGCGGCCCGGCAGTGGCTGGACGAGCGCGGCTACGACTCCACGCTGGACTACGTGCGCGCCTGCGCGGTGGCGGTGCTGGAGGAGACCGGCCTGCTGCCGCACCTGAACCCGGGCGTGATGTCCTGGGCCGACCTGACGCGGCTGAAGCCGGTGGCGCCGAGCATGGGCATGATGCTGGAGACCACGGCCACCCGCCTGTGGTCGGAGAAGGGCGGCCCGCACTTCGGCTCGCCGGACAAGGAGCCGGCGGTACGGTTGCGCGTGCTCGACGACGCGGGCCGGGTGGGCGTGCCGTTCACCACCGGCATCCTGATCGGCATCGGTGAGACGCGCGCGGAGCGGGTGGAGTCGCTGTTCGCGATCCGCCGGACGCAGCGCGAGTACCACCACATCCAGGAAGTGATCATTCAGAACTTCCGCGCGAAGCCGGACACCGCGATGCGTGGCATGCCGGACGCGGAGCTGCACGAGTTGGCCGCCACGATCGCGGTCGGCCGCATCCTGTTCGGCCCGGCGATGCGCATCCAGGCCCCGCCGAACCTGATCGACGACGAGTTCGCGCTGCTGCTGCGCGCCGGCATCGACGACTGGGGCGGCGTGTCCCCGGTGACGCCGGACCACGTGAACCCGGAGCGCCCCTGGCCGCAGATCGACGAGCTGGCCCGGCGCAGCGCCGAGGCCGGGTTCACGCTGCGCGAGCGGCTGACCGTGTACCCGGACTACGTGGTGCGCGGCGAGCCGTGGATCGACCCGCGGGTGCGCGGGCACGTGGCGGCGCTGGCCGACGCCGCGACCGGGCTGGCGGACGAGTCGGCGATGCCGGTGGGCCGTCCGTGGCAGGAGCCGGAGGACGCGTTCGTGCCGGGCGGCCGCGTCGACCTGCACGTCTCCATTGATCAGGAGGGCCGCACCGAGGATCGGCGCGGCGACTTCGACGAGGTGTACGGCGACTGGGGCGACGTGGCCGCGCACGCCGCGCGTACGTCCGCCGGGACGCGGGAGAAGCTGCCGACCGACGTGCTCGCCGGCCTGAGGCTGGCCGCCGAGGACCCCGGCGCGCTGCTGCGCGAGGAGCACACGGACGCGGCGATGGCGCTGTTCAACGCGGACGGCAGCGCGCTGGACGAGCTGGCCCGGATCGCGGACGACCTGCGACGGGACGCGGCCGGCGACGACGTCACGTACATCGTGAACCGGAACATCAACTTCACCAACGTCTGCTACGTGGGCTGCCGGTTCTGCGCGTTCGCCCAGCGGGAGCGGGACGCGGACGCGTTCCGGCTCTCCGTGGAGCAGGTCGCGGACCGGGCCGAGGAGGCGTGGCGGCTCGGCGCCACCGAGGTGTGCATGCAGGGCGGCATCGACCCGAAGATGCCGGTCAGCGCGTACGCGGAGATCGTCCGCGCGGTGAAGCGCCGGGTGCCGGAGATGCACGTGCACGCGTACTCGCCGATGGAGATCGTGACCGCGGCCGCGAAGGCGGGCGTCTCCGTGCGCGAGTGGCTGACCGAGCTGAAGGAGGCCGGCCTGGACACGATCCCGGGCACGGCCGCGGAGATCCTGGACGACGACGTGCGCTGGGTGCTGACCAAGGGCAAGCTGCCCGCGTCCGCCTGGATCGACGTGGTCACCACCGCGCACGAGGTGGGCATCCGGTCCAGCAGCACCATGATGTACGGCCACGTCGACCACCCGCGGCAGTGGTTGCAGCACTTCCGGGTGCTGGCCGGCATCCAGGACCGGACCGGCGGCTTCACCGAGTTCGTGGCGCTGCCGTTCGTGCACACCAACGCGCCGATCTACCTGGCCGGCATCGCGAAGGCCGGCCCGACGTGGCGGGAGAACCGCGTGGTGCACGCCATGGCCCGGGTGCTGCTGCACGGGCGGATCTCCAACATCCAGTGCTCCTGGGTGAAGCTGGGCGACGAGGGTACGGTCGCGATGCTCAACGGCGGCTGCAACGACCTCGGCGGCACGCTGATGGAGGAGACGATCTCCCGGATGGCCGGGTCGGATCACGGCTCCGCGCGTACCGTGGCGCAGCTGCACGAGATCGCCGCGAAGGCCGGTCGTCCGGCGCGTCAGCGGACCACCGCGTACGGCCGCGTCTGAGCTTTTTCCCGCGCGACGCGCCGATCGGGCGTTACCCCGGCCGGGTCTGAATCGATAGGGCAGGTTACGGGACCACGCACGGTGGCGCTCCGGGAAAGTGACCCTATTTATCAGGTTCGGCTTGACGACGCACGCATAACACGCGTGTAATTTCGATGGGGTTGTGCGAACGGAAGGCCATACTTGCCGCGATTCGGACACTTGCTGTCAGATGGCGAGACGACGTGTGGTACGTACGTAGCTGGACACGCTTCCGCGTGGGGGATCAGCCGGCGACGCCGCCGGCTACGAAGGAGGCACGTTGATGGACGGCCAAGTGGAAGTGGCCGACCTGCTCGGGGATGCGCCGGAGTGGCAGGAGCGGGCGCTCTGCTCGCAGACCGACCCGGAGGCGTTCTTCCCCGAGAAGGGGGGATCGACGCGGGAGGCGAAGCGCATCTGCGGCCGGTGCGAGGTCAAGGGCGAGTGCTTGGAGTACGCGCTCGGTCACGACGAGCGGTTCGGCATCTGGGGCGGGCTCTCCGAGCGGGAGCGCCGCAAGCTCAAGCGCCGCGCGGCCTGATCCGCCGTGGTCCGGTGTCCACAGGCGACGGTGTCGGCCGGGCGAGTCCGGCCGGGGGGCGTCTCGTAGCGGTTACGAGGAGAGCTCGTCCGGGTCGACACCCAGCAGGTTCGCCACCTGCTCGATGATCACGTCGTGCACCAGGTCCGCCAGGTCCTCGCGGTCCATCGCGCGGAACTCCAGCGGGCGGCGGTAGAGCACGATCCGCGGCGGGACCTCCTGCCGGCCGGGGCGGCCGGGCAGCAGCCTGGCCAGCGGCACCTCGCCGTCCTCCAGCACGTCGCTGTCGTAGACGTTCAGGTCCGGCGGCACGTCCTCGACCGCGAACTCGACGCCGGCCAGTTCTTTCGCGTATCGCCGCTCCAGGCTCTCGACCGTGTCCAGCACCAGGTCGTCGAAGATCTCCGCCTTCGTCCGGGCCAGTGGCACGGTCGCGGGCACCAGCCGGCCGCGCAGCCCTCGCCCGTGGCGGTCGCGGCGCGGGCGACGGCCGGGGCCGGAGCTGATCGGGCCCCCGTTGGCAGGGCTGGTCCGCTCGGTCACGGCTCCCAGGGTAGTCCCGCCGGAGCCGTGCGCGACGCGGGCCGGTACCGCGCGTTGCCGCGTGTCGCCGAATCGTGATCATCGCCCGGTCGGCGTGTCGCGTTCGCGCGCGCGGGCGCGGAGCGGGTAAGAGAGATAACGTTCTGCCGTGAGGTCACCACGGCGTTGCTCCCGGAACGGCTGCCCCCGGCAGGCCGTCGCGACGCTGACGTATGTCTACACCGAGTCGACCGCGGTCGTCGGGCCGCTCTCCGCGTTCGCCGAGCCTCACACCTACGACCTGTGCGAGCCGCACGCCCGCAGCCTGACCGCGCCGCGGGGCTGGGAACTGGTGCGGCACGAGGGCGAGTTCACACCGCCGCCGCCGACCACGGACGATCTGGTCGCGCTCGCCGAGGCGGTGCGCGAGGCGGCCCGGCCGGTGCAGCCGCGCCCGGAGGACTACGAGCAGAAGCCGGCGCCGGGGCAGCCCGGGCCGCAGACCGGCCGCCGCGGTCACCTGCGCGTCATCCCGCCCGCCTGATCCATCGCCCGGCGTCTCTCACGGCCACGCCGCCGTTCGTACTGCCCAATTTGCCCTTTTTGGGTTTTCGTTCGGATCGTGTTATCCGGGATTTCCCTTGAAGCCTCCTGTGGAGAGGTCACGGCCCCGCCTTCGGCGTAACGTCACGTCCGGTCCGGCGATAGACGCATTTGCCAAGCTCAGATCGATGTGCATGTGCGGCCGGGCCGAACGAGAACCCCTCCGAAGGGAGATTCATGGCACGCAGCCATGTTGTCCGGGGAGCGGCGGCGACGATCCTGGCGCTGCCGTTCGTGGCGTTGATACCGGCGCTGCCCGCGTCGGCCGAGCCCGGCGGGACGATCGAGCCCCAAGCCAGCGACATGCGAGCGCTGGATCAGGAGAAGGCGAAGAGCTACAAGCTCGACGCCGGCCCCTCGACCAAGGCGCGGAAGAGCGCGGCGGCCACCGCGGCCGCCGGCACGCCCGCGGTCGGCACGGTCCGTCAGTGGCTGGCCCTCGACGACGCGCAGGGCCGGTACTACCTGAAGGACTACACGCTCCGTGGCGTGGGCGACAAGATCGAGGTGTGGGTCGCGAACGACACCGCCTACCCCGAGGGCGACTGCCGTAACCCCACCGGCGCCACCGTGGTCACCGACCAGCAGGTCAACGACCTGGTCGTCGAGTTCGACACGAACATGTTCCCGAAGGAGACGGCGGCGTTCAGCACGCCTCCGGACCGCGACGGTACGAACGCGACGATCGACGGCGACTTCACCGGCGACGGCGACAAGACCGTCACGCTGGTGGACAACGTGCGGGACGACAACTTCTACGACTTCCCGGCCGCGAGTACGTACATCGCCGGCTTCTTCTCCACGGCGATCAACAACTACACCGACCGCAACGTCATGACGATCGACGCGTTCGACTGGGCGCACCGCACCGGTGCCAACCCGCCGAACGAGGTGACCGACGACCCGTGCACCAGCCGGCCGGCGCGCCCGCGGGCGTACGAGGGCACGTTCGCCCACGAGTGGCAGCACCTGCTGCTGTCCTACGTGGACCCGGACGAGTTGACCTGGGTGGACGAGGGCCTGGCCGACTACGCGCAGTACCTCGTCGGCTACTCGAACACGGCCGCCACGGTGTACGAGCCGGGCCAGGACGTCCACCTGGTCTGCTTCCAGGGCTTCGGCCCGGTGCAGACCGACTACAACAACCCCCGGGACTGCGGTGGCCCGGAGAACTCGCTGAACCTCTGGGGTGAGAGCCCCAACCCGGCCGCGGTGCTCGCCGACTACGGCAACGCGTACGAGTTCATGCAGTTCCTCCACGACCGGTACGGTGCGGACTTCCTGACCGCGCTGCACCGCGACGCCGACCTCCAGGGCCTCGCCAGCGTCGCCGCGCTCGCGAAGAAGGAGGGCGTCAAGGACGTCCACGATCTGATCCACGACTACCAGTCGATGGTGCTGCTGGACAAGGTCGTCGGCGGCCGCTGGGGCGTCTCGCTGGGTGTCCCGAAGAACCGGGTCACCTCCGCGAGCCTCAACTCCACGGTCAACCTCGCCAACCCGGCCTCCTACGCCACGCCCGGCGCCGCACCCAACGGTGCCGACTACGTGCTGCTCCAGGACCGCAACGGCAAGGCGCTCAAGGGCAGGGATCTCCGCTCGGTGCAGTTCTCCGGCGCGAAGACGCTGCCCACCGAGCCGCTGGAGTGGACCGTCGTCACCGACGACCCGGACCGGTCGGGCAACCCGGTGCTGTTCTCCGGCAACGCGAACAACACCGACGCCGCCGCGATCTTCGAGACCACCGTGCCGGCGGCCGACCCGACGCTGAGCTTCCTCGCGAAGTACGGCGCCGAGATCGACTACGACTACGGGTACGTCTCCGTGTCGACGGACGGCGGCAAGACCTACACGGTCATCCCCGGTGACAAGACGGTCGACGCCCCGCTCGGGCCCGGCCTGAACGGTCACACCGACGGGTTCCAGCCGCACAGCTACGACCTGTCGGCGTACGCGGGCCAGACCGTTCTGATCAACATTCGGTACGTCTCCGACGGCGGCGTCAACGAGGGCGGCCTGCTCGTCGACGACGTCACCGTGGGCGGCACGCTGATCAGCGACGGCTCCAGCCTCGACCCGTTCGACTCGCCGTCCGAGGTCTCCCCGACCCCGGTCGCCAACTGGAACGTCAAGCTGATCGGCATCGACGAGAAGCTCGGCGTCTCCTGGCAGTTCGAGTACGACGGCAAGAACTCGCTCAAGCTCGGCCAGCTCTCCACGCTGCTGCTCGCCGCCTTCCCGAAGGTGGTCGCGGTCGTGGCGTACGACGAGCCCACCGAGCAGATCCAGCAGTACGCGCCGTACACGCTCACCGTGAACGGCGTGCTCCAGCCGGGCGGCGCTCCGCTGCCCTGACGCACCACCCGAGGGGCCCCGGACCGCGCGAGCGGCCCGGGGCCTTTCGCATGCGGCCGGTCAGTGGCCGAGCAGGCGGTTGACCAGGCCGGCGCGGCGGGAGGGACGCCCGGAGCGGGACTCGGCGGCGTCGGCGGTGGCCATCAGCGTGAGGCCGGCGTTGATGCCGAGCCAGCGCAGCGGCTCCGGCTCCCAGCGCGGGGACCGGTGGCCGACCCAGGGCAGGCGGGTCAGCGGCGAGTCCACGCCGCGGATCAGGTCGGCGAGCGTGCGGCCGGCCAGGTTGCTGCTGCCGACGCCGTCGCCGACGTAGCCGCCGGCCCACCCGAGACCGCGGTCGAGGCCGACCGAGGCGTGCCAGTCGCGGGTCACGCCCAGCGGGCCGCCCCAGGCGTGCGTGACGCCCCGATCGCCGGGGAGCGCGGGGAAGAGGTCGCGGAGCGTGGCCGTGAGCGCGGCGAACACGCGCGGGTCGCGGTCGAACGCGGGCGAGACCCGCGAGCCGGCGTGGTACGGCGCGCCGCGCCCGCCGAACGCCAGCCGGTCGTCCGCGGTGCGCTGGCCGTAGATGATCAGGTGCCGGTAGTCGCTGAACGTCTCGCGCGCGGCCAGCCCGGTCGCGGCCCAGAACGACTCCGGCAGCGGCGCCGTGGCGACCATCAGCGAGTAGATCGGCGCCACCGCGCGCCGCCCGCGCGGCAGCGTGGCCGTGTAGCCCTCGGTGGCGCGCACCACCACGTCCGCGCGCACCCGGCCGTGCGGCGTGACCGCGGCGCCGGCCGCCAGCGCGGTGACCGGCGTCCGCTCGTGGATCGTGACGCCGAGCCGCTCCGCCGCGCGCGCCAGGCCGCGCACCAGCCGGGCCGGGTGGATCGCGGCGCAGTGCGGCGTCCAGGTGCCGCCGAGCACGCCGGCGGCGGCGCACCGGGCGGAGGCCTCGGCCGCGTCCAGCGGCTCCAGGTCGAAGCCGAAGTCGGCGGCCTCCGCCACGGCGGCGCGGGCGCGGGCGAGTTGGGCGGGCGTGCGCGCGAGCGTGAGGCTGCCGCCCTTGCGGAAGTGGCAGTCGATGCCCTCCGCCCCGGCGACCCGGCCGACCTCGTCGACCGTGTCCTCCAGCGCGCGCTGCATGGCGATCGCGGCGTCCCGGCCGTGCCGCCGCGCGATGGCGGTGGTGGAGGCGGGGAAGTACGCGGAGCACCAGCCGCCGTTGCGCCCGGACGCGCCGTACCCGGCGATCTCCTTCTCCAGCACCGTGATCCGCAGCGACGGGTCCGCCTTCGCCAGGTAGTACGCGGTCCAGAGGCCGGTGTAGCCGGCGCCGGCGATCACGACGTCCGCGTCGCGATCGCCGGGCAGCGGCGGCCGGGGCGTCAGATCGTCGCCGGCCGTGGCCATCCAGAGCGAGACGTCCATCAGATGCGGGCGTACGCCTCGGTGAGCACCGACCGCAGGATGCGCTCCATCTCGTCGAACTCGGCCTGTCCCGCGGTCAGCGGCGGCGCGAGCTGGACGACCGGGTCGCCACGGTCGTCCGCGCGGCAGTAGAGCCCGGCCTCGAACAGCGCGTCGGACAGGAACCCGCGCAGCAGCCGCTCCGACTCGGCGTCGTCGAACGTCTCCCGGGTGGTCTTGTCCTTGACCAGCTCGATGCCGTAGAAGTAGCCGTCGCCGCGCACGTCGCCGACGATCGGCAGGTCGTGCAGCTTCTCCAGCGTCGCGCGGAACGCGCCCTCGTTCGCCCGCACGTGCCCGTTGAGGTCCTCGCGGGCGATCAGATCCAGGTTGGCGAGCGCGACCGCGGACGAGACCGGGTGCCCGCCGAACGTGATGCCGTGCAGGAACGCCACGCCGTCGCGCAGGAACGGCTCGATCAGCCGGTCGCTGGCGATGGTGGCGCCGAGCGGCGAGTACCCGGAGGTGAGCGCCTTGGCGGTGGTGATGATGTCGGGCTGGTAGCCGTAGCGCAGCGCGCCGAACCAGTCGCCGAGCCGGCCCCAGGCGCAGATCACCTCGTCCGAGACGAGCAGCACGTCGTACCGGTCGCAGATCTCCCGGACCCGCTGGAAGTAGCCGGGCGGCGGCGGGAAGCAGCCGCCCGCGTTCTGCACCGGCTCCAGGAAGACCGCGGCGACCGTGTCCGCGCCCTCGCGCTCGATCGCGCGCGCGATCTCGTCCGCGGCCCAGACGCCGAAGGCCTCCGGGTCGTCGCCGTGCACCGGCGCGCGGTAGATGTTCGTGTTCGCGGTCTTGACGCCGCCAGTGACCAGCGGCTCGAAGTCCGCCTTGATCGCGGGCAGGCCGGTGATGGAGAGCGCGCCCATCGTGGTGCCGTGGTACGCGAGGTAACGGCTGATCACCTTGTGCTTGCCCGGCCGGCCGGTCTTCCGGAAGTACGCCCGGGCCAGCTTCCACGCGGTCTCCACGGCCTCGGAGCCGCCGGTGGTGAAGAACACGCGGTTGAGGTCGCCGGGGGTGAGCGAGGCTATCCGCTCGGACAGCTCGATCGCGGTCGGGTGTGCGACGCCCCAGATCGGGAAGTAGGCCAGCTCGGCCGCCTGCTTGGCGGCGGCCTCGGCCAGCTCGGTGCGGCCGTGCCCGGCGTTGACCGTGAACAGGCCGGCGATCCCGTCGAGGTAGCGGCGGCCCTTGTCGTCCCACACGTACGAGCCCTCGCCGCGCACGATGGTCGGCACCTCGCCGTCGCGGAAGCTGGACATCCGGGTGAAGTGCATCCAGAGATGGTCGGTCGGCTTGGCCATGATCAGCCCCATCGGAATCGTCGTCGCGGTCCTTACGGTTATCGCACAGCGATTCCGAGAGTGGCAAGAGCCTGACGCGACGGAAACCGTGGCGTGTGGCGCGATCTACTACGGTTTCCGCAGCTATGCCGTGCCCCAGGTGTACGTCTGCTTCCGTAGTTTGAGGTAGACGAACGCCTCGGTGGAGACCACACCCCGCACCGCCCGGATCCGCTGGAGGATGTCGAGCAGATGGTCGTCGTTGCGGCAGACCACCTCCGTGAGCAGCTCGAACGACCCCGCGGTGATGACCACGTAGTTGATCTCGTCGAGCTCGGCCAGCCGGTCCGCGATCGCTTCGAGATCGCCGGTGGTACGGACGCCGATCATGGCCTGCCGAGGGAATCCCAGCTGGAGCGGGTCGGTCACCGCCACGATCTGCATCACGCCCGCGTCGAGCAGGCGCTGCACCCGCTGCCGGACCGCCGCCTCGGAGAGGCCGACCGCCTTGCCGATCGCCGCGTACGGCCGCCGCCCGTCCTCCTGTAGCTGCTCGATGATCTGTTTGGCGACGTCGTCGAGCAACGGATGGCCCGCGCCTTCGCGGATGGTGATGCGGCCGTGGGCCATGCGGAAGCCTCCCTGCTAACTGTTACGACCGAGGGTCTGCGGTATTTCGTCGCGCATCGACGATCGTGCAACGGAATCCCTTGTGGCAGTAGATCTTGCGTGCCACGATCTGTCGTCTAACCTAGTCCCGGCCCACACACCAGCTCCGGCCGGCGGCATTCCCCCGTATTCTCCCGCTCGCCGGCCGACCCCTTTACGTAGGAGCCGTGAATGCGCAAGTCACCCCGTGCACCGCTGTCACCGGAGGCGTCTGCGGTGATCTCCGCCTTCTCGCTCTCCCGGCGCACGCTGATGCGGGGCGCGCTCGGCTCGTCCGCGCTCGCGGCCACCGGTGGCGCGCTGGCCGCGTGCGGCACGAAGGGGCAGACGCAGACCGCGGAGACCTGCGTCAGCGAGGACCGGTCCGGCACCGAGAAGACGCTGGTCTTCTCGAACTGGCCGCTCTACGTCGACGTGGATGCCGACGACGAGTCGAAGCGCCCGACGCTGGAGGCGTTCACCGCCAGGAGCGGCATCGCGGTCACGTACAACGAGGACATCAACGACAACAACGAGTTCTTCGGCAAGGTGCAGAATCAGCTCGCCGGATGCCAGCCGACCGACCGCGACATCATCGTGCTCACCGACTGGATGTCGGCGCGGCTGATCCGGCTCGGCTGGGTGCAGAAGCTGGACAGGGCGAAGATCCCGGCGGTGGAGAAGAACCTGCTCTCCTCGCTGCGGAACCGGTCGTTCGACCCGGCGAACGAGTACGCGATCCCGTGGCAGGCCGGCCTCACCGGCCTGGCCTACAACGGCAACGTCACCGGCGAGGTGCGTACCGTCGACGAGCTGCTGACCCGCGCGGACCTGAAGGGCCGGGTGACCGCGCTCGCCGAGATGCGCGACACGATGGGCCTGCTGCTGCAGTCCAACGGGCACGACCCGGCGAACTTCACCGCGGCGCAGTTCGACGACGCGCTCGCCAAGCTGCAGAAGGCGGTGGACTCCGGCCAGATCCGCCGGTTCACCGGCAACGACTACGCCACCGAGCTCGCCAAGGGCGACATCGCGGCGGCCATCGGCTGGTCCGGCGACGTCATCCAGCTCGCCTTCGAGGACGAGAAGGTGCGGTTCGTCATTCCGGAGTCGGGCTGCATCCTCTACGCGGACAACATGCACGTGCCGAACAAGGCGGCGCACAAGGCGAACGCCGAGGCGCTGATCGACTACTACTACGACCCGGTGGTGGCGGCCGAGGTCGCGGCGTACGTGAATTACATCTGCCCGGTCGAGGGCGCGAGCGCGGAGGCGGAGAAGCTCGATCCGGAGCTGGCGTCGAATCCGCTCATCTTCCCGGACGAGACCGTCACGTCGAAGGCGAAGGTCTTCATGGCGCTCGACGAGGCGACGGAGAAGACGTACGAGCAGAAGTTTCAAGCCGTTATCGGGGCGTAACAACCGATCCGCCTCCCGCGGGCTAGGGTGACGCGGCCATGCCCCATCAGTGGGAATCCCGTCCACATGCAACACCCGCGGAGGCGCAATGAGACGGTCCCTGACCCCAGAGGCCCGCGAGGTACTGCGGACCGTGAACGGCGGGGGCGGGGTGCGCACCCATCGCGCGCCCCGCACCGCGTCCCGGCGCGGACTGCTGCTCGGCGCCGCCGGACTCGGCGTCCTGGCGGCCGGCGGCGGCACGATCGCGGCGCTGCGGTCCCGCGATACCGCCGCACCCACGTTCACCTGCCTGGCCCGGGACGTGTCGGAGACCGAGAAGACGCTCGTCTTCAACAACTGGCCGCTCTACATCGACCTGACCGAGGACGAGCGGAGCCGGCCGACGCTGGAGGCGTTCCAGGAGCGCTCCGGCATCGCGGTCACGTACAAGGAGGAGATCAACGACAACGTCGAGTTCATGGCCGGGCTGACGCCGAAGCTGGCCGCCTGCGCGCCGTCCGACGACATCGTGGTGCTCACCGACTGGGCCTCCGCGCAGCTCATCCGCGACGGGTACGCGCAGCGGCTGGACCTGGCCCGGCTGAAGAACGTGGAGGCGAACCTGCTGCCGAACCTGCGCATCCGCTCCTGGGACCGCGACCGCCGGTACGCCGTGCCGTGGCAGTCCGGCCTCTCCGGGATCGCCTACCACGGCGGCGAGGTCCGCCCGGTCCGTACCGTCGAGGAACTGCTCACCCGCTCCGACCTCAAGGGCCGCGTGACGCTGCTGTCGGACATGCGGGACACGATCGGCCTGATCATGCAGTCGCTCGGCTACAACGCGAGCGACTTCTCCGAGAGCCACTTCGAGGAGGCGATCGAGGTGCTGGACAGCGCGGTCGAGGCCGGCCAGATCGTCGCGTTCACCGGCAACGAGTACGCGGAGGACCTGGGCAACGGCGACGTGGCGGCCTGCATGGCGTGGTCCGGCGACGTGGTGCAGCTCCAGTTCGACAACGACGCGATCCAGTTCGTGGCGCCGGAGACCGGCTCGATGCTGTTCTCCGACAACATGCAGGTCCCGGTCACGTCGGCGCACCTCGACAACGCGTTGAACCTGATGAACTACTACTACGAACCCGCGGTCGCGGCCGAGGTGGCCGCCTACGTGAACTACATCTGCCCGGTCGCCGGCGCGCAGGCGGAGATGGAGAAGATCGACCCGGACCTGGCCGCGAACCCGCTGATCTTCCCGGACCCGGACACGCTGGCGACCACCCGTATCTTCATGGCGCTGGAACCGGACGAGGAGGCGCGGTACCGCGCGCGCTGGGACCAGGTCGTGGCGAAGGTCAGCGACAAGTGACGGAGCGAGAATGAGTGTTGACGGCGAGGGTCTGCGCCTGACGAGCGTGACCAAGCGGTTCGGGATGTTCACCGCGGTGGACGACCTGACGCTGACCATCCCGCAGGGCGCGTTCTTCGCGCTGCTCGGCGCGTCCGGCTGCGGCAAGACCACCACGCTGCGGATGGTGGCCGGCCTGGAGGAGCCCACCGGCGGACAGGTCACGCTCGGCGGCAAGGACATCACCCGGCTCCGGCCGTACCAGCGGCCCGTCAACACCGTGTTCCAGAGCTATGCGCTGTTCCCGCACCTGACCATCGCCGAGAACGTCGCGTTCGGCCTGCGGCGCAAGGGCGTGCGGAACGTCAGGCCGCAGGTCGAGCAGATGCTGTCGCTGGTCGAGCTGGCCGGCTTCGGCGCCCGCCGCCCGGCTCAGCTCTCCGGCGGGCAGCAGCAGCGGGTCGCGCTGGCCCGCGCACTGATCAACCACCCGCAGGTGCTGCTGCTCGACGAGCCGCTCGGCGCGCTGGACCTGAAGCTGCGCCGCCAGATGCAGATCGAGCTCAAGCGCATCCAGACCGAGGTCGGCATCACGTTCGTGCACGTCACGCACGACCAGGAGGAGGCCATGACGATGGCCGACACGGTCGCGGTGATGAACGCGGGGCGGATCGAGCAGCTCGGCGCGCCGACCGAGATCTACGAGTTCCCGGCCACGCCGTTCGTGGCCAACTTCCTCGGCCAGTCCAACCTGCTGGCCGCGACCGGCGGCGGGCGCAGCGGGGACGACCTGCTGGTCACCGCGCACGGCGCGCGGTTCACCGTCCCGGCCGCGCGGTCGCGTGCCACCGGCGACGAGGTCTACCTGGGGGTACGGCCGGAGAAGATGCACCTCTTCGCCACCGCGGACCAGGTGCCGGGCGGCCTGCAGCACGTCACCGGCACGGTCACCGACTCCTCCTACGTGGGCGTCAGCACGCAGTACCTGGTGCGGACCGCCTGGGACACGGAGCTGTCGGTGTTCGCGCCGAACATCGGCGTCGACGGGCCGCTGCGGCCGGGTACCGACGTCACGGTCGCCTGGAACCCGGCGCACGCGTTCCTGCTCGACCGCGCACACGGCGCGGGCGACGCGACGCAGGCGCTGGTGGCGGCATGAGCGAGCTTGCGAGCGAATCATCGGCTCAGTGCGTCCCACCGCGAAACCGCAGCGGAGAGGGTGAGTCAGCATGAGCGAGCTTGCGAGCGAATCATCGGCTCAGTGCGTCCCACCGCGAAACCGCAGCGAAGAGGGTGAGTCAGCATGAGCGTCGCGGCGATCGGGGCCGGGGTGGGGGCGAACACGCCGCCGGCCCCGCCGCGCTCGGGGCGGCGCCGGCGGTGGCTGCCGTACCTGCTGATGCTTCCGGCCGGGCTGTGGCTGCTGGTCTTCTTCGTGATCCCGCTGGTGCAGCTCGGCGCGACCAGCCTCTACGACCCGAGCGGGTCGCTGACCACCGGGTACGCGATGACCTGGTCGTTCGGCAACTACCCGGCCGCGCTGGAGGCGTACCGGTGGCATTTCCTGCGGTCGATCGGCTACGCGGCCGCGGCCACCGCGATCTGCCTGCTGCTCGGCTACCCGCTGGCGTACGCGATCGCGCACCGCGCCGGTCGCTGGCGGAACCTGATGCTGGTCGGGGTGATCGCGCCGTTCTTCACCAGCTTCCTGGTCCGCACGCTGGCCTGGAAGACGATCCTGTCGGACAACGGCGCGGTGGTCGAGGTGCTGCGCGCGGTGCACCTGCTCGGTGCGGACGGCCGGCTGCTGGCCACGCCGACCGCGGTGATCATGGGGTTGGTCTACAACTTCCTGCCGTTCATGGTGCTGCCGCTCTACGCGAACCTGGAGCGGCTGGACCGTCGCGTGCTGGAGGCCGCGAGCGATCTCTACGCCGGCCCGGTCAGCACGTTCTTCCGGGTCACGCTGCCGCTCAGCATGCCCGGCGTGGTGGCCGGCACGCTGCTGACGTTCATCCCGGCGACCGGCGACTACATCAACGCGGAACTGCTCGGCACGCCCCGGCAGTACATGATCGGCAACGTGATCGACTCGGCGTTCCTGGTGCGGCTGGACTACCCGCAGGCCGCCGCGCTGTCGTTCATCCTGATGGCCGCGATCCTGGCGATCGTGCTCGTCTACGTGCGCCGATCCGGCACGGAGGAGGTGCTGTGAGGCGCAACTGGGTCCTCGCCGTCGGCCTGCTGGTCCTGCTCTACCTGTTCCTGCCGATCTTCGTGGTGGCCGCGCTGTCGTTCAACGAGCCGAGCAGCCGGCTGTCCTACGACTTCCACCGGTTCACGCTGGACAACTGGGCCAACCCGTGCGGCCCGGGCGACATGTGCGACGCGGTCGGCCGCAGCGTCCAGATCGCGCTGCTGGCCACGCTGATCGCCACGGTGCTCGGCACGCTGATGGCGTTCGCGCTGGCCCGGCACCGGTTCCGCGGCCGGTCCGCGACCAACCTGCTGATCTTCATGCCGATGGCCACGCCCGAGGTGGTGATGGGCTCGTCGCTGCTGGCGCTGTTCGTGGCCGGTGGCGTCCCGCTCGGCTTCTGGACCGTGGTGATCGCGCACGTGATGTTCTGCGTGTCGTTCGTCGTGGTGACGGTGAAGGCGCGGCTGGCCGGATTGGACCCGGCGCTGGAGGAGGCCGCGATGGACCTCTACGCCGGCGAGTGGCAGACGTTCCGCCGGATCACGCTGCCGCTGGTCGCGCCCGGTATCGTGGCCGCCGCGCTGCTGTCGTTCTCGCTCTCCTTCGACGACTTCATCATCACGAACTTCAACTCCGGCACCACGGTCACGTTCCCGATGTACGTGTGGGGCGCCGCGCAGCGCGGCATCCCGCCGCAGGTCAACGTGATCGGGACGGCGATGTTCCTGATCGCGGTGATCGTCGTGGTGGCCGGGGAGATCATCAACCGGCGCCGGCGGTCATGAGGACGCTGCGCGACGCGGCGCCGATCCCGTACTGGCTGGACCGGCCGGAACGCCCGGACCCGCTGCCGCCGCTGTCCGGCGTCCGGACCGCGGACCTGGCGATCGTCGGCGGCGGGTACGCCGGACTGTGGGCCGCGCTGCTGGCCAAGCAGGACGACCCGGCGCGCGACGTGGTGGTGCTGGAGGCGGGCACCTGCGGCTGGGCCGCGTCCGGGCGCAACGGCGGGTTCTGCGCCACCAGCCTCACCGGCGGCCTGGCCAACGGGCGCGCCCGGTTCCCGGACGACCTGGTCACGCTGGAACGGCTCGGCACCGAGAACCTGGACGCGATCGAGGCGACGGTGGCGCGGCACGGCATCGACTGCGACTTCGTGCGCTCCGGGGAGCTGAAGGTCGCGACCGAGGCGTACCAGGTGACGCAGCTCGCCGAGAGCGCGGTGCTGGCCATGGCGTACGGCCGCACTGTCCGCCTGCTCGACTCCGCCGCGGTCCGCGCCGAGCTGGACTCGCCGACCTATCTCTACGCCGCCTGGGACCGGCGCGGCACCGCGCTGGTGGACCCGGCCCGGCTGGCCTGGGGCCTGCGCCGCGTCTGCCTGGAGCAGGGCGTCCGCATCCACGAGCACACCCGGGTCACCGGCCTGTCCGACGAGGGCGCGGCGGTCCGGCTGACCACCCCGCACGGCGCGGTCCGGGCCGGCCGGGCGATCCTCGCCACCAACGCGTTCCCGCCGCTGCTGCGCCGCCTGCGGCACTTCGTCGCCCCGGTCTACGACTACGCGCTGATGACCGAGCCGCTCACCGCGCCGCAGCTCGCCTCGATCGGCTGGCGGCGGCGGCAGGGCGTCTCCGGCCTGGGTAACCGGTTCCACTACTACCGGATCACGCGGGACCACCGAATCCTGTTCGGCGGGTACGACCCGATCTTCCACGCCGGCGGCCGGACGGCGCCCGTGCTGGCCCAGCGCCGGGCCTCGTTCGAGACGCTCGCCCGGCGCTTCGCCGTCACGTTCCCGCAGCTCGCGGACGTGCGGTTCAGCCACCGGTGGGGTGGTGCGGTCGACACCTGCACCCGCTTCTTCGCGTTCCACGGCACCGCGTACGGCGGCAAGGTGGCCTACGCCGCGGGCTTCACCGGGCTCGGCGTCTCCGCCACCCGGTTCGCCGCGCGGGTCAGTCTCGACCTGCTCAGCGGCCGGCGCACCGAGCTGACCGAGCTGGCCACGGTGCGCCGGAAGCCGGTGCCGTTCCCGCCGGAGCCGGCGCGGACGCTGGCGATCACGCTCACCCGCCGGTCGCTGGCCCGCGCGGACGACCACGAGGGGCGGCCGGACCTGTGGCTGCGCACCGTGCGCCGACTGGGGATGGGCATCCGGCGGTAAGGCGGCGTTCGCATCGATCTGGCACCATGCCGCGCCATGGACTATCAACGACAATTCCGTCGTGCCGCGACCGACCGGGGCATCCCGGACGGTGAGGTCGACAGGTTCGCCGAGTTCCTCCGGTTCGCGATCTGGACCGGCGCGCACTACGACGACGGCGTCCCGGCCGGGCAGCGCGGCGGGCTGCCCCGGCTGCCGGTCGGCATGGAGTGGCCGTCCGGCGAGTACGGGCCGCTGCCGTTCGTCGCGTCCATCGACTGCGCGGCGCTGCCCCGGGTCGACGGCCTGGCGCTGCCGGCGGACGGCTCGCTGCTGTTCTTCCTGCACCACGAGGACGCCTACGAGGAGTACTCGGTCGCCGGTGAGCAGAAGCACGCGCGGGTCGTTCACGTGCCGGCCGGCACCGACACGGTCATCGCGGAGGAGCCCGAGCACGCGGAGATCGTGTTCAACAACATGACGCTCGACTTCGTGGCCCCGAGGCGCGAGCTGCGCGCCGTGGTCGCCGCGGAGCTGCCCGAGTGGCTGGGGGACGGCGACGACGTGGAGAGCACGCGCGACGGCGACCAGGCGCACCTGGCGCGCGACCTGCCGCACCTGGCCGAGCTGGTGGCGCTGGCCGACGAGCTGTGGCCGGACCGCCGCGACCCCGAGATCTCGCTCGGCGGCCACTCCTGGGTCATCGGCGAGCTGGCCACCGACGTCATGTACACCACGCCGGAGACCAGGATCGCCGAGGAGGCGATCGCGGCCCGGGAGAAGGCCGGCGAGGTGAGTATCCCGCCGGGGGAGAGCGCCCTGTGGCTGGAGCGGGAGACGGTCCGGGTGATGCGCGAGTGGGTGCCGCTGATGCAGTTCTATCCCGAGGACGTCTACATCGGACGATTCATCATCCGCCACGAGGATCTGGCCGCCGGGCGGTTCGACCGGGCGCTCTCCTACACCGCGTTCACGGAGTGAGCCCGGGCCCGTCCAGCGGCCGGTAGCGGTAGCCGGCCGCGTCCAGGCGGCGGAGGTGGGTGGAGAGGCGGGTGTGGAACGCGGGTAGGGAGTCCGGGGTGCCCCAGGCGACCTCGGCGACCGCGGACAGCCGGGGCAGCAGGTCGTACTCGGCCCGGTCCGGCGTGGGCGCGTACTCGCACCACATGTTGGCCTGGACGCCGACCACCCGGGTCGGCAGGTCGGACGGCAGGCCGGCGGGCTGCGGGCGGTACGCGTACACGTGGTCGAGCGTGGTGGGGCCGTGCGCGGCGGCGTAGCCGTCCCGGATCGACAGCGGCTCGGACGCGGCGTCCGAGGCCGGGTAGTTGAGGTAGAGGTGCTCGTGCGGGGTGGCGATCACGTCGTGCCCGTCGAGCAGGCCCTCGGCGATCCGGTCGTGGCCCCGCCAGGCCATCACGACGGCGTCCGCGGGCGCGTGCTGCCCGACCAACTCGTCCCAGAGCACCGGGCGGCGGCCGGCCCGGGTGACGTGCGCGGCGGCCTGCCGGATCCACCAGCCGAGCAGGTCGGCCGGGCCGGTGAGCCCCTCGGCGGCGATCCGGCGCGCGGCGGCGGGCGAGGACTCCCACTCGGTGAGCGGGACCTCGTCGCCGCCGAGGTGGATCCACGGGCCGGGGAAGACGTCCATCAGCTCGTCCAGCACGTCCCGGACGAACGCGACCGTGCCGTCCTCGACGTTGAGCACGCGGTCGCTGACGCCGAACCGGGTCCAGACCTCGGGCGGGTCGTCCGGAGCGTTGCCGAGGTGGGGGTACGCGGCGATGGCGGCCTGCATGTGACCGGGTAGGTCGATCTCGGGCACGATCGTGACGCCGCGCCGGGCGGCGTAGGCGACCAGGTCGCGCAGTTCGTCCTGGGTGTAGAAGCCGCCGTGCGGCGTGTCGTCGGAGCGGTTCTCGGTCTCGTGGCCGCGCGGCGACGCGCGGCGGAACGCCCCCACCTCGGTCAGCCGCGGGTGCTTACGCACCTCGAACCGCCAGCCCTGGTCCTCGGTGAGGTGCAGGTGCAGCACGTTCATCCGGTGCATGGCGAGCAGGTCCACGACGCGGCGCAGCCAGGAGACCGGCTTGTGCCAGCGGCCCACGTCGACCAGCAGCCCGCGCCAGGGATAGCGCGGCGTGTCGACGATGGACACGCCGGTGACGGTCCACGGCACGTCCCGGCGGTCCGGCGCGTACGCCTCGACCGGCAGCAGCTGGCGGAGGGTCTGCACGGCCCAGCGCAGCCCGGCGGCTCCCGGCGCGGCGGCGGTCACGCCGGACCGGGAGACCTCCAGCCGGTAGCCCTCGGTGCCGAGGTCGGTGGCGTCCGGCGTGACGCGCAGCGCGATGGTGTCCGGCCCAGGCGTGCCGGTGTCCGGCAGCGGCAGGCCGGTGACCGGGGTGAGCAGCTCGCGCAGCAGCGCGGCGACCTCGGGCGCGTCCGGCGCGTGGATCGCGGTCGCGGGGGTGAGCGCGAACGAGCCCGCGCTGTCCGAGATCGAGACGGGACGTGGGATCAGCATGAGGTCTCCTGGGTGGGTGACGCCGCCCCTTCCAGAGTAGGGAAGGGGCGGCGCGGTGGAAGAGCTCTAGCAGGTACCGAGGTCGCGCCACTGGGCGGTGAGGCCGGGCTCGGAGCCCTGCGTCCACCAGTTGGCCTGCCACAGGCGGCCGGCGTGGGTGACCCGGTCACCGGCCTGGTAGACCGTGCCCCACGCCCACGGGTTCGCGCCGGCGCACGAGGTGGGCGGCGGAGGCGTCGGGGACGAGGTGGCGGTGGGCGGCGGCGTGGGCGAGCCGGGCGTGGCGGTCGGGCCGGTCGGGCAGCCGCCGGTGGCGAGCGTGTCCTGGTGCACGGTGCCGGCGCTGCGGTACGCGGAGGTGCGCGCGGTCAGGTCGGCCGGCGAGACGGACTCGTTCTTCGCGTAGTAGACCCAGTCCACGTGCTCCTGGTACGTGGCCCGCCCGCCGGTGTGCGCGGCCAGGTCGATGAACCACAGGTTGAAGTTGATGGACATGGCCGCGCGCGGGTAGACCGTCCAGGCCGGGTCCTTCTCCGACACCGTGTGGTCGCCCACCTGCACGCCGTCGATGAAGTACTTCACGTGCCCGTTCGCGACCTGGCCCATCACGGTGTGCCACCCGGCCAGGCTGCCCGGCTGCTGGGAGTGCGCGTTGTACGGGTCCCACGGGTTCTCCCGGTACCCGTTCCAGCTGGTCTGATAGTTGATCGACCCCTCGACGCCCCACCCGCCGTTCGGCAGGTATTCGGAGAAGTCCAGCTCGGAGTAGAGCGGGTCGTAGTCGTACCGCTGGGCCGGCCCGATCGCGAAGAACGTCTCGTTGATGTGGTCGCCGTCCGGGCCGCTGACCGGCGCGTCGGAGAACTTGATCCGCGCCGCGTACGTGCCCTCGAAGAAGCGTCGCTCGGTCTGCAGGAACTCCGCGTGCGTGGTGCCGGCGGCGGTGCCGTCCGTGGACGCCTGCAACTGCGCCACCTTCTGCCCGTCCACGGTCGGGAACGAGATGTTCGCCGCGGACCAGGTGGCGCCGGGCACGCCGGGGCCGCCCGGGTTGTTGCGCGCGGTCCAGCCGTGCCCGGTGAACGCGCTGTCCGACGGCGACGTGTAGTTGAAGTCGTCGAACAGCACGCCGCAGGCGGCGGCCGCGGTCGAGGCGGACGCGTTTCCGGTGGCTATCAGCCCACCGGCGGCGGTGACCAGGGCGGCAGCGGCGAGCGCTGCGGTTCGTGCCGAATTCATGGCTCTCCTTTGGGGGTGAGGAGGTCAGCCCTTGACGGCGCCGGCGCTCATGCCGGCAACGGCCCGCCGCTGGACCAGGAGGAAGAAGACGACGACCGGGAGCGTGAACAGGAAGGCGACCGCCATCTGCGGCCCGTAGTCGACGTCGTCGCGCCCGATGAACGACTGGATGTAGATCGGGAGCGGGTAGTTCCGCGGATCGTTGATCAGGACGTACGCGTAGGTGAACTCGGTCCAGACCGTGATGAACGAGAAGATCGAGGTGGCCAGCAGGCCCGGCGCGACCAGCGGGAACAGCACCCGCCAGAACGCTTGCCAGCGGCTCGCGCCGTCCACGGCCGCGGCCTCCTCCAGGTCCACCGGGATCGAGGCGACGAACCCGCGCAGCATCCACGCGGTGAACGGCACGGTGATCGACAGGTAGACCAGCATCAGCCCGGCCAACTGCCCGAGCAGGTGCGTCTCGCGCAGCATCAGGTAGAACGGGATGAACAGCGCCTCGCCCGGGATCATCTGCACGATGATCAGCGCGAGCACGAAGCCGGTCCGGCCGCGGAACGTGAAGCGGGCCAGCGCTACCGCGGCCATCAGCGCGACGAGTGTCCCGGCCGTCACCACGGTCACGGTGACGGTGAGCGAGCTGCGCAGCGCTGCCCAGAACCCGGCGTCGCCGAGCACCCGGCCGAAGTGGTCCAGCTCGATCGGCCAGGGCACGAACCGGGGCGGGTGGCTGACGATGTCCGCGTCCGGCTTGAACGCGGTCGACGCCATCCAGTAGACCGGGAAGACGAACAGCGCCGCGACCAGCAGGCAGGCGGTGTTGACCAGCGCGCGGCGGGTCATCGGGCCTCCTGCCGCATCGCCCGGACGTAGATCCAGGAGAGCCCGAGCAGCATGACCGTCATCAGCACCGCGATGGTGGACGCGACGCCGAACTGCGAGCTGACGATGCCCTTCTGGTAGATGTAGACGCCCAGCATCACGGTGCCCTGGTACGGGCCACCCTTGGTGGTGAGCCAGACCTGCGGGAAGACCTTCGTGTCCCAGATGACCGACAGCACGGTGAGGATCGCGTAGATCGGGCGCAGCAGCGGGAAGGTGATGCTCCAGAAGATCCGGTGCGCGCCCGCGCCGTCCATCCGCGCGGCCTCGGCCAGTTCCGGCGGCACGGTGAGCAGCCCCGCGTAGATCGACAGCGCCGCGAACGGCACCGCGCCCCACACCACGATGGACACCAGCACCGCGAACGCGGACCACTGGTCGCCGAGCCAGGACCGGTGCCGGCACTCACACAGCCCGGACTCGGTGAGCAGCCAGTTGACCACGCCGAACTCCGCGTCGAACAGCCACTTGAAGACCACGGCGCCGATCAGCACCGGCGTGGCCCAGGCGACCACCATGCCGACCGAGAGCGTGACCCGCGCCCACCGGTCGGCGTGCTGGAGCAGCAGCGCGCAGCCGGTGGCGATGAGCAGCGTCAGCGACACGCAGACCGCGGCGAATCCGATCGTGCGCGGCAGCACGGTCCAGAAGACCCCGTCGGTCAGCACGGCCCGGTAGTTGTCGAGCCCGACCCACACGGTGCGGCGGGTGATCAGGTCGCCGAGGTTGCCGCGCTGGAAGCTGAGCGCGACCATCCGCCCGACCGGGTAGATCAGCGTTGCGAACACCGCGATCGTGGCGGGGATCAGCAGCAGGTACGGCAGCGCACCCGGCCGCCGCCGCACCGGCGCGACCGGCGGCGACGACGGGGTGACCGGCGGGGCGATCGTGGCGGTCATGCCGGTCAGGCCGCGTTGAGCAGCTGGTTGATCTGGTCGTCGGCCCTGCGGGTAGCCTCGGCC
Organism: Catenuloplanes atrovinosus; assembly: GCF_031458235.1. Classification (NCBI taxonomy): domain Bacteria; kingdom Bacillati; phylum Actinomycetota; class Actinomycetes; order Micromonosporales; family Micromonosporaceae; genus Catenuloplanes; species Catenuloplanes atrovinosus. The sequence continues at coordinate 6,690,090 of NZ_JAVDYB010000001.1, read as the reverse complement.
ACGGTGGCGTCGCCGGCGGCGATCGACTGGAGCATGTCCATCAGCACCTGCGCGTTGTCCACGTCGGACCACTTGGTGGAGGTGGGCGTGAACCAGCTCCGGGCGGCCGCGTCCATCTGGATCTTCGTGATGCCGGTGACCACGCCGGACAGGCTCGTCGAGTTGGGCAGCAGGCCGCCCTGGGCCAGCAGCGTCTGATACCTGGTGCCGGTCATCAGCTTGATCCAGTCGTACGCCAGGTCCTGGTGCGGGCTCGCGGCCGCCACCGTGAGGTTGGAACCGCCGAGGAAGACCGGCATCGGCCCGGCCGTGCCCGGCACCGGGAACGCGGCCAGCTGATCGGCCAGCTCCGGGTTCTCCTTGCCGATCGAGCCGACCATCCAGGCCTGGCCGATGATCATGCCGGTACGGCCCTCGGCCAGCACGTCCGACAGGTTCGTCTCGTCCGCGTCGGCCGGCGCCCTGGACACCGCGCGGATCAGCTCGGCCCAGTTGGTGAGCCCGGCCTGTGCCTGCGGGGTGGAGAGCGTGGCGGTCCAGGTGTCGCCGTCGCGCACCGCGATCGCGCCGCCGGTGTCGTAGAGGAACGGCAGCGCCGCGTACTGGTAACGGCCGGGGAAGTAGAGGCCGGAGAAGTCGCCACCGTGCGCCGCCTGCAGCTTCTCGCCGGCCGTGCGCAGCTCCGCGAGCGTGGCCGGCGGCGTGGTCAGCCCGGCCTTCGCCCAGAGATCCTTGCGGTAGATCACCACGCGGTCGCCGCCGTAGTACGGCACGCCGTACAGCCGGTCCTCATAGCTGCCCGCCTCGCGCAGCCCCTGCAGCCACGTCGCCTGGTTCTCGAACTCGCGCCCGGTCAGGTCGGTCAGGCCGCCGGAGGCCGCGTACGCGAGCACGTCCGTGTTGCCCATCTCCAGCACGTCCGGCGGGGTGTCGCTGGCCAGCGCGGTCTTCCACTTCACGTCGCGGCCGTCCCACTCCAGGATCTCGACGTCGACGGTGACGCCCGGGTGCGCCGCCTGGAATTCGGCGTTGACCTGCTGGAGCACCGCGTCCGGCGCGGAGTCCTTCATCAGCCAGACGTCCAGCGTGACCGGGCCGTCCTCGGCGGCGGGTCCGCCGCAGGCCGCGGTGGTGCCGAGCGCGACGGCCGCGAGCGCGGCACCGAGCGCGCGGCGGCGGGTCAGGGTCGGTGTCACGATGTTCTCCCCAGGGGTGAGGGTGTCTCGCGTTGGGAGAACGGTGGTCCAACCACTGGTAAAAGTCAAGACTCCTTACAGATCTATAGGGTTCACATAGGGTCGACTTTCACCGGTTTTTGCTTTACCAGTGGGAAATTATGGCGTGGCGGGTTGGTATAGTCCCGATCATGAAGCGGGCCGAGATCCGGGAACTGCTCCGCGAGTTGATCGACGGCCGCCAGCCCGGTGAGATGATGCCGTCCGAGCGGCACCTCAGCGAGCGGTTCGGCGTCTCCCGGCCCACGCTGCGCGCCGCGATCGAGGACCTGACCCGCGACGGCCTGCTCGTCCGCAGCCACGGCCGGGGCACGTTCACCACGCCGCGCAAGATCTCGCAGGAACTCGCGCCGGCGAGCGCCGGCAACTTCACCGTGCCGCCCGCGGAGGGCGACTGGCGCAGCGAGGTCATCGACTTCACCATCGAGCCGGCCGGCGCCCGGCTCGGCCGCCGGATGGAGCTGTCACCCAGCTCGTCGCTGCGCTACATCCAGCGGGTGCGGGTGGTCGACGGCGCGCCGATGGCGATCGAGCGCATCCGGATTCCGGCCGAACTGGTTCCCGGGCTGGTGCCGGCCGACGTCGAGTCCGGGTCGCTCTATCAACTGCTGCGCATGCGGTACGAGGTGGTGGTGGCCGACGCCGTGCAGACCACGGAGCCCACGGTGACCGACGCGGAGGAGTCGCGGCTGCTCGGCGTACCGCTGCATGCCCCGGCTCTGCTCTTCGAGCGCACCACCCGGGACACGTCCGGCCGGGTGGTGGAGTTCGCCCGGTCCATCTACCGCGGCGACCGGTACCGGATCACCACGCACCTGGCCTTCGGGAACGACGCCGGATAGGTCACGGCGCCGCTCCCGTCGGGTCGCCGGGTCAGCAGGAGCCGAGCGTGTCCGCACGCGCGGTGCCGGCGCTGCGGTAGGCGGCGGTGCGCGCCTCCAACTCGGCCGGGGAGACGGCCTCCTCGTCGGCGTAGTAGACCCAGTCCACGTGCTCCTGGTACGTCGCCCGGCCGCCGGAGTGCCCGGCCAGGTCGATGAACCACAGGTTGAAGTTCAGGCCCATCTCCACCCGCGGGAAGACCGAGCGGGAACCGTCCTTGTAGTCCACCGTGTGCTCGGCGACCCGCACGCCGTCCACGAAGTACGTCACCCGGCCGTCCACGGCCTGACCGACGATCGTGTGCCAGCCGGCCAGGCTGCCGTCCTGCGCGTCGCTGGCGTTGTACGGGTCCCACGGGTCGGCCCGGAACCCGTTGTAGCTGGTCTGGTAGTTGGTCGGGCCGGCGGTGCCCCAGCCGCCGTTCGGCAGGTACTCGGTGAAGTCCAGCTCCGAATAGAGCGGGTCGTAGTCGAAGCGCTGGACCGGCCCCATCGCGAAGAACGTCTGGTTGACGTGGTCGCCGTCCGGGCCGCTGACCGGCGTGTCGGAGAGCTTGATCCGCGCCGCGTACGTGCCCTCGAAGAACCGCCGTTCGGTCTGGTAGAACTCCGCCTGCGTGGTCCCGGCCGCGGTGCCGTCCGTGGAACCCCGCAGCTGCGCGACGCGCTGACCGTCCACATCGGTGAACGAGACGTTCGCGGCGGACCAGGTCGCGCCCGGCACGCCCGGCCCGCCCGCGTATCCGCGGGTGCGCCAGCGGTGCGCGGTGAACGCGGCGTCCGCGGTGGACGAGTAGATGAAGTCGTCGAAGAACGCGCCGCACGCCGCCGCCGTCGTCGTGGCGTCGGTCCCGGCCAACGCGTTGCCCGTCACGACCAGACCGCCGGCGGCGGTGACCACGGCCGCGGCCGTGAGCACGCCCATCCGTACCCGTGAAGATCGTGAATGCACCTGTGCTCCTGACTCGAGGGGATCTCGCCTCGCCGAAGGCTGGTCGAGGGATCCACCGGAGTCAAGATCCTTCAGAGTCTCCTAAGAATGGTTTAGCGTGCCGGTCGCTTCGTTGCGCGCCCGACTACGCTCGGTGTTCGTGACTGAGGGGAACGCCCGGCGGGTCCGCGGCAGCTACACCAAGGGCCGCGCCAAGCGCGCGGAGATCCTGCGGCACGCCGTCGTGGTGTTCGCCGAGTCCGGTTACCGCGGCGGCTCGCTGAAGGAGATCGCGGACGGCGTCGGGCTCACCCAGGCCGGACTGCTGCACCACTTCTCGTCCAAGGAGCAGCTGCTCGCCGAGGTGCTCGACCAGCGGGACGACGCGGACCAGCGCCGGCTCGACGGCGAGCGCGGCTGGGCGTTCCTGGAGGCGGTGACCGAGCTGGTCCGGCACAACGCCACCGTGCCGGGCCTGGTCCAGCTCTACGCCACGCTGTCCGGCGAGGCGGTCGCCGAGGAGCACCCGGCGCACGGGTTCTTCGTCGGCCGGTACCGCCGGATCCGCGAGCTGATGGCCGACGCGCTGCGCGAGGCGAAGGCGGACGGCCGGCTCGCGGCCGACGTCGACGTGGACGCGACCGCGGTGTCCCTGGTCGCGCTGATGGACGGCCTCCAGATCCAGTGGCTGCTCGACCGAGACACGGTCGACATGCCCGCGGTTCTGGAGGCCTTCCTCGCCCGGCTGCGTCCCCGCTAGGCCGCGCCCGCCACCAGGATGCCGAGGCACATCTCGTCGCTGGTGCCCTCGCCCCAGACCACGTACCGCGGCGGCAGGTCCTGCAGCGCCGGCAGCTGCTGCCGGAGCGTGGCGTCGTGCGTGCAGCTGACCTTCAGCGTGTCGCCCGCCTTCAGCTGGACCGGCGCGTCCAGCGGGCGGATCGCCTGGTCGTCGAAGTCGTACGCGGGGATGTCCAGCAGCTTCCGCGCCTGCGGCGTGCCCGGGTTCAGCTCCACCGAGATCGCGCGGCCCAGCAGGTGCATGTGACCGGCCACCGCGTAGACGGTCATCGGCTCCTCGACCGGCTGCACGCAGCTCTGCGACGGGCCCTGCCGCGGCGTATTGCCGTCGTTGCACCACTTGTTCAGCTGCTCGACCGTCTGCCCGGCCTCGGCGCCGAACCGCTTGGTCACGTCCGCGACGGCCGCGGCCCGGTCGCACAGCGGCCCGGACTCGCCGGGCGCGCACGGCAGCTCGACCGGCGCGGTCAGCAGCCCGGTCCGCAGCGGCGTGAGGTCGTCCGTGGACAGTCGCAGCCGGATGCTGGATCGGTCGCTCGCCGCCGCGTCCCCGCCGGTGGCCAGCAGGTTGTAGTGGATCTGCATGACCAGCCGGCTGCCCGGCGTCATCGGGTAGCCGACCTTCTGGTCCAGCAGCACCTCGTCCGCGCCCGGCGCCCAGTGCGCCACCCAGGCCGCGTCGCCGACCCCGGCGTTGCCGAAGCAGCGCCAGCCGTCACCCTCCTCGGCCGCGTCCAGCTTCTCCGCGTCCACCACCTGGTCCGGCTCCAGCCGGAAGAAGATCGCGTGGTGCACCAACTGGTGGTTCTGCGGCAGGAACTGGCTGCCGGTGAGGAACGCGGGCTCGGTCAGCGCCGGGTCGATCATGAAGCAGCGGTACTCGTCGGTGGCGCCCTCCGGTGCCCGCGGCGAGTACGCCCGCTCCATGGTCAACTCCTGGAACCGCTCACCCTCGCGCAGCGGCGCCGCGGGCGGCGGCTCCTGGTACTCGTGGCCGTGCGCGCCGCTCGTGGCCGGTGCCGCGGCCGAGTCCGGCTCGTCGCCGGCCGAGGTGGCGCACGCGGCCGTGAGCAGCAGCACGGCCAGGGTGGCACCGATCGAAGTTCTGAGATGTCGCACCGGGTTGTGCCTCCGTCCGCTCATCGCCCCGTCGCATCAGGGCGGAGTCACTGATGTGCACCCCGACCGTCTCAGACGGTGAGCGAAGATTTCATCCGGGTTGACCCGGAGATTTCCTGATCATCCCGGGGCCGCCGGTCAGCGCAGGGCGGTCGCGGCCGCGTCGTGGACCGCCGTGGTCAGCGCGTCCAGCACCGCGGACTCCAGGCGCCAGCACTGCCAGTAGAGCGGGACGTCCACGTACCGCCCGGGGGCGAGGTCGATCAGGCGCCCCGCCGCCACGTCCTCGGCCGCGGACCGCTCCTGCAGCAGGCCCCAGCCGAGCCCGAGCCGGACCGCCGTGTCGAACGCGGACGACGCCGGCACGCAGTGCGCCGGCGGATCCAGGTCGCGGCCGGACACCTCCCGGGCGAACCGGTGCTGGAGCAGGTCCTTGCGGTTGAACCGCACCATCGGCGCCTCGGCCAGCGCCTCCGCCAGGTCGCGGCCGGCGAACCAGGCCTCGTGCACGGCCGGCGCCGCGACCGCGAGATAGCGCATCGCGCCGAGCCGCCGGACCCGGCAGCCCTGCACCGCGACCCGCTCCGTGGTCACCGCCGCCATCACGGTCCCGGCGCGCAACAGGTCCGCCGTGTGGCCCTCGTCGTCCGTGTGCAGATCGAAGACCGCATCGGGTACGGCCGTGAGCGCGGGCACGAACCAGGAGGCGAGCGAGTCCGCGTTGACCACCACGGCCACCCGCGCCCGGCCGGTCAGCGCGCCCCGCGCCGCGTCCAGCGCCTCCCGCTCCAGCAGTGCGATCTGGCCGCCGAGCCGGACCAGCGACTGCCCGGCCGCGGTCGGCTCGCACGGCCGGGCCCGGCGCACCAGCACCTGGCCGACCACCCGTTCCAGCGCCTTGATCCGCTGGCTCACCGCGGACGGCGTGACGTGCAGAGCGCGCGCGGCCGCGTCGAAGCTGCCGTGCGCGACCACCGCGTGGAACGTCGCGAGCTGCACCGGATCCAGCGCCATTAAGCGATCCTAATGGTCCTTCACAATCTTTAGCTGGAGTGCATGCGGGGTCGCGCCTAGCGTCGGGTCATGGCATCCGTCCTCGCCGGCTTCGGCTTCTCGCTCACGCTGATCGTCGCGATCGGCGCGCAGAACGCGTTCGTGCTGCGCCAGGGCCTGCGCCGGGAACACGTGCTCGCGGTCGTCGCGGTGTGCGCGGTCTCCGACGCGGTGCTGATCACCGCGGGCATCGCCGGCCTCGGCGCGCTCCTCACCCAGGCGCCCGCCGCGCTCACGGCCGTCCGGTGGGGCGGCGCCGCGTTCCTGCTCGGCTACGCGGTGCTGGCCGCCCGCCGGGCGCTGCGCCCCGGCACGCTCAGCCCGCTCGACCGCCCGCCCGCGACGCTCCGCACCACGCTGCTCGCCTGCCTCGCCTTCACGTTCCTCAACCCGCACGTCTACCTGGACACGGTCGTGCTCCTCGGCGCCATCGCCAACCAGGACCCGCAGCAGTGGCTCTTCGGCGCCGGTGCCGCGGCGGCCAGCGCCACCTGGTTCACCGCCCTCGGCTTCGGGGCCACCCGCCTCGCCCCCCTGCTCGCCCGCCCCTCCGCCTGGCGCGTCGTCGACGCCCTCATCGCCGCGGTCATGACCGCTCTCGCCCTCTCACTCCTGCTTTCCTGACCGCCGCCGCGCCGTGTTGCTCCGGAGGCCGTATTCGCGGGTGAGGGTGTGGATGTGGGCGAGGGCGAGGGTGTGGCGGGGGGAGTGCGGGGGGAGGACGTGGGCGAGGGCCTCCCAGGCTTGGAGGTCGTCGGTGGCCCATTCGGTGCGTACCCAGGTGTCGAGCAGGGCCGGATCGCCGGACTCGAGCACAGCGGTGCGGAGGCGGTCGTCGAGGGAACGGCGCAGCCGGACGACGCCGGGGGCGTCGGAGGCGGGCAGGAGCGGGCCGGCGTACGCGTCGAGGGCCTCGCCGATCAGGCCGGCGTCCAGCAGGCGGGGGAGGGTGAGGAAGTCGGCGGTGACGCCGGGTTCTATCCGGTACGGGCGGGAGCCGACCAGCGCGGGGCCGAGCGTGCGGCGCAGCCGGGAGAGTTCGGCGCGGAGCGTGACCGGGGCCTGGAGGTCCTCGCCGTAGAGGTCGAGCGCCAACTGCTCGCCGGTACGGCCCTCGGGGTGGCACAGCAGCAGCGCCAGCAACTCGCTGTGCCGCCGGCCCAGGCGGGTACGGCGGCCGGCCACGGTCAGCACCGCCTCGTCGCGGCCGAGCGCGGTCACGGCGGGAGCGTGGTCCCCGGCCGGCGTGGCCAGCAGCGCCTCGGCGGCGCGGGCGGTGGCGGTGACCAGCGCGAGGCTGTGCGGGGTGGCGAGGTGGTCGCCGCCGGTGAGGTCGACGGCACCGAGCAGGCGGCCGGAGGCGGGGTCGTGGATCGGGGCGGCGGCGCACGTCCAGCGCTGGACAGGGCGGCTGAAGTGCTCGGTGGCGAAGATCTGCACGGAGTGGTCGACCGCGAGCGCGGTGCCGGGCGCGTTCGTGCCGGCGTGGCGCTCGTCCCAGCGGGCGCCGGGCACGAAGTTCATCGCGGCGGCGCTGCGCAGCACCGCGGCGTGGCCCTCCACCCAGAGCAGCCGGCCGCGCGCGTCGCAGACGGCCATCAGGTGCTCGCCGTCGTCCGCGATGCCGCCGAGCAGATCGCGGAAGAGCGGCAGCACACGGGCCAGCGGGTGGGCGGCGCGGTAGCCGGCGAGCTCGTCGTCGGTCAGGTCGGTGGGCGCGGTCGTGTCCGGATCGACCGAGGCGACCGCGGACCGCCGCCAGGAGTCCACGACGACGCTTCTGACCTGCGACGTCGTGCCGCCGTTGATGAACGCGTCGTGCGCACGGCGGATCTGGCCGATGCGTTCGGCCGGATCGGCACCGAGGTGCAGGGCGAGCCACGGGTTGGACATCGACGTCCTTCCCCTGTGTCTGGCAGCGGACTATCGCTATCGTGACCCAGGTCACCCCGCGGTGCCAACCGTGGACCTCGCCGTTCGACACGGCCCGGTATGGTCGGCACGCCGCACCAGGGGGAGGGGATGGCCGGTGGCCCAGCACGTCGACCGCGACGCGAACGCCGCGCTCAAGGCCCGCTTCGCGGACGTCTACGGGCAGTACGAGCGCCTCCGCGACGGCATGGCGGAGTTGCAGGCGAGCCTCGCCGAGCTGTCCGCCTCCGCGACCGACACGCACGAGCTGATCCGGGTCACCGTGGGGCCGCGCGGCCAGCTCACCTCGCTGGAGATCGAGGCGCGGGCCTACCGGGCGTACGCGCCGCACGAACTGGCCGACGAGATCACCCGCCTGGTGGGCCTGGCCACCGCGGACGCGGCCGACGCGGTCCAGCACCTGCTCGCCGACCACCTCCCGCCGCACAGCGCCGCCATGTCCTTCCTGACCACCGGCGCGTTTCCCCGGTTCGGCCCGGCATCTGAGGACGGCCCGGCATGAGCGAGCTTGCGAGCGAGTCATCGGCTCAGCGCCGACCACACGGATACCGCAGCGTGGAGGACGGTCCGGCATGAGCGAGCTTGCGAGTGAGTCATCGGCTCAGCGCCGACCACACGGATTCCGCAGCGTGGAGGACGGTCCGGCATGAGCGAGCTTGCGAGTGAGTCATCGGCTCAGCGCCGACCACACGGATACCGCAGCGTGGAGGACGGTCCGGCATGAGCGAGCGTGCGAGCGAGTCATCGGCTCAGCGCCGACCACACGGATTCCGCAGCATGGAGGACGGCGCGGCATGAGTGACGTGCGTGTTGAGGTGGCGCGGGCGGGGCGGGCCGCGCACGACCTGGCCGACGCGGGTGCCGAGTTGCTGGGGCGGGCGCGTGCGGCGGGCACCCGGATCCAGGCGCTCTCCGCGGCGCCGCCCTGGGGGGCCGACGAGATCGGTGCGGCCTTCGAGGCGCGGTACCGCGCCGTCGAGGCCCGCGTGCTGGCGGCCACGGAGGACCTGGGCGCGCAGGTGGAGGATCTGGGCGTGTCGGCCACCGTCGCGGTCCGGCGCGTCACCGCCACCGACGACGCGAACGACGCGCTGATCCAGGGCGCCTGGCCGGTCTGAGCGCCCGCGGCCGGCCACCGCGGGACCGGCAGGGAGGAGCGCCAGCGACGACCGGTGCCCGCGGGAGCATGCGGACACCGGCCACGCCGGAAGCGGGAAAATGGAATTCTCAATCTCCCAGCTCGGCGAGCTCGTCCGAGGTGAGCAGGCGGGAACGGATCAGGAAGCGCACTCCTTCCGGTGCCTCCAGCGAGAAGCCGCTGCCACGGCCCGGCACCACGTCGACCGTCAGGTGCGTGTGTCGCCAAAGCGCGAACTGCGCGGCCGACATCCAGAACGTGACCGGCTCGTCCACGCCGTCCACCACGATCTCCTCCAGCAGCACGTCGGCGCTGCCGGTACGGAACTCGCCCGCCGGATAGCACATCGGCGCGCTGCCGTCGCAGCACCCGCCGGACTGGTGGAACATCAGCGGCCCGTGCGTGCCGCGCAACGACCTGATCAGGTCCGCGGCGGCCGGCGTGACGTCGACCCGGGATGCCATCAGAACAGCCCGACGGCCTTGGGCGAGTAGTTGACCAGCAGGTTCTTGGTCTGCTGGTAGTGGTCGAGCATCATCCGGTGGTTCTCCCGGCCGATGCCGGACTGCTTGTAGCCGCCGAACGCCGCGTGTGCCGGGTACGCGTGGTAGCAGTTCGTCCAGACGCGCCCGGCCTGGATCGCGCGCCCGGCCCGGTACGCCGTGTTCAGATCGCGGGTCCACACGCCCGCGCCCAGCCCGTAGAGCGTGTCGTTGGCGATCTTGATGCCGTCCGCGAAGTCGGTGAACGACGCGACCGACACCACCGGCCCGAAGATCTCCTCCTGGAAGACGCGCATCGCGTTGTCGCCCTGGAAGATCGTCGGCTGTACGTAGTACCCGCCGGCCAGGTCCCCGCCGAGATCCGCCCGCTCGCCGCCGGTGAGCAGCTTCGCGCCCTCACGCTGCCCGATGTCCAGATAGGACAGGATCTTCTCCAGCTGGTCGTTGGAGGCCTGCGCGCCGACCATGGTGTCCGTGTCGAGCGGGTTGCCCTGCCTGATGGCGTTCGTCCGCTCGACGGCCGCGGCCAGGAAGTCGGAGTAGTGGCCGGCCTGGATGAGCGCGCGCGACGGGCAGGTGCAGACCTCGCCCTGGTTCAGCGCGAACATGGTGAAGCCCTCGAGCGCCTTGTCGAAGAAGTCGTCGTTCCGGACGGACACGTCGTCGAAGAACAGGTTCGGGCTCTTGCCGCCCAGCTCGAGCGTGACCGGCTTGATGTTCTCGGACGCGTACTGCATGATCAGCCGCCCGGTGGTGGTCTCGCCGGTGAACGCCACCTTCGCCACCCGCGCGCTGCTCGCGAGCGGCTTGCCCGCCTCCACGCCGAAGCCGTTGACGATGTTGACCACGCCCGGCGGCAGCAGGTCCGCGATCAGGCTCATCAGCAGGTGGATCGAGGCCGGCGTCTGCTCCGCCGGCTTCAGCACCACCGCGTTGCCGGCCGCGAGCGCGGGCGCCAGCTTCCAGACCGCCATCAGGATCGGGAAGTTCCACGGGATGATCTGCCCGACCACGCCGAGCGGCTCGTGGAAGTGGTACGCCACCGTGTCCTCGTCCAGCTCGGCGAGCCCGCCCTCCTGCGCGCGGATCGCGCCCGCGAAGTAGCGGAAGTGGTCGATCGCCAGCGGCAGGTCCGCGGCCAGCGTCTCCCGGACCGGCTTGCCGTTCTCCCAGGTCTCGGCGACCGCGAGCCGTTCCAGGTTCTCCTCCATCCGGTCCGCGATCCGGTGCAGGATCACCGCGCGCTCCGCCACCGGCGTGCGGCCCCACGCGGGCGCCGCCCCGTGCGCCGCGTCCAGCGCGCGCTCGACGTCGTCGGCGGTACCGCGGGCGATCTCGGTGAAGACCTGCCCGTTCACCGGGCTGGGGTTCTCGAAGTACTGACCCTTCGCCGGCGGTACGTACTCGCCGCCGATCCAGTGGTCGTAGCGCGTCTCGTAGGAGACGATCGCGCCGTCCTGACCGGGCGCTGCGTAACGAGACATGTGCGGCCTCCTCGCCGTGGGCTGTCGCGCGCAGGTTAGTTTCCGTGACGTTGCACGAACGTTGCGTGACCTACGGAGGCTGGCACCCACCTGCTTGAATGGGTGGCTCGTGGCCGCGGGACGATCGGGAGGACTCGTGACGGTGTTGCCCAGCCCGATCCCGCACCCGCTCGACCTGCTCTGGCTCGACGCCCCCGGCTGGATCCGCGAGGGCCTCGAATGGGTCGTCGGCGTCGAGTGGCCCGAGGGCGACGAGAAGGCCGTCTGGGACCTGGCCGAGGAGTGGTACGGCGTCGCCGCCCTGCTCGCCGCCCCCGCCGACGACGCCGCCGTGGCCGCCACCGCCTTCCAGAACTCGTACGCCGGACCCGCGTCCGAGGCCTTCCGCGCCGCCTGGGCCGCGATCGCCGCCGGCGACCAGGCCGCGCTCGGCGAGCTGCTGACCGCCACCGACGAGGTCGGCAGGATGGTCGAGGAGTGCGGGTGCGACATCGAGGCCGCCAAGCTCGAGGTGTGGATCGAGGTCACGCTGCTCGTCATCGAGCTGATCTCGCTCACCGTCGCGGTGGCGCTCACGCTGGGCGCCGCGACCCCGGCGGCGGCCGCCGCGCTCACGGTCAGCCGCCTGGCCGTACAGCGGATCTTCCAGCGGCTGGTGGCCGCCATGGCGTCCAAGGGTGCCCGCTCGGCGCCGTCGCTCGCCCGCCGGTCGCTGCGGGACGGGGTTTCCGAGGCGGCGCGGGAAGTCGCGCTGGACGGCGGGATTCAGGCCCACCAGGTGTCCGCCGGTCATCGCGACGGGGTGGACGTCGACTCGCTCCGTAGGTCGGCCACGGCCGGGTTCGCCGGGGGAGCGGCCGCGTCCACCGCGGGGTTCCGCGCGACGGGGGGCTTCGCCGACGGTCTGGCGCGCTCGGCCGCCGGGGAGGTGCTGGGCGAGGCCGCCGCCGCCGTTTCCACCGGAGGCGACCTGACCTTCACCGATCTCGCCATGGCGGTCACGTCCGGTGCCCGTGATGCGGCGCTGAACCCCGATCTGGCCACCCGGCTGGACGGCCTGACCGCCGCGGCGGGTCCGTCCGATCCCTCCGATGACGGTGGGCCGGTCGCGGCCACGATCGAAGCGGCGCTCTCACCGGACTCGGCGGCTGCCGCCGCACAACCGGCCGAGGGTACGCCGGACCCCGTCGTTTCCGGTGCGATCCAGGACGCGCTGCACCCGGAGGCGGCGGCGGCGGTCTTCGGTGCGGGCTCGCATGACGTCCGGTCGGTGGACTCCGGTGATGCGGTGCCCGCCGCGGACGTGAGTGGCGATTCCGCTGTCGGTGTCAGCTCGGTGCCGGAGCGTGGTGGCGCGTCGGGCGGGGTCGCGGACTCGATGCCGCAGACCGCCGGTGCACCGGTCCGGTCCGATTCGGCGCCGTCGGTCGGGTCCGATCCGGTGCCGTCGGTCGGGTCCGATCCGGTGCCGTCGGTCGGGTCCGATCCGGTGCCGTCGGTCGGGTCCGATCCGGTGCCGTCGGTCGCGGGTCCGGCGACCGAGTGGTCAGGCTCCGAGGTGGCGGCCTCCTCGGGGACCGGGCTGGCATCGGTCGCCGACGACGCCCCCGGCGAACCGGCGCCCGCACATCCGGACCGATCCGGTGAGGTGGCGTCGAGCGACCCGGGCGGCGCGACGCCGGTGTCCGCCGAAGCGTCGGCGGGCGCTGATTCCACCGCCGGTACTCCGCTCGGCGGCCCGGTCGCGCAGCCGCCGGCCGGCACCGGGGCCACCGTCGGGCGAGCCGGTGGACTTCCCGGTGCGCTCGCGGCCGATCCGCCCGCTGCCGGGCCGCTCGCCGGCGGGAGCGGAGTCGGCCCTGCTCCGACGGGCGAAATCGCAGCCGCGGGCGCGGGCGATTCGCGCATTGCCGGGCCGGTCGCCGGCGGGAGCGGAGTCGGCCCTGCTCCGGCGGACGAGGTCGCAGCCGCGGGCGCGGCCGATCCGCCCGCTGCCGGTTCGCCCGCTGCCGGTTCGCCCGCTGCCGGTTCGCCCGCTGCCGGTTCGCCCGCTGCCGGGCCGGTCGCCGGCGGGAGCGGAGTCGGCCCCGCTCTGGCAGGCGAGGTCGCAGCCGCGGGCCGGGCCGTCGACGGCTGGACGGACGGCCTCGGCCGACCGGCGGATCAGGGGGCGGCCGGCCCCCTCACGGCCGGTCTGGGTACCGGGGTACCGCCCGCGGGTCAGGCCGCTGCCGCCTCGCGGATCGCCGACGACTGGGCGAACGGCCCCGACCGCCCACCCACCACCGCGACGACGCCCGGCCCACTCACCGGCGGCGTCACACCGGGGCCGGCCGGCGACGCGCCCGCCTCCCGGGGAACCGTGGACCGGCCCGCCAGCGCCGACCGTTCCCCGGTGGCCGGTGGCCTCGCCCGGGCGGTGACGTCGGCCGAGGAGGCGCTGAACTCCAGTCGGTCGCAAGGCTCCGACCCGAAAGCCGGCCCGGTCGCGGGGGGCGCCGGCTTCGACCCGGGCGACGCCGTGGAGAACTGGTCGGCCGATCACGGTGGCACCGATGACGAACGCCCCACGCCGGGTCCCGGCCCACTCGCGGGTGGCCTCGGTGACGTGGCGACGACGGGCGGCGCCCCGAGCGGGCTGAGCGCGGACACGGCACCCGCCGGCCAGGAGGGACCGGAACTCGCGGCGTCCAGCGGCCCGGCGCAGGCCACCTCGGGCGCCGCACCCGGATCGGAGGGAGCCGCCGCCGGACCGGGCATCGTCGTCGCGCCGCCGATCGTCGGCGCCGGTCCGCGCGGTGGAAGCCCGGGTGGTGCCAAGCGCGGCGGGAAACCGGCGTTCCGTCCCGCCAAGGACCCGGTCGGGCAACCGGGCGTGCCGTCCCCGGGCGTACTCGCCTCCGAGTCCTTCGGCATCGACGAATCGGTAGTGCTCCCGCCATCGGTGGAGCGCCCGAAGGAGACCGGCGTCGCGCCGAGACCGAACTCGGCCGCAGGAGCCTCGCCGGACAAGACCGATCGTGCCGGGACCGCGACCGCCCAGCCGAGCCCGCCGGGTCTGCTCGGGCCGGGCGAGTTCGGGATGCCGACCTCCGACATCCCGGTAATCCGTGCCACGCCGGAGCCGGAGGAGTCGGTGCGGGAGCGGCACCTGGCGGCGCAAAGATCTTTCTCGGGTACGCCCCGAGCCGTCATCGACGCGGCCCCCGACCTGGAGTCGGTGCTGGCCGCCGGCGTCACCCCGGCACAGCTCGCCGCGCACCTGGACCCGGCCGCCCTGACCCGCCTCGCCCCGCAGCTGTCACCGGCCGAGGTACGCGACGTCTCCGCACTCCTGGCCGGCGCGGACGTGCGGGCAGCATTGGAAAAGGCCTGGAACGCACCGGAGCCCGGCCGCCCGCTGCTGGCCGAACACCTGGTGGGACAGCTGATCGCCCACCCCGACCTGGTCCGGATCATGCAGTCCTCGCCGGAACTGCGCCACAGCCTGCTGTCCCGCCCCCTCACCCTCCACAACCTCGCCACCCACCAACAGGCAATCACCGTCCTCGGCGAGGTAGTAGCCGAAACAGAAGCGCAGGCTTCGAGCGGATTGTCGCCGCAGCGCCCTGGCGGACCGCCGCAGTTCGAACTCACTGGGGAACACGCCGAAATTAGCTCCTCCTTAGCGGCTCGAAGTGCCCAGGCCCGCCAGCCAGATTTCGACATTGGCCGCAGTCGGGATGAGGCTTACCTCACCGCATACGTTGATCTCCTGTATGCCCGGTCGGCAGAGGCTCAGCCGGAACTGAATCGGATATCGGGCGAGATTGCCGAACGGTGTGGCGGTGAGCTGCACGCGCGCTCGAAGCCGAAGAGTCGGCAGCGCGCTATGGACAAGGTTGCTGGGTATCTGAACGATGCATCGCTATTGACGGATCTTACTGGTGCCTATATACAGTTCAACGCGATTGATGATGCGTATAGGGCGCTGCGGATGATTGATAGCGAGGATTCGTTGGATATCGTGGAGTTCGACGATCGTATCAAGAATCCCGCGAGGAGTGGCTATCGGGATCTGCGCGTGAACGTCCGCCTCTCGGGCGGGCACATTGCCGAGCTGCGGCTGCACTTGAAGGCTGTGGATGATGTGGCGATATGGGAACACTCGCTATTCGAGGTGCGGCGCGACCTGCAGAGTGTTGCGAACGAGGCGGGCCGTAGGATGACGCCCGGCGAGCAGGCGATACATGATGGACTGATTCGGGCACAACAGCGATATTTCTGGGATGCCCTGCAGTCGACGAGGGGGGCCCATGACTGAGTCTTACAGCCCGCCCGGTTTGGCGCTTCCCTACTATTTCTTGTATTACAAGGTCCCCGGAAAGATGGTGGCGACCTCAGAGGGAGGTGCCGCGATCTGGCGTCTTTCCGGAGAGGCCGGTGGCTGGGAGCCGCGCAACGACATCGCGGACGACATCCTGTATGGCACGACGCAGGAGGTCAATGTGCTGACCCGCGAGGAGTTTGTCCAGAAGACCGAAGCTGTGCGGGGGCGCTACCTGCGGGGGGAAGGGCCGGTTTTCGCCCTCTACGACACCATTCGTGGGATCGAGGAGGTGGCGGAGGCGGAGAACCGCCGGCTCAGTGACCGCGAGCGCCTTCTCGTCGAGGGACTCCGGCGTCGTACCTACGTCATGTTCGAGACCGAACTACTGGCGCAGGGTGACCCCGCCGCCGACCCTACCCTCGCCGGTTGACGCGAACGCCGCGTCCACGATGTCCAGCCCGCGTTCCAACTCCGGCTCCGAGATGACCAGTGGCGGCAGGAAGCGGAGCACGTTCCCGTACGTGCCGCAGGTCAGCGTCAGTAGGCCGGCCGCGTGGCAGGCGGCGGACACCGCGGCCGCGGCCGCCGGATCGGGCGTGAGCGTGCCCGGCGACACGAGTTCCACGGCCAGCATCGCGCCCCTTCCGCGTACCTCCGCGATCCGGGGATCCCGGGCCGCGATGGACCGCAGGCGCGGGACCATGGTGGCCTCGATGGATGCCGCGGCGTCGGCGAGCGACAGCTCGCGCATGGTCTCGATGCTGGCCAGCGCCGCCGCGCAGGCGATCGGGTTGCCGCCGTAGGTGCCGCCCAGGCCGCCGGCGTGCACCGCGTCCATGATCGGGGCGCGGCCGGTGACGGCGGCGAGCGGCAGGCCGCCGGCGATGCCCTTGGCCGTGGTGATCAGGTCGGGTTCGACGCCCTCGAAGGTGGACGCGAACCAGTCGCCGGTGCGGCAGAAGCCGGTCTGGATCTCGTCGGCGATGAACACGGCGCCGGCCGAGGCGGACCAGGCGTGCAGTGCGGGTACGAAGCCGGGCGCGGGCACCACGAAGCCGCCCTCGCCCTGGATCGGCTCGATCAGTACGGCGGCCACGTTCTCCGCGCCGATCTGCTTCTCGATCAGGTCGATGGCGCGGGCCGCGGCCGTCTCGCCGGAGAGTCCGCCGTCGCGCAGCGGGTACGACGCCGGCACCCGGTATATCTCGCCGGCGAACGGCCCGAACCGGTGCTTGTACGGCATGTTCTTCGCGGTCAGCGCCATGGTCAGGTTGGTCCGCCCGTGGTAGGCGTGCTCCAGCACCACGACGGCCGGCCGCCCGGTCGCGTGTCGTGCGATCTTGACGGCGTTCTCCACCGCCTCGGCGCCGGAGTTGACCAGCATCGACCGCTTCTCGAAGTCGCCCGGGGTGAGCGCGTTGAGCCGCTCGCACACGTCGACGTAGAGCGCGTACGGCGCGACCATGAAGCAGGTGTGGGTGAACCGCTCGACCTGCTCGCGCACGGCCGCGACCACGCGTGGCGCCGCGTTGCCGACGTTGGTGACCGCGATCCCGGCCGCGAAGTCGATCCACTCGCGCCCGTCGACGTCGGTCAGCGTGCCGCCGGACGCGTGCGCCACATAGGAGTTGATCACGCTGGTCACGCCGCGCGCCACGGCCGAGGCGCGCCGCGCGGACAGCTCCGAGGAGGCGGACATCAGACCTCGATGTTGTGCATGACGTGCTTGACCCGCGTGTAGTCCTCCAGGGAGTACATCGACAGGTCCTTGCCGTACCCGCTGTGTTTGAAGCCGCCGTGCGGCATCTCCGACACGAACGGGATGTGCGTGTTGACCCAGACGCATCCGAAGTCGAGCCGGCGGGTCATCCGCATGGCGCGGCCGTGGTCGCGGGTCCAGACCGAGGCGGCCAGCCCGTACTCCACGCCGTTGGCCCAGCGCACCGCCTCGTCCTCGTCGGTGAACCGCTGCACGGTGATCACCGGCCCGAAGACCTCGTCCTGGATCAGCTCGTCGTCCTGGCGCACGCCGGAGATCACGGTGGGGGCGTGGAAGTAGCCGCGGTCGCCGACCCGGCCGCCACCGGCCTCGACCGAGGCGTGCGCGGGCAGCCGCTCCAGGAAGCCGGTGACGCGGGCGAGCTGGTTGGCGTTGTTGAGCGGCCCGTACGCCACGTCCGGGTCGTCCGGCAGCCCGGTGCGGGTGGCCCGCGCCTGCTCGGCCAGCGCCGCGACCAGGTCGGCGTAGATGCCGGGGCCGGCGATGACCCGGGTGGCCGCCGTGCAGTCCTGGCCGGCGTTGAAGTAGCCGCCGCCGGCGATCGCCTCGGCCGCGGCCGCCACGTCGGCGTCGTCGAACAGCACGACCGGCGCCTTGCCGCCCAGCTCCAGGTGGGTGCGCTTGAGGTCGGGCGCGGCGGCCGCGGCGACCTCGCGGCCGGCGCGGGTGGAGCCGGTGATGGAGACGAACTGCGGCGTGGGGTGGGCGACCAGCGCACGCCCGGTGTCCCGGTCGCCGGCGACCACGTTGAACACGCCGGGCGGCAGGAACTCGGCCGCGATCTCGGCGAGCAGCAGGGTGGAGACCGGCGTGGTGTCGGACGGCTTGAGCACCACGGTGTTGCCGGCCGCGAGCGCGGGCGCGATCTTCCAGATGGCCATCATCAGCGGGTAGTTCCACGGCGTGACCTGCGCGCAGACGCCGATCGGCTCGCGCCGCACGTACGACTCGTGCCCGGCCAGGTAGTTGCCGGCCGACTTGCCCTCCAGCATGCGGGCGGCGCCGGCGAAGAAGCGCAGCTCGTCCACGCACGGCGGCAGCTCCTCCTCGGTGGTCAGCCGCCGCGGCTTGCCGGTGTTGCGGACCTCCGCGTCGACCAGCTCGGCCGCGCGGGACTCGACCGCGTCGGCGAGCTTGAGCAGCGCGCGCTGCCGCTCGGCCGGCGTGGTGTCGCGCCAGGTCTCGAACGCGGTGGCGGCCGCGCGCATGGCCGCGTCCACGTCGCGCTCGCCGGAGATCGGGGCCTGGGCGAAGACCTCGCCGGTGGTCGGATCGATCAGGTCGGAGTAGCGGCCGTCGACCGGGTCGGTGTACTCACCGCTGATGAAGTTGCGGAGGACCGTGCTGTCACTCATGTCGTCTCCGTAAGGCCGTATCCGTCACTCCTCCGCCATCCTCGCTACGGAAACCGTGGCAGGCAAGGGTTCTGGCGACTGTTTCCATAAGGACTAGGCTCGGTGGAGAGGGAAAGGATCCGCGCCCATGGACATCACCCCGTTCTACCTCGCCGGACAGCCCGCGCACGGCCGCGACGAGGTGGTCGTGCGGCATCCCTACGACGGTGCCGTGGTCGGCCGCACCACCTTCGCCACTCCCGAGCAGGTGGACGAGGCGCTGAACAAGGCCGTGCTCGCGCCGGCGCCCGCGCACGTGCGGGCCACCGCGCTGGACCACGTCTCGCAGCGGCTGCGGGAGCGCGCGGACGAGGTCGCCCGGCTGATCACCGCGGAGAACGGCAAGCCGCTGAAGTGGGCGCGCGCCGAGGCCGCCCGCGCGGTCTCCGTGTTCCGCTGGGCCGCCGAGGAGTCACGCCGGTTCGCCGGCGAGATGCAGCGGCTGGACACGGACCCGGCCGGCGAGGGCCGGATGGCGCTGGTGCGGCGCGTGCCGCGCGGGGCGGTGCTGGGCATCTCCCCGTTCAACTTCCCGCTCAACCTGGTCGCGCACAAGGTCGCCCCGGCGATCGCGGTCGGCGCGCCGATCGTGCTGAAGCCGGCGCCGGCCACGCCGCTGTCCGCGCTGCTGCTGGGCGAGCTGCTGGCCGAGACGGACCTGCCGGAGGGCGCGTTCTCCGTCCTGCCACTGCCGAACGACCGCACGGCCGAGCTGGTCAGGGACCCGCGGCTGCCGGTGGTGTCGTTCACCGGGTCCGGCCCGGTCGGCGGCCTGATCCAGGACTCGGTGCCGCGCAAGCACGTGACGCTGGAGCTGGGCGGCAACGCCGCGGTGGTGATCTGCGCGGACTGGTCCTCGGACGAGGACGTCGCGCACGCGGCGTCGCGCGTCGCGGTCTTCTCCAACTACCAGGCCGGGCAGAGCTGCATCGCGGTGCAGCGCGTCTACGTGCACGCGGACGTGCACGACCGGTTCGTGGCGAGCCTGGTCGAGCGGGTGCGCGAGCTGCGGACCGGCGACCCGGCGGACGAGGCGACCGACGTCGGCCCGCTGATCAGCGAGGACGCGGCGAAGCGGGTCGAGGCCTGGGTGGACGAGGCGGTCGCGGCCGGCGCCGAGGTGCTGGCCGGCGGGAAGCGGGACGGCTGCTCGTACGCGCCGACGATCCTGACGAACGTGCCGCCCGGCGCGAAGGTGCTGGTCGAGGAGGTCTTCGGCCCGGTGCTGGCGGTGCAGCGGGTGTCCGGCGACGAGGAGGCGTTCGCCGCGGTCAACGACTCCGCCTACGGCCTGCAGGCCGGCGTCTTCACCCACAGCCTGCGCACCGCGTTCGCGGCGCACCAGACGCTCCAGGTCGGCGGCGTGATCATCGGCGACGTCCCGTCCTACCGCGCGGACCAGATGCCCTACGGCGGCGTGAAGGGCAGCGGGGTGGGCCGCGAGGGCCTCCGCTCCGCGATGGAGGACTACACCGAGCCCAGGGTCATGGTGCTCACCGGCCTCGCGCTCTAGAAGATCAAAATCCATCGGCGGTACGGACGCCCGCCCGGCCGGCGGCACCCGGTCTCCGGCGTGACCGCACCGTTTCCACCCCGAGCAGCGGAGGCATCCGGTTGACCGCCTGGCCCACCACCGTCGCCGAGGCCGAGGCCGAGCAGGACCGGCTGCGCCCCCTGGTCGACCTCACCGACGCGGGCCCGCCGCCGAGGACCGTGGCCGGCCTGGACGTCGCCTACGCGGACGGCGACGAGCGGCTGGTCGCGGCCGTGGTGGTGCTGGACGCCGGCACGCTCGCCCCGGTGGACCAGGCGATCACCATCGGCCGGCCCGCGTTCCCGTACGTCCCGGGCCTGTTCGCGTTCCGCGAGATCCCCGCGCTGCTCGACGCGCTGGACCGGCTGACCGTCCGCCCCGACCTGCTGGTCTGCGACGGGCACGGCCTCGCGCACCCGCGCCGCTTCGGGCTCGCCTGCCACCTCGGCGTGCTCACCGGCCTGCCCGCGCTGGGCGTCGGCAAGACGCACCTGACCGGCGACTGGACGATGCCGGGGGAGCGGCGCGGCGATGCGAGCCCGATCACGCTCGATGGGGTGACGGTCGGCGCCGTGCTGCGCACCCAGGACCGGGTGCGGCCGGTGTTCGTCTCGCCCGGCCACCGCTGCTCGGTGGCGGGCGCGACCGCGCAGGTCCTGGCGCTCGCGCCGCGGTTCCGGCTGCCGGAGACGACGCGGGCCGCGGATCACGCCTGCCGTGCCGCGCTCGCGGAACGTACCAGATGAAAAGCCCGTAAAAGGGTGTGGTCATCGACCGTTCGACGACTTCGGTGTTGTCGTGCCGCCGATGTAGCCTCCCAGACATGCTTGTACGGCGATGGGTGGCGCGCGCCCTCATGACGGTGACGGTCGGGCTGCTCGGCGCCGTCGTGCTGGGTGCTGCTCCGGCGTACGCGGACGAGGTGGCGGTCAGCGCGCCCAGCTCGTTCAACGCGGGCAGCGGCCCGCAGAACGTCGACATCCGCATGCGCCGCGAGGACGACGGCTGCGTGCGCGCCCGCGCCCAGCTGCGGATCCGCGCCGACGACCTGAGCGCGGACCAGGTCGCGGTCGGCGTCAGCTCCGGCGGCCAGCTCATCCAGGTGCAGCTGAGCGCGCAGGGCGACGGCGACTTCGTCACGCAGCTGGTGCAGCCGGCCGAGGCCCAGATGTGCGAGCGGCAGAACCGGCAGCAGACCGTGCGGTTCCAGGTCGCGTTCGGGCCGAACGCGCCGAACGGCGAGGTGCGCTTCGAGGGCTTCATGCTCGACGAGCAGGGCGAGCGGCTGGCCGACGGGGACGACGAGGCGCGCATCCGGGGCGGTGCCGACGAGCCCAGCCCCACGCCGAGCCGGACCCCGTCGAAGTCGCCGTCGCCGAGCCCCACGCCGGAGGAGGAGAAGACCGAGGAACCCGCGGCCGCGGAGACCTCGTTCGCCTCGCTGCCGCCGGACGACCAGGGTCCCGTCTCCCTGTCCGCGAACGACGGCCCGTTCAACGGCCTCGGCGTGCCGATCGCCATCGGCGTGGTCATGGTCGGCGTCGGCGTGGCGCTGATCGTGCTGCTGATCCGCCGCAACCGGGGCGAGGAGGACGGCGCGCTCGCGGCCGACCCCGGCGGTTCGTGGCCGCCCGGCGGCGGTGGCGGCGTCTACGGCGCGGGTCCGCGTCCCGGCGCGCCGGGCGGCGGCTGGACCGGCGGCGGCTCGGCCACCCAGGTGCTGCCCGCGCAGCCGCCGGTCGACCCGCCCACGCAGCGCTTCCCGGGCGTACCGTCCGGGCCGAACGCCCACCGGAACCGCACCACCCCGCCGGACCCGACCACGAGGTTGCCCAGAGTGACCGAGTGACAGCATCGGCCCTCCTGCTCGTCACGTGCGCGTGACCGATCGGCAGTGTGCCGGTCACCCGCCTCGTCACGTCCGGTGAACACGGCTCCGATACGCTTCCCCGGTCGGCTACACAGGCGTAGGACGAGGCGTGAGGAGCGTTGAGTTGGCTGAGCTGTCACGGATCGTGAAGGCGTACGACGTACGGGGTACGGTCCCGGATCAGTTCGACACCGCGGCGGCCTGCGCGCTGGGCCAGGCCTTCGTGGAGACGCTCCGCGCGCTCGGTGACGACGCCGACCGCATCGTGATCGCGCACGACATGCGCGAGTCCGGCCCGGCGCTGGCCGAGTCGTTCGCGGCCGGCGCGATCGCGGCCGGCGCCCGGGTGGTGCACGCCGGCCTCGGCTCCACCGACCTGCTCTACTACGCCTCCGGCGTGCTCGGCCTGCCCGGCGCGATGTTCACCGCCAGCCACAACCCGGCGCAGTACAACGGCATCAAGATGTGCAAGGCCGGTGCGAAGCCGATCGGGCAGGACAGCGGCCTGGCGCAGATCCGCGACCGCGCGCAGCAGCTGCTCGACGACGGCCTCACGCCGGTCGACGGCGTGCCGGTGGAGCGCCGCGACCTGCTGGCCGACTACGCGGCGCACCTGCGGTCGCTGGTCGACCTGTCCGGCATCCGCCGGCTCAAGGTGGTCGTTGACGCGGGCAACGGCATGGGCGGCCACACGGTCCCGGCCGTGCTCGGCGACGCGGTGCTGCCCGGCCTGCCGCTTTCGATCGTGCCGCTCTACTTCGAGCTGGACGGCTCGTTCCCCAACCACGAGGCGAACCCGCTGGAGCCGGCGAACCTGGTGGACCTGCAGGCCGCGGTGGTCGAGCACGGCGCGGACCTCGGCCTGGCGTTCGACGGCGACGCGGACCGCTGCTTCGTCATCGATCAGAACGGCGACCCGGTCTCCCCGTCCGCGATCACCGCGCTGGTGGCCGTGCGGGAGCTGGCCAAGCACCCGGGCGGCACGATCATCCACAACCTGATCACCTCGACCGCGGTGCCGGAGATCGTGTCCGAGCACGGCGGCAAGCCGGTGCGTACCCGGGTGGGGCACTCGTTCATCAAGGCGGAGATGGCGAAGACCGACGCAATCTTCGGCGGCGAGCACTCCGCGCACTACTACTTCCGCGACTTCTGGGGTGCGGACACCGGCATGCTCGCCGCGATGCACGTGCTGGCCGCGCTCGGCGAGCAGGACCGGCCGCTGTCCGAGCTGGGCGCCGCCTACGAGCGGTACGTCGCCTCCGGTGAGATCAATTCCACGGTGTCGGACGCGGCGGCGAAGACCGCGGAGGTGCGCGCCGCGTTCGCCGGCAACCCCACGGACGACCTGGACGGCCTGACCATCAGCTTCGAGGACGGCGCCTGGATCAACCTGCGCCCGTCCAACACGGAGCCGCTGCTCCGGCTGAACGTGGAGGCGCCGACCGCGGAGCGCATGGCGCGGCTGCGCGACGACGTTCTGGCGATCGTTCGCGGTTAGCATTCTGGGGTCGCGGGGAACACACCCGCAGGACCCTGGAAGGGAGCCGTTCGTGGCCCTGGATCCGCAGTTGCTGGAGATCATCACCTGTCCGGACACGCACCGCGCGCCGCTGTCCTACGACGCCGGCGCGGGCACGCTGACCTGCACCGAGTGCGGGCGCGAGTTCCGGGTGGAGGACGACATCCCGGTGATGCTGCTGGACGAGGCGCGAACGGCTCCGTCGGGTCCGCACCGCACGGACCAGGAGGAAGACCGCTGATGGGCAACCCGGTGGACGGCACCGCGGGGATTCAGGGCCGGCGCGTCGTGGACGAGCGCATCCTCGACGACGAGAAGCTGATGGCCGCGCAGGACCCGGGTGGCATGCTCCGCGCCACCGCGTCCGCGGGCGCCCAGGTCCGGGAGTCCGCGCAGCTCGCGGCCGAGGCCAACCTCAGCGCGATCTCCGGCGAGGGCCGCCCGCGCGCGGTCGTGATCGCGGGCGCCGGCACCGCGGTGCTCACCGCGGACATCCTGCGCACGGTCGCCGGCCCCCGCTGCCCGGCGCCGGTCATCGCGCACCGCAGCCCGGGCGTGCCCGGCTGGGTCGGCGCCGCGGACGTGGTGGTCGCGGTCTCCGCGTCCGGCCGCAGCCCGGAGGCGCTGGCCGCGGCCGAGGCCGCCGCCCGGCGCGGTGCCCGGCTGGTCGCGATCGGCGCGCCCGACTCGCGGTTGCAGTCCGTGGCCGAGTCGGCCCGCGCGCCGTTCATCGGCGTGCCGCGCCGCGCGCCGGCCCGCGCCAGCCTGTGGTCGCTGGCCGTGCCGGTGCTGCTGGCCGCGCGCCACCTCGACCTGGTGAAGATCAACGAGGCGGACCTGGCGGAGACCGCGACCCGGCTGGACTCGGACGCGGACCGCTGCCGCCCCGGCCTGGAGTCGTTCGTCAACCCGGCGAAGTCGCTGGCGCTGGGCCTGGCCGGCTCCGTGCCGATCGTCTGGGGCTCGTCGCCGCTGGCCACCGTGGCCGCACGCCGGTTCGCCGACACGCTGTCGGCCAACGCGCGGTACCCCGTGGTCTCCGGCGCGCTCGGCGAGGCCGGCCGTGGCCGCGTCGGTCTGCTGGACGGCGTCTTCGGCGGCCTGGTCGAGTCCGAGCGGGACATCTTCGCCGACCCGGAGGTCGACGCGGAGCCGACCCGGCTGCGCATCGTGCTGCTGCGGGACGGCGGCCTCGACCCGCAGGAGGCCAACGACGAGCCGGTCGCGGTCGAGGAGCGGCGCGCGGACGCGGTGCAGACGCTGGCGGAGCGGCGCGGCGTGCGCTGCGACGTGGTCACCGCGGAGGGCGGTTCCGCGCTGGAGCGGCTGGCGTCACTGATCGCGGTGCCCGACTTCGCCTCGATCTACCTGGCGCTCGCGCACGGCCTCGACCCGATGGCGGTTCCGGCGATCTCGGAGATGAAGGAACTGGCCAACCCGATCCGCGCCGAAGGGATCTCCTGACCGATGAGCACCGGCGAGGGCGGTAAAGCGATCATCGCGGCGCTGGCCGCGAACCTCGGCATCGCGGCGACGAAGTTCGTCGCGTTCCTGCTGACCCAGTCCTCGTCGATGCTGGCGGAGTCGATCCACTCGGTGGCCGACTCCGGAAACCAGGCGTTGCTGCTGCTCGGCGGGCGACGGTCCCGCCGGGCCGCGACGCCGGACCACCCGTTCGGGTACGGCCGGGAGCGCTACATCTACGCGTTCATCGTGTCGATCGTGCTGTTCTCGCTCGGTGGCCTGTTCGCGCTCTACGAGGCGTACCACAAGTGGCACGAGGCGCACACCGACCCGAACCACGGCGCGATCACGTCCTGGCACTGGGTGCCGGTCGCGGTGCTGGTGGCGGCGATCCTGATGGAGAGCTTCTCGTTCCGTACCGCGATCAAGGAGTCCAACCACACCCGCGGCGACGCCTCGTGGAGGCAGTTCATCCGCCGGGCCAAGGCGCCGGAGCTTCCGGTGGTGCTGCTGGAGGACTTCGGCGCGCTGATCGGCCTGGTGCTGGCGCTGTTCGGCGTCGGCCTCACGCTGATCACCGGGCACGGTCTGTGGGACGCGCTCGGCACCGGCGCGATCGGCCTGCTGCTGGTCTCGATCGCGGTCATCCTGGCCGTGGAGACCAAGAGCCTGCTGCTCGGCGAGGGTGCGTCGCCGCAGGACCAGGCCGCGATCGAGCGGGCGCTGCTGGACGGCGAGGCCGTCGACCGGATCATCCACATGCGCACGATGCACCTCGGCCCGGAGGAACTGCTGGTCGCCGCGAAGTTCGCGGTCCGTACCGACGAAACCGCGGCCGACGTCGTCCGGCACATCGACGAGGCGGAGGCGCGGATCCGGGCCGCCGTGCCGATCGCGCGCGTCATCTACCTGGAGCCGGACGTGTTCAGGCCCGAGGCCGCGGCCACGCCGAAGTCCGGATTCGACGGCACCCAGCTCGCCTCCGAAGCACCGACCGGAAAGTAGACATGAAGCCTCTGACCAGCGTCATCCGTCCGTACGCGTGGGGATCGCGGTCCGCGATCGCCGAGATACAGGGCCGTACCGCGCCCGCCGACGGGCCGGAGGCGGAGCTGTGGATCGGCGCGCACCCGGCCGACCCGTCGCGGGTGGCCGGGACCGGCCTGGACGAGCTGCTGGCCGCGGAGCCGGACCGGCTGCTCGGCCCGGCCGTGGTGGAGCGGTTCGGCCCACGCCTGCCGTACCTGATGAAGATCCTGGCCGCCGACGCGCCGCTGTCGCTGCAGGCGCATCCGACGCTGGAGCACGCGCGGGCGCGCTTCGCGGCCGGCCACGGCGGCTACGTCGACGCGAACCACAAGCCGGAGCTGCTGGTGGCGCTGACGCCGTTCGACGCGCTGTGCGGCTTCGCCGACCCGGCCGTCGCGGCGGACCGGCTGGACGGGCTGGGCATCGCGGAGCTGGCGGGCGTGACGGCCGCCCTGCGCACCGGGCCGGGCGGGCCGCGCGAGGCCGTGCGCACGCTGCTCACCTGGCCGGTCGAGGGCCGGGCCGGGCTGGTGAAGGCCGCGGTGGCGGCCGGGACGGCGCCGCTGGTGGCCGAGCTCGCCCGGTTCTACCCGGAGGACACCGGCGTGCTGGTGGCACTGCTGCTCAACCACGTGCGGCTGGAGCCGGGCCAGGCGATCTGGATGCCGGCCGGGAACCTGCACGCGTACCTGCGCGGCACCGGCATCGAGATCATGGCGGCCAGCGACAACGTGCTGCGCGGCGGCATGACGCCGAAGCGGGTCGACGTGGACGAGCTGCTGGAGGTACTGCGCTTCGAGCCGCTGGACGAGCCGCTGCACCCGGCCGCGGAACTGGCCGAGGGCGTACGGGCCTGGCCGGTGCCGGTGCCCGACTTCCTGCTGCATCAGGTGGTGCCGGGGGCGCGCACGGTCACGCTGGACGTGCCGGGGCCGCGCATCGTGCTGGCGGTGGGCGGCGCGGTCCGGGCGGACGACGGGCAGGGTGTGGTGGAGATCGCGCCGGGCACGGCCGCGTTCGCCGGTGCGGACGCCGGCCCGCTGCGGCTGTCCGGCCCGGGCGCGGCCTTCGTGGCGGCCACCGGCGTCTGACCAGGCTCCGCCGAAACCGGGTCGCCCGCACGGGCCGGCCCGGTTTCGCCATTTGCGGCTCCGTACCAATCCCGATTTTTAGGGTTTTCGCTTGACATGGTGGTTGCCGAGTGTGAGTCTATAACTACGCAAGGTCACGGGGTGGCCGCGCGGACATGCCAAACCGGGGGGATGCACGGGGCGGTCGGGACTCACGTCACCGACCGCCCCGTGCGCATTCCGGCGGGTTCCCCGCCCCGGGGTGGCCAGCGCGATTCCACGGTCACCATCGGCGACGCGTAAGGTAGTGGGTCGGTCATCGGTGACGTATCGACAGGAGCTTTCATGACCAGCACCCTTCCCGTTCGGCCCCAGACAGTCGCCGAGGGCGACTACAAGGTGGCCGACCTGTCGCTGGCCGCCTTCGGCCGCAAGGAGATCCAGCTCGCCGAGCACGAGATGCCCGGCCTGATGGCGATCCGGCGCGAGTTCGCGGACGCGCAGCCGCTGCGTGGCGCGCGGGTGACCGGCTCGCTGCACATGACGATCCAGACCGCCGTGCTGATCGAGACGCTGACCGCGCTCGGCGCCGAGGTCCGCTGGGCGTCCTGCAACATCTTCTCCACGCAGGACCACGCCGCCGCCGCGATCGTGGTCGGCCCGGACGGCACCCCCGAGGCGCCGGCCGGCGTGCCGGTCTACGCCTGGAAGGGCGAGACGCTGGAGGAGTACTGGTGGTGCACCGAGCAGGTGCTGCTCTGGCCGGACGGCAAGGGCCCGAACATGATCCTCGACGACGGCGGTGACGCCACGCTGCTCGTGCACAAGGGCGCCGAGTTCGAGAAGCTGGGCGCCGTCCCGGCCGTCGACACCGCCGACTCCGAGGAGTACGCGGTGATCCTGGGCCTGCTGCACCGCTCGCTGGCCGAGGACAACCAGCGCTGGACCAAGGTCGCCGCCGACATCAAGGGCGTCACCGAGGAGACCACCACCGGCGTGCACCGCCTCTACGAGATGCAGGCCGCGGGCCAGCTGCTCTTCCCGGCGATCAACGTCAACGACTCGGTCACCAAGAGCAAGTTCGACAACAAGTACGGCTGCCGCCACTCGCTGATCGACGGCATCAACCGCGCCACCGACGTGCTCATCGGCGGCAAGGTGGCCGTGGTCTTCGGCTACGGTGACGTCGGCAAGGGCTGCGCCGAGTCGCTGCGCGGCCAGGGTGCCCGGGTGATCGTCACCGAGATCGACCCGATCTGCGCGCTGCAGGCCGCCATGGACGGCTACCAGGTCGCGACGATCGAGGACGTGGTCGAGACTGCGGACATCTTCATCACCGCCACCGGCTGCTTCAACGTCATCACCGCCGACCACATGGCGCGGATGAAGCACAACGCGATCGTCGGCAACATCGGCCACTTCGACAACGAGATCGACATGGCCGGGCTGTACCGGCGCGCCGACGTCGAGCGGATCACCATCAAGCCGCAGGTCGACGAGTTCAAGTTCGCCGACGGCCACTCGATCATCGTGCTGTCCGAGGGCCGCCTGCTGAACCTCGGCAACGCGACCGGCCACCCGTCGTTCGTCATGTCGAACTCGTTCGCCAACCAGACGATCGCGCAGATCGAGCTCTTCACCAAGCTCGAGGAGTACCCGATCGGCGTCTACACGCTGCCGAAGCACCTGGACGAGAAGGTCGCCCGCCTGCACCTGGACGCGCTCGGCGCCAAGCTGACCGAGCTGACCAAGGAGCAGGCCGCGTACCTCAACGTGCCGGTCGAGGGCCCGTACAAGTCGGACCACTACCGCTACTGATCCACCGGTGCGGTAACGAGATCAGGGGCGCCCAGCCACGGTTGGGGCGCCCCTGATCCCTATGGACCGCGCCCATGTCTCAGGTCGCAGCGGTGTTCTCACGCGGGTGCGCGGCAGGAGGGGCGAAGCACCGGCGTTTGCCGCCGCCGGAACCCGCCCCTCCTGTGCGTCGGAGCGGAGCCGGTGTCACCGGCGCACCCCATCGGTAGCGGGTCCGAGACCGCCGTTTGCCGCCGGCGGTTGCCCCGATCCCTGCTGGCTTAGTGCTCATTAGGCCACTTGCAGTCCCAGGATGCAAGTGCAGATCGATGCGGTTTCGTGCAGCCGACACCGCCGTGGCCTGCACTGTCCTAATCGGATCTTGCAGTACCGTATTGCCGATGGCCGTTAAGCCCAGCCCCACCACCCTACGACGGCAGCTCGGCGCTGAGCTACGACGCCTTCGCGACGCCGCCGGCCGCACCGTGGCCGACGTGGCGCGATCGCTGGGCTGGTCGGAGAGCAAACTCAGCCGCATCGAGACCGCACACACCGGCATCCGCAACCGCGACCTCGACGCGCTCCTCGACACCTACGACGTCCCCGAGGACGACCGCCGCCGCATCCGCGCCGTCGCCGTCCAGTCCCGCCAGCGCGCCTGGTGGGAGGCGTACGGCGACGTCCTCCCGGACGCGTACGAGACGTACATCGGCTTCGAGGCCGAGGTGGTGCGGCTGCGGGCGTACGAGGCGCTGCTCGTGCCCGGCCTGCTCCAGACCGATGAGTACGCGCGCGAGATCTTCCGCACCGATGACCTGCGCCCGGACGGCCGCCCGCTGCGGGACGACGAGATAGAGCAGCGCGCCGCGGTCCGGCTGGCCCGCCAGGCCGTGATCGGCCGGCAGCCCGCGCCCGACCTCCTCTGGGTGCTCGACGAGGCCGTGCTGCGCCGCCGGGTCGGTGGCCGGGAGGTGCAGCGCCGCCAGTTGGGTCGCCTGGTCGAGGTCTCCGACCGGCCGAACGTCACCATTCTGGTGGTTCCCTTCGACGCCGGCGCACACTCCGGGCTGGCCGGATCGTTCTGCATCATGGACTTCGCCGGTGGAGAACGACTCGTCTACGCCGATTCACGCACCGGCGGAGCCTTCCGGGACAGGCCCGAGGAAGTGGACGGCTACGCGACCAGTTTCGAGGGCCTGCGCGACGTCGCGCTGCCGGCGGAGAAGTCGATCGAGTTCATTCGGGCGGCGGCGCGCGAAATGTAACCGAATCCCACAGAGAGGATGGTGGCGCGGATGTCTGCCGCGTCCCACAGCCATGCCCTGCCATGGCGGAAGAGCAGCAGAAGCTCCTCCAACGGCGCCTGCGTCGAGGTCGCCGCGATGCCCGCGGCGGTGCACGTGCGGGACTCCAAGGACCCGGACGGCCCGATGCTCACGGTCGGCCACGATGCCTGGACGCACCTGATCGGTGTCGTCTCCGACGGTCGTATCGCCCGATAGCGGTACTCGCGGAAACACCCCCGGCGGACGTACCCGCCGGGGTCCCTACGTCTCCTCCGGCGGGGAGGACGCGCGCAGCGTGCTGGCCATCGCCGGTGGGGTCATGCCGGTCCAGTCGGGGAGTTGGCGGTCGGCCTGCCAGGGTGGGCGTGGCCAGGATTGGCTGGGCCACTCGATGCGCGCGTCCGGCGGGATGGCGGGCAGGGGGCGGAAGCCGGGCTGGGGCAGGCTGGGCCAGAGTGCGGCGGATACGGCCCGGTTGCGGGCCAGGCGGTGGGTGGCGCGGCGGTGCCGTTCGGCCAGCACCGCGGCCAGGTAGGCCCAGTCCGGGACGCCGGGTGGCGGTGGTGGCGCGGTGACGGACGCGACCTCGGAGGCGAGCGCGCGGCCGAGGCGGCTGCGGTCCGGCTCCACCAGCGTGGTGCCGCGGGACAGGAAGTGGCGGACCGCGAGCGCCAGGTCGTCGCCGAGGCCGGTCAGGTCCAGCGTGAGCGCCCAGCCGGCCAGCGCGGGCGGCATGCCGGGGACCCAACCCCAGCTGGTGGCGGCGCGGTCGTGGATGACCATCGTGCCGGCCGCGAGGTCGCCGAGGCGCTTGCCGAGCGGGTTGGTGAGCATGGTGAACAGGCTGGCGATCCAGGTGACCAGCGGCAGCACCAGGCCCGGCCACTCCAGCGCCACCCCGACCAGCGCCCGGGTGAACGCGTGCCGCAGTTGGATCGGGCCGCCGTCGTCGCGCACCACCCGGATGCCGACCAGCGCCTTCCCGGCGGTCCGGCCGCCGGACAGCGTCTCCGCCACGGTGGGATAGCCCACCAGGACCAGCGCGGTGACGATCACGGTGAGCGCGCCCATCACGGCCTCGTCCAGCCGGTTCAGCACGCCGGCGATGCCCAGCCCGAGCACCAGTGCCATGGTGACGGTCAGCGCCAGCCCGCACTGGACCACGATGTCGACCGCGAGCGCGAGCACGCGCGAGCCCGGCCGCGCCACCCGGATCTCGACCTCCACCGCCTCGCCCGAGACCAGGCCGCCACCTGCCGCATTCCCGTCCGCCACGCGCACAGTGAAACACTATGCCGGAACGGCGCGGGCAGGGGGATTAGTGGATCTTGATGCGTACGTGGCGGAGCACGACGGCGAGTGGCGCCGGCTGGAGCAGCTCTCCCGCGGTCGCCGCCTGTCCCCGGCCGAGGTCGACGAGCTGCTCGCGCTCTACCAGCGCGCCACCACGCACCTGTCCGTGGTCCGCAGCCGCTCACCCGACCCGATCCTGGTCGCGCGCCTGTCCCGGCTGGTGCTGACCGCCCGCGCAGCGATCACCGGCGGCCGCCGCCTGCGCCCGGCCGACGCGGCCCGGTTCCTCACCCACCACTTCCCGCTCGCGGTCTACCGCGCCTGGCCGTGGTGGTCCGGCGTCGCGGTCGCGTTCTGCGCGCTGACCGCGTTCCTGACGTACTGGGTGGCCACCCACCCGGACAGCGCCGCGCTGTTCATCGGCGAGGAGCGGGCGCGGGAACTGGTGGAGAGCGAGTTCGCCGGCTACTACACCGAGTTCCTGCCCGCCTCGTTCGCCTTCCACCTGTGGACGCACAACGCCTGGCTGGCCGCCCAGTGCCTGGCCTCCGGCGTACTGATTCTCCCGGTCTTCTGGCTCCTCTGGCAGAACGCGCTGAACATCGGCGTGGTCGGCGGCGTCATGATCGACTACGGCAGCGCCGAGCAGTACTTCGGCCTGATGATCCCGCACGGCCTGCTCGAACTGACCGGCATCTTCGTCGCGGCCGGCGCCGGCCTCCGCATCGGCTGGGCCTGGATCGCCCCGGGCCCGGACCGCACCCGCGGCCGCGCGCTCGCCGACACCGCCCGCGAAGGCATGATCGCCGCGGTCGGACTGATCGGCCTCTTCGCGGTCGCCGCGCTCATCGAATCCCTGGTCACGCCCTCCCTCATGCCCACCGCCCTCCGCATCGGCATCGGCGCCGCCGCCTGGCTCGCCTTCCTCGGCTACGTCCTCCTCCTCGGCTCCCGCGCGGCCGGCGCCGACGCGTCGAGCCGCTAGAAAACCCTTCAAAAGCGGATTTTCCCGCTCCCAGCGCGGTGCGGCCCGCATGCTCCCGCGGGCCAACCTCCGGCTCCCCTCCGACTCCGCTGGCGCTCCGCTCCGGTCCGCCGGTCGGAGCCGGTCCCGCCGCCGGCCGGGAAAACCACACGCTCGGGCCGCGCGGCCTGGTGCGGGGAGACCACCCGCTCAGGCTGCGCGGTGTCGTGCCAGGCTGTGGCCGGTTGTGCGAGATCGCCGGGGTGGATGCGGTGCCTGGTGCCGCTGCGGTGGAGCGGTCAGGCCGCCGGCCGGGGGGACCACACGCTCAGGCTGCGCGGCGTCGTGCCAGGCTGTGGCCGGTTGTGCGAGATCCCCGGGGTGGATGCGGTGTGGGGTTGACCGGTCAGGCCGCCGGCCGGGGAGACCACCCGCTCAGGCCGCGTGGCGTGGTGCCAGGGCCGTGGCTGGCTGCGTGAGATCGCCGGGACGGATGCCGCGTGCCGAGCGGCTGGAAGGGAGACCCGGCGCTCGGTGGGATTCCCTCGGCCGGGTGTCGCGACCGGTGCTGTCTTGACCGCTGAGCCATGCGCCGCCTGCCTCAATAGCCGCGCGTCGTACCAGAGCAAAGCCTTGAACGCTATATGGCGATATTTCAGGCGCGGAGTGCCTGGTCACCCATGCCGTTCGCCCAAGCGACCGGACGGCGAGCGCCGGTCACCGGCCATGCGCGAAGCCGGCCTCGGCCGCGCGGCCGGTCGAGGCCTCAGAGGCGGCCCGCCGCCTTCAGGGTGAGATAGGCGTCGCTGACGCGGGAGGCGAAGTCGTCCAGTGGCGCGTCCACGACCTCGACACCATGGCGGGTGAGGGCCGTACGGACCCGGTCCCGGTCGGCGTACGCCTGGTGGGCGGCCGCCGCCGCGTAAGCCTGGTCGGCGTTCTCCGGGACGCGGGTGGTCAGCGCGGCCAGCGCCGGATCGTGGACGGAGGCGAGCAGGACCTTGTGCCGGGCGGCGAGGCGGGGCAGCACCGGCAGCAGGCCCTCGCCGAGCGGGCCGGGCTCCAGCGTGGTGAACAGTACGACCAGCGCCCGTTTCCGCTCGCGGCGCAGGATCTCGCTGACGACCAGCTCGAAGTCCGTCTCGACCAGCGCGGGTTGCAGCGGGGCCAGCGCGTCGACCAGGCGGGGGAGCAGCGCCTCGCGGCCGGCGCCGGAGACGGCGGCCCGGACCGCGGTGTCGACGGCCAGCAGGTCCACCCGGTCGCCGGCGCGGGCGGCGAGCGCGGCCAGCAGCAGCGCGGCGTCGATCGCGGCGTCCAGGCGCGGCTCACCGTGCCGGGGCGGCCCGGCCGCGACCGGCGCGTCCTCGGGCGGCGGGGACGCCAGCCAGGACGGGCGGCGCCCGGGATCGGCGGCGCGGTCCACCCGGACCGCCGAGGTGCGGCCGGTGTCCAGCACGCACAGCACCCGCCGGTCGCGTTCCGGCCGCCAGGTACGCACCAGCACGTCCGACCGCCGCGCGCTGGCCCGCCAGTCGATCGAGCGTACGTCGTCGCCGACCACGTACTCGCGGAGCGCGTCGAACTCGGTGCCCTGACCGCGCCCGCGCGCCACCGTGGAGCCGTCCAGCACCCGCAGCCGGGACACCTTCTCCGCCAGGAATCGGCGGGACTCGAACCGGGGCAGCGTGCGCAGCGTCCATCCGGGCGTCTCCGGACGGCCCGCGAGCTGCCGGAACGCGAGCCGGAACGGGCCGTGCGAGCGCAGCGTGACGCGGACCGCGGCCCGGTCGCCGCGGCGGGTGGGCCGCAGCCGGGTCTCCACGACCGCGGTGCCGCCCGGCTCGATCTCCAGCCGGTGCGTGGTCCGCTCCGCGCCGGCCGAGGGGACCCAGTCGTCGCGCAGGTCGGCGCGCAGCGTCCGTACCCCCCGGTTGTGAATGGTCAGACGCACCGTGGCCGGGTCGCCGAGCCGGACCGCCCGCTGACCGTCCCGGCCGAGCGTGACGTGCCGCAGCGCCGCCGCGGCGCGGAAGTCGAGCGCGGTCAGCGCCGCCACCACCGCCAGCACCACGGTCAGGCCGATCCACGGCCACGGCCACAGCGGCATCGTGGCGGCGCCGGCGACCAGCAGCAGCGCGGCGCGCCAGGTGATCATCGTGGCGCCGGGACGGACGCGAGCACGGAGTCCAGCACCGCGTCGGTGGTGACACCCTCCAGCTCGGCCTCGGGGCGCAGCCGCACCCGGTGCCGCAGCGTGGCGCGCGCGACCGCCTTGACGTCGTCCGGCGTCACGTAGTCGCGGCCGGCCAGCCAGCCCCACGCCTTGGCCGTGGCCAGCAGCGCGGTGGCGCCGCGCGGGGACGCGCCCAGCTCGAACGCGGGGGAGACGCGGGTGGCCCGGCAGATGTCGACCATGTACGCCAGCACCGGGTCCGCGACCGCGACCCGGGCGACGGCGGCGCGCCCGGCGTTCAGGTCGTCCGCGGTGGCGACCTGCCGCACGCCGGCGGCGGCGAGGTCGCGCGGGTCGAAGCCGGCGTGGTGCGCGCGCAGCACGCCGAGCTCCTCGTCGCGGGTGGGCAGCGGCACGGTCAGCTTGAGCAGGAACCGGTCCAGCTGCGCCTCGGGCAGCGGGTACGTCCCCTCGTACTCGACCGGGTTCTGCGTGGCGGCCACGATGAACACGTCCGGCAGCGCGCGCGGCACGCCCTCCACCGACACCTGCCGCTCCTCCATGACCTCGAGCAGCGCGGACTGGGTCTTCGGCGGCGTCCGGTTGATCTCGTCGGCGAGCAGCAGGTTCGTGAAGACCGGCCCGTTCCGGAACTCGAACTTCGCGGTGTGCGGGTCGTAGACCAGCGAGCCGGTCACGTCGCCCGGCATCAGGTCCGGCGTGAACTGCAGGCGCTTGGCGTCCAGCGCGAGGGCCGCCGCCACGGTCCGGACGAGCAGCGTCTTCGCCACGCCGGGCACGCCCTCCAGCAGCACGTGGCCGCGGCACAGCAGCGCGATGAGCACGCCGGTGACCACCGAGTCCTGCCCCACCACCGCCTTCGCCACCTCGGCGCGCAGCCGGTGCAGCGTCTCCCGGGCGTCGTCGGTGGTCGCCACCGCACCGACTGCGTTCTGGGTCACCGGTCGTCTCCTTCGTGTGTCACGGCGGTGGTCAAGTCGTGCAGCGCGCCGGCCAGCCAGACCAGGTCGCCGTCGTCGGTCACCGGGAAGTCGTACAGCACCTGGCGGGCCTCCCGCTCGTCCGCGCGCAGGTACGCGGCCACGGCCGCGCTCAGGTCGGCTTCCGGCGGGAGGCGCAGCCGGTGGGCGAGCCGCTGCCGGGCGGCCTCGCGGAGGATCTCCGCGCTGTGCGCCGCGGCCCGGGCCCGGCGGTAGAGGCGGCCGCGGCCGAGCACGGTCTCGTGCGCGCGGACCTGGACCGGCAGCGGCTCCACCACGGGCGGGCCGAGGCGGCGGGCCCGCCACAGCGCGGTGACCAGCGCCGCGACCGCGAGCAGTACCAGCATCGCCCAGAACCACGGCGGGAACGCCTCGAACATCGGGTTGTCCGGCCGCTCGGGCGCCGCCGCGCGGTCGTCGTCGCCGTCTCCGCCGGAGCCCGCGTCCCCGTCGTTCTCGCCGGCGCCGCCCGGCTGCGGGCTGCCGTCCGGGGCGGGCCGGTCGTACGGCGTACCGTCGTCGGCCGAGGTGTCGTCCGGGTAGAGCGAGGGCGGCGCCTCCGGCCCGTTCGGCCGGGCGGTGGTGTAGAGCGGCGGCGGCTCCAGCCGGTGCCGGTCCAGCCAGATCATGCGCGCGCGGGTGCCGAGCAGCCCGACCGCGAGCCGTTCGTTGCCGTGCTCGCGGATGCGGTCGTTGCGGAACGGGTCGCCGGTGCCGATCACGTACGTCTCGGCCGGCAGGTCCAGCGCGCGGATCAGGCCCTGGCCGTAGCAGGCCGGCCCGGCGCCGTCGTAGCGCTGGCGCAGCGCGGCGGCGACCCCGGCGGCCCGCGCCTCCTCGATCCAGCACGGCCGGGGCTGCTCCGCGTCCGGCGCGACCGCGCGGGTGGTCCAGCGCCGGCCCTCCGCGCTGACCGCGAGCCCGGCCGCGCGCAGCGACGGTGCTGCCGGCGCGACCAGCACGATCCGGGTGGTGGGTGGCAGCAGCTCCAGCATGCGCAGGTACTCCGGGTGGATCGCCTCCGGCGCCGGGATGAACAGCGTGGCGTTGCCCCGGTACGCCTCCAGCAGCGCGTCCGACGTCTTGGTCAGGTGCTGGACGTCGACGCCGGCCGCGGCCAGGGCCCGGCGGAGCGCGCTGCCCCCGGTGCCCTCGGTGACGGCCGGTGACAGGTAGGTGTTCTCCGACGGATCGGGCTCCTCGATCGCGTACGTGACGCCGGTGACCAGCAGCAGCGCCAGCGCGACCGCGACCGGGATGATGATCCGGTATCTGCGCCTCATCGCCGCCCCTCCCGCAGCGCCGCGCCCAACTCCGTGGAGAGCTCCCGCATCCGCTGGTCGTGGCCGGGCTCGGCGGGGTGCTGGCCGTACCAGATGTCGGAGAAGATCGTCCCGGCCGTGCGCAGCGGCGCGTCCAGCGCGGGCCGGGCGCGGACGGCGGCGCCGGCCAGCTCCGTGACGGTCCACTCCGGGTGGTGCTCGATCACGTGGTGCTCGACCAGCTCGCGGACCATGGCGCGGTGCCGCTCGCGGACCGCCTCGGCGTAGCGGCCGTCCGCGGCGTACCGGTCGGCGAGCGTGACCAGCGAGTTGGACGGCAGCTCCGGCAGCGTGTCGATCTCCACGGTCTCGATCGCCTCGGCCGCGTCCGGGCGCGCGCGGCGCCGTCGTCGCAGCCGCCATCGGGGCAGCCGCAGCCGGGGCAGGCGGCGCGGCACCCAGGCCGGGTACGCGTACCAGGCGATCGCCACCACGAACGCGGTGAACAGCACGATCAGCATGGCGATGCCGGCGCCGACCCGGTCGTCGACCACGCCCACCATCTCGGTCCACCACCGGCTGAAGGTCATGCCGGAGTCCCCTGGGCGAGCGCGGTCTCGGTCACGGTGCCGTGCGCGCGGGCGCGGGCGAGCCGGATGTCCAGCCCTTCGGTGCGCATTCGCGTCTCCAGGTAGACGACCGCGTCCAGGCAGGCGAGCGTCGGGTAGGCCAGCGTGTTCGCCAGCGTCCAGACGACGAAGCCGAGCGGCGCGGCCCAGCCCGGATGGGTGAGCCCGAGCAGGTCGACCGTGTACACGCCGGAGAGCGCGAGCGCGATGCGCATGGCCAGCCAGCCGGTGGCGCCGAGCAGCCGCACCCACAGCCCGCGCGCGCCGTGCCGGGTGGCGATGGACAGCCCGCGGCCGATCGCGCGCCCGACCCGCAGCCGGTCCACCACCAGCACCGGGATGATCAG
Organism: Catenuloplanes atrovinosus; assembly: GCF_031458235.1. Lineage (NCBI taxonomy): Bacteria > Bacillati > Actinomycetota > Actinomycetes > Micromonosporales > Micromonosporaceae > Catenuloplanes > Catenuloplanes atrovinosus. The sequence continues at coordinate 6,652,286 of NZ_JAVDYB010000001.1, read as the reverse complement.
CCCGGTCAGCCCGTACACCGGAATCCACAGCAGCCCGGTGAACGCGGTGACCAGCGTGAGCGCGCCGACCAGCAGCGCGACCAGCACGACCGGGCCGAGGCGGGTGGCGCGCGGGTCGAGCACCCGGCGGGCGGGCAGTCGCGTGCCGAGCAGCGCGGCCGAGGCGGCGCGCGCGGCGGCGCCGCCGAGCAGCAGGATCGCGACCGCCTCGGTGGCCGCGCCCACGGTCAGCAGGACCCAGAACCGATCAAGGTCTTCCCACTGCGGTACGTACGTCGGCGGCGGCGCCTGCGCCCAGGCGCGCACCGGCGCGAGCGCGAGCTGCTCCGCCGCGGCCAGCAGCAGCCCGGCCGGCAGCAGCGTCCGCGCGTTGTCGCGCAGCACGCCGACCGCGGCGTCGAGCAGCTCACCGACGGTGAGCGGACGCAGCGGAAGCGCGGCGGAGGGACCCGCGTGATCCAAACGGTGGCTCCAGGGATGAGACGTCGAGGGATTCGCTCGGGCAATCCTGGCACGCCGCGACGAGCGCCCGTACGCCACGACCACCCCTCGCGAAACGCGCCGATAAAATCCCGAGATCACCCGATTCGGTACGGACGGACGGCACAGACCGTCGGCGGGCGTCACGCGGTTCGTGGGGAGGAAGTGCGATATTGGACGCCATGAGAGCCCGGGTCCTGGTGGTCGACGATGATCCAGCGCTGGCGGAGATGCTCGGCATCGTGCTGCGCAGCGAGGGATTTCTGCCGTCATTCGTCTCCGACGGCGAGCGCGCGCTCGCCGCGTTCCGTGAGAACAGGCCGGACATCGTCCTGCTCGACCTGATGTTGCCCGGCATGAGCGGGATCGACGTGTGCCGGTCGATCCGCTCGGAGTCCGGCCTGCCGATCGTGATGCTGACCGCGAAGAGCGACACCGTCGACGTGGTGCTCGGCCTGGAGTCCGGCGCCGACGACTACGTGGTGAAGCCGTTCAAGCCGAAGGAACTGGTCGCGCGCATGCGGGCGCGGCTGCGCCGGGGCGAGGACGCGGCGCCGGAGCTGCTGACGATCGGCCCCCCGACGAACCAGATCACGATCGACGTGCCCGCGCACACGGTCAGCCGCGACGGCGAGGAGGTCAAGCTCACGCCGCTGGAGTTCGACCTGCTGGTGGCGCTGGCCCGCAAGCCGCGCCAGGTCTTCACCCGCGAGGTGCTGCTGGAGCAGGTGTGGGGCTACCGGCACGCGGCCGACACACGCCTGGTCAACGTGCACGTACAGCGCCTGCGCGCCAAGATCGAGCCGGACCCGGAGCGGCCGGAGATCATCTTGACCGTGCGCGGCGTGGGCTACAAGGCGGGGAACGGCTAGCCTGTACGGCGTTGTGACCCGTACCTCTCCGCTCACGCTGATCCGACGGCTCGCCGCGTCCCGCGCGGCCGCCGCGCTGACCGCTGCCCTGATCCGGCTGCGCGACTCCCCGGCCGGCCGGGTGGCCGGCGGCTGGTGGCACGCGGTGGCGTGGCGCGCCGGCCGGGTCGCGGCCGTGGCCCGCCAGGCCTGGCGCCGCTCGCTGCAACTGCGCATGGTCGCCATCACGCTGATCGCGTCGAGCGTGCTGGTCGGCGTGTTCGCCTTCGTCGTGGCGAACCGGGCCAGCACGATCCTGCTCGACCAGGCCACGGCGAACGCGGAGGCGCAGCTGCGGGCCGGCGAGATCTGGGCCGACTCGCAGCTCGGCGTGCACAACCAGTGGTTCGACCCGGAGCTGCAGAGCACCATGTCGAGCACGGTCGGCTACCTGGTCGGCGGCGAGGCGAGCCAGGTCAGCGGCCGGGTCTGGTCGCTGCGGGCGTACAAGCTGTCCGGCCTGCAACCGGTCACCGCGCCGCAGGTCGACGACGTCTCCCAGGTGATCACGCGGGACCTGGAGACCAGCGTGGCGACCGAGGGCCCGTCCTCGCAGATCCGCACCGCGTCGCTGGGCGGCGGCGAGCCGCAGAAGTACCTGGTCTACGGCACGCCGGTGCTGACCAGCTTCGGCCAGCTCGAGCTGTACTACGTGGTGCCGCTGACCGCGGAGGACCAGGCGGCGAACGAGATCCGCACCACCGTGCTGGTCACCGGCGCCGCGCTGGTGGTGCTGCTGGTGATCCTGACCGCGCTGGTCACCCGCCTGGTGGTGACGCCGGTCCGGGTCGCGGCCCGCACCGCGCAGCGGCTCTCCGCCGGCCTGCTCGACCAGCGGATGGCGGTCAACGGCGAGGACGATCTCGCGCTGCTCGGCGCCTCGTTCAACCAGATGGCGGCCAACCTGCAGCGCCAGATCGTGCGGCTGGAGGAGATGTCCCGGCTGCAGCGCCGCTTCACCTCGGACGTCTCGCACGAACTGCGGACACCCCTGACCACGGTACGGATGGCCGCCGACCTGATCTTCGCGGAGCGCGACGAGTTCGATCCCGCGGTCGCGCGCAGCGCGGAGCTGCTGCAGAACGAGCTGGACCGGTTCGAGAACCTGCTGACCGACCTGCTGGAGATCAGCCGGTTCGACGCCGGGTTCGCGATGCTGGACGCGGAGCCGACCGACCTGGTGCCGATCGTGGAGCGGGTGACCGAGCGGCTGGCCGGGCTGGCCGAGCGCGTCGGCGTACCGCTGGAGGTGGAGCTGCCGGAGGCCGCCATGGTCGCGGAGGTCGACCCGCGCCGCGTCGAGCGGATCCTGCGCAACCTGGTCGGCAACGCGATCGAGCACGGCGAGGGCAAACCGGTGCGGGTACGCATGCGCGCGGACGAGACCGCGGTGTCGATCACGGTCCGGGACCACGGCGTGGGCCTGAAGCCGGGCGAGGAGAAGCTGGTCTTCAACCGGTTCTGGCGGGCCGACCCGTCCCGGGCGCGGCAGACCGGCGGCACCGGGCTCGGCCTGTCGATCAGCCTGGAGGACGCGCGGCTGCACGGCGGCTGGCTGGAGGCGTGGGGCGCGCCGGGCGCGGGCGCGCAGTTCCGCCTGACGCTGCCGTGCCGGGCCGGTGACCGGCTCACCGCCGCGCCGCTGCGCCTGGTCCCGGACGACCTGCCGCCACGCGCGTCGGACTCGCCGCTGGCCGTGAGCGAGCTGCGCCGGGTCACTGAGGAGGCGCCGTCGTGAGCGCTCGGTGGAGGTTCGCCGCGGCCGTCACGGCGCTGCTGCTGGCGGCCGGGCTGACCGGCTGCGGCATCCCCGGCTCGACCGACGTGCAGGTGCACGGCGAGATGCCGTCGCCGGACGCGCCGGGCGGCGGCAACCCGATCCTGCCGGTCGACCGGCAGACGGCGAACGTGAGCTCGCCCGAGGCGCTGCTGGCGTCGTTCCTGTCCGCCGCCGCCGGCGATCCGGAGCAGGCCGTGGACCGGGTCCGGTCGTTCCTGGCGCCGACCCAGAGCGCCGCGTGGAAGCCGTCGAACGAGATCAACATCGTCCGGCTGATCGAGCCGGCCGTGATCACCGATTCGGAGTCGTCCTCCACGGCCGTGGTGCGCGTGCAGCACCTGGGCGTGCTCGCCGCGAACGGCGCGGTGGAGCCGCCGACCAACGACGAGACGGAGTACACGTTCACCGTCGGCCAGGTGGCCGGCCAGGACGGCTACTGGGTGTTCACCGCGCCGCCGCTGCTCCTGCTGCCGGACGAGGAACTGGAGGCCCGGTACACGAACACGCCGGTCTACTTCTGGAACAAGGAGCGGACCGCGCTCGTCCCGGACCTGCGCTGGCTGCCGCTGAGCATCACCTCCGACCGCCGCCCCACCGAGCTGCTGGAGTGGCTGATCGGCGGCCCGTCCGCGCTGATCGGCCAGGCGGTCGACGGGCTCCCGGCGAACGTGAAGCAGAAGGGCAACGTGCCCAAGGCCGCGGCGGGCGACCCGCTGGAGGTCAACCTGAGCGCGGAGGCCGGCGCGCTGGACGACGACGCGATCCGGCGGCTCGGCGCCCAGCTCTACTGGACGCTGCGCGCGTACGCGGGCGGAGGCATTCAGGTCAAGGTGGAGGGCCAGGCGCGCGCCACGTTCGCCGGCGACGCCGCGGTGCTGGCCGCTAACCCGTCGTCCCAACTGGTCCCGGAGCCGGGCCGGTTCGCGATCTACGACGGCCGGATCGTGCGGATGGGCGGCGGCAGCAGCCCGGCGCCGGCCGCCGCGGTGCCGCTGGTGACGCCGGAGACCAACACCGGCGTCCGGTACGCGTCGTTCTCCCGGTTCGGCCAGCGCACGGTCGGCGCCTGGGTGCGCGACCGGGGCACCGGCGCGGGCCTGGAGCTGGTGGTGGCGCCCGAGGTGCTCGGCAAGCCGCCGTTGCGGACGCCGCTCGGCGACGCCGAGGCCGGCCGCCCGGTGTGGCTCTGGGCGCCCGGCGCGACCGCGGATCAGGCGCCGGACAGCCTGGTCGGCCTGATCGTGGTGAACGGCCGGTTGCAGCAGTTCGGCACGCAGGCGACCAGCCTCACGCCGATCGCGGTGCCCAACCTTCCCGGCCCGGAGATCACCGACATGGCGGTGTCCTACGACGGCCAGCGGATCGCCCTGGTCTCCGGCGGCCGGGTGTTCGTGGCCGCGCTGATCCGCACGGACACCAACGTGAAGATCTCCGCCTCGGTCCGCGAGGTGCCCACGTCGCTGCAGAGCATCTCGGCGGTGGACTTCGCCCGCGAGGACCGGCTGATCCTGGCCGGCCAGAAGGCGCGGCAGGGCGCGATCGTGGAGGTCACCGTGGACGGCGTGTTCGCGCAGGACCGGGCGACCGCGCTGGGCACCGCGCAGGTCACCTACCTGGCCGCGTACCCGGTGAACCCGAGCCGGCCGGGCGGCGGCGGCAGCGAGGCGCTCTACGTGTCCAACAACATCGCCTACAGCCTGCTGTTCAGCTCCACCCGGATCGACGCGGTGCGGCTGGGGGAGCTGCCGTCGGACGCGGTCTCCGGCACGATCAGCGCGCCGTTCTTCCAGGAGTGAGACGCGCCCCCTCGGCGCAGTGACGGGGGTCTATCCTTCGGAACACCACGACCACCGGAGGGGTACGAGCATGGGCGCGGGCCTCTGGGCGACGCTGACCGATCTGATCCTGCCGTCCGCGTGCGCGGGCTGCGGCGCCTCCGGCCGCGCGCTGCGCCGCGCGGTCTGCCCCGAGTGCGAGGCCGCGCTGCGCACGCTCACGCCGTTCGCCACCCGGCCGGACCCGGCACCGCCCGGCTTCCCGCCCTGTGCCGCGCTCGGGCCGTACGCGGGAGTGCTGCGCGGCGCGCTGCTCGACTACAAGGAGCGTGGCCGCCGCGCGCTGGCCCGGCCGCTGGGCATGCTGCTCGGCGACGTGGTGGCCGCCGCCGCGCCCGCGCCCGCCGTGGTGCTGGTGCCGGTCCCGTCCACGCCGCGGGCCGTGCGGGAGCGGCAGGGCGACCACCTCGCCGCGCTGGCCGGCTGGGCCGCGTCCCGGCTGCGCGAGGCGGGCGTGCGCACCACGCTGGCCCGCCCGCTGACCGCCCGCTCCCGCGCCGACTCGACCGAGCTCTCCGCGGCCGGGCGGATGACCGAGGCCGCGGCCAAGTTCCGGGTGCGGGCGCGGGAGGCGGCCCGGCTGCGCGACACGCCCGGCCCGGCGATCCTGCTCGACGACATCGTCACCACCGGCGCCACGCTGGCCGTCATCGCGGACCGGCTGCGCGCCGCCGGCGTGGCGGTGACCGGCGCCGCCGTGCTCGCGGCAACGTTGAGACGGCAGCCTTTGTCCCCCGAACGTGCCCGGTGAGCGAATCTTCTCGACACGGTCTTGGGAACGGAGCGTGACGCGGGCCCGAACACGGGTTAGCGTTTCTATAGCGGGGGTATGACCCTCAAGATCTATCGCCGCTGTGTGGGTGCTTCGCACCCCGCTGGCCGCGCTGGCCAGCACTGCCCGCCGAGAGGAGGCTACGCCGCGTTTTCGGAGGTCGGTCGAGATCGTTTCCCCAGCGCGCGCCGGCATGCACGCGGACCGCGCCTGACCGTCCTCCGCCTCGTCAGACCAGTTCAAGCCCAGATCTGTGGCCGCCGGGGTGCCCGGTGGTCTCTCAGAATCGATCATGGGGAGGTCACGCGTGGACATTGTCGTCAAGGGTCGCAACGTTGAGGTGCCGGACCACTACCGGGTGCACGTCGCCGAGAAGCTCGAAAAGATCGAGCGCTACGACCAGAAGCTCATCCGCGTCGACGTCGAGCTGTTTCACGAGCGCAATCCGCGCCAATCCGATCACTGCCAGCGAGTCGAGATCACGGTCGTGTCCCGCGGCCCGGTGATCCGCGCCGAGGCATGTGCCGCCGACTTCTACAGCGCCCTGGACAGCGCCATCACCAAGCTGGACACCCGTCTCCGCCGCTCCGCCGACCGTCGCCGCGTGCACCGCGGCCGCCGGACCCCCGTCTCGGTCGCGGCCGCGACCGCGGGGCTGCCGGCCGAGGGCTTCGCCCCCCTGGGTGGCGGGACCGCCACCATGGTCCAGGAGCGGGAGCAGGAGCCGGACCACGACGACCAGCCGTGGCACATCGTCCGGGAGAAGGAGCACTCCTCCATCCCGATGTCCGTGGACGACGCGCTCTTCCAGATGGAGCTGGTCGGCCACGACTTCTACCTCTTCATGGACAAGGAGACCGGCCGCCCGAGCGTCGTCTACCGGCGCCGCGGCTACGACTACGGCGTCCTGTCCCTGGAAGCCTGACGTCCGCGCGGACGAGGTGCCCGCACGGCGGGCACCCCGTCCCTCACCGCTCCGGCCGCGCGGTGCGGCTGATCAGGTCGGACGCGACCATCGCGAAGAGCACGTCGTCGATGCGACGGCCGTTAGCGGCGGGCAGCCGGGAGCGGTGGTAGCCCTCGCGCTGGAAGCCGGCCTTCTCCAGCACCCGCTGCGAGCCCGCGTTCTGCGGGCTGGTGCCGGCCACCAGCCGCGCGATGGAGGTCTCGGCGAACGCCCAGAGCGCCAGCAGCTGCACCGCCCGGGTGGGGAAGCCGCGCCCGCGCCACTCCGGCAGCATCGCGTACCCGATCATGGCCTGTCCGGTGTTCCGCTCCTGGTAGTAGAGCCCGATGTCGCCGGTCGGGCGGCCGGTCGCGGTGTCCACGATGACCAGGTCGGCCCGGTCCCCGGCCAGCCAGTGCGCCTGCGACCGGGCGCACCGCAGCGCGATCTCGCGCCGGTCCGGCGCGACCGCGGGCACGCTGGTGGCGACCACGTCCGGCTGGTTGAGCAGCGTATACAGGAAGTCCTCGTCGCCGGGGAGCAGCGGCCGCAGCGTGACCACGCCGTCGCTCAGCTCGCCGCCGGGCAGGTCCGGCAGCCACCGCGCGACCGGGCCGGCCGGATCGCCGTCGAGCCGGGCGAACGCGACCAGGTCGGTCCGGCCACCCACGCCGTCCGGTGCCAGGCCGCGGCGGACGCCCTCGCGCTGGAAGCCGGCCGCGAGCGCCACGCGCTGGCTGGCGATGTTCTCCAGCTCGGTGAGCAGCTCCAGCCGGGCGAAGCCGTGCGCGAACGCGTGCGCGCTCAGCGCCACGGTCGCGGCCCTGGCGACGCCGCGGTTGCGAGCCCACGGCGACACCCAGTAGCCGACCTCGGCCTGCGCGCGCTCGCGGACCACCCGGTGCAGCCCGATGGTGCCGGCGAGCCGGTCGGTGGCCGGATCGGCGATCGCCCAGACGCCGCCGCCCTGGCGCCACTCCGCCTCCGCGCCCTCCTCGATCCACCAGATCGCGTCCGACTCCGTGTACGGCCGGGGCAACAGCGGCAGGAAGCGCTGGGTGAGCGGGTCCGAGCAGGCCGCGACCACGTCGGCCGTGTCGGACCGGCGCAGCGGGCGCAGCCGTACCCCCTGGTCCTCGACGGTGGTCCGATCCATGCGGCTCATCTCCCTTGCAGATCCGCGGGGACCAGGCCGGCCGCCCACACGTCGCGGCGCTCGCCGCGGTGCGCGAGCCCGGACCGGCGCACGCCCTCGACGGTGAACCCGGCCTTCTCCGCCACCCGCCGCGACGCGTCGTTGCCGACGTGCGCCAGCCACTCGATGCGCTCCAGGCCGAGCGCTTCGAAGCCCCAGGCACAGACGGTACGCAGCGCGGCCGTGGTGTATCCGCGACCGCGGGCCCGGGGCGCGGCGGAGAACCCGACGTCCGCGAAGAGTGGGTCGGCGGGCCGGGTCAGCCGCAGGTCCATGTTCCCGGCGTACTCGTCGTCCGGCCCGGTGAACACGAACATCGCGGCGGTCCCGGCCGTCCACTGCGCCGGCTGGTAGCCGAGCGAGTACGAGGCCGCGTCCGCGAGCGTGTAGTTCTCCGGCACCGTGGTCCAGCGCAGCGTCTCCGGGTCGCGGCAGGTCTCCACGGTCGCCGGCAGGTCACGCTCCTCCGCCGCGCGCAGCCGCACGCCGCCCGGAGCGGTCAGCACCGGGCGCGGGCCGCCGAAGACGCGGGCGCGGCGGGCCTCGAGCGCGACCGCGGGGGAGTCGGGCCGCCCGGCCGCGGTGAGGTCCGCGGGCAGCAGCGACGCGGTCCAGCGCGCGGAGCGGGTGCCGTCCGGGGCGGTGCGGGTGGCGCGGCCGGTGCCCTCCATGGTGAACCCCAGGCGGAGCGCCGTGATCCGGGAGGCGTGGTTGCCGACCCGCGCGCGCCAGCCCACCAGGCCGAGGCCGAGCTCGGTGAAACCCCAGTTCAGCAGTGCCCGGGCGGCCCGCTCGGCCACGCGGGCGCCGCGCGCGCCGGCCGCGACCCAGTAGCCCAGCTCGGCGTACCCGTCGGAGAGGTTGATCTTGTGCAGGGCCGTGGCACCGAGCAGCCGGCCGTCCGCCGCGTCGAAGACGCCGAGATGCAGCGCCGTGCCGGCCTCGCGCAGCGCGGGCGCGCGGTGCAGTGCGAACTCGGCGGTCTCGGCCGGGTCGGTGGGCAGCGCCGTCCACCGCTGCACGTCGGGGTGCGCGACCTCCCGGTTGAGCCGGTCCACGTCGCCGGGTTCCCAGACGCGCAGGCGCAAACCGTCGGAAATGATCTCCACGGGTTCCATCCGGCCATCCTCACCCATGGGTCCGAGATCCCCAACCGCCTTTCCCGGGTACGGGACGCGGCCGATAATCTGCCCTCAGCGAACTCACAGCGGATTTTTGTCCGTTTCGAGCGACTATCGGGAGCCGCGGTGGTCGCTTCCGGCCCTCGGCGCCCTACGATGGTTCGGCAGACTGTGTAGGGAGCGTTGACCCGTGTCGATTCTGGAAAGAGTCCTCCGCGCCGGCGAAGGCCGGATGGTGCGGCGGCTCAAGGCCATCGCGGACGCCGTCAATTCGATCGAGGATCAATACACTGACCTCACGGATGACGAGCTCCGCGACCTGACCGACCAATACCGTGAGCGGCTGGCCGAGGGTGAGTCGCTCGACGACCTGCTCCCCGAGGCGTTCGCCACGGTCCGCGAAGCCGCGAAACGCGTGCTCGGCCAGCGGCCGTACGACGTCCAGCTGATGGGCGGCGCCGCGCTGCACTTCGGGAACATCGCCGAGATGCGCACCGGTGAGGGCAAGACCCTGACCTGTGTGATGCCGGCGTACCTGAACGCGCTGTCCGGGGACGGCGTGCACATCATCACCACGAACGACTACCTCGCCCAGCGCGACGCCGAGACCATGGGCCGGATTCACCGGTTCCTCGGCCTCACCGTCGGCGTCGTCCTGCCGAACCGGCCGGCCGCCGAGCACCGCGCGGCGTACGAGTGCGACATCACCTACGGGACGAACAACGAGTTCGGCTTCGACTACCTGCGCGACAACATGGCGTGGTCGGCCGCCGAGCTGGTGCAGCGCGGCCACAACTTCGCGATCGTGGACGAGGTCGACTCGATCCTGATCGACGAGGCCCGGACCCCGCTGATCATCTCCGGCCCGGCCGAGCACTCCGCCCGGTGGTACGGCGAGTTCGCCCGCGTGGTCAAGCGCCTTCAGCGCGGCAAGGACGGCGAGGGCGACTACGAGGTCGACGAGGCCAAGCGCACCGTCGCGATCACCGAGCGCGGTGTCTCCCGGGTCGAGGACCAGCTCGGCATCGACAACCTCTACGAGTCGGTGAACACGCCGCTGGTCGGCTACCTGAACAACGCGATCAAGGCCAAGGAGCTCTACAAGAAGGACAAGGACTACATCGTCAACGACGGTGAGGTCCTGATCGTCGACGAGTTCACCGGTCGCGTCCTGCACGGTCGCCGCTACAACGAGGGCATGCACCAGGCGATCGAGGCGAAGGAGGGCGTCGAGATCAAGCAGGAGAACCAGACGCTCGCCACGGTCACCCTGCAGAACTACTTCCGCCTCTACAACAAGCTGTCCGGCATGACCGGTACGGCGCAGACCGAGGCCGCGGAGTTCAACAAGGTCTACAACGTCGGTGTGGTCACCATCCCGACGAACCGCCCGATGATCCGCGAGGACCACCCGGACGTCATCTACAAGACCGAGAAGGCGAAGTTCCACGCGGTCGTCGAGGACATCGCCGAGCGCCACGCGAACGGTCAGCCCGTCCTGGTCGGCACCGTCTCCGTGGAGAACTCGGAGATCCTCTCGCAGCTCCTGCGCCGCCGCGGCATCCCGCACCACGTGCTGAACGCGAAGTTCCACGCCCAGGAGGCGGAGATCATCGCGCAGGCCGGCCGCAAGGGCGGCGTCACGGTCGCCACCAACATGGCCGGCCGCGGCACCGACATCCTGCTCGGCGGCAACCCGGAGCACCTCGCGACCGCGGAGCTGCGCCAGCGCGGCATCGACCCGGTCGAGCACCCGGAGGAGTACGAGAAGGCGCTGGAGGAGATCCTCCCGCGCTGGAAGCAGCAGTGCGACGCCGAGGCCGAGGAGGTCGTCGCCGCCGGCGGGCTCTACGTGCTCGGCACCGAGCGCCACGACTCCCGCCGGATCGACAACCAGCTGCGCGGTCGCGCCGGCCGTCAGGGCGACCCGGGCGAGTCCCGGTTCTACCTGTCGCTGCAGGACGACCTGATGCGCCGCTTCCGGGCCGGCGCGGTCGAGGCCGTGATGGACCGCCTCAACATCCCCGAGGACGTCCCGATCGAGTCGAAGATGGTCAGCCGCCAGATCAAGAGCGCGCAGACCCAGATCGAGGGCCAGAATGCGGAGATCCGCAAGAACGTCCTCAAGTACGACGAGGTCATGAACAAGCAGCGCCAGGTGATCTACGCCGAGCGCAAGCGCGTCCTGAACGGTGAGGACCTGCACGACCAGGTCCGCCACATGCTCGACGACACCATCGAGGCGTACGTGCGCGGCGCCACCGGCGAGGGGTACGCCGAGGACTGGGACCTCGAGCAGCTCTGGACCAGCCTCAAGCAGCTCTACCCGGTCGGCCGCACCATCGAGGACCTGGCCGAGGAGGCCGGCGGCGAGATCAACCACATCGACCCGGAGTTCCTGCTGGCCCAGCTCAAGGAGGACGTGCACGACGCCTACGACCGCCGCGAGCAGGAGCTCGGGGCGGAGGCGCTGCGCGAGCTGGAGCGTCAGGTGCTGCTCGCGGTCATCGACCGCAAGTGGCGCGAGCACCTCTACGAGATGGACTACCTCCAGGAGGGTGTCGGCCTGCGCGCCTACGCGCAGCGCGACCCGCTGGTGGAGTACCAGCGCGAGGGCTTCGACATGTTCCAGCAGATGATGGACGGCATCAAGGAGGAGGCGGTCGGCTTCCTCTTCAACCTGGAGGTCCAGGTCGAGGAGACCCCGACGGTCGACGCCAGCAAGGCGCAGGCACTGCCCCGCCTCGGTGGCGGCACTCCGGCCGCGGATGCCGCGCCGGCTGCTGCCGAGCCGGAGACGCAGGTGGAGGTCCGCGCCAAGGGTCTCGGCGGCGGGCGCGCCCAGCGCCAGCCCCTGCAGTACTCCGCGCCCACCATCGACGGCGCCGCCGGCTCGGGCGCGGTCGAGATGCAGCGCCAGGCCCCGGCTCTCGGCGGCGACACCCCGGTCGGCGGCACCCCGTCGCCGCGCGCGGCCGCCCGTCGCGCGCCGGTGACCGGCAGCGGCCAGGCCGCCGCCTCCAACGGCCCGTCCCGCAACGCGCCGTGCCCCTGCGGCTCCGGCAAGAAGTACAAGCGCTGCCACGGCGCGCCGGGCAACGACTGATCGTCCGCCGCCGCTCTCCGCCGGCTCGGCCGCACGGCCGGGCCGGCGGTGTCGTTCCGGGACCCGCCGCGGACTCCGCTTTCCGGAGGCACTCGGCCGTGGCGTGCGGCTGGGCGCCGGCCGGTGTGGTCGAGCGCCTGCTCGCCGCGGCTGGCGATCGCCGGCCGGTGCACGCCGACCGAGAAGTTCCTGGAGGTGCGCGGCGACCCGCACACGTACCGGCATCCACCACAGCTCGGGGAACATCCTGATCGCGCCGGAGGACCGTTGCCTGTGCATCATCCCGGAGTCGGCGGAACCCGACCTGCTCCTGCCGTTCGAGGGCGACAGCCGGCTCTCCGAGATCATCAGCAAGGCGCTGCTGCTGGCCGCGGACGAGAAGATCAAGTATCCGGTGATTCTTCGTCAACTGTGAGCGCCTTCCGCTCGGGCGGGGTCAGACGACCGTGAACGCGGTGGCGAGCCACCGGCCGTGCAGCAGCTCCAGCCGGTAGGCCAGGGCCCAGGTGCGCCCGGCCGTGGTGAGCACCGCGGACGCCTCGGCCACGCCCGGGCGGGGCTCGCAGACGCGCAGCCGCCGGGGCCGCACCCGGGCCTCGGCGGCGAGCGGCCGCCGGCCCGCCACCGGCGGCAGCCCGGCGGCGCGGCGGAGGCGGGCGATGGTGCGCAGCGCGGTGTCCGCGCCGCGCAGGATGGTGGGCGTGGCCAGCAGTGCGGACGACGCGCGCAGGTGACCGACGGGGCGGTATCCGTTGAGGATCTCCAGCGCCCGGGTGAGGAACCGGTGCGCGGCGCCGCGCGCCTCGCCGGAGGCGCCGGCCAGTGCGTCGGCCGGGATCGGCGGCGGCGTGCGGCCGGGCGCGCCCAGCCCGGCCAGCGCGGCCAGGTCGGACAGCGACCGGAGACCGGCCAGGGACGCGGGCGCGTCCGGCACCGGCGGCTCGCGGGGACGCCAGGGGAGCGTCAGCTGGTCGGCGTCGGACCAGGCGAGCGGCTCGTCGTCGAACGGGGGATCGACCGGGGGGATGCGGCTGACGCGGATGGCGGGGCGGGTGCCGCGGGGATCGACGAGTCGCGTGACCATGAGGACGCTCCCGATGCCTTCGTTTACCTTCGTTTGCCTTCGACGGCTTCCATTGAAAGGCAGACGACAGCGCCACGTCAACGATCGACTTCGATGGGTGATCCGCGAGCGTGACCGCTCGTGCCGGCCGGTCAGGCCTCGTCTTCGCGGTCGACCAGCGGATTCTTCGCCACCCACGCCGCGGTCTCGGCGTACTTCGCCGCGATGTACTCCTCCAGCCGCGCGCGCTCCACGCGCCACTGTCCCCGGCCACCGATCTTGATCGCGGGCAGCTCGCCGCTGCGGACCATGTGGTAGACCTGCGAGTCCGACACGTTCAGCTCGGCGGCGACGTCGGACAGCAGCAGAAACCTCGGCTCCACCGGCGGCACCCCCCTAGTCTGACATCGACGGCGCCGAGATCGCGCGCGCCTCCAGGTGGCTGGAGTAGACCACGCTGGTGGTCACGCCGCCGAGCGCGCTGATCCGCCCGGTGACCTCCTCCAGGTGCCGCATCGACCCGGCCAGCACCTTCAGCACGAAGCAGTCCTCGCCGGTCACGTGATGGGCCTCCATGATCTCCGGGGTACGCGCCACCAGCTCGTGGAACGGCCGGTAGTTCCCGGTCGGGTAGCGCAGCCGGACGAACGCCATGATGTGCAGCCCGACCCGCTCCGGAGTCACCACCGCCCGGTAGCCGGAGATCACACCGGCCTCCTCCAGCCGGCGCACCCGCTCGGTGACCGCGCTGGCCGACATCGAGACCGTGCGGGCCAGCTCCGCGAAGCTGATCCGGCCGTCGCGTTGCAGCTCGGCGAGAATCCGCCAGTCGGTCTGGTCAAGCTCCGGGGAAACAGCGGCCATCCGCGCACTATAGCGGTGCTTCCACGGCCGCAGCGGTTGCCTGCCGGGCGAAGTCCCTTAAGAAGAGGCCCGCGGGTCCGTACCGTCGAGGCATGTGGAATGAAGGGGTTGCCTGGTTCTCCGCCCGGCTCGACATGCAGATCGACGTCTCCGACACGCACGCGGCACTGGAGTCGGGCGCGCCCGGCTTCGTGCTCGTCGACACCCGCTCCGAGGAGGCGTGGACGCAGGCGCACGTCCCCGGCGCGCTGCACCTGCCGCGCCGCGAGATCGCCGCCCGCGCGCCCGCGCTGATCGACCCCGCGACCCCGGTCGTGGCCTACTGCTGGGGACCGGGCTGCGACGGCGCCACCCGCGCCGCGCTCGCGTTCGCGCAGCTCGGCTACCGGGTCAAGGAGATGATCGGCGGCATCGAGTACTGGATCCGCGAGGGGTTCACGGTGCGGACGCCGGCCGGTCCGCTCACCCGCGATCCGGACCCGCTGACCGCGCCGGCGAAGGGTGCGGCCTGCGCCTGCTGACCCGTGCGGTCTAATGGGACCGCAGGCTCGGGAACGGATGCGGGGAGACCACGGCGGTGTCGGATCAGAACGTTCGGGTGTACGTCCCGGCCACGCTCCCGCTGCTCGCCGCGCTCCGGGAGAAGGGCGAGCTGGGCGCGCCCGGCGACCCGGTGCACGCGGTCACGCCCCGGCTGCGCGAGTGGTACGCGGAGGGCGACGAGGAGGAGCTGGAGTACGTGGCGTTCACCCGCGCCGCCCAGTCCGCGCTCGTGCTGCTGCACCGCGACCCGGACGCCCCGCGCCGCCGCGTGGTGGTCTCCGCCGACCTCCCCGCCTCCGCGCTGACCCGCGGCGACGACCAACTCGGCTCGTCCATCATGACGCTCGCCCGGCCGCTGCCGCTCGGCGCGGTCGCGGCGGTCCACGTCGACTCCGCGGCCGCGGCGCCGGACGTCGCGGCCGCGGCGGACGCGGTCCCGGGCGCGCTCGACGGCGACGAGGACGCGCAGTTCACCGTGGACGGCGCCGAGGACCACGAACTGGAGTGGTACGACGCGACCGAACTCGACCAGCTCTAGGCTAGGGCCCGCTCACTCGTCCTCGATCGGCTTCAGCGTGCGGCCGAGCAGGATCATGGCGGTGATCGCGCCGACGAAGAGCACGATCAGGCCGTTGTTGAAACGGGAGTTCGCCAGGATCTCCTGCGCGGCCCGGTCCGCCTCGCTGAGCTGCCCGGCCAGGTCCAGCAGCTGGCCGCCGCCGGTCCGCGCGATCGCCTCGGACACCAGCAGCACCGCGCCCGCGCCCGCGCCGCCGGCCAGGTAGACCACCCACTTCGGCCGGTCGTCACCCTGCCGGCTGGTCAGCGTCAGGTAGGCGGTGACGCCCGCGACCAGCGCGCTCACCAGCGACGCGGTCAGCGAGAACCAGCTCAGCGCGCCCGCCTGTGAGGCCTGCGTGTCGCCCGCGCCGAACAGGTCCAGCAGCGGATCCTGGAACAGGTTGAGCACGAAGCCGATCAGGAACACGCCCAGCGACGCGTTGACGACCGCGCCGGCCAGCGCCACGTGCCGGATGCCGGCGAGCGCGCCACCGGCGGTCGCCGAGGCCGCGAACGTCGCCGCCAGGATCGTGATCGCGTCACCGCGCCCGTAGCTGTTCAGCACCACCAGCGCCGCGACCGCGCCGACCAGCAGCCCGGCCGCGATCGCCACCGCGAATCGCACGGTCGCGCCCGCGCGCCGCACCGGCCCGATCGTGGTCACGATTGCCAGCCCGGTCGCGGCGCCCGCCACCAGGCTCGCGGAGATCAGCCCGGGCAGCGAGTAGGCCGCGAGGTAGACGGCCAGCGCGCCCTCCGGCGCGGTCGACACCGAGACCTGCGCCGACCGCAGCATCACGCCCAGCCAGCCGAGGGCGACGACGGCGAAGACCGGCTCCAGCGGTACGGCGAACCGCTTCGTGCTCGTGGGGGTGGGGGGCTGCTTGGTCATCCTCTGTCTTCCTCGCCTGGCCCGGCGCACGGGCCGCATGCTGCCAACCGGCGGACTCAGGGTACGCGTCCCGCCTGACACCCACCCGCCGCCGTCGTCAGGCCGGGGTGACCGAGACGATGCGGCCGAGCGCGAACGACACCTCCTCCGCCAGCGGCGGCACCTGGCCGACCAGGAACTCGCCGTCGACCGCGAGCGGTTCGACCAGGCGCGTGTAGCGGCGGCCGCCCGCGTTGACGTACTCGACGTGGACGGTGCGGCGTTCGCGGACGCAGGCGGCGAGCGTGGCGCGGGCGGCGTCGTCGAGGCGTTCCGCGTGGAGCGTGATGTCCTCGTCGGCCGCCCGGTTCCGCGGGCGCAGCGCGGCGATCCGCTGCCGGGCCTCCTCCACCGGATCCGCCGGCCTGGCGGCGGTCAGCAGCAGCTTGGCGAGGTGCAGCGCGTCGGCCGGGGTGAGTTCCCGTGCGGCCGGCGGGCCGGCATCCGTGTCCGGACCGGCATCCGCCTCCGGGGCGGCGGTGGCAGCGGGCGGGCGCTGCCGGACGAGTGGCCCGCCGTCGGCGTCTTCACCGGCCGGTGCGAATCCCGCCGCGCGCAGCGCCGCCAGCGTCTCCGTCACCCCCGCGGGGCTGACCAGGACGGTCGGCGCGACCGTGGTGAGGCCGAGCGCGGCGAGCCCGCGGGTGGAGAGGATCTCCGCGATCAGCGCCGGGTCCTCGGTGTGCAGCACGCAGCCGGCCGGGCGGACGCGCACGTGACCGTGGCGGCGGGCGACGTCCGCGATCAGGTAGTCCAGCGCCTGCGGCAGCGTGCCGACGGCCGCGAGCGCGGCGCGGAGATCCTCGGCCCGGTGCCCGTCGTCGAGCGCGCGCCGGACCGACGCGGCGCTGAACCGCCAGGTGCCCGCACCGCCGCGGGATTCCCGATCGGCGCACGCGTCGAGCAGCGTGGCGAGGTCGGCGGCCGGGATGCCGGGCACCACCACGGTGAGGTCGTTCTGGAACAGCGCGGTGGCCACCGCGTCCGGCAGCAGCCCGTCCGCGACCCGATCGAGGCCGCTACGGTCGTCGGCCAGCAGCGCGCGGCCGAGCGGGGTCAGCGTGCCGTGTGCGATGACGCCGCACAGGCGCGCCTCCTCCCAGAGCTGCACCACCAGCTCGTCGCGGTCGCCGGTGACCGGCGTGTCGAGCGGCCGGTGCCAGCCCACCGCGGGCCCGGCCGCGAACGGCGCGGG
Source organism: Catenuloplanes atrovinosus (assembly GCF_031458235.1). Taxonomy (NCBI): domain Bacteria; kingdom Bacillati; phylum Actinomycetota; class Actinomycetes; order Micromonosporales; family Micromonosporaceae; genus Catenuloplanes; species Catenuloplanes atrovinosus. Next base: position 6,634,983 of record NZ_JAVDYB010000001.1, on the reverse strand, counting down.
CAGGCCGGCACCGTCCGGCAGCGCGGCGAGCAGGTCGAGCAGGCCGGTCTTCAGGCGCGGCGCGACCGCGTCGAGCGGGTGCGGCGCGAGCGCGGCACCGGCCGGGCCGAAACCGCCGCGGTGCGTGGCCAGCGCGGCCGGGGCCAGCGTGGGCCAGCGGCGCAGCAGCGCGGTCAGCCGGCGCGCCGGGCTCAGCCGCTGCCACCGGGCGTGCTCGCCGGTGACCGCGTACCGGGTGGGGTCCATGCCGTACCCGACGGATCGGTCGTAGACCGCGTCGACCAGCCCGGCCGCGTGCGCGAGCACGAGCCAGAACCGGGCCTCCGCCGCCGGTACGCCGATGGCCTTGCCGAGCCGGGTGAGCTCGCGGGAGCCGACCCCGCCGGTCTTGAGCGCCGCCGCGGGCGTGGCCGAGATCGCGTCGAGCAGCGCGGTGACGTGCTGGACCGCGGCGTGCGCGGCCGCGGCCGACTCGCGGGCGACCGCGTCCGCCGTGACCGGCACCGGCTTCGGCAGCGGCGGGTCCGGCGTGAACGGCGGTGTCCACCCGGGCCCGCGCAGCGCCGTCGCCACCTCGGCCGGCATCTCCAGACGCCAGCCGCTGAACGCGAGCAGCCCACGGCTGACCGCCCAGTCCTGGGCGCCGGATCGCGCCGGGTCGGGCGTGGCGACCGGGAGCCCGGCGGCCATCGCGTGCAGCAGGTCGCGGACCTCGGGCGGCGCGGTGTCGGCCAGGTCCCGGACCGCGGGCGCGTCCGCCAGCGCGGCGCGGACCGCGGCGTACGCGTCGTCGCGGCGCGGCCCCGGATCCGGCCGGCCCAGCGCGACCGCGATCTGGCGCAGCCGGTCCGCGGGGGTCTCCCGGTAGAGCCGGGCCGCGTCCGCGCCGAGCCCGAGCGGGTGCGGGAACGCGCGGGCCAGCTCGGTCGGGATGTGCAGCCCGTCCTCGTGGTCCGGCCAGGCCAGCGCGGCGGCGGCCAGCCGGTCCAGCGCGGCGGTCAGGCCGGGGTCGTCGGCGGTCAGTCCGAGCTGGTGGGCGAGCGTGGCGCGGGGCACCGGGCGGTGCCGGCGGCCGAGGTGGGTGAGCAGCCCGAGCAGCTCGTGGCTGGGCAGCGGCTGGGCGCGCAGCGCGGCGTGGAGCGCGGCCGGGCGCTGCAGCCGCTCGGCGAGCGCGGACAGGTCGGACGGTGGCGCGGCGGGCCGGGAGCCGGTCCCCGCGTGGACGCTCTCCGGCCGGTGCAGCAGAATCCGGGCGAGCTGATCAGGGCTGCGACCTGCGAGCCATCGTACGAGTGGAGACGCCACGGCAGCCAAATGTTCCCTATCGGCTCCACCCGGTCAATGCGATGTCCCCCGACATGGTTGTTTATCGATGATCAGTTGATGTTCGCCCTGGTCGCAGCCCTCGATCCGGTGTCGGCTCGGCGGCGCAGGGCTCCGGAATCCGGTTTCCCGGCCGTAGCATCAGACACGCAGCCGGGCGGGGGGCCCGGGAGGAGGACCACGATGACGGGTCTGCTCAACGGCCGCTACCGGCTCGATGCCGAGATCGCCAGGGGGGCGATCGGCACGGTCTGGTCCGGCCTGGACACGGGCACCGGGCGCGCGGTGGCGGTCAAGCTGCTGCGCCCGGAGGCGCTGTCCCAGCCCGACCTGGTGCGCAACTTCGTGGACGAGGCGGAGATCCTCGCCGAGCTGTCCCACCCGTGCATCGTGCGGCCGATCGAGTTCGGCCGGGAGGCGGATCAGCACGTCTTCGTGATGGAGCTGATCGACGGCGAGGACCTGCGCCGGAGGCTGCGGCGGGACGGCCCGGTGCCGCCCGCCGTCGCGGTCAACCTGATCGCCCAGTTGGCGAACTCGCTGGCGTACCTCCACGAGCGCGGCATCGTGCACGGCGACGTGAAGCCGGGCAACCTGGTGGTGCCCGCGGACGGCGGCCCGGTCCGGCTGGTCGACTTCGGCGTGGCCCGGCGGCTGCACCGCACCGATGAGGCGCGCGCCACCCACGCCACCCCGGAGTACGTGTCGCCCGAGGTGGTGGAGGGCGCTTCACCGAGCCCGGCCTCGGACGTGTACGCGATGGGCGTGGTCCTGTTCGAGCTGCTCTGCGGCCGCAGCCCGTTCAAGGGCGGCACCCCGCTGGACGTGCTCGCGCGGCACCGGCAGTGCACGGTGGTGCCGCCGGCCGGGCTGCCCGCGCAGGTGTGGCCGGTGATCGAGCACTGCATGGAGCCGGACCCGGCGCGCCGGCCGGACGCGCGCGCGATCGGCCAGCGGCTGCGCCGGGTGGAGTCCTCGGTGGCCGGGCTGCCGCCGCTGCCCGCGCTGGCCGAGGGCGACGTGACCTGGTGGCCGCGGCCGAACGGTCGCAGCCGCGGGCAGGCGCACGTGCGCTGGGTGCCGCTGGAGGTGGCGCCGGTGTCGCCGGCGTACGCGGGCCGGATGGTGGCGCTGCCGGTGATGGAGTTCCAGGGGCCGGTCTCCGCGCCGCCGATCTCGGTGGCGCCGATGTCCGTGCCGCCGATCTCCGCGCCGCCCACGTCCGCGCCGCCGAGCCATCCGGCGGCGGCCGCGCTCGGTGCGGCGTACAGCGCGGGCGGGCCGTGGCCGAGGGCGGCGGCGGGGCGGCTGCACATGCCGGAGATCGGGGTGATGGCGGGCGCGCGGATCGGATCGGACGGTCGTTCGCGGCGACGCCGGTTGATCGCGGTTTGTGTGGTGGCCGCGTTCCTTATGTTGATCACTGTGGTGAGTGGGGTACTTCTCTCCGGAGGGGACACCAGCGGTATGCCAGTGCCCCGGGTACCGTCCGGGACCTCCACCGTGGCCGGCCCCTGACCCCCGATTTGCTATGGGTCTTGACCCCCGTTTCCCGGCATTCGGGCGTCCGAGTCTGCAAAGCTGAGTCGGGAGTGGTGCATTGCACCCCGGCTTTTGTGAGACCCTTTGCGGTCCGTCGAACCGGACAAAGGGCATTCCCGGTCGAATAGTTCCCGAAGTTGATCACTATTTGTGGCCGGTCCGCACCGGACAGTCCGCGCAAGACAGTGCACTGTGGAGACGCTTTGGCGCGGATAACTCGAAATCCTGGACGCCGGGGCTACAAAGTGGCAGCGTAATGGGCATGGCCGAGACAGGAATCAACCCAACCGCGGCTGCCCTCCTCGGGCTGCTCCACGAGGGGCCGATGACGGGTGGGCAACTCATGGGTCAGGCGGAGCGCCGCCTTGGCCCCTTCTGGTCCATGACCCGAAGCCAGGTTTACCGGGAATTGCCGGCGCTCGCCGAGATGGGTTATGTCCGGCTGGGTAAGCCGGGCCCCCGCTCGAGCCAGCCCTACGCGATCACGGCGTCCGGAAAGCGCGCGTTCAGCCGTTGGCTGACCGACTCCCCGGGACGCGATGCCATTCGCAACCCGATCGCGCTCCGCGTCGCGTTCGGGGAGCAGCACAGTGAGGGCCAGATGAGCACCTTGATCGCTGGTGCCAACGAGTACCACACGGCGGCTCTGGCATCCGCGCGCGAGCAGGCCAAGGAGGCTAAGAAGGCGGGGGACAACTTCGGGGCGTCCGCGCTGGAGTTCGCGGTGGCCTATCACAAGGCGGCGCTCACCTGGCTGAAGACCGCGCCGGGCGCCTGATGGCCGGGGCCGGCGTGGATCGGCCCGGGGGGAGTCCGATCTCGCGCGGCGCGCCGTATTCTTGAGTGTTGTGACTGCAGCCGACTTTTCCGACCAGCTCAAGCACCTCGACGCCACCCTGCGGAACATCGAGGGCGTCCTCGACGTCGACAAGCTCCGCCGGGAGAAGGCGGAGTTGGAGGAGCAGGCCGCCGAGCCGAACCTCTGGGACGACCAGGCACGCGCGCAGCAGGTCACCTCGAAGCTCTCCTACGTCAACGGGGAGATCCAGAAGCTGGAGCGCCTCCGCGCCCGGCTCGACGACGCCTTCGTGCTGCTCGAGCTGTCCGAGGCGGAGGACGACGCGTCCTCGCTGGGCGAGGTGGGCACGGAGCTCCAGGCGCTGACCAAGGCGGTGGACGAACTCGAGGTGCGCACGCTGCTGTCCGGGGAGTACGACGCCCGTGAGGCGCTGGTGGCGGTGCGTGCCGGCGCCGGCGGGGTGGACGCGGCCGACTTCGCGGAGATGCTGCTGCGGATGTACCTGCGGTGGGCGGAGCGGCACGGCTACCCGACCGAGGTCTACGAGACGTCGTACGCGGAGGAGGCGGGCCTCAAGTCCGCCACCTTCACGGTCAAGGCGCCGTACGCGTACGGCACGCTGAGTGTCGAGTCGGGCACCCACCGTCTGGTGCGGATCAGTCCGTTCGACAACCAGGGCCGCCGGCAGACCAGCTTCGCCGGCGTCGAGGTGATGCCGGTCGTGGAGCAGACCGACCACATCGACATCCCGGAGAACGAGATGCGGGTGGACGTGTACCGCTCGTCAGGTCCCGGCGGACAGAGCGTGAACACCACGGACTCTGCGGTGCGAATCACACACATTCCCACCGGCATCGTGGTGACCTGCCAGAACGAGAAGTCCCAGCTGCAGAACAAGGCGTCCGCGCTGCGCGTGCTCCAGGCCCGCCTGCTGGAGCGCAAGCGCCAGGAGGAGCAGGCCAAGATGCAGGGCCTGAAGACCGACGCGGCCGGCTCCTGGGGTGACCAGATGCGGTCGTACGTGCTGCACCCGTATCAGATGGTGAAGGATCTGCGAACTGAGCAGGAGACGGGCAATCCGACCTCGGTCTTCGACGGCGACCTGGACGCGTTCATCGAGGCCGGGATCAAGTGGCGTAAGCAGCAGCAGTTGAGCGGCGACGCGGCGTAACCGTCCCGGCGTGTCGCGGATCGACCCGCGAAAGTCACCCGATCGGACGATCCTTTATCGGGTCATCGAGGGCAGATCGGGCGGGCTCTGGACTTGGAGTTTTCGTTACACCGCGTAGACTCTGCTCCCGTGATTCAGCTTGAGAACGTGACCAAGACGTATCCGAAGGCGTCCCGGCCGTCGCTGGACGATGTGTCGGTCGGGATCGAAAAGGGCGAGTTCGTCTTCTTCATCGGCCCGTCCGGCTCCGGCAAGTCCACGATCATCAAGCTGCTGCTGCACGAGGTCGCCCCGAACAAGGGCAAGGTGATCGTCAACTCCAAGGACGTCACCTCCATGCGCTCGTGGAAGATCCCGCACTTCCGGCGCTCGATCGGCTGCGTGTTCCAGGACTTCCGGCTCCTGCCCAACCGGACGGCCTACGAGAACGTCGCCTTCGCGCTCGAGGTGATCGGCAAGACCAAGGCGGTCGCCCGCCGCGTCGTGCCCGAGGTGCTGGAACTCGTCGGTCTCGGTGGCAAGGAGCACCGTTACCCGCACGAGCTCTCCGGCGGTGAGCAGCAGCGTGTCGCCGTGGCCCGCGCCTTCGTCAACCGCCCCCTGATCCTGCTGGCGGACGAGCCCACCGGAAACCTGGACCCGGACACCTCGATCGAGATCATGCGCCTGCTGGACCGGATCAACCGGACCGGCACCACGGTCGTCATGGTGACTCACGACTCCAACATCGTGAACCAGATGCGCCGACGGGTCATCGAGATCGAGAGCGGCCGGATCGTCCGTGACCAGCCGCGCGGTGTGTACGGCTGATAGCAGTCGGTAATCGACTGGCTCCATCCCCCGAACCCTGACCCGGCCGCAGACGATTCACGAAGGAAGCCTCACCGATGCGTCTCAAGTATGTCCTGTCCGAAGTGCTGGTCGGACTGTGGCGCAACGTCACGATGACCATCGCCATGATCATCACGATGTCCGTCTCGCTGACCATGCTCGGCGCCAGCGCGCTGCTCTACCTGCAGGCCAACGAGATGAAGGACTTCTACTACGCGAACATCGAGGTCGCGATGTTCCTGAAGTCCGACGTCAACGATGAGCAGAGGCAGAGTCTGGACGCGGCGCTGAACTCCGACGAACTGGTCCAGTCGTACCAGTTGGAGACCAAGGACAAGGCGCTCGAGAAGTTCCGGACCCTGTGGCGCGACACGCCCGACCTCGTGAACTCCGTCAGCGCCGACCAGCTGCCCGAGTCGTTCCGGGTCAAGCTCAACAACCCCGAGCAGTACGAGGACTTCGCCGCGAAGTACGCCACCGCCGAGGGCGTCGACGAGATCCTCGACCAGCGCGCGCTGCTGGAGAAGGTCTTCGGCATCCTCAACTCGGTGCAGACCATGTCCCTGATCGCCTCGTCGATCATGGCCATCGCCGCGCTGTTGCTCGTGGGTAACACCATCCAGGTCGCGGCGTACAGCAAGCGGCGCGAGGTCGCGGTCATGAAGCTGGTCGGCGCGTCGAACTGGTTCATCCAGGCGCCGTTCGTGCTCGAGGCGGTCGCGGCCGGCGTGCTCGGCTCGCTGCTCGGCTTCGGCGCGCTGGTGCTCGGCAAGATCTTCCTGATCGACGGCGCGCTGCGCGACCTGACCGAGCTGCTCACGCCGCTCAACTGGGACAACGTGCTGCTCATGCTGCCGTTCATGGCCGGCGCGGGCGCGCTGGTCAGCGCCGTCACCGCGTGGAGCACGCTCCGGTTCTACCTGCGGGTCTAGTCGCCCTCGGGCCATTCTCGCCGCATCGCCGTCCGTACCCGGGTCGTCCCGGGTGCGGGCGGCGATTCGCGTTTCTGCCGATCTGCCGGTTCTCCCACATGTAGGGTGAGGACCACGGAGAATCGGGGGATATGTCCGTGAAGTCCTATCGCAGCGCCCTCGCGGTCCTGCTCACCCTGGCGTTCCTCGCGCCCGGAGCGGCACCCGCGTCCGCGCGCACGGCCGCCGACCCACGCGACGACCAGCGCCGGATCGAGCAGGAGGTCGCGAAGGCCGCCTCGATCCTGGAGGGCGCCACCGACCGTGCCCGGGCCGCCGCCCGCAGCCTAGCCGCCGCCACCGCCGGCCTCCCGCCCGCGCAGACCCGCGCCGAACAGGCCCGCGGCCACGTCGCCGCCGCCCAGGCCGCCGCGGACACCGCCGCGCGCAAGGCCGCCACCGCGCGCGCCGCCCAGGCCGCCGCCACCGGCCGCTACGAGCAGGCGGAGCGCCGCGTCGCCGAGGCCCGGGACCGGCTCGGCGACCTCGCGGCCGCGTCCTTCAAGGGCGGCAACATCGGCACGCTGAACGTGCTCATCGACGCCAACCCCACCACGTTCGCCGACCGGCTCGGCTACGTCGACCGCGTGCTCGACACGCAGCACGGCGCGCTCGGCCGCGTCGTCGACGCCCGCGGCGCGGCCCGCGACGCCCAGAACGCGGCCACCGCCGCCCGCGAGGCCGCCGACGCCGCGCACGCCGACGCGCAGGCCAAGCTCGCCGAGGCCCGCGAGGCCGAGCGCGTCGCCGAGGCCGCGGTCGCCGCGGTCCAGGCGCTCACCGACCAGCGCCGCGCCGCGCTCGGCGTCGCCCAGCAGGAGCGCTCCGCCAGCCTCGCCCGCTACCGCGAGGCCCGCACGGCCGAGTCGCGCATCGCGGCCGAGGTCCGCGCCTGGGAGGCCCGCCGCCGCGGCGCCCGGCAGACCGTCACCCGCATGCGACCCGGCGCCCGCCTGCTCATGCCGGTCCGCGGCTGGAAGTCCAGCAACTTCGGCTGGCGCTTCGACCCGTACTACCGGGTCTGGCAACTCCACTCCGGCGTCGACATCGCGGCCGGCGGCGGCCAGCCCATCTGGGCCGCCGACGACGGCGTCGTCATCCGCGCCGGCTGGGCCAACGGCTACGGCAACTTCACCTGCGTCGCGCACGGCGAGGTCGCCGGCCGCGGCGTCACCACCTGCTACGCCCACCAGTCGCGCATCCTCGTCCACCGCGGCCAGCACGTCCGCCGCGGCCAGACCATCGGCCGCGTCGGCACCACCGGCGCCAGCACCGGCTACCACCTGCACTTCGAGGTCCGCGTGGACGGCGCCCCGCGACAGCCGCTGAGCTGGCTGCCCAGCTGCCTCTGCTGAACGACCGGAAGACCGCGGTCCCGGTCACGCCGTGGTCCCGTTCCGCCGCTCCCGCCGGAGACCGCTCGGCCGTGGCCGGCCTCGCTGCCACTCCCAGCCCGGTCCCGGCGGCCCGCCCCGGCGTTCGTGGTGACCACGACGGATCGTGCAGGGAGGCCGGCCACGGCCGACCGGTGCCCGCGGGAGCATGCGGAAAACGACCCCGCCGGAAGCGGGAAAGGAACGTTCTGGGTTTTAGTCGGTGGGGGATCGGCCCGGGCGCGCTGTAGCATTGCGAGGTTGTTCGGACCATGAGGGAGTTGTGCACGATGCCGCGCGAAAAGGGGCGCAAGGTGGTGGCCTCCAACCGCAAGGCGCGCCACGACTACACGATTCTGGACACCTACGAGGCCGGGATGGCGCTGACCGGCACCGAGGTCAAGTCGCTGCGGGCCGGGCGCGCGTCACTCGTCGACGCGTTCGCACAGGTCAAGGACGGCGAGATCTGGCTGTACGCGATGCACATCCCGGAGTACACGCAGGGCACCTGGACCAACCACGAGCCCCGGCGCACGCGGAAGCTGCTGCTCAAGCGCGGCGAGATCCTCAAGCTGTCCGGCAAGGTCCGCGAGGACGGCCTGACCATGGTGCCGCTCCAGGTGTACTTCGCGGACGGCTGGGCCAAGGTCGAGATCGGGCTCGCGCGCGGTAAGCGCGACTACGACAAACGGCACGACCTGGCCAAGCGGGACGCGGCCAAGGAGATCAGCAAGGCGCTCGGGCGGCGCAGCAAGGGCATGGACTGACGCGGTACGGACGGGGTAGCCTTCTTCGTCCGATGCGCCGAGTCTTCGCGTCTTCGCGGAGCCCGCGGGAGGAAGACCAGCCGTGTCCGGCAAGCACTCCGAGGGTGTCGCCACCAGCGGTTTCTTCGGCATCTCACCCACCCGGGCCCGGCTCGCCATCGCCGGCGGCGTGATCGCCGCGCTCGTCATCGGCAGCGTCGTGTGGATTCTCACCAGCGACTCCGACGACGACATCCGGCCGTCGCTCATCGTGATCCCCACCGCGGCGCTCTCCGCCCCGCCCGAGGGCGTCATCACGGCGGACCCGTTCGAGGAGGAGTCCCCGACCCCCGCCGCCCCCGGCAGCCCGCGCTCCGACCCGCCGCCCCCCACCACGCAGCCCGCCCCCACCACGCCGCCGGCCACCCGCGCGCCCGCCAGCACCGGCCTCGCCGCGCAGTACGTGCTCGGCAGCAGCTGGAACGAGGGCTTCGTGTCCAACCTGTTCGTCGCCAACCGCACCGGCACCGGCACGCCGTGGCAGGTCCGCCTCACCTACCCCGCCGACGTCGAGATCGCCGTCACCGGCTTCTGGAACGCGACCGCCTCCGTCTCCGGCACCACCCTCGTCCTCGACGGCGGCCCGCTCGCCCCCAACGGCCAGGTCCAGGCCGGCTTCCAGGCCACGAAGAACACCGCCGCCCAGGTCGACCCCACCTCCTGCACGATCAACGGCACCCCCTGCGCTGGCTTCTGACCCACCACGGGGTATCTCGTGTGACGTTCGCGTGGGGACGCGTTAATCTTGTGGGGTTGCGCCGTCCACCCGGGCGGCGTCCTACGAGGGGGTGACTGGTTTCGACTTCGGATGCTGACGCAGGGGAAGCGAGCTGAGGAAGCCAACGTCGTCTCACAAATCGATCGTTGGAAGCAATAAGCGCCGACACTAAGCGCTCTGAGCTCGCTCTCGCCGCCTGAGGCGAGTAGCAGCTCTGTCGGTCTAGGCACGCCTTCGGCCTAGTCACCGGCATCATCTAGAAGGCTGGCCAATCAAGCCCCGTCGTGAGGCTTGTGCGGCGAGACCAATCACGACTGGGCCCGTCACACCGACTCGCTTGCGTGATCGGAGGGGCCGAGTAGAGACACAGCAAGCTGCGCTCGGAGAAGCCCTGTAGATTCACCGAAGGACCCGGGTTCGATTCCCGGCACCTCCACGAGAGCGGCGTTACTTGAACCACCGCCCGCCAGGGCGGCACGGAGGTTCAGAGCCGTAGTAGCGGCGGCATCACCCACACGGGTGGTGCCGCCGCTGTCGTTCCTGGCCACGACGACGAGCGGCGCAATCAGGTCGTCCGGGGCGTCTGCCGCGACGTAGGGACCGTCGTCGTCCGCGTCGAGGAAGATCTTGGCGAAGAACGCCTGGTTGAGGGTGCGGCGGGCGCGCTTGTCGGCCAGGCGGTACAGCTCGATCGGGTTGGACAGCAGGTCGATCAGGTGGCGTAGCGTCTCGTGCCCGGCGCTCGGGTCTCGTACGTCCTCGATCTGGCGGTTGAGGCGGTCGCGTTCATCGCGGATCTTCCGGAGCCGGGCGCCGATCTTGTCCTGCGGCCAGTCGGGGTCGCCCACGAGATCGAGGAACCGGTCTTCCTGAGCGCTCAGTTCGTCCCGCCTGGCCTTGATCCGCGCCTGTAGCTCCGCTTTCGCACGGCCGGAGTCATTGACCACCTGATCCAGCTTTTCGGCGATCCGCCGCCGCAGGTCGGTGGGCAGTGTGATCGCGGCGTAGTTGTCCCGGACAGCGTCCTCGACGCGGGCGACCGGCAGGTACGGCAGATCGCAGACATGGCGCTGACGGCCCCGGCAAAAGTAGTAGAAGTAGTGCGCGCCGGTGTGGCTCTTACCCCGCATGATCATGAGGCGGCTCTCGCAACGGTGACACCAGACGGTGCCCTTGAGGTAGTGGTTGTGCGTCCGCTCCCGGACACCGCCCGCGCGCCGCGCTTCGAGCATCTGCTGGACCCGCTCGAACGTCTCGGGATCGATGAGCGGTTCGTGGCGCCCGCGGTACTCCTGCCCTCGGTAGGTGACGTAGCCGAGGTAGTAGCGATCGCGGAGCAGGTTGCCGATCGAGTTGATCGAGATGGGCGTGCCGGTGGGGTAGCGGCGGGTCGGCTTCGTCCGGAGACCCGCGTCGGTGAGGGCCTCGATGAGCGCGTGGAATCCGTAGGTGCCGGTCGCGTACAGCTCGAATGCCATCCGGATCAGCGGGCCGCGCTCCGGGTCAACGGCGATCGTGCGCACCTCGCGACCCTCGAACATCTCGCGGACGTTGAGGTAGCCGATTGGTGCCCGCCCGACCGAGCCGCCTTTGACGATCTTCTGACCCATCTTGTACGCGATATCTGCCCCGGACGCCCGCGACTGATACTCGTTGACCGCGTCGAGGACGGTGGCGACCAGGTCACCGATCGCCGTGTCCTCGGTGTAGTCCATGACCGAGACCAGAACGGCCCCGGCGGTACGGAGATCGCGCTTGGTGATCGCGGCGTCGATGCTGTTCCGGTGGAGCCGTGAGCGGGCGTAGACGATCACGTAGTCGATGCCTGCCTCAGCTTTGAGCCGGGCCATCATCTCGCGGAAGACCGGCCGCCCATCAGTCGTGGTCGCGGAGCGGCCCGGCTCAACGAACTCCTCGACGATCTCCGCGTCCAACTCGGCGGCGCGGCGCTGAATCGCGGCACGCTGGGCAGGGAGGGAGATGCCCTCCGGGTCGTAGTCGGTGTTGACCTGGCCGGCCGACGAGACCCGCAGGTAGGCGAATGCTCGCTTGCTCGTCGGCCGGTCGTCATGGCTGCGCGCCATGGTCTGATCCCTTCGTCATTGCTGCTTCCGGTCTCGGTCCTGCCGGCCGCTCTCCTCGGCGATGAGGACGAGCGCCCGGATCAGCAGTTCTTCATCGACGGTCTTCGTCCGTCTGGTGCGGCGGGTGACGACGCGTCTCGCACGGGACGTCATCGTCGTGCGGTGCCGTTGTCGAGGCTCGTTGGCGTCTCCCTTCGTCGTCCGTGTGTTCGTCCGTCCGGATGTCCGTCCGCGTGCTGATCTGCGCAGACGCGCGTGCGCGCGAACGGACGTCCGTGGTCAATCCCTGTTGGCACGCCACCGTCCGCGAGAAACCTGAACTGCGCGGCCGGTGCGTGCCCAGGCGTGGAGCCGGTCGTAGATCCAGGTGCGCTTCATGCCGGTGAGTTGGATGAGGTCGGGCACCGAACAGCCGGCGGCGGGTGCGGTGGTGAGCGCCCGCCACAGCGTCTCCTCCGGCGTGATCACGGTGCCTTCCAGGACTTCGTCCGCGCTGTTCGTCGACAGCGCGTCGAGGGACGGCCGGCTGTTCGCGTGCTGTGCTGCGGTGCGCCGGACGTCGTTGTCGGTGACGAGGTAGGCGCGGGCGCGCCGGGGACGGGTGTGGCCGTCCGCGAGGACGTAGAACTTGCCGGGTGCGTCGAGCGTGTGGGCGTGCCAGCCGGCCGCGAGCATGCCCCGGTCGAGGATGAGATCGACGTCGCGGCGCTCGCGGACGCGGAGGCAGATGCGCGTGCCCATCTGCGACCTCAGCGCGCCGCCGCCCATCGCCTTCTGCGTCGGTCGCTGGGTCGCCACCAGGAGGGTGACGGCGAGGGCACGGCCCCGTCGGGCGATCGATTCGGCCGGGTCGACGGCGGCCGGTGCGGTGTCGGTGAGTTCGGCGTACTCGTCGATGACAACGATCAGCGCCGGGCGTTGCGCGGTCGGTTCCCAGACGCGGGAGGCGTCGCGTCCGAGGGCGTGCGCGCGGGCGTCGAGTATGCGGTTGGCATCCTCCAGCAGCGCCGCCGCCTCCGCCGGGGTGGTGGCGAGCCGGTCAAGGCACGAAGCCCACGGGCGGAGTTCCATGCCGCCCTTGAGGTCGATGCCCCAAAGGACGACGTCCCGGCAGGCCGCGAGGTTGCCGAGGAGACCGTTGAGGACCCCGCTCTTGCCTGAGTCGGTGGTACCTCCGATCAGCACGTGGCGGCGCAGGACGGAGATGCGGACGTGTTCGGCGTCCTCGAAGACGCCGATGTCGATCGGGTCGGCTACGGATGTGCTCTGCGGGCCGGGCCAGAGAATCGCCGTGGCGTGCGGGTCGGCGGCGAGGACGCGCATGACGAACCGGCCGGCGTGCGCCGGGTCCGCCTCGACGCGGACGGCACCGGGGCGGGTGCCGAGCCCTGACTCGATCGCGGGAACCTGAGCGACGGCGTCCGCGACGGTCTGGCCGGGCCGGAGGACCATGCTGGCGCGCCAACCCCACGCGTCCACCACGGCGGACTGAATCTTTGAGCCGGCCAGGCCTACCCGTTCCGACATGCCGGGCCAGGCGCGGATCGTGCGGTCGACGCGAACTCGCGCGCGGCGCCGTCGGTGCGTCCACCACGGGATGGCGCCGACCGCCGTGGCGACAAGAAGGAGTGTCGGTAGGGGAGTGGTGTTGGGTCCGTAAGCGGTGGCGGTGGTGAGCCACGCGCCCGCCGCCATGACGGCGGCGAACGCGTAAGCCTTCTCCTCGGATCGGCGGCGGGGATGCCACAGCGACAGAGTCGCCGTCACGACTGTGATGGCGGGGAGCCACGGCCAGACGCCCGGATCGCGGTGGTGGGCAACGAGCGCCGTGACGTAAAGGCCCACCATGACCGCCAGAGGTGCCAGTTCTGAGCGGTATCGGAAGAGCGCCTTGCCCAGCGCCGCCAGTGCGAGCGCGATGAATGGTGAGCGGTCGGGGAAGACGACGATCGGGTCCGAATGGCTGCGGCGCCAACGCCGGGAGTGCGCCCGCCTCATCGGCCGGTCTCCGTGGCGTCCAACTCGTCGCGGAGGTAGGCGAGCGGGTCAGCCTCGCCGTCGTGGTGGGCGGCGAGCGTGGCACGGGCGGCGGCGCGGAGGTTGGCGAGTTCCAGCCTCGCGAGCCGGGCCGTCGTCGAAAGTCGGTGCGCGTCGGCGAGAAGTAGCGGGATGTCCGCCAGAGCTGCGAGCGAGGCCGGCGGTGGGCTGGAGGCGAGCGCCGCTCGCAGGCGGATGTTGACGGCCTCCGTAGTGGCGTCCAGGTCAGCGGCCATGGCTAAACGTCCAGACCGGCGATGAAACGGGCGGCGGTGAGGAACGCGTCGCCGATCTGCGGGCCGAGCGACGACGACGCGAGGAAGTAGCCAAGCGCGGTGCACGTCGCGGCTTGCCAGAGGGGAAGTCGGGCGTACCGCCAGAGCAGGTAAACGACCGTACCGAGCAGGAGCGTCGCGGATATGGAAATGACCAAGAGAGTCTCCTTTCGCCGAGTCGTCAGATGTCGGGGTGGCCGAGCGTCCCGCCGGGACGGCGGTGACGTCGTGCCGTGAGGCGGCGCCGCCGCCAGCGGGATCGGGCGGAACACTTGCGGCAGAAGGTCGAGTTCTCCGGGGCGAGACGGGCGCCGCAGATGCAGGTCGGGCCGTCGTGAGGGTTCCGGCGGATGTGGATCGTGGTGCTCCCTTCTCGTATCCCGACCCGTCACACATGAGCATGTACAACATGTTCATATTCACGGTGCTCAGTCACCGCCTCCGATGTCAAGCGAGGTGGTGGAAGTGGCGGGCCGGTGCTTTGCCGGTGCGGCTGCATCGACGAGATGAGAATGCGTGAAGGGAGCGGGACGTAATGAGGTCATGGCTGGACGTGTCGAAGATGTCTCCCATAGGGTTGGCTCCGGCCGGGACGTCCTACTGCGGGGAAACGATGCCGAACGATCGGTTACGCAGCGCTCTGCTCGAACGCGGAATCACTCCCGTGGATCTTGCGCAGGCGCTCGACGTGGACCCGAAGAGCGTGGAACGGTGGATCACCGGCCGGACGCCGTATCGACGTCATCGCTACGCGGTGGCCGCCCACCTGGGTGTCGACGAGGCCTATCTCTGGCCGGACGCACTGACGCGCGACCAGGTCGCCAACGCGTCGGAGAGCGAGATCATCAACGTCTATCCGCACCGCTGGGCGGTGCCGTCCGACCTGTGGCGAAACTTCTTCGACTCCGCGGAACGCGAGATCGGCGTGCTGGTCTTCAGCGGGCTGTTCGTCGCCGAGGACACCGGCATCCAGCGCGTCTTCCGGAAGAAGGCCGACAACGGCGGGCGGGTCCGCATCCTGCTCGGCGATCCCCGTAGCGAAGTCGTGGCCCAGCGCGGCACGGACGAGGGCGTGGACGACAGCATGGCCGCGAAGATCCGCAACGCCATCGTGCTCTACCGGCCGTTGCGCGACATCGACGGCATCGAGTTTCGGCTGCACGAAACGGTCCTCTACAACTCGATCTACGTCGCGGACGACCAACTCATGGTCAACACGCACATCTACGGCTTCGGCGCCTACCACGCACCCGTCTTGCACCTGCGCCGTGTGGCCGGCGGCGGCATGGTGAGCACGTACCTGGAGAGCTTCGAGCAGGTCTGGGACACCGCCAGGCCGATGGATTGAGGAACGACGTGGGACGCCGCATCGACTACTACGACGACCCTTCGGCCCCGAAAGCCAACAGCCTCGTCCCATCCGCCAACGTCGTCGTGACCGACGACCACGGACGAATCCTGCTCATCCACCGTACGGACAACGACAACTGGGCGGTGCCCGGCGGCGCAATGGATCTGGGGGAGTCGCTGCCGGAGACGGCGGTGCGGGAGACGTTCGAGGAGACCGGCATTCAGGTCGAGGTGACCGGTCTCGTCGGCATCTACACCGACCCGCGGCACGTCATCCTCTACACCAGCAACGGCGAGGCGCGGCAGGAGTTCTCCGTCGTCTTCACCGCGCGTCCGGTCGGCGGCGAACCGAAGACCAGCGACGAGTCACGCGAGGTCCGCTGGATGGCGCCGGAGGACATCCCGGCGTTGACCATGGACCGCTCGATGCGTACCCGGATCATGCACTTCCTGTCCGGGAACGGGGTGCCGCACCTTGGATAGCGAGTGGATAGGCGTCGGAGCCGATGCGTTCTCGGCCGTCGGTACGGTCGGCGCGTTCATCGTCGGGTTTGTGCTGTTCCGGCGTGAGCATCGGCGGGAGGCCGGTCGGGCCGAGGACGACCGCAGGGCACAGGCGGCGAAGATCAGCGCGTGGGTCGAGCTGATCGTGAAGGCGGACGGCGCCCGGGAACTCGCGTTCCACATCCACAACGCCAGCGACATGCCCATCTACGACGTGGAGCTGCCGCTTCCCGAGGGCAACGACGCGGAGTTCGTCGGCCTGGTGCCGCCGGGCCAGACCATCCGGCGGCCGGCCCCGGCGGACTGGTTGCGCGGCTACGTCGACCCGGAGCCGGTGCAGATCGAGTTCCTGGACAGCTCCGGGCGTCGCTGGACCCGGGACGAACAGGGAACACTCGCGCAGAAGAGCTAGCGATCGAGCAGCCGTAGCGTCTTCTCGACGGCCTGGACGATGCGCGGCGTAGCCTCCGCGATGGAGTCATGCACCGTGCTGCCCGGCTCGTAGCGAACGAGAATCTCGTCCAAGCGCTTGTGGACCTCGGTGGGCTCACCGTCCGGGCTGGTGGTCATGTCGCAGTAGGTGAGGGCGTCCGTGACCGGCGCGTCCAGGTAGGGGAACTCCGCCTCAAGCTGCTCGTGCAAGCCACGGTTGCGCGCCTCGATCGCCGCGCAGGAGTGGTGCGCGACGAGTCGGCAGATCCGCCCATCGGCACCGGCCGCATCGCGGAGGTAGCGGGCACCGTCCAGTGCGTGTGAGCCGCTGTCGACCAGCGAGGGCGCGTAACCGATGTCGTGCAACCAGGCAGCACAGATCAGGGTATCGGCGTCGTCGCCCAGGACATGCGCGATCGACTCAGCTTTGAGGCCGACGCCCTGGCTGTGGTTCCAGCGGCGGGGAAGGACGTCAGCCAGCAACTGTTCCGCAAGTTCACGTGCCCACGATGCCGCGTCCATCGCCTCAGGCTAATGGTGAATCTCCGCCAGGCCGAGACGCGCGGACGAACCATCCCTTACCCCGCCTCGCCTCGACGAGGCCGGCGCCTTCCAGCGAGGCCAGCGCGTGCCGGACGGTGCCGCGGGCGACACCGTAGCTTGTGCTGAGCGCCGACTCACTGGGAAGGGCCTGACCCGGGCGCATTCGCCCGTCGGCGATCCGAGCACTGAGGTCATCTGCGATCCGCCGGTGCTCCGGCATCCCATTTTCTCCGCCGCGCGCGAGCTGCCGCCTGCCGGACGCGAGGGTGAGAAGCCCTTCCTCGGTGAGCAGGGACAGCGCCCGCCGGACCGTGTTGCGGGCTACGCCGTACTCGATGGACAGCACACTTTCGGCAGGAAACGGCTGCCCCGGCGAGAACTCGCCGGCCGCGATCCGCGTTCTCAACGCATCCGCGATCTGCCGGTACGCACCCCAGGCGGTCGACCTCTGCGCCACGGCCTCCCCCTCGGCAAACTGTCTGCGCCGAGGGTATGCGAGAGGCGGTGTGCCGGTCTTACTCGGTAGCGGCTTCCTCTGCCGGCGGCACCCGCGCAAGCACGTCGCACAGGCGGGATGCGGTCTCGGTCGAGATCCGGCCCACGCGCACCGGGGGTCCGTAGCCAAACGTTGAAACGGAACTGAGCTGCGGGAAGTCCTCGCCGACGTCGAAGCCGACCGCTTCCAGTGAGGTGGCAAGGCGGTCCGTTGCCCGTTGCGCCACCTCGTCCGGCCCGTCCCCACGGAACGCGTGCTGATCACTCATCTTCGCTCTTCTCTGCGATCGATCGTATTGATCAGAGTTTTTCGTCGAATACCCGAAAGCCGTACCCCAGCGTGAGGGACGTCTTGGGACTTCTTGGCCTAAAATTCATCGCAGCCGACGTAGGAGGGCCTGGAATGAGGCATCCGCTCGCACGCGCACTCCACGGGATCGGCATGGACACGACCGATGTGGCCGCGCGCCTTGAGGTCGATCCGAAGACCGTCGCCCGCTGGATCGACGGCCGCGTGCCGTATCCCCGTCACCGCGCGGCCCTCGTACAACTGACCGGCTGGACCGAACGAGACCTGTGGCCTGCTGCCGCATCGCCAGAGTCAACGGACGCCATTTCCGAGGTGCTGGTTACCTACCCTCACCGCTCGTCCGTGCCCGCCGACGTCTGGCGTCGACTTTTCGGACGCGCGCACGCGGAGATCGGTGTGCTCGCTTACAGTGCTCTCTTCCTGGCCGAGGATGCCGGCGTGCTTTCCCTCTTGCGGCAGAAGATCGAAGCCGGCACCCGTGTACGTCTCCTGCTGGGCGACCCGGACGGCGCCTTGGTTGCTGCGCGAGGCGCGGAGGAGGGCGTCGGAGGCCTCATGGCGGCCCGCATCCACAACGCCCTCCTCCTCTTTCGCCACCTGGCGACGGCCCGTCCTCTCGATCTACGACTGCATGACACAACGCTCTACGCCTCGGTATTCCGCGCTGATGACGAGCTAATGGTTAACCCGCACATCTATGGAAAGCCGGCCTCCCATGCCGCGGTCCTTCACCTCCGACGGCGCCCCGGCGGGGAAGGTATGGCGCAGACCTACCTTGACTCCTTCGAGCGGATCTGGCGCGAGGCCCGGCCTCTCACCTAGCCGACCTCCACCGATTTCGCGCGATCCGTCCTTCCCTGTGCTGCTCGAATCCGCCGCTGCCGGTCAATTGATATGAGTGCCGGCTTTGCAGGCCTAGCAGTTCGTCGAAGACCTCTGCCATTCTCCGAACCTGTTCAGGCGACAGGGCGTACTGCGCCTCCTCCCCATCCTGCCGCATCGTCAACACCAACAGTGGAAAATCGTCACCCTCCTCTGCCTGGACTCTCTGTACCTTGACCGCGATGAAGTCCTCCTCCTCACTCGCGAACAGCGGGGCCGACTCATGCACTTCATCAGGACCCTCGGTTCGCGCGCACCAAGCCGGGTGTTTCATCATCAGACGCTGCCTCTCCACCAGAGTTTGGGCAGCCCGGCCGCACGGGTGGGTGTCGCGTGCGGCCGGGGCCTCTTGGGACACGGCCTCCGATACTTTCGGACGGGGCGATATGTGGCCGTGTTCCGTAAGTAGCATCGGCTAATCACCCCGAGAAGGACTACTCATTCTTCAGGGACGTCTCAGGACTAGTTCTCGTCCCGGTATTTCGTTGTCTCTAGTGGGAACTGGGCTGGAGCTGAAAGATAGCGGTCGAGGGGCTGTAAATTCGCGTGAGCGTAGGTGAACGGGATTAATATTCTATGCAGTGATATGCCTGCTTTAGTGCAGTGACGATTCTGGTGGTGATGGGCTACACGTTGGCCACCTGTCCGCCGAGGTTGGAGTAGGCAGACAGCACCTCCACGGCTGCGGCCCCCTGTTCGCGGAAAGCGCGAACCGGGGGCCGTTTCGGATTCTGCTCCGGGGGCCGAGCCCCCGGACGCCCCGCGGTGTGGTGGTTGCGGTTCGCGGTGTCGTTGGAGTAAGTGGACAGCACCTCCACGGCTGCGGCCCCCTGTTCGCGGAAAGCGCGAACCGGGGGCCGTTTCGGATTCTGCTCCGGGGGCCGAGCCCCCGGACGCCCCGCGGTGTGGTGGTTGCGGTTCGCGGTGTCGTTGGAGTAAGTGGACAGCACCTCCACGGCTGCGGCCCCCTGTTCGCGGAAAGCGCGAACCGGGGGCCGTTTCGGCATTCCGCTCCGGGGGCCGAGCCCCCGGATGCCCCCGCGTTCCGGTGGGCGCGGTTCGCGGTGTGGTGGTGGCGGCCCAGTCGTCCGCGGTGATGAGCTGGCCCCGCAGGGAACCTCGGCCTGTGCGGGTGATGCCCGGCCGGATCGCCTGCAGCGATCGGCGCCGGTCAGACTCGTCGTCGAGTTGCCAGAATCCCCAGCCGTTGCGGTTGTCGTTGACACCTGGGTTGTAATGCCGGATCACGGCTCGTGCGGCGCCGATCGGTGTCCTGAAGAACTGGCCCGCGAGAGGGCCATCGACGATCTCGACCCGGGCCGGCTCGATGAATCGAGCCCGCACGCGGTGCCCCTCATAGTCTGCGTAGATCGCTGTGCCGCTGCCGTTGGGCGACGTCGGTTCATCCGCGCTCGGCAGGCTGGCAGCGACGCCGCCTCGGTGGCCTCGGGGGTTGCCTCTGACGTCAGTGTCAGGTTTTAGGGTCGTCCGTGTTCGTTGGGTCCACGGATGGAGACTGGTGATGGCAGCACAGGTGTCGCGGCGTCGGGTTCTCGGTGCCGGGGTGGGAATCGGGGCCGGGATCGCGCTCGGGAGTGCGGGGGTGGCCTCGGCTCAGGGGGCGACGTCGGGTGGGGCGGTCGCGATCGTCGGAACCACGGTGATCGACGGGGCCGGGGGACGGCCGGTGCGAGATGTCACGGTGGTGGTGCGCGGCGGGCGGATCGCTGTCGTGGATGACGCGCGGCGGGTGCGGGTGCCGGCGGACGCGGAGGTGGTGGACGGGCGCGGCAGGTTCGTCGTGCCGGGGTTCATCGACTCCCATGTGCACGGTAGCGGTCAGGAGCAGATCGACCTGCCGCTGTTCCTCGCCAACGGCGTGACCACGGTGCGCGACATGAACGGTCAGGCGACGCTGTACGACTGGCGGGACCGGATCGCCGCCGGAACGCTGAAGGGGCCGCGGTTCGTGGTCGCCAGCAGCATCATCGACGGCAACCCTTCGCTGCTCGCGGGCCTTGGGGCGCCGTACGTCGAGGTGTCGGACGCCCGGCAGGCCCGGGAGGCGGTGCGCACGGCGGTCGCCGGCGGGGCCGACTTCATCAAGGTCTACGTGCGGCTGACCCCGGCCGCCTATCACGCGATCGCGGACGAGTGCCGCCGGCTGGGCGTCACGTTCGTGGGGCACACGCCGGACGCGATTTCGCTGGCGGAGGCGAGCGCGGCGGGTCAGCGCAGCTTCGAGCACATCTACACGAGTTGGTTCGACACCTCCGCGCAGGAGGAGGAGATCCGCCGCCGGCTCGCGCGGATCACGGTCGGGGCCGGCGAGTTCAACAGTTGGTTCAACCAGACGCACCCGCTGGAGGTGCTGGCCGCCCGCACGTTCGACCCGGCCCGGGCGCGAAAGGTGTTCGGCCGGCTCGCCGCGGACGGGTCGCACCAGGTGCCCACGCTGACCCAGCACCGCGTGTTCGACCTGCCCGAGTCGGTCGCGCTGCACGACGACCGGCTGCGCTACCTGCCCGCCGCCACCCGCACGGGCTGGCAGGGGCAGTTGGAGCAGGTCTACCTGGCCGGGCGTACCCCGCAGGCCGTGGCCGAGCACCGGGAACTCTTCCAGGCCCGGGTGCGCTGGATCGCCGCGGCGGCCCGGGCGGGCGTGCCGGTGCTCGCCGGAACGGACACCGGCACGGCGTACGTCTACCCCGGATTCAGCCTGCACGACGAACTGGAGAACCTGGTCCAGGCCGGCTTCAGCCCGATGCGGGCGCTGCAGGCGGCGACCAGCGCGCCCGCCCGCTTCCTCGGGCTGCGGGACGTGGGCACGGTACGGCGCAACGCGGTCGCGGACCTCGCGGTGCTCGACGCCGACCCGCTCGCGGACATCCGCAACACGCGGCGCGTACACGCGGTGGTCGTGCGGGGCGAGCTGATCAGTGCGGAGCGGCGGGAGCGCATGCTCAGCGACGTCGAGGCCGCGGCGTCGGCCGGGGCACTGCCCGCGCGGCTGGTCAGTTGCGCGTGCACCCCGGTCCTCCAGCCGGCGTGACCGCCGGACCCGGTCAGATGCCGAACGGGGCCGGGTAGCGCACGGTGCCGGGCGGCAGCGGGCGCGCCGGGTCCAGCGTGAGCGCCATGGCGGCCTCGTCGGGTACCTCGATGGGGAGGCGGATGCCGGCCTCGGAGGCGCGGCGGAAGCCGAACCGGGGGTAGTAGTCCGGGTGGCCGAGCACGACGACGAAGGCCTCGCCCCGCGCGGCCGCGGCGGCGAGCACGGCGCGGATCGCGGCGGACCCGGCGCCGGTGCGCTGGTGGGCCGGGAGCACCGAGCAGGGAGCCAGGCAGAGCGCCGGGATGTCGCCGATGTGGCAGCGGGTCAGCAGCGCGTGGCCCGCGACCAGGCCCGACGGGGTGACCGCCACGATGGACAGGCCGTCGATCCACGCCGGATCGGCGCGCAGCGCGTCGACCAGGTCCGCCTCGGCGGGCGTGTCGAAGGCCGCCACCGTCACGGCGCGCACGGCGTCGCGGTCGGCCGGGGTCTCGGGGCGCGTGGCCCACTCCGCGGTCGTCATGAGGGGATTGTTCACCACCGCGGGTGAGTCGTGCCCGGAGTGGGTGGGCCGGACGGGCGGCGGCGTCGGCTGTTGTTCCGATGCTGGTGATGGCGGGGTGGGGAGCAGACTGGCGCGGAGGCGGGGGAGGGGGAGGTGACGGCGTGGAGCCGGTGGCACTCGGCGCGGAGTGGGTGATCGCGGAGCGGGTGATCAGGGAGCCGTCCGGGCGGGATCCGGGGAACGGGGCGGGGGCGCGGCTGTCCCGGGTGCGATGTGGACGTCCGCTGATCTATCCGGTGCCGGTGGGCGATCTGCCGGCTCATCTGCGGCGGCGGGCGGCGGCGACCGGCACCCGGTACGCGGGGATGTTACTGGCGTTCGACCTGGAGGAGCCGCCCGGACGGTCGCGGATCACCATGGCGCGCTTCTCGGTCGCCATGTCGGATTCCCGGGTCGTCGCGGTCGACGTGCACGCGGACGGTGACGCGCTCGGGCTTTTCTGGGAGGACCGCCGGCAGGTGGCGCCCAGCTCCGACTTCGCGTCCCGGACGGTGGAGGCGGCGCGGGACCGGCGCGGCTGGCTGGACCGGCTGATGAGACGGCGCGGCGCACCGCGGGTCTTCGCCTCCGGGCTGCTCGCCCCGCACTTCGGCTGGACGTACCACGCGGGCCGGGGTGAGCGGCTGGCGTCGCGCTCGTACGGGATGCATGCGTTGCTGGAGATCCCGCCTGACCTGGCCGAGGTCTCCGGCACGCTGGACGTGCAGATCCGTACGGACGCCGGGTTCGACGGGGTGCTCGGCGACGCGGTGCCGTTCGCGGAGCGGACCGGTGCGCCGCCGATGAACGGGCGGCGTACGGTGCGGCTGTGCATGGCGGCGGACGTCGTCGGGTACAGCGCCCGGCGCACCGACCAGACGCGGCGTGTTCAGCGGGAACTGGTCGACGTGTTGCGCGGCGCGCGGGAGACGGCCGGGATCGCGGAGTCGGAGGTCGAGCCGCAGCCGCAGGGCGACGGGCAGTTCACCGTCCTGCCGCTCGGCATCGACGAGGCCGTGGTCATCCCCCGCCTCGTCGGCGGGCTCGCGCGTGGGCTGCGCACGGTGCCGTCCGAGCGGATCAGGGTCCGGGTCGCGCTGCACCGGGGGCTGGTCGAGCCGGGTGCGAACGGCTGGGTCGGCGTGGCCCCGATCGCGGTGCACCGGATTCTGGACAGCCGGCCGCTGCACGACGCGATCCGTGACCATCCGGCCGCGGATTTCGTGCTCGGTGTGCCGGACGTGCTCTACCGCGACGTGATAGCGCACTCGGCGGAACCGCCGGGAGCCGGCGACTTCAGCCCCGCCGTCGTGGACCTGCCGGACAAGGACTTCCTCGAACACTGCTGGGTCCACGTCGGCGCGCCGCGATGAGCGTGCTGTACGCGTTGCTCGTGGGCATCGATACCTACCGGATGGGCCGGTGGGCGCGGCTCGCCGGCGCTCGCAACGACGTGGTGGCCGCGGCGGCGGTGCTGCGCGGCCGCGCGGGCGGGCGCCGGCCGGAGATCCGCGAACTGTACGACGACGACGCCACCCGGGCCGCAGTCATCGACGGGCTCCGGCACCACCTCGGCCGTGCCGGGCCCGGCGACACCGCACTGTTCTGGTTCTCCGGGCACGGCTCGGAGGCCGAGGCGCCGCCCGAGCTGAGACATGTCGAGGCCGGGCCCACCATGCAGACGCTGGTGTGCGCGGACAGCCGTACCGGCGGAGTCCCGGACCTGCTGGACAAGGAACTGTCGTTGCTGCTCGACGACCTGGCGGAGCGCGGCGCGCACGTGGCGGTCGTGTTGGACGGTTGCCACAGCGGCGGCGCCACCCGGAGTGCGCGGGAGAAGGCCGAACCGGGGGTACGCGTCCGCGCGCTTCCCGCCGGAAGCGTCCGGGACCTGCCCGGCACCCTCCTGCCCGAGTTGGGCGGGCGGCCGTTCTCGGCGGTGGGCCGGTCCGCGGCGGAGCACGTGGCGCTGGCCGCCGCTCGCCGCTTCGAACTGGCCGAGGAGCGGTGGCTGGACGGCGCGCCTCGCGGGCTGTTCAGCTGGGCGCTGCTGCGCGCGCTGAACCGGCTGGGCGGCACCGCGACGTACCGGCAACTGCTGGTCGCGGCGCGGGCCGAGGTGGAACTGTACGCGTACCGGCAGGTCCCCCAGCTCTATCCCGATCTTCCCGGGCTCGCCGACGCGCCGTTCCTCGGCGGCGCGGTCACCTCCGTGGGGACCGGCATGATCATCCGATACGCGGCCGAGGGCTGGGAGCTGGATGCGGGCGCCTGCCACGGTCTTCGGCCGGTGCCGGACGGCGCGGACGTGCTGCGCGTCGCCGTGCACGGCGACCCGTCGCGGGAGGCGCGCGTGGCGCGCGTGCTCGCCGAACGCAGCCTGGTCGTTCCGCTCGGCTGGGAGCCCGACCGGGAGCGGCAGTACGACGTGGTGCTCTCCCGGGTGGAACTGCCCGCCACCGTGGTCGCGATCGGCGGGCGCGGGGAGGACCACGCCGGTACCGCGCGCGGCTGACGGCCGCGATCGGCACCGCCGGGCCGGGCGGCGGGCCGTCCCCGCACGTGCGGCCGGCCGGCCCGGGCACCGTGCCCGAGTTGCGGGTGGCCACCCGGCGGGGCCGCGCCCGGCTCCTCGGCCCGGACGGTGCGCCGATCGGCGACGAGATCCGGGACATCGACGGCGACGGCGCGACCCGGATGGTCCGGCGGCTGGAGCACGTGGCCGGGTGGCGTCAGGTGCTGGCGTTGGACAATCCGGGCAGCACGCTCGCCGGTGCGGTCTCGGTGTCGCTGGTCGCGGCCGTTCCGGGGCGCCGGCCTGATCCGGACGCGCCGGCGCTCCTGGCACGGGAAGGGTGCTATCGGCTGGAGTACGCCCGGCGTGACGGGGCATGGGTGGCACCGCAGATCCACGTGCGGTTGCGGAACCGGCGCGGGAAACGGCTCTACTGTGTGCTGCTGAACCTCTCCGGCAACTACCGGATCCACGCGCGACTGTTTCCCGGCGACTTCGTCGACCCGGGCGAGATCGCGTGGGCGGTTCGGGGCGGGCCGATCCGGGTGGGGCTGCCGAGGTCCGCACCGCTGGTTCCGGGCGGCCGCAGCCGGGACTGGCTGAAGCTGCTCGTGGCGGAGGAGCAGTTCGGTGCGTCGGCGTTCGCGATGCCGCCGCTCGGGGAGGATGTGACCGCGGCACGGGACGTGAACGGACTGGACGGTCTGCTGGACCGCCTCGGCCGGCGGGCGGTGCACCGCGAGATGGACGAGGCGGAACCGGGGCGTGCGTACGACTGGGCCGCGCTGGTGCTGCCGATCGAGACCGTGATCCCGGGCTGACCGGCCCTCACACGCCCCGGTGGACCAGCGAGTCGGCGAGATCACGCGGTCCCGCGGCGTCGAGCGCGGCGGCGAGCGTGACCGGAAGGTGCGGTACGGCCGCCCGCTCCGGGCTTCGCAGCCAGCGGCGCACCGCGAACACCGCCGCGGCCGGTTCCCGCCCCCACAGCGTGAGGTGTGCGTGCAGTGCCGCGGTCACGGCGACGGCGGCCCGGTCCGGCACCGGCCGCAGCCAGCCGACCGCGCCGGAGAAGCCCGCGGCCAGGAACGCGTCCGCGAGCGCCGGGAAACGGGCGGAGGGCGGCAGCACGACCAGCCCACCACCGGCGCCGGTGCGGTCCGGCACGGTCACGGCCGCGTCGCCGACGTGCAGCATCGACGCCTCCGCCGAGGAACGCCGGTCACCGCCCGCGTCGAGCACGGTCGCGTGCGGGTAGAACGCGCGCAGCAGCGCGGGATCGCCGGCGGGACCGGCGAGGATCACCGGGCGCTCGTCGAGGCGTCGCCGGGGCCGCCCGGCGAGCATGATCACCTGTGCCGGACCTGCCACCGTGGACACCATGCTCAGCGCGCCGGTGGGTGGCGTGTCGCCGATCATCAGGACCCGTCGGGGAAGCGCGCGCACCCCGGCCGTCATCGCCCGCCCGTCCGCCGCGTGCAGCAGCACCCCGCCCGCCTCCGGAACGGCCAGCGCGTCGGCCCCGACCGCTCGCAGCGCCGAGACGATCGGGGCGAGTGCCCGGGGCAGGTGCCCGGCCGGATCCCGGTCACCGAGCAGCACCAGCATCCGGAACAGCACCGGGACGGCCGGTACGGGCAGGCCGGCGATGCCGGCCGCGGCGGCGCTGAGGCTGTCGAGCGCGGCCTCCGTGTCCTCGTCCGCCGCGGTGCCCTCGTCGGCACGGGCCCGCAGCCACAGCGCCGCGGCCAGCAGCAGGTGGTCGTCGGGGCCGGCCGTTCCCGAGTGCAGGGCTGTCGTGGCGAGTGCCGTCAGATCGTCGGCGAGGCCCACGTCCGGCCGGGGCGCGTCGCGGTCCAGCATCGGGGCGAGCACCGGGAACGGGTCGTCGCCGGCGGACAGGCGCTGCCGGACCGCAGCGCGCGGGTCGGCCGGCGCGGCGGCGGGGCGTGCCGCGGGGCGGCGCGGCGCCGCCGTATCCGGCTCGGTGGAGCCGACCAGCATCACCGGCCGGTCCAGCGGGTCCATCGCCGCCAGCCGGGAACCCTGGAACAGGATCGGCCCCCGGGTGGCGACCTGGCTCTGTTCGTGCAGCCTCCGCAGGCCCGCGGCCGCCTTCCGGATGCCGCCGAGGCCACGCAACCGGCCCTCGCCCAGCGCCAGCAGGGACTCCGCGATCCCGAGCAGCGACTCCGCCGCGGCGGTGATCTCTCCGCTCATCTCCGGCTCCGCGAGCACCTGCCGGAAGCAGCCGGCGGCGGCCCGCGCGTTGCCGGCGCGGTCCGAGCCGGGACGGCCGACGAGACCGATCATCGCGCCGCCGATGTCGCCGAGGCCGCCGAGCGTGCGCCGAAGGTAGAGCTGGCCGAGCCAGAGGCGCGCCTGCTGGCGCATCATGGGCGGCAGCGTCGGTGACTCGAGCGCCTCGACGAGGCGCGCGATGCCGGTCTCCCGATCCTCCGCGGGGGTGCCGTAGGCCAGGTGGCGGGTCGCCAGCAGCCAGCCGAGCTGGGACGCGATCTGCGGTCGCAGCGCGTCGCCGGGACGGAACCAGCCGTACGTCTCGGTGGCCGCGGCGATCGCCGCGTCCAGGTCGGGGCGGGCGTCCGCGCGTCCGGGGCCGGCCCGCCAGAATCGGTTGGTGTGCGCGCGGGTCAGGTCGTGCAGCGTCTGCGCGCGGGCCGGGCCGGTCAGCCGGTCGAGTTCGGCGCGCAGACGTGCGAGGTCGTGGTCGCTCACCGTCACCGTCCCCAGTGGAGGAAGCCGGCCCAGGCCACCACGTCGGCCGGGTCGGCGCCGGCGAGTTCGGCGCGCAGGCTGTCGGGCATGCGGGCCGGCGCGATCCGGCCCGGGTCGAGCATCCACAGCTGGGCCCGGCGCAGCGCGTCCCAGACCGGCAGGCGCTCGGCCATCAGGTAGTGGTGGAACATGAACATCAGCACGGACGTGGCGCCGTCCGGGATGTTCCACTGCGTGGAGAGCACCGAGCGGGCCCCCGCGGCCAGGAACGCGGTACCGAGGCTGTACGCCTCGTCGTACCCGCTGATGGCGACGCCGCTGCGGCACGCCGCCAGCACCACGAGCCCGACGGCCCGGTCGGGTGCCCGGGACATGACCGCGCCCAGCGACTGCGCGGTCAGCCGGTCGCCCCCGGCCAGCATCAGGTACGACAGC
Source organism: Catenuloplanes atrovinosus (assembly GCF_031458235.1). Lineage (NCBI taxonomy): Bacteria > Bacillati > Actinomycetota > Actinomycetes > Micromonosporales > Micromonosporaceae > Catenuloplanes > Catenuloplanes atrovinosus. Next base: position 6,607,249 of record NZ_JAVDYB010000001.1, on the reverse strand, counting down.
TCAGCACCGGGCGTCGCCGAGGTGAAGCCGTGACAGGCCAGATGGAGCGTGCTGCCGGCCGCCGGACCGCCGGTGCGCAGCCAGCCGCGCACCTGGTCGGCGGTGCCGGGTCCGGAAGGGCTGACCGTGCCGTCGGGGCGGCGGCCGACGTATCGGGCACCGGAATAGAACACGCGCCGGACCGCATAGGCCTCCGCGCGGGCCGCGGGAAGGTCGTCCCTCGGGTCCCCGGTGGCCGGGTCGCCGACGAACAGGCCGGTCGGCGTGGGGGTCACCGGGGCAAGCGCGGCGGTGTGGCACATCATCCGCGCGGAGACCGCCTGGGAGACCCCGATCAGCTGCACGACGTACGTGCCGTCCGGGCGCCGGGCCGCCTGCCACGGGATGCGGGCGAGGTCCCCGATCGGCACCAGCACCACGCGCGGCGGGCGCCCGCGCGACCGGCCGGAGAAGCGAGGCAGTAGATAGCGGTTGACCAGCGGCCCCATCGCCGCCCGCCACGCCCACCGGCAGAGCGCGTCCAGGCTGCCGGCGAACCGTTCGTCGTCGGCCGCGTCCATGTCGCGCGGGCCCCGGGCGGACAGCGCCAGGTAGGACTCGACGTCCACGTCGGCCGGTAGCAGGTTGGGCAGGGTCAGGAAGGCCGGCGGGCCGTCGACCGGCGCGATCACCGCATGACCGGGGAGGCCCTGGCCGCCGGGCATGAGGTAGACCAGCGCGTCGGCGTCCTGCGTCCGCAGCGCGGCACGGATCTCGTCCAGGTCCGGCGGGTCGAGCAGCGCCGGTACGTCCTGAGCGGCCAGCACGTCCAGGGCCTCTCGGCGGAGCGAGGTCGGCAGCCGGTCCGGTTCGCCGGCGGCGAGGCCGGCATCCCACCGGTCGGCGAGGTCGTCCCGGCCGGCGGCGCGCATGCGGTCCGGGATCGTGCCGAGTTCGGTGGCGGCGAACAGCGCCAGACCGCGCCCGGCGTCCAGTGCGGTGATCGCATCGGCCGGCGCGTTGTCGCGCAGGCACCAGCGGGCGGTGTCCGCCGCGTCCCGGGCGGCGTCGGCCGCGGCGGACGTGGCGGAGGTGAGATCCGTTTGCAGCAGCACCTGGTACGCATGCCCGCGCAGCCCTTCCAGCGCGGTGCGCCGCGAGCGCTGTGCGCCACCGAGCCGCTGCTCGATGCCGGACAGCATGTCGTTGATCCAGGACCACTGCGGGTGCGCGGGACCGCCGGCCAGGTCTCGCGCCTCCTCCAGCAGCCCTCGCGCCTCTTCCAGCCCGGTGGGATCGTTGCGCAGTTCGCAGCCGCGGTAGAGGCCCAGCGCGATCGAGGCCAGGTGGAACGGGCGCCGGGAATGGCCGGCCGGAGTCAACCGGACGGCCATCCGCAGGTGTTCTATGCCGGCCTCGACCTTGCCGAGGTCGGTCTCGTCGCCCCGGCCGAGCAGTCTCATCGCCTCGTAGCCGTGGCGCAGCGCGCGCTCGGCGTCCGGCAGGTCCTCCTCGTGAGTGGCCATCGACGGCATCGGGCCGCCGCCGCTCAGCGCGGACGCCATCTCGTACGCCTCGGTGGCGGCCTGCCGCATCGGATGGCCCTCCGGCAGCCGCTGCACCGCGGTGCGTAGCCGGCTCAGCGGTGCGTCGGGTACCTCGCCGCGCCGCTGGGTCTCCAGCAGGGCGGCGACGGAGTCGAGCACCTCGAGGACACCGCCGTCGTCCTTGGCCGCCGCCCCGGACGCCTTCCAGAGCGCGGTGAGCTCGTCCGTCATGCGACGGTGCGCGGAGGCGTCGCCGTCCGCGGCCGCGGCCACATAACGCAAACCCATCCGGCTCGTCTCGAAGAGCGGTGACCCGCCCGCCTGCTCCGCCAGCCGTTCGACGTCCGCCAGCGCGGCGCGCGGATCGACGCGGCCCTCGGCGGCGGCGTACGTCAGTGACACGGCACCGGCGACGGCGCGCACCGCCGGCCAGGACGGGGCCGCCGGAGGGTCCGCGTCGGCGGCGGCCAGCAACGCCTCGAGCTGCCGCATCCGGGCCGGTGCGACGGTCGGCTCCCGCACCAGCGCCGCGACCAGGGCGGCCGCGAACCGCGGCCGGCCGGGCAGATCCGGCGGCAGACCGAGATAGCACGCCAGGGCGGCGTCCAGGTCACCGTGGCCGCTGACCGCGAGCGCGATCTCGCCGCACCGCCGTAGCGTCTCCTCCACGGCGGTACTCACCACGCCCGCCTGGTCTTGAACTCGACCGGTCCGGCGTCCATCCGGAATGTGCCGTTCGGGTGCAGGACCGGCCGCGCCTCACTGCCCGGGGCGGAGTACGTCTCCACGTGCCGCACCGAGATCCGGTCCGCGGCGCCCAGGTCGACCAGCGCGATCGCCACCCAGTACGAGTAGCGGTTGCGGTGGTGCAGCGGCACCTGGATGACCGACCCGTCGCCGTTGTCCACCTCCGCGAAGGCGTGGAAGCCGGCGAACGAGCCGTAGCCGTTCTCCACGGCCGAGTAGGCGCAGATCAGCAGATAGCGGAGTCCGCTGGTGCGGCTCACCTCGATCGTCTCCTTGCCGCGCCGGTCGCCCGAGGTCAGGCAGACGAACGGCGGCCGGGTGAGCGATCCCTGGTGGCGGTAGTAGGTGGCGCCGGTGCGGCCGGCCGCGTCCACGTACAGCGCGTACAGATCGAGGTCCTTGCTGCGGCGGCTCCACTTCAGCGCGGCGTGGAACCGCTCGCCGTGGCGGACCACGGATGCCTGCTCACCGCGGTCCAGCGAGACGCTGCCGACGATCAGCCCGGCGGGCACGGCCGGTTCGGTGCGGTCATGGGCCGGCCGGCGATCGGCCGCGGTGGCCGCCGCCGGTGCCAGGCCGGATAGATGGGTGCCGAGCCGCCGCTGGAGTGCGCCGCCCGGCTCGGCCCGGAACCGGCCGGCGAAGTGCGCCGCGGACGCGATCGGGAAACCGGCCCTCCGGTGCACCCAGCCGCCGTCCCGGCGGACCAGCTCCGAGACCACCACGATGGGCGCCTTCGGTGCCACGGCCACGGTGGTGGGGACGCCGTCCACGTCGCACCGCGCGCGGTCCGGGGCGTCCGGGCCGCGCAGCACGCCGACCGCGATCCGGCGGACGGTGGGCCCGGCCGCCTGCGGTGTCACCCGCAGCCAGTCCGGGCCGGAGCGGACCGCACCGGAGGGGTGCGTGGGCATCCCCGGGAATACCAGGTCGAGCTCGGACGTGACGCGGCCGAGATCATTCAGCAGGACCGCGAACGGCCGCTCGTGCGGGGACGGCCCGGGAATCCGGATGTCGATCGTGTCGCCGGAGAGCGGTCGCACCGGCACGGCGACCAGCCCGTTGCGGCGGTTGCCGGGCACGGCGTCAGTACCCGGACGACGGAGTGCCGGACGTGCCCACGCCGCCGAACCAGGCGAGCACGCAGACGGCCAGCGTCAGCAGGATCGAGACGGTGAGCAGGCCGGTGGCGGTCACACCGGCGGCGTAGACCACGTGCCGCCAGCGCCGGTAAGGGGGCTGGTTCATCGGTTGACTCCATATCGGCCGAGGGTCCACAGCAGGAGGTCGCGTACGTTGCGGTCGGCGGCGCCGGCCGCGGTGAACCGGGACGTGGTGTGGAAGTAGCGCACCTCGCCGAAGGCTTGGTCGATCGCGCGCACCATGTTGTCCATGCCGGCGCGGTCGTTCAGCCACGCCCGGACGTCGTCGCTGCTCTCGCCGAGTCCGGCGCAGACCGGGAGACCGTGGGTGAGGTCACTCTTGGTGACCGCCACCGCGAGGGCCTTCTTCCTCGGCTGCACGCCCATCTGCTCGATGTTCTGCAGCACCTGGGAGAAGATGAAGTCCGGCGGCCGGGACGACCGGTATTGCCGGTAGCGCGCTTGCGCGGCCGCGTCGAGGGACTCCCACACGAGCGGGATCGCGAGCGGGTCCACGACGAGGATGAGCGTGTCCGCCATCCGCATGAACCGCAACTCGTGCAGGCGGGCAGAGTCGTTGAGCCGCTCCCCCGGCGGGTCGTAGACGTGCACCAGGCGCCGTACCCGGCCGCCGTCGAGGTTGAACGAGATCGCCCGCATCGCGTCGCTGGCGAGCGTCTTGTCCGTATCGCCCTTGGTGCGCAGCGACTCCTGCAACTGGGTCAGGCGGCCGCGGGTGTGCTCGTCGGCGGGGGTCGCGGTCAGGCCCGGCAGCGGCCGGGTGTCGACGAGCGCGGTCGCCAGCGCCAGCATCATCCGGGTCTTACCGGCGGTGGTGGCGCCGAGCAGTGGCAGCACGATCTCCCGCGCGGTACCGGCGCCCTCGGCCATCGGCGCGCCGCAGGCGGCGTGCGGACAGTACGCGGTCATCCGGTGGCTGCCCAGCAGGATCAGCGTCGGCATGCGGTGACCGCAGGCGCAGACGCGGCGCAACAGGCCGTAGCGGCCGGGGCGGACGTCGCGGTGCCGGACGCCGCAGCCGGGGCACTCGTACGCCGGGTAGACCACCCGGTGATGGCACGACGGGCAGGAGAGCCGCACGCCGCGAATCAGGGACATGCCGGTGTCCGTCCAGCGCAACGTGTAGAGCACGCCCTTGGCCAGGACGAAGAGCAGCGCCCAGACGACCAGCTCGCCGAACACGACCAGGCTCATGGTGGTGGCGGTGAGCAGCGAACCGGCGACCAGGCCCGCGCCGAGCACCAGACCCACCGCCCGGCGGTAGTTCGACATGCCGTAGTCGAAGAACCGGACCTTCAGCCAGCTCCGCGCGCGTTTCGCCTGTGCCTGCATCTCCGGCCAGGACAGTCGCGCGACCTGCATCAGGTCGCGGCCTACCGGCCCGGACAGGTAGTGCACGTAGGCGGGCTCGCCGGGACCGCTGACGCTGGGCGGCGGGATCGGGACCGCGCCGCCGGGGGCGAGCACGCCGAGCGCGCGCCCGCTGGCCAGCAGGTAGGCGCGCATGTAGAGCACCAGGAAGACGGCGCTGGAGCCGAGAATGATGGGGACGCTCAGGAACAGGAACACGGTCCCGACGAACAGGTACCACATGAGTAGGAATGCCAGGTAGAACACGCGCGCCTCCTCGGGACGGGGCGGGGATCGCTTCAGGGCCGCCAGCGGGGGAAGAGGCGCCCGATACCGCGCCGTACGTTCGCCTCCCGCCAGCCCGCGTAGTAGGCGACGGCGCCCTTGGGCCCGCCGGCCAGCCATTTCTCCAGGCCTTCGAGGTCTCGCGAGCGCCAGCGGGCCACGGTGTCCGCCAGCAGCCGGTCGATCTCGGCCGTGATCCGCGGCTCCCGCTTGGCCAGCAGCATTCGCGCCTCGAACAGCGCCGCGGCCAGGGACTGGTCCGGAGCCCGATCCCGCAGCATGGTGGCGGCGCGGTCGGTGAACCGGTCACGGATCGGCTCCGGGGTCCGCGGCAGCAACTCGGCCAGCGCCTTCGGCTCCAGCCGGAGAAGCATCGTGTACACGTTGTTCGTCAGATAGCGGCGAGTGATCGGATCGGCGTCGTCGTGGAGGCGGAGCGCGGCCCGCACCACGCCCGCCAGTTCCGTGCCGTGCTCCCGGCTGCCGCGCCTGGCCAGGTGGCGGGCCCGGGTGTACGAGACGGCCAGCCGATCCGCGGCCATGGACAGCCGTCCGGAGAGGGTCTCGCCGGTGGCGAACCGGCAGACCGCGGTGTACGCCGCCCACTCCTCGGGCCCGGGCATCTCGGATCGGCGCAGTAGCTGGTCGACGCGTTCCACCATCGCGTCCGACTCCCACGCGTCCGACGGCGCCTCCGCGATGATGCCGGCCGCGTCGCCCAGCCCCCACCCGTCCGGCCACAGCGCGGTCAGCAGCACGTCGTCCGGTACCTCCGTCTCGCAGAGCCGCAGCAGCGTAGGTACGCGGGTCTCCGGTGCGTCCGCGGAGCGGGCGAGCAGCAGCACGCGGCGCAGCCTCGGATAGGTGCGCAACTCCTCGTCGGGCGCGGTGGAGACCAACCGGGCCGCGGCCGCCACGACCGCCGGCTCCCGGCCGGGAAGCGCGTCGGCGAGCGCACCGAACAGACCGCGGCGCAGGTCCGGCAGATCGCGGAGCAGGCGGGTGAGCCGGCCGTCGGGGTCGGTGCCGGGGTCCGACAGAACCATCGGGGCGAGCAGCTCGCGGGCATACCGCTCCAGGTCGCCGGCGGAGATGTCGATCCGGGCGTCGACGGCCACCGCGAGCAGCGGCAGGGCGGCGCGGCCGTCGGTGGCCCGGGCGAGCCCGGCGGTCAGCACGCGGGCCGCGTGCCGCTGCCCGGCGGGTGTCCTCGGGCGCGGTACCGGTCCGGCGCCGGCGGGCGCGGCGACCAGCACATCGAACGCTCGGGTCTCCGCCGCCGCGCGCAGGCCGTCGTCACCCGCGGCCGAGGCCGCCTCGGCCAGCGCGTGGCAGTGGGCGACCGTGATCGCGTCGTGGTCCAGGCAGTGGTCGGCGAGGTCGGCGACCAGGTCGGGGCGGAGCCGGGCGCCGCCGTTCTCGATCAGGCGGATGGCGGCCTGGAGATCCTCGTCGCTGACCGGCAGGCCGCCGCGGATCGTGCCGGCGACCGCGGGCGCGTACCAGTCGTCGAAGGTCCGCTCGGCGCCGGTGGTGAAGGGCTCGGCCAGGGACCACACGGTACGTGCCCCCTCCGCCCCGGCGGCGGCCAGCAGCTCCGCCAGCGGGTGCGTGGGCAACTCGCTGGCGTGCCCGCCGACGACGTCGAACAGGAAGTGGCCGCGCAGCGTGTTGTCGTCCACGGTGAACTCGGTCTCCGGCACGGTGCCCACCAGGTGCTGGCGGCTGCGGCCGGGTCGGTAGCTGTACGTGGCGAAGGACAGCTCCCGGCTCATCGAGGGCGGCAGCAGGTGGCAGACCGTGGCGATCCATCGGGCCACCTGCTCGCTGTCCGGCGCCACCAGCACGACGGACCGCTCGCCGGCGACGATCGCCCGCTCCACCGCCGTCAACAACCGGGGCAGCCAGCCCATCCGCCCGCTGGAGTGCAGAAACGCGTCCGCGGCGGCGCGCCCGAAGCTGCCCGTCGGCACCGGGTCCAGCTCGGGCAGGCCGGTGCCGGCGGCCTCGTCGCGGGCCCAGAACGCGGCGCGCCAGAACTCGATCGGCAGTGCGCCCCCGAGGTCTCGTTCCGTGGACCGGACGGCGAGCGCGTGGGTGAAGTAGTTGCCGTACCGCTGCGAGTAGTCCGTGCCGACGAATACCGTGCGGGCCAGGATCGCCGGTTCACCGCCGCCGCCGGGCAGATAGCAGAGGTTCACCGGGCAGTCGTCGATCTGGGCCTCGGTGGGCTGGTATCCGAGCGAGCGTGGCGGCTCGTACGAGGTGTCCTGTTCGACGCGGCGCAGCACCGCGTCGCCGATGCCGGGTGTGGCGGCGTTGAACTGGAAGCCGGGGTAGCCGGCCAGGCCGTTCTCGCAGGAGGTGTAGTACATCTGCGGCACGCCCATCTCAGTCCTTTCCTGTCTCGATGACGTTGAGCCGGCTCAGCAGCCACAGGAACGGGTCCTCCACGCGGTGCGGTTGGATGCCCGAGGTCGCCACCTTCTGCCGGGCCTCACCCGGAGCCCTGGCGGGCGGTACGGCACCGAGCGCGGAGAGGCCGAAGTACCGGTACCGGCGGTAGTGCTTGGCCAGGAGCTGGTCGATCTGGCCGCCCTCCCACTCGTGGAGCAGGGCCTGGACGTACGCGTGCGTGGCGGCGCTGTCGCGCTCGTCGAAGTACGGGGTGTCCGGCGACGGCTGGCGCAGCGGGCTGTCCGCGGGCAGCGCGTCCCAGAGCGCGTCCACCTTGGAGAACGCGATCGCGACCGGGATGCTGATCATGCGATGCGGCCCGACGCCCGGCACCTTCTGCAACACCTCGGTGACCCGGCTCAGGATGTTGATCGGGCTGTCCGCCTGGGTGCCCTGCGGGCGTACCGACGGGTGGAGGCCGAGGCTGTCCACCACGCCGGGGATGGTCAGCGGGTCGAGCAGCACGATGATGCCGTCCGCGCTGCTGAGGTATCGCACGTTCTGCGCGATGCCCTGCTCCGACTCGAGGTCCTCGCCGGCGGTGTCGAAGAACGAGAGCACCGTGTGCCGCAGCGTGTTGCGGAAGCGCCGGCGCTCGCCGAGCGAGAACTTGAACACGAACGGCTCCCGGCCGACGCCGGTGGCGCCGGTCACGGTGGTCGCCGGCAGCACGCCCTCGGCGTAGAGCGTCCGCTCCTCGGCACCGAAGTCGCGGCGGGTGCGCTCGTCCGCACCGATCACCGCGGCGTTGAACCGCCGGCCGACCCGGTGCCGCAACTCGTGCAGCAGCACGGTGGTGTAGACCGACTTGCCGCTGAACTTCGCGCCGATCATCGCCACCATCCGGTTATTGATCTTGCTGTAGTGCACCGGCAGCTGGGCGTGGCATCGGGGGCATATCTGGATCGTGGTGACGTTGCGGCACTCCTGGCAGGTCGCCGTGAGCTTGCGGCCGTTGCCGCCGACCGCGGGCGGCAGCGAGGCGCCGTCGCCGAGGCGTTCCCGGACCGGGTCGCGACGCGGCTGGCACTGGCGGCCGTCCGGCGCGGCGAGGCCGCCGCAGCGAAACGTGATCTCCTTCTCCGGATAGGTGGCGTAGCAGTAAGGACAGGTCACCTTCGCCATCGGTCAGTACCCTCCCGGGGTGCCGGTCAGGACCACGTCCGACCCGGGGCCGCCGCGGTCGTCGATGAAACAACCCAGCCGGTACGGCCCCCGCCCGCCGCCCGCGGCCACGTCCATGGCGAGCGGGCGGCCCGGCTCGAGGCGCTGGGACGGCACCCGGGCGACGGTCGTGCCCTGGTCCGCGCGCAGCGGCGCCACCCGGCCCTCGGTGCGCACCACGATCAGCTCCGGCAGTTCGCAGGTCTGTTCGCTGGTGAGCACGATGCGGGTGCGGCGCGGCAGCCGGCGCTGCTCGAACCGGTAGGTGACGCGCACTCCCACGCCGGCCACGCGGATGGTGACCGGCGTGCCCACGCTCTCCTCGTCCGGCCCGTGACCGACCGTGGCGACGGAGACGAACGCGGCGCCGACGCCCACGGCGATCTCGAATCCGCCGTCGTCGCGGTAGGCGCGAGCCCAGCAGTCCGACTCTCTGACCCGGTCCGGCGCGTCCGACGGCCACCAGCGCACCCGGGCCAGCCCGACGCCATCGGGCCACTCCCAGCTCAGCCGCGCCCGGGGACCGACCCGGCGGGCGCGCAGGTTCGTGACCGGCGCGGTGTTCGTGACCGCGATGGTGGGCCCGCAGATCGCACGCCCGGCGCCGGTGCTGAACGCGGTCACGAAGACGCGCCCGCTCGGCGCGCGTACCGTGAGCCCGTCCCGCCCGTCCGGCCCGAGCTCGACGTGCCCGGTCAACTCGTCGCCGTACGTGCTCAGCTCCGTCGCGGCGAGCTCGGCTCCGGGCTGCCAGCGCGGCCGGTGCGGCGCGGACCTCAGCACGACCTCGCCCCCGGGCGGGCGCGTCCAGGCCAGCCGCAGCCGATCGGCGCTCTGGCCGGGCAGCGGCACGACCGCCAGGTCACGCACCTCGGCCGGAGGCGGTTGCGGCGTGACGGTGACCGTGACGCCCGGCGAGGTCACCGGGGTGCCGCCGGCCCCGGCGTAGACCACGCGCACCAGGTACCGGCACTCCCGCCCGGAGGGCAGCCCCTTCTCGGCGAACCCGGTCCGGGCCACCTCGGGGACGCGCGCACCGCCGGGCAGGCGCGTCACGGCGACGCCGGTGGCGTCGGACCGCACCGTCCACGTCACCCGAACGTCGGTCTCCCCGGCGGTGGCGGTGAGCGCGGTGACGTCCGGCAGCAGCGTGACGGGCCCGGTGGAGGCACCGGCGGACCAGGCGCCGTCCGCGCGCCGGGCGAAGACCGTGTACCAGAGGTCGTCTCCGGCGGGCGGGGCCCGGTCGACGATCTCGTTGCTCTCCGTACCCCCGACCACGTCCCCGTCGGCCGCGGCACCCGCCGCCCGGCCGCGCGTGCGGACCACCTGATACGAGATGCCACCGGTACGAGCCGGGCTCGGGTCCCATCCGACGCTGACCCGATCCATGACGGCACCGGCCCGGACCGAGGGCGGCGGTGGTGGAGCGAGCGCCCTCAGCCGGCCGGCCAGGTCGGTGTCGTCGCTCGCCTCGCGCGTCGCGGCGACGAGCAGCTCGGCGGCGTGCTCGGTGCGACCGGCCGCGGCCTCGGTATGGGCGCGGGCCGCCAGATCGGAGACCCGGGCGGCCACCTCCCGTATCCGGTCCGGCAGGTCGCCGGCCGCCTCCGCGGGAAGCGAGGTGAGCAGCCGCTGAGCGGCGCGCAGCGCTCCGGAGCCGAGCAGCGCCTCGACCTCGGCGGCCGGGCCACGCCGGGAGCCGCTGTCCCGGCCCGCTGCCAGCACGGCCAGCGCGAGTTCGTCCGCCTCGTCGCGGTCCAGGCCGAGTTGGGCCGCCTCGCGGGCCACCCGCCGTACCGTCGCCCCGGGCAACTCGGCCGCGGGCCGGACCGCCTCCAGCAACTCCCACAGCACGAGCGCGCCGAGCGTCCCGTCCTGTTCCGCGTTCTGGAGGATGGTGAGCACGTTGTCCGTGGCGGTCTTGCGCTCGTCCTGCGCGCGGCGTTCCGCTCTGCTCTTCGCCTCGCGGATCTGCGCGCCGGTCAACGGCGCTCCGCCGACGCACAGGCCCCGGCGGAGCGTGAAGCCCTGCCGTACCCGCTCCTCACCGGCGACCGCGTCGATCGACAGCCTCAGCCCGAGCATCGTCGTGGCGGCCTGAAGGTCGCGGCTCTTCGGGTGTGGCCCGGCCGGGAGCGGCCACAACTCGTCGACGACGCGCACCCGGCGGCGGCGTAGGTGGTCCCGCAGGCCCGCCTCCGCGGTTGCGCCGCCGAGCCTCGCGGCGACCGCGGCGACGTGCTCGGCGAAGACCACCGGCCCGGCCGCGGCGAGGTCGTCGACCGCCTCCTCCAGCTTGCGGCCGATCTCGGCGGTCCAGCGGTCGCGTTCGGCCGCGAAGTGCTCCAGCGTGAGCTTGCCGGCCTGCCGCAGGGTTCGGTGCGCGACCAGCAGCGTCTCGGCCAGCCGGCGGTACGCGATCCGCTGTGTCAGCGACTGCCAGTACTTCGCGACCGCCTCGACGTGTGCGGTGAACTGCTCGGTACGAGGCGGGCGGTCGGCCGCCATCGCGTACCGGAGGAAGAGGTCCGCCGGCGGCGTGTTCCGGTCGGCGCGCGCCGGATCGAGCACCGTCCGGCGGTATTCGTCCTGGTCGAACATGGTTCGCCGTTTCTCACGCGGAGACGCTGTAGCGGGCTACGGAGGTCCGGGCCTCGGCCACCTGCTCGTCCGACAGCCCACCCTTGATCTGCACCTCGATGTGCAGGTCCTTGCCGGTCTGGAGTTCGACGGCGTGCACCTTGAGCAGCCCGTCGGTCTCCATGCCGAAGGTGATGTCGATCGGTGAACCCTTCGGCAACTGCGGCAGGCCGGTGATCAGGCCCTCGGCGATGTGCTCGTTGTCCTCGACCTCGTCGGACTCGACGGAGCCGGACTGCTCCCAGATCTCCACCAGGATCTCGACCTGGTTCTGGTAAGCGGTCATGAACCGGCTGGGCTCGGTCCGCGCCGGCAGCGGCGTGTTGGCGCGGAGCACGTGCACGATGCTGTGCGTCTCGGTGTCGCCGTCGATGTTGACCACCTTGACGCCGAAGGCGCGCGGCACCACCGTGGCGACCCGCTTGCCGGCCAGCGCGCGGACCTTCTCCACGGAGATGTTGAGCCGGTCGGCGACCGATTCGACCGCGGCGGCCGGTGCCTCCTCGCCCTCCTCCGGCAGCTGCACCTTGATCGATTCGATCAGTGCGTACTGCGCGGCGCCCTTGGCGACGGCGAGGTCGGGGTCGTGCATCCGCGGCTCCAGCCCGAGCTTGCGCAGCCCCGCCGCGACCGCCGGCATCCGGCTGGAGCCGCCGACCAGGAGCACGTCGTCGAACTCGGTGACGCCCTTCGCGCGGGCCGTCTCGATCGTCCGCCGGGTGATCTCGAACGTGCGCTCCAGCAGCTCGGAGGTGATCTCCTCCAACTTCTCCCGGGTCACCTCGATCTTGGCGGTCTCGCCGCCGAAGACGGGATTGCACCGACGCGACTGCATGCTGCTCAGCTGGCGCTTGATGTCCTCGGCCCGATTCGCGAGTTCCTGGAGGAACTCCTCGTCCTCGCCCGCGGCGGAGCCGGGGTGCTCGGCGAGGAACTGCTCCAGCAGGTATTCGCGGAGCCGGTCGTCCCAGTCCGCGCCGCCGAGGTGGTGGTCGCCGTCGGTGCAGACGACCACGATCTCCTCCGGCGAGACCCGGATGACGGTGGTGTCGAACGTGCCGCCGCCGAGGTCGTAGACGAAGAGCGTGCGAGTGCCGCCGGACGAGACCGCGTCGTAGTGGAGCGCGGCCGCGACCGGCTCGTCCACGATGCTCAGCACGTTCAGGCCGGCGATCGCGCCGGCCTTGCGGGTGGCGTCACGCTCGGCCACGCCGAAGTAGGCCGGCACCGTGATGACCACGTCCCGGACCTCCTCGCCGCAGCTCTCGCTCGCGGCGCGGGCCAACTCGCGGAGAATCAGTGCGGAGACGGACTCGGGCGTGTGCGCCGTACCGTGCGCGGTCACCTCGAACTGGCGGCCCATCTGACGCTTGATCAGCGACACCACCAGGTCAGGACGCAGCTTCGCGTTGTCCTTCGCGTCCTTGCCGACCACCACGTGGTCCGGTTGCTCGAAGAAGACGACGGACGGGGTGGTGTCGTCGCCGACCGCGTTCTTGATGATCTCCGGTCGTCCGGTGTCGTCGATGCGGGCGACGCAGGAGTAGGTGGTGCCGAGGTCGATGCCGAACGTGGTCATGTCCGCTACTCGCTTCCGACGTGGGACTGGTGATCAGCGCGCTGCTGGCCGGTGGGGCCGGCGTCGTACCGGTGGAAACGGGCGCGAGCGGGACGGCGTACCCGGCCGGTCTCGGTCTCCAGCACGCCGGCCGCGAGCGCTTCCGCGACCGTGTTGTCGCAGACCGGATCGGTGGTGGGCACCGTGCCGGCGGGTCCGTGGCGCCCGGCTTGGAACGGCTCGCCCGGAACGGCGCGGAACAGCTGGTATCCGCAGCGTTCGATCGTCATCTCGGTCTCGTCGGCGTAGCCCTCCAGCATCCGGGCGACGCCGGCGTCCGTGCCGGCGAGCCGCCCGGCCTCCCGGGTCATGGAGTCGTAGAGCCGCAACAGATCGGTGACGATCGGTTCGAGGATCACGCGCCGAAGGCCCTCGCGGAACCGCTGGTTCTCCTCGTGCAGCCGGTCGATGACGCCCTCCCGGTGCGCGGAGCGCCGGTGGAAGTCGGCCAGCTGTTCCTCCACCCGGCCGAGCCGGGTGGCGACCTCGCTCAACGGATCCGCATCGGTGTCCGGGGCGGGCTTGTCCTCAGGGTGACCGTCCACGTGTCCACGTCCTCACCACGCGCTGTGACTGACACTGTGGACGGTAGTGATGTCACAGGGGGAATACCGCGTCTGCGGGTGCCGGCTCTGTCGACGCACGGTCACTCGTCGTGGACGACCCGTCGACCGGCGCCGGATAGAGGCCGGTCGGTTCCTCCGTTCGGCCGGGCACTTCCGGTCGCCCGGCGACCCCCTTCGGGGGCGGGGGTGAGCGCGCGCGGCGCCTTTCGGCAGCTCAGCGCCGTGTCGAGTGCCTCGCGGGTACGCCGTGCGCCGCCACGACGTACCCGCGCGACGACTAGCTGCCGGCGGAGGGCCGGCGCTGGCGGGGGCGGTGGGCCTCGTAGACGAACGCGGGCGGGGGGTTGCGCCAGAACGTGCGGCTCTCCGTGACCTCCTCGAACGTCGAGGCGAGCGAGTCGCGGAACCGGCGGGCGCTCGGCATGCGGCGGCCGAGGCTCAGCGTGATCGTGGTGAACGCGCCGTGCGGCGCCAGCGACGCGGCGACGGCGGTGAGGATGTCGCGGGCCTGCTCCTCGGAGAAGAGCGTCCACGGCAGCGCGCTGACGATCACGTCGGCGGCGCCGAGACCGCGCTCGGCCAGCAGCGCCGGGAGCTGCGCCGCGTCGGCCTCGGCGACGTCCAGGCCGGGCCAGCGGGTGCGCAGCAGGCCGGCGAAGACCGGGTCGATCTCGATCGCCAGGTGGTGGCCGCGGCCGCCGAGCCGGTGCTGTATCCACTCGGTGACCGCGCCCGTGCCGGCCCCGAGCTCGACGACGAGCGGGTCACCGTGCTCGGGTATCGGCGCGGCCATCTGACGGCTGACGGCCGCGGACGTGGCGGCTGGCGTGCCGACCCGGGCCGGGTTGCGGAGGAACCGTTGCACGAAGGCGCCGGTGGGCGAGGGGGATGTCGCTCCGGGCGCACTCTTGGATTGCATCCCGCCACGCTGCCTCAGAGTTCGCACAATGGCCAGTCCGAGTTCTTCCGCCGCTGGTGCCGCACGTCACGTCGGCACCAGCGGCGCCCGGTCAGGCCGCGGTCCGCGGGCGGGGTCGGCGGGCCTCGTAGACGAACGCCGGCGGCAGGTTGGCCCAGATGGCGCGGCTCGGCTCGACCGACTCGAACGTGTCGTTGAGCGCGGCGAGCACGCGGCGCCACGGAGGCATCAACCGCGCGGTGGTGTACGTGATCGTGGTGAACACGCCGTCCGGGCTCATCGACGAGGCGAGCGCGCGGAGTATGCGGCGGGTCTGCTCGTCCGAGAACGTCGTCCACGGCAGCGCGCTGACCACGGCGTCGACCGTGCCGAGGCCCCGCTCGGCGAGCAGCGACGCGAGGTCGCCGGCGTCCGCGACCGCCACGTCCAGCGTGGGGTAGCGCCGCTGGAGCGCCTCCGCGAAGACCGGGTCGATCTCGATCGCCAGCAGGTGGCCGCGGCCGTCCAGCCGCCGCTGAATCCACTCCGTGATCGCGCCGTCACCCGGACCGAGCTCGACGACGAGCGGATCGCCGGTCGCCGGGATCGGCTCGGCCAGCCGGCGGCTCACCGCCGGTGACGTGGGGGCGATCGCACCCACCTGAGCGGGGTTCTTGATGAAGCGCTGCAGGAAGGCCGCGCCGGAATTCTGTTGCATCCCGTCACGCTGACTGAGATCACTGCTCACTCGCCACCCGCTCACTGTTAATTCATCGGACCGTTGTGGACGCGCCCCGCTCGATCTGACGGATGGGTGACAGCGGCGTGCCCGCCGCAGAGCCATGATCTTCCGGCGGTACGGGCTCTGAGCAGGGAGAACGCGATGGGTGTGCAGACGGCGCTGTTGGCGATCGTGGCGGGGGATCCGCGGGAGGCGCTGCGCGGCGCGGGCCGTGGAGCGGCGGACGCGGAGGAGTCGGTGCGCGGTCTGCTGCCCGGCCGGGACGTCTCCCGCATCGAGGACGGCGCGCTGGCCGACCGGCTCTACCCGCCGGACGACGTCACCTACGCGGCGGTGCTGCGCGGCGCGGTGCTGCTCAGCGACCGCAGATTCGCGCTGGACTGCCCGTCCCGGCTGCCCGCGCACGTGCTGCGGGCCGGTGCCGACCGGCGGATCATCGTGCACGGCATGGACGAGGCGGCCGGCTGGTCCGCCTTCGGCGTGTGGGAGCACGGCGCGCTGGTCCGCTCGTTCAGCGTCACGTCCCGGCGGATCCTGGAGAACATCGGCGACCCGTACGGCTTCGAGTACCCGGTCTGGCACGACCCGATCGCGCTCGGCACGGCCGCGCTGCGGACGTTCTTCGGCTTCGCGCCCGGCACGCCGCGCCGCCCCGGCGACGTCCACGCCGCCACCGTGCTGATGCACGGCTTCCGCGTCGAGGACCCGCTGGGCCGCGAGCAGGCGACCCGCCAGGCGATGCGGGCCCGCACCGGCCATTCCCCGTACCGGCGCCCGGTGACCGCCATGCGCATCGCGCACCGCCCGCAGGGTGCCGACCTCGCCCGCTGAGGCCCGTCAGCGGCGCGGAAACGATGGTGTCAGGTGGCGTGAAACCCGTACGGCGCGCACTCCCGCAGCGCGCGCGGGCGGCGTACCGGCGGTAGAGAATCGTCGCGGGCCCGGTGCGACTGGGCCGGGAAGCTGCTCACCCGGGTGATCCTGCCCGGTGGGGCGGACGGGGCGCCATCGAGATCGTTGGGAGTACGTGGTGACGAGGCGATGGTGGGCCGGGCCGCTGCTGCTGGCGGTGGTCCTGGCCGGCGGATGTTCGCGGATGGACGAGACGGTCACGGCTCCGGTCGTACCGTCGGCGGAGGTTCCCGCGGCGACGCCGCGGTGGGCGGAGCCGGAGAGCTACGCGTTCGTGCTGACCACCGGGTGCACGCGCGGGTTCGTCGACGCGCGGTACGCCGTGCGGGTCGAGGGCGGCCGGGTGGTGGCGGCGTCCGCGGTCAACGACGTGGCGAAGGCGCACCCGGACGTGCCGGTGCCGACGCTGGGCGAACTGGACGTGTGGATGCGGCAGGCGGACGGCGGCGAGCGGCGCGAGTGGGACCCGGCGGACGGGCATCCGGTCGCGTTCGGATTCCACCCGGACGCGATGGCGGTCGACGCGGGCCGCTGCTACGCGGTCTCGGATTACGCGCCCTAGGGGAGCGACGCCTGGACGCGGCCCTCGACGACGCGGCTGCGCAGCAGCGGCTGGTCGTTGGCGGACGGGCCGCGGACCACGGCGCCGTCGGCGAGCCGGAACGTGCTGCCGTGCCAGGGGCAGACCACGCAGGCTGCGCCGCCGATCTCGGTGATCTCGCCGTCGCCGAGCGGGCCGGTCTGGTGCGCGCAGCGCTCCATCATCACGGTGACCCGGTCGCCGACCCGCGTGACCAGCACCGGGACCTCGCCGATCCGGGCGACCTCGGGGCGGCCGTCGACCAGTTCGTCCCAGCCGTACACGTCGTGCCAGCCGTCGTCGATCTGGCGCAGGAACGGCTCGGCCTGGTTGGTGGCGGCCGCCTGCCGGAAGCTCAGGTGCCCGCCGACGTACGCGCCGAGCCCGGCCGCGGCCAGCCCGGTGTAGGCGAGCCGCCGGCCCAGACGGTGGTTGCCGGCCAGCCGGGCGGCGAACGAGCCCACGTAGAAGCCGAGCGCGACCGTGTTCGCGGCCGCGTGGACCAGGCCGACGCGGCGCTGCTCGCGGGACTGCTCGGACCAGTCGGTGGCGCCGGACGCCGCGGCCGGGAGCGCGGCGGCGGCACCCACGCCGACGAGGATCGTCGCGGCGCGTTCGGTGCCGGGCAGCGCGTCCAGCACGGCCGTGCTCATCCAGGCGCCGACCGGCAACTGCACGGCGACCGGGTGCAGCGGATGCCCGAGCCCGACACCGTGCAGCAGGTCCTTGAGCCGGCGGGGGAGCGTGGCCTGGACGCGGCGCTGCAGCGGGTCGCCCGCGCGGTCCAGCTCGCCGGTCTTCTCGACGCGTTCCAGCAGTCTCTGCAGCACCATGCCGCGAGGATGCCCGGTCAGGCGGCTCGCAAACACGCATAGGGTGGTAGGCATGCGTCTGGTGCTGATGGCGGACACACACGTGCCGAAGCGGGCCCGGGACCTGCCGGCCGCGCTGTGGGACGCGGTCGCGACGGCGGACGTGGTGGTGCACGCGGGCGACTGGGTCGACGTGCCGCTGCTGGACGCGCTGGAGTCGCGCGCGCGACGGCTGATCGCCTGCTACGGCAACAACGACGGCGCGGCGCTGCGGGCCCGGCTGCCGGAGGTGGCGAGGGCCGAGCTGGACGGGGTACGGCTCGCGGTGGTGCACGAGACCGGCGACGCGAAGGGGCGGGAGCGGCGCTGCGCGGAGGCGTACCCGGACGTCGACGTGCTGGTGTTCGGGCACTCGCACATTCCGTGGGACACGACCGCGCCGGGCGGCCCGCGGCTGCTCAACCCGGGCAGCCCGACCGACCGGCGCCGGCAGCCGTACTGCACCTACCTGACCGCGGTGATCGAGGCGGGCGCGCTGGCCGGGGTGACGCTGCACCGACTCCCTCGACGCGACCCGTCATGAGGTGCGGTAGGCGCCGCTCAACATCGTGATCAACTGCTCGGCCGCGTCCGCGGTGCGGAAGCTCGGGTCGGCCAGGCCCGCGGAGACGATCGCGTCGATGGCGCCGTTCACGATGACCGCGGTGGCGCGCGCGTCCGTCCCGGCCCGGTAGTCGCCGGCGGCCACCGCGGCGGTGATCAGGCCGGCCACGGTCTCCTGCCGTCCGGGCCCGTCCGGGGCGCCGCTCTCCGCCACCAGCGACTCGATGATCATCCGGGTGTGGTCCGGGTGCACGCGCATGTACTCCACCAGCGACCGGATGTAGGCCTCCAGCGCGGGCGCGCCGGTCCGCGGCCCGACGGCGGCGCCGACGAACTCGACCAGCGACTCCAGCACCGCGGCGTAGGCGGCCCGCAGTACCGCGTCCTTGGACGGGAAGTGGTACAGCACCGCGGCCTTGGAGATGCCGGCGGCCTCGGCGATCCGGGCCAGCGAGGTCCCGGCGTAGCCGTGCCGGGCCACCAGGTCGATCGCGACGCCGATGAGCTGGGCACGTCGTGCTCGCTCGGTGAGGGTGAGGGGCTTGGTGGCGTCCTTGGTCGGCACGCGTTCAGCGTACCGGTTGAATTTTCTACCGCCCGGTTAGTAATCTGACCGCATGGTTATCAGATGGGTGGCGCTGGCCGTCGTGGTGATCGTGGCGGCCGTCGCCTACGCGCTGCGCGACCCCGCGCCCGTCGGCTACTTCGCCTCGGCCGAGGCGGCCGACCGCTTCACGGCGGCGTATCGCGAGGCGATGGCGGAGATGCCGGCGCCGGACCGGACCATCGACGTCCGCACCGGGTACGGCGTGGTGCGCGTCTACCACTTCGCCGGCGCCGCCGGCCCGGACGCGGCGCCGCTGCTGCTCCTGCCCGGTCGCGCGTCCGCGTCCCCGGTCTGGGCGGACAACCTGCCCTCGCTGCTCCAACTCCGCGGCGTCTACACCGTCGACCTGCTCGGCGAGCCCGGCATGAGCGTCCAGCAGCGCCCGATCCGCACGCCGGCCGACCACGCGCAGTGGCTGCACGAGGTGCTGCTCGCGCTCCCCGAGCCGCGCGTCCACCTGGTCGGCCTGTCATTCGGCGGCTGGACCGCGATGAACCTCGCCGTGCACCGGGCGGACCGGATCGCCGGCGTGGTGCTGCTCGACCCGATGCTGGTCTTCAGCGACCTCTCGGCCGGCGTGGTGCTGCGCTCGATCCCGGTCGCGTTCCGCTGGGCGCCCCGGGCCTGGCGCGACGACTTCGCCAGCTGGACCGCGAACGGCGCGCCGGTCGAGGACGTCCCGGTCGCCCGCATGATCGAGGCGGGCCTCCAGGCGTACGTGAGCAAGCTGTCCGCGCCGGCCCGCCCGTCCGGCGAGCGGATGGCGGCCGTGACCGTACCGGTGCTGGTGCTGCTGGCCGGCGAGTCGCGCCTGCACGACGCCACCGCCGCCGCGGACACCGCGCGCCGGGTGCTGCCGCACGCCACCGTGCGGGTCTACCCGGACGCGTCACACGCGCTCAATGGTGAGTACCCGGACGAGATCGCGGCCGACGTGGCGGTGTTCCTGGAGTGACATGCTGAGGAGATGGGGCTACGAGTAGCCGTCGTCGGCGCCGGCATCGGCGGGCTGACGCTGGCGCACGCGCTGACGCACCAGGGCATCGACTGCGTCGTGTACGACCGGGACGCCGGCCCGGACGCCACCGACGGATACCGGCTGCACCTGACCGCGGACGCGTTCGCCGTGCTCACCCGCGTGCTGCCGGACGCGTCGGCCCGCGCGCTGCGGGCCTGCGGCGCGGGCGCCTCGTCGTTCCGCCGGTTCGCCGTGCTCGACCATCATGGCAGGTCACGGCTGCGCATCCCGATCGATCACGACGGGGAGATCCTGCTGATCGGCCGTCGCCCGCTGCGCGCCATCCTGGCCCGCGGTCTGGAGTCGAGGATTCGCTGGGGTACGCCGGTGACCGGCTTCACCGCCGCCGCGGACACCGTCGCGCTGTCCACCGGGGACGAGGCGGACGTGCTGGTCGCGGCG
This sequence comes from Catenuloplanes atrovinosus, assembly GCF_031458235.1. Taxonomy (NCBI): domain Bacteria; kingdom Bacillati; phylum Actinomycetota; class Actinomycetes; order Micromonosporales; family Micromonosporaceae; genus Catenuloplanes; species Catenuloplanes atrovinosus. Next base: position 6,587,156 of record NZ_JAVDYB010000001.1, on the reverse strand, counting down.
GACGGCACCGGCTCGCGGCTGGCCCGCCAGTGGGTCGGCCGGTCCACCGCGGTGCGGTCCGGCGTCGTCGGCATCGCCGGCCGGTCGCCGCTGCCGCAGCGTGTCCCGCCCGACCTGCGTCACGGTCTCGCCTTCATGATCGGCCCCGGTGGCGTGGGCGCGTTCCTGGCCATGCACGACCACGCGGGCGACGGCGATCCCGCGGCCGAGGAGCCGTACGTCGTCTGGTCCGTGGCCGCCACCATGGACGATCCCGGTGGCGCGCTGCCCGCGCTGGTGCACGACCTGACCGCGTCGTGGACCGACGACTTCCACGCGCTGGTCGACGGCTCCGATCCGGGCAGCATCGCCGCGTTCCCGTTCCACTTCCCGGCCGCGCTCCAGCCGTGGCCGCTCGGCCCGGTCACGCTGCTCGGCGACGCCATCCACCCGATGCCGCCGACCGCCGGGGCCGGCGCCAGCACCGCCATCCTGGACGCCGTCCACCTCGCGCACGACCTGGCCGCCGGCGACCTGGCCGCGTACCAGCGCCGGCTGCTCGGCTACGCCCCGCGCGCGGTCGACGAGGCCCGCCCCGCCCTGCGCTGGCAACGCCGCCTCGCCAACCCGCTGCTCTTCCACGCCGCCACCCGGGTCGCGCTCCCGCTCACGAACGCCGTGTTCCGCCTGCGCTTCGGCCGCGGCGGCTCATGACGGAGGCGCCCTGGTAGCTCAGCGGCCCGGCGCGGCGAGGACGTCGGCGCGCTCGCGCCGGCACTGGTCGGCGCGGGCGGTGTCGCCGAGCCGGTCGAAGATCTCCAGCGCGGCGGTGAACTCCGCGAGTGCCTGCCGGTGGCGTCCGCGCCGGTGGGCCAGGATGCCGAGCTGCCGGTGTGCGCCGGCGACACCGGTGCGGTGCTGGATGCCGTCGAGCAGCCGGAGCATCTGCCGGAACTCGTGCTCGGCATCGCCGTATCGCCCGGCGTCCCGGGCGGCCAGCCCGAACTCCTGGTGGCAGTAGCCGAGCACGTAGTCGTCGCCGAGGCGGCGCGCCGTGGCGGCGGCCTCCTCCGCGTCGCGGAGCGCCTCGTCGCGACGGTCCTGGATCCGCCGGGCGATGGAGAGCCCGAGCCGGATCCACGCGTGCGTCGACGTCTCCTCGGCGGGCAGCAGCGCCAGCGCGGGCAGCAGGACGGCCTCGGCTCGCTCCGGCCGCTGCCAGACGTTGTAGAGCGTGCCCAGCGTGGACCGCACCTCGGTCTGTTCCTCGACGGCGCCGTGCTCCTCGAAGAGTTCCAGCGCGCGGAGCAGCGCGTCCTCGGCGGGCTGGAAGTGCAACATGGCACGCCGCGTCTCGCCGAGGCCGCGGACGGCCTGCGCCAGCTCCCAACGGTCACCGAGGCGGGTGGCGATCTCGACGGCCTCGCTCGCGGCCGCGAGCGAGGGGTTCAGGTCGCCGATCATGCGGTGACTGTGGGCGACCCACCCGAGCGCGCGGAGCCGGCGCTCGTCCTCGGTGGCGACGGCGAGCGCGGCCTGCCAGAGCGACAGCCGGTAGACGTGGTCGCCGGCGCGGTTCAGCAGCGGATGGACCGCCTCGACCAGCGCCCAGGCGGCCTCCTGCCGTCCGGTGTGGACGGCCGCGTCCACCGCGGCCAGCGCGTTCTCCAGCTCCCGATCGCGCCACCCGCCGGGCGCCGCGGTCTCGGTGAGCCAGGCCAGCAGCCGGTCCAGCGTCGCGTCGTCGTCGCCGAGTTCTCGTGCGTACAGCCGCAGCAGGTCGTGCAGCCGGTAGCGGCCCGGCGCCGGACTCTCCGCGAGCATCGCGTCGGTCAGCCGGTCCAGCGACTCCGTGACCACCGTTTCCGCCAGGCCGGCCATCGCCGCCGCGGCGCCGGCGCCGAACTCCGGCCCCGGATGCGCGCCCGCGCGGCGGAACACCAGCCGGTCCGTGCTGCTCAGCTCCTCGTAGGCGCCGCGGAACGTGGTGCGCACGGCCGCGTCGCCGTGCGCCAGCTCGCCGAGCCGGCGGCGGTCGTCGTCCAGCCGGTCCGCGAGGTCGCCGGGGGTCCACGACGGCCGGTCGCGCAGCCGGGCCGCCGCGAGCTGCACCGCCAGCGGCAGTCCCGCGCAGGCGGCCACGATCCGGTCCGTACCCGCCGGGTCCGCGGCGATCCGCGCGGCACCGGCGGTGGCGGCGAGCAGCGCCCGGGCGGCGTCCGGGGTCAGCCCGTCGAGCCGCACCGGGTGCCCGCCGGTCAGCGGCCGGCGGCTGGTGACCAGCACGAGACTGCCGGGGCCGCCCGGCAGCAGCGGCCGGATCTGGTCCTCCTCCAGCGCGTCGTCGAGCACGATCAAGAGCCGGAGATCGGCCACGACGGTACGGAACCGGTTGGCGATCTCGTCGAGCGGCGCGGCGGTGTCCGGCTCGCCCAGCGCGCGCAGGAACGCGGGCAGCACCACGTCCGGCGTGACGACGGTCCCGGCGCCGCGCAGCTCCGCGTAGAGCTGCCCGTCCGGGTAGTGTCGGCGCAGGTCGTGCGCGGCGCGCAGGGCGAGCGTGGTCTTCCCGGCGCCGGGCGCACCGGCGATCATGATCACGGGGGTGCCGGCCCGCGCCGCCCGGATCTCCGCCAGCTCCCGGTCCCGGCCGTGGATCGGGCGCGCCGCGGGCAGCTGGGCGGGCACCCGCCGGTGGACGGCCGGCGTACCGGTGGAGAGGCGGTGCTGCCAGACGGACAGCACGATCAGCGTGACCGCGAGCAGCGCGACGATCGGCCAGGCGAGCCAGGCCACCGCGTCGAACGGCGCGGGCAACTCGCCACCGGTGGCGACGTTGATGGCGATCGCGAGCAGCGCCGTGAGCAGCCCGGACGTCACGAGTTGCAGCACCGTCACCCGATCGCGTCGCACGGCGGCCAGGATACTTCGCGCGGTCGATGGACATATCGGACCTGCGGAGGGACAGGCCTCCCGCTGCGGCTCGTGATCGGGCACAATAGGGTCTATTCCCATCGGTTAAACAGGAAATGAGGTCCGCGGGTGAGCATCGCGGTCGTCGCGGGAAATCCGAAGCCGAAGTCACGCACCCTCGCCGCCGGCGTGCTGCTCGCGCAGACGCTCACCGGCGCCGCCCCCGACCTGGTCATCGACGTGATCGACCTCGGGCCCGGGCTGCTCGGGTGGGGTGATCCGGCCGTCGCCGAGGCGGTCGCCGCGGTGCGCGAGAGCGACGTGCTGATCGTCGCGAGCCCCACGTTCAAGGCCACCTACACCGGCGTGCTCAAGCTGTTCCTCGACCAGATCCCGTCGGACGGACTGGCCGGCGTGCACGCGCTGCCGCTGATGCTCGGCGCCGGGCCCGGCCACGCGCTCGCGCCGGAGCTGCTGCTCAAGCCGGTCCTCGCGGAACTCGGCGCGATCACCCCGGCCCGCGGGCTCTACCTCCTCGACACGACGTACGCCGACGATCCGCAGTTGGCCGCGTACGCGGACCGGGTCCGGCCGCTGCTTCCGCTCGAACAGGGAGAGTGACATGGTCGAGCTTCGCCCCGTCGGCGACGATCCGGGCGCGCTGCGCCAGGCCTACGGTTGCTTCCCCAGCGGCGTCACCGCGGTCTGCGCGCTGGTCGACGGCGTGCCGGCCGGGCTCACCGCCAGCTCGTTCACGTCCGTGTCGATGAACCCGCCGCTGGTCTCCGTGTGCGTGCAGCACACCTCCACCACCTGGCCCAAGCTGCGCGACCTGGAGCGGGTCGGCGTCAGCGTGCTCGGTGAGGGCCACGACGGGCTCGCCCGGCAGATAGCGTCCCGGACCGGCGACCGGTTCGCGGGCGTCACCTGGGAGACCGGCCCGGCCGGCGCGGTCTTCCTGGTCGGCGCCACCGCGTGGCTGGACTGCACGATCGAGCGGCAGGTGCCCGCCGGCGACCACGACATCGTGCTGCTGCGCGTCCACACGCTCCGGGCCGACCCGGACGTGGCGCCGCTGGTCTTCCACGCCAGCCGGTTCCGCCGGCTGGCCACGCCCCGGATGCGCGACGCGGCCTGACCGCTGTGGCCGGTGGGACCGCTGGGACCGGTGTGCCCGCATGGTCCCGCCGGCCGGGTGATTGGTCCTGGACAGGCCTTCGCCGGTACGCGCACCATCGAGTCATGGGCTGATGCGTGACCGACCAGGGGGTGCGGGCCATGGTGACTGGTTTCGGCAAGCAGACGACGACGGGCTGGCACCCGCTGCTCAGCGGCACGCACGAGCTGGCGCGCGCGATCGCCGACCCCGTGCACGACGGCCTGGCCTGGCGGGAGCGCGTCGCGTCCCGGCTGCGCGGCCTGCGCGGCGCGTTCGACGAGCACATGCGCGCCACCGAGGGCCCGGCCGGCCACTACGCCGCGCTGGTCGACAGCGCGCCGCGGCTCGCCCTCGGCGTCTCCGGCCTGGTCCGCGAGCACACGGACGTGCTCGACCGGATCCGCGCGCTCCAGGAGCACGTGGACGAGGGCCGGCCCGGCACCGAGGAGATCCAGGCGTGGGCGCGGCTGCTCGTCCACCAGATCTTCGCCCACCGTCAGCGCGGCGCGGACCTGGTGCTGGAGGCGTACCACACCGACCTCGGCGGCTCCGACTGACGACTCAGGGCGTGAGGATCACCGGCTGGCCGGTCTGCGCGTCGAGCACCAGACGATCGCCGGCCGGGGCGGCCAGCGTGACCGTGACCGGCTGCAGGACCAACTGCTCGGTGCACATCTCCGCGCTTCGTGTGGCGGTGCCGCCGAGCACGATCACCTCGTCCGTCTCGTACGCCAGCGGCGTGATCTGCTCGTCGCACGCCCCGACGCCGAGCCGGTAGTCGATCGTGGTTCCCGCCACCCGCACCAGGCTCTGCGCGCCCTTGAGGTTCGCGGCGTTCCCGGCCTCCGGCGGCGCCAGCGACGGCGACGGCACCGGTGCGGTGTCGCCCGCCGCGACCGCGACGCGCGCGACCGGTCCCGGCACGCCGCCGACCGTGAACAGCCAGGCCGGCACGGTGGCGTCGCCGCGGCTGGTGCGCAGCGGCACGGTGCCGAGCGTGGCGCCGGTGACCGGCAGTTTCGCGCACCCGCTGTCCGCCGCGCTGACCGGCGAATCCGGGCCCGGCGCGGCCGGTTCCCGCCCGCCGTCGCTCGACCCGCCGTCCGGTCCCGTGGCACCGCCCGTCGAACCCGTGGCACCGCCCGTCGAACCCGGTGCGACGCCGGAGACCCCGCCACCGGAGGCCGGGCCGGGGGACCGCTTCCCGCCGGCCGGCTCGCACGGCGGCGGATCGCCCTGATCGATCAGCCGGTACGCCTCGGCCGCGCTGATCAGTGGCGTCCGCTCCACGGCGGAGGCGTAGGTGACCTGGCCGGACGGCGTGTCGGACGGCAGTGTGCCGGTCAGCGTGAACCACCCCGCGTCGAACGCCTGCCGCTGCTCGACGCTCAGCCCCGCCGGGGCGATCAACAGACCCTGCAACGGTACGAACCCGGTCGTCCACGCGGGCGTGGCCGCCTCGACCGCGGGCCAGGCCGCCGCGACGGCTTCCGCGCGGGAGGTGAACGCCGGCGGCGCCCCGGCGGACGGCGCTCCGGCGGACGGCGACTCACCCGGCGCGGCACAGGCGGCAACCGGAAGGACCAGGAGCATTCCCAGGTACGGCAAACGACGCATGAGGGGTATGACGAGCCGCCCGCCGCCCCGGTTCCGCCCGATGGGGTGACCGCCCGCTCCTGCGACGCGGGACCGGCAGGGAGGAGCGCCAGCGACGACCGGTGCCCGCGGGAGCATGCGGACCCCGGCCACGCCGGAAGCGGGAAAAGCTGGTCCTTCAGGGGTTTTCAGGGCAGTTCAAACGGCAGCGTGATGCCGGAGAGCGCGGTGGCGCAGGGGCAGTCGCGGTGCTCCGGAAGCTGTGGGAGCACGGTGAGCAGGAGCGTGCGGAGGCGGTCGGTGTTCTCCCGGAAGACGCGGAAGACCTCCTCCATGGTGACGCCCTCGCCGGACTCGACGCCCGCGTCCAGATCCGTGACCAGCGCGATCGAGGTGTAACAGAGCTCCAGCTCGCGGGCCAGGACGGCCTCGGGGTGGCCGGTCATGTTGACCACCGTGCCGCCGATCGCGGTGAACCAGCGGGACTCCGCGCGGGTCGAGAAGCGCGGACCCTCGACGACCACCATGGTGCCGTCGCCGACCGGGCTGAGCTGCTGTCCCTCGGCCTCGGCCAGCACCAGCGCGCGGCCGGCCGGGCAGTACGGATCGGCGAACGAGACGTGCACCGCGCCCTGGTCGTAGAACGTCTGCGCCCGGCCACTGGTGCGGTCGATCAGCTGATCCGGCACCACGAACGTGCCCGGGCCCAGCTCCGGGCGCAGACCGCCGACCGCGCACGGGGCCAGGATCTGCCGCACGCCGATCGAGCGCAGCGCCCAGAGATTCGCCCGATACGGGATCTTGTGTGGCGGATAGCGGTGATCCTTGCCGTGTCTGGGCAGGAAGGCCACGCTCCGGTCGCCGATCCGTGCGATCGTGATCGGGTCGGAGGGCAGCCCGTACGGCGTGTTCACCACGTGCTCGCGCGCGTCGTCCAGCAGGGCGTAGAGACCTGACCCGCCGATCACCGCCACATCGGCGTGCGGCGCGTCCGGCTCTGTCGGGTAATCGTTGCGCTCACTCACGTACAGACCTTATCGGCGGGCTGTGGTGCAAGCTATCGTGCGAGGCATGGCGTTGACTGCGCGCAGGACCGTGTTCGGGCCTTTTGCCGTGCCCGGCGCGGGGGAACGGAGGTCGCGTGCATCCTGAAGGTCAGCGCATCGGAGGTCGGTCCATGGAGTCGTTGACCGGCCGGCTCCTGGTCGCGACCCCATCATTGAAGGACCCGAACTTCGACCGTACGGTCGTGCTGCTCGTCGCCCACGAAACCGGCGGCGCCCTGGGCGTCGTGCTGAACCGCGCCACCGAGGTCCCGGTCGCCGAGGTCCTGGGCAAGTGGGGCAGCCTCGCCGGCGACCCCGCCGTGCTCTTCGAGGGCGGCCCGGTCGCGCCCGAGTCCGCGATCTGCCTGGCCCGCACCCGCCCCTCCGTCAAGCGCCCCACCGGCTTCCACCCGGTCTCCGGCGGCGTCGGCACCGTCGACCTCTCCGCCGACCCCGAGTCCCTCGGCGACAACCTCGCGGGCCTGCGCGTCTTCGCCGGCTACTCCGGCTGGTCACCCGGTCAGCTCGAGGAGGAGGTCTCCTCCGGCTCCTGGTTCGTCTTCGACGCCCTCCCCGGCGACGCCTTCGTCTCCCGCCCCGACGACCTGTGGGCCATGGTGCTGAAGCGACAGGGCGGCATCATGGCCGCCGTCGCCCACTTCCCCCCGGACGCCGCCCTCAACTGACCCCCTCCACCGTGGTGGCCGTCGGGGTGTGTAATATTGCTGCCGTGCCCGGGTGAGCCCGGGATGCGGTGAAGCAAGGGGCCGTGGCGCAGCTGGTAGCGCACCACACTGGCAGTGTGGGGGTCAGGGGTTCGAGTCCCCTCGGCTCCACCCTTGTAAAAGGCCCGGGCGAATAGTCCGGGCCTTTTTGCGTGCGCCGGATGGCGCCTTTGCCATTCGCGGGCTTCGGTCACCATGAGGTTGAGATTCGCCGCGAGCGCCCGAGCACGCCGTATGATTTTCCCGGCAAGTGGCGCCCGGACGCGGTGTAGGTAAAGGTCAGCCGGGATGCCGGCCGATGTGCGGGCGGCGCGATCGAAGTTGCGGCATCGTGGGATGCCGCCCTGCGGGCCGACGAAGAGGCGGCCGGTCGGCCCGGCTTCGGCGAAGCGGCTGGCGTGTTCCGCGATATCGACGCGGAGAGCTTAGGGCGGCCGGCCGTTTACCGGCATTCGATCTCGAGTGGTCGTCGAGGTGGCCCGAAGCCGGGCCGCTGGCGCCGTCGACAGGGCGCGATGGCCAGCACTCCGTTCGCTGCATGCTGTCCATCGACCGGCGCCCGTCGACCGCCGCGGAACAGGCGACCAACCTGTCAATAGTCGCTTCAGTATCGGCCAGCAGACCGGTCACGAACCCGGCCGCCGCGCGACGTGTTTCCACCCGAGCGAAACGACCCGCGAACGCGCCCAGCACCTGATCCAGAACCTGCTGCCAGCCGGCAACATCTCCGCTGTGACCAGCGGCAATCGCAAGACTCGAATGTTTGTCCACAACATGCGGACGATCACGCGGTGGTCGCCTTGCGTCCAACGGGCCAGTCCAAGAACCCGAACGAAGGCTGCCGTTAAACGTTGCCGACGCTGGCCAGGGTTTCGGCCAATACCAGAGGGTTGAGGTAGTCACGGTATGCGACGACCAGGCCGTTCCTGATCAGCAAAACGGCAATGATCGTCTGGTGCAAAGGAGCGCCCGTGGGGATCACGGTGCCGTGAGCCTCGTACTCGACGATCACCACCTCCGGGTCGGTGGTCTCGTGAATCACCGTGTTGCGGTACTCGTCGAACGTGACGAGGCCGTTGGCTTGCGCGGTCAGGAACTCGCGGATCTGGTCGCGGCCTTCGACACGGGCCGGGATGCCCGCTGGCCGGTACGGCCACTCGATATAGCCGTCCGCCGCGAACAGGTTGACGAACGTCTCGGTGTCCTGCTCGCGGCTCGCGTGCAAGATCTGCTCGACGACTTCGCGTGATGTGGCGGCCACGGCCGTCCCCTTCGCTCAACGCTTGTTGATTGAACGAGCGTAGAACGTATAAAGCCGTCGGTCAACAGCCGTAGAATGAACCCGTGACCGCATCGAGCCCCCGGCCCACCAGGGCGCAGCAGCGCCGCCAGAGCGAGGAGCGCATCCTCGCCGCAGCCCGTCACATCTTTGCCGAGCTCGGCTACGACCGGACCACAATCCGGGCCGTGGCGTCGGCTGCCGGTGTCGATCCCGGGCTGGTCATGCACTACTTCGGCAGCAAGGACTTGCTCTTCGCCCGGGCCGTCGAGGTGCCCGCCGATGAGTTGCCCGCCGGCACTCCAGGCGAGGTGGCCGAGGCCTTACTCACCTCGCTGGGTCGGCGCCTGACCGGCGAGCCGGCGGCCTCCCTGGCGGTACTGCGCTCGATGCTCACCAACGCCGACGCCGCTGATCGCTACCGGGCCGCCGGTGAATCCCAGCTCAACCGGCTCACCGAGGCGATACCGACGCCTGACGCCGATTTGCGCGCAAGTCTGCTCAGCGCGATCATCCACGGCGTGATAGCCGAGCGATACCTGCTACGCCTCACGCACCTCGCGGACGCCTCACCCGAACGAATCATCGACCTACTGCGCCCGTGCGTCCAAAGTCTGACCACACCTCCTCCGACATCGGTACAGCCCTAGTAAATGACCGTGACGTCTGCCGCCCAGGCGAAACGCCTCGGCGTAGATCCCGAAAGGCGGCTGCCGTACTAGGGCCACCCTCACCCGACTTGGCATTGCGCTGAACCAGTGTCAATAAATTGTGGCCAAGCAATTGACAAGGATCGGGGTGGGTTCGTGGATGCGGTGACCGCCGCGGCTGTCCCAGGCCGGTATTGCACCTTCAGCTCCGTGAACGCATGACGGGTTACGCGCCGGAGCGGATTTGGCGCCAGCGGCCGGGGGCGATTCGCTCCTGCCGGGTGAAGGCGCGGCTCAGCGCCGGGGCGGACTCGTAGCCGACTCGCAGTGCGATCTCGTTCAGGCTCAGCGGGGTTTCCCGGAGCAGGCGCTTGGCCTCGCACAGCCGCCAGCGGCGCAGCAGGGCGAGCGGGCTCTCCCCGGCCGCCTGGCGGAACGCCGCCGCGAATGCGGCACGGGACATGTGCGCCTCCCGGGCCAGTGCCGCCACCGTCCACGGGTACGCAAGGTCGTCCCGCATGGCGCGGGCCGCGCGGGCCAGCCGGGGATCGCCGAACAGTCGCGGCGAGGTGCCGGTGCCGGTCTTGAGGGTGGCGGTGAGCGCGCGGAGCGTGTGCGTCATCAGCACCTCGGCGAGCCGTGCGGTGACCAGGTCCGCATCGGTTTCGCCGCGGGCCCGCTCGTGCTCCAGCAGCCCGAAGGTGGCGTCGAGTGCGGCGGCCGTCTCCGTGTCCGTCTCCAGCCGCAGCACCGCCGGCAGCGGTCCGGACCGCACCGGGCTGCCCGCGGCCCCGAACGCCATGGCTTGCAGATCGGTGCGCGGCCCGGCCTGGCCGTGCCGCGCCAGTCCGCGCACCACCGGAGTCCTCCTCGCCGGGCAGGCGTCTCCCGCGACGACCGGCCGGTCGGCCACCACCACCTCGTCACCGTCCGGGATGACCAGGTAATCGCCGGACACCGCGCCGACCGTACGCCCGTCGCTGCGCGTGGTGACCATTACCCGCCCCTCGGCCACCCGCATGATCCAGATCGAGGACCCGGTGGGGACGGAGAACGCCCACGGCCCCCGGGCGACGAACCGGCCGTACATGACGCCCCCCGCGCGGATGTGGACGATCGGACACGAACGCTGGACGCCACGGTACGCCCGCGCCACCCCGCCCGGCACACGCTGTATCCATGCACGCCATCACGATCCAGAACAACGCGCTCGTCTGGTCGGACGTCCCCGATCCCGTACCCGGTCCGGGTGAGGTCCTCGTCGACGTCGCCGCGACCGCCGTGAACCGGGCCGACATCGGCCAGCGCCTCGGCTTCTACCCGCCGCCGCCCGGTGAACCGGAGTACCCGGGTCTGGAGTGCGCCGGCGTCGTCACCGCCGTCGGGCCCGGGGTGCTCGAGCACCACCTGGGTGAGCGGGTCTGCGCGCTGCTCGGCGGTGGCGGGTACGCGGAGAAGGTGGTCGTGCCGGTCGGCCAGCTACTGCCCGTACCCGCGGGATTGTCCTTGCCGGAGGCGGCGTCCCTGCCCGAGGCGGCCTGCACGGTCTGGTCCAACCTGGTCGACCTCGGCGGGCTCCGCGACGGCGGCACCCTGCTCGTGCACGGCGGGGGCAGCGGGATCGGCACGTTCGCGGTGCAACTCGGGCGGGCCCTCGGCGCCACCGTCATCGCCACCGCTCGCGCCGCCAAGCACGACCGGGTCCGCGCCCTCGGTGCCGACGTGGTCGTCGACTACACCACCGATGACTTCGCCGTCGCCACCCTCGCCCACACCGGCGGCCGGGGCGCGGACGTGGTGCTGGACATCGTCGGCGCCGACTACCTGGCCCGCAATCTGGCCGCGCTCGCACCCCGCGGGCGCATCATGACGATCGGCTTCCAGGGCTCCCTGTCCGCGACGCTCGACTTCACCACCCTCTTCGCGAAGCAGGCCTCGATCACCGCCACCGGTTTGCGTCACCGCCCCCGCCGCGACAAGGCCCGCATCGTCCGGCACGTCACCGACCAGATCTGGCCCCTCGTCGCCGCCGGCACCATCCGCCCGGTGATCGACCGTGTCCTCCCGCTCCGCGCCGCCGCGGAGGCCCACCACCTCATGGAATCCAGCTCCCACACCGGCAAGATCGTCCTCACCAACGATGAGCCTCGTGCGGCCTGTCGCCGACCATGACGTGACGCCCGCGCCCCGTGGGTGTCTCCTGGGCGGCCGGCCACGGCCAGATGAGGACGCCGGCGTGTTGTCCGGCGGCGGCCCGTCTCGAACCAGTCCGGTGCTCACCTCGAGGCGGAGCCGGAGCGCGGGATGTGAGATCCGCGGACATCCACCAGAAGGTGCCGGGAGTCTTCCCATCCGGCGCCCCCGGGAAATCGGCTTCCGGAGGGCTCCTGCGGTCCCTGACCCGCGCAGATCCGGCCCACCCGGCGGACCGACGACGAAGACACGGTCACGCGCGGGGGCGTTCCTCCCGTGTACGGCGGGTGAAGGACTCGCCGTACACCTGGGATCGGAAGTGCAGGATCGGGTCGTCGGACAGCTCGATACCGGGGACGACGCCGGTGGGGTCGAAGACGGTCGCGTCGAGCGCGGCCTGGTCCTCGACCGCGGAGCCGAGGCGGAGCGTGCCGGCCGTGACCGTCTCGCGGGAGTCCGGCCACTGGGCGGTCACGTCGTCGGTGGGGTCTCCGGGGTCCGCCAGGGTGAACACGAGGGACCAGGACGCCGGCCCGCGCTGCAGGATCTCGTCGATCAGGTAGTGGGGCGGGCGCTGGTCCTCGTCGGTCAGCGTGGCCTCGCCCGCGTCCGGCAGCCAGCTGTAGCGGAACGCCCGCCGCGTCCCGTCCGGGGCGACCAGGAAGTACGCGTGGAGCCCGTTGTAGCGGGTGGTCGCGAAGCTGGCCTGGACCGGCATGCCGGCGATCGCCCTGATTCCCGGCAGGATGTGCCGGTGGGTGGCGACGTGCGCCAGGATCAACGGGCTCGGCTTGCCGGTCGCCGGGTTCTGCAGCTTCGTGACCTGGATGAACTCCTTCGGGGTCCGGGCCGGGAACGCGGGGATGCTGGCCGCGGCCCAGGTGGCGTGCCCGCCGGCCGGCAGGTCGAACCGGATGCCCAGGCCGAGCGTCGTGCCGCGGCCGTCCGGCTTGCGTTCCGGCGCGTGCGGGTTGCCCGGTGCGGTGGACAGCCGGACCAGCGCGGTGACCGGCGGCCCGGCCAGGTGCGCCGCGGTGGTCAGCGTCGCGATGTCCGGCGCCGGGGTGAACGTGGCGTGGAAGAGCACGCCGCGCGGATGCGCCCGCCGATATCCCGGGACGGTCGCGGTGTGCTTCTCCATGGCCTCGATGGCGCGGATGACGGTCGCACGGTCGGCGTCCGGCATGGCAATCTCCTTGGTACGGCGGCGGATGCGGCGCGACCGCCGCCGGTGTGCATGTCTGTCGACTGTGGGCAGACCTGCTGATCTTGCGATGACCGCGCGGCACAGCGTAGCCCCGTCGATCGCCTCCGCCGAATCCATCGACCATGCCGGCCGCGGTCGCGGGGACGGGTCCGCGGGCGGGCGTTCGGCCGACGGTGAGAGGGCGCCGGTCCGAGGACCGGCGCCCGGTGCGGCCGGTCAGCCGCGGCGCCACTTCTGGTTGGCGCCGCCGTGGCAGTCGAAGAGGACGAGGCGGGCGCCGTCGGCGGTGTTCCAGTCGACGACGTCGACGCACCTGTTGGCCTGGGGGTTGACCAGGTCGCCGGCGGCGCTGAGGACGAACTGCTGGGCCGGGTTGCCGCTGCAGGTGGCGAGCTGGATGACGGCGCCGTTCGCGGTGGAACCCCACGCCACGTCCATGCACAGGCCGAGCGCGCGGACCGTGCCGTCGCCGGGCCAGGTCCAGTTCTGGGCGGCGGTGCCGTTGCACGTCCAGAGCTGCAGGTACTGGCCGTCGACGCCGTTGGAGTTGGGGACGTCGATGCACTTGTTCGCCAGGCCGATGAGCCGGCTGCCCGAACCGCTGCCGCCGGTGGTGGTCAGGGACAGGCCGTAGCGGGACAGGATCTCGTTGACCGGCTGGTAGACCGTGGTGCCGCCGGAGGCGCAGTCGCCGCCGGCGCCGGAGGTGACGCCCTGGGCTTGGTTGCCGGAGAGGAACGAGCCGCCGGAGTCGCCGGGCTGGGCGCAGGCGCTGCTGGAGACCAGGCCGTTGACGATCTGCCCGCTGTAGTTGACGGTGACGTTCTTGGCGGTGATGGTGCCGCAGCGCCAGCCGGTGGTGCGGCCGGATCGGCAGACGGACGCGCCGACCGCGGCCTCGGTGGAGCCGGCGACCGTGGCGACGCCGCCGCCGTAGTTGTTCACCCAGGGCTGGGGCACCCAGTTGCCGTTCGTCTGCACCCAGGCGAGGTCGTCGCCGGGGAACGAGGAGCCGCGGAAGGTGCCCTGGGCGACGCCGCTGCCGCTGGTGGTGGCGCCGACGCCGCCGCAGTGCCCGGCGGTGACGAAGCCGCCGGCGACCGCGAAGCCGACCGAGCACAGCACGCTGTTGTTGATCACGTACTGGTCGCCGCCGCGGATGTCGTAGACCGGCCGGTACGCCTCCGCCGCGCGTGCCGTGACCGCGTCGGGCGGCAGGCCGGCGCCGCGGGCGAACGCGGTGGCCGCCGCCGGGTCCGCGGCCTGGACGGTGACGGTGTTGGTGACCGGGTCGACGTACCAGGAGTGGACGCGGTTCCCGGCGGAGGCGGCGCGGCGGTCGAGCGTGGCGGCGAGTCCGTTGAGCGTGGTCAGGCTGCGGCCGACGACCTTGGGGGTGGCGCCGGCCGCGCGAACCGTCGCCGCCCGTGCCGGGTCGGTGATGCCGGCCATCACGGTACGGCCGTCCGCCGCGATCCAGGTGCCGGCGTAGGCGCTGCCCAGTGTGCTCTCCAGCCGGCGCTCGATCGGCGGGGCCACGGCCTCGGTGATCAGGCGCTCGGCCAGTTCCGCGCCGGTGAGCCCCAGGTCGCGCTGCATGGCCTCGATCTGTCCGGGGGCGAGGTCGGGGCCGGCGGCCGACGCCGGCGTGGGCGGGGTGACGAGCAGGCCGCCGCCGAGGATCAGGCTCAGGAGCGCACCCATTCTGCGTGTCATCGCGTACCTCCGAGGGTGGGGGGTGTGTGAGAGCGCTCTCTGTTAAGAGAGTTTACGGATAATCCGGTGGCCGTCAATATCCGCGAACTTCTATCTCATGCGGCTGGATTCGGGAGGGCGCGGCGCGAGGAGGTGCGCCATGAGAGTCGTGGGGCCGTCGATCGCGGCCGGGCTGATCCTCAGCGGGGTGTTCACGCTGATCCTGCTGCTCGGCGGCGTGGTCGCCCGGGACTTCGGCGTGCACGGCCATCCCGCGCCGATCCGCCGGCGGTACGGGCCGAAGAGCGCGCGAGGGCGGCGGGTCACCGCGGTCGCCGGTGCGCTGATCGCGGTGACCATCACGGCGACGCTGGCCGCGCTGATGGCCGCGGTGGACGCGCGCACGTTCGGCACCGCGTTCGCCGCCGCGGAGATCGCGCTGCTGACCTGGAACGCGTACGACCTGGTGGTGCTGGACTGGCTGGTGTTCGTCGCGTGGCGGCCCGCGCTGGTCGTGCTGCCCGGCACGGAGGACATGCCGGAGTGCCGGGACTGGCGCTTTCACGCCGCCGGGTTCGCCAAGGGCGTCGTCATCGTCACCGTGATCGCGCTCGTCGCCGCGACCGTGACCGCGCTGGTGCGCTGACAGCGCGAAGGCCCGCGAACCGCGGGCCTTCTGCGACGTGAGGGTGTGGTCAGGAACGGGCGATCGCGGTGGTCTCGGTGGACGAGCCCTCGATCACCGGGCTGGTCCGGCCGCCGGTGGCGATCTGGATGCGGCGCGGCTTGGCCGCCTCGGCCACCGGGATGGTGAGCGTCAGCACGCCGTCCTGCCAGGTGGCGGCCACGTTGTCGAGATCGAGCCCGTCGCCCAGCGTGAGGCGGCGCTCGAAGGTGCCGGTGGCCCGCTCGCGGCGCAGCCACTGCACGTCCGCGTCGGTGCGCGCGGAGCGCTCGGCGCGGATGCTCAGCACGCGCCCGTCCACGTCCACCTGCACGGAGCCGGGGTCGACGCCGGCCAGGTCGCAGTGCAGGACGAAGTGGTCACCGGAGCGGTACAGGTCCATCGGCATCGCCATGGTGGCGGCGCCGCCGACGCCGGGGGCGCCGAACATCTGACCGGCCAGGCGGTCGAACTCGCGAAAAGGATCGAAAGTCAGCACCACGGGACCCACCTCCTCGAGGCTGCCCGCCGGGCCTTCCGGCGAGGCGTGTGGCGCTCGGCTCACAACCAATTCTGCCGAGGAGCTCGCTGCTCTGGGCAGCGGCTACAGATATTTTTTTAGCACTCCCCGAGGGCGAGTGCCAAGCAGTTCACGCAGATTTCCCGGCGGCTCGCAGCCCGGTGGTGGCGACGTCGATGATGCGGTCGAGCGCGGCCGGATCGGTGGCCGCGGCCGGGTGCGACTGGCACCCCACCATCAGCGCCTTGAGGTCGGCGAACTCGATGTCGGCGCGCACCGCCCCGGCCCGCTGGGCGTCCGCGAGCAGTGTGCGGAGGTGGCCGGACAGGTCGTAGCCGGCCTCCGCCGCGGCGGCGTCCAGGTCGTACCCGGTGCCGGCGAGTGCCTCGGCCAGCCCGCGGTTCGCGGCGCCGGCGCGGATGAGCGTGCCGAAGAACCGGAAGAACCGCTCGCCGGAGTCGCCGGCCGGTTCGTCGGGCTCGGCCAGGAGTTGCCCCATGCGTTCCAGCAGGATCGCCGCGATCAGCGCCTCCTTGGTGGGGAAGTGGCGGCTCACGGTGCCGGTGCCGACGCCGGCCCGGCGCGCGATCTCGTGCACCGGCACGGTCAGGCCCTCGGTGGCGAAGACCTCGCCGGCCACCTCCAGCACCCGGGCGCGGTTGCGGCGCGCGTCGGCGCGCAGCTCTCTCGGCACACAGGCCTCCATTGCTAAACGGGATGGACGTCCCGTATATTGCGAATAACCGGGATGATCGTACCGGATATCGTCAGGAGGTCGCGATGTCACCACGATGGACAGCAGCGCACGTCCCCGACCAGCACGGCCGCACCGCCGTGATCACCGGCGGCAACACCGGCCTCGGCTTCGTGACCGCCCGGGTGCTCGCCGCCCGTGGCGCCACCGTCGTGCTGGCCTGCCGCGACCCCGGCCGGGCCACCGCCGCGGCCGGCCGGATCAGGGCCGCGGTCCCGGGCGCCGCCGTCGAGACCCTGCACCTGGACCTGGCGTCGCAGGCGTCGGTACGGGAAGCGGCGCGGCGGCTACCCGGCCCGGTCGACCTGCTGATCAACAACGCCGGCGCGCTGTTCCGGCACCGGTCGACCACCGAGGACGGGCACGAGCGCACGCTCGCGACGAACCACCTGGGCCCGTTCGCGTTCACCGGCCTGGTGCTGGACCGGCTGCTGACCGTGCCGGGCTCGCGCGTGGTCACGGTGACCAGCCTCGGCCACCGGTACGGCACCGGCGTGATCAACTTCGACGACCTGCACCACGCGTCCGGCTGGACGCACACCGGCGCCAACCGCGCCGCGTATTTCCAGTCCAAACTGGCCAATCTCATGTTCACCTACGAGCTGCAGCGGCGCCTGGACGCGGCGGGTGCGCCGACCATCGCCACGGCCGCCCACCCGGGCAATGCCCGCACCGAGTTCCCGCGCGACCTCGACCCGCTGTCCCGCGCCGTGGCCAGCCCGCGGCTGCGCCTGCTCACCTGGTGGCTGCTGCAGAGCGCGGAGGTCGGTGCGCTGGCGATCCTGCGGGCCGCCACCGACCCGGACGCGCGCGGCGGCGACCTCTTCGGGCCGGGTGGGCGCCACCAGTTCGTCGGTCACCCGGTGCGGGTCGCGTCCTCGCCCCGGTCCCACGACACCGAGGCGCAGCGCCGGCTCTGGGGCGAGTCGGAGCGGCTGACCGGCGTGACCTACGCGGTGCCCTGACGGCGGTGGGTCAGGAGCCCGGCGGCTGGAGGTTCAGCGCGGCCGTGCGGTACAGCATGCCGCGCAGGTGATCGCCGAGCTGCGCGGTGCTCCACCCCAGGACGTTGAGCGCGATCGCCTCGTTGGCCGGCTCGTCGTGCTGCCGGTAGTAGCCGAGCGCGGTCTCCGCCAGCGCGACCGCGTCGCCGTCGCGTCCCTCGTGGACGCGCAGCACGGCCGTGTCCGTCAGCACGTCCGCGACCCCGCCCTCGTCGCCGGACCGGCGGCACAGCTCCAGCGCGGCGGCGAGGTGCCGGTCGGCGGACCGCAGCAGCCGGTGACGCTTCTGCAGCACGCCCAGCGCGTGATGCAGGTGCCGCTGCGCGCGGACGTCACCGGACGCGCGGGCCCGGTCGAGCTCCGACTCGTGCAGCCGGACCGCGTCGTCCCGCCACCCGCGCCGGTCCAGGAAGCCGCCGAGCGCGCAGACGAGCTGCCAGCGGTGGGTGTGCAGCCCGTGCGCGCCGGTGGTCCGTACCGTTTCGACGAGGTTCGGATATTCCAGGTCGCACCACCGGTACGCCGCCGTGCTGTCGGCCGGGCGCTCCACCACCGTGTCCGGGGCCGGCTCCGGCAGCTCGACCCGGGCGAGCCGGGGCGTGAACATCCGGACCGCGGCGTACGCGCTGTGCAGGTAGTGGTCGATCAGCCGGCGCAGGGCCGGTGCGGCGTCCGTGGCCCGGTCCCGGCCCAGCTCCACCGCGTACGCGCGCAGCAGGTCGTGCAGCGCGAACCGGCCCGGCGCGTGCTCGACCGCCAGATGCGCGGTGGTCAGCTCGCGGACGGTGTCCCGCGCGGCCGCGACCGGCAGGCCGAGCAGCCCGGCCGCGGCGGCCACGCTCAGGTCCGGCCCGCCGTGCACCCCGATCAGGCGGAACAGCAGCGCGGCCCGCACCCCCAGCGTCCGGTACGACCAGGAGATCGCGGCCCGGGCGTCCGCGGCCGGCGCGCCACCGGCCAGCACGTCCAGCGGGGTGTCCGCGGCCAGGTCGTCGGCCAGC
The DNA here is from genome assembly GCF_031458235.1 of Catenuloplanes atrovinosus. Lineage (NCBI taxonomy): Bacteria > Bacillati > Actinomycetota > Actinomycetes > Micromonosporales > Micromonosporaceae > Catenuloplanes > Catenuloplanes atrovinosus. Next base: position 6,568,771 of record NZ_JAVDYB010000001.1, on the reverse strand, counting down.
GTGCGCAGCGGGAACGACGCCCGCGCCGCGGCCCGCGCCGCGATCACCGTCAGGGCCAGCGGCAGCCCGGCGCACCGTCGGACGATCTCCCGGGCCGCCGGTTCGTCCCGCCGCACCCGCTCCTCGCCGAGCCGGGCCGCCAGCAGCGCGAACGCGGCGTCCTCGGGCAGCAGGCCGAGCAGCAGCAGGCGGGCGTCGTCCGTGACGGCGAGCGAGGTCAGCTCGGCCCGGCTGGTGACCACGGTCCGGCAGCCCGGCGCGCCCGGCAGCAGCGGGCGCACCTGCTCCGCGTCGCGCGCGTTGTCCAGCACCAGCAGCGCCCGGCGGTCCGCCAGCACGCTGCGGAACAGCGCGGCCCGCGCCGGCACCCCGGCGGGCACCCGCTCCGGCGGTACGCCCAGCGCCTCGACCAACTGCCGCAACGCCTCCTCGGGGGCGACCGGCGCGCCGGAGGCGTCGAAGCCGCGCAGATCGAGGTAGAGCTGGCCGTCCGGGAAGTGCGCGGCCACCCGGTGCGCCCAGTGCAGCGCCAGCGCGGTCTTGCCGACGCCGGCCGTGCCCTGCACCACGACCAGCCGCGGGCCGTCGTCATCCGGCTGCCGCAGCGTGTCCAGCACCGCGGACTCGGCGGTGCGCCCCACCAACCCGGACCGGGGCATGGGGAGCTGACGAGGCCGTACCGGCTGCCAGTCCACGACCACGGGCGCATCGCCCGGCGGCGGGGCGGCCGGCGCCGTGCGCAGGATCTCGGTGAAGCGTTCCGCCAGCGCGGACGACGGGTCGACGCCCAGCTCGTCCGCGAGCACGTCGGCGGTCCGGCGGTACACCGCGATCGCCTCGCTCTGCCGGCCGTGCCGGCTCAGCGCCAGCATCAGCGACGCGACCAGCCGTTCGCGGAGCGGATGCCGGTCGACCAGCGCGGACAGCTCCTCCACCACGGACGCGGACGCGCCGCCCGCCACCTCGTACTCCAGGCAGTCCTCCAGCGCCGTCAGCCGCATCTCCTCCAGCCAGGCCGCCCGATCCCGCACCGCGCCGTCCAGGTCGGCGAGGACCGGGCCGCGCCACAGCACCAGACCCGCGCGGAACGCCTGCGCGGCTCCGGCGGGGTCGCCGTCCCGGACCAGCCGCCGGCCGGCCGCCACCGCGGCGCGGAACCGCGCCGCGTCGATCCGCTCGTCCGGGACGCACAGCCGGTAGCCGCCGGGCTCGGTGCGCAACTCGCCCCAGGACGGCACCCGGCCCAGCGCCCGCCGCAGCATGGAGACGGCCATGTGCACCTGACGCCGTGCGGTCGCGGGCGGCGCGTCGCCCCACACCGCGGCGGCCAGCTCGCGGCCGGCCACCGGGTGGTTGTTGTGCAACAGCAGCGTGGCCAGCACCAGCCGCTGCCGCCGCCCGCCGAGCCGGACGGCGTCCCCGCCCGCGAGCACCTCGAAGGGCCCGAGCAGCCGGAATTCGACCCCCGTTGACATGGGTCGAATCCTAGGTATCGATCATGGCCGCTTCACGGGTTCCCGCCGATACCCGACAGGGGGCGCGCCGAGACGGCCGTGACCCACGGTGGGACGCGGACCGGCCACGTCGGCCGGCCGAACCGACACGGAGGTGTCGACATGACCAGATCCATGGGGGAGACCACGACGCGCTGGATGGCGGCGGTCGCGGCCGCGATCGTGCTCGTCACCGGGCTGATCGTCACCGCGGCGTCCCCGGCCTCGGCGGCGGGTGCCGACAAGGCCGGCTTCGCCGGCGTCAGCACGACCGCGGTGACCGCGGCCGCGGTCGGCAACTGCCCGCGCGGATACCACTGCGTGTACATCCTCGACTCGTTCAGCAGCGCGTCGCACAACTACTTCAACACGGACCGTGACTTCAGCGACGACTACTTCGACCGCGACAACGGCAACGGCGCCGAGTCGGACTCGGTCGTCGACAACAACGTCCGATCGGCGGCCAACAGCAGCAGCGGGGGATACGAGAGTCACTTCTTCTACGGCAGCAACCCGGTCGTGGGCGTCAGCACGCTGGTCTTCTGCCTCAACCCGAACACCCAGGCCCGGGGCCTGTGGACCGACGGAACACCTGGCAACGGCACCGGGCACGGCGACGAGGCCAGCTCGCTCCTTCTCCGTGGCCGGACCTCGATCGACTGTCTGGGCTGACCACCCGTCCGAGTAGCAGAAGCACCGGGGTGCGGTTCCGGCCCCGGTGCCGGACCCGTCGGAGAGGAAGACGAACTGTGGACACGACGAAACGCGGCCTCCGGATCAGGCCGGCAGCCGCGTTCGCCGCGGTGATCGGCGTGGGTGCGGCGGCGTGGCTGCTCGCGGCGGGACGGCTGCCGGGCGCGGATCTCACACTCGCCGAGCTGCGGAGTTTGCCGCCGATCTACGAGGTGCTGTATCACCGCGCCGACCAGCAGGCCCTGTTGCGGCGTGCCGAGGATCAGATGGTGACCGAGTGCATGGCCAGGGCCGGGCACACCTACCGCGCCGGCCCGGCCGCCACCGCCGAAGGTGACGCGCTCGGACCACGGCCGTTCGGCATCGAGGAGACGGCCGACCTCGGGGACGGAGGACCGGCGCTGTCCGAGCCCAGCACGCCGGCCGCGCCCGGCTTCGCGATGGCGCTCGACGGCGATCAGGCCACGCGGTTGCGCGTGACCGGCGAGAGCCTTGAGATCACCATCCCGACGACCGGCTGCCGGGCCGAGGCGGAGGTGCGGCTCGCGGGCGCGAACCGCGTACCGCTGCAGGAGGCCCGGGTGGCACTGTTCGACGCGGAACGCGAGTCGCTGGACCGGCTGGAGACCGACGGGGAGTACGCCGGGCTGCGCGCCGAGTGGGCCGAGTGCATGAAGGGCGCGGGGATCGACGCCGCCGACCCCGCGGCGCTGCCGGTGTCCGGGCCCGATCCGGCCGCCGACCCTGGCGTGCGCGCCGACCTGCGCTGCAAGGCGGACACCGACTTCCTCGACCGGGCCTACCGGCGGATGGCCGAGCTGCAGGAGGACGTGCTCGCGGAGACGCCGGGCCTGCTCGGCCGGTGGCGGGACATGCGCGCCGATCAGGTCGCGGAGGCGCGCACGATCCTCTCGGGGTGACTATCGTCGGCGCTTCTTGGGGCGGCGGGCCGAGACCGCGTGCGGCCGGGAGGCGAGGCGACGGCCGCCGTAGGTCTCGGCCAGCGCGCGGTGCTCCGGGTCGTCCGTGCGGGCGGCGAGCGCGCGCAGCTCCGCGACCGCCGCCTCCGGGCGGTGGTCGCGCCAGCGGGTGAGCAGCGGGCCGGCGATCGTCGGCGTGTCCGCGGCCAGTGCCACCACCACCTCGGCGGTCTCGTCGAGCACGTCGTCGACGGTGGGCACGTCGATGCCCATGCCGCGCAGGTGCCGCTGGAACAGCGCGGTGCCGAACGGCGTCAGCGACGTGCGGGCCGGGTCGTGCCGGATCGCGCCGAGCAGGTCCAGCTGGGTGAGCAGGAGCTGCACGTCGCGGGCCGCCGCGTCCTCCGGGCCGGGCCCGGCGCCGGCGAAGTCATCGGCCAGGTGGCCCACGATCTCCTCCAGTTCGTCGTACTCGATCGGCCGCTGCGCCAGGTACATCGCCATCAGCAGCGCGAACGTGAAGTCGTCGGCGCGGTACGGCACGATCGACTCCCGGTCGTCGGGCGGGCACACGGCGCGGCCGATCAGGTGGAACGCCTCGAACGCGCGGTGGGCGGCGGCGACGCGGTCCGTGACCAGCTTCGCGGCGGCCTTGACCGGCACCAGCCGGCCCTTGACCACGCGGACGAACCGGGCCTCCCGCGCCCACGCCAGGACCAGCGCGGCCTCGTACGCCCCGTCGTCGCTCGCCGGGTCGATCAGCGCGCTCACCTCGGCCGCGTCGTCCGGCGTGAGCGCGCCGCCGCGGGTCAGCTCGCGGCCCTCGCCCACCCACTCGGTGAAGCGCAGCAGCCGGGTCAGCGCGATCGACTCCGCGGCCGCGTCGGCGACCTCGCCCGCGGTCGGCGGGTCGATCGGCGGCAGCGCGGGCGGCGTCTCGTCCTCCTCGGTCAGCTGGTTCTCCACAACCCGGTCCAGCACGGTCTGGTCGTAGGGGACCTTGCCGGCCTGCACGTCCGCGATGAACGCGCTCATCGCGTCCTGGTCGTCGAGGTTGATGCCGGCGTCCAGCATGCGCATCGACCAGAACTTGGCCGGGCCGTACCGGGTCTCGTCCGCCATCGCGGCGTCGAACGCGGCGGCCAGCCCGTTCAGCACGGCGTGCAGCACGTCCGCGTCCGCGCACTTCGCGTCCGCCAGGTCCGCGTCGAACAGGAAGTCCACGAACGCGTGCATCGTGGGGATCGTGTCCGACCACTCCCGGGTGGTGACGCCGCGCGGGAAGTACTCGAGCAGCGCGTACCGCAGGTCGTCCGGCTGCCACCGGCACAGCCGGCCGTCGCCGACGCTCCAGCGCTGCTCGATCAGGACCTCGGCCATGAACGGGTCGACGTCCCGCCCCGCGCGGCGCGCCCACCGAGTGAACGCGTCGACCAGGCGGTCGCGGGCCGGATAGAAGTCGTCCTCGGGTGCGTCGGTCCAGACCATGCGCATGGTGCAGAACCGTACCGGGCGGGGATGAACTCACACCCCGAGGCGGTCGAGAATCGCGGCGCAGCTCTCCACCACGATCGCGGCGGCGCGGCGCTGGCGGCGGTCGGCGGTGCCGCCCTCGGCCAGCACCTGCCAGCGCAGCAGCGCCTCGTCGCAGCGGCGGCGCATGGCGGGCGCGCCGGTCGGCTCGTCCAGGCCGAGGCGGGAGGGGATGTCGGTGCCGTCGCCGCCGGCCAGCCGGTGCGCCTCCGCCTCCAGCTCGGCGGTGAACCGCACCGGCAGCTCCGGCAGGGCCGCGACCAGCCGCATCTCGCGGAACTCGGTCGCCTCGGCGAGGATTCGGCCGAGCCGGGCGCGCAGCGCGTCCGTGCGCGGCGTCCACTGCCCGTCCAGCGCGGACTCGATGGCCAGCAGCGTGGCGCGGGCCTTCAGCGCCTCGGTGCGCGCGACCAGCCCACGGTTGATCGTGTCGCGCAGCTCCGTGATGCCGCTGCGGCGCGCGAGTTCACCCGCGAGAGTGAGCCGGGTGTCGTGGCCGGTACGCACCAGCACGGTCGCCAGCCGGACGCCGGGCAGCCCGAGCCGGTGCAGCAGATCCGGAGGCAGGCCCGCGCGCAGGTAGCGGTCCGTGCTCAGCAGCGCGCCGTCGGTGTCCGTGCGGGGGAGCGCGGCCAGGTGCGCGATCGTCTCGAAGTCCGCGTCGGTGAGCGTGCGGGCGGTGGCGGCGGCCAGCCCGCCGAGCGCGTGCACGCGCAGGCAGACGTCGCGCACGGCCGGGTCGCGGCCGTGCCGGCGGGCGATCTGCCGCGCGGTGACGAACGCGTCCGTACGCCCGCCGTTGACCTCGTCGGCCCGGGACAGCACCAGCACGGTCGCGATCGGTGTGGCCCGCGCGACCGCGCTCTGCTGCGGCGCGCGCAGCGGCGTCAGGTCGGCGGGCCGGGCCGCCGGCGTCAGGTGCAGCACCGCGTCCGCGTCGTCCAGGCTCGCGCCCTCCGCGGGCGTGTCCAGCAGCGTCATCTGGCGCAGCGCCCGGCTCGGCCAGTGGATCACCAGGTCGCCGTCGATCTGGCCGGTGCGCGGCCCGTCCGGCGTGACCGTGAGCGGCAGCTCGAAGGGCTCACCGTCCCGCGGGTACGCGGTCGCGCGCGGCCCGGAGCCGTCCTGATACCAGACCGTGCAATTGTCGCCGGGCGCCGCGACCGGCGCGACCCGGTCCCCGACCAGCGCGTTGACCAGCGTTGACTTGCCGGCCCCGGCCCGGCCGGCGACCGCGACCCGCAGCGGCTCGGTCCACCGGTGCCGCTGGTGCCGCAGCGTCACGACCCGGGGGTACGCGGCTAGCGTGTCGTCGAGCAGGGCCTGGACCGTGCCGGCGAGGCTCATGCGATCTTGAGTAGGGGCTGTGCGATGTCGCCGAGTTGCTGGGCCTGGCGGTAGAGGCCGGCCAGCTCGCGGAGGCTGAGCTCGATCTCCCGCTGGCGGCGCTCGGTCTCGGCCACGTCCGCGTCGGCGGCGAGTTTCGCGGTGCGCACGGAGTGCACGATCGCGTCCTGCAAGCGGTCCGTCAAGTCCAGGAAGTGATCGCGCAGCAGCCGGTGCGCCTGCCGGACCGTGTCCTTGCCCTCCTTGCTGACCAGCAGGAAGAAGTCGTCGACGTAGCGCTGGGTGCGGGTGCGCGCGGCGGCCTGCCGGCGCTTGAGCAGCGTCTTGCTCTCGTCGTGCACGGTCTTGCCGCCGAGGATCGCGCCCGCGCCGACCGAGACGGGGTTGATCAGCGGCATGCCGGCGAGGCTGGTCGCCAGGCCCACCATCAGGATCCCGCCGTACGAGCCGCGCAGCCCGGTCAGCGCCTTCTGCGTGATGGTGAACTTCTCCACGCCGGGCTGCTCGATGTCCGGCACCAGCCGGTCCAGGTCGTCCGGCACGTGCATGCGCCAGGTCGGCAGCGCGTCCTGGCCGTACTCGCCGAAGTGCGCCGCGACCCGGTGCGAGATCCACTCGCACTGCGCGATCAGCCAGCCGAAGTTCGCCTCCGCGGCCTCCTTCAGCTCGCGGTCCAGCCACGCGGCGAACTCGTCCCACGCGGTCAGCGGGTCCGCGGTCTCGAACGCGGCGTCGACCTTGCGCAGGATCTGCCGGGTTCGGTCGCGCAGGTCGTACTCCACGTTGGACACCAGATCGGCGATGTCGTCGTTGAGCGTGTTCTGCCAGCGGACCTGCCGGCGGCGCACGTCGTCCAGCGCGCGCTGCGCCTCGGTGAGCCGGGCCATCGCCTGCGACGGCGCGGAGCCGGAGGTGAGCCGGGCCCGCAACGGCGTCGCGACCTGCTCCAGCGCGGCGCGGGTGGCCTGTGCGGCCGCGGTCCGGGCCAGCCCCTGGCTCTTGGCCGCCACGTCCCGGCTGAGCCGGCCGATCAGCTCCGGGAATCCGGACTCCGCGTTCAGCTCGGCGTCGCCGGTGCGGGCGGCCTGCAGGCGCAGCACCGCGGACACCGGGATCACCGCGGCGGAGAGCCCGGCCGCGGCGAGCCGCTGCCGGTTGCGGTCCGCGACCGCGCGCCAGTCCGCGGCCAGGTCGGTCTTGGTCAGAGCGACGAGCACGTTGGGTACGGTCGACGCCGCCTCGCGCAGCAGGTCCAGCTCCGCGACGCTCAGCTCCGCGGTCGCGGCGGACACGAGCACCACGGTGTCGGCCGGCGGATGGTCGCCGAGACCGCCGAGCCGCGCGCGCCAGTCCTTGCCCGGCACGGCCGCGCTCGCCGGCGTGTCCACCAGCGTCATGCCGCCGGCCAGCAGCGCGCGCGGCACGCCGATCTCCGCGCGCAGCGCCTCCCGGCCGCGGATGTGCGGCGCCGCCTCGGCCACGGTGAGCGCGGTCCGGGCGGTCTTGCGCACCAGCAGCGCGCCGGGCTGCTCCGCGTGCCGGACCACGGTCGGGGTGCCGGTCGTGCCGGCGTCACCGACCGGGCAGACCGGCGCGTTGATCAGTGCGTTGATGAGCTGGCTCTTGCCCTGGCCGGGCTCGCCGAGCACCACCACCCACAGCGCGGGGTCGAGCAGTTGGGCGCGCCGGGCCCGCAGCGTCGCGGCGAGGTCCGTGCGGCCGTGCACCAGGCACGCCTGCACCGCCGCGTCGAGGACGTCCACCCACATCGGCATCGCGACTGAGCCGAGACCGCCCATGCGCGCTCCTTTCACCGGCTGTTCCGCGCCCCCACGCCTGCCGCGCGGCACCGGAGTCCGGGGCCGCGCGGCAGGCGTGGTGATCGAGCCTCTTCAACCTGGCTGGCAATCCTAGCCCGGCTGAAAAAAGCTCATTAGAACAGAATGTCGGTGACGCCCGACAGATCCGGTCCGTGCTGCTCGGCACCACCGGAGAGCGTGTTGCCCACCGTGCCGGTGACCGTGCTGGTGACGTCGTGCAGGCCGCTGCCGGCGGCGGTGCCGGTCAGGCCGTCGACGGTCGAGGTGACGCCGTCGAGCGTGTGGTCCAGGCCGGTGCCCCCGGTCAGGCCGTCGGTGAGGCCGGTGACGCCGGTGGTCACGCCGCCGACCGTGCCGGTCACGCCGTGCAGCGAGGTGCCCACGGTGTCCAGGCCCAGGCCGACCGTGCCGAACACGGTGCCGCCGAGGCCGGCCACCGTGCCGTCCAGCTCGCCGACCGTGCCGCCGACGCCGGTCACCGTGGAGCCGAGGCCCGCGGTGTCCGCCACGTCGTAGACCGTGCCGGCGACCTCGTTGACCGGCGAGGTGACCACGCCGGTCACGTCCGCGTCCAGCGTGGCGGACAGGTCGCTCTCCGCGCCGAGCTCCAGCGGCACCTCCACCGTCGCGTCCGCGGCCACGTCCAGGCCGAGGCCGGAGAGCGCGCCGACGCCGACCTCGACGCCGTTGTGGTCGATCGCCAGGCCGGCCGCGGCGGCGGTGCTGCCCAGGTCGCCGGAGGCGTGCGTGCCGGCCGACAGGTGCGCGGTCACCGACTGCAGCTGCGCCACCGCGGTCGCGGACACGGTGGCGCCCGCCTCCGCCTCCACCGCCGCGGTCGGCAGCGCCAGGCCGGCCAGGCCGGGCACGGCCACGTAGTCGACCACCAGCGGCACGACGTCCTGCACGTCCGCCGGCGTGATGTCGCCCAGGCCGGCCGCGCACAGGGCCGCCTCCGGGTCCAGCTCGAACACCGTCCGCGCCTGCGGGTCGGTGATCAGGTTCAGCACGAAGTCGTGCAGCGTCGAAGTCATTGGGGGAGCCTCTCAGTGATACGCGGTGGTCGGCAGCGGCTGCCGAGAACGAAGCTAGTGCCGTGCGGTACCCGGAACATCGGGGACGAGACCGGGTTCCGTACCGGACCCCTGGGGGACCCCGGGGGTGGGGGATGGGGGATTAGGGGCTCCGGGCGCCGCCGATTTTGTGGGGTCCGTCCCCTGGACGCTCTCTGGTACGAACTATGCAGCTCGCCGATCATCGTGAGCCGCGGCGGCAGCCATCCCGCTGCGGCTCCGGCGGGCCCGAGCCCACCGTGGGCACGGCCGGACTCCGTCTGCCTGGCCGGCCGTGCGAGCGTGTGCCCACGCGCCTCCACGGAGGGCTCCCTCTCCCGGGTAGGGGTGCTCGAGAGGGGACACACGAGGGATGGGGCGGGCGCCCGAGGTCCTACGGGCGCCCGCTCGCGATGACGAGGAGGGGGCGGCATGGCGTACGTGCTCGGCATCGACATCGGCGGCACGCACGTCACGGCCGCCATCGGCCGCCTCGTCGACGGCAGCTGGAAACGCCCGGCCCCGGTCCGCCTCCGCGGCGACTCCGACGAGGCGCCCGCGGTCCTGCACGTCGACCCGGACGGCTCGCTCCAGGTCGGCGACCCGGCCGAGCGCGGACCGGTGCTGCGCCCCGGCGTGGTCGCCCGCGAGTTCGCCGGCCGGATCGGCGCGGACGCGCCCGTGCTGCTGCGCGGCGAACGCTGGTCCCCGCAGACGCTCACCGCGATCGTGGCCCGCCGCGTCACAGACCTGATCCACGGCCGCGAGGGCGAGCCGCCGGTCCGCGTCGTGCTGGCGCACCCGGCCACGTTCACCGCGCACCACATCGCCGCGCTGCGCGCCGCGCTCGCCGACGTCGCGCTCGCCGCCGAGCCGCTGCCCGAACCGGTCCTCGCGGCCGAGGGGCACGCGGCCCGCGGCGGCACCGGCGGGCGCGCGCTCGCCGTGCTCGCGGCCGGCGGCACCGGCTACGAGGCCTCGGTCGTGACCCGGACCAACCCGATCACCTACGCGGTACGCGCCACCCGCACCGGTGCGGAACAGCTCGGCGGCGCCGACCTGGACGAGGCGCTCGCCCACCACGCGGCCGAGCAGCTCCGGCGCGAGACCGGCCCGCTGGACCCGGCGGACGAGCGCCACCTGCGCATCCTGCACGAGCTGCGCGCCGAGTGCCGGTACACGCGGGAGCAGCTCAGCCACGCCGACGAGGCCGAGATCATCCTGCCGCTGCACCCCGGCGAGGCCCGGCTCACCGTCACCCGCGCGACGTTCGAGGAACTCGCCCGGCCGCTGCTCGACCACCCGGCCGCCACGCTGGCCCGGGTGGTGGAGGCGGCCGGCGTACCCCCGCACCACCTCGCCGGCGTGCTGCTCACCGGCGGCCTCGCGCAGACACCGCTGCTCGCCGAGCTGGTCGCCGGCCACCTGCCCGGCGTCACGCTGCTCCCGCCGGGCGGCAGCACGCTGGTCGCCGAGGGCGCCGCCGCGGTCGCGGCCCAGCTCGCGGCCGGGCTGCACGACGCGCCACCGGACACCGGCCGGCGCGACAACGCGGTCTGGGAGCCGGAGCCGGGCCAGGAGCCGTCCGTGCTGCCCGCCCCGGCGACCGGCACCCGCGGCCAACTGCCCGACGCGCCGCCCCGGCCGCCCGTGAAGATCAGCACGCCGGAGCTGCCCGGCCGTCGCCGGATCCGCCGGGCACAGGGGATGAACGCGAGCGCGACCGCTCTCGTACTCGCCATAGGGGCGCTCGCGCCCGTCACACCGATCGGTTGAGGAGAACGGTGACGATCCGCACCATGACACCGTCCTGGCTGGTGCTCGACGAACAGGTCGCGCGGATCTGCGACGACCTCGCGGCCGTGCCCACCGGCCCGCTGCGCCTCTGCCTCCAGGCGCCCGGCGGGTACGGCAAGACCGCGCTGCTCTCCTACCTGGCCGGGCTGCTCCGCGAGCACGACGTACCGGTGCTGGACGCCTGGACCGACCCGCTCGGCGACGCCGCCGGCGACGACGGCGAGAACACGGTGCTGATCGTGGACGACGCCCACCTGCTCGACGAGGGCCGTCTGGCCGCGCTGCACCCGCTGATCGGCGGCCGTCGCCGGCTCGTCCTCGCGTACCGCCCCTGGCCGCGCCCGGCCGGCCTGGCCTCGCTCACCACGATCCTGCGCCGGGAACGCCCGCCCGTGCTGCTCGGCCCGTTCACGCCGGACCAGACCGCGCGCGCCGTGCACGCCTGGACCGGCGACGCGCCCGCGCCCGGCCTGGCCGCCCGCGTGCACCGGCTCAGCGGCGGCGTCCCGGGCATCGCGCACCGGATCACCGCGGTGCTCGCGGCCGGGCCGGATCTCACCGACACGTCGCTGCTCCAGTTCCGTGCGGACCTCGACCACCTCGACCCGGACGTCCGGCGCCTGCTGCTGGCCACCGCGGCCGGCGGCGCGCTCCCCATCGACGTGCTCGCCGAGCTGCTCGACCGCGAGCCGGCCCGGATCGACGAGCTGCTGGAGGCCGCGCGCGCCACCGGGCTGCTCGGGCTGGACGACACGCTGGTCCCGGCCGCCCGGCAGGCCGTCGCCGCGCTCGGGCCGGTCGCGCACCGCGCCGACCTGTGGCAGCGGCTCGCCGCGCTCCAACTGGCCCGCGGCGACGGCACGCTCACGGTCGCCCGCTCGCTGCTCGACGCCGGCATCGGCGGCAGCGGCCTCGCGCCCGCGTTCCAGGCCGGCGCGGAGGAGGCGCTGATCGCCGCGCCCCAGGTGGCGGCGCGGCTGTTCGCGGCGGCGGCTGCCAGCGGCGCGCCCACCGGCGCCCGGCACGCGCTCGCCACCGCGCTCGGCGGCGACCTGGACACCGCGCTGCGCCTGGCCGACCGGCTCGTCGGCGCGCCCGGCACCGGCCCCACGGCCGAGACCGACCGGGCCGCCGGCGCCGCGGTCGCCGCCGCGGTGCTCGCGCACCGCGGCCAGCTGGCGCACAGCGCGGAGCGGTACCGCTGGTCGCGTACCCCCACGTCGCGGTCGTTCGCCGCGCTCGCGGCGCAGGTCACCGGCGTCTCGCCGGACGCGGCCGCGCCGGACGCCGTGGACGGGCCGCCCACGCTGCTCACCAACGCGGCCGCGATGATGGCCGACGGCATCCGGGAGAGCATCGGCGGTACGCCCGCGGCCGCGCTCGCCACGCTCGTGCAGGCCGCCGCGCTGCTGGAGCCGGCCGGTCCCGCGGTCCTGCTCCCGGACAGCCCGGCCGCGCTGGCCGCGCTGGTCGCGTTGCACGACGGCGAGTTGGACGCGGCCGACGCGGTGCTCGACCGCGCGGTCACGGCCGGCATGGGCTCGGTGCTGATGGCCCGCCGCCACCGGCTGCTGGCCGGCTGGATCCGGATGTTCCGCGGCGACACCGCGGCCGCGCACGAACTGCTCGCCGCGGCCACCACCGGCGGCGCGCCGATCCAGCTGCGCGACGGGCTGTTCGCCACCGCGCTGCAGATCGGCCTGGCCCGGCGCACCGGCGACCTGCCCGAGATGCACCGCGGCTGGGCGGCCGCCCGGGAGACCGTGCTGCGCCACCCGGTCGACCTGCTCACGCTGCTGCCGCTGGGCGAGCTGACGGTGGCCGGCGCCCGGCTCGGGGAGCGCGCGGCGCTGGACGTACCGGTGCGGCAGGCTCTTGATCTTCTGGACCGGCTCGGGCGCCCGCCGCTGTGGCACGCCACGCTGCACTGGTACCTGCTCCAGGCCGCCGTGGTCGGCGAGGACGCGGCCACCGCGGCCGTGCACGCGGACGCGCTCGCAGCGGACGCGGGCGCCACCGCGCACACCGCTGTGCTCGCGGCCGCGGCCACCAGCTGGTGCCGCCTGCTGGCCGGCGACATCGACCCGGACCAGGTCGTCCGGCACGCCCGCGACCTGGCCCGCACCGGGCTCTCCTGGGACGCGGCCCGGCTCGCCGGCCAGGCCGCCGCCCGCACCGCCGACCGCCGCGCCATGGTCACGCTGCTCGACACCGCGCGCCTGCTCCAGGGACGGGTGCCGGGCCCGCGCGCCGAGGGCGCGTCCGAGCCCACGCCGACCGGCCAGCTCTCCGCCCGCGAGCAGGAGGTCGCGGAGTTGCTGCTGGCCGGGCTCACCTACAAGGAGATCGGCGACCGGCTCTTCATCACCCCCAAGACCGTCGAACACCACGTCGCCCGCATGCGCGCCCGCCTCGGCGCGCCCAACCGCGCGGAGCTGCTGGCCCGGCTGCGCGCCACCACCACCGGGAAGGCGCCGGCATGAAGAACCTCAGCCCCGGACCCGCGCTCGCGCTGGTCGTCCTGATCCCCACCGGCGCCGGCCTGCTCGCGTACGCCGCCGGCAACGCCGCCGCCCGCGCGGGCTCCGGCGCGGCGCCGTTCTCGCTCCAGATCGTGTTCGCCGCCGTCCTCGGCGTGCTGGTGCTCGCGGCCACCGCCGTGATCGTCTGGCTGGCCCGCCAGGTCCGGGCGGCCGCCGCCTACGCGGAGGACCTCGCCGCGGTACGCGTCCCCGAGCTGACCCGCCGCGTCCGGGCCGGCGAGCCGGTCGACCCCGCCACCGCGCTGCCGCCCCCGGTCGACGGGCCGTTCGCGGAGCTCGGCGAGGCGCTGCACGCGCTCGCCTGCCACGCGGTCGACGCGGTCACCGCGGAGACGATCAGCCGCGATGCCCAGCAGCTCGCGCTGCGCGTCGGCCGGGACAACCAGACGCTGCTGCACCGGCAGCTGACCATGCTGGACGAGGTGGAGAGCCGGCAGACCGACCCGGACGAACTTGCCCGGCTGTTCACCATCGACCACCTCGCCGCCCGCATGCGCCGCAACGTGGAGAAGCACCTCACGCTCTCCGGGAGCACGCCGGCCCGCCGCTGGCGCAAGCCGGTGCCGATGCTGGACGTGCTGCGCGCCGCCGCCGCGGAGGCCACCGACTATCACCGGGTGGACGTGGCCCCGGTCAGCGGGCCGGTGCTGCTCGGCCGGGCGCTGATCGACGTCACCCACCTGCTGGCCGAACTGATCGACAACGCGCTCGAGGCCGCGCCCGGCCAGCAGGTCCGCGTGGTCTGCACGCCGATCGGCGGCGAGGTGCTGATCACGGTCCGCGACGTCGGGCCGGCCATCGACCCGGGTGCGCTGGCCGCGGCGAACGAGCTGCTCCGCGCGCCCGCGACCGCCACCGAGCAGCAGCGCGGGCACGGGCTGCACGTGGCGTCCCGGCTCGCCCAGCGGCGTGGCATCACGGTCACGTTGCAGACCAGCCCGCAGGGCAGCACCGCCACCGTACTGATCCCCGGCGACCTGCTCACGGTTCCGTCGCCACCTACCGAACCCGCCGCGGCCGGTGCCGGGCCGGCCCGGTCCGGCCACGTGGTCGGCTCCGGCCCGTCCCGGCCCCGGCGAGGCGTCGATGTCATCCGGTGAGGAGGCCTGGTACGACGACGCCGCCGGCCCGGTGGTGCGCCCCTACGCGGTCACCCGCGGGCGCACCCGCCCGGCCCGCGACCTCGACCTGGTCACCCTCATGATCACCACCGGCAAGGGCGCGCGGGTCCGCCGCACGCTCCCGCCGGAACAGCGCGAGATTCTGCGCCTCTGCCACAGCCCCCACTCCGTCGCCGAGGCCGCCGCCAACGCCGGCCTGCCGCTCGGCACCGCCCGCGTCCTCCTCGGCGACCTGGTCGGCGCCGGCCTGGTCGCCGCCTGGGAACCACCCACCGCCGCGCCCACCGAGAAGCTGCTGCGCCGCGTGCTGGTCGGGCTGCGCGCGCTCTAGAAAGAGACGTTCCAGCAAGCCGGGTCAGCAGTGGAATTCGTGCCGCCGGCACACCGCTCATCCCGATCGCACCGCGAGCCGGTGTGATCACCTTTAGCGTGTCGGCATTCGCCGATCATGACGCCTCAATACCGCCGGATGCCGGCGGCCTCGTCCGATCGGCGCGTCGGTGCGGCCGGCGATGACGGGCCGGGCCCGGCCACCCTGGGCGAGGTGGCCGGGCCCGTTCACAGGGGGAAGAATGCTCAGTGCTTCTTGATCCAGGCCTTCTTGCCGACGACGCTGAGCGCCTTGCACTCGGTGACCTCGGTGTTGCTCAGGATGTTCGAGAGCACGTTGACGTCGATGCTGCAGAGGGTGGCCGCGACCGGCACGGCGACGTTCTCGGCGACGGTGACCTCGTTGCCGGTCAGCACGTCCTCGACCACCACGTTCACCAGGGGGCCACTGTCGCCCGCCGAGGCCGGCCCGGCGAGGGACAGCCCGCCGAACGTCGCCACACCGGCGAGAGCGAAACCAGCGACAACCTTGGAGATACGACGCATGTTCATTTCCTCCACTGATAGAAGAATGTATGTCTGGGGGATTTGGTGCGCTTGCGGCCGCAGCGTCTCAATACCCGTGCCGCAGTCCTCTAATCGCATTTAATTGCAATGTCGGATGGCAATCGGAGCTATTGACTCGACCATGGTAATGGTATCCAATAATCGCATTCATCTCTGGTGTGAATACAATTCGGAACAGTGTGCCGGGACCGGCCCGCGCCGGGCCGGGCGAATCGCCGGGGGCGGCGCCGACCGTACCCGCCGGAAGATCGTCATACTGTCGCCGTGAAGACGGCGGTGTTCGATGCGGCAGCGGCACGGGTTGCGGAGGACCGGGGTGACTTCGCCACGGCGATCGCGCTGGTCGGGCCGTTCGGCGAGTGTTTCAGCGACGACCTCGACCGGCACGAGGCGCACCTCTGGCACGTGGACCTGCTCGGCCGCGCCGGGCGCCTCGCCGAGCTGGAGGAGCTGAGCCGCACCGACGAGCACGCGCGCCGCTGCCTGAACCGGCTGCTCTACCGCAAGGGCCGCGCCACCGCGCTGCGCCGCCGCGCGCTGGGCGGCGACCGGCTCGCGTTCTACCTGCTGGTCGGCCTGCACCACGCGCGCGGCCGGCACGCGGAGGCGCGCCGCGCCATCATGGAGATCGACCCCACCGGCCGGTACGCGATAGAGGCCGCGTCCTCGTTCACGGCGCCCGGCCGGTAGCGGCCGCCCACTCCTCCGCGGCCACGATCACCGGGTCCTTGAGATCGGTGTAGCCGCCCAGGTCGCCGACGGCCGCGGCCCGGCCCAGCCGGCCGCGAGGCAGTGCCGTCAGGGTACCGTCGCGGCGCGCGCCGGCACCGGGCACAATCGGCGTCATGGTCCACACTCACCACGCGATCGACTACGTCGAGTTCATCGTCACCGACCTGGAGCGGTCGAAGCGGTTCTACGCCGACGCGTTCGGCTGGCGGTTCAACGATTACGGTCCCGCGTACGCCGGCATCCGCGGCCCGCACGACGACGCCCCCGAGGCCGGCGGCATCCGCACCGACGGCGAGGTGCGCCGAGGCGGCCCGCTGGTCCTGCTCTACTCCTCGGACCTGAACGCCAGCGTCGACGCGGTCCGCGCGGCCGGCGGCTCCGTCGTCGAGGGCCCCTACGAGTTCCCCGGCGGCCGGCGCTTCCACTTCACCGACCCCAGCGGCAACGAGCTCGGCGTCTGGTCCGAGCGCTGACCGTGCGCCTCGCCGTGCTCGGCCCGCCCGGCTCCGGCGTCGCGGATACCTCCGCGACGCCGGCACGGTCGCGCTGAAACTGGCCATCTATCGTGAGGCCATGGCGCCGATCCTGGACCACTGCCGGCGGGCCGGCGTGCCGCGCGCGATCGACGCGGAGATCCTGCCGTGAGCGATGACGTGGATCTGGCCATGGTCACGGTCACCGTCGCGCCGGGTCGGCAGCTCGACGTGCTCACGCTGATCGCGGCGTGGCGGGCGCAGGTGGCGCGATTCGAGGCCGATCTGCTGGCGCCGTCCGGTGGCCGCCCGGCGCGGGGCGCCCGCGACTACGTCGCCGCGCTGTACTTCCGCGACTGGATCGCCCAGGCGAGCGCCGTGCTCCCCACCGGCCCGCGCCACCGCCTCGACCGCGCCGTCGCCGACCTCGACGCCCGCTTCCTCGCCCTCACCGAGCCCGACATCGACGGCCTCGTCGACCGCGCCACCGACGACCCCGACTCGACCCGCGATTGGTGGTGGCACCGCATCCCGCGCACCGGCCCCGTTCGCGACGACTTCCGCCGGCACTACCGCGCTGTCGTCTGACCCGGGCGAGCCTCACCGAGTCCCGGATGCCGCGGCTAACCTGATCACATCGGATAGCCGGGGAGGTCGCACGTGCAGTCGCGCGAGGGTAAGCCGTGGTTGCTCGACGAGTACGTGGTAGTCGGTGATCTCTGGCTTCGCCGTGGACGCGCGGTGGGCACCGGTACGGCTGAGGTGCGTGAGATCGCGGCGTTGCTCGGTCGTACGCCGGCGTCGATCAGCCGACGGATCGGAAATTTCAAGGGTACGGACGAGCCCGGAACCGGTCTCAAGCCCATCACAGGTGAGGCCCTGCGGCTATGGGAGAGCATTCGCCACGATCCCGACCTCCTCGCGACGCGACTCGACGAGGCTCGCCGACGGTTGGGCCTGTTGTCCCGAGGCGTGCAAGACGTTGAAGGCGGGAGTGTGCGCATCGTTCCGCCTGAGGTGCCCAGCACCGAAACCGTCGAGGTCGCCGCGCACGACGGAGAACGTCGGGCCAGACAGTTGGAGGCGGTTCTCCGGGAGCAATTCCGTCAGTGGCGGGACCCTCGCGGGCAACGGCTGAGTGGCATCGAGATCGACGTCTCCGATGGCAAGCTCCGCGTCGATCTGTTCGATGAGTTCACGAACGTGTTGATCGAGGTGAAGGCCCGTGCCGACCGGAATCATCTCCGACTCGCGGTCGGGCAGCTATACGACTATCGCCGCTATCTCGCGTTTCCCGTTGATCTCGCCGTGCTCGTCCCGACACATCCCTCGGCCGACCTGATGAAGCTACTCGAAGCTGCGGATATCGGCGCCATCTGGCCTGAGGGACACACCTTCGCGGATTCGGAGGACGGACGTCTACTCCGTACCCCTTGATGACGCGCCGCGCGAGCCGCCGCTGGATCGATTCGTCGGGGCCGCGAGGGAAACCGCCGCTCGCCGTGAGGGTGACGAGCGGCGGGCCCGGGTTACGCGCCGGTGTAGAGGACCGCGTCGATCTCGATCTGGAAGCCCTCCAGCGGGACCGGCAGCGTGGTGCGGGCCGGGAGGTTGTCGGTGCCGAGGAACTCGGTGTAGATCTCGTTCATCTTCGGGAAGTCGGCGAAGTCGCGCAGGTATACGCCGACCCGGACGGCCTGGGAGAGGGACGCGCCGGCGGCCTCGGCGACGGCGGCCAGGTTGGTGAAGGCGAGGCGGGCGGCGGCCTCGAAGTCGTCGCGGATCCAGGTGCCGTCGGGGTGGACCGGGCAGGCGCCGGCCAGATAGACGAAGTCGCCGGCGACGACGGCCTGGGAGTACGGGCCGCCGGGCGGGGCGGCCTGGTCGGTCGCGATGATCTTCTTGGGCATGGGTGCGGAACCTTTCTATGCGTGCGGGAAGCGGGGGAACTGCTCGGTCAGGCCGTCCGCGCCGACCAGCGGATCGCGCAGCAGCGATCGGAGCGCGGCCGTGCGGTCGTGCAGCGCCTGCCGCTGTGCGGGGGTCAGCGGAATCCAGGACGGTGGCGGCTCCGGCAGCCGGGCGGGAAGCAGCCGGCCGCCGACGTAGGTGGCCTCGTTGACCAGCCGCCGCGCGGCGGTCCGGCGCTGCTGGTGCGCGTCGACCACCTCGAACGGGCCCTCGCGCAGGGTGAACACCGCGAGGTCCGCGGGCGCGCCGACGGCCAGCGTGCCGGTGGGCAGGCCGAGCACCTGCGCGGGCCGTACGGTGGCGCGCGCGATCACGTCGGGCAGCGGCATGCCGAGCGCGAGCATCTTCGTCAGCGTGGTCGGCAGGTCGAAGACCGGGCCGTAGAGGCTGCGCGCGTGCAGGTCGGAGCTGAGCGTGTGGGGCACGAGGCCGGCGTCGAGCTGCGCGTCGAGCACGTCGAAGGCGAGCCCGCCGGACCCGTGGCCGAGATCGAAGAGCACGCCGCGGCGGTACGCCTCGACGAGCGCCGGATGGGTGAGCGTGGACCCGGCCGCGATCGCGCTCGCGCAGTGCGTCACCAGGTCGCCCGGGCGCAGCAGCGCCAGCACGTCGTCCAGCGCCGGCGGCGTCGTTCCGATGTGGACCATCAGCGGCACGCCGGTCTCCGCGGCCACGGTGAGGCCGCGGCGCAGCGGCTCCAGGCCGTTGCCGCCGACCGTGTCCCGGTCCATCCGCACCTTGACGCCACGCACCAGCTCGCGGTGGGCGGTGATGGTGGCGATCGCCAGGTCCACGTCGCAGTGCGCGAGGTCGCGGGCCTCGCCGGTGCGCCCGGCCAGCCCGACCGCGGAGATGTTGAGCAGCGACGCGATCCGCACCCGGCTGCGCGCCGCCGCCTCGCGGAACGCGCCCAGCGTGAACGCGCCCGCGGAGCCCGCGTCCACCCACGTGGTCACGCCGGTGTACCAGGCGACCGGGTCCGGGTCGATGCCCCAGTAGCCGCCGCCCGCGTGCACGTGCGTGTGCAGGTCGACCAGGCCGGGCGTGACGATCTTTCCGCGCACGTCGACCACCTCGCGCGCGGTGGACGGGTCCAGGCGCGGTGCGACGGCGGCGATCCGGCCGTCCCGCACGCCCACGTCGAACGTACCGACGTGATCGCCGCCGACGTCGACGACGTGACCGCCGGTGAGGGCCAGGTCGAGGATCACGGCGCGGCCACCGCGGAGGTGATCGCCAGCCGGTAGAGCCGGGTGGGCCGGCCCTTGCGGCTCACCTGCGCGCTGCCCTCGTCCACGACCAGCCCGCGCTCGCTCAGTTTGCGGATCAGCCGGCGCCCGCTCGGGTCGGTGATGCCCAACGACGCGGCCAGTTCGCCCGGGGACACCGCGCGCCCGGCCAGCCCGCGCTCGATCGCGGCCAGCCGGGACAGCGTGCCCGCGCTCAGCCCGACCTCCGCGGCCAGGTCCTCCAGGCCGGCGTCGTGCGAGCGGTAGGTGAACGTCAGTGCGGTGCCGCCGGCGCCCATCGGGCCGATGACCAGTCCGGAGTCCTCGATCAGGTACGCGCCGGGGGCCGGCTCGGACTCGGCCCGCGCGGCGGCGCGCTCGGCCAGCGCCACGCAGGTGCGGGCGGACGCGCCGATGCCGAAGCCGGCCACCACCCGTACCCCCAGAGTCTCCTGGGCTCTGGACAGCACGTCCAGGTCGACCCAGCGGTGGGTGACCGCCTCGAACAGCGCGCGGTGCGCGAAGACGACGACGCCTCGCCGGTCCCGGTTCTCGATCCAGCAGTCGGCGAACTCGGGCGTGTTGAGCAGCAGGTTCATCAGGCCTATTCGGGCGCGGTCCGGGTCGGGGGAGTTCGGCGCGACCAGGAACACGCCGGCCGCGAACCGCAGCTCGTCGGCCTGCTTGGACTTCACGCGCAGCGCGAGCTGGTGCAGTTCCGCGCGGATGGTGGCGATCTCCGGCTGCGCGCTGAGCACGGTAGCGCCCTCGACGCCGGCCGCGACCACGCCGGTGCGCACGCTGATCACCAGCGGCGCGGCGGCGCGGCGGTGGAACGCGACGATCTCCTCCACGGTCTGCGCCTCGTCGAACGGCAGGCCGGTGATCTGCCCGCGGTCCAGGCCGAGCGCGTCCGCGACCTCGTCGATGGTCTCCTGGCCGAACGTGTCCACGCTGACCGGCGTGGCCGGGATGCCGGCGGCCAGCGCGCGCCCCCAGGCGAGCGCCAGGTCGAGCGGCGCGGAGCGGGTGACCGCGACCGGCAGGCTGTTCGGGATCACCTCGCGGGCCCGGGCGTACGGGACCGGGCCGAGCAGCAGGCCGTCGACGTGCGTGCGGCGCAGCAGTTCGCCGACGCGTGGGCGGATCTCCGACTCGTGCTCGTATGTGATCCACTCCAGCGTGGCGCCGGTCAGCGTGCGGGCGGCCGCGTCGAACCGGGCCCGGTGACTCGCGTGAATCACGAGTCCGATGACCATCGCCACGGGGCCGCCCCTCACCTACGATCAGAACCGATATTCGAGCAGGTTCGTAAATAGTGCGCTAAAGCTCGACTAAGAGTGGGGCCTCGGCCCGCCCGGGTCAAGCCCGTCCTGCGAGAAGGGTGTCACAATGAGCACGATCGACTGGCGTACCAAGGGTTTCTTCAACCCGGGTCCGCCGATCACCGACGAGGACTTCATCGCGGCCGGGCACACGCTCTTCGACGGCTCCTTCACGTACCCGGTGATGTTCGCCCGGCAGCCCGCGCTCGACGCCAACGTGGCGACCATGGCCGCGTTCTGCGCCCGGCGCGGCCTGGAGATCGCGCCGCACATCAAGACCCACATGAGCCCCACGCTGGTCCGGGCCCAGCTCGACGCCGGCGCCTGGGCGGTCACCGTCGCCACCGCGAACCAGGCGCTGGCCGCGCACGCGATGGGCGCGCCCCGCATCCTGGTCGCGAACCAGGTGATGGACCCGGTCGCGCTGCGCTGGGCGGCCGAGCACGACGTGATGATCACGATCGACTCGGTGACCGGCGCGGAGATCGCCGGCGCGGCCTCGGCCGGCACGCTGCCGGTGCTGGTGGAACTGGGCCACGACAACGGCCGCACCGGCGCCCGCACCGTGCGGGAACTGGTGCGGACCGCCGAGGCGGTCCAGGCGCGCCCGGGCCTGCGGCTGGCCGGCGTCACCGGGTACGAGGGCGGCCTGTCCGGCGCGGAGGCGGTGGCCGCGTTCCTGGACCGGCTGCGCGAGGCCGCGCACGCGGTGGCCCCGCTGATCGACGGCGACATCGTGGTCTCCGCGGGCGGCAGCGCCTGGTTCGACGTGGTCGCCGACCGTCTTCAGGGCCAGTGGATCCCCGGCCGCACCATCGTCGGGCTGCTGCGCTCCGGCGCCTACGTGACCCACGACGACGGCATCTACCGGGAGCGCGACCCGTTCGGCCGGCTGGCCGGCGAGGGCGCGCTGACCGCCGCGCTGGGCGTCTGGGCGCTGGTGCTCTCCACGCCGGAGCCCGGGCTCGCGCTGGTCGGCATGGGCAAGCGCGAGGTCCCCTACGACGAGGGCCTGCCCGAGCCGCAGCGGGTGCGCGGCGCCGACGGTGCCGAGCGCGAGATCACCGGCGCGCGCGTGACCAAGGTGAACGACCACCACGCCTACGTGGCCACCGGCGGCGCCCACCTCGTCCCCGGTGAGCTGGTGCTGTTCGGGATCTCGCACCCGTGCACCGCGTTCGACAAGTGGCGCGCGATCCCCGTTGTCGATCATGACGGGCGGGTTTCCGGCGTGCTGCGGCCTCATTTGTGACCTCCGAGGGTCTTGACGTGCTGAACCGCCCGGTCCCACGCTATGTGCCACGCGTCAACGAACCATTTACGAACCAGGCACGGAATATTCTCCCGACGGAGGCCCGATGAAGAAGCGGATAGCGGGCGTCGCCCTCGCCGCGGCGCTGCTGACCGGCTGCGCCCCCTCCACCAACTCGCCGGCGTCGTCCGGCGCCGACGAGAAGACCGGCACGCTGCGCGTCTGGCTCTTCGACGAGCCGAACCGCGCCCCCAAGGAGGCGGTGATCAAGGCCGCGATCGACGAGTTCCAGGCCGCGCACTCCGGCGTCACCGTGGACGTGCAGTACATCGCGGTCGAGACGCGCGGCGAGCGCTTCAAGGGCGCGTTCAACGACCCGGCCAGCGCCCCCGACGTGGTCGAGTTCGGCAACACCGACATCGCCGAGTACGTGGCGGCCGGCGGCCTCGCGGACGTGACCGCCGACATCGACGGCTGGTCCGAGGGCGCCGACCTCGGCTCCGACCTGCGCGCCAGCGTCACGGTCGACGGCAAACTCTACGGCCTGCCCTGGTGGGTCGGCGTGCGCGCGCTCTACTACCGCACCGACGTCTTCACCGAACTGGGCCTGAAGCCGCCGGCGACGATGGCGGAGCTGACCAGCACCGCCCGGACCATCCGGGAGAAGAAGCCGGAGCTGTTCGGCATCGCGGTCGGCGGCAAGTACACGTTCGGCGCGCTGCCGTTCGTGTGGGCCAACGGCGGCGACATCACGGCGCTGAACTCGGCGCAGTCCCGGGCCGGCGTCACCGCGTACACCGACCTGCTCAAGGACGACAACTGCCCGCCGCAGCAGTGCGCGGACCTGACCGGCGGCAAGACCGTCGAGCTGTTCGCGGGCGGCAAGGCCGGCATGGCGATCCTCGGCAACTTCAACCGCGCCGCGGTCGAGGCCGGCGCGGCCAAGGGCAAGTACGCGGTCGTGCCGCTGCCGGGCGTCCAGGCCGGCACCGTCGCGCCCGCGTTCGCCGGCGGCAACAACCTCGGCATCATGAAGAACACCCAGCGCCGTACGCTCGCCGCCGACTTCCTGAAGCTGCTCGGCAGCAGGACGTACCAGCTCAAGATGTACGAGGCGATGGGCAACCTGCCGACGCTCACGGCCGCGCGCACCGAGCTGGCCGCGTCCGACCCGTCGCTCAAGCCGTACCTGGACACGATCGCGGCCGGCACGAAGTTCGTCCCGGTCGACCCGGGCTGGGGCGCGATCGACAGCCAGGCCGTCATCCCCACCATGCTGCAGAACATCGCGACCGGGCGAGCCACCGTGGACGCCGCCACCGACGAGGCCGCCGCCGCGGTGAGCGCGGCCCTGGAGAAGTGACAGCGATCGACGCGGGCCCGGCCGTCGCCGGCCGGGCCCGCACCCGCAAGGGGCGGCAGCTCGCGCCGCTGTGGATGCTGCTGCCCGCGGCCGCGGTGCTGGTGCCGCTGTTCGTCTACCCGATCTACCAGCTCGGCCTGCTCTCCGTGCTGGACTTCCGGCAGGCACAGGTCAGCGGCGGCCAGCCGACCCGGTTCGTCGGCCTGGACAACTACGCGGAGCTGATGTCCGCGCCGAAGTTCTGGTCCGTGCTGTGGGCCACCGTGCTGTTCGCGGCCGGCTGCGTGGTGGTCACGCTGGCGGTCGGCGCCGCGCTCGCGGTGCTGCTCACCAAGGTCAGCCGGTGGGCCGGGTACGCACTGTCGCTCGCCGCGATGGCCGCGTGGGCCGCGCCCGCGATGACCGGCTCCACGGTCTGGATGTTCCTCTTCGACACCAACCTGGGCCTGGTGAACCGGGTGCTCGGCTGGGAGGGGCACAACTGGACGTACCAGCGGTTCTCCGCGTTCGCGCTGGTCGGCGCGGTCGTGGTGTGGCACTCGTTCCCGTTCGTGATGGTCACCCTCTACGCCGGGATCAAGGCGCTGCCGGAGCAGGTGCTGGAGGCCGCGCAGCTGGACGGCGCCGGGCCGTGGCGGTCGTTCTGGAGCGTCACCGTGCCGATGCTGCGCCCGGTCATCGCGATCGTGGTCATCCAGTCGATCATCTGGGACTTCAAGATCTTCACCCAGATCTACGTGATGACGAACGGCGGCGGCATCGCCGGGCAGAACCTGACCCTCAACGTGTACGCGTACCAGCAGGCCTTCGCCTCCTCGGAGTACGGCCTCGGTTCCGCGATCGGCGTGGTGATGATGCTGATCCTGCTCGCCGTCACGCTGGTCTATCTGCGCATGCTGCGCCGCTCCGGGGAGCCGCTGTGAGCCGTCGCCTGTTCCCGAACGCCGTCGCGCTGATCGTCGCGCTGGTCGTCGCGTTCCCGATCTACTGGATGGTGCTGTCCGCGCTGAAGCCGGCCGGCGAGATCCAGTCCGCGTCGCCCGTACCGTGGACGCTGCACCCGACGCTGTCGAGCTTCCAGCGGGTGCTGCAGGTCAACGACTTCGGCCGCTACTTCATCAACAGCCTGATCGTGGCGCTGGCCGTGGTCGCGCTGTCCGGGCTGGTGGCGTTCCTCGCCGCGGTGGCGCTGACCCGGTTCCGCTTCCGGTTCCGGACCACGCTGCTGGTGCTGTTCCTGATCGCCCAGATGGTGCCGATCGAGGCGCTCACCATCCCGCTGTTCTTCCTGGTGCGTGATCTGGGCGCGCTGAACACGCTGTTCTCGCTGATCCTGGTGCACTTCGCGTTCACGCTGCCGCTGGCGGTGTGGATGCTGCGCGGCTTCGTCGCCGCGATCCCGGACGAGATCGAGGAGGCCGCGCAACTGGACGGCGCGTCCCGCTGGCAGATCCTGTGGCGCATCCTGTTCCCGCTGGTCGCCCCCGGCCTCGCGGCGACCAGCGTGTTCTCGTTCATCACGGCCTGGAACGACTTCCTGTTCGCGCGCACGTTCATCATCAGCGCCACCGAGAACCAGACGCTGCCGATGGCGCTGCTGGTCTTCTTCAAGCCGGACGAGAACGACTGGGGCGGGATCATGGCGGCGTCGGTGCTGATGACCGTACCCGTGCTGATCTTCTTCCTGCTCGTCCAGCGGCGCCTGGTGTCCGGCCTGGCCGGGGCGGTGAAGGACTGATGATCCCGCGCCCGGTGTCGGTCGTCGCGTCCGGCGGCACGTTCACGCTGCATCCGGGCACGGTGCTGGACGCGCCGGCCCCGCTGCTGGCGGAGGCGGCCTGGCTGCGGGCCACGCTCGGGCCGCCGACCGGCTGCTTCCTCCCGCCGGGCACCGCGGACTCGGACGCCGTCGCGCTGCGCCTCGACGCCGCGCTGGGGCCGGAGGCGTACCGCGTGGTGGTCACGCCGTCCGCGGTCACCGTGACGGGCGGCGATCCGGCGGGCGTCCACTACGGACTCCAGACGCTGCGGCAACTGCTGCCACCGGCCGCGCTGCGCCGTGCGCCGGTGGCCGGCGGCCCGTGGACGCTGCCCGCCGTGGAGGTCGCGGACGGGCCGCGGTTCCGGTGGCGCGGCTGCATGCTCGACGTGGCGCGGCACTTCATGCCGGTCGCGGGTGTGCTGCGGCTGATCGACCTGCTCGCGCTGCACAAGCTCAACGTGCTGCACCTGCACCTGACCGACGACCAGGGCTGGCGGCTGGAGATCCCGGCCTATCCGCGCCTGACCACGGTCGGCGCGTGGCGCCCGCGCAGCATGCGCGGGTCACGCATCCACGACGAGTACGACGACCGGCCGCACGGCGGCTACTACACCGCGGACGACATTCGCGAGATCGTCGCCTACGCGGCGGCCCGGCACGTCACGGTGGTGCCCGAGATCGATCTGCCCGGCCACGTGCAGGCCGCGCTCGCGGCGTACCCCCGGCTCGGCAACGGTTCCTCGCCCGCGGTCCGCGAGGCGTGGGGCATCTCCGCGCACACGCTCAACGTGTCGGACGAGGCGGTGGACTTCTGCCGCACGGTCCTGCACACGGTCTGCGACCTGTTCCCGTCCCCGGTGATCGGCATCGGCGGCGACGAGTGTGACCGGGAGGAGTGGCGCACCAGCCCGGCCGCGGTGGAGCGGGCCCGCGCGCTCGGCATCGACCCGGACGACCTGCAGGCCTGGTTCGTCGCTCAGTTCGCGGCCGTGCTGGCGTCGCGTGGCCGCCGGCCGTACGGCTGGGACGAGATCCTGGAGGGCGGCGCGCCCGCGGGCGCGCTGATCGGGGCGTGGCGCGGGCCGGAGGCCGCCGCGTTCGCCGCGAACGCGGGCCACGACGTCGTCTCGTGCCCGGACATGAAGGTCTATCTGGACTACCGGCAGTCCGACGACCCGGCGGAACCCGCGCCGGTCGGCACCCGCCTCACGGTCGAGGACGTGTACGCCTTCGAGCCGGTGCCGCCCGGCGTGGCCGACCCGGCGCGGATCATCGGCGCGCAGGCCAACATCTGGACCGAGCACATGCCGGACGCCCGCGCGGTCGACTACATGGCCTTCCCGCGGCTGTGCGCGCTCGCCGAGGTGGTCTGGTCGGCGCCGGAACGCGACGGCGACGACTTCGCGCGCCGCCTGACCGGCCACTACCCGCGGCTGGACGCGCTCGGCGTGGAGTACCGCCGGCCGGAGGGGCCGCTGCCCTGGCAGTCCCGGCCGTCGGCGCGCGGCAACCCGCTCACCGACGACGAGCGCCGCGAGGTCATCGCGGGGCTCACCGCCCGCCTGCTCGGCCGCGCCTGACCGTCCTCACGCCCCGGCCGGGCAGGCCGGCGTGGCCTCGTCCAGTCGGGTCGTCACCTTGTCGCACAACGCCGCGAACGTGGCCAGTTCCTCCGCGGTCAGCGCGTCCACGAACCACGACCGGACGTGCGTCACGTGCATCGGCGCCGCCGCCTCGATCGCGGCCCGTCCCTCCGCGGTGATCACCACGTCCGAGTAGCGCAGGTCGTCCGGGCGGGTCTCGCGCGTGACGAAGCCGCGCTTCTCCATCCGGGTGAGGTGGTGGGACAGGCGGCTCTTCTCCCAGCAGGTGAGCTCCAGCAGGTCGGTGGAGCGCATGCGGCCGCCCGGCGCCTCGGTGAGGTGCACCAGCACCTCGTAGTCCGGGACCGACATGCCGCCCTCGGCCTGCATGTGCGCGGCGAGCTGGGCCATCAGCCGGCTCTGCATGGTGACGAACCGGCGCCAGTCGCGCTGCTCGTCGTCGGTCAGCCAGATGGTCACATTCCCATGGTACGCGTCACAGGTTGATGCGTCATCGATCGGGAAGCTTCGATGTGGCGATCTAGTTCAGGTGTCAATGGAAGGGCCGAAAGACAGTCGGCCCGCCTGAAGATGCGGAGACTCGTCATGAGCGAGAAGAAGATCATCGCGGTCGTCGGTGCCACCGGTGCGCAGGGCGGCGGGCTGGTCCGCGCGATCCTGGACGACCCCGACGGCGACTTCGCGGTGCGCGCGCTCACCCGCGACGCGACCTCACCGGCGGCACAGGAACTGGTCAAACTCGGGGCCGAGGTGATGCAGGCGGACAACGTCGATCCGGAGAGCCTGGCGGCGGCGTTCCGGGGTGCGTACGGCGCGTACCTGGTCACCAACTTCTGGGCGCACATGTCCGTGGTGCGCGAGCGGGAGGAGGCGGCGAACCTGGCGCGGGCGGCGAAGGAGGCCGGGCTCCGGCACGTCATCTGGTCGACGCTGGAGGACACCCGCGACCACCTCCCGGTGACGGACACCCGCATGCCCGTGCTCCAGGGCGGCTACCGGGTCCCGCACTTCGACGCGAAGGCGGAGGCGGACGGCGTCTTCACCGAACTGGGGGTGCCGACCACGTTCCTGCGTACGACGGCGTACTGGGACAACCTGGCCGGCTTCGGCTGGGAGCCGGTCCGGGACGCGGACGGCACGCTCGTGTTCAACCTGCCGCTGGGCGAGGCGCGGCTCGCGGGCATCGCGGCGGAGGACATCGGGCGGACGGCGTACGGCATCCTCAAGGCCGGGGACGCGTACGTCGGCCGGACCGTGCACATCGCGGGTGAGCACCTGACCGGCGAGGAGATCGCGGCGGCGCTGGGCCGGGTGCTCGGCGAGCCGGTCGCCTACCGGCCGCTGAGCCACGACGCGTACCGGCGGCTCGGATTCCCGGGGGCGGACGAGCTCGGCAACATGTTCCAGTACTACACGGAGGCGGCCGACTACTTCACCGGCGTGCGGGACCTCGACGAGGTCCGGCGGCTGAACCCGGCGCTGCAGACCTTCGAGACCTGGCTGGCGGCGAACGCGGACTCCATCCCACGGCACTGACCTGCTCGGCCGGGGCCCGGCGGTCCTCCGGAGCTGCCGGGCCCCGGCATCGACCGGGAGCACCTGCGCCACGTGACGTCCGTGCCCGCGTCCCGGCCGGGGCGTCCGTGGGGTCGTGATGACCGGCCGCGGGGCCGGTGCCCGCTCCGGGCATGCGGATCGCGGCCAGGCCGGGAGCGGGTGGATGGGAAGGTTTTCAGCGAGGCCGAAGGCCCTCGATGACCAGGGCGACCATGCCGCGGGCGTCGTAGCGGGGGTCCTCGGCGCCGATGCAGAGGTTGCCGACGCCGCGGAGCAGGGTGAGCGGGTCGAGGCCGGGGATGACCTCGCCGGCGGCGGTGCCGGCGTCGAGCAGTTCGGCGCAGACCGGGAGCAGGCGGTCGATGAAGTACGCGTGAAGCGCCTGGAAGGCGGCGTCGTCGGACTGCAGCGCGGCGGCGAGGCCGTGCTTGGTGACCAGGAAGTCGACGAACAGTGTGATCCAGGCGGTGAGCGCGGCGTGCGGGGACGGGCCGGCGGCCAGCAGTGCGGGGCCGGCCTCGGCGCACGCCTCGACCTGGTGGCGGTAGACGGCGACGATCAGGTCGGCGCGGGTGGGGAAGTGGCGGTAGATGGTGCCGACGCCCACGCCGGCCCGGGCCGCGATGTCGCGGACGGCCACGTCGACGCCGGACTCGACGAAGGCGGCGGCGGCCGCGTCCAGCAGCGCCTGTTTGTTGCGCTCCGCGTCCGCGCGTTTCCGTGGCCTGGCCGAGCCCGCCGGTGCGTCTGTCGCCACGTTGCCTCCGTCACTCCGCTTGGCAAACGGAACATGGTTCCGTACGGTTGAGCGGAACGCGGTTCCGCTTCGTGGGCCGTCAGCATCGGAAGGTACGCCATGACCACCACCATCATCACCATGCACCCGGTCCCGCTGCCGGCGCCGGGACGCGGCGACGACCTCCAGGTGCGGATCTCCGCGCCCGCGACCGACGGCGATCTGCCCGTCGTCATCTTCTCGCACGGTTTCGGCGAGTCGGCGATCGGATACGCGCCGCTGGCCGACCACTGGGCCGCGAACGGCTTCGCGGTCATCCAGCCGACCCATCTCGACTCGCGCCGGCTCGGGCTGCCGCAGGACGACCCGCGCACGCCGGACATCTGGCGCACCCGCATCGACGACGTGACCCGCGTGCTCGACCAACTGGACACGCTGGAGACCCTGATCCCCGGCCGCCTGGACCGCACCCGGATCGCGGTGGCCGGGCACTCCTGGGGCGCGCAGACCGTGAGCGTGCTGCTCGGCGCGGGCGTCGTCGGCATGGACGTGCCGGAGCGCGACGCGCGGATCAGCGCCGGCGTGCTGTTCGCGCTGACCGGCACCGGCGGGGAGAACCTGTCGCCGTTCGCGGCCGAGCACTTCCCGTTCATGCACCCGGACTTCACCGGCATGACCACGCCGGCGCTGATCGTGGCCGGGGACAAGGACCAGTCCTTCCTGTCGGTACGCGGCCCGGAGTGGTTCACCGAGGCCTACCACCTGAGCCCGGCCCCCAAGAGCCTGCTCACGCTGTACGGCGCGGAACACTCGCTGGGCGGGATCACCGGCTACCGGGTCACCGAGACGACGGACGAGAACCCGGAGCGGGTGGCGCTCATCCAGCGCGTCACCACCGCCTACCTCCGGCAGGCACTCGACCTCCCCGCCGACGCACCGGCCGACGGCGAGCTCGGCGACCTCGGCCGGCTGGAGTCGAAGCGGGACTGAGCGATCGGCCTCTCGGTGAGGCCGCGTCAGGCGGCGGTGGTGCGGGCGCGGTGGCGGCGGACGGCGTCGCGGTTGGCGCAGGTGGTGGAGCAGTAGCGCTGGCGGCCGGTGCGGCTGACGTCGGCGAAGGGGGCGGCGCAGGTGGGCTCGGCGCAGCGGCCGAGGCGGTGCATGCCGCGCCCGGCCAGGTGGAGCGCGGTGCCGACGCTGATCAGGGCGCGCAGCAGCCAGCCGAGCGGGAGGTCGGACCCGCGGTAGTGGACGTGCCAGCCGTCGCCGGCGTGGTTGGTCAGGCGGGGGTGGGCGGAGGAGCCGGCCAGCAGGGCGTTGAGGCGGTCGGCGCGGGTGGTGAAGTCGGGGGCGTCCACCACGCCGAGCCAGGTTCGCAGGAAGTCGCGGGTGGCGTCCAGGTCGGCGGCGGTGACCGGCTGCTCGATCATCAGGTCGGCGGCGCGGCAGCGGGCCTCCAGCTCGGCCGCGGTGGCGGGCGGGTGGCGCAGCAGGTCT
Organism: Catenuloplanes atrovinosus; assembly: GCF_031458235.1. Lineage (NCBI taxonomy): Bacteria > Bacillati > Actinomycetota > Actinomycetes > Micromonosporales > Micromonosporaceae > Catenuloplanes > Catenuloplanes atrovinosus. The sequence continues at coordinate 6,538,054 of NZ_JAVDYB010000001.1, read as the reverse complement.
ATGGCGAGCAGGACCGCGTCCTCCCCGTAAGGGTTGATGTGCACAAGGGCATTACATCATCGTCGAGGACATGACGGAACAGCACAGCTGGCGCACGATCTCCAGCCACCGCACCAGCACCGGGCCGGTCCGGTACGAGCGATGTCACTGCGGCGCCTGGCGACTGCGCGGCGCGTCCGGCAGCGGACCGGAGTGGACCACGTCGAGCCTGGCGGCCGCGCGGGTGAGCACCACGTAGAGCCGGTTCGGCCCGCGCGGCTCGGCCGCCACGATGTCCGCCGGCTCCACCACGATGACGTGGTCGAACTCCAGGCCCTTGGCGAGTGCGGCGGGCGGCGCGGTCAGCCGCGGACGGGGAGTCGCCGGCCGCGGCGCCGCCGGGTCCGACACGCCCGGGCCGGCCGATCTCGTCGCGGCCGGCCGACTCGTGGCGGTTCACCGCATCCTGGCCCGGGAGAACTGGCGTCGCCTGGCCGGTGGGGACAGCGCGGACGCGCGTCACGCCGGGGCCACCGCCGCGGCCGACGAGGTGTTTGCGTTGTTGGCGGGCGGTCTGTCCGGTCGGTACGGCCGAACCGCGATTTCTCCCCGCGTCACGTGTGAAACGCCCGGGTACGGGTAACTGGGGCGGTTTATCGCAAGGGTCCACTTCGCCTGGACCGCACTACCTTGCGGGCATTACCTGTGATTCGTGTGCACTCCACCGATGTGCCCCGCCTACTCTGTAACGGTCACTGCACAGAGCGTGACGGCATGCACCCACATAACCGGTGGTTTGGAGATGCCATGCAATATCACCAGCACGCGCCGCCTCCTTCGGTGAGCGTGATCGTTCCGGCACTGAACGAGGCCCGGAACCTGCCGCACGTGCTCGGCGCGATGCCGGACGTGGACGAGGTCATCCTCGTCGACGGCGGCTCCGTGGACGACACGGTCGAGACGGCGCGGCGCCTCAGACCCGGCATCCGCGTCGTCCAGCAGAACCGCAAAGGCAAGGGAAACGCCCTGGCCTGCGGGTTCGCGGCGGCGACGGGCGACATCATCGTCATGATCGATGCGGACGGATCCACCGATCCCGGTGAGATCCCACGGTTCGTCGAGGCGCTGCGCCGCGGCGCCGACTTCGCCAAGGGAACCCGGTTCGTAGCCAGCGGGGGCAGCGCGGACATCACGGGCATCCGGCGACTCGGCAACAAGGCGCTGAGCCTCTTCGTCAACGTGCTGTTCCGGACCCGGTACAGCGACCTGTGCTACGGCTACAACGCGTTCTGGGCCGCGCACCTGCCGGTCTTCGGGCTGGACCACACCACGCCCCGGCCCGCGAACGGCCAGTGGCTGTGGGGCGACGGCTTCGAGATCGAGACGCTGCTCAACCTGCGCGTGGCCCGGGCCGGGCTGCGCGTCGAGGAGGTGGCCAGCTACGAGCACCGGCGCATCCACGGCGTGAGCAACCTCAACGCCATCACCGACGGGTTCCGCGTGCTGCGCACCATCATGCGCGAGTGGCCGCGCAAGCCGATCCCGCGCCTGGAGATCGAGATGGCGGTCGCGGCCGCCACCGTGGCCGGCCGGCGGCACCGGGTGTCCACGTCGACCCGCATCCACCGCACCGCCGCGACCGGCCGCAAGCACGCCCGCGCGGGCGCGAGAGGGATCTCGTGACCCTGCTCGCACCGGAGGAACAGGCACACCTGCGCGGCGGTACGGGCACGCCCGCGATCAGCGTGGTCGTCTGCACCTATCACGAACGCCGCTTCGGCGAGCTGACCGCCGCCTGTGCGTCGGTGAGCGCGCAGCTCGCACCGCACGACGAGCTGATCGTCGTGGTCGACCACAACCCGGAACTGCTGTCCCGGGTGGACCGGGAGATCCCGGGCGTGCACGCGGTCGCCAGCGCCGGGCCGCGCGGGCTCTCCGGCGCCCGCAACACCGGCGTCCGGCTCAGCCACTGTCCGGTGGTGGCGTTCCTGGACGACGACGCCACCGCCGCGGACGGCTGGCTGGACCGGGTGCGCGCCGCGTTCGCCGACCCGGCCGTGCAGGTGGTCGGCACCGAGGTGGCGCCGCGCTGGGCCGGCGGGTCACCACCGCGCTGGTTCCCGCCGGAGTTCGGCTGGGTGGTCGGCTGCGGATACCGCGGTCTGCCCACCGCGCCGGCGCCGGTCCGCAACCCGATCGGCGCCTCGATGGCCATCCGGCGGGCCTGCTTCGCCGAGGTCGGCGGCTTCTCCGAGGTCGTCGGCCGGGTCGGCACGCTCCCGGTCGGCTGCGAGGAGACCGAGTTCTGCATCCGCCTGACGCGACGGCACACCCGCGCCGCCGTCGTCTTCGATCCACGGGCCAGGGTGGACCACCTGGTGCCCGCGGACCGGCAGCGGCTGCGCTACTTCCTGAGCCGCTGCTACCACGAGGGACGGTCCAAACGCGCGGTCGCCGCGCTCGCCGGGGCCGGTGACGCGCTCGCGGCCGAGCGCCGGTACGTCCGCGTGGTGCTGCCGCTCGGCGTGGCCCGCGGGCTCGCCGGCGCGGTCCGGCGGCCGCACGGGCTGCTCCAGGCGGGCGCGATCCTCGCCGGGCTGACCGCCACCGTGCTCGGATACCTCACCGGTGCGCCGGCCCGCACCGGAAAGCGAAGGAACCACACGTGACCGCTCGCATCGACGATCCCGTCCGCGCCCTGACCGCGCGGACGGGAGCGATCCTGCAGGATCTGCTGCCCGACGGCCCGCACGTGGCGCTGCTCGACTTCCCGGCACACGACAACGCCGGCGACTCGCTGATCCATCTTGGACAGATGGCCCATCTGCGGCGACTCGGCCTCGTGGTGCGGTATCTTGCCGACGACCGGACCTACAGCCCCACGGTACTGCGCAAACGGCATCCGGACGGTCCGATCTTCATTCAGGGCGGGGGAAATCTCGGCGATCTCTGGCCGCTGCGCCAGGACTTCCGGGAACGGCTGCTCCGGGAGCACCCGGACCGGGCGATCGTCCAGTTGCCACAGTCCATGGACTTCCGCGACCCGGCCCGGCTCGCCCGGGCCAGCGCCGCGTTCCACGCCCATCCGGACCTCACGCTGCTGCTCCGCGACGAGCGCAGCCTCCAGCGCGCCCGCGACGCGTTCCCCGGCGTCCGGGTCGAGTTCTGCCCCGACCTGGCGCCCGGCGCCGGGCCGCAGCCGCGCACCGGGCCGGCCACGCACGATGTGCTGCTGCTGCTGCGCACGGACGGCGAGCAGACCGGTGACCACCGCGTCGCGATCCCGCCCGGCGCCACCGCGCTGCGCACCGACTGGGGGTTCCGGGGCGCGGACCGGGTGCGCTGGGACCTGCTCCGCGCCCCCTCCGCGATCGCCCGGCACGTCCCGGTCCTGCGCGGGCCGATGCAGGGCCTGGTGGAGCGCTCGTTCGCCGCGATCGCGGCGCACAACGTGGACACCGCCCGCGCGGTGCTGTCCCGCGGGCGCGTGGTGGTCACCGACCGCCTGCACGCGGCCGTGCTCGCCGCGCTGATGGGCATCCCGGTGATCGCGCTGGACAACTGCTCCGGGAAGATCTCCGCCGCGTACGACGCCTACCTGCACGCGCTGCCCGGGCTCACCTTCGCCGGCGGCGTGGCCGAGGCGTCCGAGGCGCTGGAGAAGGCGCTGTGACCGCGGTCCTGCCGGCCGCGCCCGCGACCGCCGGCGACGGGGTCCGGTGCGGCGAACTGGAGCTGTCCGGCGTGGACGGCGTCGTCTCGGTGGTGCCGGCGCGCGGCGAACCCGTCGTACGCGTGCTGGTCCGGCTGCACGGCGAGCCGCTCGGCTACCTCACCCGGCCGGCCGGCACCACGGTGGACGACCTGGTCGCGGACGCGTGGCGGGAGTTCGGCCCGGCCGCGCTCGCGCACCTGACGGCCGAGGGCGCGGCACCGGCGGTGGGGGAGCGGCCCGCGCCGGCCGGGCCGGCGTGCCCGAACCGGGCGGCCGAGGACGAGCTGGTGTCCGTGGTGGTGTGCACGCGCGACCGGGCCGGGCAGCTCGGCGCCGCGCTCGACCGGCTGGCGCGCCTGACGTACCCCCGGCTGGAGATCGTGATCGTGGACAACGCGCCGTCCGACGACTCGACCGAACGGCTGGTCACGGCGCGGGCGCGGGACGACGCGCGGTTCCGGTACGTGCGCGAGCCGCGCCCCGGGCTGTCGCCGGCCCGCAACCGGGGGCTCGCGGTCGCGCGCGGCACCTACGTGGCCTACACCGACGACGACGTGTCCGTGGACCCCGGCTGGGTGCACGGACTGCTCCGCGGCTTCGCCGCGCGCGAGGACGTGGCGTGCGTGACCGGGCTGGTCTGCACCGCGTCGATCGGCAACGCGGCCGAGGCGTACTTCGACGCGCGCAACTCCGGCTGGTCCGGCCGGATCGCCGCGCGCCTCTTCGATCTGGACACCGACGGCGGGCCGCTCTACCCGTACTCTGCCGGGATCTTCGGCACCGGCGCCAACGTCGCCTTCCACCGGGAGCGCACGCTCGCGCTCGGCGGCTTCGACGAGGCGCTCGGCGCCGGCTCGCCCACCCGCGGCGGTGAGGACCTGGACGCGTTCGTGCGCGTGCTCCGGGCCGGGTACGCGATCGCCTACCAGCCGGCCGCGGTCGTCTGGCACCACCACCGCGCGGACCACGACTCGCTGCTGCGCCAGCTCTACGGGTACGGCACCGGGCTCACCGCGTACCTGACCAAGCTGGCGCTGACCCGGGACACCCGCCGTGACCTGTTGCGCCGCGTCCCGGCCGGGCTGGTCCGGGTGGCCCGCATCCGCCGGGACACCGGCCGGAAGCTGGCCGGCGTGGCCGCGCCCCGTGGCGCGATGCGCCGCGAGTTCGCCGGATATCTGGCCGGGCCACTGCTCTACCTGCGCGCCCGGCGCGCCGGGGGCACGCCGTGACCCAGCTGCGGACCGCGCGCGCCGCGGACCCGGACGTCACCGCCCGGCTCGCCCTCTCCGCCGGCAGCCTGGCGCTGCTGCCGATCGCGGGCCTGTGCCAGCTCGGCGGCGCCTCCGGGCCGCGCAGCGCGGCACTGCTCGCGTTCGCGCTGCTCGGCCTCGGGTCCGCGCCGTGGGCGCCGCTGCTGCGGCTGCCGGCCGGCACCCGGCTGGCGCTGACCGCGCTGACCGCGCTGGCGCTGCCGGTGCTGGTCGGCACGGTCATGCTGTTCACCGGGCTGTGGTACCCGGTCGCCGTGTTCGTGCCGCTCACCGTGGCGGCCGTGGTGGCGCACGGGCTGTCGCTGCTGCGCGAGCCGGTCCTCAGGCCGGCCGTGGACGGCCTCGGCTCCGGGCTGATCGCGGTGCTCGGCGGCGGCCTCTGCCTGATCGCCGCGCTCACCCACCGGCACCTGGAGCCGGACCTGTGGGGGTTCCTGGTGCAGATCGGGCCGGTCTGGTACGCCGGGCTCGCGCTCATCCTGATCGGGCTGGCCACCGCGCGCGGCGGCGGCCAGACCGGGCTGGCGATCGCCGTGCTGGTGCTGGCGCTGGCACTCACCGTCACGCCCGCGCTGGTCTACGACGGCCCGCGTTCGCAGTCCGCGAACAAGCACGTCGAGCTGGTGCAGCGAATCCGGGCGCTGGGCGCGCTCGACTCGTCCGTGCAGGCGTACAACGCGTGGCCCGGCTTCTTCGCGGGCGTCGCCTGGCTGTGCGACGCGACCGGGCTGCGCGATCCGATGCGGCTCGCGATCGCCTGGCCGCCGGTGCTGGCGGTGTTCCGGGTGGTCGCGCTGCGGCACCTGGCCGGGCGGGTGCTGGCCTCGCCGTACCAGGCGTGGATCGCGGTGGCGCTGGCCGTGCTGGCGGACCCGATCGGTGCGGACTACTTCTCGCCGCAGTCGGTGGGGTTCGTGCTCGGGCTGCTGGCGTTCGGCCTGGCGCTGTCGTCCGTGGCGCACCGGCTGCCGCTGCTGACCGCGACCGGGTGCGTCCTCGCGGTCACGCACCAGCTCAGCCCGTACCTGGTCGGCGGCATCCTGGTCGTGCTCGCCGCGTTCCGGCAGATCCGGCCGTGGTGGGTGCCCGCGACCGTGCTGCTGCCCGCGGTGCTCTGGACGCTCGCGCACTTCTCCGCGGTGGCCGGGTTCCTGAGCCTGAGTGAGATCGGTGACGCGGCGAACTTCCGGCCGCCGCGCACCGCCGCGGTGGACGACCTGGAACGGCTGCCGATCGTGACGGTCAGCGTGGTCGCGCTCGCCGCCGGGATCGTGCTGCTCGGGCTGGTCGCGGCCGGCGTGCTCGTCACCCGGCTGCGCGATGAGCGGGCGTGGGCGCTGGCGGCCTGCCCGGCGGTCGGGCTGGTCGTGATCGCCGGGAACGCGTACGGCAACGAGGGCATCTTCCGGGCCGCGCTGTTCGGCATCCCGTGGCTGGCGCTGCTCGCGGCCGGCGCGTTCACCGAGCGGCGGCGGCCCGCGCTGCTGGCGCTGTGCGCCGCGCTCACCGCGACGTTCGTGACGGCCGCGTTCAGCATGGACGCCACCAACGTCAGCCGGCCCGGCGACCGGGCCGCGTTCCAGTACTTCCTGGACCGGCCGCGCGGCAGTTGGATGCTCATCCTCGGCCCCGGTGACCTGCCCAGCGTGCCGCCGAACCGGGAGCGCACGCACGTCTCCGTCTACCGGCCGATCCTCGACCCGGTGGCGGAGCGGCCGGCCGGTGAGACGCCGGAGCGGGCGGTGCCGCGGCTGACCGAACGGCTGCGGCTCTACGCGGACCGCGAGGCGAACTGGCGAACCGACCACCTCTACGCGCTGTGGTCGCCGGTCACGTCGTACTACGGCTGGGAGTACGGGCTGCACACCCGCGACGAATTCGCCGCGCTGCGGGACGCGTTCGCCACCGCGCCCGGCTGGTCCGTCGCCTTCCGGTCCGGCGAGACGGTGGTGTTCGCGTACCGGGGGGCTTCGTGACCGTCGATATGCACCTGTCCCGGCTGTTCGGCCGCGACTCGCTGTACATGATCCTGTGGGCGGTGCAGCTGGGCTGCGCCGCGCTGCTCACCCCGGTGCTCACCCGCTTCCTCGGCACCGGCGAGTTCGGCACGGTCGCCGCGGCCAACACGGTCATGCAGGTGCTGTTCGTGGTGGGCGGGTTCGGGTTGCAGACCGCGATCCAGCGCGCCTATGCGCGGCCCGGCGGCCCGGCCGACGCGCGCCGGCTGGTCACGCTGGCGATCGTGCTGGCCGTCGCGGTCACCGGGCTCGCGCTGGTCACGGCCGGCGGCTGGGCCCGCCCGCTGGACCTGACCGGCGAGCTGCCCGCGCTGCGGCTCGCGGTCGCCTGGGCCGGGCTCTCCGCGATCACGAACGCGTCGCTCGGCCTGCTCCGCAGCCAGGACCGGCTGGCCGCGTTCGCGACGGTCAGCCTGGTGCAGTCGGCCGTGGCCGAGGCCGCCAGCCTGGGGCTGGTCGCGCTCACCCGCCCGGCCGCGGAGAGCTTCCTGCTCGGCCAGGCGCTGCTGCAACTGGTGGCCGCGGCGACCGGGCTGGCGCTGGTGCGGCCGTACGCGCTGCGCCTGGTGGACCGGCCGATGCTGCGCGGCGCACTCGCCTACGCGCTGCCGCTGGTCCCGGCCGTGCTCGGCATGCTCGTGCTCTCCACCGGGGACCGGCTGCTGATCCAGGCCGCGCTCGGTGCGGACGCGGTGGCGCGCTACCAGGTGGCGTACAACGTGGCGTCCGGGCCGATCCTGCTGCTCGGCGTGCTGAACACGGCCTGGATGCCGCGGTTCTTCGCGCTGGCGGAGGAGGGCGAGCGCACGGCCGTGCTGGCGGCCAGCCGCGACCTGCTCTACCGGCTGCTGGTGCCGCTGGTGGCCGGCGTCGCGATCGGCGCGCCGTTCGTGCTGCGGGTGTGGGCGCCCCCGTCGTACCGGCCGGAGGAGCTGTATTGGGTCTTCTCGCTGATCGTGGTGGCGGCCGTGCCGTTCGCCGCCCAGCTCGCGCTGCACCGCGCGCTGGTCGCGGCCGGCCACACCGGCGTGGTCGCGGTCGCGGTCTGCCTCGCCGCGGTGGCGAACCTGCTGCTCACCTGGGTGCTGATCCCGCCGCTCGGGCTGGCCGGCGCCGCGCTCGCCACGGTCGCCGCCTACGCACTGCTCTATCTGGGGCTGCGCCGGGGTGCCGCGGTCACCGCGCCGGTGCCGGCGCCGCCGGTGCGGCTGCGGGCGCTGATCGCCGCGGCGGTCGCGGTCGGTCTCGCGGCCGCGGCCGCGCCGGACACCCCGATTCTGCTGGCGGTACGCGGTGCGCTGGTACTCGGCACGGTGGTGTGGTTCTTCCGGGTGCTGACCGGCGTGCGCCGCCTGGAGAGGACGTCGGCGTGACCGAGCCGCTGGCCGTGATCGTGCTCGCGCACGCGGACCCGGCGCAGGTCCGCCGCCTGGTCCGGGCGCTGGACGGGGTGCCGGTGTTCCTGCACTGCGACGCGCGCACCCGGCCGCCGGTCCACCACGCGATGACCGCGGGCCTGCCCGGCCACGTCACGGTCGTCGATCGGGTACGGACCGCGCTGGCCAGCTGGTCGCTGGTGCACGCGGAACTGGTGGCGCTGCGCGCCGCGGTCCGCGCCGTGCCCGCGCGGCACGTCGCGGTGCTCTCCGGCGCCTGCTACCCGCTGGCCGGCGTGGCGGATCTGGTCCGCGAGCTGGCGGTGTGGCAGGGGCGGTCGTGGATGGCGAACACGCCGCTGCCGGTGCCGCGGTGGAGCACGCCCCGGCACCCGGACGGCGGGCTGTGGCGGCTCAACCGGCGCTACCTGACCCGCCGGGACGCGGTGCTGCACCTGCGCGGCGTGCCGCTGCGCTGGCCGTGGCCGCGCGCGATCCCGGCGGAGCTGGAGCTGCGGGCCGGCGGGCACTGGAAGATCTACTCGGACGTGCACGCGCGGCTGCTGCTGGACGTGGTCGAGCGCCGGCCGGACCTGCTGCGGTTCTGGCGCACCACGCTCGTCCCGGAGGAGACGTTCGTGCCGACCATGCTGGCCAGCCGGGCGCTGGCCGGCGCGGACGCGCTCGCGCCGTGCGAGGCGGGCGCCTGGTACATCGACTGGGCCGGCAGCGCGGACGGGCATCACCCGCCGTGGCTGACCGGCACCGACCTGGACCGGCTGAAGGCGGCGCGCTGGGCGCCGCCGCCGACGCCGGCCGCGGCGCCGGACCCGGCCGGGACGCGGCGGCTGTTCGCCCGGAAGTTCCGGTCGTCGGACCCGGCGGTGCTGGACCGGATCGACGCCGAGTTGCGCCGCTGATGGTCGGCGCGACGACGACCGGTGAGGGCCCGAGGGCCCTCACCGGGTCGTGCCTAGAAGGGCGTGCCGCCCTCGTGGACCGCGATGTCGCCGACCGTCATGGTCTTCGGCAGCGAGACCGTGGCCGGGTTCGTGCCCTTCGCGACCGCCACGTTCAGCACCAGGAACTGGTCGCCGCCGAACGGCCAGGTGCGGCCGGCGGAGATCGCGTCCGCGGCCCAGACCGTCATGGTGGGCTTGCGGTCGATGTAGAAGCGGACCACGTTGCGGTCGAAGTACACGCCGTACCGGTGCGGGCGGGCGTCCAGCGACTCGCCGAGGTTCGTGGTGCCGCCGGCCTCGCCCCAGCCGTAGGGCATGTCGACCTTGGGCGCGCCGGCCTTGGCCAGGTGCATGGCGCTGTGCGCGAGCGTGGGCGTGGCACCCCAGCCCTCGAAGATGTCCAGCTCACCGCCGGCCGGCCAGCCCACGGTGCGGCTGTTCACGCCGACGGTCCAGAACGCGGGCCACACCCCGGCGCCGACCGGGGCGACGATCTCCGCCTCGACGTACGAGCCGGCCCGGACCGTCACCTTGCCCTCCGTGGTCAGGCGGGCGCTGGTGAAGTCGCGGGTGATGCCGTCGGTGCCGCGGACCGTCTGCCGGCGGGCCGTGAGAGCCAGCTTGCCGGCGCCGGTCAGCGCCGCGTTGTCGGTGCTCTTGGTGTAGGTCTGGAGCTCCTCGTTGCCCCAGCCGTTGCCGCCGGTCTCGTGGTTCCACTGCGCGGCGGACGGCGCGGTGCCGGCCTTGCCGGCGAACGAGATCAGCCGCTCCGGGGTGGTGTCGATCTTCGCGGGCAGCGCGGCCGCGTACTGCTTGACGCTGAGGCCGGTCACCTGGAACGAGAACGCGCCGGACGCGGGCAGCGCCAGGTAGACCGAGGTGTCCGCCCAGCCGGGCGCGGTCGCCACGAAGGTACGGGTGATCAGGTGCCAGGCCGCGTCGGTGTACTTGCCGTAGACCGCGGCGTCGGCGGGCCGGTGACCGTAGTTGCCGTTGGCCAGCAGCATGCCGATCGAGGCGCCGGACGCACGGGTGTCCCGCACCCACGCCTCCATCCGGTAGACCTTGCCGGCCGCGAAGAACGTCTGCGGGCTGCGCAGCGGCGCGAGCCCGAGCGCCCAGCCGCCGGTGCCGCTGCCGGTCGCGGTGCGGCTCAGCTCCATCGCGGTCTTCGCGGTGAACGGGCCGGAGACGCCGGTGACGCGGCGCACCGCGATCGGGCCCGCGCTGGAGGCGGCGGTCCAGCCGGGGTTCGTGGTGGCGCCCGAGCCGTCGACGACCCCCTCGGCGCTGGAGGCGTCCGGCGCGCCGGAGGTGACCGTGATCGCACGGGCATCGTACGGCTTGGCGGTGGGGCTCGTCGCCGCGATCGACGCGACGGAGGCGGGCAGGGCGAGAGTGAACGCGGCGAGCGCGACGATCACGGAGGTGCGTCGCGAACCACGCCCGGGGATGAGGCGCATGTTGTATGGGTGACCTTCGATAGTGGCTGGACTTCGAGGGGGCGTCGCACGGGGGGCGACGGGGAGCCATATCGGGGGGTGCCGGTGCGGCCCTGAGGACGGCACTGAACGGCACCCGGTGGACACCGCGATTGCTAGCGATTCACCGGACATTCGGCGATTTCTGTGATTCGGCGCGGTGCCGGCGTGCGCCGATCTACCCTGCGGGAATCCGGGGGCGAACTTCCGAACGGTTGCGGCCCGGTTGTCTCAAGGTTGTGTTTCGGGTGCCGATTAGGCGGCTGGAAGCAGGGCGGGGTCCGCGCCGAAGGGAAGCAACACAGTGGCTGATGCCGGTTCGCTGATCAATGCCGAGAGCGGGGAGATGCTCGAGGGCGCGGCGCTACGCCTGCTGCTCCAGGAGCGTCTCGTGCTGACGCTGCACGCCAAGTCGGGTTCGATTCTGGCGGTCAATCAACGGGTGCTGGAGATCGCCGGCATGCCGATCAACAAGGTGGTCGGGATCAAGCTCGAACACCTCTGGAAGATGCCCGGGCCGCTGGTCGACCGGCTGCTGGAGGCGGCCGCGCACGGCGAGTTCATCGAGCAGGTCACCTCGATCAGCGACGGCAACGGCCGGCAGCGCTGGCTGCGGCTCAACTGCGGCCCGGTGCAGCCGACGGTCCGGGCCGCCGTACCGGCGAAGGCGCCCGCGAAGGCCGCCACCTCGGCCGCCGCCGCCGCGGCCGCCGCGAAGGAGGCGGCCACCGCGAGCAGCGCCTCCGCGGCCGGCGCCGCGCCCGCCGCCGTACCGGCCGAGGCGAAGACCTCGGACACGGTGCTGGTCACCGCGTACGACATCACCGAGGACCGGCGTCAGATCGGCGAGCTGAAGGGCAAGTACGCCGCGATCGACCGCGCGCAGGCGGTGATCGAGTTCGATCTGACCGGCACCGTCCTGCACGCCAACGACAACTTCCTCTCGCTCACCGGATACTCGCTCGGTGAGCTGGTCGGCAAGCAGCACCGGGTGCTCTGCGAGCCGTCGTTCGCGGAGGGCCCGGAGTACGACAAGTTCTGGGACCGGCTGCGCGCCGGCGAGTTCGAGTCCGGCGAGTACAAGCGCGTCGGCAAGGGCGGCCGGGAGATCTGGATCCGGGCCACCTACAACCCGATCTTCGATCTGGACGGCCGCCCGTTCAAGGTGGTCAAGTACGCGCTGGACGTGACCGACCAGAAGCTGCGCACCGCGGAGTTCGAGGGCAAGGTCAACGCGATCTCCCGGGCCCAAGCCACGATCGAGTTCGACCTCTCCGGCGCGATCCTGGACGCGAACGCGAACTTCCTGAACACGGTCGGCTACGAGCTGTCCGAGGTCGTCGGCCAGCATCACCGGATGTTCGTCGAGGACGAGGAGGCGCGCAGCGCCGCGTACCGCAACTTCTGGCAGGCGCTGGCCCGCGGCGAGTTCGAATCCGGCGAGTTCAGACGGGTGGGCAAGGGCGGCAAGGAGGTCTGGCTCCGGGCCACCTACAACCCGATCTTCGATCTGAACGGGCGCCCGTTCAAGGTCGTCAAGTACGCGATCGACGTCACCGCCGAGAAGATCCACAACGCGGAGTTCGAGGGCAAGGTCAACGCGATCGACCGCTCCCAGGCCGTCATCGAGTTCGACCTCAAGGGCAACATCCTGCGCGCCAACCAGCTCTTCCAGGAGACGATGGGCTACGCCGAGTCGGAGATCGTCGGTAAGCACCACCGGATGTTCGTGGACTCGTCCACCTCGACCAGCGGCGAGTACCGCGAGTTCTGGCAGCGGCTCGGCCGCGGCGAGTTCGAGACCGGCGAGTACAAGCGGGTCGCCAAGGGCGGTCGGGAGGTGTGGCTGCAGGCCAGCTACAACCCGATCTACGACCTCTCCGGGCACCCGTTCAAGGTGGTCAAGTACGCCACCGACATCACCGACCAGAGGACCCGGAACACCGAGTTCGAGGGCAAGGTCAACGCCATCTCCCGCGCGCAGGCCGTGATCGAGTTCGATCTCCAGGGCCGGGTGCTGAACGCCAACCAGAACTTCCTGGACCTGCTCGGTTACTCGCTGGACGAGGTGCGCGGCAAGCACCACCGGATGTTCGTGGACGAGAGCGAGGGGAAGTCCAGCGAGTACGCCGCGTTCTGGGAGAAGCTGTCCCGCGGCGACTTCGACGCCGGCGAGTACCGCCGCCGCACCAAGGGCGGCCGGGACGTCTACATCCAGGCCACGTACAACCCGATCTTCGACCTGGACGGCCGCCCGTACAAGATCGTCAAGTACGCGGTGGACGTCACCGAGGCCAAGGTCCGCAACGCGGAGTTCGTCAGCAAGGACCGCGCCATCCACCGCGCCCAGGCCGTGATCGAGTTCGACCTGGAGGGCAACATCCTCTCCGCGAACGAGAACTTCCAGCGCGCGGTCGGCTACTCGCTGCGCGAGCTGGTCGGCCAGCACCACAGCATGCTCTGCGACAGCGACTACATCACCTCCGCCGAGTACCGTGACTTCTGGCTGCGGCTGCGCAAGGGCGAGTACCTGGCCGGCCGCTTCCACCGCGTCGGCAAGTACGGCCGGAACGTCTGGATCCAAGCCAGCTACAACCCGATCTTCGACATGCGCGGCGACCCGGTGAAGGTGGTCAAGTACGCCCACGACGTCACCGAGCAGGTCGAGCTGGAGCAGCGGCTGACCACCAAGACCCGCGACATGGCGTCCTCGATCAAGGCGCTGGCCCGCTCGATCGACGAGATCGTCGCCAACGCCCAGCAGGCCAGCGGGCTCGCCGGCGAGACGCAGAGCAACGCCGAGCAGGGCTTCGAGGAACTGCGTAAGTCGATCGAGGCGATCGACCTGATCGAGAAGTCGTCCGACCAGATCGCCGCCATCGTGAAGGTGATCAGCGAGATCGCCAGCCAGACCAACCTGCTGGCGTTCAACGCCTCGATCGAGGCCGCCCGCGCCGGTGAGCACGGCGTCGGCTTCTCCGTCGTCGCCGGCGAGGTGCGCAAGCTCGCCGAACGCTCCTCGGACGCGGCCCGGGAGATCAGCAACCTGATCCACGAGTCGGCGGCCCGGGTCGGCCAGGGCTCGCAGGTCTCGCACCGCGCGCAGGCCGCGTTCGCGGACATCCTCAAGAGCGTCGCCTCCACCGGCGAGTCGATCCGCCGCATCGTGGACTCCACGCAGAAGCAGCAGACCGCGTCGGTCCAGGTCAGCAAGCTGATCAACGAGCTCACCGGTACCGGCGCCCAGGACGGCGCGCCGGAGCAGCAGCTGGAAACGGCCGGGTCGGCATGACCGCCACGACGTTCGACCCGCAGCAGTCCGAGTTCGTCGGCCTGCACGCCAGTGCGGACACGCTGTTCGGCGTCTTCCGGATCGAGCGGATCCGGGTCGCGCTGCCGCTCACCGAGCTGCGCGAGGTCATCCCGTGCCCGCCCACGTTCAGCCCGCTGCCGGCCCGCGCGCCCGGCCTGGTCGGCGCCGTCAACCTGCGGCACCTGGTCATCCCCGTGCTGGACCTGCGCAAGCTGCAGGGGATCGAGGAGACCGCGGACGACCAGGTGATCGTGATCGTCGCGCAGGAGGGCCGCGTCTTCGGCCTGATAGCCGACGAGATCGAGGGTGTCAGCCGGGTCTCCGGGGACGCGCTGATGCGGATGACCGTCGGCGGTGACCTGCCCTCGCTGTTCTCGCACAGCTTCGAGCGGCCGGACGACGACGCGGTGGTGTCGCTGCTGGACGCGGAGGCGATCGCGGCGCTGCCCGGCATGCCGGTGGTCCGGGACACCGGCCCGCGCGGCGTGCCGGTCGAGGCGGAGGGCGTGGTCGCGGACGCGTCCCGCCGTACCGTCATGTTGATCACCTGCGGCGCCATCGGCCTGGCCATGGAGGTCAACGACGTCCACTCGGTCATCCCGACGCTGACCGTGCGCCCCTCGCCGCTGGACGGCCCGGCCTGCCGCGGCGTGGTCCACCTGCACGGCCACGCGGTGCCCGCGGTGGACCCGCTCGGGCTGCTCGGCCTCGGCGGCCTGCCGGACAGCGGCCCGCTGCGCGGCGTGGTGCTCGCGCTGCCCCGCGGCCTGATCGTGCTGACCGTCAACGACGTGGCGCACATCGCCTCCGTGCCGAACACGGACGTGCTCCCGCTGCCGCCGCTCGGCATGCCCAAGTCGGAGTTCCTCACCGGCGTGCTCCAGTACGAGAGCGGCCGGCAGTACGTGATGGTGGACGGCGCCGCCATGCGCCGGGACGCGGAGCTGGACGCGCTCGCCGCGCTCGGCCTGCCGCTCGACCCGCGCAAGGCCTCGGCCGCCACCGCACAGGCCACCGGCGGCCCGGCCGCGGAGCCGCCGCGGGTCGGTGCGCAGCGCACCCGCGAGGGGCGGCGCGTGGTGCAGAGCGTGCGGAAGTTCCTGACCTACCACGTGGGCGTGGAGGTCGGGACGCTGCTGTCGCAGATCGGGGAGATCCTGCCGTACCCGAACGAGATCATCCCGTTGGACTCCGGCGGCGCGATCAAGGGCGTCTTCACGCATCGCCGCACCTCCGTGCCGCTGCTGTGCCTGCCCACGCTGCTCGGCCACTATCAGGACATCGACCCGGTCGCCTCCCGCGTGCTGCTCGTCGCCGTGGAGCGGGACGACGGCACCAGCAGCGCGGTCGGGTTCGTGGTCCCGGCGCTGCACGCGATCGAGGACTCGGTCTGGGAGGAGTCCGGTGGCGAGAACGAGTACAGCGGCCTGTCGCTGAGCAACAGCCCACTTGTCAAGATCGGCACGGAGGATCAGGGCCGGATGATGCCGCACATCGATCTGCACCGCATCGCGGCGGCGGAGCTGGCGTTCTGACCACCTGAGGAGGTGCGGGCACGCGTGCTGGGCCGAATGGTGCGAGTCGACTGGCGGTACCTCGCGCTGCCGCTGGCCGTGTGGGTGGTGCTCTGCGCGATCGGCACCTGGGGCGTGCTCTGGGTGCAGGAGCGCGGCGAACAGGAGCTGCGTGAGCGCTTCGGCGCCCGGGCGCAGATCACCGCGCGCACGGTCGCGGAGCTGACCAACGGTGACGGCCCGGCCAATCCGATCGGCGGTTACCTGCGGCACGCGATCTCGATCGCCAACGCGGAGGTCTACCTGCTCGACGCGGACGACCGGCTGATCGCCAGCGGCGACGACCTCCCCGCCTGGGCGCTGCCGCTGGCCAGCCGCGACCCGGTGCTGGCCGAGGCCCTGACCCGCGGCGACGCCGGGCACTACGGCGCGGAGGACCACCGGCGCTACTTCGTCGCGGAGCCGGTGCCGCAGACCGGCTGGCGGCTGATCGCCAGCGTGCCGGCGGACGGGCTCTACGGCCCGGTCTCGGACGCGAACGTCGCGGTGCAGTCCACCGCCGCCGGCGTCGCCGCGCTCGGGCTGCTCGCGGTGTTCACCGCGGCGCGCGCCGCGCGCAACCGCGCCGCGCTGCGGGCCAGCGAGGCGGAGTTCCGCGGGCTGTTCGACAACTCCATGCTCGGCATGGTGGTGACCCGGCCGGACGGCGAGATCGAGCGCGTCAACCACGCGTTCGGCACGCTGCTCGGATATCCGCCGGACACGCTGCCGGCGGGCGGCTGGCCGGAGGTCCTGCACCCGGAGGACACCGCGAGCCTCGCCGCGCTCGCGGCCCGCGCGCTGGCCGGCGAGATCCCCGGCTTCACCGCCACGGTGCGACTGCGGCACACCTCCGGGCGCACCGTGCCGGTGGAGGTGACCAGCACGATCATCCGCGACGAGCTGGGCGAGCCGCTGCACTACAGCACGCAGCTGCTGGACGTCTCCGAGCGGGCGCGACGGCAGGAGGAGCAGCGGGCGTACCGGGAGGAACTGGCCGCGCGCGCCCGCGACCTCCAGTCGGCGAACGCGGAGCTGCAGGCGGCGAACCAGCGGGTCGCCGACATGGTCGCGATGCTCACCCACGACGTGCGCCAGCCGATCGCCACCATCACCGGGTACTGCGAACTGCTCACCGAGATGTGGGACGACACCGACGACCGGGCCAAGCGGCGCGACGTCGACCGGATCGCGGCCACCGCGGCCAGCATGAGCGGGTACGTCGAGGAGATCCTCACGCTCACCCAGGTCGACGCGGACACGCTGTTCGCGCACCCGGCGCCGCTGCGCGTGACGGACGCGATCGCGGAGGCGCTCACCCACCTGCCGGTGCAGCAGCGGGCCGGCATCACGGTGACCGCGGACGAGCGGCTGCGCGTCTTCGCCGACCCGCGCCAGCTGCACCAGATGCTGGTCAACCTGATCGGCAACGGCCTGAAGTACGGCGAGCCGCCGATCCTGGTCCGCGCGCTGGCCACCGGCGGCGGCGTGGAGATCGAGGTCAGCGACTCGGGCGAGGGCGTGCCGGAGGACTTCGTGCCGCACCTGTTCGACCGGTTCGCGCGGGCCAGCAGCGGCGTGGCGCCGACCAAGAAGGGGACCGGGCTCGGGCTCTACATCGTCGCGCAGCTCGCGGTCGCCAACAGCGGGAACGTGACGTACCGGCCGCACCAGCCGTCCGGCGCCAGCTTCGTGCTGCGGCTGCCCGGGGTCGACGCCGCGGTCGGCGCCGTCCCCGCGTGAGCGCCTCCGCTCAGCCGGTCGCCGTGCCGAACTCCTGCGTCCAGTAGAGGACGCCGTCGGCGTCGCGGACCGCGCCCACGCCGATCATCGTGGAGTTGCAGTTCAGCATGATGCGCCGGTGGCCGGGGCTGTTCAGCCAGCCGCGCACCACGCCCTTGGCGTCGCGGTATCCCCAGGCGATGTTCTCGCCCATCGCGCGTTCGGTGAAACCCGCCCGGCGGGTGCGCTGGGTGAACCGGCTGCCGTTCGCGCCGGTGTGGCCGAAGTAGTCGTGGCGCACCATGTCGGCGCTGTGCGCCTCCGCGGCCCGGATCAGCGCGTGGCTCACGCTCAGCTTCCGGCAGCCGGCCCGGACCCGGGCCTTGTTCGTCAGCGACACGACCTGTGCCTCGAGCGTGGACGTCCGGGGCGCGGCGGACGCGGCGTCCGCGGGCGCGGCGAGCGTCAGGCCGAGGGCGGCGGCGGGAGTGAGAACGGCGAGTGCGCTTCGGCGAACGATTGTGCGCAAGAGTGTGTCACCTCTCGGTCGGTGTTTCGCTCGCACCTGTTCATCAGGCAGTGCGGTGCCACGGCCGACGAATGGGCCGCAAAGCCCACGCCGCAGCCTTTGGTTTCTCGCCTGGGTGCCGCGATGTCCGTTACACATAGGAGACCCTTTTTCCCGGCCGTGCGGACAGATTTTCGCCATTTTTCGGACACGGTGACCAGGATGTGCCTCGTCGTACACGCTGCGTGTAATCGGCGCCGAGGTGTGTCGGCGTACCGATGAATGGTTTCCCTGAAGGTGGCGGCAATGGCGTCAATGGAATCCGGAAGAGGACGTGAATATGCTTCGCGGCTCAAAAATTCTTTGATGAATCTCGCTCCATGTTGAACCGCGGAAGCCCCCCGTTCCGTGTTCGGGGGCGGCGAGGCTCCACGGGGGCGACACCGGACCCCGCCGCACTGACCCGGAACCGGTCCTTGGAGGACACGTGAACAAGACGACGTCTCGGATGATCAAGGTCGGTGGCGCGGTCGCCGTCGCCGGCGCGCTGATCGGCGCCACCCTCGCCACGGCCAACGCCGCCGAGCAGACCACCGACACCGCCGCCGGCACCTCCGAGGTCGCCGCCGAGGCGCGCGGCGGCGGCCCGCGCATCCCGCAGGAGATCGCGGTTCCGGCCGGCAACCGGCTGATCGGCACCATGCAGGCCCGCGGCCAGCAGGTCTACACCTGCACCGCCGGCGCCTGGGTCTTCACCGAGCCGGTCGCCACGCTCACCGGCCGGGTCAACAACCGTCCGGTCACCGCCATCCACTTCAAGGGCCCGAGCTGGGAGTCGATCGACGACGGCTCGCTCGTCACCGCCACCTCCCAGGCCACCTCGCCGGTCACCGGCTCGATCGCGCAGCTGCTGCTGAAGGCCACGCCCGCGACCGGCTCCACCGGCGTCTTCGGCAAGGTGACCTTCATCCACCGGCTCGCCACCACCGGCGGCGTCGCCCCGGCCGGCGCCTGCACCGACGGCACCCGCCTCGGCGTCGCCTACCGCGCCGAGTACCGCTTCTACGCGGCCGGCTGACTCCAGACCTGTCACACAGCGCCAAGGGGGAGAGGGGCGCCCGCGACGACCGCGGGCGCCCCTCCACGCATCGTCGGCGGACCCGGTGCCGGCGGGAAAAACCACGCCGTGTCCCCCCGAAAGCGGCCTCAATCGTCTAATTTGGCGCGGTGAAAGCTGGACGTCCGCCGACCCCGGAGCAGCGGGAGGCCGAGCACCATCGCTGGGTCACCCGCGCGGAGCGGGTCGCCGAGCTGATCGACGGGCACACCCGCCGCACCGCCGACCGCGGTCCGGCACCGCCGGTCGCCGAGGCCGAGCTGCTCCGCCAGCACGGGCTGCTGACGCTGCTCACCCCGGCCGCGCACGGCGGCGCCGGGCTGACCTGGCGCACCGCCCTCGCGGCCGTCCGCGTGCTGGCCGGCGCGGACGGCCGGATCGGATACCTGCTCGGCGACCACTACGTCAGCAACGCCTCGCTCTGGCTGGCCGGCGGCCCGCGCGTGCAGGCGCTGCTCGGCCGCCCGTCCGCGGAGCGCCAGTGGCTGTGGAGCGACGTGGTGGTGCCCGGTGCCGCGCCGCTCACGCTCACCGCGGACGGCGACGGATACCGGCTCTCCGGCACCCGGCTCGCCCCGATCGGCGTCGCGGCCGCGGACATGACCGTGGTCGCGGCCGCGCACACCGACAGCGCCGAGCCGCTGCTGGTCGGCGTGCCCCGGGAGAGCAAGGGCGTGACGTTCACGCCCGAGCCGGAGAGCACGGTGCCGCGCCCGGACGGTGTCACCGTGCGGTACGACCGGGTCTGGATCCCGTCCGAGCACGTCGTCTGTTCGCTCGACCCGGACACCGCCACGCCGCGCGCCTCGCTGCTCGGCCTCGCGATCCAGGCGGTCTCCGGCCACCTCTGCCTCGGCATCGCGGAGGGCGCCATGCGGTACTGCCGCAGTGGCGCGCCCGGCGGGACCCCGCCCGGCGCCCGCGCGCTCGCCGGTTACGGCACCTGGCTGGCCGCCCTGGACGCGGCCGGCGAGCTGGCGAAGCGGGTCGCCGAGCAGCTCGCCGACGCCGCCGCGCGGCCCACGCTCACCTGGCCCGAGCGCGCCGAGTTGGCCGCGCGCGTCTCCCGGCTGCCGATCCTCGCGGCGGACCTGGCCACCGAGGTCACGTTCGGGCTGTACGAGACCACCAGCGACTGGCCGTCCCAGCAGGGCTTCGACCGGTTCTGGCGGGACGCGCGCGCGTACACCGCCGGGATTCCGCTGGACAAGCGCCGCCGCGAGGTCGCGCAGCACTTCCTCACCGGCGCCGAGCCGGCCCGCACCGACCTGGCCTGAAGAACTGACCAATGGGTACGAACGGGAGGTCCCCGGCCCGGTCCCCCCAACGGGACCCGGGGCGCCGCTAGGGTCGGCTGCCATGGACGCCTCCCCGATCCGCGCCGCCTTCGCCGCGGGCGGTGGCTGGCGGCCCGGTGCCAAGGTGCTGCTCGGGGAGGCCGCGTTCCTGCTGTGCGACGCGGTCACGGTGGAGACCGCGGCCGATCGCGGGCACGAGGTGCGCCGCGCCCGCGCCCGGCAGCTCACGCCGGCCGCGCGCGACGTGTGGCTGGTGCAGGCGCACTCGTTCCGGCCGACGCCGGGCGGGCGCCGCGCGCGCGACGATCTCACCGCGCAGGGCCTGCTGATGGACGGCCTGCGGATGCTGCCCGGCCTGCCCCGGCTGATCGACGCGGTGCCGGGCCCGGGCCGCGTGACGCTGGTGGTCGCGCTGCCGGAGGCCTCGCCGCTGCCGGAGGCGCTCGGCCCGGTGCCGTACCCGCGGCATGTCCTGGACCTGTTCTGGCGCGGCCTGCCCGCGCTCTGCGCCGCGCTGGACGCGTTGCACGCCCGCGGTTTCGCGCATCGCGCGCTGCGCGCGGACGCGCTGCTGTGCACCGTGGACGGCCGGATCGTGCCGCGCGACCTGGGCCACGCCGCGTTCCAGACCGTGCCGGACGACGAGCCCGGGCCGGCGGCGGACGTGCGTGACCTGGCCGCGCTGCTCTACGAGGCGGTCACCGGCACGCCGCCGGGCACGCCCGCGATCCCGCCCGGCCTGCTCCGCCCGGACGCCACCGACCTCGACGACGTCCTGCTCCCGGCGCTCGACCCGGACCCGCGCGCCCGCCCGCCGCTGGCCCGCATGTCCCACCGGCTGCGCGCGCTCGCGCTCCGCCGCGTCTCCGTCTGACCGCCGCCGGCCGCCTGCGGGACGCGCAGGGAGGAGCTCTGCGACGACCGGTGCCCGCGGGAGCGTGCGGACCGCGACCACGCCGGAAGCGGGACTATGGGTGGTCTTGATGGTGGCGGCCTAGACCGCGAGGCGGCGCTGTTCCTCCGCGATCACGGCCTTGGCCAGGTCGACGTCGACCGCGTCCGGGCTGGAGCGGGCCACCTCGCTGTGCCGGGCGTACTCGTCGAACAGCCGGCGCTTCTGCTGGAGGATCTCGAGGATGCGCTGGTCCGGGCCGTCCTGGGTGAGTAGGCGGTGGACCTGCACGGAGCGCACCTGGCCCATCCGGTGCGCGCGGGCCACGGCCTGGTCCTCGATGGTCGGCTTGATCTGCGGCTCGCAGATGATGACCACGGACGCGGCCTGGATGTTCAGGCCCACGCCGCCGGCCTGGATCTGGCTGAGCAGCACGGAGTGGCCCGGCACCGCGCTGAACGCGTCGACCAGCTTCTGCCGCTCCTCGACCGGCGTGGAGCCGGTCAGCGGGCCGAACGCGGACGGGCCCAGCCGCTCGGTCACCTCGGTCAGCACGGAGCGGAAGTTGGAGAACACCACCACCTTGCGGCCGTTCTCGCGCGCCTCCGCGACCAGTTCCCTCAGCCGGTTGAGCTTGCCGGAGCCGCCCGGGTCCGCGGTGAACGCGACCTGCCGCATCGCCATGAAGTTGCCGGCCGCGACCGCCTCCCGGTACGCGGAGAACTCCGCCCGGGTGAACTCCGACCAGTCCTCCGCGCGCACCAGCTCGGGCAGTTCCTTGAGCACGTCCTCCTGGTTGCGCCGCAGGTAGACCGGGGCCACGGCGCGGCGGAACGCGACCGGCCCGGCCGCGGTCTCGGCCAGGTCCAGCCCGTCCGCGACGCGCGGCTGGAGGTAGCCGATCAGGTTGCGGAACTCGTCCAGCCGATTCTCCATCGGCGTGCCGGACAGGAAGATCACCCGCGGCACCCGGTCGGTCCACTCCCGGACCGCCTTGGACCGGCGGGTGTCCGGGTTCTTCACGTAGTGCGCCTCGTCCACCACCATCAGCGCGATCGGCGCGCGCGGCGGCACCTCCAGCGTGTGCAGCGAGTCCACGGTGGCCACGCCGACGCCGCCGTCCTCCAGCCAGGTGCGGAGGTTGGCCGCGCGCTGGCCGCCGTGCAGCAGGTACGCGGTGAGCTTGCTGCGCTCGCCGACCTCGCGCGTCCAGTTGACCATCACGCTGGCCGGGCAGACCACCAGGAAGTGCGTCTCGCCGCGCGCCCGCAGGTGGGCCATGGCGGCGATCGACTGGACCGTCTTGCCCAGCCCCATCTCGTCCCCGATGATCACCCGGCCCTGGGCCAGCGCGAACCGGGCGCCGAACGACTGGTAGCCGCGCAGCGACACGGTCCGGAACGTGTCGTCCAGCTCCTGGCGGCGTACCCGCCCGGTGATGTCCGTCGGCAGGAAGCCCTGCGACGAGTCCACGTCCGGCTGCTCGGCCCCCAGCTCGCCGAAGGCCGTGTAGTACTCGGCGGCGCGCTTCTCGAAGTCCTTCCACACCGTGCGCGGCGACGCCGGCCGCTCCCGGATCGCGCGTTCGGCCCGGGCCAGCCGGGTCGGCAGCTTCTCCCGCTCCGCGTCCTGCACCAGCCGGCGCAACTGTTCGACCGCGGCGCCGGCGCGCTCCTTGCGCGACCGGCCGGCGAACAGCATCCGCAGCAGGCTGCCCGCCACCGACGCGGAGCGCAGCGCGGACTCCAACTCGTCGACGAGGCGCCGGGCGGGGCCGCGCGCCGGTCCCACCGCCGGCTCCGCGCGCAGCACCCGGTGGGTGGCGGTGAGCAGCGCGGTCGCGGCCCGGTCCTTCGGGTCGAAGTTGACCCGGACGGCCAGCGACCGTTCCGCCGCCTCCGCCACCTGGTCGGCCGTGGCCTTGAGCTGCCGTGCGCTCGCCGCGCCGAGGCCCGGGACCTGCGCCAGCTCGGCCTCGGAGCGCGCCCGGACCGCGCCGACCGTGGTCAGGCCCGCCTTCTCCAGCGGCGCGATTCGGATCTTGGAACCGCCGGCGTCGCGCAGGGCGGAGACCGGCAGCGTCTCCAGGTGCCGCGCCAGCAACTGCTCGCGCTCGCGCAGGTAGGCGTCGCGCGCCTCGCCCCGGATGTGCCGATCGCCGTCCGCGACCCGCGCGGCGGCGTCCCGCAGCCGGCGGCCCGCGGCCAGCACCTGCCGCGCTTCCGCCCGCTCCACCACGCGCTACAGGCTACGACGGCCGCGCGCGTTCCGCTCAGGCCGCCTCCGCGCGGCGGAAGGCGCGCCGGTACGCGCTCGGCGCCACGCCGATCGCCGCGTGCAGGTGCTGACGCAGCGAGGTGGCCGTGCCGAGGCCGCAGCGCCGCGCCACCTGGTCCACGGTCAGCGACGTGCTCTCCAGCAGCTGGCGGGCCAGGTCGAGCCGGCGCTGCAACAGCCAGCGGTTCGGGCTGACGCCGGTCTCCTCGCGGAAGCGGCGGGTGAACGTGCGCACGCTCATCCGCGCGTGCCCGGCCAGCTCCGGCAGCGACAGCGGCGTCTCCAGCCGCTCCAGCGCCCAGGCCCGGGTGGCGGCCGTGTCCGCGCCGGCCGGGGAGACCGGCACCGGGCGCTCGATGTACTGCGCCTGCCCGCCCTCCCGCCAGGACGGCACCACGCATCGCCGGGCCGCCCGGTTCGCCACCTGGCTGCCGTGGTCGGTGCGGATGATGTGCAGGCACAGGTCGATGCCGGCGGCCACCCCGGCGGAGGTCAGCACGGACCCGTCGTCGACGAAGAGCACGTCCGGGTCCAGCCGCACCCGCGGGTAGAGCCGCCGGAACGTGTCCACCCAGCCCCAGTGCGTGGTGGCCGGCCGGCCGTCGAGCAGTCCGGCCGCGGCCAGCACCATCGAGGCGGTGCAGATCGAGACGATCCGGGCGCCGCGCGCGTGCGCGGTGCGCAGCGCGTCCACCACGTCCGGCGCCAGCGTGCCGTCCGTCACCGGCGGGCCGGAGTCCACGCCCGGCACCACGATCGTGTCGGCGGTGGCGAGCAGCTCCAGGCCGGCGCCGTCCTCCGGCGCGGTCAGGATGCCGGCGGCGGCCCGCACCGCCCGGCCGTGCGGCGTGCAGACGCGCGTGCGGTAGAGGCGGCGATCGGACGCGTCCCGCGCGGCGCGGAACAGCTGCACGGCCGTACCCAGGTCGAACGTCACCACGCCGTCGAGGGCGAGCACCGCGACCGCGTGCCGGGAGTCATCGGAAGGCATGGCCCGATTCTTGCGCATGATGGCCTACGGGCCACTAGTGGTAACCGCCTCGGTTGCCGAGACTCGTTACTCGTGCGCTCTCTTCGATTCCACCCCGCCTGGCTGGTCGCGGCCGTCGCGTTCGTGGCGCTGGTCGGGGCCGCCGGCTTCCGCGCCACGCCGGGCGTGATGCTGCACCCGCTGCACGCCGAGTTCGGCTGGCCGGTCGCCGTGATCTCCGCGGCCGTCAGCGTCAACCTGCTGCTCTACGGCCTGACCGCGCCGTTCGCGGCCGCGCTGATGGACCGGTTCGGCATCCGCCGGGTCGCCGCGGTCGCGCTGCTGCTGGTCGCGTCCGGCAGCGGGCTGACCGTGTTCATGACCGAGAGCTGGCAGTTGCTGCTCTGCTGGGGCGTGCTGGTCGGCCTCGGCACCGGCTCGATGGCGTTGTCGTTCGTGGCCACCGTGACCGGGCGCTGGTTCGTCGCGCGGCGCGGCCTGGTCACCGGCGTGCTGACCGCGGGCGGCGCGGCCGGACAGCTCATCTTCCTGCCGATCCTGGCCGTGCTGGTGCAGGAGAGCGGCTGGCGCTCCGCGTCGCTCACCGTCACCGTGGCCGCGCTGCTGGTCGTACCGCTGATCTGGTTCTTCCTCCGCGATCACCCGCGCGACCTGGGCACCACCGCCTACGGAGCCGCCGCGGAAGATCAAGTGCAACCACAACCTCAGGGCAGCGCGGCGGTACGGGCGGTCCGCGCGCTGCGGACCGCCGCCCGTACCCGCGCGTTCTGGCTGCTGGCCGGCGGCTTCGCGATCTGCGGCGCCACCACGAACGGCCTGGTCGGCACGCACTTCATCCCGGCCGCGCACGACCACGGCATGGCGGCGACCGCGGCCGCGAGCCTGCTGGCGCTGATCGGCGTGTTCGACATCGTCGGCACGATCGCGTCCGGCTGGCTGACCGACCGGTTCGACAGCCGGATCCTGCTCGGCGCCTACTACGGGTTGCGCGGCGTGTCGCTGCTGGTGCTGCCGGCGCTGTTCGCGGCCGACAGCGGGCCGAGCATGCTGGTCTTCATCCTGTTCTACGGCCTGGACTGGGTGGCCACGGTGCCGCCGACCGTGGCGCTGTGCCGCACCTACTTCGGCGCGGACGGCGCGGTCGTGTTCGGCTGGGTGTTCGCGTCGCACCAGGTCGGTGCCGCGTTCGCGGCGACCGCGGCGGGCCTGGTCCGCGACCGGCTCGGCGAGTACGACCTGGCCTGGTACGTGGCCGGCGCGCTGGCGATCGGCGCGGCCGTGCTGTCGCTGTCGCTGTTCCGCACCCGCCGCCACGACCGGGTCACGCCGCCGGTCGACGGCCACGCGCGGCCGGGCCGCTGGGCGTTGAAGAGCACGTAGAAAGACCTGAGTGGCGAGGCGGCGGTGGGGGTAGAACTGACACCATGGAGCACTACACGATCGCCACCGTCGCGGAACAGTACTCGGATTTCCGTCGCGTCCTCTGGACCGGCAAGCACACCCAGGTCGTGATCATGACGATCCCGGCCGGCGGCGAGATCGGTGAGGAGGTCCACGAGGTGGACCAGATCCTCACCTTCGTCAGCGGTGTCGGCCAGGCCAAGGTCAGCGGCCAGACGCGCAAGGTCAGCCAGGGCGACATGGTCATCGTCCCGGCCGGTGCGAAGCACAACTTCACCAACGAGGGGCCGAACCCGCTCGTGCTCTACACGGTCTACGGCCCGCCGGAGCACGCGGACGGCGCGGTGCACGCCACCAAGGAGGAGGCGGACGCGCTGGAGGAGGCCGGCAAGGACGAGCCGCCGACCTCCTGAGCACTCGGGGCGTGTCCGGCGGATCTTCGCCGGCCTGCGGCGAGATCCACCAGACGCGCCTATCCGACGATGTCGGTGTCGCCGGCGACCGCGCACTGCATGAGCGCGGCGTTGGCGGCGAGTTCCCGGGACGCCACGGAAGCCAGATCGAGCTCCCGTTCGGCACCGCTGACGTGGATTGCGCCGAACATGGCGATCGCCACGTCGGCGGTGCCGCCCGCGTTGAGGTGGGTCAGCAGCAGATCGCTGATGTACTGATCACTGATCTTCCCCGGGCCGGGATGGCGGTAGGCGATCAGCCGCCGCCACAGGTTGCCGGTCTCGCCCACGAAGGTGCGGTGCCCGCAGATGGAGTCGGTCCAGGTGAAGCGGTAGAGGCCGGGCCGGTCCGGCAGCACCGGGAAGGCGAGCCGTCCCAGGCTGTCCACAGTGATCTTCCCGGAGTGCCGCCAGTGCATGACGATGCGCAGATCCACGGTCCCGCCCTTGGGCCTCGGCGTGTCGTACCCGCGGTAGGCGGCACCGAGCGTCGGCCGCTCCACGGTGGCCGCGCCGGCTGCGCGCAGCTCGGTCAGCGGGTCGGAGTGGTTGCCGGGCATCGAAGCGCCCCCTTGTCTCCGGGACCGGCCGGTCGGGCCGCGTCGCCGGACAGGTCCTTGCCGGTCGATGGTGACGGCCCCCGATCTTGCCGGTCGGCCGCGCAAGGCTAATTCTGCTCGTCTTCGCCGCGACCGGACTCCGCTGAGCGGTTCGCATGCCCACCGGCTCGGCGAGCAACCATCGGCTATGCGGCCGACGGTTCCGACCTTCGGTCACCCCCGGTGTCGAACATTCGCCTTAGCTCGGTCCGCCCCCGCTCCAGCGCGGCGCGTAGCGCGTCGGGCGAGGTGTCCGGCGGCGCGGTCGGCGGAAGGGCCAGCTCAACGCCGGTGAGATCGTGGCGGAGCCAGCGCCGGACCGCCTCGTGATCACGGAGCGTGGCGTCGTGATCGGCAACGTTCCATGCATCGCTCACGTACGGTGTGTTGTCGCGGCCGAGCGCCGCCAGCAGTCCGGCCCGGCGGGTCAGGCAGGCCGGGCAGTGCCCGCAGTGCGCGGCGGCCGGGCAGGGCGCCCGCGTGCAGCTGATGGTCCGGGTGAGCACCGGCGCCGGCAGGCCGGCCCGCAGCCCTCGCCGAAAGACCTCACCCGCGGTGACCAGGAGGTACGGGTTGAGCGCGCCCTCCGGTGGCGGCTCCATGCCCGGCGGCAGCCGCAGCGCCCGCAGCACGTGCGCGGGGGCCGCGTCCGTGCGTATCGCGTCGTGGCGGAGCCGGACCGGCCGGACGGCGATCGACTCGACGGCCGCGAACAGCTCCCGGAGGCGCCGCGCGTGGCCGTCGGTCACGTCGGTGGGTCCGATCAGGACCAGCGGGTGCGGGCCGGCACGCGCGCGCTCGGCGGCGTGCACGGTCGTGTCGGGGTCGCCGGTGAATGGCACCATCTCTTCCGCCACCAGCACCTCCCAAGGCCCGCCGCCGACCATAGTAAATACCCGTAGTCATTGGCTAGTGTCGCTCAGTCGCCGGAAGCTGAACAGCATGGGAATTGCGTGAAACGCTTCTTCCAAGGCGTCCGAAACGGGACACGTGCGAAACGGCATTTTATGTTGTCAATGCCGCTTCCCGCACTCGAAAATGCTTCGGTGACGACCCAGCCGCCGACCGATCCACCCGCACGTCCCTCGATCAACCAGGCATCCCGCCGTTACCGGGGCGGCCCCGGTCGCAACGTCACCCCGAGCCCGCGCCCCTCACCCTCCCCGGCCGCCGCGTCGTCCTCCGCCGCTCCACCGTCGGAGCCCTGTCCCGACCAGCGCCGCCACGACCGGCGCGTCCAGTTCCTCCACCGCCTGCGGTACGTCGCCATCACGCTCGCGCTGATGGTCGCCACCGGCGCCACGGTCGCGCTGATCTGCTCACACGGCTAGGGGGTGTCTGGCGCACGCCGCGGGCCGGAGAAGGGCCGCCAGACGCGCCCCCAGGTGTGCTGTCCCGGTTGCGCCGCGGGTGGGTGTCCCGGTCACGGGTTCTCCAGCAGGTCGAGCGTGAGCGCGGCGGTCCAGCTGAACTCCGCCGCGCCGAGCCCGGCCCCGGTGACCGGGTGGTAGTACTCGTAGCAACCCCCGGTGCCGACCAGGTCGAGCATCCGGTCGCGCAGCAGCGCGGCCGGCGCCGGGTGGTTATGTCCGAGCAGGCCGCGATGGAGCAGCCAGTTCATGTTGATCCAGATCGGGCCGCGCCAGTACCGCACCGGGTCGAAGTCGGCCGCGGTCCGGTCGTAGCTGGTGACCGGCAGCGCGCCGCCCAGCCCGAACCGGGGCGACGTCGCCGCCTCGACCAGCGACGCCGCGATCTCCTCCGGCAGCCCGGGCAGCACCAGCGGCACCAGGCCGTTGACGCACCGGGCCGCCGCGCGCTCGCCGGACGGCACGGCGCGCGCGTGGAACATGCCGGTCCGTGGATCGAAGAGGTGCTCGACCATCGCGCTCACGATGGCCCGCGCGCGCTCGCGGTGGTGCGCGGCGGGCAGGCCGAGTTCCTCCGCGATCTCGGCCAGCGCGATGTCCGCGGCCGCGCGCAGCGCGTTGAACGACGGGCACTCCATCACGAAGCCGTGCCGCCCGGCCAGGTCATCGTCGTGGTAACCGCGGTCCCGGTACGCGCCCGCGATCGCCAGGTACCGGGCGTAGTCCGCGTCGGTGGGCCGGTGCGCGGGCGCCGCCACCCGGATGTCCCGCCGCCGGTGGACGCGCAGCAGCTCCGGGTCGGCCGGCAACCGCGCCAGCGCCTCGTCCCAGCTCGGGCTGTTGTCCAATCCGGACTCCCACGGGTGCACGATCGACACCAGGCCGTCGCCGGCCGCGTCCCGGCGCGTCGTCAGATAGGCCTGCTGCGCGCACAGCCGCGGATAGAACCAGGCCAGCCGCTCCCGGTCGGCGGTGCGGCGGAAGATCTCGCGGACCGCCACGGCGTGCACCGGCGGCTGCACCAGCCCGGTGGTCGGCCCGTCCCAGAACGCGGGCCCGGGAAAGTAGTCGCCCTCGGGCACGGCCGGGTTGAACACGATGTGCGGGACGCGGCCGTCGGCCCACTGCGCGCGGAACAGCGACTCCAGCTCCCGCCACGCGCGGTCCGGTGCGGCGTGGGCGAGACCGATCGCGACGAACGCCGAGTCCCAGCTCCACTGGTGCGGGTAGAGCGACCGGGACGGAACCGTGTGATCACCGGTCCAGTTCAGATCAAGAACGCGTTCGGCCAGGGTACGGAGTGCGGTGCGGCCCATCCGGGCCGTCAGGCCGCGAGCGTGCGGACCGCGGCCTCGACGTGCGCCGGGAGCGGCCGGCGGTGCCGGAGCACCCACGGCAGCAGCCGCGCCGCGTCGGCCAGCCCGGCCCGTGCCGCGTCGCCCGCGCGCCAGGCGGAGCCGGCCGCGGCGACCGCGACCGGCAGTGGACGGCGCAGCCACGCGGTGAGCAGGTCGTTGCGCGCCTGGCGGCGCCGGCGGCCGGCCACGTCGCGGCCGGCGGGCAGCGGCAGGTGCCGGACCGTGAGCGCGGGCACGTAGGCCAGGCCGTGGCCCGCGGCCGCGAGGTCCATGGCGAGCAGCGCCTCCTCGCCGTACACGTGCAGCGTGGGGTTGAAACCGCCGACGCCGAGGAACGCGTCCCGCCGTACCACGGCCGCGCAGGCGAGGAAGCCGAGCACCGCCGGTCCGGGCAGGTCCGCGGGCGTGCCGAGCGGCGCCGCCTCCATCGCGGCGGAGATCGGGTCGACGCGTCCCCGCTCACCCACCAGCACCTGGCCGGTCAGCAGCGCGGCGCGCGGGTGCGCGTCGAGCAGCGCGGCGGCCTTGCCGAGCGAGCCGGGCTCCCAGTAGGAGTCGTCGTCCGCGAAGGCCACGTACGGTGTCCCGGCCAGCTCCACGCCGACGTTGCGCCCGGCCGCGCCCAGGTTCGCGCCGGCGCGTACCACGTGCACGTGCGGCAGCGCCTCCTCGACCGCCTCCGGCGTCCCGTCCTCCGAGGCGTTGTCGACCAGGATCACCGGCGCCTCGTGCCGCGGCAGATACCGCAGCAACTGATCACGCCGATTGCGACTGGCCACCACCACCGTCACGTCATCCACCGCGCCGAATTACCCGAGATTTCCCCGGATATGCGACACGGCCCCCCGCACCGCCCGTCAGCGAGCCACCCGGCGCACCGGATCGGGTTTGTCCCGCGAAGCGGCCCACGACGACCCCGCACCCGGCCGTGCGACGCCCCCACCGGACCGTGGGGTGTCCGGGGGCCGCCCCCGGAGCTAGCGAAGAGGGGCCGGTGCGGGCCGGCCCCTCTTCTGTGGGAACTGCGCGGGGGTTAGGCGACCGCGCAGGCTGTGCCGTTCACAGTGAACGCGCCCGGCTCGGCGAACGCGCCCGTGGAGTTCGCCTGGAACCCGAACGACGCGGAGGCTCCGGCGGCGATCACACCGTTCCACCCGATGTTCTTCGCAGAGACAGTCTGCCCGCTCTGGGTAACGGTGGCATTCCAAGAATTTCCGATGCGCTGGCCGGACGGGAGGGTGAACCCGAGGTCCCACCCGTTGATCGCCGCGGTGCCGGTGTTCCGCACGGTCACGTTCGCCGTGAAGCCGCCGTTCCAGGCGTTGGTGTCGTAGGTGACGGCGCAGCCGCCGACGGTGGCGGGCGGCGTCGGCGACGACGTGGTGGGCGCGGTGGTCGGCGTCGTGCCCGGGCCGTTGACCGCGGCGGAGAACGAGTTGACCGCCAGGCCCGCGCCGCCGATCCACGGCTCGAAGCCGGCCTGGATGCTGGTCAGGTACCACGAGTTGGTGATCGCGCCACGGCTCCGGACGTCGTTGATGAAGTCCAGCACGCTGAAGTTCCAGGACGTGATCGCGGACGGCGCCACGTACGAGATGACGTTGTTGGAGCCGTTGCTGCCCTGCCAGACCTCCCAGGTCCGGCCGCCGACCGTGGCGCTGCCGACCGGCGAGCCGATCGGCTGGATGTTGCCCTGCCGGTTGAACCAGATCATGATCTCCATCTGGTTGACGCCGTCCCGCTTGGGCGTCGGGTCGAGCCAGATGTCGTACGAGGCGTTGTACGTGGCGCCGCTGACGAACGTGTAGTCGATCGAGCTGGTGGCGCTGTTGATCGCGCTCACCTGGATCGGCAGGTTCGTGCCCGGCGAGCAGTTCGTGTAGTGGCAGCCGAGGAAGACCGACGGGTACGACACCGGGGCACCGCTGGTGTTGCCGACGCCCTCCTGCCGCGTGATCGAGAAGCCGCTGCCGGTGACGTTGATGCACTGCTGCGCCGAGGTTCCCCAGCGGTTGTTCTGCACGACGTACCGGTTCTGGATCGTGGTGGAGCCGTACTGCTCGCAGATCTCCGCGTCGGCGTTGGCGACGCCGTTGACCGCGAAGGCGGTGGCGGTGCCCGCGATGAGCAGCGCGGCCGCCGCGATGGCACGGATCGGTCGTTTCATGGGTAGAGTCCTCACGAGGTGTCCGTGGAGCCGGATGGTGGGGTCCGTTAACACCCCATGGACGCTGTTGACATCGGCGCAGGCGCCGTTGACATCGGCGCAGGCGCCGTTGACATCGGCGCAGGCGCCGTTGACATCGGCGCAGGCGCCGTTGAATCCATCGCAGGCTGGGCGACCTGCTCCGGGAGCGCTCCCAAGGGGCTCTGACAGATTTACACGCCCGAAAACGACAGGCAACCCACAGCAGCCTTTTCTTCTTCTTAAGAAAGAAGTACCCGCGCCGCGCGTACCCCGGCGAGACCCCGCCGCAGCGCGTCCAGCACCCGTTCCTGCGTGGACTCGGTGACCCGCGCGGCCGGGATGGAGATGCTGATCGCGTCCGTGGCCGGTGAGCGCAGCGGCACCGCCATCGCGAAGCAGACGATGCCGTCCGTGTTCTCCTGCCGGTCGATCGACCAGCCGCGCGCCGCGGTCTCGTCCAGTTCCGCGCGCAGTGCTGCCGGCTCCGTGATCGTGCGCGCCGTCAGCGCCGGCAGCGGCCGGGGCAGCAGCGCGTCCACCGTGGCGGCCGGCAGGCCGGCGAGCAGCGCCTTCCCCAGCGCGGTCGCGTGCGCCGGGAGGTGCCGGCCGATCGCACTGTAGAGCCGCAGCGGGTGGATCGACTCGCGCTTGGCCATGTAGACCACGTTCGGCCCGTCCAGCCGGCCCAGGTGCACGGTCTCACCCAGTTCCTCGGCGAGCCGGTCCAGCACGGCGGAGAGCATGCCGACCGCGTCGTCCGCCTCGAGGTAGGCGGCGCCGACCTGGAGCGCGCGCATGCCCAGGCCGAAGCGGGTGCCGGTCGGATCGGTCTCCACCCAGCCGCGCCGGGCCATGGTGCGCAGGATGCCGTGCAGCGAACTCTTCGGGATGTCCAGCTCGCGGGCCAGCTCGACCAGCGACCGGCCGGGGTGGGCGGCGAGCCGCTCCAGGATTTCCAGCGTGCGGTCCGCTGACTTCACGGGCTGCCAGTCGTCGGTCACGGAAATGCGCTCCTTACTGCGTACCCCCTCATTCTGGTCCGTCTTGACAGGGGATCCGGCCGGAGGGCTATGGTCACATACGTGACTGATGTTCGCCATCTTGAACAGACGATCGAGGCCGGGCGGATTCTGCCGGTGGTCGTGCTCCACGCCGCCTCCGCCGCGGACGGGCTGGCCGACGCCCTGCTCGCCGGCGGGCTGCGCAGCGTCGAGGTGACGTTTCGCACCGACGCCGCGGCCGACGCGATCCGGGCCATGGCCCGCCGCGAGGAGCTGCTGGTCGGTGCCGGCACCGTGACCCGGGTGGAACAGGTCGACCAGGCCGTGGAGGCGGGCGCGCGGTTCGTGGTCAGCCCGGGCTTTTCCGCACGGGTCGTTGAGCGCTGTAAGACCCTGGGCGTGCCGATCTTCCCGGGCATCGCCACCGGCACGGAGATCCAGATGGCGCTGGACGCGGGCCTGACCACGGTCAAGTTCTTCCCGGCCGAACAGCTCGGCGGCGCGGCGATGGTCAAGGCGCTCTCCGCGCCGTACGCGAACGTTCGGTTCATCCCGACCGGCGGCGTCACCACCGCGAACCTCGCCGGATACCTCGGGCTGAAGTCCGTGCTCGCGGTCGGCGGCACCTGGATGGTCGCGCCCGACCTGCTGGCCGCCCAGGACTGGGCCGAGGTCACCGCCCGCACCGCCGCCGCGCTCAAGGAGGCCGCCGCATGCTGACGATCAGGGAGAACGCCGCGTTCGACGCGGTCTCGCTCGGCGAGATCATGCTCCGGCTCGACCCGGGCGAGGGCCGGATCAAGACGGCGCGCTCGTTCCGGGCCTGGGAGGGCGGCGGGGAGTACAACGTGGCCCGCGGGCTGCGCCGCGCGTTCGGCCTGCGCACCGCGGTGGTCACCGCGTTCGCGGACAACGAGGTGGGCCGGCTGCTGGAGGACCTGGTGCTGCAGGGCGGCGTGGACACGTCCTTCATCCACTGGGCGACGTACGACGGCATCGGCCGCACCGTGCGCAACGGGCTGAACTTCACCGAGCGCGGCTTCGGCGTGCGCGGCGCGGTCGGCGTCTCCGACCGGGGCCTCACCGCCGCGTCCCAGCTCCGTCCGTCCGACGTGGACTGGGAGCACCTGTTCGGCACGCTCGGCGTCCGGTGGCTGCACACCGGTGGCATCTACGCGGCGCTCTCCGAGACCACGCCGGACGTGATCGAGGCGGCGATGGAGGCCGCGCACCGGCACGGCACGATCGTCTCCTACGACCTCAACTACCGGCCCAGCCTCTGGCAGGCGATCGGCGGCAAGCAGCGCGCGCAGGAGGTCAACCGCCGGCTTGCGCGGTACGTCGACGTGATGATCGGCAACGAGGAGGACTTCACCGCGTCGCTCGGCTTCGAGGTGCACGGCGTCTCGGAGAACCTGGACAACCTGGAGACCGCGGCGTTCCGGGGGATGATCGAGGCGGCCGTGAAGGACTACCCGAACTTCCAGGTCGTCGCCACCACGCTGCGGACCGTGAAGAGCGCCACGGTCAACGACTGGGGCGCGATCGCCTGGCAGGACGGCACGTTCGCCGAGGCCACGCACCGTCCGGGACTGGAGATCATGGACCGCGTCGGCGGCGGCGACAGCTTCGCCTCCGGTCTCATCTACGGCCTGCTCTCCGGCTTTCCGATCGGGAGGGCGGTCGAATATGGAGCCGCGCACGGCGCGCTGGCCATGACCACGCCGGGTGACACGTCGATGGCATCGCTGCGTGAGGTGGAGGCGCTCGTCGGCGGCAAGGGCGCGCGCGTGCAGCGATAGAACTTCCATGCGTGATGGCCACGCCCTGAGCTGCGCAAACGTGCCGGGGCGTGGTCACCCGGCGGCGGGACGGTCGGCAATGCCGGTCACACGCCTCTACCATGGTGCCGTTCGCGGCGAGTAATCTCTTGGCTTCAACGCGTGCCCACCCCTCGGAGGCGTCGCTCACATGGCCGGTACCACCCTGCGGATCCTGATCGTCGGCGCCGGCATCGCCGGTCTCGGCGTCGCTCGGGCCCTGCGTATGGCCGGTCTCCGGCCCGACGTCGTCGATCGGGAACCACCCTCGGCCGGCCCCGGCGCCGCCATCTTCCTCCCCGGCAACGCCACCCGCGCACTCGGCGGTCTCGGCCTCGCCGGGCCGCTGCGCCCGCTCGGCGCCGTGATCACCCGCCAGTCCATCCGGGACGCGGCCGGCGACCCGCTCTGCGAACTGGACCTCGGCGAGCTCTGGGACGGCGTCGGCGAGTGCCGCGCCCTGCCCCGCACCGACCTGCAACGCGTGCTCGTCTCCGCGGTCGGCGGAGTCGTTCGTCACAACACCGCGGTCACCGGGCTGGAGCTGGACGAGGCCGGCCCGGTCAAGGTGGACTTCGCGGACGGCAGCCGCACCGACTACGACCTGGTGATCGGGGCCGACGGCCGCCGCTCCACGGTGCGCGCGCTGGCCGGGCTCGGTGGCGCCGCCCGCCGCACCGGCCAGTTCGTCTACCGCAGCGTCGTGCACGGCGGTCCCGCGGTCACCGAGTGGATCGGGCTGCTCGGCGCGCACTCCAGCTTCGTCGTGATGCCGATGGGCGACCGCCGGCTGTACTGCTACGCGCACGAGACGGTCCCGGAGGACGCCGCGCTGCCGTCCGACGGGCTCGCCCGGGTCCGCGAGGTCTTCGGCGGCTACGGTGGACCCGTCCCCGCGGTGCTCGACGCGCTGGAGAAGGTGCAACTCGCCGCGCCCGAGGAGGTCGAGGTCGCCGGCTGGTCACGCGGTCGCGTGCTGCTCGTCGGCGACGCCGCGCACTCCACCTCGCCCACGCTCTCGCAGGGTGCCGCGATGGCGCTGGAGGACGCGATAGTGCTGGCCGAGGTGCTGCGCGCGCACGCCGGTGACCTGCCCGCCGCGCTCGCCGCGTACGAGAAGCGCCGCCGCCCGCGCACCCGATGGGTGCTCGACCGCACCCGCGACCGGGACCGCACCGGCGACGTCGCGCCGGACACGCGAGACCCGTTGCTGCGCAAGCGCGGCGATCGCATCTTCCGCGACTACTACGCGCCGTTGCGTGATCCAGCGTAGAGCAAGCACACGTCGCTGACGGCGCGTTTGGTCACCCCGTGCCTACAGGGGCATCAGGAAGGATTATTCTGCCCGAGAGGTACGTCTGCAGATCAACTGTGCGTCGTGCCCACGTGGTGAGCTCGAAGACCGGAGGCTGCTCGTGACCACCGTCGCACCGAAGCCGATCGTCACCCGGCCATGGCCGGTGCACAAACCCGTCCGGGGATCGGCGCTGGCGCGCATCCTGCGCACGACGGACGCGAAGCAGATCGGGATCATGTACATGATCACGTCCTTCGTGTTCTTCCTCCTCGGCGGCCTGATGGCGCTGCTCATCCGCGCCGAGCTCGCCGCGCCGGGCCTGCAGATCCTCTCGCCCGAGCAGTACAACCAGATGTTCACGATGCACGGCACGATCATGCTGCTGTTCTTCGCGACGCCGATCGTGTTCGCCTTCGGTAACTACATCGTCCCGATCCAGATCGGTGCTCCGGACGTGTCGTTCCCGCGGCTCAACTCGTTCGCGTACTGGCTGTACCTGTTCGGTGGCACGATCACCATGGGCGGCTTCTTCACGCCCGGCGGCGCCGCCGACTTCGGCTGGTTCGCCTACACGCCGCTGTCCGACGGCATCCACAGCCCGGGCGTCGGCGCGAACATGTGGGTCGTCGGCCTCGCGCTCTCCGGCCTCGGCACCATCCTCGGCGCGGTCAACCTGATCACCACGATCCTGACGCTGCGCGCGCCCGGCATGACGATGTTCCGGATGCCGATCTTCACGTGGAACATGCTGGTCACCAGCCTGCTCGTGGTGATGGTCTTCCCGTTCCTGGCCGCCGCGCTGTTCGCGCTGGCCGCGGACCGCATCCTCGGCGCGCACGTCTTCGACCCGGAGACCGGCGGGCCGATGCTCTGGCAGCACCTCTTCTGGTTCTTCGGCCACCCCGAGGTGTACATCATCGCGCTGCCGTTCTTCGGCATCATCTCGGAGATCATCCCGGTCTTCAGCCGCAAGCCGATCTTCGGCTACAAGGGCCTGGTCGCCGCCACGCTGCTGATCGCCGCGCTGTCGATGTCCGTGTGGGCGCACCACATGTTCGCCACCGGCCAGGTGCTGCTGCCGTTCTTCAGCTTCCTGAGCTTCCTGATCGCGGTCCCGACCGGCATGAAGTTCTTCAACTGGATCGGCACCATGTGGCGGGGCCAGATCAGCTTCGAGACCCCGATGCTGTTCTCGATCGGCTTCCTCACGACGTTCCTCTTCGGCGGCCTGTCCGGCGTGCTGCTCGCCAGCCCGCCGATCGACTTCCACGTCTCCGACTCGTACTTCGTGATCGCCCACTTCCACTACGTGCTCTTCGGCACCATCGTGTTCGCCGTCTACGGCGGCATCTACTTCTGGTTCCCGAAGATGTTCGGCCGGATGCTGGACGAGCGCCTCGGCAAGCTGCACTTCTGGCTGACGTTCATCGGCTTCCACACCACGTTCCTGGTGCAGCACTGGCTCGGCAACGAGGGCATGCCCCGCCGCTACGCCGACTACCAGGTCAACGACGGCTGGACCGAGCTCAACATGATCTCGACGGTCGGCGCGTTCATCACCGGCCTGTCCACGCTGCCGTTCCTCTACAACTGCTGGAAGTCGTACAAGGCCGGTCAGCTGGTCACGGTGGACGACCCGTGGGGTCACGGCAACAGCCTCGAGTGGGCGACGAGCAGCCCGCCCCCGCTGCGCAACTTCGACCGGATGCCGCGCATCCGCTCGGAGCGGCCGGCCTTCGACGCCAAGTTCCCGGAGCTGGCCGCCGGCCACCAGTCGGTCGCCGGGCCGCCGGAGGGCGGCGCCAAGCCGCTCAGCGCCGAGTCGGACGGCGGTGCCTCCTACCAGGAGGACAAGGACCACACGCTGGACAGGGACAAGTAGCGCCGCGAAGCCCGCGACCGGCCCCCACTCGCCTTCCGCGAGCGGGGGCCGGTTTTCTTTCCTCCCCGCAAGCTCCCGAGGGCACCGGCCGGCCGCAGCGGCGGGGCGTTCACCACGGTCGGGGGCGGGAGCCGGGCTCCCTGCCGGTTGCGTGGTGGGTGGGTTGTGACCGGTGCGGTGGTGATCAACAATGAGGGATGGAGACGTTCTGGGCTGACGCGGACCGGCTGCTGATCCGCTACGGCGCGGTGTTCACGCCGCGGATCATCGAGCGCGCGGAAGGGGCGTACGTCTTCGACAGCGACGGACGCGCGATCCTGGACTTCACCTCCGGCCAGATGAGCGCCATCCTCGGGCACGCGCACCCGGACGTGGTGGCGACCGTCTCGGCCGCGGTCGCCTCGCTGGATCACCTCTACAGCGGGATGCTCAGCCGGCCGGTGGTGGACCTCGCGGCGCGGCTGGTGGGCACCCTGCCGGCCGGGCTGGACCGGATGATGCTGCTCAGCACCGGCGCGGAGGCGAACGAGGCGGCGATCAAGATGGCCAAGCTCGCGACCGGCCGGTACGAGATCGTCTCCTTCGACCGGTCCTGGCACGGGATGACGCACGGCGCGGCGTCCGCGACGTTCTCGGCCGGGCGGCGCGGATACGGACCGGCCGCGCCGGGGAACCTGGCGCTGCCCGCGCCGAACGCCTACCGGTCGCCGTTCCGGCACCCGGACGGCACGCACGACTGGCGGGCGGAACTGGAGTACGGTTTCGCGCTCGTCGACCAGCAGTCGGCCGGCAGCCTGGCGGCCTGCCTGGTGGAGCCGATCCTGTCCTCGGGCGGCATCCTGGAGCTGCCGACGGGCTACCTGGGCCGGCTGCGCGAGCTGTGCGACGCGCGGGGCATGCTGCTCGTCCTGGACGAGGC
This sequence comes from Catenuloplanes atrovinosus, assembly GCF_031458235.1. NCBI lineage: Bacteria > Bacillati > Actinomycetota > Actinomycetes > Micromonosporales > Micromonosporaceae > Catenuloplanes > Catenuloplanes atrovinosus. The sequence continues at coordinate 6,499,291 of NZ_JAVDYB010000001.1, read as the reverse complement.
GCAGACCGGCATCGGGCGTACCGGCACCATGTACGCCTTCGAGCGGGACGGCGTCACACCGGACATCGTGACGCTGTCCAAGACGCTCGGCGCGGGACTGCCGGTGGCCGCGGTGGTGGCCGGCGCGGCGATCGAGGAGGTCTGCCACGAGCGGGGCTTCCTCTTCTACACCACGCACGTGTCCGACCCGCTGGCCGCCTCGGTGGCGCTGACCGTACTCGACGTGGTCGAGCGCGACGGCCTGGTGGCCCGCGCGGCCGAGCTCGGCGCGCAGCTCGGTGCGCGGCTGACCGCGTTGCGGGACACCCACGAGGTGGTGGGCGACGTGCGCGGCCGCGGGCTGTTGCAGGGCATCGAGCTGGTCCGGGACAAGGCGAGCAGGGAGCCGGCCGAGGCGCTGGGCGCGGCCGTCACCTCCGCGTGCCTGGAGCGCGGGCTGCACCTGAACATCGTGCAGCTGCCCGGCATGGGCGGGATCTTCCGGATCGCACCGCCGCTGACGATCACCGAGGACGAACTGCACGCCGGCCTGGACATCCTGGAATCCGCCATCATCGCTTGCGCTGCGTAGTCATCTCTAACTTTCGGCCGAGGTAGCGCGGCCGGTTTTCCCTCCTTCGGACAGAGGCTTTTCGATGCGCCATCGGGCAGCCTTGGACCTAGGAATACACTGCGTGTATACATGGAGGGTGTAACGCGATGAGCAGCCCGAACGCGATTCTGGAGCGGACGCTGCCGGAGGCGCCGCCGCGAGGCCGGCGGGTGTCGGCGCGTGCGCTGGCGGCGGTCGGAGCGGTCGCCACCGCCACGCTGACGGTCGTCACAGCCGGTGTTCTCCGGCCGGGCGTGGCCACCATGGCGGCCGGGCTGATCGCGATGGGCGTCGTGATCGGCGCCTGGTTCCTCTCCGCCGGCGTGAGCACCCGCCGGCTGTACGCGGTGGCCGCCGCCTGGGCCGCGCCGCTGCTGCTCGCCCGGCCGCTGTTCAGCGGCGACGTGTGGAGCTACCTGGCGCAGGGGGCCACGGCCGCGCGCGGGCTCGATCCGTACCGACTGGGTCCCGCCTCGGCGCTCGGCGCCGATTCGGTCTTCGCCCAGCAGGTGAGCCACTACTGGGCGGACACGCCCGCGCCGTACGGTCCGGCCTGGCTGCTGGTGTCCCGCGGCGTGGCGCTGCTGACCGGTGAGCAGCTGACCGCCGGCGTGCTGGCCTACCGGACGATCGCGCTGGCCGGCATCGTGCTGATCGCCTGGGCGCTGCCGCGCCTCGCCGCACGCGCCGGCGCGGACCCGGGCGTCGCCGTGCGGCTCGGCCTGCTCAACCCGCTGGTGCTGTGGCACCTGGTGGCCGGCGTGCACAACGACGCGCTGATGCTCGGCCTGATGCTGGCCGGCCTGGAACTGGCGCTGACCGGCCTCGATCGGCCGCTGCCGCTGGTGGCCGGCGTCGCGCTGCTCACGGCCGCGGCGAACATCAAGTTCGTGGCGGGTGCCGCGTTCTGCATGCTGCTCATCGCGATGGCGCACCGCCTGCCCCGCCCCGCCCGGCCGATGATCGCGGTGGTGGCCGGCGCGCTCGCCGGCACGGCCGCGCTCTCCATGGTTGCCGGCTTCGGCTGGATCACCGGGCCGCTCGGGTCGCTCACCGTCTACAGCTGGATGTCGCCGACCACCGCGACCGGCCTGCTGATCGGCGCCATCGCCGGCCCGGACGTCACTCCGACGGCGGTCGCGATCGCCAACACGATCGGGCTGACGGTGGGCGTACCCGTGGTGATCATGCTTTTGATCGCCGTCTCCCGGCGCCGCCTGGACCCGGTGCGCGGCCTCGGCCTGATCTTCACGGCCGCCCTCCTCTGCGGCGCCGTGGTGCAGCCCTGGTACGTGCTCTGGGCCGTCCTACCCCTGGCCGCCGCCGTCCGCACCCCCCGCCAGCAGCGGCGCATCGCGGCGGTGAGCACGGTGGTCGCGCTCGCCCTCCCGCCGATGACCGGTTCCGTACCCGCGATGATCACGGGCTACCTCATCGCCGCCGTGGTCCTCGCCCTCGCCGCGGTGCTGCTCCGCCGATTCCTCCGGCGCGCCGTGACCGGCCAGGCCGCCGCCCCGCACGCGACCCGGCCGAACGGGGCGGCATCGCGGCAGGAAGGCGTGGAGTCCCTGGTGACGCGGTTGCGCGACGGGGAGGCCGTGATTCCGCACCAGCGAGGCGTCCCGATGCCGGCACGCAGTGCCCGGGATGTCGCGCCACTGTAGTCAGCTAAAAGCCGATATTTCGGGCGCATGGCGCCCGAGCCGAATCGCCCCTCAGCGGTGAGCCGCGGGACCCTCGCCAGCCGGCTTTGCTCTGCTTACCTGGACCAGCCGGCGGCGCGCTGGTGCGCAGACCGGCTTTGCTCTGCTTACCTGGATGATGCCGCTGGTTCGCAGCCCGGATCGCTCTGCTTACGTGGAAGAAAGGCCGAAATCGGGTCCGCGTGGCGCGGGTCGGCAGTGTGGTAGCTCGCGCCGAGCGGACTTCGCTCTGCTTACCTGTCCGGACGAAACGCTGGCAGCCGCCCGGCGCGAGTCGGCGAGGTGGTGGCTCGCATCGTGCCGGGCGTGGCGTGGATGACGATGGCGAGGTGAGTCGGCGGCTCAGGCCTTGCTGGGGACCGGGTCCGGCGCGAGTTCCGTGCTCTCGTCCGGGGGGAGCGCGCGGGTGCGGGCGCGGCGGACGACCGGCAGGGCGGCCAGGGCGATGAGCAGGCCGGCGGCGCCGGCGGCGGCGAAGCCCCAGGCGCCGCCGAAGGCGTCGATGACGGCGCCGGTGAGGGGGGCGCCGATGGCCATGCCGACGGTGAGGGCGGAGCCGTGCAGGCCGAGGGCCTCGCCGCGGGCGGAGGCGGGGGCGAGGGCGCTGACCTGTTCGGTGGTGGCGGTGAGCGTGGGGGCGCAGAGCGCGCCGGCCGGGATGAGGGCGAGGGCGAGCAGCCACCACAGGTCGCCGGCCAACCCTACCGGGATGGTCAGCAGGCTGAGGCCGGCGAGCAGGCCCACGGCGCCGAGCGGGCGGGGGAGCGTGCCGTAGACGAAGCCGCCGGCCAGCGACGCGGCGGCCCAGACGCCGAGGACCAGGCCGGTCCAGCCGACCTCGCCGCCGTCGCGGAGCACGGCCACGGTGGCGACGTCGGTGCCGGCCAGCACGAGCGTGGAGGCGGCGGCGATCGCGTACGCCATCAGCATCGGCGGGCGTAGCCAGACGCGCCGCGGGACGGCCGGAGCGGCGTCGGCGGGCTTCTCGTGGGCGGCGCGGACCGGCGGGTTGAGCACGGTGAGCAGCGCGGCGGAGAGGGCCAGGCCGGCACCGATCGCGATCATGGAGGCGGTCGCGGAGACCGTGCTGGCGAGCAGCACCGCGCCGGCGGGGCCCGCCATGTATGACAGCTCGACCGTCATCGCGTCCAGTGAGAACGCCTGGCGCCGCTGGTCCTCCGGGACGAGCGCGGTCAGCGCCTGCCGGACGATCGAGAACGCGGGCAGCGTGAGCAGGCCGCCGAGGCCGGCGGCGGCCAGCAGCCAGCCGAACGGCAGGCGCGGGGAGAGCAGCCAGAACGCGCTGCCGGCCACGCCGGTGAGCACGATGACCGGTCGCATGCCGACGCGGTCGGCCCAGCGGCCGAGCCAGGGCGCGCCGATCGCGCTGCCCACGGTCATCGCGGCGCCGACCAGACCGGCCGCGGCGTAACCCTCACCCTGCTCGTCGACGACGTGCAGGGTGAGGGCGATCGAGGTCGCGGTGATCGGGATCCGGGCGAGAAAACCGATCAGCAGCAGCGCCGCGACGCCCCGCACCCGCAACACGCTGCCGTACGCCCGAAGTCCCATGCGGCCATGCTGCCGCACGGGTCCGACATGTTACGAGGGAATTACTACTGGTTTGCCGGTCAGCGTGACGGACGCCTCGGTGAGCTGGGTCAGCGCGGATTCGGTGGTGGCCGGTGCTACGCCCGCGGTCAGGTCGAGCAGCACGGTGGTGGCGAAGCCGGCCGCGGCGGCGTCCAGTGCGGTGGCGCGCACGCAGTGATCGGTGGCGATGCCGACCACGTCGACCGCGGTCACCTCGCGCGAGCGCAGCCAGTCGGCGAGCCGCTCGCCGGTGACGGAGTGCCCCTCGAAGCCGGAGTACGCCGCCGCGCGCTCGCCCTTGTGGAAGACCGCCTCCACGCGCGAGGTGTCCAGTGCCGGGTGGAACTCGGAGCCGGCGGTGCCGACCACGCAGTGGGCCGGCCAGGAGTCGACGTAGTCCGGGTGCGCGGAGAAGTGCGCGCCCGGGTCTATGTGGTAGTCCTTGGTCGCCACCACGTGGTCCCAGCTTCCGGTGGCGAGCGCGCCGGAGATGGCCGCGGCCACGCCGGCGCCGCCGTTCACGGCCAGCGAGCCACCCTCGCAGAAGTCGTTCTGCACGTCGACGATGATCAGAGCACGGGACACCTGAGCAACCCTTTCAGGACGCGGAGACCATGACGACCGGGATCGCGGGATCGCCGGCCGAGAGCTTGAGACCCTCCCACGGGATGGAGATCAGGCACTGTCGCAGGTGCTCGCGCGCCTCGTCCAGGCCCGGCGTGTCCAGGAACTCGCCGTTCGCCACGTAGGAGTGCTGCAACAACCGGTCGTTGGGCTGGTGGTCGGGCACGCCCTGGGAGACGACGACCTCCTCGATCGCGGTGCCGGTGGGCTTGTGCCGGCGCACCGCGGTCTTGCGACCGCCGACCGTGCGCTTGTTCTCCGAGCGCTTGACGACCGGGCGGCCCTCCACCTCGACCAGCTTGTAGACCAGCCCGGCGGTGGGCGCGCCGGACCCGGTGACCACGCTGGTGCCGGCGCCGTAGATGTCGACCGGCTCGGCCGCGAGCGCGGCGATCGCGTACTCGTCCAGGTCGCCGGAGACCACGATCTTGGTTTCGGTGGCGCCGAGCGAGTCGAGCAGCTCGCGGGACTGCTGGGCGAGCACGGACAGGTCGCCGGAGTCGATCCGGACCGCGCGCAGCTCGGTGCCGGCGGCCTGGATGGCGTTGCGGATGCCCTGACTGATGTCGTACGTGTCGACCAGCAGCGTGGTGCCGGTGCCGAGCGCCTTGACCTGCGACGCGAACGCGGCCGGCTCGTCGTCGTGCAGCAGCGTGAACGCGTGCGCGGACGTGCCCGCGGTCGGCACGCCGTAGCGCAGCCCGGCCGCCAGGTTCGAGGTGGCGGTGAAGCCGGCCAGGTACGCCGCGCGCGCCGCCGCGGTGGCCGCCTCCTCGTGCGTGCGCCGCGAGCCCATCTCGATCACGCTCCGGCCGCGCGCGGCGGTGACCATGCGGGCCGCCGCGGCCGCGATCGCGCAGTCGTGGTTGAGCACCGAGAGGATCAGCGTCTCCAGCACCACGCACTCGGCGAACGTGCCGCTCACCGTCAGGATCGGCGAGCCGGGGAAGAACAGCTCACCCTCCGCGTACCCGTCGATGTCGCCGGTGAACCGGTAGGCCGACAGCCACTCCGCGGTCTCGTCGTCGACCACGCGCGTGCGGCGCAGGAACGCGATCTCCTCGGCGTCGAACCGGAAGTCGCGGATCAGCTTGATCAGGCGGGTGGTGCCGGCCACCACGCCGTAGCGCCGGCCGGACGGTAACCGCCTCGCGAAGACCTCGAACACGCACGGGCGATGGGCGGTGCCGTCGCGGAGCGCCGCGCTGATCATCGTCAGCTCGTAGTGATCGGTCAGCAGCGAGGTGGTAGCAGTCACGAGATCAGCGTATGCGATGAACCGAGGGTTAGCGCTGTGAGGAGTCTAACTCAATCTGAGATCGATTGGAGTGCGGCCGGCAGCTCGGTACGGCCGCTGATGCCCAACTTCACGTACACCCGCTGCAGATGGTTCTCCACCGTGCGGGCGGAGAGGAACAACTGCTCCGCGATCTCCTTGCTCGGCGTGCCCATCGCGGCCAGCTCCGCGACCTGCCGTTCCCGCTCGGTCAGCCGGACCCGGTCGACGCGCAGCGCGGGCGTGTCGATCAGCTGGCAGCGCTGCTTCAGCTCGGCCAGCCGCGCGCCGATCAGCTGGGTCTGCGGCGAGCGCTGGTCGCGCAGCAGTCGCACCGCGGTAGCGGTCGCCTCCGCCGCGAACAGCAGGAAGTCCTGCCGGGCGAACTGGTCGGCCACCCAGAGCAGTTCCGCCTCCGACCCACCGGCCGCGGCCCGGGCGTGCCGGGAGATCAGCGACGGCATCGGGCCGTCGACCTGCCGGGCCAGCTCCGCCAGCCGCTCGGTGACCGTGGTCAGCCCGCCCTCCGGCAGCGACAGCGGCAGCGCCGGGAAGCCGAGCCGGACCAGATCGTGCAGCGCGTACAACTCGTGCCCGGCCATCCGGTCCCGGCGCAGCCGCTCGGCCAGCTGCCGCAGCGTCTCCACGGCGCCGGCCAGGTCGCCCGCGGCCGCGCGCGTCCAGGCGCGCGCCTGCTCACGCCAGGGATACAGCACGAGCAGGTTGGTGCCGTGGGTACGGTCGGAGTCCGCCATCGCCTCGGCCGCCAGCGCCGCCTCGCCGCGCAGCGCCGCGGCCATCGCGCGCTCCGCGTGCGCGAGGCCGGCGAACACCCGGCTGGCCGCCAGCATCGCGCAGGCCTGGAGGCTGTGCCGCAGCGCGTCGCCGGTCTGCCCGCGCAGCCGGGCCGCCTGGGCGCGCAGCACCGAGACGTACCCGGAACCGAGCCGGAACTCGCCGGCGTCGGCCAGGTCCGCGAACTCGTCCGCCACGATCTCGTCGATGCTGCGCAGGTCGCCGCCGAGGATCAGCCGGGTGCCGCGGCCCAGCTCCATGGCGACCTTGATGTACGGCATCTCGGTCTGCCAGGACGCCAGGTCGGCGACCACGCGGGACGCGGCCCGGTCGCTGTCGGTCAGCTCGCCGCGCGCGGCCCGCAGGTGGGTCAGCATGCTGTAGACCAGCGCCCGGCTGATCCCGTCCGTGGCCGGGCGGTCCAGCACGGCGCGGCCGATGTTCAGCGCGTCCTCGTGCTCCAGCTGGTGGAAGCGCATCATCGACTCGAACGCGCGCAGCCGGGAGCGGTGGTTGGCGTCGCGCAGCCCGCCGACCGCCTCGGAGATCTCGGTGACCGTCTTCTCCCGGCTCAGGCCCCAGAAGCAGATCAGCGCGCGGGCCGAGTACCACCGGGTCCGCCGCTCGTCGGTGTCCGCCTCGTCCCAGACCGAGTCGATCACCTGGAGCGCGTCGTCCGGCTGGTCGGCGAACATCAGCAGCGTGGCCAGCAACTCCGCGGACGAGAAGCCGCCGCCCGCGTCCACCGCGGCCTTGGCCAGGCGCAGCGCCAACGGCACGTCGAACCGGCTGTAGGCCTGCAGGCCGGCGCCGAGCAGCAGCGCCGGATCCTTCGCGGTGCCGGAGTCGAGCCGCCACACCGCGACCCGCAGCAGGTCGTCGCGGCGGCGCGCGCCCACCCCCTCGACCGCGTCCGCGAGCAGTGCGGTGAGCCGGCGGCTGCGGCTGACCGGGCAGCGGCGGCGCACCACCTCGCCGTACAGCGGATGGGCCAGCCGGACGTTGTGCCGCCGGTCGTCCGTGGTGACCCGGATCAGGCCGCGCTCCTCCGCGATCTCCACCTCGGCGGGCCGCACTATCGTGGTCAGCAGGTCCAGACCGAGCGGCTCGCCGAGCGCGACCAGTTCCACCGCGGTGCGCACGTCCGGGCTGAGGCGCCCGATCCGGGTGTCGATCAGGTCGGTCAGGTCCGGCGCCAGCTCCAGCCGTCCGGTCCACCGCCACACGCCGAAGTGCTCGGTCATCTCGTCGCCGGCCTGCGCCGCGATCACCAGCTCGCGCAGGAACAGCGCGTTGCCCAGCGACATCCGCCAGAGCCGCTCCGCGGACGCGGACTCGATCTCGCCGCCGAGGATCTCGCCCAGCATGTGCGTGGTGTCCGCGATGGTCAGCGGCGACAGCTCCGCGTGGTCCACCAGGTCGTCCGTCCACAGTGCGCGGATCGGCAGCGGCACCGGCTCGCCGCTGCGCAGCGTGCCCAGCACGGTGGCGTGGCCGGAGCGGACGATCAGGTAGACCAGCGCGGCGGACGTGGGGTCGAGCAGGTGCGCGTCGTCGATCGCCAGCACGATCCGGCGGCCGGCCGCGCGCTCCACCAGGGAATCCATCGCCCAGCGGAGCAGTCCGGCGGGGGAGAGGCCGACCGGCTGGTCGGGGGGGAGCACCTGGGTCAGGCCGCCGAACGGCAGGCCCGCGGTGGCGATGTTCGCGGACGCGTACCACGTGGCGTAACCGTCGCGGGGAAGGACGTCGACTCCCTCACGCAGGAGTCGACTCTTGCCAATACCGGCGACACCGCTGAAAATGAGGCCGCGTTCGCCTCCGCTGGTGGCGGCGGCGACGAGGCGCTGCAACTCCTGGGTCCGGCCGACGAAGCTCCACGGACGCACCCGAGCAGCATATCGACGGGATACGGCTCCGCACAGTTACCGTAATGGCGGAATTGAGTAATGATCCACGAGTCCATTGAGTACCGCGGGAGCTGTGGCGTAAGCGCGCCTTCACGTACCGTCTTCTCCAGCCGCGAGGCTCACCGTGCCGCGGCCTGATTCTGGCGAACATCCGTTGAGGAGCCGCACCATGCAGCAGAGCGGGCCGATCCAGGCGCCGAACACCGTGCCACCGGCGCCGAGGCAGCGGAAGGCGTCACGCCCGCGCGCCGTGCAGCCCGAGCCGGTCCCGGACGAGCCGATCGCCCTGATCATCGTCGGTGCCCGGGGCAGCGGGCGCGCCGGGGTGCTCGGCGCGCTGCTGGACGCGGCCGGCCCGCTGCTCGACCGGCCGGACGACAGCTACCTGGTCGTCACGTACGGGCACAGCCGCGACGTCTGCGCCTACGTGCCCGGCAACCGCCAGCCGCAGCCGTTCACGCCTCCGCCGCCGGGCGAGGAGTCCGGCGCCCGGCCGCCGCGCCGCATCGAGCTGACCCTGCCGAACCCGGTGCTGCGCCACTTCGCGCTGGTCGACACGCCGGACGCGGAGCGGCTCTCCGCGGCCGGCACCCGGATCCTGCTCGACGCGGCCACCCGCGGCGGCGCCGTGCTCTACGTCGTCTCCGCCGGTCACCGGCTGCTGCCGGCCGAGGCCACGCTGCTCACCGAGCTGTACCGGTCCGGCGTCGAGCTGTTCTTCGCGCTCACCCCGGCCGCGGACGGCACCTGGGGCGACGGCGCGGTCGAGACCGCGATCGGCGACGCGCGCGACGCCGTGATCGCGGCCGTGCCCGCCGCGGTGGACGCGGGCTGGCACACGGTGGACCCGGCCGTGGCGGACACCGCGTTCCTGCGCCGCGCGCTGATCGAGTGGTCCGGGCTGGAAGGGCTGGAGCGGGCCAGCTTCAACCCGCCGGTCCCGCCCGGCTCCGGCCGCACCGTGCACGTGGCGCCCGACGCGGAGCGCTCCGGCTGGACCGACCGGCTGGAGGACCTCATCCGGACGAACACGCAGGTGATCCGGCAGCGGCTGGCCATCGAGATCGCCAACATCCACCTGCGCTGCGTGCAGGAGATCGTCTTCGGTGAGGGCTGCGCCGGGCTGCCCGGCTCACTCGACCGGGAGATGCACGCGCTGTCGCTGTCCGCGGTGGCGGAGTGCGACGCCGCGGCCGAGAAGATCATCGACGACCTGCTGGAGCTGGTGCTGGACGAGCCGGCCACGGAGGCGGCGCGCCGCCGGGTGATCGCGGCGGTCCGGGACGGGTTCGCCGACGATCGGTCCGCCCGCGACCTGGAGCGCGTGCTCCTGGTCACGAACACCGGTGGCGTGGCGGCGGTGGCCGGCGAGGGTGCGGTGGCGGCGCTGGCGGCGTACCAGACGCCCGGGCTGCCGCGCCCGCTGCCGGCGCTCGGCATCGGGCTGTCCGGCGCCTGCTACACGTACTGGCGGCATCCGGCGAACCGGGACAACAACCGCGCCCGCTCGTGGCTCCAACTGGCCATCCGCGGCGTCGAGCTGGAGCTGCTCCGGGAGATCAGCCGCCGGTTCGAGGCGGTGCAGCGCTCGCTCGGCGCGGTGCTCACGGACGCCGTCGACCACGGCATTCTGCTGAGTTGAGCGACTCGTCGTTCGGTCGGTTCCTCACCACAGCGGACTCGGTGGCACGATGGGGACATGGCGGCGCCGCAGATCGCACCGGTTGAGACGCCAGACATCGAAGAGCTCCCGGTCGAGGACCGTCCGTGGGTGACGATCGTCTGGGATGATCCGGTCAATCTCATGACGTATGTGACCTGGGTTTTCCAGAAGCTGTTCGGATACAGCCGGGAGAAGGCCGAGGAGCTGATGCTGGCGGTCCACCACAAGGGCCGGGCGGTGGTCTCGACCGGCGCCCGGGAGCGCATGGAGCACGACGCCTCCCAGCTGCATGCCTATGGTTTGTGGGCGACGGTGGACCGCCAGTGACGGGAGGACGGTGAGCATGTTCCGGCGCCAGGGCACGCAGTGCGTGGCCGTCTTCGCCCAGGAGGAAGCGCGCGTGCTGCGCAAGGTCGCGAGCGAGGTCGTGGGCCTGCTCACGGACGGCTTCGACCATGACGACCCGGTGGTCGACCGGCTCTTCCCGGCGATCTACCCGGACCAGCCCGCGGAGAGCGAGGAGGTCCGGCGGTACACCGAGGGCGACCTGAAGACCGCGAAGATCGACCAGGCCGGCGCGATCCTCGCCGGGCTGCCGTCCGACGGCGGCGGCGAGGTCTCGCTGGACGCGGAGGAGGCCGAGGCCTGGCTGCGCGCGATCAACGACGCGCGGTTGGCGATGGGCGTCCGGCTGGAGATCAAGCCGGAGACCGATCTGGCCGACGAGATCGACGACGCGGTGCTGCACGACCCCACGTCCACCCGCCTGTTCCAGCTCTCGGTCTACCAGTACCTGGGGTACCTGCAGGAGTCACTGCTGCACGCGCTGATCGACGGGTGACCGGGTGGTGACGGCCGCCACGGGGACGGCCGGGCGGCGGCGGGCCGGGGTAAAGTGGCCGACGTGCTGACCATTGACCGGGCGATCCTCGACGCGATCGTCGCCCACGCCCGCCGGGACCACCCGGACGAGGCGTGCGGCGTGGTCGCCGGCCCGATCGGCAGCGACCGGCCGGTGCGGCACATCCCGATGGACAACGCGGCCCGGTCGATGACGTTCTACGAGTTCGACTCGATGGAGCAGTTGCGGGTCTGGCGCGAGATGGACGACCGTGACGAGGAGCCGGTGGTCATCTACCACTCGCACACCGCCACGGAGGCGTTCCCGTCCCGCACCGACATCTCCTTCGCCGGCGAGCCCGGCGCGCACTACCTGCTGGTCTCCACGCGCGAGCCGGACTCCGAGGAGATCCGCTCGTTCCGCATCGTGGACGGTGAGGTCACCGAGGAGCCGGTCGAGGTGCGGGATGGCACCATTGAGTCCATGGAGCTGATGCCCCATGGTGCCTGAAACGTTTGGTCTGGACCCGCACGCGGTCCAGTCGTACATGTTTGGTCAGAGTCCGACGACGGTCGACTACGAGTGTCAGCGCTGATCACTCGCGCTTCCCAGCACTAGTCGTTCCCCACAAATCGTCGTCTGTCGATTCTTTCTCCAGGAGTACGCCACCATGGCCATCGAAGTTCGCATCCCCACCATCCTGCGCAGCTACACCGGCGGTGCCAAGGTCGTCGAGGGCTCCGGCGACACGCTCGCCGACCTGCTCACCGACCTGGACTCGCGCCACTCCGGCATCCGTGGCCGCCTGGTCACGCCGGAGGGCACGCTGCACCGGTTCGTGAACATCTACGTCAACGACGAGGACGTGCGTTTCCTCGGCGGCCTCGACGCCAAGCTCTCCGACGGCGCGTCCGTGACCGTGCTCCCGGCCGTGGCCGGTGGCGCGTTCGGGTTCGCCGCCGCGGCCGCGCTGCTCGGCCACAACGGCCGCTGACGACGCCATGGCGCGGTACGACAGCCTGCTGGACCTCGGCGGTGACACGCCGCTGATCGGACTGCCTCGCCTGTCACCGGTGGTGCCCGAGGGGGCGCCACCGGTCCGCCTGTGGGCGAAGCTGGAGGATCGCAACCCCACCGGCAGCGTGAAGGACCGCGCCGCCCTCTTCATGATCCGGGCGGCCGAGGAGGCCGGCCGGATCCGGCCGGGCGACACGATCCTGGAGCCGACCAGCGGCAACACCGGCATCTCGCTGGCCATGGTGGCGAAGCTGCGCGGCTACCGGCTGGTCTGCGTGATGCCGGAGAACGTGTCGGCCGAGCGCACCCAGCTGCTCCGGATGTACGGCGCCGAGATCATCTTCTCGCCCGCGGCCGGCGGCTCCAATCAGGCCGTCGCCACCGCGAAGCAGATCGCGGCGGAGCATCCGGACTGGGTGATGCTCTTCCAGTACGGCAACGAGGCGAACGCGCGCGCCCACTACGAGACCACCGGGCCCGAGCTGCTGCGCGACCTGCCGACGATCACGCACTTCGTGGCCGGGCTCGGCACCACCGGCACGCTCATGGGCACCGGCCGCTACCTGCGTGAGAAGGTCGAGGGCATCGAGATCGTGGCGGCCGAGCCGCGCTACGGCGAGCTGGTCTACGGCCTGCGCAACCTCGACGAGGGGTACGTGCCGGAGCTCTACGACGCCACGGTGCTGACCCGCCGGTTCTCCGTCGGCACCCGCGATTCGGTGCTGCGCACCCGGCAACTGGTCGAGGTGGAGGGCCTGTTCGCGGGCTTCTCCACCGGTGCCGTGCTGCACGCGGCGCTCAATGTGGCGCACGAGGCGGTGAAGGCGGGCAAGCGGGCGGACGTCGCGTTCCTGGTCGCCGACGGCGGCTGGAAGTACCTCTCCACCGGCGCCTACGGCGGCACGCTCGCCGAGGCGGAGGAGAAGCTCGAAGGCCAGCTCTGGGCCTGACGGCCCGTTGATGGCGACCCACGACGGCGCTGACAGGGAGCCCGACCGCCCACCCCCGACCGGGGTGGACGCTTCGTCCCCTGCGGCCGACCGGTGCCGCGGAGCGTGCGGACCGCGACCACGCCGGAAGCGGGAAGATCGGGCTGGTGATCGGCGGTCCGCACGCGGGCGGCGGTCAGGCCGTGAGCACCGTCGTGATCGCGGCCGCGATCAGCGCGGCCGTGGCCAGCGCCAGCATGGCCCACGGCAGCCGGCGGCGGTGGATCGAGGTGAAGGCGCCGACCGTGAGTGCGATCCCGGTCACACCCGCGCCCAGGAGTGCGGAGTCCAGCCAGTGCGGCGCGGTGCCGGCGAACATCGCGGCGACACTGCGGACCGCGACGGTCAGGCCGAGCAGCGCGAGCGCGCCGGACCACGCGCACATGGCCAGCAGCCGCCGGGTGGTCGGCGCGGGATCGGTCTCGGCGGGCATGCGAAACGCCGGCCCGGTGACCGGGGCACGTCGCTGATCAGGCAGATCGGTGGTCTCCGTGAACATCGGGAGCCATCCGGTGGTCGGGGCGTCGGGCACGTCGTTCTCCGTTCTCGGAATGGAGCTGTTGCCGCGCCGGGGGGAGACTCCTTACCCTGTGCAACGCCGCATGCGCACGCCGCGTAACGATTCCGGGGCGTGAGAACGATCGGAACGCTTATCGCAATCCGTTGTCACCTTCGTGACAAGTTCGATCAGACCTTTCTGCGCCGCACTGGTCACGGCGTAGGCTGCGCAGCGTGGTGGATTCTCGGCGGACGATCTCCGGCGGGAGTCCGAGCGGGTGTTCGTCGACAGCGCAGCGTGACAACGGGGTAGCAGAATGCGATTGACCGTGCTTGGCTGTGCCGGCAGTTTTCCCGGACCCGAGTCGGCCTGTTCCGCGTACCTGCTCTCGGTCGACGGTTTCAACCTTCTGATCGACTTCGGCTCCGGCTCGATGAGCGCGCTGCAGCGCTACGCCGGCCTGCACTCGGTGAACGCCATCCTGATCAGCCACCTGCACTGCGACCACGTGCTGGACGCCTGCACCTACGTGGTGGCCCGGCGGTACGCGCCGGACGGCCCGCTGCCGCCGCTGCCGGTCTACGCGCCGGACGGTGCCCCGGACCGGATCGCGGCGGCGTACAGCCTGGACGAGGGCCCGGTCGACGACGTCTACACGTTCTACAGTCTCCAGCCCGGCACGTTCCCGATCGGCCCGTTCTCCGTCACCGTGGACCGTGTCAATCACCCGATAGAGACCTACGGCGTGCGGGTCGAGCACGAGGGTCGCGTGCTGGCATACTCGTCGGACACCGCGGTCTGCGACTCGCTGCTGCGGCTGGCCCAGGGCGCGGACGTGTTCCTCTGCGAGGCGAGTTACCTCGACGGCGTGGACAACCCGCCTGACCTGCACCTGACCGGCCGCGAGGCGGGCGAGATCGCGGACAAGGCGGCGGTCGGCCGGCTGCTGCTGACGCATCTCGTGGCGGCGTGGGGCAGCGAGGCGCTGACCCAGGACGCGGCGCAGGCCGCCTTCGACGGTCCGGTGGAGATCGTCCGTCCGGGGGCGCGGTATGACATCTGACATCATCCATTGACCATGGTGGCGTTTTTTGTGCCAGAGTTCGCCGTATGGACAACCGCCTTTTATCTGCCGCACCGGCCGTAGCCGCACGGTGAGCCCATGCGTGTAGCGATCATTACGGAGTCGTTCCTGCCGGACGTCAACGGCGTCGCGCACTCCGTCGTGCGCGTCGCGGAGCACCTCGTCAGCAAGGGGCACGAGCCGCTGGTCATCGCGCCGAATCCGGCGATGATGACCCGCCGTGCGCTGCCGGTCACCGACTACCCGGTGGTGCGGGTGGCGAGCTTCCCGATGCTCGGGTACAAGGACTTCCGCCTCGGCCTGCCGGTGCCCAAGATCGCCGAGGCGCTCGACGGGCACCAGCCCGACGTCGTCCATCTGGCCAGCCCGTTCTTCCTGGGCGGGCGCGGCTCCGTGCTGGCCGCTCAGCGCGGCCTGCCGACCGTGGCGGTCTACCAGACCGACGTGGCCGCCTACGCGCGTCTGTACAAGCTCGGCTGGGGCGAGGCCACGGCGTGGAAGTGGATCCGCACGATCCACAACGCCGCCGACCGTACGCTGGCGCCCTCCACCGCGGCGGCCGAGGCGCTCATCGCGCACGGCGTGTCCCGGGTCTGGCTGTGGCGCCGCGGCGTGGACGTGGAGCGGTTCCGCCCCGACCACCGGTCCGAGGCGGTGCGCCGCTCGCTCGCGCCGAACGGTGAGCTGATCGTCGGCTACGTCGGCCGCCTGGCCGTGGAGAAGCGCGTCGACCTGCTGGCCCGGACCAGCCGCCTGCCCGGCGTGAAGGTCGTCATCGTCGGCGACGGCCCGGCGCGCAAGGACCTGGAGAAGGCGGTGCCGGACGCGCTGTTCCTCGGCGCGCTGCACGGCGACGAGCTGGCCCGGACGTACGCCAGCATGGACATCTTCGCCCACACCGGGCCGTACGAGACGTTCGGCCAGACCGTGCAGGAGGCCATGGCCTCCGGACTGCCGGTCGTCGCGCCCGCGGTCGGTGGCCCGGTCGACCTGGTCAAGCCGGACACGACCGGCGTGCTGGTGCCGCCGGAGGACGCCGGCGCGCTCGCCGACGCGGTCGCCGACCTGGTCGCGGACGACGAGCGGCGGATCGAGTTCGGGCGTGCCGCACGGGCCGCCGTGGCCCGGCGAAGCTGGGCGGCCGTTGGCGACGAACTCATCGGGCATTACGCTGCCGTGGTCGCCGGTCCCGGTGTGCCGGCGTCCGTGCAGATGGCGGCCTGACGGCCGTGTCGATCCTGCACGTCCGCCCCGACCAGGAGGTTCCCCCGGTGCCGATCCCCGGCCAGCGTGCGTCGTCGGAGCCCATGACGCCGCAGAGCGGCCTGCGCATCGTCCGGCTGGCGAACTTCGTCATGTCCCGTTCCGGCGGCCTGCGCACCGCCCTGCGCAATCTGGGTGAGGGCTACCAGGACGCCGGGCACGAGTCGATCCTGGTCGTCCCCGGTAAGAAGGCCGGCGACGAGATGACCTCCTACGGGCGGGTCATCACGCTGCCCGGCACCATGGTCCCGCGGACCGGCGGCTACCGGCTGATGCTCGGCCGCCGCCGGCTCTCCCGCGTGCTGGAGGATCTGCGGCCGGACCGGCTGGAGGTCTCCGACCGCAGCACGCTGCGCTGGACCGGCGAGTGGGCGAAGGCGCACGGCGTGCCGTCGATGATGGTGTCGCACGAGAGCCTGGCCGGCCTGCTGACCGTGTGGGGCGTGCCGGCCGGCGTCGGCGGGAGCGCGGCAGACGTGCTGAACGCGCGCACCGCCCGCCAGTTCGACACGATCCTGTGCACCACCGCCTGGGCCGCCGCCGAGTTCAAGCGGATCAACACGCCGAACCTGGTGGAGGTCCCGCTCGGCGTGGACCTGGACGCGTTCACGCCGAAGCACCACGACCCGGCCATCCGCGCCCGGTTCGCCCGCGAGGACGAGGCGCTGCTGGTGCACTGCAGCCGCCTCTCCCCGGAGAAGCGGCCGGAACTGGCCATCGACGCGCTGGCCGCGCTGCTGGCGTCCGGCGTCAAGGCCTCGCTGGTGGTGGTGGGCGACGGCCCGCGCCGTGCCGCGCTGGCGTACAAGGCGGCCCGCCTGCCGGTCCGGTTCGCCGGGTTCATCAACGACCGCACCACCGTCGCCGGGCTGCTGGCCAGCGCGGACGTGGCGATCGCGCCCGGCCCGGTGGAGACGTTCGGCCTGGCCGCGCTGGAGGCGCT
The DNA here is from genome assembly GCF_031458235.1 of Catenuloplanes atrovinosus. Taxonomy (NCBI): domain Bacteria; kingdom Bacillati; phylum Actinomycetota; class Actinomycetes; order Micromonosporales; family Micromonosporaceae; genus Catenuloplanes; species Catenuloplanes atrovinosus. The sequence continues at coordinate 6,482,499 of NZ_JAVDYB010000001.1, read as the reverse complement.
GGCCTGCGGCACGCCCGTGGTGGTCAACGCGGCCAGCGCGCTGCCCGAGGTGGTCGGCGACGCCGGCATGGCCGTGCCGGGCACCGGCGAGGCGTTCGCCGAGGGCGTGAAGACGCTGCTGGAGCGCCCGGAGGAGGAGCGCCGGACCGCCGCGCGGGCGCGCGCCGAGCAGTTCGGCTGGCCCGCGGCGATCGAGGGCTTCCTGAAGGCGCACGGCGCGACGTCCACCCCGCGGGCGAGCGCGACGCCGGGCGCGTGACGGCCGGGGTGGGACACGCGGTCGCCACCCGCGAGCGGAGCGCGAAGCTCAGCGCATAGGCTTTCCGCCATGGCGCGTCCCGATGGCAGAACGACCGAGCAACTCCGACCGGTGACCCTGGCCCGTCACTGGAGCGCGAATCCGGAAGGGTCGGTGCTGGTCGAGTTCGGCGCCACCCGGGTGCTCTGCACCGCCAGCGTCACCGAGGGGGTGCCGCGCTGGCGGAAGGGTTCCGGCCTCGGCTGGGTGACCGCGGAGTACGCGATGCTGCCGCGCGCCACCAACTCCCGCTCCGACCGGGAGAGCGTGAAGGGGCGCATCGGCGGCCGCACCCACGAGATCTCCCGCCTGATCGGGCGCAGCCTCCGCGCGTGCGTCGACCTCAAGGCGCTGGGGGAGAACTCGATCGTGCTCGACTGCGACGTGCTGAACGCGGACGGCGGCACCCGCACCGCCGCCATCACCGGTGCCTACGTGGCGCTGCACGACGCGGTCACCTGGATGTCCGAGCGGAAGATGCTCGGCGGCCGTACCGTGGAGCGGGTCGTGAACCGGTCGGTGTCCGCGGTCAGCGTCGGCCTGATCGGTGGTGAGCCCCGGCTCGATCTGTGCTACACCGAGGACGTGGCGGCCGATGTGGACATGAACATCGTCTGCACCGGCGAGGGCGACTTCGTCGAGGTCCAGGGCACCGGCGAGGCGACCGTCTTCGGGCGCGCCCAGCTCGACGCCCTGCTCGACCTCGGCGTGGCCGGCTGCGCCGACCTGGCGGAGGCTCAGCGGAAGGCGCTCTCGGCATGACGACGAAACTGCTCCTGGCCACGCGGAACGCGAAGAAGCTCACCGAGCTGCAGCAGATCCTGGACGCGGCGCTCGGCGCCAGCCGCATCCAGCTGGTCGGCCTGGACGCGGTGGCGGAGTACCTCGAGGTGCCGGAGACCGGGCTCACGTTCGGCGAGAACGCGCTGATCAAGGCGCGCGAGGGCGTCCGGCACACCGGGCTGCCCACGGTCGCGGACGACTCCGGCCTGGCCGTGGATGCGCTCTCCGGCATGCCGGGCGTGTTCAGCGCGCGCTGGTCCGGCCGGCACGGCGACGACCGGGCCAACCTCGACCTGGTGCTCGCCCAGACCGCGGACGTGCCGGAGCAGCACCGCGGCGCCGCGTTCGTCTGCGCGGCCGCGCTGGTGCTGCCGGGCGGCAAGGAGCACCTGGTGGACGGGCGGATGACCGGGCGGCTGCTGCGCGCGCCGCGCGGCGAGGGCGGATTCGGCTACGACCCGATCTTCATCGCCGAGGGGCAGCAGCGGACCAACGCGGAGCTGACCCCGGAGGAGAAGAACGCGATCAGCCACCGCGGCAAGGCGTTCCGGGCACTCGCCAAAGTTATCGCCAAGGAACTGGCCTAATCCGTAACCCATTCAGGGCATGATGAGTGTCGTGTACGACTTCGACGTGCTGGTGCTGGGATCGGGCCCGAGCGGGCAGAAGGCCGCGATCGCCGCGGCGAAGCTGGATCGACGGGTCGCCATCGTCGAGCGGCGCAACATGATCGGTGGCGTGTGCATCAACACGGGCACCATTCCGTCCAAGACGCTGCGTGAGGCCGTGGTCTACCTGACCGGCCTCAACCAGCGGGAGATGTACGGTCGCGACTACCGGGTCAAGGACGACATCACGGTCGGCGACCTGAGCGCGCGCACGTCGCACGTGATCGGCCGCGAGATCGAGGTGATCCGCAGCCAGCTGCAGCGCAACCGCGTCCGGCTGCTCACCGGCACCGGCCGGTTCTTCGACGAGCACACGGTCTCCGTCAACGACGACGGCGGCCGCGAGACCAAGGTGACCGCCGAGAAGATCATCCTGGCCGTGGGCACCAGGCCGGCCCGCCCGTCCACGGTCGACTTCGACGACCGGACGATCATAGATTCGGACGGGATCATCAACCTCGAGCACGTGCCGAACTCGATGATCGTGGTCGGCGCCGGCGTGATCGGCATCGAGTACGCGTCGATGTTCGCCGCGCTCGGCACCAAGGTCACCGTGGTCGAGCGCCGCGACCGGATGCTCGAGTTCTGCGACCTGGAGATCATCGAAAGCCTGAAGTACCACCTGCGCGACCTGGCCGTCACGTTCCGGTTCGGCGAGACCGTGGCCTCGGTCGAGCGGCATCCGCGCGGCGCGATCGCGCTGCTGGAGAGCGGCAAGCGGATCGGCGCCGACACGGTGATGTACTCGGCCGGTCGCCAGGGCCTCGGCAGCGACCTCAACCTGGAGAACGCCGGGCTGGAGGCGGACAACCGCGGCCGGATCTCGGTGAACGAGCATTACCAGACCACGGTCGACCACATCTACGCGGTCGGCGACATCATCGGCTTCCCGGCGCTCGCGTCCACCTCGATGGAGCAGGGCCGGCTCGCCGCGCACCACGCCTGCGGCGAGCCCGCGCGCGACATGCACCAGCTCCAGCCGATCGGCATCTACACGATCCCGGAGATCAGCTTCGTCGGGCGCACCGAGGACGAGCTGACCGAGGCGCGCATCCCGTTCGAGGTGGGCATCGCCCGCTACCGCGAGCTGGCCCGCGGGCAGATCATCGGCGACTCGTACGGCATGCTCAAGCTCCTGGTCTCGCCGGACGACGGCAAGCTGCTCGGCGTGCACGTCTTCGGCACCGGCGCGACCGAGCTGGTCCACATCGGCCAGACCGTGATGGGTTGCGACGGCACGGTGGACTACCTGGTGGACGCGGTCTTCAACTACCCGACGCTGGCGGAGAGCTACAAGGTCGCGGCGCTCGACGCGATGAACAAGATGCGCCACATCCACCGCATCGCCACCTGAGAAGTCACTCGGGTCTGTTCAGGGCGGTCGATCCTCATCGGCCGTCCTTCCACCGTCACGCGGTGATCTTCAAGAGATTTTCCCGCCCCCGGCGTGGTGCGGCCCGCATGCTCCCGCGGGCCAACCTCGCGGCGGCTCCGCCGCCGCTCCGCCGCCGCGTCGGAGCCGGTGCCGTGGGGGCCGGGGAGATCACGCGATCGACGCGGTCCGCGAGTCGCCGCCGCGACTCGCGGCCCCGGACGGATTGGCCCGCGCGGCACGGAGTTGCCACGATGTCCGGCATGGCGGCGGTGGAGGTGTGGGCGGCGATCACGTCGCTGGGCGGCGTGGCGATCGGTGGCGGACTGTCCTACCTGGTGCAGAGCAGCACGCAACGGGCGGCGGCGCGGATGGAGGAGCGGCGGCGGAACGTCGAGCTGGCCCAGCGGCGGCGGGACGAGCGGCTGGCGTACCTGGAGCGGTTCATCAGCGTGGCGGCCGAGGCGGAACGGTCGGCGCTGAACCGGCCGGACGACTGGGACGGCACCGACGACTGGGCGGTTCGTACCCATGAGGTGATGAACCGCTTCTGGATCGAGGAGCGCATGATCAGGATGCTGTTCCCGCTGCCGGTGCACGAGGCGGCGCGGGCGTATTTCCTGGTGCTCAACGGTTCGGTGTGGGAGGGCGATCCGGGCCGGGACAGCGTGCGCGACGCCCTGGAGGAGCCGCGCCTGCGGTTCCTCGACGCGGCGCGCGCGGCGCTCGAGTGATCGGGCCCGCGGGCCGGCGGGTCAGGCGCCGTCCGGGTCCGGGGCCGCGACCAGCATGCCCAGCTCGATGCCGCGCCGAGCCAGCGCGGTGAGCCGGGGGATCGTCCAGGCGCCGGCCGCGCCGGGCCGGCCGGCCAGGTAGGCGGCGATCTGCGGCGGGCTCCAGGAGTGTGCCTCGTGCAGCCCGCTGGAGATCATTTCGAGGTAGCGGGCGGCGGGCGCGTTCAGCGCGGCCTCGCGGGCGGACCACGGCGCGGTGAACGTGATCATCGGATGCCCGTCCAGGTCGCCCGCGTGCACCATCGTCTCGTAGCGGCCGTCGCCCAGCCTCACGTGCCCGCGCTCCAGCACCGGGCCCAGGTCGAGGTCCGTGCCGGGCGGCCGGTACATCTCCTGCGCCGCGAGGTCGGAGAACTGCGACACCGTTACCAGATAGCTGCGGGCGGCGGCGGTGCCGGGCAGGTGCCGGTCGTAGAAGGCGGCACCGCCGGTCCAGGCGGGGGACTCGCCGGCGAAGAAGATGCCGCCGGGCAGCGTGGAGCCGACCGTGCGGCGTGGCGGTGACGGGTCGCGGCACCCGGGGTAGGTCCGGCGCCCGCCCGGTGGCCGCCCGCCGCCGAGGTAGTAGCCGAGCCGGGTCGCGTGCATGTTCGAGCCGTACGCGGTGTACCAGATCAATGGGTGCATCGTCATGCGGCTCACCCTGCATGCCGGCGGCGCCCGGCGCAACGGCGTCTGACCGGAACGGCGAATCGCCGGCCCGGTCAGACGGATCAGGGGGTTACTTGTCGTGGGCGTCCAGGGCGGTTTCGCCGGCGTGCACGCCCGCGGCGATCTCGATCATCTGCTGCTCGGTGAGGCCGTACTCGCCGTCGAACTGGATGACGAGGTCGACGTTGGGCCGCTCCGGGATGACGACCTGCCGGGTCTCACCCCCCGCGTTCCGCAGTTTGGCGTCCTTGGCACCGACCTTGATCGCCTTGCCGTCGTCGGGGGTGTATCCGTGTTGCTGGACGTATACGCCGATCTTGCGGTCGAAGGAATTCGGGTCGTGCATCGGGTCCGTGGACGGGTTGACGCCCGGGCCCGGGCTCTGCACGGAGGTCGGGGCCAGCATCAGCCCGTACTCGCTCTGCTCCTGGATGAAGAAGCCCTCCGGCACGACGTCGATGGTGAAGTTCTGCGGCTGCTCCTCGGTGAACGCGACCAGCTTGACCCCGCCGGCCGCGGCCTCGGGCGCGGCGGAGGCCGCCGAGGCGGTGGCCGGCGGCGGCGCGGCGACCGGCGTGGAGCTGCCACCCGGCCCGCCCACGGTCAGCGCGACCGCGGTCGCGACGGCCACGACGCTGAACGCGGATCCGGTGGCGACCTGGGCGAACCGCTGGCGCCGAAGGGCCTGGCGACCGCGGATGAGGTCGGTCTCGACGGCGGCGGCGGACGGCCGCTCGATCGCGCCACCGAGACGCTCCATGCGGCTGTGCAGATCCATTATCGGATCAACTCCTCTTTCTGAGGCATGGTGGTGTGCTGGGAACGTGTGGAACGCGGTGCCGCGGATCGCTCCAGCGCGACGCGCAGCTTTTCCAGGGCCCGGGACGTCTGGCTCTTGACCGTGCCGGTCGAGCAGCCGAGCGCCTCCGCCGTCTCCGCGACGTCCAGCTCGTAGAAGAAGCGGAAGACGACCGCGGCGCGCATCCGCGGCGGGAGCTCGCCCAGAGCATGGGCCAGCTCCGGATCCGTGTCGGCCGTCACGGATTCCGCGTCGGCGCGCTCCGGCAGGCGCTCGGACGGTCGCTCGAAGCGCCACCAGGCTCGGCGGCGTTCCGTGATGAGCGCGTTGACCAGCACTCTGCGGACGTAGCCGTCCGGGTTGGCTGCCCGGCGGTACGCCGTCCAGGAGACGTAGAGCTTGGTCAGCGCCGTCTGCACGAGGTCCTCGGCGAGGTGACCGTCACCGGCGGTCAGTAGCCGGGCGGTGTGGAGCAGATGTCCGCGCCGGTCGGCCACGAAATCGTGGAACTGCTCGTCGCGCTCGGATCGTCCCGAGCCTCTGTCCTGTCTCACGTTCACCCTGACCCACTCGTACGGCACAGGGGTTGCACGGGGCCTACGCCAGTTCTCCCACGGTCTGCTCGATCGCCGCCCGCAGCGACCGCCCGGCGATCACCTCGCGCGCCGCCTCCATCGCGGGCGCCAGGAAGATGTCCGGTCCGGGCGCGCCCGCGAACGCGGCCACCGCCTCGACCGCGAGCCGCCCGGCCGGCGACGGCGTGAGCGGCGCGCGGAGCTGGATGCCGCGGACCGCGCTGAGCAGCTCCACCGCGAGGATGCTGGTCAGGTTGTCCAGCACGGTGCGCAGCTTCTTGGTCGCGGCCCAGCCCATCGACACGTGGTCCTCCTGCATGCCGCTGGTCGGCAGCGAGTCGACCGAGGCCGGCGCCGCGAGCCGGCGGTTCTCCGCGACGATCCCGGCGGCCGTGTACTGCGCGATCATCAGGCCGGAGTTCACGCCCGCGTCCGGCGACAGGAACGGCGGCAGGTCGCGGGACCGGCAGACGTCGAGCAGCCGGTCGACCCGGCGCTCCGCGATCGCGCCGACCTCGGCCGCGGCGATCGCCAGGAAGTCCGCGGCGAACCCCAGCGGCGCGCCGTGGAAGTTTCCGGTGGACTCGACGCGGCCGTCCGGCAGCACCACCGGGTTGTCGACCACGGAGACCAGCTCGCGGGCCGCGGTGGTGGTCACGAACGCGAGCGTGTCCCGGGCCGCGCCGGCCACCTGCGGCGCGCACCGCATCGAGTAGGCGTCCTGCACCGCGTGCGCCAGGTCGTCGCGGTGCGAATCCATGATCGCCGAGTGCTGGAGCAGCCGGTGGATGTTCGCCGCGGACGTGGCCTGACCCGGGTGCGGCCGGATGGCGTGCAGCTCGGGCAGGAACGGCCGCTCCGAGCCGAGCATCGCCTCGACCGCGAGCGCCGCGGTCACGTCCGCCATGGTGAACAGGTGGCGCGCGTCCTCGATCGCCAGCAGCAGCATGCCGAGCATGCCGTCGGTGCCGTTGATCAGCGCCAGCCCCTCCTTGGAGTCCAGGCTGATCGGGGAGAGTCCGGCCCGGGCCAGGACGACGGCCGCGTCCAGCCGGGCGCCGTCCTTGCCGAGCACCCAGCCCTCGCCGAGCAGCACCAGCGCGCAGTGCGCCAGCGGGGCCAGGTCGCCGGACGCGCCGAGCGAGCCGTGCTCCGGCACCCAGGGCGTGATGTCGTGGTTGAGCAGGTCGACCAGCGCTTGGGCGAGCAGCGGGCGGACGCCGGAGTGGCCGAGCGCCAGCGACCGCGCGCGCAGCAGCATCATCGCCCGCACCACCTCCGGCGGCATCGGCGCGCCGACCCCGGCCGCGTGCGAGCGGATCAGCGCGTGCTGCAGTTCGGCGCGACGGGACGGGCTGATGAACGTGTTCGCCAGCGCGCCGAAGCCGGTGGAGACGCCGTAGACCGGGCGGCCACCGGCCTCGATGCGGTCGACGATGTCCCGGCTGCGGGCCATGCTGTCGCGCGCCTCCGGCGAGATCGTCACGGAACGGCGCTCGCGGGCCACCGCGACCACGTCCTCGGCGGAGACGCCGAGCGGGGTGATGAGGACGGTCATAGCTTCACTCCGTTGTGCACGACATCGCTGATCAGCGGCACTCCCGGCCGGTAGGCCAGGTGCAGGTGGGACGGGGCGTCGAGGACGACCAGGTCGGCGCGCGCGCCCGGGCGGAGCACGCCGACGTCGTCGCGGCGCAGCGCGCGGGCGCCGCCGGCGGTCGCGGCCCAGACCGCCTCGGCCGGCGTCATGCGCATCTCCCGGACCGCCAGCGCGACGCAGAACGGCATCGACGACGTGTACGACGAGCCCGGGTTGCAGTCCGTGGCCAGCGCGACCGTGGCGCCCGCGTCCAGCAGCCGGCGCGCGTCCGGATACCGCGACCGGGTGGAGAACTCCGCGCCGGGCAGCAGTGTCGCCACGGTCGCGGACGAGGCGAGCGCGTCCACGTCCGCGTCGCTCAGGTGCGTGCAGTGGTCCGCGCTGGCCGCGTCCAGCTCCACCGCCAGCCGGACGCCGTCGCCGGGCCCGAGCTGGTTCGCGTGGATCCGCGCGCCCAGGCCGGCCGCCTGCCCGACGGTGAGGATGGCCCGGGCGTGGTCCGCGTCGAACGCGCCGCGCTCGCAGAACACGTCGATCCAGCGCGCGTGCGGCGCGGCGGCGCGCAGCATCGGGCCGCAGATCAGCGACACGTAATCGTCGGCCCGGCCGGCGTACTCCGCGGGCACCACGTGCGCGCCGAGGAACGTGGTCTCGTCGGTCAGCTCGCGCGCGATCCGTAGCGCGCGGGCCTCGTCCGCGACGGACAGGCCGTACCCACTCTTGATCTCGATCGTGGTGGTGCCCTGCCGCAGCGCCTCCTCGCGCAGCCGGCCGGCCGCGAACCGCAGCTCGTCGTCGGAGGCGGCCCGGGTGGCCGCGACCGTGGTCCGGATGCCGCCGCCGGTGTACGGCTCGCCGGCCATCCGCGCCGCGAACTCGGCCGCCCGGTCCCCCGCGAAGACCAGGTGCGAGTGGCTGTCGACGAAGCCGGGCAGCACCGCGCGGCCGTCCGCGTCCAGGCGCCGGTCCGCGGCGGGCGCGTCCGCGGCGCGGCCGATCCAGGCGACGCGGCCGTCCTCGACCAGCACGGCGGCGTCGCGGAGCAGCCCGAGCGGCCCGCGGCCGCGCGCGGGATCGTTGGTGACCAGTTCGCCGATCCGATCGACCAGGAGGTTCATGCGATCGCCCCGCGCAGCGCGGCGGCGACGTCCAGCCGGGCGTGCCGGCCGTCCCGGACGATCCGCTCGCCGTCCACGGTCACGTCGGTGACGTCCGCGGCGGTCGCGGCGAACACGATGCCGGCCGGGTCGGTCCCGGCCGTGCGCGGGCTGTCCAGCGTGACCGTGACCAGGTCCGCGCGGGCGCCCGCGGCGATCGTGCCGGCGTCGTCCCAGCCGAGCGACGCGTGCCCGCCGGCGGTCACGGCGCGCAGCAGCGCCGCGGCCGGGAAGTGCCCGCGCCGCTCCGTGCGCAGGCGTTCGTGCAGTTCCACCGCGCGTGCCTCCTCCAGCAGGTCGATGACGGCGTGACTGTCGCTGCCGGCGGACAGCGGCGATCCGGCGGCGGCGAGCGCCGCGGCCGGCCCGATCCCGTCGCCGAGGTCGCGTTCCGTGGTGGGACACAGGCAGACGCGGGTACGGCTGCCGCCCAGCGCCGCCACGTCCGCGTCCGTGAGGTGGGTGGCGTGCACGACCGTGGTCGACGGCCCGAGCGCGCCGGCGTCGTGCAGCAGCTCCGCCGGGGTGCGGCCGTGCACCGCCCGGGCGGCCTCGTTCTCCGCGCGCTGCTCGGAGAGGTGGGCGTGCAGCGGGGCCCGCCGCTGCCGCGCCCACGCCACGACCTCCGGGAGCTGATCGGCCGGCACCGCGCGGACCGAGTGGATCGCGGCGCCGATCCTGGCGTGTGGCCGGGCCCGCAGTTCGCCGGCCCGTGCGGCCCACGCCGCCGCGGAGCCGTCGCCGAACCGCTGCGCCGGCCCGCGCAGCGGCTCCCCGCTCACGGACGCGGTCAGGTAGCAGGTGTCCAGCAGCGTGATCCGGATGCCCGCCTGGGAGGCCGCCTCGATCAGCGCCGCGCCCATCTCGTTCGGGTCGTCGTAGCGCTGCCCGCCCGGCGCGTGGTGCAGGTAGTGGAACTCGCCCACGCAGGTCACCCCGGCCAGCGCCATCTCCGCGAACACGGCGCGGGCCAGCGCCAGGTACGACTCGGGCGTGAGCCGGTCCGCGACCGCGTACATCCGCTCCCGCCAGGTCCAGAACGTGCCGCGCTCCGCGTGCGTGCGCCCGCGCAGCGCCCGGTGGAACGCGTGCGAGTGCGCGTTCGCCAGCCCGGGCAGCGTCAGCCCGCGCAGCCGTTCCGCGCCCGGCGGCCGGGGCACGCCCGGCGTCACCGCGGTGAACCGCCCGCGGTCCGCCGTGATCAGCACGTTAGCGGCCGGCGCGTCGCCCAGCCAGGCGAGGTCGGCGTGCCAGGTCACCGGCATGCCAGCTCCTCCAGCACCGCGGCGAGCGCGGTCACGCCGGCCTCGCAGTCCTCGTCCTCCGCGCGCTCCGCCGGCGCGTGCGAGACGCCGGTCGGGTTCCGCACGAACAGCATCACCGTGGGTACGGACCCGGACAGCACGCCCGCGTCGTGGCCGGCACCGGTCGGCAGCACCGGCGTGTCCTCGCCCAGCACGGTGACGCACCGGCGGATCAGCGCGTCCGAGAAACCGATCTCCCCGGTGGTGGACTCCGCCGTGATGGTGAACCCGGTGCCGTCCCGGGCCGCGCGGGTGGCGATCTTCGAGCCCAGGCTCGCCAGCAGCGCGTCCAGCGTCTCGGTCGAGGCGGCGCGCGCGTCCAGCCACCCGGTCACCCGGGACGGGATCGCGTTCGTCGCGTTCGGGTGCACCGCGACGCGGCCGACCGTGGCGTGCGCGCCGTGCACCCGTGCCTCCTTGTTCGCGGCCAGCACCGAGAACGCGTAGGTGAGCATCGGGTCGCGCCGGTCACCCATCAGCGTGGTGCCCGCGTGGTTGCCCTCGCCGGTGAAGTCCATCCGCCAGCGTCCGTGCGGCCAGACCGAGGAGCCGATCCCCACCGGTACGGTCAGCGCCCGCCCCTGCTCGACGTGCAGCTCCACGAACGCGTGCACGCCGTCCAGCGGCACCGGCCCGAGCCGCGCCGGGTCGAAGTCGTACCGGGACAGCGCCTCCGCCAGCGTGACCCCGTCGCGGTCGGTCAGCGCGCGGGCCCGCCCCGGGTCGAAGGCGCCGGTCATCAGCCGCGAGCCGAGGCAGGCGACGCCGAACCGGGAGCCCTCCTCCTCCGCGAACGCGGCGATCCGGATCGGCCGGGCCGGCGTCACGCCGCGTCGCCGCAGCAGGTCCACCGCGAGGAACGCGGACACCACGCCGAGCGGCCCGTCGTAGCCGCCGCCGTGCGGCACCGAGTCCAGGTGGCTGCCGGTGACGACCGCGGGGCCGGCCGCGCCGCCCGGGTTCCAGGTGGCCCACATCGTGGTGTTGCCGTCCACCTCGAACGCCAGGTCCCGGTACCGCGCCTGGGCCCGGAACCAGCTCCGCAGCTCCCACTCGGCCGGCGTCCAGGCGAACCGGACGTAGCCCTGCTCCGGCGACCCGCCGACGTCCGCCAGCTCCCGCCAGAGGTCGGTGAACGCGCTCACGACGCGGCCATCGGGATCGTCACGCCGTGCGCCGACGCGACCTCGGCCGCCTCCGGATAGCCCGCGTCCACGTGCCGGATCACGCCCATCCCCGGATCGTTGGTCAGTACCCGGCGGATCTTCTCGCCGGCCAGCGCGGACCCGTCCGCCACGCACACCTGCCCGGCGTGCAGCGACCGCCCGATCCCCACGCCGCCGCCGTGGTGCAGCGACACCCAGCTCGCGCCGCTCGCGGTATTGAGCAGCGCGTTCAGCAGCGGCCAGTCCGCGATCGCGTCCGAGCCGTCGCGCATCGCCTCGGTCTCCCGGTACGGCGAGGCCACCGACCCGCAGTCCAGATGGTCGCGGCCGATCACCACGGGCGCGCTCAGCTCGCCGGACGCCACCATCTCGTTGAAGCGGACGCCGGCGACGTCCCGCTCGCCGTACCCCAGCCAGCAGATGCGCGCCGGCAACCCCTGGAACGCCACCCGCTCGCCGGCCAGCCTGATCCACCGGGCGAGCGACTCGTTCTCCGGGAACAGCTCCAGCACCGCGCGGTCGGTGGCCGCGATGTCCGCCGGGTCACCGGACAGCGCCGCCCACCGGAACGGCCCCTTCCCCTCGCAGAACAGCGGCCGGATGTACGCGGGCACGAACCCGGGGAAGTCGAACGCGCGCGTGAAGCCGCCGAGCCGCGCCTCGCCGCGGATCGAGTTGCCGTAGTCGAACACCTCCGCGCCCGCGTCCAGGAACCCGACCATCGCCTCCACGTGCGCGGCCATCGACGCGCGCGCCCGCTCGGTGTGCTCCTCCGGGCTCAGTCCGGTGGGCGAGCCGAGCGGCACGTAGGAGAGCGGATCGTGCGCCGAGGTCTGATCCGTCACGATGTCGATCTCGACGCCGCGCCGCAGCAGTTCCGGGAAGACGGCCGCGGCGTTCCCCACGACGCCGATCGACACGGCCCGCCGCTCTCGCTTCGCGGCCAGCGCGAGCGTCACCGCCTCCTCCAGCGACGACGCGACCCGGTCGAGGTAGCGCGTCCGCACCCGGCGCTCCAGCCGGGCCGGGTCCACGTCGACGATCAGGCAGACGCCGCCGTTCATGGTCACGGCCAGCGGTTGCGCGCCGCCCATGCCGCCGCAGCCGGCGGTCAGCGTGAGCGTGCCGGCGAGCGAGCCGCCGAACCGCTTCGCCGCCACGGCCGCGAACGTCTCGTACGTACCCTGGAGGATGCCCTGGGTGCCGATGTAGATCCACGATCCGGCCGTCATCTGGCCGTACATGGTCAGCCCCAGCTTCTCCAGCCGGCGGAACTCCGGCCAGGTGGCCCAGTCGCCGACCAGGTTCGAGTTCGCCAGCAGCACGCGCGGCGCCCACTCGTGCGTGCGGAACACGCCGACCGGCCGCCCGGACTGCACCAGCAGCGTCTCGTCGTCGGCCAGCTCGCCCAGCTCCCGCACGATCGCGTGGTACGACGGCCAGTCCCGCGCGGCCCGCCCGGTCCCGCCGTAGACGACCAGGTCCTCCGGCCGCTCCGCCACGTCCGGATCGAGATTGTTCATCAGCATGCGCAGCGCGGCCTCCTGCGGCCAGCCCTTCGCGGTACGGGTGGCGCCGCGGGGCGCCCTGATCGGCTCCGGCATGCTCGACTCCTCAGTCAGGGAACGAAGACCTGGCGGCGCGCGGCCGACGACTCGAACTCCTCCAGGCGCCGCTGTGCCTGGTCCGGCACCGCGTCGCAGATCGCCTGCAGCAGCACCATGGCCAGCGTCATCGGCGCGGTGTGCAGGTCGAAGACCAGTCCGGCCCCGACCCGCGCGGTGAGCGCGACCTCGGCCGGCTCCGCGGCCGGGCTGACCGGCGAATCCGTGATCACGACGGTGCGCAGGCCGAGCGCGCGCGCCTCGGCCAGCGCGTCCAGCGCCTCGCGCGGATATCGGGGCAGCACGATCGCCAGCATGGCGGTCGCGCCGGCCGCGCGGGCCTGCTCCAGCCGATCGGTCAGCAGCGTGCCACCGGAGTCCAGCACCCGCACGTCGGGCAGCACCTTCGCGGCGAAGAACCCGAAGTACGCCGCGAGCGGCGCGGCGGCCCGCAGTCCGACCACCGGCAGCGGGCGCGACCCGGCGAGCAGCGCGCCCACGGCGGTCAGCCGGTCCGCGTCGTCCAGGTCGTCGGCGAGCCGCTCCAGGTTCGCCATCTCCTGCCGCACCGCGTGCTGCACCTCGGTGGACTGCCGGCCCGGGGCCTCGGCCGGACCACCGGTGGCGGCCTCGCGCAGCCGCTGCCGCAGCGCCGGGTAGCCGTCGTGGCCGAGCGCCATCGCGAACCGGGTCACCGACGGCTGGCTGACGCCGGCCAGGTCCGCCACCTCGGCGGCGGACAGCCACGCGGCCGCGCCGGCGTGCTGGACCAGCGTGTGCGCGATCCGCCGCTGGGTGGGCGTGAGGCGGACGTCGGCGAAGAGCGCCAGCACGCGTTCTGCGCCTTTTTGATTCACGAAAAGATCGTATGCATGAAGTCATTCAGCGGGCAACGACCGGGTGACGTTCTCTTAGGTTCTGATTAGAAACCTGGCCCCCGCCACGCGACGTGCGGAAGCATCCCCGGCGTGCATGACGAGACGACTGTGCTGTCCACGCTCCCCGGCAAGCGCCGCCGGCCGAAGTCCATGGTCACCTGGCTGGCCGCCGCCGGGGTCGCCGGGCTCGCCGGCGTGGTCGGGCTGGCGCTGATGCTGCAGTCCGGCTCGTCCGCGGCGTGCGCGGCCGCGCTGAGCGGCAAGGCCACGTTCTACGACATCGCCGGCGGCGGGGGCAACTGCTCCTACGACGGCCCGCCCGCGGACTCGCTGCACGTGGCGATGGGCCCCGGCGAATACGCGGACGCGGCCGCCTGCGGCGGATACCTCGACGTCACCGGCCCGAAGGGCACGGTCCGGGTCAAGGTGGTGGACCAGTGCCCGGAGTGCGCGCAGGGCCATATCGACCTCAGCACGGAGGCGTTCGCCAGAATCGGTAACCCGGTCGACGGCATCATCCCGGTCACGTACCGCACGGCCGTCAACCCACCGCTGCCCGGCCCGCTCACCTTCCGGATCAAGGAGGGGGCCTCGCAGTACTGGTTCTCGGTCCGGATCGACAACACCGGCAACGCGCTGCGGTCCGTACAGGCGAAGTCCGCCGGCGGCGGGTTCGTCACGCTGAAGAAGTACGACTACAACTACTGGCAGGCGGACAGCGGGCTCGGCCCCGGCCCGTTCACGATCAAGGCCACCGACGTGCGGGGCAACACCGCGACCGTGGACGGCGTCACGCTGTCGCCGGGCAGCACGCAGGCCAGCGGCGTGAAGATGTACGGCGCCGGTGCGAACACCGGCTCGGCCTCCGGCGGCGACCCCGGCCCGGCGACCGCGCCGGCCCCGGCCAAGGCCGCACCGAAGCCCACGCCTCCGTCGCCCTCCGCGTCCGCGTCGGCGTCCCCGTCGGCCTCCGCGTCCCCGTCCGCCACGGCCGGCGACGAGATCGACGTGCGGCCGCTGGCCGCCGCCACGCTGCAGGTCCAGAAGACCGCCTGCGGCTGACCGCGATCGGGCCCGGTCAGCGGAGCGGGAGCCACATATGGATCTCGTCCCGGTCGTCGCCGGGCCCGACCCGGATCGCGCCCGGCATCCGGCCGACCTCCTTGTAGCCGGCGCGCTGGTAGAAGCGCTCGGTGTCGTTCCCGGCCCGGACCGTCAGGTGCAGCGCCTCCAGCCCCGACTCACGCGCCACCCGCTCGGCCTCGGCCAGCAACGCCCGCCCGTACCCCCGGCCCTGCCGCTCGGGGTGGATCATCACCCGCTTCAGGGTGCGCCAGTGCATCCGCAGCCCCGACCGGTTCCCGGTGAAGAACAGCAAGCCGACCAGCCGCCCGTCGTCATGCCCGACCAGCAGCCGATCCTCCCCGTCCGCCACACTCTCGAACGTCGCCCGCGCCACCGCCGCCACCGCATCCCGCTCCACCGGCGGCACGAACCCCACCGCACCCCCGGCCTCGGACGCCGCGTGCCACAGGTCGACGATCTCCTCCCGCAGCCGTTCGGTCAGCTCCGGATCCACCCGCCAGACCACGCTCATCCCACCATTCTCGCCGCGTCCCGCGCTCCCGGCCCGCGCGCGACGCCGAACTGCGACCCGCGTCTCCGTTTGCGCGCGCGTCCTAGCGTGGCCGGCGTGACGCGTGCATTCAGCGACGACGAACCGGCCGAGGAGCGCAAGCGACAGCTGCGGAACGCGCTGGACGACCTCCGCGCCGGCCGCGTCCGGCCGGAGGACGTGCCCGGCGAGACGCCCGAGGCGACGACCGGCGAGGCCGCGGACGGCCAGGTGCGCGCCGTGGCGCGCGCGGGCCGCCTCGACCGGCTGGAGATCGAAGCCGTGCTGATGCGTCGTGACCTGGACGAACTGGGCGGGTTCTGCGCGGCCGCGGTCACCGCGGCGCTGCGCGGGCAGCGCGACGCCGGCCTGCTGGCCGGGGCGCCGCCGGACCTGGCCGCGCTCGGCGACATGCTGCAGGGCGTGCAGGCCGAGGGCGCCCGCGCGATGGCCCGCATCGAGCAGGCACTCGGCGCCGTGATCGCGGACCTCGGCCCGCGCACCGGCATGGCCGGCGACCCGCGCGCGACCGGCCTGGACAACCTGCTCAGCGCGACCGCTCAGGGCCTGCGCGAGGCCGGCGCCGCCACCCGCGACCGGTCCGAGCCGCAGCGCCGCGCCGTCGACGGCCCGGTGGCCGCGGTCATCGCGTTCGGCGGCGAGGTCCGGCTGGAGCTGGGCCCGGAGCTGGCCCGCGCGCAGTCGCACGAGGTGGCCGCGCACGTGGTGCGCGCGGTGAACGCGGCGCTGAGCGAGCCGTCGCCGGCGCCGGAGATCGGCGCGCCCGCCGCGGACCTGGCCGGCCTGTCCCGCCGGATGGAGGAGCTGCGCGAGGCCAGCCTGGCGCAGATGACCGCCTATTCGACGGCGCTGCGCTCGATCATGAACCGCATCGGTGAGCCGTAGGGGAGACTCATGCAGACGTTCCACGTTGATCCGGACGGGATGCGCAGCTCCGGCGAGGGCATCCAGCGTTCCGTCGGGGAGATCGACGACGCGCTGACCGCGTTCGAGAACGAGCTGGCCGGCTACGGCGAGCCGTGGGGCGCGGACGATCTCGGCAGCATGATCGGTCTGGTCTACACCGCGATCCGGGACATCGCGTTCGAGTGCCTGGACGCCAACCTCGAGGACATGCACCTGTACGGCGGCAACGTCACGGTGATGGCCGACAACTTCGCCGCCGCCGAGGACGGGAACGCGGCCGGCTTCCAGGGCATCCAGCAGGAGTTGGGCTAGATGTGCTGTTCCGGGAGGTTGGTGACGCGGTGGGCGGGTGGGTGGCCGCCGAGGGCGGTGTGGGGTCGGTGGTAGTTGTACCAGTCGAGCCAGTGTGGGTAGGCGTTGTTGCGGGCGGTGTCGGTGGTGTAGGGCTGGTGGTAGGCCCATTCTTCGGTGAGGGTGCGGTGGAAGCGTTCGACTTTGCCGTTGGTCTGGGGTCGCCAGGGCCGGGTGTGGCGGGGTTGGATGCCGAGGTCTGCGCAGGTGGTGTGCCAGGTGTTTTTGGTGTAGGCCCAGGCGTTGTCGGTCAGGACGCGGTGGACGCGCACGCCGTGTGCGGTGAACCATGCGGTGGCGCGGCGTAGGAATCCGGCGCAGGTGGCGGCGGTTTCGTCGGGAAGGATTTCGGAGTAGGCCAGGCGGCTGTGGTCGTCGAGGGCGGTGTGGATGTAGGCGTAGCCCGCGCCGTTGCGGTTGGCGCGGCCGGCGGGCCGGCCGAGGGTTTTGTGTCCGCCGCCGTCGGGGATACGGGCGAGTTTCTTGACGTCGATGTGGACGAGTTCACCGGGCTGGTCGCGTTCGTAGCGGCGTACGGGTTCGCCGGTGGCCCGGTCCAGGCAGGCCAGGACTGGTTCGCCGTGCCGGACGAGGATGCGGTGCGCGGTCGACGGTGCGATACCAGCGCGGGTGGCCAACCGGGCAGGGCCGATGCGGTGCGCACGGCGCATCGCGAGGACGTGTGCCTCGACCGGGGCGGGGGTGCGTGCGGGGCTGTGGTGCGGTCGGCTGGAACGGTCGGTCATCCCGGCTGGTCCTTGTTCGCGGTAGCGGCGGGCCCACCGCTGTGCGGTGGTCGGCGAGACCTGGAACCGTGCCGCGGCGGCCCGTAACGGCCATCCGTCATCGACGACGCAGCGGGCCAGGCGCAGCCGCCCGGTCGGTGTCAGGGATGCATTAGCGTGCGTCATGAGGACCTTCCTGGAGTAGGTGCGGCTGTCTGGTAGCTCCACACCTATCCGGAAGGTCCTCACCCGTTCAAGATCCCGTACCCGTCACCAACGTCCCGGGACAGCACAGCTAGAGCATGGGACTGCAACTGCCGGGAGAACTGGTCAGCGTGCTGGGCGCGCTCGGCTTCTCATGGCCGGAGGCCGACGAGACCAAGCTGTTCGAGATGGGCAACGCCTGGATCGGCTTCGGCCAGACGCTCTCCGGTGGCGTCGGGCAGGCCGATGCCACCGCCGCGGAGGTGTGGACCCAGGGCTCCGGGATGAGCGTGGACGCGTTCAAGACCGCGTGGACCGGTGCGGAGAGCCCCACCGCGAACCTCGGCGACGCCGCGACGGCCGCGACCATGGTCGGCGCGGGCCTGTTCGTGGTCGCGGGCCTGGTGCTGGCCCTGAAGATCAACGTGATCATCCAGGTAACGATCCTGGCGATCCAGATCGCACAGGCCATCGCCACCGCGGTCGTCACGTTCGGCGCGTCGCTGCTGGAGATCCCGATCTTCCGCATGCTGACCAAGCTGGTCCTGGACCAACTCCTCGGCCTCGCGATCGACGCGGTGCTCAATGGCTAGCAACGCACGGCGCCGCCCGGGCCAGAGCCGCCGGTCCGCCAAGCGTGAGTCGGGCCTGTTCAAGAAGGTTGAGGCGTGGCTGCGAAGCCGGATGAAGCAGCACCGCTACCAACACGTCTTCCAGGGGCAAGTCAAGTTCTACCCGCCGAACAACACGCCCGGCGCGTCCGGATTCCATCACCGCTATCAGGGCCAGAACCCGCCGGGTGCACGGGTGCGCCGGGATGCCAACGGCAATGAGATGATCACTCAGCATGGGCCGGACGGCGTCTATCGCGCGAGGGTCGACGTGCAGGCGCCGAACGGGACCTGGATTCCGAAGAACGCGCAGTCCACGTTCTTCCCGGACCGGTGGACGCCACAACAGGTCGATGACGCGATCTCGCATGCGTTCCGGAATCGCACGATGGACCCCAACAACTCTCAGCGCTGGTACGGCCCCGGCCCCAACGGCATGACGATCTCCGGTTTTGTTGACCCAGGCTCGGACCGCTGGAAGACGGCGTTCCCGGTCATTACGTGAGTGGTGTGCAGATGCGCGATTCGATCTCGTTCTACCGCACGGCGGACGGCTTCATGACGTTCCGGTCCGACACGGGCTTCTTCAAGGATCTCGGCTCGTGGATGACCAGCGACATCCAGTCGTACGCGCCGGAGTGCCTGGAGTTCCTCGCGATCCTGGAGGACGTCCGCGTGGGCGTGCGGGACGCCGAGGTGATCGAGGGAAACGCGTATCAGGCGTTCGTCACCCCGTCCGACGTGCGGGTGCAGAACATGTTCGTGGAGTCGGGCGAGGACTACACCTTTGACGAGGCGCACTCGGTGATCATCGAGTACTGGAAGTGGCTGACGCCCGCGGCGGAGGACCGGGCAGCGCAAATCGAGGCGTGGAGTGCGGAGTTCGGGCGCCAGCATCCCTGTCTCGATCATCTCGGCTGAAGAGCCGATCTTCGGCCTTGACCCGCTGTGCGATCATCGTGACTGTTGAAAGCGCAGGTCACGGGGGAGGCTGCTGCCGGGATGGGCGGGTTCATCGATGCCGCGCTGGGGTTTCCGGCGGTGTTGTTCAGCTTCCTGCTCGTCGTCGTGGTCGGGTACTGGGGGCTGGTGCTCGTCGGCGGAGCCGACCTGGATCTGCTCGGTGGTGGGGTCGATGCTGACGGGCTGGACGGGGACGCGGGCGACGCGGGTGAGGCCGGCGGGCTCGGCGGGTTCTTCGCCTGGCTCGGGTTCGGTGGCGTGCCCGTCACGGTCATCGTCTCGCTGCTGGTGGCGTTCGCCTGGTTCGCGAGCCTGGCCGGGACCGTGGCGCTCGGCACCACGGATCTGAACGGTGGCCTGATGGTCGTGCTGTCGCTGCTGGTGGTCGTGGTCGCGCTGATCCTGGCGTTCGGCATCACGCGCGTGCTGGCCGGGCTGCTGTCGCGGATCATGCCGGTCGGCCCGCAGCCGTCGCGCGGCGACTTCATGGGCGCCACCTGCGTGATCCGCACCGGCTCGGTGACCGCCACGTTCGGCCAGGCCGAGGTGCACGCGGTGGACGGCTCCTCCTCGATCATTCAGGTTCGCCAGCCGGGCGACGAGAAGCTCCGCGCCGGCAGCAAGGCGATCATTTACGACTTCGACGCCGACGGCGAGTTCTTCTGGGTCATGCCGGCCGAGAGCGCCGGGCTCTCCGACCGTTCCGCGTAATCGGCTCGCGCCCTCTTCTCACCCCCACCCCTCCCAGAAAAGGGATTCTCGATGGATGTGCTGACCACGGGTCTCGGCGTGCTGCTCGCCGTCGTCCTGCTCGTTCTGCTCGGCCTGGCCTTCCTGGTCAGCCGGCTCTTCAAGAAGGTGGAGCAGGGCAAGGCACTGATCATCTCCAAGGTGAAGAAGGTGGACGTCACGTTCACCGGTGCCGTGGTGATGCCGGTGCTGCACAAGGCCGAGGTGATGGACATCTCGGTGAAGACCATCGAGATCGAACGTACCGGCAACGAGGGGTTGATCTGCCGCGACAACATCCGCGCGGACATCCGGATCACGTTCTTCGTGCGGGTGAACAAGACGATCGAGGACGTCATCAAGGTGGCGCAGGCGATCGGCACCGCGCGCGCCAGTGACCAGGACACGCTGCAGGAGCTGTTCAACGCGAAGTTCTCCGAGGCGCTGAAGACGGTCGGCAAGCAGCTCGACTTCGTCGACCTCTACACCAAGCGCGACGAGTTCCGCGACCAGATCATCGCGGTGATCGGCACCGACCTCAACGGCTACAGCCTGGAGGACGCGGCGATCGACTTCCTGGAGCAGACGCCGGTCGGCCGGCTGGACCCGAAGAACATCCTGGACGCGCAGGGCATCCGGAAGATCACCGAGCTGACCGCGGCCGAGAACGTGCGCACCAACGAGTTCCAGCGCTCCGAGGAGAAGGAGATCACCCGGCAGAACGTGGACGCCCGCGAGGCGATCCTCGAGCTGCAGCGCCGCCAGGCCGAGGCGGAGATCCGGCAGAAGCGCGAGATCGAGACCATGCGCGCCCGCGAGGAGGCCGAGACCTCCAAGGTGTACGCGGAGGAGCGCCTTCGTTCCCGCACGGCCGACCTGCGCACCGATGAGCAACTGGGCATCCAGGCCGAGAACCAGGCCCGGGAGATCGCGGTCGCGGCGAAGAACCGGGAGCGCGTGATCGCGATCGAGACCGAGCGGATCGAGAAGGACCGCATGCTGGAGGTCATCGCCCGCCAGCGGGAGACCGAGCTCTCCACCATCTCCAAGGACAAGGAGGTGGAGGCCGAGAAGCGCTCCATCGCCGAGGTGGTCCGGGAGCGGATCGCGGTCGAGAAGACCGTGGCCGAGCAGGAGGAGAACATCAAGCGCCTGCGCGTGGTCGAGGAGGCCGAGCGCACCCGCCAGGCCGTGATCATCAACGCCGAGGCCGAGGCCCAGGAGGTCCTGGTCAAGAACATCAAGGCCGCCGAGGCCGCGGAGCAGGCCGCGAAGTTCAAGGCCCGCGAGCAGCTCACCCTCGCCGAGGCGCGCCAGCAGGCAGCCGAGCTGGAAACCCGCGCGCAGATCCGGCTGGCCGAGGCCAAGCAGGCCACCGCGGCCGCCGAGGGTCTGGCCGAGGTCCAGGTGCAGGAGCGCAACGCGGAGGCGATCGAGAAGGTCGGCCGCGCCGAGGCGATCGTCGAGCGGGAGAAGGCCCTGGCCGGTGCGGACGCGCTGCGCGAGAAGCTGAAGGGCGAGGCCGAGGGTCTCACCGAGAAGGCGGCCGCGATGGCCGCGCTGTCCGACGCGTCCCGCGAGCACGAGGAGTACCGGCTGCGCCTGGAGGCGGAGAAGGAGATCCGGCTGGCCGGCATCGACGTGCACCGGCAGGTCGCGGAGTCGCAGGCGATGGTGGTCGCGGCCGGCCTGGAGAAGGCCAACATCGACATCGTCGGCGGCGACAGCGTCTTCTTCGACAAGCTGCTCGGCTCGATCACGCTCGGCAAGAGCGTGGACGGGTTCCTGGCCAACTCGGACGTGGCGCGGTCGCTGGTCGCGCCGTACGTGAACGGCAACGGTAACCTCCCGGCCGATCTGGCGAAGCTGCTCGGCTCGGTCTCCACGTCCGACGTGTCCCACCTGACGCTCTCCGCGTTCCTGATCCAGCAGATGAAGGCCGCCTCCGGGCAGGACGAGGCGCGGCTGCGTGACCTGCTGGAGACCGCGCGCCGGCACGGCGTGGCCGACAAGACCGTCGCCGAGCTGGCCCCGGCCGCCAAGTGACCGACGTGGACGCCGGCACCTACGAGGTGCTCCGCGGCCGGCTCGCCGAGCAGGCCGCGGAGCTCGCCCGGCGCGCCGAACGGCTGAACGCCCAGCGCGCGGAGACGTTCGGCGGCGCCGAACTGCGCCTGCTCGGCACGGAGCGAATCCGGACCGAGAACAACTGCGTGCCGCGCGACATCGTGTCCGTGGGCGGGCGGATGCTGTTCGGCTACAACGTCTTCATCGGGCTCAAGTCGGAGACGTCGGTCGCGGACGTGTTCTCGCTGCACGGCTTCGGGCGTACCGGCGGCGACGGTTTTGCATTCAGCGAGCCCGGGCCGGTGCCGGGGCTGCTCGACGACGAGCGCTTCCAGCGCGACTTCGCGGAGCTGTACCGGTACTACCGGCAGACGCGGCTGCTGCAGCTGCGCCGGATGGAGGGGCGGCTGCTGGCCGTCTTCCAGACCGGCGCGCGCGGCGACGACCTGCGCGTGCTGCGCTGGCGGACCGCACCCGACGGTACGGTGTCCTACCTCGACAACCGGGGCGAGCGCGAGCACGTGTTCCCGCCCGCGCACGACTTCGAGTGGACCGAGACCACCCGCGACCAGCACGTCCTCGGCCGGCACCCGCACATCTCGATCGAGGACGAGGTCTTCGTCGAGACGGTCGGCGGCACGCTCACCATCAAGGTGGAGAACAACACCGAGGACGGCGAGGGCATCTACGGCGAGCCGGTCGACGAGCCGCTGCAGAGCCTGGCCGACGCGGAGGTCGGCTACGCCCGGGTCGGCACGCTGATCCTGCTCAAGGTGCTGCCGTACAAGGAGACCGTGCACCGGTACCTGGTCTTCAACACCCGCACGCGTACGGTCGCCCGGCTCGACGGCATCGGCCAGGCCTGCCAGCGGCTGCCCGAGGACCAGGGAATCATCTTCCCGGGCGGCTACTACCTCGACACCGGCGTCACCAAGACGTTCGACACGGACGTGCAGGGGCTGGAGTTCGAGAAGGCCATCCGGTCGCCGAACGGCGAGGACGTGCTCTACGTCTTCCACGCCCGCACCGACGGCCGCTACCTGCTGCTGCCGTACAACCTGATCCGCAAGGAGGTCGCGAACCCGTTCACCTGCCACGGGTACTCGCTCTTCGACGACGGCACGCTGATCGTGTTCCGGTCCGCCACGGACGAGCCGACCCGCGTGCACCCGGTGCAGGTGTGGCAGACGCCGTTCCTGTCCGACACGTACGCGGCCACGCAGCCGGCCGGCGCGGGCACGCTGGCCCGGATCGGCAACGCGGAGCTGGTCCGGGGCATCTCCGAGGCGGTCTCGATCGCGCGCATGGTCGGCGAGATGAGCCCGTCCCAGGCGGTCTACGAGGGCCTGATCGCGGCGTGCACGCGCGCGTTCGACCACTACCACTGGCTCGGCGACCCGGAGCTGGGAGACCTGGCGGCGCCGCTGACCGAGGTACGGACCACGGCCGGCCAGGTGCTGGACGAGTTCGAGAAGGTGCAGGCACTCACCGCCCAGGCCGCGACCGCGCTCGGCACCGCGTCCTCCGAGGTCACCGCCATGATCCGGCGGTCCCGCGGTGAGACGCCGACGTCCACGGAGGACTGGATCACCCGGCTGGCCGTGCTGCGTGCCGCGCAGGGCCGGCTGGTCTCGCTGCGCGAGCTGCGCTATCTCGACCTCGGTGCGCTGGACACGCTGCTGGCCGAGCTCGAGGCCGAGACGTCCGCGTTCGCCCAGCGCGCGGTGACGTATCTGAGCGGCGCCGACGCCTTCGACGGGTACCACGCGGTCGTCGCCGACCTGGAGACCACGGCGGGCGCGATCGAGACGGTGGCGTCCTCGGCCGAGGTGGCGGAGCGGCTCGACGCCCAGGCCACCGGCCTGCAGACGGTCACCGAGGTGGTCGGCTCGCTGGACATCGCGGACGCCACGGTCCGGGTCGGCATCCTGGAGCGGGTCGGCGAGGTGCTCGGCGGCCTCAACCGGGCCCGCGCCGTCCTGGACGGCCGCCGCCGGCAGTTGCTCGACCGGGAGGGGCGGGCCGAGTTCGCCGCCGAGTTCGCCCTGCTCGGGCAGGCGATCACCGGCGCGCTCGCGGCCGCGGACACGCCCGAGCGGTGCGACGAGCAGCTCGGCCGGCTGATGCTGCAGTTGGAGAACCTGGAGTCCCGGTTCGCCGAATTCGACGACTTCCTGGCGCAGCTGTCCACCAAGCGCACCGACGTCTACGAGGCGTTCTCCTCCCGGAAGCAGGCGCTGCTGGACGACCGCTCGCGGCGCGCGGACCGGCTGGTCGACTCCGCGGAGCGGATCCTCGGCAGCGTCGCCCGCCGGGTCGCATCGCTCGGCACGCTCGACGAGGTCAACACCTACTTCGCCACCGACCCGATGGTCGCGAAGCTGCACTCGGTCGCGGACGAGCTGCGCGCGCTCGGCGACAGCGTGCGCGCGGAGGAACTGGCCGGTCGCGTGAAGGCCGCGCGCCAGGAGGCCGGCCGGTCCCTGCGCGACCGCCTCGACCTGTTCGCGGACGGCGGCGGCACGATCCGGCTCGGCAAGCACCGGTTCGCGGTGAACACGCAGGCCGTGGACCTGACCATGGTGCCGCACGACGGCGGGATGACGTTCGCGATCACCGCCACCGACTTCCGGGCCCCGGTCCGCGACCCGGCGTTCGCGGCCACCCGGCCGTTCTGGGAGCAGCTACTCGTCTCCGAGTCGCCGGAGGTCTACCGGGCCGAACACCTGGCCGCCACCGTGCTCGCCACCTCGCGCGACCTGCCCATCGGCCCGGACCTGCGCGACATCGTCCGCCGCGAGGCCGAGACCCGGTACGACGAGGGGTACGAGCGCGGCGTCCACGACGTCGACGCTGCGCTGATCCTGGACGCGCTGCTGCGCCTGCACGCGGGCGCGGGACTGCTGCGCTACCCGCCGGCGGTGCGCGCGGCGGCGCAGCTCTTCTGGGCGTACGGCGTCGCCGAGGAGGACCGCGCGGTCTGGACGCGCCGCGCCTCCTCGCTGATCCGCGCGCGGGCGGTCTTCGGCACGGCCGGGCCCGCGCTCGCCGCCCTCGCCGCGGAGCTGGGCGCGGACGCCGCCGTGTTCCTGGGTGAGGCCGGGCTGCCGGTCGACGAGCCGGACCAGGTGGGGGAGTACCTGGTCGAGGAGCTGGCCGGGCAGCCGTTCGGGTTCGTGACCAGCGCGGACGCCCGTACCCTCCTCGATCGTTTCCGGCGTGCGCTGGGCGGCACCGTGGCGCCCTCCGGACGCGACTTCGACGAGGACCTGCGCGCGCTCGACGGCGACCTCGCCGCCCGGCACCAGCTGGCCGGCGCGTGGCTCGGCGCCTACCTCGCCTCCACCGGCGCGGACGCCCCGGCCGAACTCCCCGAGGCGGTCGCGCTGCTGCTCGCGCCGGACCTGGCCCGGCACGACTCGTCCGCCGCGCTCAGCGAGCGGGTCACCGGCCTGCTCGGCGCGCACCCGCGGATCGCCGACCGCGCGCTCACCGTGCGGCTTGACGAGTTCCTGCCGCGCACCCGCCGGTTCCGCGAGCAGCGGATGCCCGCGTACCGCGACTACCAGCGGCAGCGGACCGCGCTCGCCAGCGCGGAACGCGCCCGGCTGCGGCTGGACGAGTACACGCCGCGGGTGATGAGCGCGTTCGTCCGCAACCGGCTGCTCGACGAGATCTACCTGCCGCTGATCGGCGACAACCTGGCCCGCCAGCTCGGCGCGGCCGGCGACGCCAAGCGCACCGACCAGATGGGCCTGCTGCTGCTCATCTCGCCGCCCGGCTACGGCAAGACCACGCTCATGGAGTACGTGGCCAGTCGGCTCGGCCTGGTGTTCGTCAAGGTCAACGGCCCGGCGCTCGGGCACGGCGTGACCTCGCTCGACCCGGCCGAGGCGCCGAACGCGACCGCGCGGCAGGAGGTGGAGAAGATCTCGTTCGCCCTGGAGCTGGGCAACAACGTGCTGCTCTACCTGGACGACATCCAGCACACCAACCCGGAGCTGCTGCAGAAGTTCATCTCGCTGTGTGACGCGCAGCGGCGGATGGAAGGCGTCTGGGACGGCGCCACCCGCACGTACGACCTGCGCGGCAAGCGGTTCGCGGTGTGCATGGCCGGCAACCCGTACACCGAGAGCGGCCAGCGCTTCCGCATCCCGGACATGCTCGCCAACCGGGCCGACGTGTGGAACCTCGGCGACGTGCTCTCCGGCCGGGAGGACCTGTTCGCGCTCTCCTACATCGAGAACGCGCTCACCTCGAACCCGGTGCTGGCGCCGCTCTCCACCCGGGAGCGCGGCGACATCGAGCTGCTGGTCCGGCTGGCCCGCGGCGACGGGACCGCGCGCGCGGACCGGCTGGCGCATCCGTACTCCGCGGTCGAGCTGGACGGCATCCTCGCGGTGCTGCGCAAGCTGCTGCGGGTCCAGGAGGTCGTGCTCACCGTGAACCGCGCGTACATCGCGTCCGCGGCACAGGCGGAGGAGTCGCGCACGGAGCCGCCGTTCAAGCTGCAGGGCTCGTACCGCAACATGAACAAGCTCGCGGAGCGCATCGTGCCGGTGATGAACGACGCCGAGTTGGAGACCGTGCTCGACGACCACTATCTCGGCGAGGCGCAGACGCTCACCGGCGGCGCGGAGGCGAACCTGCTGAAGCTCGCGGAGCTGCGCGGCCGGCTCACCCCGGCGCAGCGCGCCCGGTGGGACGAGGTCAAGGCCGCGTTCCTCCGGCAGGCCGCGCTGGGCGGGGCCGGGGACGACCCGATGAGCCGGGCGGTCGGCGCGGTCGGGCTGCTGGCCGACCGGGTGGCGGCCGTGGAGGAGGCCATCGACCGCGCCGCGGCGGCGCGGTCGATGACGTCCGATTAGTGAGGATTATTCAGCGCCGAACCGGACCGACTCGCTATAGCGGGGTCACCGCGATGGTCTCCACCGCGCTGAATAATCCTCATCGCCGGTTGAGGGGTTGTGGGATCTTGCGGGCGCCGCTGCCACGGCGCCGGTGTCTCAGCTGTGCGCGGGGGTGCGCGGCTGAGGCACCTCCAACCAGTTCGGGTTGGAGCCCCGCCAGGCGTTGGCGAGGATCACGGCCGATGCGTGGCTGGGGCACTCCTGGACCTTGGATTTGCCGGAAGCGCCGCCGATCTGCGCCTCGACCTCCCAACGGGAACCATCCGTCCGGATGTAGACGTCGCGACGACCCTTCGGGGTGCGGTTCCCGTTCCACCAGTGGCATTCGACTCTCACTCTCGGACCGTACCGCAGGTCGCGGCCATGCCGAATATGTTGATCTTGATCGGTTCGGTTACGACTTCTTCCCAGCTCGGACATGATCTCCGCTGGTAAACGTGGTGTTCGACACCCGGAATCCGACGATCACTGAATGGAAACAAAACTGCTGGACTCTGGCCTTTCCGAGCACACCTTCGGGGGTTAGGGGCACCGTGGAGATCCTTCTCATGACCGCCATCGCCGGCGAGCGCGCCCGCCGCGTCCTCCCCGCGCTCGACCTGCTCCCGCACACGCTGCGCATCGCGCCGCGCGACGTGTCCGCGCTGATCACCGGCCCCAACCCGGACGTAGTCCTGGTCGACGGCGCGCACGGCTTCGGCAGCCGCTCCGGCCTCGCCGAGGCCCGCGACACCTGCCGCCTGCTGCGCGCCACCGGCCTCTCCACACCGCTGGTCGCGATCGTCGACGAGGCCGGCCTCGCCGCCGTCTCCGCCGAATGGGCACTCGACGACGTGATGCTCGTCTCCGCCGGCCCCGCCGAGATCGAGGCCCGCCTGCGACTGGTCACCGCCCGCCGCGACGCGCAGGCCGCCGGCACCAACGGCATGATCACCGCGGGCGAGCTGGCCATCGACCCCACCACCTACGCCGCCAAGCTCAAGGGCGCGCCGCTCGACCTCACGTACAAGGAGTTCGAGCTGCTCAAGTTCCTCGCCCAGCACCCCGGCCGGGTCTTCACCCGCGACCAGCTGCTGCGCGAGGTGTGGGGCTACGACTACTTCGGCGGCCACCGCACGGTCGACGTCCACGTCCGCCGCCTCCGCGCCAAGCTCGGCTCCGAATACGAGTCCATGATCGGCACGGTCCGTCAGGTCGGCTACAAGCTCGTCCTCCCACCCCGCCCGGACACCCCGATCCTCACCCCGGACATCGACCGCGTCCTGGCCTAGCTCCTTCGCCATCCCGCCCCCTGGCGCTGCCGAGCCCGCATGCTCCGCCGGCGTTCTCAAAACCCGGAACCCGATAGTCCCGCTTCCGGCGTGCCCGGGTTCCGCATGCTCCCGCGGGCACACCGCGCGGCGGCCTCCGACTCCGCTGGCGCTCCGCTCCGGACGCCGCGGCGGAGCCGGTCCCGGCGTGGCCAGGACCACACCACGCCGGGCCCCGCCGTGGCCGGCGGCGGATCTCGCGCCGCGGCTTCGGCGGTGGAATCCCGCCGTCTGCGCCCTTCGGCCAGGACCGGGCGCGGTCCGGACCGGCAGCCGGGACATCGCATCGACGTTTTTCTTTGCTAAGGTGCGTTGTTCCCGGGGTCGGGCAACCTGGTGGATGGTGATGCCGGATGGCCGGCGGGCGAGCCGCATCGAGCGGCCGGCTCATGCGCGCCGCTCTTCGCTTCCTCCGGAAGACGAGGCGGCGCGACAGTCCACATCGCATGAACCCGCACTTCACCGAGCACACCATCGGCGGAGGCCACGTACGCCCCGGCAAGCCCAAGGGCTCCGGCTACCACTACCGGCCGGGCGGGCGGGACTACGAGGGGCGCCGGCTCATTCCCGGTACCAGGGTCGACCACCCGAGCGGCGTATATCAGGCTGAGCCGGAGTTCTTCGACTCGACGCTCGATCCGCCGCACGGGCGCTGGAAGCCGAAAGCCGGTAACGGTGGCGTCAGTTCGTTCTTCCCCGACCATTGGACTCCGGCTCAGGTGGACAACGCCGTGGCGGGCGCCTTCAAGAACGCGACCAGGGTGGACGCCGACACCTGGCGTGGCACGTACAAGGGAATGACGATCGAAGGTTTCTACAATGGCAGCGGCGGTTTCACGCACGGCTGGCCGCTGCTGCTCCCCTGATCGAGAGGCACATCGTGGGCCCCGTCACCTTCTCGATGGACCAGTACAACGCGCCGATCTATCACGCGACGGACGAGCGATACGAGTTGCTCGGTCAGTGGGCGATGATGGACATCTCCCGCTATTTCCTCGCCTGCCTGGACGCACTCGCGATGATCGACGACGTCACCCATGGGCGCGCACCGTTCGAGGAGTGGAGCAGCGACAATTACGAGGTCACTTTCACCTCCTCCACGTTCGCGGTCTCGAACAACTGGATCCCCGGCAGGTCGCAGAGCTATCCGATCGACGTGGTGCGCTCGGTGGTCGAGGACTACTGGCGATTCCTGGTCGAGCAGCCCGAGCGCAATGTGACCCGCCAATACCGGCCCGACCTGCCGGAGTGGCAGGCCGGGCTGGTGCGCTGGGAGGAGAAGTGGGGCCGTCCCCATCCGTACCGCGGCCGGTTCTTCTAGGGGCGGCTGATTAACTTGGCGCCATGCCTCGGTGGGAGCACGGCAGTGCGGAGCGGCTGAAGCAGGCCGCCATGGAGCTGTTCGCGGAGCAGGGGTTCGACGCCACCAGCGCGGTCCAGATCGCGCAGCGCGCCGGGGTCACCTCCCGGACCTTCTTCCGGTACTTCCCCGACAAGGAGGAGGTGCTCTTCGCCGACGCGGACGCGCTCTACCGGGAGCTCGTCCGGGAAATCCGCGATACGGCCGACGTCTCGGAGCCGCTCCGGGCGGTGGTCGGGACGCTGGCCGGGTTCGACTGGGAGAAGCTCGGATCGCGCGAGACCCAGCGTCGGCGGGACGCGATGATCGCGGCGAACCCCGGGTTGCTGGAACGGGAGCTGATCAAACAGCAGCGGGCGGCCGACGGGTTCGGCGACGCGCTCCGGCGGCGCGGCGTCGCCCCCGACGTCGCCGAGCTGGCCGCGAGCGTGGGGATCCAGGTCTTCCGCACGGCGTACCGGCGGTGGCTGAACGACGGCGGCGACGCCGACCTGATGGCCGGGACCGAGGCGGTGCTGTCCCTCCTGGCCGCGATCGTGCCCGGGGCCGCGCGGCTCCCGTGATCAGGATCGGTATTCGGAGGAGATCTCGGTGGCGTACCGCGCCCACAGCGGGGTCATGGTCTCGGCCGTCATCGGCTGGCCGGACTCGACCATCGTCTTGAGGTCGCGGAAGTACTGCACGTACAGGTCCGGCGTGAAGGTGGAGAGCATGACCGCCGTGTCGTCGCCGACGTTGGCGAAGGTGTGCGGCGCCCCTGGCGGCACGATGACCCAGGTCCCGGGCCCGGCGTCGTAGTCGTCCTGCCCCACCGTGAACCGCACCTCGCCGGAGAGCACGTAGAAGCCCTCGTCGTGCTGGGCGTGCCGGTGCTGGATCGGCCCGGGCGTGTGCGGCCGCAGCGTGATCTCACCGACCCCCAGCCGATGGCCGGTGTTGCCGCCGTCCTCCAGGATTCGGATCTGCGACGGCCCGTTGTTGGCGATGAGCTCGCCTTCGCCGGGCCGGACGATCGTGACTCGAGCCATGGGAAGCCTCCCTGAGCGGAATCCACGTCACGCACGCGACCGTGATGTCGCGCCGAGACATCACGGTACCACTGATGTCGCGCCGCGACATCAACGTCGCTGTGCGGATTCATGAATCCGAAGGAGAGGGTGCGCGGAAACCCCGCGGATGATGCATGGTGCGGAAGAGGGGACTTGAACCCCTACGCCCGAAGGCACGGGAACCTAAATCCCGCGCGTCTGCCGATTCCGCCACTCCCGCTGGCTGCAGCGAGTCTACGGGTTCCGCGCGGGAAAGGGGTGTCCGGGATCAGTCGAGGCCCAGGTCCTTGCGGAGTTTGGCGACGTGGCCGGTGGCCTTGACGTTGTAGAGGGCGCGCTCGATGCGGCCGTCCTCGTCGATGACGAACGTGGAGCGGATCACGCCGACGACGGTCTTGCCGTAGAGCTTCTTCTCGCCGAAGGCGCCGTACGACTCCAGCACCGACTTCTCCTGGTCGGAGACGAGCGGGAAGGTGAGCGCGTCGCGCTCACGGAACTTCGCCAGCTTGGCGGGGGCGTCGGGGGAGATGCCGACCACCTGGTAGCCGGCGGCGGTCAGCGAGGCCAGCGAGTCGCGGAAGTCACAGGCCTGCTTGGTACAGCCGGGGGTCATGGCGCTGGGGTAGACGTACAGGATGACCTTGCGTCCGCGCAGGTCCGACAGGGACAGCTGGTCGCCGGCGTCGGTCGGCAGCGTGAACGGCGGCGCGGGGTCGCCGGCGGTGAGGCGGATCGGCTCGGTCATGGGTGTCAGATTACCGCCCGCCGGAATCCGCCAATTGCAAGATCTTGGCAACAAGGGGGGTGAGTCAATAGGCTGAGCCGTACCTGAGCTGAGGAGCGGCGCCGATGGACTTCCAGGCACTGCACATATCCAACGGGGTCCTCAACGGACCCGTCTCCATCGCCTACGCCGTCCTCGCCGCCGTGGCGATCGCGGTCTGTCTCGTCAACGGCCGCCGGGACCTGGAGGACCGGCTGGTCCCGATGGCCGGGCTGGTCGCGGCGTTCATCTTCGCGGTGCAGATGCTCAACTTCCCGGTGCTGCCGGGCGTGAGCGGGCACCTGCTCGGCGGCGCGCTCGCCGCCATCCTGGTCGGGCCGTGGGTCGGCGCGCTGTGCGTGACGATCGTGATCACGGCACAGGCGCTGTTCTTCGCGGACGGCGGCATCACGGCGCTGGGGCCGAACATCACGAACATGGGGCTGGTGTCCACCGCGGTCGCGTTCGGCGTCACGGTGGTGCTGCTGCGCGTGCTTCCGCGTACCCCGGCCGGGCTCTCGATCTCGGTCTTCGCCGCCTCCGTGGTGAGCGTGGTCGCGGCGTCGCAGAGCTTCGTGCTGCAGTACGCGCTGGGCGGCGCGACCGAGCTGCCCGGCGCCGGGCTGGCCGGCGTGGCGGCGACGATGGCCGGCACGCATCTGCTGATCGGCATCGGTGAGGGCCTGATCAGCGCCGCGACCGTGGCGACGGTCGCCCGGGTCCGCCCGGACCTGGTCTACGCGCTGCGCGGACTGCGGACGAGGACGGGAGTGCCGGCATGAGGAAGTTCATCCTGGCCGGCCTGCTGGCGGCGCTGCTGCTGGCCGGCGTGGTGAGCAACGTCGCGTCGTCGGCGCCGGACGGCCTCGACTCCGCGTCGACCAAGGGCTGCACGCTGAACGCGGACGGCGAGATCACCGGCGGCACCTGCATGGCGCAGGGTGCCGAGGAGCACGAGCTGGCGGACAGCCCGCTCGCCGACTACGGCATCCGCGGCATCGACAACGCGTACCTCTCGACCGGCCTCTCCGGCGTCGCCGGCGTGCTGCTGGTCTTCGCGGTCTCCGGCGGCGTCTTCTGGCTCATGCGGCGGAAGACCCGGGCGTGAACCTCGACCACGACTCCCCGGTCCACCGCCTCGCGCCCGAGGTGAAGATCGCCGCCACCGTGGCGGTCACGATCGCGATCGTGGCGACGCCGCGCGAGGCGTTCTGGGCGTTCGGCGTCTACGCGCTGATCGTCGCGGTGCTCGCCGGGATCGCGCGGATCCCGGCCGGCTGGCTGGCCCGGCGCAGCCTGGTGGAGGTGCCGTTCGTGCTGCTGGCGGTGCTGCTGCCGTTCGCCGGCGCGGGCGAGCGGATCGAGTGGTGGGGCCTGCACCTGTCCGTCGACGGTCTCTACGGCGGCTTCAACCTGCTGGTCAAGGGCACGCTCGGCGTGCTGGTCGCGCTGATCCTGGCCGGGACCACGAGCACCCGCGACATCATCGCCGGCCTGGACCGGCTGCGCTGCCCGGCCGTGCTCACCCAGATCGCCACGTTCATGCTGCGCTACCTGGACGTGCTGATCGACGAGGCCCGGCGCATGCGGATCGCCCGGCTGGCCCGCGGCGACGACCCGCGGTTCCTCTGGCAGCTGCGCGGCTTCGCGACCGGTGTCGGCGCGCTGTTCCTGCGCGCGTTCGAGCGCGGCGAGCGGGTCTACCTGGCCATGCTGTCCCGCGGGTACACCGGCGCGCTGCCGCACCGGCCGGACGCCGGCGCGGGCGTCGCGCAGTGGGCGACGGTGGCGACCGTACCCCTGGTGACGGCCGCGATCGCGGTCACCGCCACCATCGTCACATGAGCGACGCCCCGAGCCTCGACGTCCGCGACGTCACCTACGCCTACCCGGACGGCCACCGCGCGCTCGACGGGGTCACGCTGACCGTCGCACGCGGCGAGCGCGTCGCGCTGCTCGGCCCGAACGGCGCCGGCAAGACCACGCTGGTGCTGCACCTCAACGGCATCCTCGGCGGCGGCACCGGCACGGTCACGGTCGCCGGACTCACGGTCAGCCGCGATCGCGCCACGCTCACCGAGATCCGCCGCCGCGTCGGCGTCGTCTTCCAGGACCCGGACGACCAGCTGTTCCTGCCGACGGTCGCGGAGGACGTCGCGTTCGGCCCGGCCAACCTCGGCCTGCGCGGCGCCGAACTGGACGCGCGCGTCGACGAGGCGCTGGACGCGGTCGGCATGCGCGAGCACCGCGACCGCATCCCGCACCACCTCAGCTTCGGCCAGCGCCGCCGCGTCGCGGTCGCCACCGTCCTGGCCATGCGCCCGGAGATCCTGGTGCTCGACGAGCCCAGCTCCAACCTCGACCCGGCCTCCCGCCGCGAGCTCGCGGACATCCTCCGCGGCCTGCCGGTCACGGTCCTGATGGTGACGCACGACCTGCCGTACGCGCTGGAACTCTGCGACCGCGCGGTCATCCTCGACGCCGGCCGGATCACCGCGGACGGCCCCACGCGCACGCTGCTCGCCGACCCCGAGCTCCTCGCCGCCCACCGCCTCGAACTGCCCTACGGCTTCTCGGTACCCGCGATCTAGATCAAGATCTTGATATTCCCGCTTCCGGCGGGGCGCGGTCCGCATGCTCCCGCGGGCACCGGTCGGCCGTGGCCGGCCTCCCTGCCGGTGCCGTGGGTGGAAACGCGGTGCGCGACGGGCGGCGGCGCGGGCGCGGACCGGCTCACTCCCTCTCGGGCTGGTCGTCGAGCGCGGCCCGAAGCGTCAGCGGTGCCCGGCGGCGCGGTCGCGCGGCGGCCGGGTCCTGCTCCGCACTCCGCCCGTCACCGGACTCCGGGGAGCCGCCGGACTCTCGGGAACCGCCGGACTCTCGGGAACCGCCGGACTCCTGGGAGCCGCCGGACGGTGGGGAGCCGTCGGGGATGGCGGGGGCCGCCAGCGCGGCCGCGCGCATGCGCAGGACCGCCGCCGCGGTGAGGCCGAACCCGAGCGAGAGCGCGAGCACGGTCACGACCCGGGCCGCGACCGGTGGCCACGGCGCCGGCACCACGGAGTTGACCAGCGCGCCCGCGTTGGCCACGCCGACGAACACGCCGGTGCAGACGCCCGCCAGCGCGAGCGCGAAGTCGGCGGACGGGCGGCGGGTGACCGCGACGACCGCGGCGGCGAGCGCGCCGACGCCGGTGAGCGCCGGCCACAGCTGCGTGGCGACCAGCGCGGACAGCGCCGTACCCACGGTGTCGTTGCCCGCGTCGATCTCCCGCCCGATGGAGGAGGCGAGCGCGGCGGCGCCGGCGAGCGCGGAGACGGCGGCCAGCGGCCGGAGCGCGGCCCGGCCGCGGAGGAACCCGAGCGCCGCCACCGCGACCGCGACCAGCAGCACCGCGGCCCACCAGCCGCCGGCGTAGGGCGGCGGCACCCAGTCGAGCGTGCCGGTCGCGGTGATCGGCGTGACGCCGTCGCGCAGGTCGACGGTCCAGTCCCGTACCCGCTGGACGCGGTCGGGGTCGGCGGCCACGGCGGGCGGCAGGTCCTCGCTCATCCAGTACGTACGGTGGTCGTGCCAGCGGGCGGTCGGACGGTCGGAGATCCGGCGCCACGACGGCGGCACGGTCGGGCCGGCGGTGGCCGGCACGGTCGTGGACCTGGCGATGGTCGCGTTGAGGTACGTGGCCGCGGAGTTCACGTTCTCCCACACGCCGTCCGGCCCGATCCGCAGGTACGGCTCCCGCTCGTAGCCGAGCACCTCGATCTCCCGGTCCGAGCCGTTGGTCAGCTCCAGCCGCGCGCCCGCCTCGATCACCCGCAGCCGGACGCCCGGCACGGCGGGGCTGACGCCGGTGAGCGTGGCCCGGTAGTTCGTGCCGGCCGGCGCGTCGCCGCCGTGGGCCAGCGCGGGCGCGGCCGGGGCCGGTGCGAGGAGCACACCGGCCACGGCCGCGGCGGCCAGCCGGGCTACTTGACGG
This sequence comes from Catenuloplanes atrovinosus, assembly GCF_031458235.1. Taxonomy (NCBI): domain Bacteria; kingdom Bacillati; phylum Actinomycetota; class Actinomycetes; order Micromonosporales; family Micromonosporaceae; genus Catenuloplanes; species Catenuloplanes atrovinosus. The sequence goes on along the minus strand of NZ_JAVDYB010000001.1, from coordinate 6,447,290 downwards.
CCGCGTCCACCGCGCTGGTCAGGCCGGCCGGGGAACGGTCGTCGAGCACTGTCCCGGCGACGTAGATGGTCGGGGTGCCGGTGACCCCGCGCTCGCTCGCCTGGTCCGTGATCTGTGCGCTCCACGTCTTGTATCTTCCGTCCTCGACGCACTGGGTGAAGGAGTCCCCCAGACCGAGCGCCGTGCCGAGCGAGATCAACGTGGCGTCGTCGAGGCCGGGCGTGTTCTCCTCGGGCCGGTTGTCGAAGAGCGTCTGGTGGTACTCGGCGAACTTGCCCCCGTCGGCGGCGCAGGCGGCGGCGCCGGACGCGCGCGTCGAGTAGTTCGTGCCCTGCGAGTAGCGGTCCAGGATCGAGATCGGGTGGTAGACCACCGTGATCTTGTTCTCGCTGACCAGTTGCGCGAGCGTGGCGCCGGCCGCGCTCTCGAACTGGCCGCAGGCCGGGCACATGAAGTCCTCGTAGACGTCGACGGTGACCGAGCCGGTGCCGACCGCGAACCCGCTGCCGTCCGCGACCGCGGAGGCCGGCGTGAACACCTCGCCGGAGCGCTGGGCGGAGAAGATGCCGTACCCGGCGATGCCGGCCACGAGCAGCACGGCGGCGGCGACCACGGACGTCCACACCGTGGCCTTGCGCCGCCGCTCCTTGGCGAGTTGCTCGCGTACCATGCGGTTTGCCTGTTTTTGATCCTTGCGCGAACTCATGCGTTGTACCTCGTCAGGTAGCGGTCGACGGAGAAACGGGACTGAGGGCGGACGATCAGGTAGCCGGCCAGGATCAGGAACCCGATGTCCCGGGCGATCTCCCAGCCGTAGGCCGGGCTCTCCCCGGCGGCGAGCTGCCCGCCGCTGCCGAAGCAGCCGCAGTCGATCCGCAGGCCGCGCGCCCACGCGCTGGCGATGCCGGCGATGAACACCGCCAGCAGCAGCGCGGAGAACCCGGCGCTGACCCGGGTCGCGAGCCCGGCGAGCAGCAGCAACCCGACCGCGACCTCGACGAACGGCAGCATCGCGCCGATCACCTGGGCCACGTCGAAGGGCATCACCCGGTAGGCGTTGACCGCGCGCACCGAGCCGGCCAGATCACCGACCTTGGCGCCGCCGGCGTAGAGCCAGACGGCGGCGAGCCCGAGCCGGGCGGCCAGCCCGCCCCACGGTCCGGCGCGATCCCACACTGAGAAGTCCACCTCCATTGGTCGTCCGGGACCGTCGCCCGGTTCCGTCCCCACGGTGTCCGGAGCCGGCCCCGGCGGGTACGGACGAAGGTCCCGCGATCGCCGGGAACTTTCCGGGCCACCCGGCCGACCAACCCGGCATGCCCCCACGTACCTCGCGATTAGTCCGATTTGGTCCCATATTTGGGGTCGGATCGGTAGGTGCGGAACACGCCACGCCGACCACGGGCGATCACCGCCACATCCGTGGGAGAGCATGTCCGGCATGACTGCCGAGAAGAGACGCCGCTGGGCCGTGCTCGCCGCCCTCGTCCTGGGCGCGCTCACGGTGTTCGTCGGACCGGCGAGCCCGGCCAGCGCGCACGCCGTCCTCCAGCGCACCACGCCCGCCACCCAGTCCGTGGTCCAGGCCGCGCCGGCCGACGTGAAGCTCACGTTCAGCGAGGGGGTGAACCCGGTCGCCGGCAAGATCCAGGTGATCGCGCCGAACGGTGACCGGGTCGGCGGTGACCCGCGCGCCGAGGGCTCCACGCTGATCATCCCGGTCCGCGCGGACCAGCGCGGCACCTACCTGGTCAGCTACCGGGTGATCTCGGCGGACAGCCACCCGGTCAGCGGCGCGTTCACGTTCTCGGTCGGCGCCACGTCCGCGGTGCCCGCGCTCACCGAGGACGGCGACGAGACCGACCCGGTGGTGGCGGGCGTCATCCCGGTCGCGAAGTTCCTCGGGTACGCGGGCCTGGTGCTGGTGGTCGGCCCGGTCCTGGTGCTGCTGTTCCTGTGGCCGTCCCGGCTCAGCCGCCGCGGCCCCGCCCGGCTGGTGCGCACCGGCCTCGGACTCGTCGCGGCCAGCACGCTCGCCGCGCTCTACCTGCAGGCGCCGTACACCAGCGGCGGCACGATCCTGGACGCCGGTGGCCTCGGCGACGTGGTGGCCAGCGCGTTCGGCACCGCGCTGCTGGTCCGGCTCGGCCTGCTGGTCGCGATCGCCATCATGCTCCGCCCGATCCTCGCGGTCCGCGGCGACGGCGGCCGCACCGGCGAGGGCCCGATCGACCTGATCGTGCTGGCCGCGCTCGGCGCCGCCGCGATCTTCACCTGGCCGCTCACCGGCCACCCGTCCGCCTCGCCGGTCGCGGCCGTCTCCGTGGTGGCCGACGCGGTCCACCTGGTCAGCATGGCGGTCTGGCTCGGCGGCCTGGTCATGCTGATCGGCTTCCTGCTGCGGCAGGCCAGCGAGCGGGAACTCGGCGCGATCCTGCCGATCTGGTCCCGCTGGGCCGCGCTCGCGGTCGGCGCGCTGCTGCTGGCCGGGGTGGTGAACGCGCTCATCGAGATCGGCACGCTGGACGCGCTCACCGGCACCACCTACGGCCGGTTCATCCTGGTCAAGACCGCGCTGTTCGCGGCCGTGGTGGGCATCGCGGCGTACTCGCGGTCGCTGGTCCGCAAGCGCGTCACGGCCGAGCGCCCGGGCCGGATCCGGACCGCGGTCCGGGCCGAACTGGCCATCACCGTGGTGGTGCTCGGCGTGACGTCCGTGCTGGTCCAGCAGACGCCGGCCCGCACCGAGGCGGAGAACGCGGTGCTCGCCGACCAGGGCTACTTCTCCGTGCTGGTGGACAGCCCGCTCTACACGCTCCAGGTCGAGCTGGACCCGGCGAAGGTCGGGGGCAACTCGCTGCACCTGTACGCGTACGAGCCGGGGACCACGAACCTGCTCACCACGGAGGAGTGGACCACCACGGCCGCGCTCCCGGCCGCCGGGATCGAGCCGATCGACGTACCCATGCTCCGCGTCGCCGACAACCACGCGATCAGCGAGTTCCAGCTGCCGGCGGCCGGGACCTGGGAGTTCAAGTTCACACTGCGCACCACCGAGATCGATCAAGCCACCGTCACCGTCACGGTGGACGTCGCCTCCTGACTGAAGGGTCAACCATGTCTCCCCGTACCGCAGCCCGCGCGGCACTGCTCAGCCTCGGCGCCACCGTGGTCGGCGTGCTCACCTTCGCCGGCCCGGCCTCCGCGCACGTCACGGTCAACCCCAGGGAGGCCACCCAGGGCGGGTACGCCAAGGTGGACTTCCGGGTGCCGAACGAGAGCGACACCGCCTCCACCACCAAGCTGGAGGTCTTCCTCCCGGAGAACGCGCCGATCGCCTCCGTCTCCACCCAGCCGGTTCCCGGCTGGACCGTCGCGCTGGAGAAGGGCGCGCCGGCCACGCCGGTCACCGCGCACGGCGCCGAGATCACCGAGGTGGTCAAGAAGATCACCTGGACCGCCGCGAAGGGCTCGGAGATCACGCCCGGCACGTTCCAGGAGTTCGGGGTCTCGCTCGGGCCGCTGCCGGAGGCCGACCAACTGGTCTTCAAGGCGCTGCAGACGTACTCGGACGGCGAGGTCGTGCGCTGGATCGACGAGCCGGTCGCGGGCGGTGAGGAGCCGGAGAGCCCGGCGCCCGTGCTCACGCTGACGGCCGCCGCCGCGGAGGAGGCCCCGTCGGCCGCGCCGGTCGCGGCCACCGAGTCCACCGGTTCCAGCTCCGGGCCGGCGCTGGGCATCGCGATCGCGGCGCTGGTCGCCGGCCTGATCGGGCTGGTCCTGGGCGGCCTGGCGTTCACCCGGACCGGTGCGCGGCCGGCCCCGGCCGCCGCCGCTCCTTCCGCGGACGCCTGATCGGACGGTACGCAACGGCCCGGCTCCCGCGTGGGGCCGGGCCGTTTCCGTGTCCATCGCCGTCGTTCAGGCCGTGTCGATGTGCGGTAGGCGGACGTTTCGCTCGGTATGGTCCGATAACGGGCAAAGGGGGAAACCGATGCGCATTATCCGCTTGATCGTCGGAATGCTGTTGCTCACCGTCGGCCTGCCGGTCCTGCTCGCCGCGGGCGCGCTGTGGACCGTGGGCCAGCACCGCGATCCCGGAGGTGCGTTCCGGGCGCACCTGGAGGAACTGGACGTACCCGGCCAGGCGCTGATCGTCGAGGACCTGGACGGCCTGCTCGCCCGCGACGCCGCGTTCGCCCGCGCCGGGCGTACCGAGTTCCGGATCACCGCCGGCACCGACGCGGGACCCGCCTTCGTCGGACTGGCGCCCGCCGGCGAGGCCGCCGCCTACCTCCGGCCCGCCCGCCACACCCGTTTCGAGCAGCTCGCCTTGACGACGGGCCCGCTGCCGGTACGGGTCAGCACGGTCGCCGGCGCCCGCACACCCGCCGAGGAACCCGCCCGCCAGGACTTCTGGACCCGCTCCGGCGACGGCACCCTCGCCTGGACGGCCGACGAGATCCGCGACCGCGACCTGGCCCTGGTCATCATGACCCCGGACGGCCGCCCGGCCGGCACGATGTCCGTGACCGCGGAACTGCGGCCGACCTGGCTGACGGCCACCACCTGGGGCGGCCTCGGCGGCGGCCTCCTGCTGATCATCGCTGGCATGGCCGTGCTCGCCCGGCCCAGCCGGCCGCGCGAACTGGTCTACGTGGTCGACTCCACCCAGTTGCCCGACGTGGCGGCCAGCCTCGGTTCCCGCGCCTCCGTGATCCACCCCGGCGAGAACGGCATGGTCATCACCCCCGTCGGCCACCGCCGAAACCCCGGCAAGACCGCCGACCTGTGGTCCAGGCCCGCCCCGTCGGGCGCGGCAGCGGTGGAGGCGGAGCCGGCGCCGGCCGCCGAGGTCGCCGGGGACGTGGTGCCGGTCGACCGGGCGGCGCCGGGCGATTCCGCGGGCCGGGACGTGCCTGTCCCTCCGGCACGTCCGGCTGGTCCCGCCGATCCCGCAGAACCGGCTGTGTCTGCCGCTTCCGCCGGTGCCGTGGGGTCCGGAATGGCCGGCGATCAGGTCGTGGCCGCGGACGAGCTGGTCGCCGCGACGCCGGCGGGGGCCGCGAACACGTCGCCGGAGGCCGAGGCGGGCGAGGTGAGCGCGGACGGTGTGGCCAAGGCCGCGGCTGCCGCCGCGCGACCCGCGACGCTGGCCGATGCGGCGCCGCCGGAACCGGGCGAGGGCGACGCCACGGGAGATGCCGCGCGACGGGAGCGGCCGGCCGGCGGCGATCCGGCGGCGCGGCCGAGAGGCTGGTCCGCACCGATGCCGCCGGTCGCGCCGCAGCTCACCTGGCCGCCGCTGACCCGCGACCCCGCCGAGGACACCAAACCGCCCATTCCCGCGGACGTCACCGGCGCACCCGTAGCCTCGGGCGCCGCCCGGTCCCCGGGCGCCGCCGCTGTCGACGGCGAGGCCGAGACCGGCGTCGCGGGGACCGGCTCCACCGAGGTCACCGGCGTGGCCGTCGCCGGGATGGCGGAGCCGGGCTCCGCCGAGGCGGGATCGCCCGAGCCGCGGGCCGTGCCGCGGAGGCGGGTGAAGGCGCAGGCCGAGGGGGTCGCGAAGGCGCCGGTGAAGCGGGCCGCGGGAGCGGACACCGGTGCCGGGGCGGGGAAGCACGCGGCGCCGGGGGGTGTGGTGCCGGGCAAGCGTCAGCCACGACGGAAGGCGCAGCCGGAGACGCCGGAAGCCGCGATGCGGCCGGATGTGGAGCTGGTGCCGGGCGCGGAGGCGGCCGGGACCGCGGGGCGGCCCGGGAGTGGCGGGACGCCGGCCGCCCGGGAGGGTGCGGAGGCCCGTGGGGAGGCGAGGACGGCGCCGGGCGGCCCCGCAGAGGCGACGGTCGTACCGGTGGAGGGTGCTGCGGCGCCGGTGCCGCGGGCCGGTCGCCGGCGGAGGGCGGCCGATGGTGAGGTGCGCGGCGCGGGGCGGTGAGAACGGCGCGTTGAGCGGCCCTCCACGGGGGTGGAGGGCCGCTTCACCGGGGGATGGTGAGGGCCTTGAGGCCTTAACGACCATTTTAGGGATTTAGGCGGTATCCGACCAGATCTGTCCATCTTGGCGGTGATCTGCTCCAACGCGCATGCCGAGCGGGGCGCCGGAATCTCTCCCTCACGCTCCGCCGACCCGTCGGCGCAGCGCGTAGGCTGTCGGCGTGGCTGATCTTCTGGTGTGGGTGGACTGCGAGATGACCGGGCTGGATCTGGGCAAGGATGCCCTGATCGAGGTGGCGGCCCTGGTGACCGACCCCAACCTTCAGGTGCTCGGCGAGGGCGTGGACGTGGTGATCCACGCCGATGACGCCGCGCTGGCGAACATGCCGGACGTGGTCCGCGACATGCACGCGAAGTCAGGCCTCACCGAGGAGGTCCGCGCCTCGACGGTCACGCTGGCCGAGGCCGAGGACCTGATCATGGATTACGTCACGCAGTTCGTGCCGGACCCGCGCAGCGCACCGCTGTGCGGCAACTCGATCGCGACCGACCGCGGCTTCCTCGCCCGCGACATGCGCCGCCTCGACGCCCACCTGCACTACCGCATGATCGACGTCTCCTCGATCAAGGAACTGGCCCGCCGCTGGTTCCCCCGTACGTACTTCGGGCAGCCCGCCAAGGGCCTCTCCCACCGCGCGCTCGCCGACATCAGGGAGAGCATCCGCGAGCTGGAGTACTACCGCCGCGCCATCTTCGTCCCGCCGCCCGGCCCCGACGTCGAGACCGCCAAGGCCATCGCCGCGCAGCTGTAGGGCAACCCGCTCGACGGCCGCCCTTGGGGTGTGGCTATCATTGTTCCGCACCCCGCGCGGGCCTGAAGTCCGGGTGGGAAAGGCATGGTGGCTGTAGCTCAGTTGGCAGAGCACCGGGTTGTGGTCCCGGGTGTCGGGGGTTCAAATCCCCTCAGTCACCCCACATGCTGGTCGATGTATCAGCAGATCAGGGCCGGTCTTCGGACCGGCCCTGATCGTTTTTAGGGGACATATAGGGGAGATCACCTTCGTGCCCCTGCTGAGCCGAAGGGGACCTGTCTGGGCCCGACTCAAGCTGTCGAACGTTTGTACGAATGGAAGCACCAACAGTGGGATTCCTGTAGCCGTTCGACCGAGTGTTACCCGATCAAGGGGCGGCTACTGTCGGTGCCCTAGTGATCACTTGGCTGGTGGTGGGACAGACGCCGGTCAGTCAAGGAGGTAGATCGTGATCCAGGTGCACTCCCAGACGCTCGTTCTGGCCGGCTTTATCGCCACCACCGCGGCGGCAGCCGGGGCGGTGGTCGGGCTGGCTCATGGGCGCCGGGTGTACTACAGCAAGGGGTATGTGGACGGCATCTCTCGCCGGACGCGATCGCGGTCGGCGGAGGAGACCGCGGCGATCCGTTGGCTGCACTCCGCCCGCTGAAGGGGGCACGCCAGAAGTCGACGCGCCGCTGAGGGAATTCTCAGCGGCGCGTCAGCGCGTGACAGCTAGTCGTCGGGAGCTTCGGGGCCGGGCGCCGGGCCGGCCTTTCGCTCCACGACGGACCGACGTAGCTGATAAATCGGGCGCTCGGTCACCGGCTTGAATCGCCAGCCCGCGCCCTCCTCGCCCCACTCTCGAAGCCGGCGCTCTTCGTCGGCGAGTGAACGCTGGATCGTGCGAGGCGTAATTTCCAGCAGTCTGGCGGCCTCGGCGACGCTGATCCACTCGCCCATGCAGGCCTCCTCAGCCTCGGCATCTGGCGAGGATTTTCCCACGACTGACGTGCATTCCAGCGACATGCCCTCATTCTCGCGACTAACACGCCCCTTGCGCTAGTCGCGACTTTCGCGACACACTAGCGACTATGGACATAGAGACCTTGCTCGGTGGGCTCGCGGCCGCCTGGCGGTTCGCCCGAGCGCACGAGGACGCGGTGATGGTCGCGGCCGGCGTCGTGTTGGTGCTGTGTGCGCTGGTCGCGATGAAGCGCGCGGACCGTAAGACCGGCCGGCCCGATCGGGTGCTGCGCCGTTGGTTGGGTCTGGCCATCCTGGGCTTCTCCGCCGAGGGCATGTGGGAGGTCGCCACCGAGGATTTGACGCTCGGCCGCGGGCTGGCGCTGATCTTCTTCGCGATCGGGGACGTCGCGATCATCGGCGAGATGATCACGGCCGAGAAGAGCCGTCTCGGCAGCATCAAGCAGCGCAAACACCTGCGCGCGGTCTGGACGATCGCCACGATCCTCGGCGCGATCGTGGCCTGCTCGGCGGATACGCCGGTCGAGATCCCGCTGCGCTTCGTCCTGCCGCTGCTCGCGGTCTGGGTGTGGAAGCTCGGGCTCCAGGAGCTGGGCGAGAACGAGGTGATCGAGCGCGACGAGAACGCGCTGACGTGGATGATCGGCCCCTGGCTGCGGCAGCGCGTGATCGCGCTCAGGCTGGCCAAGCCGGGCAAGGCCGACCTGGAGACCATCGACCGCGCGCAGCTCATCGACCGGCTGACCCGCCTGCGATTCCGGCTCTGGAAGGCCGAGCGCGACGGCAACACCACGCTGGTCACGCGTCTCACCGCACGCTGGCACCGGCTCACCCTCGATGCGGACGACGCGATGCTCGCCGAGGTCACCGCGCGCGTACAGCGGACCCTCGTCGCCGAGGCGCGCACCCGGCCGCTGACCGCGGAGCAGGTCGACCAGCTCGCCGTCGCCGAGCAGTCCGCAGCCGCCGCAGCCGCTGCGGCACGCGACACGGACCGGCAGCACCGCGAAGCGCTCGCCGCCATCGAGCGGCAGCAGCAGGCGATCGCAGCTGCGGTTGCCGCTGCCGAGGAGGCGCAGCGGCAGCGGCAGGCGGACGCCCGGCAAGCCGCCGCGGAGGTTGCCGCCCTGCAGCGGCAGATCGAGCAGCAGCGGCAGGACGCGGCGGCGGCAGCGGCCGAGCAACGGCGCGCGGTAGAGGCGGCCGAGGCGGCACGTCGGCAGGACGCGGCGGCGGCACAGCGGCTCGTTGCCGAGCTGCGGCAGGCAGCCGACGCGGCAGCCGCCGACCGGCGCGAGGCAGTAGCCGAGGCGGGGCGGCAGGCCGAGCGGCAGGTAGCCGAGATGCGGCGGCTGCTGGAGGACGCGCGCCGTGAGGCTGCGGCCCGGGGCGCGCAGGTCGACCAGCTCACCGCGGAGCTGGTTGAGGCTCGGACCCGGCCGGCGCGGCGGACCAGCGCGGAGGAGACCGCGGCCCGGGTCGCGGCATATCGCGTGGACCACCCGGACGCGACGCAGCAGGCGGTCGCTGACGCGCTCGGCCTCGGCGTGCGCACGGTACGCACGTATTGGTCGGCGCCGGAGCTGGCGGAGGCGGCTCGATGAACACATCGGAGCCTGTGCAGCAGGGCGAGGCGCAGATCGCACGAGCCGACGCAAAAGCACAGGCCGTCGCGGGGTTCGCGGGCACGATGCTGACCATCCTCGCCGCCGTGCTGTCGCTGGCCGCGCTGCCCGCGCCGGTGCGCGCCGGCGGCTGGGCGCTGGTCGCGATGTGGCTCGTGGCCGTCGGCCTGCTCCTGCTGGTGCTACGGCCGAACCTCGCCGGTGACCACGGTGTCGTCCGCTGGGCGCGGATGACGCACGTCGAGATCCGCGGCGATCTCGACGCTGCGGACCCGATCCGTGACACCGAGGCCCGCACCGTCCGTTGGCTCTCCCGCGTCGCCGTCCGCAAACACACGAGGGTGCGCCTCGCCATCGACCTGCTGATCGCCTCACCGGCCGTTGCGGTAGCGGTCGGCCTCGTGACCTGGCACATCTGACGGCTCCCGTGGTGCCCGGCTCATCACCCGGGCGTGCGCGGCGGCCGCCAGACGGCGGGTCGAGAAGGGAGAGGCCGTGCGCCTCATCGAGGCCATCGGAGCCGCGCTGGTCGTGGGCCTGATCGGTGGCGTCATCTGTTCGCGGACCGGGGCCGACCCGGTTCTCGGGTTCGCGCTCGGCGCGCTCGCGGGCTTCGCGGCCTGGGGCGTGCGTGGCAAGACCAGCACCCGCTACGGCGGCAAGAAGTAAGGAGAGATCAACGTGGCGGATCAGACGCGGCACAGGCACGGGTTCCTCACCCCGAACGCGCCGCTGACCGATAACGTCGCCCTGCTGGAGTGGGCCGAGCAGAGCCGAAAGCTTCTGCATATGGGCTCGCTGGAGTTGGGTATCACCGCGGCCGAGTTGGACGCCAAGCTGCGCAAGGTCAACCCGCACCTGCTTGTGGCCGGCCTGGACGCGCGTTACCGGGCGCGGCAGATCTCCAAGCCGGTCGCCCAGGCGGCGGAGGCGCTGACCGTGGCGAGCCGGTACATCATCACCGCCACGAACCGGTTCGAGGCGGTGTTCATGCCGGAGCTGGAGCAGGCCGGCTACAAGCCGCGTGCCGACGAGTTCACGTTCAAGGCCTGATCATGAAGACGAAACTCCGACCGGCCAACGACGGGATCGGCTCCGTCCACACCGTGCGGCTGCCCCTGTGGCCGTACCTGATCACACCGCTATGCGCGTTCGCCGCGCTGCCGCTGACCTGGGGTGCGCACATCCTCTACGGCACCGACGCGGACACCGCCGGGTGGACCGGCGTGCTGCTCACGATCTGCGCCGGCGTGCTGATCGCGTTCGTCGCGTGGTCCTCGCGGCCGCGGGGCGTCGTGATGCAGGTGATGGCCACCGGCGTCACCGTGCTGAGCGCGGCGTGGGTCATCCCCGCGGTACTGTCCGGCCCGATCTCGAAGGGGATGCTCGGCGTCTGGTTCGTCGGCGGCCTGCTGATGTCGATCATCGTGGCCGTCTACCGGATCATGCGGCAGGCCCGCGGCGACGCCGATGGCGACCGCAGCGCGATCCGCGGCGAGATGGGCGAGCTGGGCGCCGCGGTGAAGCAGCTCAAGGACGCGGCCATCGGCCGTCCGCAGGTCGCCGGAGCGAAGGTGAGCGCTCAGGTGGTCCTGCCACCCGGGCAGACCTTCGCCGAGGTGCAGGGCGCCCGCTCCCAGATCGCCTCGGCCCTGGATGTCGGCGGCACGGCGGTGCGGACCCACCCCGATCCGGACTCCGAGCGCCGCGGCCGGCTCGACGTGGTGCCGGTCGACCAGTTGCGCGACCCGGTGCCGTGGCCGGGCCCGTCCGCGCCCGGCGGCTCGATCGCGCTGCCGGTCGTCCTCGGCAAGAGCGAGGACGGCGAGCCGCTGCAACTGCACCTGGTCGGCGACCACGCCGTGCAGCGCAACGCGATCGGCATCCTCGGTGTGGTCGGAATGTCCGGCAGCGGCAAGACCGAGCTGCTGCTGACCTTCTGCGCCGAGGTGCTCACCCGCCACGACGAGGAGCTGCGGATCATCGACGCCCGCAAGGGCGACCAGTTGCCGTCCTGGCTGCACCGGCACGCCGCCCAGGTGACGACCGGCCGTAACGCCGCTGAGGACGTCATCGAGGCTCTGCGCGACGAGATCCCGCGCCGGGCGAAGCAGCTCGGCGAGCGCGGGATCAAGCAGTGGCAGGAAGGCTGCGGCATCCCGCACGTCACCGTGCTCATCTTCGAGGCCGCCGCGGTCGTGGCCGGCAACGGCGACCTGGTCGACCTGTCCGAGGCCGTGCGCTCGGTCGGCATGACCATCGTGCTGGAACTCCAGCGCGCCACCCACGACCGGCTGCCGACCAGCGCCCGGTCGAACATCCCGGCCTGGATCTGCCTCGGCGTCAAGGACGAGGCCGACGCAGAGGCCGCGCTCACCGACGAGCAGGCCGACGCCGGCGCCGCCCCGTGGAAGTGGAAGGCCCTGAAACCGGGCTACTGCTACGCGTCCGGGCCCGGCATCGAGCCGGAGCGCGCGGCGATGCCCGCGCGAGGCTTCGCGGCCAGCGAGGAGGAACGCGAGCACGCGGTGGACAGCTACCGCGGGCACACCACCCAGCCCGCCGCGACCACGCCGGTGCCCCCGGCGCCGGCCAGCGACGAGCCGAACGACGAACGGGCCGAGCTGGACGCCCTCACTCGCGACGACCCGCCGGACGACGTCGACCCGGCCGAACCCATCAAGATCGACCGGAACCGGCCACGGTTCGACTTCGCGCCGGCCCAGCAGATGTCGCCGGCCGACGCACGCGACGAGCTGCGCCGGGCGATCCTGCTGGCCGCCGAACGCGGGATGACCACGGTGAAGCCGGAGCAGATGTCGCCGGTCCTCGCCGCGACCGGCATGTCCGGCAGTTGGCTCTACAAGGCACTCCGCGAGATGAGCGACGGACCCGACGCACTGCTCGCCCCGGCCCGCGACCGCGGCCACTACCGCATCCTCGTCCCGCAGCGGGCGTAACCAACAGTGATCACCACCCCGGCCGTGCACACGGTGCGCACGGTGCGCTCGGGCGCGGCCGGGTCCTAGTAAAGGGCCGTGCATACGGCCGATCGTGCGATCCGTCCGGACCGTGCGAACCGTGGGAAAGCTACGGAGAGTAGATCATGGTCCTGCATCTGACCCGCTGGCCGAAGCGCACGGCCGAGTGGTCCATCCTCAACTGCATCGCCCGGCACCAGCCCCTCGGCGTCGGCGCGATGTGCCGCCAGACGCTCGGCGCGCTCGTGAACTCCGAGATGGTGGAATGCCACGCCGACGGCAAGGCGATCCCGGTCGAGCTGGCCATCGCCCAGATCCAGAGCGCGCGCGGCTACGACCTCGAACACTGGACGGCACAGCCGACCGCCAAAGGCGATCGCTGGCTGGCCGAGAACCCATACAACCAGGCCCTCCGGTCCATCACCGCCGCCGGCGCCACCGAGACTCGCTGGCGGCCACTGCGCCGGGCCCAGGCCGCAATCGGACTCGGCCGGCGCGAGATGGAACCATACGCGATGCTGCTGACCCACGGCCTGATCCAGATGGTCCACATCGATTCGATGATCCCAGCAACCCCGGACGCCCTGACCGTTCGGCACAGCTCTCACCTGCTCGTATCCCTGACACGCAACGGCGCCGCGACCCTCGCCGTCTTCTAACTGCCTAACACGTCGAAGGGCTGTACCCTGCCACGGGGTACGGCCCTTCGACGTCCTGTGGTTAGCCGCCTTCCGTCTTGAGAAGGCCGTCGTACGGCTGAGCTGCGCGCTGGAAGCAGGCACCGCTGAGCCGTGACTCCACGGTTCGGACATGCTGGAAACCCTGGCGCCGGTAGTAGTCGTGCAGGCGGGTGTTGGAGGTCCAAGCGTCGAGGCGGAGCCAGGTGAGGCCGGCCGCAAACGCCCGACCTCCGGCCCAGTCAAGCAGTTCTTGGCCAAGGCCTGAACCAGACCGGTCGCGCGGCACCATCATCTTCGCGGCGTACAGCGCGTCGGCCGGGTCGTCTTCCGGGTACCACAGCGGGTCGGGCGCGTCGTGCGCCGGCTTCCAGAGGCCTTCGGCGTCGGTGGCCGCCGCGAGCGTGATGGTGGCTGCGGGCGTGTGGCCGTCCCACACCATCCAGGTTTGACCCGCGGACACGGTGGCGGCCACCGCCCGGCGGGGTAGCGGCACCGACCATTGGTCCTCGCCCCGTGCGGCGAGCCACGCGGTGCGCTCCCGGCGCCACGACATGATCGTGTCGATGTCGGAGAGCCCGGCACGAGCAATGATCATTGGCCGTCCCGATGCCGGGCGATCACGTCGGCATCGCCGAGCGTGTAGACCACGCGGTTGAGGTGGCCGGCGAAGATGGTCACGGAAACCCGCACTGGGCGGCTGGGCGCGAAGCCGGTTCGGGTGAACGCCAGCACCGGCGTGCCGGCCGCGAGGTTGAGTAGCTGCACGTGCTCTGGTGCAGGCATCATCGCAACCAGGTCGTCCTCAACCGCCGGTTGTGGAAATCCGCGCTCGGCGAGGAGCCGGGTCGTACCCTGCGGGATGTCCCGCGGCGAGAGAAGTTCGGGCACCTGCTCGCACAGGTCCATCGGGTACCAGGTGTCTTGGAGCGAGCTCGGCTGCCCGTTGACCATGCGGATGCAGCGTCGCAGCCCGGCGGGAGAGTCCGCCTCGACGCCGAGGCGCTCCGCGAGTTCGGCCGGCAACTCGGCGATGCGCATCTCAAAGCGCTGGCTCGGCTGGTAGCCCTGCGCCTGGACCTCGCCGAACCACGCATCGCTCTCTGGCCACAGGCCGTGCGGCATCTCGGCGCGCGACGCGTGGTAGGTCAGCATCAGTTGCGCGCGGACCAGCATGCCGCCCAACCGACCGGGCACGCGCTCGATCAGGCCTTCGTTGACCAGCAGCGCGGTGGCCAGTCTGACCGTGTTCCGCGAGACGCCGTAGTCGTCCATGAGGCGCTGCTCGGTCGGCAGGCGGTCGCCTGTGGCGAAGTGGCCACTGATGATCCGGTCGCGCAGTTCGGCCGCGATCTGGCGATATTTCGGTGGCACGAGCAGCTCTCCTCCTTTTGGTACCACCCAATTTAGGCCGGGTGCTTGACTGTGGTCCAGGCCACTGTAATGGTTGGTACCAATCCAACGTTACTGAAAGCGCCGCCTCGATCACCTGGGGGTCTGATGTTTGGTCGCGAGACGCCGGAGGAGATGGCGCAAGAGATGGAGCGCGTCTGCCAAGCGCTAGCCGGGGCGCAGACTTTCCTGGCCGGGCTTGACCAGGCGGACAGCGCCCGGCAGCGGACGACCCGTGTCGCGTACTCCCCGCTCCGGACGCTCGTAGAGCAGGCGCAGGAGACGGCTGACCGGGTCCTCGCCTATCTGCGTAGCGGGACCGTCGAATAGGCCGGCGCGGCGGGCTCCTTCCTCGCCGGACTGTCCCCCGGAAAGGATTGCCCGCCGCGCCCTCGATACGGAGGTGCGCGGGATGTCAACCAATCGGATGTACTGGGGCGTCGGCCGTCTCGGCGACGGCGACACGGTGCCAGTCGAAAGCTCGTCTGCTGGTAGCGCTGACCGATACCGTCGGCGCGGATACGCGGCTGTCTGGGCCCTACTCGTCTTCGGCGCCACCGTGCTGGGCGTCGTGCTCGCGGCCTCGGGGCGATGACCGCGCGCCGAGGTCGGGACGCGGGTCCTCGGGTGCCGGTCGGGGAGTGGATCGGCCGGCAGATGCTGGAGGGCCGCCGCCCGGTCGATCCTTTCGGCGAGCCGGCCGACGCTGGGCAGGTCGGTGTCCGGCTGCTGCGCCTGCCGAATGGCGAGGTGCTGGTGGCGGTGTCGGCGATCAGCAGGCCGGGCGTGCACGCGACGGCCTGGATCAAGCTCAGCGAGTGGCAGAAACTGGCCGGGCGTGTGAACAGCCGTCTCGGGGAGTCGCGATGACGGGCGTGTCACCCGCCGCCGTGCTGTGGGCGGCGGAACAGACCGTACGCCAGCACGAGGAGCCGCCCAACGACGCGCGCGCTACCGGCCGGTGCGCGCGGTGCGAGGACAGCGGATGCGGGCTGCTGGCATGGGCGCGAGTCGTCCTTGCCGCGGATCGGAACCAGGTCGCCATGGTGGCGGCCGGATGAGAGGAGCCGACATGATCACGCACATCCCCGACGCCAGCACGATCGCCGTGGAGTGGCACAAGAGCAGCCGCAGCGCCTCCCACGGGCAGTGCCTGGAGGTCGCCGATCTCGGCGACACCATCGCGCTGCGCAACAGCCGCGAGCCGACCGGACCGGCCTTGGTGCTGACCGTGGGCGAGATGGAGGCCTTCGTCGAGGGCGCGAAGAGCGGCGAATTCGACCGCTACTACATCTTCCGCCGATAGCTCCAGACCGCACCCCTCACCCTCGGCGCCGGCCCCGCCAGCCGGCCCCGAGGGAGCGGCCCGGGCCCTCGCTGACCAGGGCCCGGGCCGCGCGAAACTCTCCCGCCTTGGGCCAATCCGCATCCCAGGCGCGGCAAGGCGGGTTGAGAAGCGGTCCCGGGTTGATGGTGGCCGGGGCCGCGACACGGAAAGAGCGGCCCGCACCCCGGTTGGGGTGCGGGCCGCGGCGGAGGCGTCCGTCCGGGCCCGAGGCGGCACAGGGCCGCCCCGGCGACCGACCATCGCGTCGACTCGTGGCACCCGCGACGGACAGGGCGGCCCTGGGATTCGTTCGGGTCCCGGGGCCGCCTGCGCGCTTCCCATCGACCACATAATCGACTATGTTGGGTCGTGCTGCGGGCCGGACAGCCGGGTAGGAGCGGCGGTGAGCGCGCTGGGCTGGCTGGGCGCGGATGGTTGCGAGTCGCCGCTGCCGCCCGCGGTGCCCGGACGTTTGGCCGATGTGGACTCCGTAAGCACGCTGCTACCGTCCGCGCATGGGATGGATCAAGGATGCGAAGGCGGAAAACGTCGCGAAGGAGGCGGCGAGGGCTATCGAGGAGGGGCGGCGCGTGTTCGTCCTGAGGATCAACACGCCGATGACGCACCACCAGCTTTCCGGAAGCCTTCCGGGCTTCGCTGAGCAGATCGAAGCGGTCGAGGACCTCGGCTGGCGGCTCGGTGAGATGAGCTTTGCTCAGGACCCGAAGGGGCGACCGGAGGGTTACTTTCTGTTCCGGCGATAGACGCAGAAAACGGCCCGCCCCCGGGGGCGGGCCGTTTGACTCTCGAGTTCTCAGTTGGCGCTGACGGAAACTCCCTCGCCCGCCGGCTCGACCTGAGGCCGTACGCCGAAGAGGGCAAACGCGGCGATCACCGCGCCGGAGATTGCGCCCACCGTGCCCTCCGAGACGGCGAAGCCATACTCCGCGAGCAGTGCGGCGCCGGCGGCCACCGCGCCGGTGAACAGCGCTGGGGCGACCGGGCGGGTGGTGATCGCCATGATGACCGCCGCAGCCAGCGAGGTGATGGCCGCGGCCGCGCCGGCGTCGATGCCGGGCGTGCCGAGGGCGGCGAGGACGGTAAGGAGCGAGCCGATCGCGCCGATGACCAGCGCGGGCTCGCGGCCGAAGATCTTCATGATCACTCCAAGATTGTCGTACGTGTGTGCTAAGGGGCGTACTCTGCGCTGGTGCACGGGGACGCGGAGCGGGTGGAGCACTGGTTCAACGGCCAATGGGGCATGGCTCGCCGGGACGTGCTGTTGGAGCGTGACCCGGACGGCACCTGGGCCGTGGTCGGTGTAACGCGTTGGGGCCAGCCGCGCGAGGCGCGGGTGCAGTGGCGCGGGCTGCCCGAGGAGCGTGCGCGCCGAGGGGTGGATTACCTGATCGGGTGGGCGCCGGGGCCGCGGTCACGATGGCGGCCGATCAGCCGCTGACGTCCACGTGCCCGTTCGGCGCCTCGACGGGCAGGGTGACCATCGCGCGCAGTTCCTCTCGGCTGACGTGCGGGCTGAGGATCGCCAGCCGCCAGCCGCGTAGCGTGCCGGTGAGGGTGGCCACCGACGCGGACAGCTCGTCGACCTGGCGGGTGGCCGCGCGGGCGCGTTCCTCCAGCTCGGCGACGCGCTCGCGTAGGGGCTGGACGAGCGTGAGCGCGGTGTCGGTGATGACGTCGGCCGCGTCCGCGCGCAGCTTGCGCCGCTGGGCCAGCACCGCGATGCCGCCGGCCGCGCCGAGCAGGCCGCCGAGCGCGGCGATCGCTGTCAGGATCTGGCCGATGATGCCGCCGCTCATCGGTCACCGTCCACCAGCAGCGGCACCTCCACGGTGGTGCCGGCCTGCGCGGCGCGGCCGAGACGGCGCAGGTCGTAGACGATCTGCCCCCACCGCCACCAGGACGCCACGGCCAGCGCGGTGACGAACCCGCCGGCGACGAGCGCCTGCGCGGCCGAGACGGCGTAGAGCGAGATCGCGTACATCGTCGCGGTGGTGCCGAGCACCCCGATCCCGGCCAGCTCCAGTCCGAGCCCGACGAGCAGCCGCCGGCGCGGCACCGCCACGCCGGCGAGCCCGACGAGGCCGGCGACGATCAGCCCGGTCGCCCAGACCGCCTGGATGGTGGGCGGCATCGCGGTCGACACGGACCGGGGTACGACCGCGCCCAGGTGCAGCGCGGTGCCGACGGCGAGCGCGGCGAGCAGTGTGCAGACCTCGAACGGAGCGCGGCCGGTCGCCACGGTCAGCGGCCGGCCGCCCATCACGCCTCCGCCGCGGCGTCGGCCGGCTCGATGGCGCGGGCGGAGATTCGCGCGACGAGTTCGTCGACGACGTCTCCGGCGAGGTCGTCCGGGATCGCGGCGGCGAGCCCAGCAGGGGTGAGGCCCGCAGTGGTGATCGCGGCGGCGAGGCGTTCCGGGGTCAGGCCGGCGACCACGCCGGTGATGATCTGCTCCTCGTCGAGGTCGTCGCGGGTGGCGAGCAGCAGCGACAGGTCGCGCTGGATGGCCTGGAGCCGACGGTAGAGCTCGGCGCGGTCGGTGCCGCCGCTGTGGGTCGGTGCGACCCCCGGCGGGTAGCCGCCGTTGAACAGCAGGCGCCAGATGTTCTCGACATCGGCCATGTCGATCTCCTTCGGGTCGGTGGCCCGCCAGGTGGCGAGGGATTCGCCGGCGAGCACGGAGTAGAGCCGGTCCATCGCGTCCTGGTTGGCGACGAAGCGGCGGATGAACGAGATGTGCAGGTGCCACAGGTGCGTGTTGTCGCGGCCCGGGTCGGGGCCGGCGTCGGCGCCGACGCCGAGTGGCCGGCCGCCGGTGAGGACGTAGCAGTAGACGGTCTGGTTGTCCTTGGTGCCGATGAACTCGCGGATGATCGGCATGCCGGCGATATAGAGCCGCGGGTCCCGGGCGCGGGCGGCTACGTCGAGCCGGGTCGTGTACGTCCGCATCGCGGCGTCGGACATCGTGAGGTCGATGGCCGCGGCCTTGTCGCCTGGGCCCTGCCGGTCGGCGGCGACCTCGGCGCGGGAGTAGTCGCCGGTCCAGAGGGCGTCCCGGTAGTTGTGGTAGCCGGGCTTGGCCGCGTAGATGCCGCCGAGGAGCACGCTGGGCTCCAGGCGGTCGAATCGCTCCCACAGCGCCCAGATCTCGTCGGTGATCCGCGCCGGATCAGGATTGCGCGCCATCAGATCACGTCCTCCTTGATGCCCTCCAGGGCGCGGTAGATCGTGACCTGGGCACCGAGACCCAGTAGGGCGGCGCGGAAAGCACCGACCGCGATCTCGATCTGGTCCTCCCAGGCCGTGTCGCTGCCGGAGGTGGAGGTGATGACCGCGCCGGCGGAGTTGCCGCCCGGTAGATCGCTGATCTGCACGGTGTACCTGGCAGAGGTGGCCTGGTAGCCGGTGTCGGGATAGGGCATGGTGGTGGCTCCTCCTGGTCAGAGGGTGGTGCCGGTGAACGACGGTGCCGGGCCCTTGTCCTCGATGAGGATCTCGACGGGCAGCGTGTCGGGGGAGATCAGGACGGTGTTCGAGCCGCCGGCGCGCGCGACCGACAGCAGCAGCGAGAGGGTGACGGCGGTGGCCGGCGCCCGGTAGCGCGCGGTCCAGGAGATCTTCGGGCTCGCGATCGCGGCCGAGGAGACGATGCGGTGGGTCAGCCCGTCGGCGACGGGGGACGCGCCCGTCGGCGTCGATCCGTCCTCGGTGTAATGCCAGCGCAGTTGCGCGTCGTTGTTGTCGCCCGAGGCGCCGAACCTGACGCCGGTCATCACGATGTGGATGAGACGGCCGGCACGGACCGGGATGTCATCGAAGCGGTACACGCCGACGGGGGTGGTGCTGTTGGACGTCGGCGAGTTCGCGGTGATCTGGCCGGCGGCGAGGGTCGGCCGGCCGACCGCGACGAAGTCCCAGGTGGCGGCACCGTCCCACCGGCGGTAGAGGTCGGTGTCGGTCTCGTAGATGGTCATGCCGACGACCGGTAACGCTGGCCGTGTGCCCGAGGTGCAGCGGATGATCGACTGCTGCATCAGGTATGTGTTGAGGTCGGTCTCATCCAGTACCGACCCGTTGCTGAAGGTTTTGAACGGCACGATGAGTCCCCTGCTCAGTACGCGATGACGTTGGCGCCGATGACGCCTTGGCTCGGGTGGCCGATGACGAAGAACCGGTAGCGGTCGGCGCCTTGGAGGCCCCAGGTGGTCTGCCAGCGATCCGGCGAAGACCAGGTGTGGGAGATGCTGCGGATGAAGCACTCGCGGCTGTCGACGATGCCGCCGGGCGGGCGGCGAACGACGGTGATCCGGTCGCCGATCTCGCGGCCCGCCGCGTGCGGCAGCACGAGGTCGACATCGAGCCGGGCGTCCAGTGCGATCGAGGTGAAGCGGAACTCGGGCTCGGATTCCTGCCAGAGGATCCAGCGCGCCCAGCCAAGCGCAGCCTCGTCGGTCGTGACCGGCAGGGTCTCCCCGATGGCGTGCAGGCCGTGGCGGCTGATCGAGGCGGCGTCCTCGACGGCCGGCAGTGCGGTGTCCTCGCCGTCGCGGGTGACGGTGACACGGTTGACCATCTGCATGCGGTCGTAGCTGACGCCGGGCCGGCCGACGTAGGGGATCTCGCCGGCCGTGCTGTCGGACCCGAACGTCGCCCAGCTGGTCGCCGAGCGCGGGTCGGTCATGATCGCGTGGCGGTTGCGGAAGACGATGTCGCCCTGGGCATCGACGTACAGCTCGCCGATCTCGGCGGTGGCCACGTCCTGGGCCTCGTCGAGCGGGTTACCCGACAGCTCGGTGGCCTGCAGCGCGGTATCCCCCGCCGCGATCTTGCGTGCCTCGGCCGGCCAGCCCGCGGTGTCGAGGATCCGGTGGATGCGCGCGCCGCTGAGCTCTCCCTCGCCGACCGGCGCCGCGGCGGCCAAGCGCGGGACTCCTGCGAGCCGGCCGAGGCCGTCGGTGCCGGTGACCGTGACGGTGGCGTGGTCGGGCGCATCGTGAGACGGGATCCAGCTGTCGACGAAGCCGCGCCAGACCGGGTAGGTGACGCCGTCGTGCTCCAGCCGGACCCGCAGCACGACGCCCGGCGCGGTCAGGCCGGCCTGCTCGATCGCGTACGGATCCAGCGCCCCATCGTCGTTGAGGAGCGTGAGCGTGCACGTGCCCGCGTTGTACTCCACGATCGGCCCGATCCGCCGTGTCGAGGTCCGCTCGACCGATAGCGACATGACGCGGCCGGAGTAGTCCGCGAGCACGTCGACCGTGCCGATCCGGCCGACGCCGATGCGGCCGTAGACCGGGTGGCCGATCAGCAGGTAGGTCGGGTCGATCTCGGCGCCGTGCTGGAGCCCGACGTCGACGAGCACCCTCACGGCTTCCTCCACCTCGATCCGGACGCCGACTCGTACGCCTTGATCGACTCCACGATCTGGCGGCCGACCTCGGCCGGGTGCGCGCCGGGCGCCACGTTGACGGTGATGTTGTATGTCCTGGCGCCGGCCAGGTCATGGCCCACCGGCTCGGGCCGTCCGGTGCCGTTGTGGGCGATGGACAGCCCGGTCGGCAGGTAGCCGCCAGCGTCGTACGAGCCGAACGGCAGGCCGGACTTGCGGCCGATGAGTCCGCCGAGCGCCGCGGCCCAGTGCACGTGGGCGTTGCCAGCGAACCGGCCGGTGCCGGCGTGCTGGGCGAAGATGTCGCCGGTGTAGTGGTACGGCTTGCCGTTCCACAGGTTGAGGTCGTTCCACGGGGTGATCAGCTCGCGGGTGCGGGCGCCGTAGTTCGCCTTGATCCACTGTGCCAGTGCGCGGTTCGGCGGGTAGTCGACGGCCCGGCCCTGGGAGTGCATGTCCAGGTCGCCGTACAGGGTGCGCGAGCCCGGCCGGAATCCGGAGATCAGGCCGAGGTTGGGGAAGCGGCCCGCGATGAGCCGCTGCATGCCCTGCCAGCCGCCGAGGATCGGCCGGTTGCCGATGCCGCCGGTGTCACCACCGTTGACCTTGTCGGTCAGCCACTGGCCGACCCAGCTCACCATTCGGTCGCCCATACCGCGCACCAGCGCGCCGACCCGGCCGGCCGCCGGGATCTTGGCGAACAGGCCGGCGGCGAGCGACTGCAGTGCGGCCCGCGGGTTGCTGATGAACTCGCCGATCCCCTGCGCGCCATCGACGATCCTCTTGAAGAAGTCGCCGACGCCTGAGCCGATCGGGCCGCCGTCCTCGCGTCCGTCGAGGTACGGCGTGAGGTCGCGGCGGGTGACCCGGCCGCGCTTGGCGTTGATCGCGCGCAGGATCGGCAGGTTGGCCAGTGTGCTCGCGGTGTTGGTGATGAACTCGCCGGACGCGACCTTGATCAGCCCGTTCGGGCCGACCGCGAGCCGGTTGTCACGCCGGCTCGGCGCGCCGGGGATCTGGCCGCCGTCGGCGAAGCCCTGGATCAGCGGGATCCGGTCCTTCACGCCGACGAACTGCGCGACGCTGTTGATGCCGCTGACCAGCGGGTTGATCACGCTGTTGACCACGAACCGCACCGGGACCTTCGCGGCCTCCTTCACCTTGTCCCAGGCGCCCCGGATTCCCTCGACGCCCTTGTCAAAGGCGGGCTTCACCTTGTCCTGGATGAAGCCGCCGAGCGCCTCGAAGGCCGGCCGGATGCCGCGCTCCCAGACCCACCTGATGCCGTCGCCGAGGGCGGACCAGGCGCTCTTCATCGCGTTCCAGGTCGGCCTGATCACGTTCTCCCAGACGAACCGGACGTAGGCGGCGATGAAGCCGAAGTACGGCTTGAAGACGTTCTCCCACAGGAACTTGATCACCGGGATGATCACGTTGGTGAGGTACATGCGCATGGCGCCGAGGTAGATCTGGATCAGCACCCAGGCTGCCTGGACGGCCCAGGCGATGCCCTCGAAGGCGGGCTTGAAGACGTTGTTCCAGAGGGACATCACGACGGGCATGACGTGGGTCTGGAAGAACGAGACCATGGCTTGCACGGCGGGCTGGATCACGTTGTTCCAGGCCCACGAGACCGCGGCTTGAATGCCTTCCCAGGCCTTCTGGACGATGTTCCGGAACGTCTCGGAGTTCTTGTACGCGATGACGATCGCGGCGACCAGCGCGACGACTGCGGCCACCACGAGGCCGAGGGGGTTGGCGGCCATGGCGACGTTGAGCGCCCACTGGACGCCGGTCCAGATCCGTGACGCCGCGGCGGCGATGTTCTGGGCGACGGTCCATGCCGTGGTCGCGATCGTGGCGGCCTTGGTCCACAGCTCGTAGCCTTTGATCGCGAGAACCGCGGTGCCCACGGCGATCGCGGTCGCCTTCACCGCGGTCTCGTTGTCCCGCATCCACTGCGTCAGGCTCTGGATCGCGGGGGTGACGGAGGTGAGGGCGGAGACGGCCAGCTCGGTGAAGAGGGTCAGTAGGGGCGTGGCCGCGATGACCAGGTTGGTGAACGACGGTGCCAGCCCGGCGACTGCCGGTGCGGCCGTGGCCGCGGACTCGGCGACCGCGGGGAGCACCGTGACCAGAGAGGTCCGTAGCGCGTCGCCCAGGATGCCGAGCGTGCTGAACAGGGTGGCCAGGCCGGTCTGTCCTTCGGCCGACTGCAGGAACGTCGCGGTCTGCCCGGTCAGGGCCTGGATGTTCTGCAGCAGGCCGCCGGAGTCCGCGGTGGCCGCGGCGTAGACGGTGGTGAAGATCCCGCCGACGTTCTGGACGATGCCGCCGAGCACGCTCAGCGTGTCCAGGCCGCCCTGCAGCCATTCTGCGAGCCGGCCGGTGTCGGCCGCCGACGTCACGAGGGTGGCGAGCCGGATGCCGACTGCGGCGACGTCCGCGCTGAGCTGCTTGAGGATCGGGGAGGTGGAGGACAGCAGTGCGCCGAACGACGCCGTCAGCGGGCCGATCGCGGCGCGCAGCTCGTTGACGCCGGCGGTGGTGTTGTCGAACAGCGCGCGCAGCCCGGCCAGTGCGCGGCCGCTCACCGACGCCCGCAGCGCCTCCTCGGCCAGGCCGCCGAGCGCGCCGGCCAGGCCGGGCACCACTTGCTGGCCGAGCGGGGTCAGCGTGCGGGTCGCCGTGGTCATGTCGTCGTTGAGTGGCTGGAAGAACCGGTTGGCGATGGTCGCCTGCAACCCGACGAGCTGGGTTTTGACCTGGAGGATGCTGGCGGCGAAGGTGCGGGCGCCCGGCGGAAGGCTGTCGAGCGCCTCCTTCGCGTCCTCGGCGGATCCGGTGAAGCCGGCCTCGATCGCGTCGCTGACGCCCATGACGGCGACCTTCACCGTGGCGGTGGCGGCCTTGACCGCGAGCAGCGCGGCCGGCAGCGCCGCCGCGGCGCCGGCGGCGGGCAGCAGCGCCGCGGTGAGCTGGGCGAGGCCGGGCGCTGCCGCGGCGGCCGCGGAGCCCATCAGGGTCAGGCGCGCGGCCGTGGTGGCGGCGACCGTGGCGAGCGCGCTGCCCCGGTCGCCGAAGCCCTTCACCAGGCCGTCGCCGAGTTCGCGGCCGGCCTTTTGCCCGTGAGCCTTGAACGGCACCTTCTTGAGCGCCGCGCGCAGCTCCGGGTCGAACTTGCCCTCGTCGAGCCGCAGTTCGAGGTATCCGTCGGCAAGGGTCTTCCCCACGGGTCACCTCCGTTAGCGCAGCCCGAGGGCCGTGAGCAGGGTGTGTCGGTCGCGGTCGGCGACCTGCTCCGGCACTGCGGCGAGTGCGGTGTTGAACCTGGCGATGGCCTGGTCGAGGTCCGGGATGTCGACGGTGCCGCCGTTGGCGCGGGCCAGCACGGCGGCGAGCGTTGCCGTGCCGACCTGGCTCTTGAGTTCGTCGAGCTGGATGACGTAGGCGATCGCGCAGAGCGCGGCTATGCCGAGGCCGGAACCTCGCGGGCGGTGTCCGCGTGCAGCACCGCGACCTGAAGGTCCGGCCGGTCGCCTAGCTGGCGCAGGGCCTGGATAGCCGGCTGGGAGAGCGTCGGCGCCGTCGGTGCCGGCGAGGATGAGTCGGCCGCGGACTTCGGCCCAGTGGTCTCGGCACCACTGGAAGAGCCGGACGACGGCCCAGTAGGGAAACCCGCGATCGCCTCCACGAGCCCTCGCTGCACCTCCATGAGGTCTTGGAGGTTCTGGCCGTTGGCGATCGCGGTCGCCTTGAACAGCTCCCAGTCGTCCGGGTGGATGATCTGGCGCACCGAACCCATCGCCATGTCGGCCGCGACGCGGGCGGCCTGCGACATCCGGGCCATGTTCTCGGGCGTCAGCTCGGCGGTCAGGTCGAGGTCGGCGAGGTCGAGGCTCTGCGCCTTCTCCAGGAAGTCCAGCTCGACCAGGTCCGAGGACATCGGGTGGACCCGGATGGTCTCGCCGAAGAAGTCGAAGTCCAGGTCGAGCGGCTCGCGCTTGCGCCCGAAGCTGCCGAGGCTAGCCACGGGCCACCCCCGCGGTGTAGATCTTGAACGGGTTGCCGCCCGCGGGCGTCTCGAAGTTGAACTGGCAGGCGAAACCCGCCTTGTCCGGCGCCTTCTTGAAGGCCGAGGCGATCGACCCGGAGTTGAGCGTCTGGTAGCAGATCACCCGGACCGTGTTGTCCAGCGACTCCCAGCCGATCATCGATCGGATCTCGGAGCCGGGCGCGGGCGGCGTGTAGCTGGACAGCGTGGTCGCGCCGGTGCCGGACACGACGGTCAGCGTGCCGCCGTTGAGGACCCGCTTGAGGTTGGCGAGCGTCCAGTCGACCAGCGTGAAGCTGATGTTGCCGGACCGCTCGGTGGTCGCGTACTTGATCGGGTCGAAGAACTCGGCTGCGGTGACCGGCTCCACCGAGGTCTCGTAGTTGAACTCGGAGCCGTCCTCGGTTGCGCCGAGGCTGACCCACGCGACCGGCCAGGAGTCGGTGAACTTCGACGCGGCGACGGTGTTCGTCGGCTCAGACGATCCGAGCGGCGCCCAGAACAGGTAGCCGGGGTCGGTGAGGACGTTCGGGGTTGCGGTCGTCGGCATCACTTACCGCCCTTCTCGGCCGTGCCCGCGGCGACCGCGGCGGCCTTCGTGCCGGTCTTGGCGACCAGGCCGTTCTTCTCGTAGCCGTGGGCCTCGACGTTGCTGACCGGGACCGGGTCTCCTTCCCGGTAGGCCAGCGCCATGCCGACGTAGATGTCGGTCGTGGCCACGTAGGTGCCGTATTCCTTGGCCTGCTCCGCCAGGTGCTCGCGTGCCGCGGCGTCAGGGGCGGGCGCCGTCGGCGTGGCGCCGGTGGGCTGCGTCATCCCAGTTCCTTTCGTGTGTCATCGCCGCGGCGTGCGTTGCAAGCCGCGTTGCAGGTAGTGGTCCTTTTGCTGGATCGCGAGTCCGTACCGGAAGCGGGTGCGGCGGCCGGTGCGGGCCGAGGTCGTGTCTCGCCGGGCCGTGGTCGTGATCCGGGCGAACGGTCCATGCGCGTCCCAACCGGCGCGGATCTTGATCTTGCGGCGGAGGGTGCCGGTGCGTTTCGGTGCCGCGGCGACCACGGCCTTGCGCACCCGCCGGGCCTCCCGGCGCATCTCGCGCAGCAGCTCGCGGCGGTAGTAGCGGGTGATCGACCTGGTGTCTCGCACGTCGAACCTGGACGCCACGGACGGCTCCTCGAGGAACGGCGCCGCCGGGCGCCGGGGCTACGGCATGCCGAGGTAAGACGCCTGCACGGCGATGTCGAACTCCACCTCGGCGTAGGTGCCGGCGGTCTGCGTCGGCCCGTAGATCCAGGCGAACGACGCGACGTCCGCGCGGGCGCCGGCGACGAGCACACCGCCGAGCGACGGATCGGCGCGGATCGCGGAGGCGTAGGCGCCGAACAGTTGCGCGCACCGGGCGCGCCGGTCAGCGACCGCCGCGGGCCCGCTGTCGCCGGTCGCGACGGACAAGATGCAGTGCACCGCGTACGTCTCCGCCGAGGTGCGGTTCCCGGCGTCCACGGACTCACCGTCGACGGACGCGTCGTCCTCGTCGCGGGAGAAGCCGACCGAGAGGAACTCGTCCTCGTCGGTCTCGGACTCGGGCGCGCCGTCGTAGACGTGCACGGCCGGCAGGACGGTCTGGCCGAGCTGGACCAGGGCGAGCAGCACGTCCGGGACGGTGGTGAACGCGGCAGGCATCAGGCCACCGCCGCAGGCAGCAGCCAGGGGGTGAGCGCGTCCCTGACGCGGTTCGGCATGCCGAACGCGGCGCCGGTGGTGGCGTCGAGCGTGTCGGTCCGGGCCCGGCCGCCGCGCTGCGCCTGGGTGGAGCGCCACAGGTGCGCGGTCAGCTCCATGATCGCCCACTGCAGGCCCGGCGGGACCGGGTCGCGGCCCGCCTCGTACGTGACCAGCAGCAGCGACCCGCCGAACCGCGCGCCGGCGTAGCCCTCGCGCGTGAGGGAGCCGTCGTCCGGGTCGAGGAAGTAGGCGGCCGGGTCGAGCGGCGTCGAGGTGCCGCCGGTGCGCTCGGCGACCGAGACGACCGTCAGCACCGGGGTGCGGTGCAGCCATACCTGGCAGGTGCCGCTGGTGTGGCGCTCGCCGACGATCTCGACCGGCGAGATCGGGCCGACCAGTTCCTCGACCATCGCCTGCGCGGTCGCGATGAACGTGGGCAGCTCGGCGTCGGCCGCGTCGCCGGTGATGTTGAGGTGCCGTTTGACGGCGTCGAGGGTTACGGCGGCCACCCGCACTCCTTCGTGGTCTCGATGCGGATGTGCGCGGCGGGGCCGGCGAACGGATGCGCCGGCCCGCCGCTGCTACTTGCTGGTCTTGCTCGGCGCGTCGCCGCCGACGAGGAGCGCGTCGACGGTGGCCTGCGCGGCGGCCTCGGCCGCGGTGGCGGCGGCCTGGTGCGCCTCCTGCAGCTTCGCGATGGCCGGGTCCTGCTCGACAGTCTCGGCGACCGGGTCGGTTGCGGCGCGCTCGCGCTGGTCGACGGCGGAGACCGCCTGCTGGGTGAACTGCTCGCGGGTCGCGGCGAGCGCGAACTCCCGATCGCCGATGATCTCCGGCCGGTGCTGGTCGGGGGTGCCGTCGGCGCGCAGCGACAGCATCGCGACGCGGTCACGGTCGCCGTGCGCCGGTACGGCGGTGTTTCCGGCAGCGGCTGGGGCTGTGGTCGTCTTCGCCGCGGTCGTGGACTTGCTCGGGGTCTCGGGCATCGTGCCGTCCTTTCTCAGACGGAGCCGGTCGGGCTGGCTCAGGCGGTGGCGGTGGTCTGGAAGACCCGGACGGCGTTGGCGTTCTGCATGGTGCCGTCGGCGCGCTCGAACGCCAGGAAACCGACCTGCAGGTAGTCGGCGTACCGCTCGGCGAGCCGCATGGTGGTCAGCTCGCGGACGATCCGGGCGACGTACGCCTCGCGGATGTCGCCGAACAGCAGCGACTTCGAGGACGCGGCGAGCGCGGCCATGTCGTTGTTGACGAGGAACGGGTAGCCCAGCAGCGAGTCGGGGACGCCGTTCTGGAGGCTGATCTCCCACATGTACCGGCCCTGGCCGTCCTTGAGCTTCCGGACCGCCTTGCGGACGGACTGGTTGCCCATGAACTTCAGGTTGTTCGACGCGCCGTAGGCCGGGTCGAGCGCCTCGACGAGGTCGATGAGGTTGTCGCCGGCGATGCCGCCCGTGGTGGCGAAGCTGCCGGTGCCGGTCACGCCCACGGTGGCGGAGGTGACGATGCCGTCCGGCTGAGAGGTGCCGGTGCCGGTCGTGAAGTGGGCGTTGAGGATCCGGCCGATGCGCTCGCCGAGCTTGCGGGCGAGCCACGTGTCGAAGTCGGGCCGGTCCTGAAGTAGCTGAAGGCTGACGCGAACGAGCTTGGACGTGTACATGTACGCGTCGAGGCTGGCGGTGCCGAGGGTGACGTCCTGCTCGGTCACCTGGGTGTTCTCGGCCAGCAGCGCGCCGACGTTGCCGGTGTCGTCGTTGGTCGGCCAGGGCAGGTTCGCGCCGGTCGCCGTTTCGATGATCTCGGCCTCGTTGAGCATCGGGCCGTACATCTTCATCGTCTCGATGAAGATGTCCCGGAACGCTGGCGGGACCGCGTAGCCGCCGGCCGAGCCGGTGCCGACTCCGGCGGCGTTCTTGGGGTTGGCGACGAACCGGGAGCGCATGAACTGCCGGTCCTCGCGCGGCATTTCGTCCAGGCCGTCGCGGAGGAAGGCGCGGAACACGTTGGTGTACCGCTCGACGTCGCCCTCGCCGTCCTCGGACTCGTCGCCGCCGGCGGGCACGACGCCTGTGCGGTCGACGCGGTTGAGGCTGCGGGCCTGCGCCTCGTGGCGCTCGCCGCGCTCGATCTGGGCGCCGATCTGGTCGAGTTCCTTCTCGGCGCGGTCGTACGCGGCGGCGTCCTCGCCGGACGGCGCGTTGCCGGTCCGGTCCATGATCTCGGTCATCTGGGACCAGATGTTCGCCCGCTGCTCGCGGAGGTCCTGAAGTGTCGGCATGCTCGTGTTCCTCTCCGTGGGCATGCGGAAGAGCCGCCGGCCCACGTCGGGCAGCGGCTGCTGAAGTGGTGGTGCTTACGCTGGGAGTGCGTCAGGCGGGGAGCCGGTGGCGACCGGCGGCGAGCTGGTGCCGGTGCTGGGCGTGCCGGCGCGCGTAGTCGCTCGCGTCGGCGGCCGGATCGGTTCGCGTGGGGGCCGCTGGGGCGGGCGCCGGGGCTGCGGCCCGGCCGGTGCGCTTGAACACCGAGAGGTCGAACGCGGCCGCCACGATTTCGTTGTCGGCGGTGTCGGTGCCTTCGATCTCGTCGGCGAGGCCTGCGGCGACCGCTTCCTCGGCGGAGTACCAGGTCTCGGCGAGCATCAGCGCGCGCCAGGCGGCCAGGTCGCCGCCGGCCTTCTCCGCGTACATCGAGGCGATGTTGTCGGAGAGCTTGTCGAGCCGGTCGCCCATGGCGTGCATGTCCGCGGCCGGGCCGATCTCGATGCCCCACGCGTCGTGGATCATCAGCTCAGTGTTGCGGCCCATGATCGTCCGGTCGGCGCCGACGGCGATGAAGCTCGCGGCGGACGCGGCGAGGCCGTCGACGATCGCGGTGACCGTGGCCGGGTGCCGGCGGAGCGCGTTGAGGATGGCGACGCCCTCGTAGACCTCGCCGCCCGGGGAGTTGATGTGCAGGTGGATCTCGTCGACGTCGCCGAGTTCGGCGAGCGCGGCGTTGACCTCCTTGGCGGAGACGCCCCAGAACCCGCCCCACGAGTCGATGACGTCGTCGAGGTGCATCTTGCCCACGGCGCCCTCGGTGGAGGTGACCACCTCGGCGCGGACCGGGCGCTTGACCGCGGCGGTGGGCTCGATGGAGCCGCGGAACCGGTACTGCTTAGGCATCGACGGGTGCCTCCTCGGCGATGGTGGGCGCGTCGTCCTGGCCGAGGACGCCCATGTTGAGCGGCCGGTAGCGCACGTCGCCACCCTCGACCGGCGGCTCGTCCTCCAGCCGGCGCACGTCGTTGGTGGAGAAGGCGCCGATGCCCCACATCTCGCGGTAGAACGCGGATCGCTGGGCGGAGTCGCCACGCAGCAGGCCCTCGACGGAGTAGCGCGCGTACACGGCATGGGGGTTGAGCAGTCGCGAGACACGCTGCTCGACGCGGGTCAGCCACGGGCGCAGCGTGTAAACCACGAACCCGATGGACTGCTGCTCGATCCCGGTGCCCCAGCTAGTCGACTTGTCGGTCTGCATCAGCATGTGCGGGGGCACGCCGAACATGCGCGCGATCTCGTCGATCTGGAACTTCCGGGACTCGATGAACTGCGCGTCCTCGGGTGGAATCGATAGCTGTTGGAACTTCGCGCCGGCGTCGAGGACGATCGCCTCGTGGCTGTTGGCCAGGCCGGACGCCTTGGCCTTCCACCGTGCCTTGAGCGCGTCGGCCTGCTTCGGCTCCAGGCGCTGCTCGGTCTGCAGGATGCCGGTGGCCAGCGAGCCGGAGCCGAACAGTCGGGCGCCGAACTCCTCGGCCGCGACCGCCAAGCCGATGCCCTGGCGGGCCAGCCGGATCGGCGAGACGCCGCACACGCCGTCATACCCGAACCCGGGGATGTGCAAGATCTGGCGCTCGGTCAGCTCTTCCTCGCCGCCGTCCACGCTGAACACCTTGGTCGCGGTCTCGGTCTCGCGGCCGACACGTACCCGTCCCGGGTGGATCGGCCACAGCTCGGTGATCTGGCCGAGCTGGTTACGCAGCACGCGCAGGTACGCGTTGCCCCACAGGGCGATGTGCGCGTAGACGATCTCCCACAGCTCGAACGACGTCAGGTCCGGGTGCGGGGTGTCGAGCAGGCGCGCGGCCTGCGAGCTGGCCGCGACGCGCATCCGGACGCCGTCGCCCTGCCGGTAGGCGTGCAGCGGGAGCGAGGCGGAGGTGCCCGCGATCAGGTTCACGGCCCGCCACACGGCCGGCATGCCCAGCGACGAGCGCTCGGTGACCGCCACCCCAGACGCGGTCGGGGCGCCGCCCAGCCACTCCACGAGCGTCTGCGACGTGAGCGGCAGCGCCGGGGACTCGATACTGGCCGCGCGGATCCCACGGAGGGCGTTGCGGAACAGCGGCATCGGGCACCTCCTCTCGCAGCGGTAGGTCGTGAGCTGGATCGGCTACGCGACCGACCGCAGTTCCGTCGGCTTGTCGGACTTCGTCGCCTGGTAGGCCGCACGGCCCGCGGCGAGGGCGGCACCGACGGCCGTGCCGAACCGGCCGCTCCCGGCCGGGCGGGTGTTCGCCCACAGCACGAGCAGCAGCCCGGCGCCGAGCAGCACCAAGGGCGGCCACACGAACCAGAGGAAGCCGAGCAGCAGGCCGTACCCGACCAGCTCGGCGGCGTCGTTCAGCACGGAGTGCTCCTCACCAGATGTTGAAGGGCTGGTCGTCGACCTGAGGTCTGGTCGCCCAGCCGAGCAGCGCGTTGGTGGCCGCGACGACCGGCGTGATGTCGACGTCGGGGGACCGCCGGTCCCACGCGTATCCGTCGCCGAGACGACGGTTCTTCGCGCCGGCGATCGCCGCCGTCAGCTCCGGCTGGCCGATGTGGTTGAGGACCCGGGAGGCCGGGTCGACGCCGGCGATGCCGTCGTAGAACATGCCGTAGGCGCGGGCCGCGGCGGCGGTGCCGATCCGGGTCACCTCGATCCCGGCTTCTTCGGCCGCGGGGATCAGCGATCCGGTCGGTCCGTACTCGTCCATGACGACGGACACGACGTCGTTGTTGCAGACCAGGTCGGCCAGCCGCGGCACGACCCAGCCGGTCCCGGCCCGGTTGTCGACCCGCAGCGGTGTCGAGGTCAGCTCGACGTGCAGCCGGCCGTCCGCGCGGGCGCCGCAGGCCGCGATCGAGGCGCGCTGACGGTCCACCGACACGGCGGCGGCGAGCGCGACCGGGCCCTCGATGACCGAGCCCGGGTCGAGCGCCGCGGTCCAGTTCGCCTCAGAGATGATCTGGAAGCCGCCCGCGAGTCCGGGTGGCCACATGCCGAGGATCTCCCGGGCGAAGCCCTTGTCGGTCAGGCTGTCCCGCATGACCTGGACGTTCTCCTCGCGGATGCGTCCGGACCGCAGCGACGGCAGCGCGGCGTACCAGGCCGCTCGGTCGTCGAGGTCGACGGTCTCCAGCTGGTCGAGGCTGCCCGGCAGGCCGTAGTCGAACCAGGCGAGCCGGTCGGCGGTGCCGGCCTCGGCGCGGTCGCGGATGCCCATCAGGACCTGACCGGACACCGCGTCCAATGGCGGCGAGCTGGTGTACCAGACCTGCGCGTTGTCGACCGCGAGCATCACCGGCATGGTGGCGTCCATCTGTTCTTCGGTGAGCGCGTACGCCTCGTCGAGGACTACCAAGTCGCCGGTGTAGCCGCGGCCGGAGTCCTTCGATCGCGCGATGCATTCCAGGATGGCGCCGTTAGCCATCTCCATGCCCTCTTTGCCGTTCGACCGGGTGATCTTCTTGATCCGCTTCCGCAGATCGTCGGACCCGTCGAACAGGCGCTCCAGGCGCCGGAAGTGCTTCATGGACGTCTTGAGCTGGTGCGCGGTGTGCACGATCAGCTCTTCGCCGAACAACACGAGACCGGCCAGCTCGCGCGCCTCCAGCACGGACCCCTTGCCCTGCTGCCGGGCGACGATCAGGCCGACCTGGAACGCGGCCCAACGGCCGTCCGCGCGCTCGCCGAGCGCGTTGCGAAGCACGAAGGCCTGCCACGGGTCGAGGAAGAGCCCGGCCTGGGCGGCGAGGTCGATCGCCTCTTCGCCGGCGGAGGTGCTAAACCGGGGCACGTGCAGCACCCGCGGGCGCTCGGCCGCGGCGAGGTCGATGACGGTCATTCGGACGCGGCCCTCTGCGCGGCAGCGCGCCGACGCTCCTCCCGGCGCTTCGCGATCTCGTCGGCCGGCGCGTTGCTGGCCGCGTCCGGGATCGAGTCGATCTCGACGAGGACGGCGCGCAGCTCGCGGGACAGCGCGGCGACGTCGCGGCCCTCGGCGCTCTCCAATTCGGTGTCGAGGCGGTCGCGCAGCCAAACCAGCCGCTTCCGGCGGTCACTCACAGTCATCACCGCCCTGTGTGATCGGGCCGAAACTCGGTCGGAGGGAGATTTGGAGACTGGCGGCGGACCTGCTGGCCACATCCCCCTGAACTTCTGACCCGCCCCCCGCAATGTGAATACGGAGCGTGAGATGTCACCAGTTCCGCGACCGAACCGGCTTGCTCACCGTGCGGTTGCCCTTCGCCTGGTTGCACTTCTCGCCGCACGTCGGACAGCCGTTGACACCATGTGCTGGCGCGAGATTGGTGTGGTCCGCGTCGTCCAGCTCCGGATTGAGGCTGCGAGGCCGCACATGATCAACCTGGTCTGCGTCGGCGTGACCGCACAGGTGGCAGATCGTGCTCTGCGCGAGCACGGCGTTGCGCGCGCGTCGGTAGCGTGATCCTCGCGGGCCGGGCTTGCCCACCGCGCCTCCCTCGTGATGTCGAGGCACAGGCCGGACGACGCCCCGGTATACCGCCGCCCGGCCTTCCACCGTGCCCACCGAGTTGTCGCCCTCGGAGGTCCTGTTCGTGGCGGAGGGCAGGAATCGAACCTGCGACCTCACGGGTTATGAGCCCGGCGCGCTACCTCTGCGCTACTCCGCACCGGCGGCCAGGCCCTGGGGGTGCCTGGCCGCTCCCATCCGTTCCGTCCCGCCCCCGGGCTCGCGTACCCGACCGGAACGGCAGCAGCCCGGGCGCTGAGCGCTCCGGGCTGCTGGTGGGCCTGTTTTCGGGCAGGGTCTGCCAACACCTGACGTGATCAAATCATGCTGCGCAGGACGGATGCCGTCAAGCGGCGCGGCGTCGTCCGCGTCCGCCCTGCCGCTTGGCACGCTCGATCTCGGCGGCGATCCGAAGCGGGTAGTGCACCGCCGGACGTCCGTTCGCGCCGGTCACGGTGGCGCTGCTGAGCCCGTCTCGCCGGCTCCAGTTTCGGATCATGGCGACGGTGACGTCGTCCCCCAAGCGGTTCGCAACCTCCGCAGCCGTTCCCCACTCCTCACCCTTCAGCAGAATCATGCACGCATCCCGTGACGAACATCACCCTTACTTGCATGCTCGGCCGCTGCGGCTTCCAGCGACGCATGGGCCGGGGTGCCAGCCGACGTGATCCTCCGCAGCCTTCGATCGCGTGACCTGGGAATGCGTAAGCAGTGGTGTCGAAGAATCGGATTCTCGCGTCGCATGGAAGCCGATACCCAATCGATTGACTTCGCTCTCTGTTATAAAGGAAGACCAGGTCAGGCCCCCGTTGGCGATAGTCTGGATGAGGATTTCAGGCGGTATCGTAAAGAGAGGCCCAGGGCGGAGACCCACTCTCCGACCCCGGGCTAAAACGTCCACCTGATTCACCTGACCAACCCCAAGGCATCAACTCAAGGAGATCGCAATGAACCATCAATCCCGAAAGGCAGGAGCGATGAACGTCATCGCAAGAGTAGCGCTGATCGACGCCCCTGTGCAGGCCAAGGCTCTAGTCCTGGCTGGCGCAATGACCGGGTGCATACTCGCCCTGGGCCTGTGGAACCCGCCGGTGCTGGGCCAGGCCATCCTTGCGGCCGGTGCGATCACCGCTGCCTGCGTCACCGGCTACTACGCGCTCGGCGCGGCGCTCGTTACGGCGGCGGCGCCGCAGCGGAAGACGCGGTTGAGGGCGAGGGCCCGGAGGTAAGGCCTGCGGCGGGGGCCCGCGTACACCGGCCCCCGCACCGGTCACGTAGGGCTCCCCGCTCTTTTGGCGGTAAGGATCGCCGACAGCCAGATATGCCCCACGCCCTCCACGCGCTCCGGCATCCCGCACCCGCAGCCAACCCCCGCGCACGCGCAGCCGGCCGCGCACACCACGGGCCGGTCGGCTGGCGCCGACATGCGGACCGCCAGCCGCCGGCTCCCGCACGCCGGGCAGGGCACGCCGACAAGCGGCTCGTGGTCGGTCCCGAAGTCAAGTGCGGAGCGCACCGCGGCGTCCGCCTCCGCCGCCCACTTCGCAACCTCCGCCGCGGCCGCCGCCGGGATACGCGGGATCTCATCGAGCAGCCGGGTCAGCACCGGATCGCCCGGCCGGTACCGGTCGTCGAGGATGCGGCCGGCGAGCCATGCCATCGTCTCGCGCGTGCTGTCGGCGAGCCGCTGGTAGCGGTCGTGGCCGCCGCGCCGCTCCGCGATGAGCAGCGCGTTGAGGATGCCGTTGGAGTGGTGGGTCTTGCCGCCGCCGATGGTGCCGTACACCTGGGCGCGGAGCGTGCCGGCGTCGTCCTGGACGAGTTCGCGGCGCTCGGCGTTGGCAGCGTGGGCGAGGTGGGGCCAGGCCGCGCGAAGTGACCAGACGGCGGCGGTGGCGTGCAGTCGGTGCGGGTGGGTCACGGGCGTGGTGCTCCTGTTCGGTGGGTCAGGCGGCGAGTTCGGTCGGCTGGTACTCCGGCCACGGCAGCGGGGCGCGGCTGAGGCGCCGGATCACGATCCGCGGGACGTCGCCGGTCGCCGGGTCGACGACGAGGCGCTCGTCGCGCGTGGCGTGCTGTTCGATGCGCCACTCGCCGGTGTTCTCGTCCAGCGCGATCGCCGCGTCGACGGGCGTGTGGCGCGGGTCGACGTGGTGCTGCTCCAGCCACGCGATCAGCGCGTCACGGGCGTCCGGCCAGAGGGCGTCGTACGGAATGCGTTCGGCGATCGCCTGAGCGCCTCGCTGAGCCGTCGCACAGCCCACGCGTGGCTCCGAACCCGGAGATCCACTCTTCGAGCCCTCAGCGGCGCTCTCAGCGCGCCCTGCGTCGCGATCAGCCACGTGCCACCGCCAGCAGCGGCACGGACGGCCGGTCGGCGGGTGCGAGCCCGGCCCGGGCACGGGCGCGCTCGACGGCGGCCCGGGCGGAGGCCTGAGCGGCGTGCTCGCGGCCGGTGAGTCGCCGGGTCATGCGCTGTTCCGGGCGACGAGGTGCGTCCGGCAGGCGTCGTCCGCGATGGCCAGAACGACCTGTCCGGCCGCGTAGCAGTCGAGGCAGAAGCCGAGCCCGGCGGTCGATGGCGCACGGCGCGGCTCGGGATCGGGTACAGCGACCGGGAAGATGCCGCGCTCGACCGATCCGGCGTTCTGCCGCTCGCCCGGGATGGCGCGCAGCGGCGGCCACGCCACCTCAGCGGAATCCGCCGGATCTTCATCTTCCTCGCGCGCGGGAGACGCGAGTTCTAGATCAAGATCAGCCACAGAGGTTTTCGGGGAGGTGTGTTCTTTCGGGGAGGTGTGTATGGAAGGTGGGGGCTCATCCTGGGTGAGCGCTGATTGCGTCCCAAATGAGCGCTGATCGAGGTTTTCAGCGCTCTCACTGGGTGAGCGCTGAGGGCTCTCGTGTGCCACCTCATCTGCGCTCGCCTTGACCGAGCGCTCATCGGCCTCATCTGCGCTCGCAGTGGGTGAGCGCTCATCGGTGGTTTCAGCGCTCTCCCTGACTGAGCGCTGAACGCGTTCGCGCCGGGCCTTTTGGCCGGAACGGTTCGCGTCCCGGATCGCGTCGCGAGCGGCGTCGTACTCGCTCGGCGTGAGCACCTCCATGTGCTCCAAGACGTCCGGGCCGAGGGTCAGCCGGTACTCATCGGAGCGGCCCGTGCGGGTGCCGGCGCGGACGAGCTGGATGAGGCCGACGTCGCGCAGCCAGGCAAGGTAGCGGCGCGCGGTGCTGTAGCCGATCTCCAGGTCGACGGCGAGCCGGGCGACGCCGCAGTGGATGTGGGTGCCGTCGCTGTCGGCGTAGGAACTGACGACCAGGGCCGCGGCCTTGCGCTCGCGGCCGATCCGCGCGCGGCGCACGAGGCTGTTCCACGCGCCGACTGAGACGCCGATGTCGGGCTGGCCGACCATGGCACCTCCATCTATGTGTGTCGATCATGGGGAAGTTGCGCAGCGGCCCGGCCCCGGGGAAGTGGGGCCGGGCCGGAGAAGGGTCAGGAACGGGCGGCCGCAGCGTTCAGCCCGTCCGCCATTGCGAGCGCCTGGGCGTATCGGGCCTCGGCGCCGATGGACGGGTCGTCCTCGTCGACGAGGTACGCCTCGATCTCGTAGGCCTGATCGCCGACGGTGTAGCTGCCGGGCAGCCGCAGGAGCGTGCCGGTCTTGCCTCCGCGGTCGTTCGGCAGCGCGGTACCGCGGGCGACCCGGATCTGCATCTCCTCCTCGGACTCCGCGCCGAGTTCGAGGAGCGCGGTGGCGAAGTCGGGGTAGACGAATCCGTCGGCGTCGGCCAGGATCGCCCGCCACGGGCCGGTGAGGTGTTCGGTGGTCATCGGGGCCTCCGGATGAGGGCGAGCAGCGGGTAGGCCAGCAGCGCGGCGGCGAGGATCAGCGCGTCCAGCAGCCGCCCCGAGCGCGAGAGGCAGGCGGCGCGTCATGCGGCGCCGTCCAGGAACGCGACCAGGTCGTCCCAGCGGCCAGCCGCGGCGCGCAGCAGCGCGCGCTCGCGGGCCTCGCGGTCGGCGATGGCGTCGTAGGCGTCCTCGTCGCGGATCGTGCCGATGTTGTCCCGGATGAGTTGGGCGAGCACGTCGGGCGGTAGCGCGTCGAGTTCCCAGGATTCATAGCCGTGTTCTCGCACGTAGGTACTGGCCCTGGAGTCGGTGAGCTTGGCCGGGTTCGGCGGCGGGTCGTACTGCTGGACCTGGTCGAAGTTCAGCGCGATGCGGCGGACCTCGATGGGCTGCACGTCGCCGATCCGGTCGCGCATGTGCGCGAGGATCTCGCTCGCCTTGACCGACTCGCCGTCGAACCAGGCGCGGTGCTCGTCGAGCCAGTCCTGGGTGACGAACGCCTCGATGCGTTCGCGGATGTCGCGGGTCATGTCGATGCCGCTGGGGTCGTGGTCGCCCAGGTGCAGCACTGTGATGGCCTGTCCGCCCTTGAGGTAGCGCAGGAATCGGCGGGCCGCGCCCCACTGCTCGCTCTGGGAGACGTAGCCGCGGCAGGAGAACCAGTCGACGTCGTGCTCGCCGGCGACGCGCTCCACGACGCCGGCGAGGGCCTCTTTCTCTACCCAAACCTCGACCCGGCGCGGCTGGTCGGCCCACTTGTCCAGCCGGTACGACCACGCGGCCGAGTCGATGACTGCACCCGGCTGTGTCCAGTGCGAGGTGCCGCGGAGGTTCCGGGTCCGGTCGACGATGTAGTCCCAGTCCAGGAGTCCAGCCATGCGCGCTCGGTTGATGATGTTGCCGAGCCGCTTGTAGCTCTTGTCCGTGTTCGAGATCCAGCCGCGGGCGACGAACTGGTAGTAGAGCTGCCGCAGGGTCAGGTCATAGCCGTCGGCGGCGTACTGTCGGCACACCGCGTCGGCGCGGCGGATGTCCAGGCGGGCATCAGTGCCGGGCTGCCAGTCCTCGTACTTGATCTTCATCGGCCGAGCACCTCCGCCCGGCCCTGCTCGCGGGCCCGCTCGATCATCTGGTCGGCGAAGGCCTTCGGCATCACGAAGAGTTCCTCGCGGCGGGTTGCGTCCAGCACCGCATCGGCCGCGTGCCCGGGGCAGATGCTGGCCGGGCCGCAGTCGGCGCATCCGTCCACGCGAGACGCGGCCAGCACGTCGACGAGCCAGCTCCGGACCGGTGCTGCGTCGGCCTGGTCAGGGTTGAGGGTGTGGAGATCAGTCATCGGTGCCCCCCTGGAGCGCGGCGGTGACGAGCGGGTGGTACTCGACGTCGACCGGGTCGCCGTCCTGCATCCGGCAGGCGTGCTGGTCGTCCTCGTGCTGCTCGGCGAGGTGCCCGCAGTCGCACAGCGGGAGGCCGTTGTCGGTGGTCTCGTTCTGGTGCTCGAAGTAGTCGCACTCGCACCTGATGTACGGGTGGTTGGCTAGGGGAATCGGCTGCCGCTTGGTGTCCTCCTCGATCCGGTCGCCGATGAGGAGCCGGTCGCCGAGGTCGTTGATGTCGCACTCGTACCGGCCGAGCGCGAGGGGCCAGCCGTCGGCGTCGACCATGGCCTCGGCCAGCGGGTTGAGCGGGCACTCGAAGAGGTTCGGCCGGCAGGCGACCGGGTGCTTGAGCGTCCAGGTGGTCTCGCGGAACTCGATGACGTGCACCGGGTCCTCGGACCACGCCGCGACGCCGAGCCGCAGGATCTCGCCGGCCTTCGCGGCGTCCAGGCGCAGATCCATGGCGAGACGCTGGATGAGTCGGTGTGCAGCCGCTTCGCTGATCGCGAAGCGCCGCATGAGCGTGTCCTTCGCGCGGCTGGTGGTGGGCTCAGGCGTCATCGCCTGCCTCCTGGGGGTCGTAGCGGGCATCCATGACGCGCTGGGCGTCCGGTGCCGGGGGCAGATCGCGCGGCTCGGGGTGCTGGGCGTCGCCGGGCCGGCCAGGCTTGCCGCACTTGCCGCACGTGCCGCGGCCGGCGTGATCGGCGCGCAGTTCCGGGTCCGCCGCGAACGGGTGCAGCGGCGCGGACGGCTTGGTCTTGACGGTCACGGCGACCGCCTCCGCCAGGTGCCGGCCTGGCCGCAGGTCGCGAAGTGCGACTTGCGCAGCCCGGAGACACCGGAGCGCTCGTCGACGGGCAGCAGCTCCGCGAGGGGCCGCTGTCCGGGCCGAGCGGTGAGCCGCACGTTGCCGTCCGGCACCGGCCCCGCGTCGACCGGCATGGGCTTGCCCTGCCGGGCGGTGACGGTCCAGATGATCTCGGCGGAGCACGTCCGGCAGTGCGCGATCGGCCAGGCCGCCTCCGGCTGTGGCGCCGCAGCGACGGCCGTTGCCCGCGCCTGGCGGACGGCCAGCGCGTCGGCGGCACCGGAGCGCACGCCGAGGGCGTCGAGCACCTCAGCCAGCGCCTCGGCGGTCTCGCCGCGCCGGACCGCGATCCGGTCGAGCACGGCGGCCGCGTCGCGCTTCTTCTCCGGCGTCGGCTCGTACACCGAGGGGCCGAGCTGTTCCAGCGCGCGCAGCGCGTCCCGGTCGGTGGCGGGCGCGATGGCACCGCAGCGGCGGCTGAGCCGGGTCGTGGCGACGTCGATCTTGCTCACAACGCACCTCCGGCGACCGTGACGGTCTCGATCTCGCGGTGGGCGAGCTGGTCGGCCCGGCGCGCGGCCGGGGACTGGCCGAGGTACTCCACGCGCCAGGTCGGGTGCGTGACCACGCTGGTCTTGCGGCCGTCCAGGCGGACGTAGAGCCGGGCGCCCTCGGAGCGGGTGATCCGTCCGGGCTGCCCGTCGACGAGCACTCGGGCGCCGCGCCGGGCCGGGACGGCGTACCGGCGGCGGATGTAGGCGAGGCTCACGCCGGCTCACCGCCCTCGGCGGCGAGCTGGTCGACGAGCGTCCACCAGTCCGCGGAGAGGTAGACGACGTCGCCGGTGCGCTCGTCGAGCAGCACGCGGTCGCGGCCGGGCCGCTGCATGTCCAGCTCGACCAGTTCGGCGGCCGGGGTGTCGGTGTTACTCATCGCCACCTGCCGGGGCGACCTCGGGCCAGTCGGTGGTGACCGGCGCGGGTCCGGCGGTGATCTCGGCGGCGGTGACGCGCGCCGGTGGGAACTCGTCGGCGACGGTGACCTCGCCGCGCTGGATGGACTTGTAGACGACGCCGAGTTGCGCGACGTCGTGTTCGGTCCACCGGTCGCGGGTCCGGCCGAGCTTCTGCTCCAGTTGGTCGGCGACGACGCCGATGCCCTCGAAGCCCTTGACCGCTTCGGCGATGCGCTGGGCGAGGGGCTTGCCGCCGCCGTGGGCGAGGGTCTGCGAGCACAGGTCCTTGGCCTGCTCGGTGAACCAGGGCGGCAGGATCGCGAAGATCGCCTCCCGGAGTCGGCGGGCGCCCATGTTCGCGTTGTTCTCGTAGATGTCGCGCAGGTCGGTCAGGCGCTCGGCGCCGCCCTTCTTGTCGCGCATGTGCGGGACGATGAAGACCTGGGCGCTGCGGGTGTTGGTTTGCAGGTCCCAGGCGAAGGCCTGCATCTCGCTCATGCCGGCCGCGTCGTCGCGGGAGAGCTCGGCGATGCCGTACTGGACGTTGCCCCAGCAGCGGGCCAGCTCGCGGGCGAGGTGGATCGTCGGCCCGGAGACCGTGGACCCGCCGCGGCCGTAGCGGTAGAACGCGCGCTCGGCGAGGGCCTGCTGCTTGCAGGACTCCGCCATCTGCGCGAGCGCGGCCTGCACGCTGCGGGGGCACTGCTGGGCGACGACGACCGCGGCCTGCACCTCCGCGGCGGCCCGGGACTGCTCGATCGCGGTGGCCTGGCTGACCCGCTGCTGCGCGGGCAGGTTGACCGTGACGTGCGACGTGGTCACGAAAGCTCCTCGGCGTATCGGGACTCCACCCACGGTGGGAGGGAGATCAACTCGACGTCGTCGCTGTAGCCCGGCCACCGGCCGGTCGCGACGCACTGGGCGTAGAGGTCGATGGCCTGGCGGTTGAGGTACGCGCCGATGCGCAGGGCCATTAGGTCCGGCTCGAAGACCGTGACCAGGTACGGGGGCGTCTTCTCCTGCGCGACGAAGACGAACGCGGGTGGCAGCTCACCGGCCAGACCGAGCGCGCGGACGCCGTCGAGGTACCAGGCGGCCTGCTGGTGGTAGCCGTAGTCGTAGACCACCTTGGCCAGGTCCGCCGGCGCCGCGGACCGCGTGGTCTTGTAGTCCGCCACGATCAGCCGGCCAGGGCCCGGGTCGGGCAGCCAGTCGACCAGCGCCCGAAGCCAGACGCCGGTCTGCCGGTCCTGCCAGATCAGCGCCTGCTCCGGCGTACCGCCGCCCGGCCGGAACAACACGGACGCAATCGGGTGCGCGCGCAGGGCCGCCGCCATCTCCTCGATGACGGCCGCCTCGCTTTCCAGCACCGGCACCTTGCCCGCGGCGCGCGCGTCCTTGGCGGCCTCCTGCGCCGCCTTGGTCCGCCAGTTGTCCGCGGGCACCGCCACGATGTCCGGGCCCGCGCCCAGCACCCGCTGATGCGCCGCGTGTCCGAAGTCCCACGTTCGCTTGGGCAACCGCCCGGCCCGGCGCTCGTGGTCGAACAGCGCCGGGCAGGACGGCGGCAGCAGGCGCCGCGCGCCGGACGAGGAGAGCGAGCCACCCGGCACCGGGTCGGCGTGATACTCCTCGGCCGTGAGCGGGAAGACGCCGAGCTGCGGCTGCACGAAAGCCTTCACGCCGGGCCCTCGCGGTACTCGAGTACCGGCTCCCCGACGACCGGCTGCGCCTGAGCGCCGACCCGCGGGAGCGTCGTCGTGTCCGCAGTGCTCAGCACCGGACCGCCGATCCGGACCCGCTCGTCCGTCGGCGTGCGCAGCGCATCCCGAGCGCGTTCCTCCGCCGGAAGGTCGCGGCCGAGGTCGGCCCACGCCTGCTCCGCAGGCACCGGTTCCAGCTCGGGCGCCGGGTCCGGGTCGGGCACGCGGTGCCGACCGGTCCGCTGCGCGTCCTCGGCCGCGGCCGCGCGGAGCGCCAACCTCGCCTGGATGACGAGGACGAGGGCACCGCCGCCGATCGCGGCCAGCGCGCCGAACGACACCATCGAGATCGCGATCAGCACGGCGGACGCTCCTCCCTCTGCGCGACCTCATCGCGCGGGAACTCCAGAACGGCGAGCAGCCGCGCCGCCTCGCGGTCAGCGACCGGCCGGGCCAGCTCCACCCGGGCGGCGTCCAGCGCCGCCCGCAGCACCCGGGCCCGGCGCCGCTCGAACAGCCAGGCGCCGCCAGCCATCACCAGCGCGGAGACGAGCAGCGCGGCGATGACGAGCGCGCCGACGACCAGCCCGAGCGCGCCGCCCGCGGTCACCGGAGCACCTCCGCCCCGGAGGGGCCGCGCCGGTCGATGACCGGCGCGGCCCACACCTCGGCCCAGACCTCCGCGCACTCGCACGCGTCCGGCAGCTCGCCGCAGCACGGCATCACGGGCACCTGGATCACGGCACGACCTGCTCGGACTCGACCGCGGTCACGATCGCGGCCGCGTACGCGGCGTCGCCGATGGCGGCCGCCTTCGTGCGCTCGATCCCGCACGCCGCGGCGATCGCGGTCAGCAGCGGCCGGACCTCGGCCGCGTCCAGCCCGATCACCGCGTCCCGAAGGTTGACCCGGCACGCGTCACCCAGCGCGCACGCGACGAGTAGCATCTGCCGATGCGCCGGCGACAGGCGGACGCCGCCGTCAATGATCTCCATGTAGAGCCGGGACCAGACCACAACGGAGATCCCGTCGGGCTCGTCCGTGCTGGCCGCGGTGATCTCCACGATGTGCTCGCGAACCCGCATCCCGGCGACCGCACCGGGGATGGCCAGCAGCAAGCCGATCGCGGCCCGCTCCTGGCGGTCACGCGCACCGCGGCGCAAGGCGTTGGCGAGGCTCATCGGGCACCGCCCGACAGCGCGCGGCCGGTCGCGCGGGAGACCTCGGTTCCGCCGAGGTTGGCGCGCTGCCCGGCGGCATAGCCGCCGTCGAAGCCGCGCGTGGTGATCCTGCGGCCGGGAATAGCCCGCAACCTCGGGTAGGTCGCGTCCACGGACTGCTTGACCAGCGCGTCCTTGTTGAGCAGCACCAGCTCCGCGCCGCTGCCCTCGGTGACTCCCGCGTCCTCCTTGGCCCGCAATCGAACGATCTTGAGGCGTTGCGCGATGGCCCGGGTGAAGCCTTCCAGCCAGTCGCCCTTCCACGACCGCACGCCCTCGTCGGTCGACCACTTCGCGTCCGCCCAGGCGGCGGCGACCTGCTGGCCGGCCTGGACCAACAGGCTGGTGAACAGCAGCTCGACCCGGTCGAGGTCGGCGGTGGTGCCGAAGAGGTGGACGCGCACGCCCCCGTTGGCCACCTTGCCGGTTATCGTCACGGCGCGCACGGCGTCCGCGGACCGGGCGACCGCGTGCAGCAGGCCGGCCTTGATCCGTGCGTAGGGGGCGGGGACCGTGATGATCCGGTCAGCCACCTCGAACCGCACGGGCTCGGACGCGGCGGCATGCGCGATCGCCTCCTCCAGGCCGTACCGGGCGATCAGCTCGGCCGCCTTCGCGGTGTACGCCTCAGCCTCCGCCGGGGTCGCGGCCCGGTCCTCGGCCTTCGTGAGCAGCGCCCGCACCTTCCCGAGCATCGAGTCGGCGCTCATCGGGCGTGCCCTCCGAGCGCGTAGCCGACCACGCCGTCCGGCAGCCGGCCGCCGACCGGCTCGCGGAGGTCGCGATCGACCGCGGACCGGTTCACCGCGTCCAGGCGGTCGGCCAGCGCGCGGAGCGCGGCCGCGAGGATGGTTCGGATTGGCCGGGTCATGCCGCGCCGCCGGTCGCCTCGGGCTCCGGGCGGCTCACCAGGACCGTGTACTGGACGCTGTGCGCAAGGTTGACGGTGACGTCCGCCCGGTACTTGCTGTCGCGGTGCAGGGGCACGCCGAGCGTCTCGGCGGCGGCGGTGACAATGCCGCGCTGAGCCGCCCACTCGGCGTCGTCCGCCGGGTCGCGGAAGTCGCCGCCCTGCGCGGTGATGATGTACGGCGTCGGAAGGGCCGGGTGGTCC
The DNA here is from genome assembly GCF_031458235.1 of Catenuloplanes atrovinosus. Taxonomy (NCBI): domain Bacteria; kingdom Bacillati; phylum Actinomycetota; class Actinomycetes; order Micromonosporales; family Micromonosporaceae; genus Catenuloplanes; species Catenuloplanes atrovinosus. The sequence goes on along the minus strand of NZ_JAVDYB010000001.1, from coordinate 6,402,550 downwards.
TCCAGCATCTGCGCGAGCGCCCGCAGCCCGGCGATGACCGCCGGGCGCTGGTCGACGTCGGGGGCATCGAAGGGCACGGACGGGACGCGGTACCGGTCGGCCAGCGGCATGAGCGCCGTGGTGGGGACGGGCTGGGTCATGGGATACTCCCTTGGTCTGGGCGCCCCGATGCTCTGGACGGCTGTGCGGGGCGCCTGTGGCATTTCCGGGGGTTAAGCGGCTGTCCGGCGGCGCGTAGGCACGCGCGGCCCAGGCGGCGGCGGCGGGTTCGACGGGCCCGACGGCGGGTGGGTGCGCAACGGCGTGACCGCCAGCGGCCCAGTGAGCGCGGGCTGGAAGAACGAGGTCTCAATGGCCGCGACGTCCTCCGGCGCGAACCGCACGTGCCGACCCACTCGACGGTGGGGGAGGGCGTGCTCGGTCACCTTGTCGCGAACCCAGCTACGGGGCACGCCAAGGTGCTCGGCCAGCTCGGCGATGTTCAGCAGGCGGCCGGTCATCGCGAGGACTCCGCCCGCTCGAACAGCGCCTCGACCTTCGTGCCCGCAACGGCAGCCATAGTCATGGCCAGGTCGAGGTTGGGAACGGTCTCACCGGCACGGAGCCGGAAGAGCGTGGAACGGTTGACGCCGAGCGCGTCGGCCTGGGCCGCCACAGTGCGGTGCCCCCTGCCGGCCATCAGTGCGTCAAAGACCTCGACGCGCAACCGGACCGACGGAGGTACGTCGGATTCGTGCGACTCTGTGTCGCATGTTTGCGTCTGTATCACGACGATCACGCTAGACCGTCGCATTCATAAGACGCAACAACCGTCGCGTTCAAGCGTCGGATCTGACCGAAAGTATGAGTGCAGGGATCAACCGAAGTTGCCTACTGTTGCGCTCATGCAACGCTACCTATCGACCATCACCGCTCAGGCGCTCCGCGCTCGACGGCGCAGGTCGCGTCCGTCCGACGTCGCAGAGATGCGACGTCCAGCGAGCTATCCTGCCTGGTGGCACGACGCATACCGTGTGCATGTGAGCGACGGTGCAGACGGCAAGACGAGCTGGGCGGAGTACATCCGGAACGCCACCAAGCGACCGGGCTGGAGCGCCGCACGCCTGGCACGAGAGGCTGGCGTGCACCGGTCGACCATCTTCAGGTGGATCAACGGCGCTGGCGGCAGCGTCGCCGTCGACAACGTGCGTCGCATCGCGGAGGCGCTCGGTGACCACCCGAGCGTCGCCATCCGCGCGGCCGGCAACATGCTGGAGCCCGAGGGTGAGCGGGACGAGGAACTGGAGCTGATTCTCTCCGCGCCGGTCGACGACGACATGAAGCGCCGTATGATCCAGCGCCTCGACGAGATGCGCCAGCGGGACCGGGAACGCCGACTGGACGATCTCCGCTACCTCCTGGACCAGCAGCGTCCGCCATCCTCGGCGGCTGGCTGATGTGGGTCGAGAAGAACGGTCCGGCCTGGCGCATCCGCGACCTGATAAACGGCAAGAAGGTCACCCTGGAGTCGGGCTACCCGACCAAGACGGCCGCGAAGGCGCGCATGACCGCTCTCAGGGCGGACAAGATGCGCGGCGAGTTCATCGACCCCCGCGACGGCAAGCTGCTGTTGGGGGAGTGGATCGATATCTGGTGGCCGACCTACGAGGCCGGTCTCAAGCCGACTGCCCAGATATCTGAAGGGCGCCGTGCTCGCCGGCACGTCCAGCAGGTGCTCGGGCACCTCGCCCTAGACGAGGTCGACAACCTGGCCATCCAGCGGTGGATCGCCTACCTGCTTGCGGGCGACCCGGCTGCCGGTCGACGAAAGCTCGCGCCGAAGAGCGTCAGGAACTGCCACGGCGTGCTGCACACGATCCTTGGCGCCGCGGTCGTGGCGCGGAAGATGCGCTCGAACCCCTGCTCGGAGACCCGGCTGCCGCAGGCGCCCCACCACGAGATGCGGTTTCTGAGCGAGCCGGAGATCGGGCGGCTGCTCGGAGCGGTGCCGGAGCACTGGCGCCCGCTGGTGGTGCTGCTGGTGTCGACTGGTCTGCGTTGGGGTGAGGCGATCGCGCTGCGACCTCAGGACATCGACGTCCTGGGCGGCAAGCTCACGGTGGTGCGCGCGATGCATGAGCTGTCGTCGACGGGCGCGATCGTCTTCACCGAACCGAAGACGGAGCGCTCCCGCCGGACGGTTACCTTTCCGCAGCGCCCGGTCGGGGAGGTTCTGGCCGGGCCAGTGGCGACCCGCGCGCGGGGGGAACTGGTGTTCCGCTCGCCGCGGGGCAGCGAGGTCCGGACCCGCAACTTCCGGCGCGGCTGGATCAAGTGGGTCTCGGTAGCTGGGCTCGACGGACTGCGCATTCATGACCTCCGCCATACGCATGCCGCACTGCTGATCTCGGCCGGGGTGCCGCTGACAGCGATCCAGCGACGCCTGGGGCACAGCTCGATCGCGGTCACGTCGGACCTATACGGGCATCTACTCCCCGTAGTCGACGAGGGCATCATGGCGGCCGTCACGGCAGCTCTCTCGGCGGTGGAACTGGAGCTGGTGGAGGCTGAGGTGGCCGATGAGGTTGGCATCGCAGCATGATCGACATAGGGGAGAGGTAGGGGAACCGTCTCCGGAACAACCCGGAGCAACGACTATCTACCCTGCGCAGCCAGCAGCTCAGGCTGCATGTTGGCCCTACCAGCAGGAGGTAGGTACGGGTTCAAATCCCCTCAGTCACCCCAGTGTGAAATGCAGTCCGAAGGGTCCGGCCGCGAAAGCGGCCGGGCCCTTCGTCGTTCACGGGTCCGCTGCCGGGAGCGGCCTGGGTCTAAAGGCCTAACCGGTACGGGCCGGAGCCGCCTACGATCCCCGGCAGCTCGTCATGTCCTCCTGGTGGGAGTGTTCGTGTCTGACACCATGCCGTCGCGTTCCGGGTCGCTGGGCCGGTTCGGCGGGAACAAGCGGAATCTGGTCGCCACCGGCGCCAGCGTGGCCGTCGTCGTGATCGCGGTCGCGGTGGCGGCCGTGTCGCTGGCCGAGGCGTCGGCCGGGCCGGATCGGGCGGACGTGGTCGCGGTGGCGCCGTCCGCGGTGGCCGCGGCCTCGGGCGCGCCGAGTGCGTCGCCGTCCGCCTCGCCGTCGGCGCCGGCCTCGCCGTCCGCGGACGCGTCGAAACCGGGCACGGCGGGGCCGGAGCGGGGCGCGGCGGCGCCGGAGCCGGTGGTGCCGAAGACCGGGTGGATCGCGGTGGACCAGGCGGCGTGGAACGCGCAGGTCGCCGCGTACAAGGCGCTGTCGTACGAGCCGGTGCCGGCCGGCGTCGGCAACCTGCCGGAGTTCCGGGCCGACTGCGAGTACAGCCACTCGCTGCCGGACGACCCGATCGTCGCGCCGGGGCTGCCGGGCGCATCGCACATGCACTCGTTCTTCGGCAACGAGGGCGTGGACGCGGGGACCGGCGCGGACGACCTGGTGCGGTTCACGGCGACCACGTGCGAGCCGCGGCAGGACCACTCGTCGTACTGGGTGCCGACGCTCTACGACGCCGCCACGGACAAGCCGGCCGAGCCGACCGGGTTCCGCGTCTACTACCGATCGCTGATGAGCGACTCGGCGGGCCAGCTGCCGATGCCGAACGGGCTGCGCATGATCGCCGGGGACGCGAAGAAGAAGACGCCGACGCCGCGCGGCGCGACTGGGCAGTTCTACTGCGCGTACTGGGAGCCGGGGCACGACGCGGACGGGATCGCGCGGAGCACCAACGGCAACTGGCCGATCTGCGAGAAGCAGGCGTACCTGCACTACATCCTGCAGTTCCCGGACTGCTGGGACGGCAAGCACCTGGACAGCCCGAACCACAAGGACCACGTCGCGCACGGCTGGAACAACGCCTGCCCGGCCAGCCACCCGGTGAAGATCCCGGCGATCACGTTCGACATCCAGTACGGCGTGCAGGGCAGCGCGGCCGGCTACTACCTGGCCTCGGACAAGGACGTGCGCAGCGCCTCCTCCATGCACGGCGACGCGTTCGTGATGTGGGACGTCGACGTGATGAACACGCGCACGAAGAACTGCGTCGAGCAGCGCCGCACCTGCGACAACCACGGCTACCTGAAGTAGACCCGTGCGGCCACGGAACCGGCAGGGAGGAGCGCCGGCGACGACCGGCGCCCGCTCCGGGCATGCGGGCACCGGCCCGCCGGAAGCGGGTCGATGAATTCCGATCTTCAGGCCAGGATCAGCGTGCCCGCACGGAGCAGGGCGGTGGCCGCCTCCGGGGTGATCGGGCGGGAGAACAGGTAGCCCTGGCCCTGCCGGCAGTTGAGCGCCAGCAACTCGGCCCGCTGGTCCGCCGACTCGATGCCCTCCGCGACCACGGTGAGCCCGAGCGAGTCGGCGATCGCCAGCACCGCACGGACGATGCCCCGGTCGGTGTCCTTCGCCGGCAGGCCGGCCACGAACGACTTGTCGATCTTGAGGATCTCCACCGGCAGGCGCTTGAGGTGGCTGAGGTTCGAGTAGGCCATGCCGAAGTCGTCCAGCGCGAAGTGCACCCCGGCCGCGCGCAGCGCGGTGACGAACCCGGTGACGTCCTGGCGGATCGAGCTGTGCTCGGTGATCTCCAGCCAGACGTCCGACGGGACGGCGCCGGCCGCGGTGATGACGTCGAGCGTCCGGGCCGCGGCGTCCGGCTGCGCGAGCTGGACCGGCGACAGGTTCACGCTGATCCGCAGGTGCTCGTTGCCGCGCAGCCGCTGCCACTCGACCAGGCGCCGGCAGGCCTCGCCCAGCACCCACTCGCCGATGCCGACGATCGCGCCGGTCTCCTCGGCCAGCGGGATGAACTCGTCCGGCGGGATCGGGCCGCGGCGCGGGTGGGTCCAGCGGCAGAGCGCCTCGAAGCCGACCACCTGGCCGCCGTCCAGCTCCACGATCGGCTGGTAGTGGATGGTCAGCTCGTTGCGGGCCAGCGCCTGGGAGAGGTCGGAGCGCAGTTCGAGCCGGCCGAGGCTGTGCTTCGAGGCGTCCTCGTCGAACACCTCGACCCGGCCGCGGCCGGCGTTCTTGGCGGCGTACATGGCCGCGTCCGCGTCGCGCAGCAGGTTGCTCGACTGGGCGACGCCCCGGGCGCCGAGCACGCCGCCGACGCTCACCGAGATGTCCACCCACTCGCCGTGCAGCCAGAACGGGGCCTCGAGCGCGCGGACCACCCGCTTGCCGATCTCGGTGACCTCGTCCAGGCCGGCGATGCCGTCCAGCAGGATCACGAACTCGTCGCCGCCGAAGCGGGCGAGCAGGTCGGCCGGGCGGACACAGGCGCGCAGCCGGTCGGCGACCTGGATCAGCAGGTCGTCGCCGGCCTCGTGGCCGAGCCGGTCGTTCACCTCCTTGAACTTGTCCAGGTCACAGAAGAGCAGGCCCACGCCGTCGTCGTCGCCGCGGCTCAGCGCCGCCTCCAGCCGCTCCGCGGTGAGGGCCCGGTTGGCCAGCTCCGTCAGCGGGTCGTGGGTGGCGCGCCGGCGCAGCTCGTCCTCGAGCCGCCGCCGCTCGTCGATCACCCGGGACGAGAGTACGAGCGTGCCGTCCTCCGGCACCGGGCGCAGCGCGCTCTCCACCCACACCCAGGACTCGTCGCCGGTACGCAGCCGGTACTCCACCGTGGCGGCGTCCGGCGGCCCGGCCAGCGCGGCGGCCACGATGGCCCGGTCGTCCGGGTGCACGAGGCCGGTCACCTCGCGCCGCAGCAGACGCTCCGGCGCGATGCCGAGCGCGCGGCCGTGCGACGGCGAGGCGTACACGAACCGGCCGGTGCAGTCGACCACCGCGATCAGGTCGCTGATCGAGTCGGTGATCAGGCGCAGGCTGTTCTCACTGCTGCGCAGCGCCAGGTAGAGCTCGGCGTTGGACATCGCGGCGCCGACGTAGGTGGCGAAGATCGCCGCGGAGTCGACGGCGTCCCGGCGGAACGGGCGGTGCTCGCCCCGGTGCGCGTAGACCACCAGCACCAGCGCGTCGTCTCGCATGATCGGGATGGCGAGCAGCGAACCGCCGTGGCGCGGGTGGTCCAGATGCCCGGCGAACATCTCCCCGGCCCGCACGGCGTGCCAGCCGGGCAGATCGGAGACCTGGATGGGCCGGTCGGCCTCCGGCATGCCCTCGGTCGTGGTCGCCGCCTTCAGGTACGCGTGGTCCCCCTCGACCCGCACCACCCCGGCGGCGTCCGCGTCGACCAGCGGCGGCAGCAGGCGGGCCGCCTCCTCGAACAGCGACGGCAGGTCCAGCCGGCTGGTCAGCCGGTGCCCGAAGGTGGCCAGGCTCTCCACCGCGGCGCCGCGGCGGCGGTCCGCCACGGCCAGCCCGAGCCGGGCCGCCACCGAGGCCAGCACCGGCAGGTCCACGCCCGGGAAGCCGCCCGGGCTGATCCGGTACATGACCAGCAGCTCGGCACCGGCGCCCGCCTCGCCGACCGGCACCCACACCGCGGACGCGGCGGCCAGGCCGGCCATCGACGGCGGCAGGTCGGCCTCCTCCAGGGCGTCGCCGTTACGCGCCACCACCCGGCCCAGGCTCAGCGCCTCCGCCGCGCCGCCGGCCAGCGGCCATCCCTCGACGTACGCGGGGTCGCCCTCGGGGATGCCGCAGGCGCTGGTCAGGCGCAACTGGCCGCCGCTCGCGCGGGCCATCGCGGTCACGTCGGCGGCGTACAGCTGGGACAGCACGGACAGCGTCTCGTCGACCAGTTCGGCCGGCGACGACGGCTGGCCGAGCACGGTCAGCACCCGGATCAGGCGTGAGCTCTGCCGGTACGCATCGCTGGTGGCGGCCACGGCCGCGGCCAACTCCGCGCGGAGCTGATCGACCTGGTGCTGGGTGGCGGGCATGCGGCTCCCCTCGGGGTCCTGGTGCGGTCGTCCGGGTCAGAGCGCGAGCGCCGCGATGGTGGCGTTGTGGTAGCCGGCGACGCCGACGCTCCGGGCGAACTCCCCGTACGTGTAGAAGCCGAACAGGGAGACCCGGCCTGCCGCGGCCCCGTGCAGCCGGGCGGCCTCCTCGGGGGCGCGCGTGCTGAGCAGGTCGCTGCGGGCGACGCAGCTGAACGTCAGCATCACGGCCGGCGCGGCGAGACCCTCCAGGGCGTCGTCCACCACGCCCTCGCTCGCGTTGAGCAGGTCGTCCTGGTCGGCGGAGACCACCTGCACGGCGCAGTACTCGGGCAGCGGCAGGAAGGTGCGCAGCGCGCCCGCCTCGTCGATGAAGCCGCCGCGGATGAGCTGCGTGCCGTCCGGCTCGATCAGGCCGAACGAGTGCCCGGTGTGCCACCCCTCCCAGGCGCCCTCGTGGTACTCCGCCCGCGCGGTCGAGTCCTTCCGCACGATCTCGGTGAACACCTCGGCCGCCGGACGACCGTCGATCTCCTCGACCACCAGCCCGTTCACGCGGGTGACCAGCATCGGCAGGGTCAGCGGCCGCCAGCCGTGGCCGGAGACCACGTGCAGCGGATGGTCGGAGCCGATCCACACGGCGACGGCGGCGTCGCTCAGCACCCGGTCGCCGAAGAACACCGAGGTGCCGGCGAAGCTGCGGTCGTCGGCGGCGGCGCCACCGACCACCGGAACGCGGGCGCCGGTGACCCGGTACATGCCGCCGAGCATGGCCTGCATGTCGCCCGCCATGCCGTCGGCGAGGACCAGCAGCGCGCTGTGCGGGGTCCGGCCGTCGCCGGCCGCCTCCAGTGCGCGGCGGGCCAGGTCACGGCCCGCGGCGACGACGTCCGCGCCGATCCCGGTGGTCACGGCGGCGCCGAAGGTGTAGACGCCCGCGCCGAGGACCAGCACGCTCACCGACTCGCCGGGCGGCAGGTAGTCGCCGTCGACGAGTTGGCCGGAGGTGCTGGCCCCGATCAGCGGCGTGTCACCGGTGATCTCCCGTACCGCGGCGAGCAGGGCGGCGTGGTCGTACCGGATGGCGGCACAGACGATGACCAGGCCCGGCTCCGCACCGTCCAGGCCGGCGAGGGCCGCCCGGGCGGCCTCCGCGCCGGCGGCGGCGGAGTCGTGCGACCTGCTGAAACCCGAGCCCACGGGCAAACGCGTCATGCCGCCGCCATCGGCGGTGCGACCGTGAAGCTGAGCCTTACGTGACGCCGTCGCCGCCCGTTCTGATCTGCCAGGGCGTGACTGTGATCTTTTCGGTGGCAACCGATGTGCTTCTCGTCCGTCTATATAGGTAGACATCGAAAGGAGTCACACATGCGTCACTCTCGCATCGTCAGCCTCGGCGTGGCCGCCGTCGCCCTGTCGGTCGCCACCACCGCCGGGAGCGCCGCGGCGGCTGAGCCGCAAGCCCCCGTCCTGTCGGACGTCTCGCAGCTCGAGGACGCCGGCATCGTCATCGGCGAGCCCGTCGTCATCGACGTGGCGGACGACGACAGGAACAGCTTCCTCGAGATCCGTCTCCGCGGCGCGCTGGAGTTCACCGGCACCGAGCGGAACGAGAACACGATGATGACGCTGCGGCCCGCGGAGACGGAGGAGGCGAACAGTGTCGTCATCGGGCCGCCGCTCTGGAGCGAGAACCCGGGTGAGGACTACTGCGCCGCGGACAGCCCGTTCCGGCTCGTGAAGCTGGAGGTGTGCGTCCCCGGCCGCGCCGAGCACAGCTGGCGAGTGGTGCCGGCGGGCGACACCGGCCTGTTCGAGCTGCACGGCCGGTGGAAGGTCATCACGGTCGACGACCAGGGCCTGATCACCACCGGTGCGGAGGGCCGGACGGGGCTGCGGACCGTCCCGTTCGTCGAATGACACCTGTGCGCCGCGTAGGACTTGAACCTACAACCCGCGGATTAAGAGTCCGCTGCTCTGCCAGTTGAGCTAGCGGCGCTCGTCGGCAACGGGGAGCACCTTAACACGCGGCTCGGCCGCGCTTCCAATCGGCGGAGGCCCCGGGGCCGACCCGGGGCCTCCACCGTCAGGCGAGCGCGCTGAGCTTCGTGAACTCGTCGTAGCTCATGTTCCAGACGGTCCAGCCGTCGCCGTTGACCAGCGGCACCCCGGTGCCCTTGACGACGACCGGGTCACCGAGCTTGGTCTGCTCGAAGAGCCACTTGCCGGCGTCCTGGGAGACGTTGACGCAGCCGTGCGAGACGTTCTCCCGGCCCTGGGCGGCGCTCGACCAGGGTGCGGCGTGGATGAACTGGCCGCCCCAGGTGAGGCGCTGCGCGTACTCGACGTCGACCCGGTACGCGTCCTCGTCGCTGAACTGGCCGTACGTGTCGAAGACCGTCTTGCGGAGCTTCTCCATGATCAGCATGGTGCCGCTGACCGAGGGGAACTTCGGCTGGCCCAGGCTGACCGGGAAGTCCTTGACCTTCTTGCCGTCCTTGATCACGGTCATGTGCTTGGTCTTGTTGTCGACCTCCATGATGAGCTGGGAGCCGATCTCGACGTTGACCTCGTAGTCGGTCTTGCCGTACCAGCCGTCGCCCATCTCCAGGCCGGCGTGGTCGACGCCGTAGGTGATCTTCGTGCCGGCCTTCCAGTACTCCACCGGGCGGTACTGGATCGAGTCGGAACTCAGCCAGCCCCAGGAGCCGTCCTGCGGCGGGTCGGTCGTGACGGTCAGGTGCTTCTCGACCTCGTCGCGGTACTCCTCCGGGATCTCCCGGCTGAACGACAGCATCAGCGGCATGCCGACGCCCACGACCGCGCCGTCGCCCATGAAGCTGACCGTGCGTACCGTGTTCTTCGGCTCGCCCATCGTGGTGAACGTGCCGGTCATCGTGCCGGTCCGGCCCGCCGAGTCGGTGCCGGTGTACTCCGCGGTGTAGGTCGTGCCGTACGCCAGCTTCTTGTCCGGCACCCAGGTCTTGGAGTCGTCGGACAGCTTGCCCGGCACCTCCTCGCCCTTCCCGTTCGTCACCGTGACCGTGCCGGAGACGGCATTGACCAGGTCGAACGAGATGTCGGTGGTGATCGGCGCGTCCTTGCTGCCCTCGGCCGGCGACTTGAGCGTCGCGCCGATCGGCACCGGGCTCTCGCTCGTCGCCGCCGGAGCCGCGGAGGCCCCGGCATCGTTGCTCTGCCAGGTGGGCGACGAGTCGCCGCTGCAGGCGGTGCCGAAGCCTATGACCCCGGCGAGGGCGAGCGCGCCGAACGCGCGACGCCCCATACGTGAGCCGGGCACACCCCAAGGTGCCCGCTCGGAACGGGTAGCGTGCATTGTCCCCTAACCCCAGGTCTCGATCCCGACGCCACTTGCTGCCTTGAACACGTGGAACGGCGGGCCTCGGTTGCACCCCGTGCAGAGGAGACACGTGGCGGCCGGGCCCTTCGGGCGGCGGGAAGTGCGGCGTCGCACCGCCCACCAGGCCCGTAAAGATACCCGGGGCAGACATGATCACACAGAGCCGAACGGACGAACCGACCGTCGGGACAGCAACGTAATGGCGGGGCGATCAGTTACACATGGTCATCGCGGCTGGTCGCCCCGCCGGATCTCAAGACGGGCTGTTGGCGGGGGACGGCGTGGCGGTGCGCAGACTGTCCGGAATCGGCAGCGCGGAACCCTTCATGAAGTCCGCCCAACTCACGTTCCAGGCGGTCCAGCCGTTGCCCTCGGTGAGCTTCTCCTCGGTGCCGGTCACCGTCACCGGATCGCCGATCAGCGTCTTGCCGAACAGCCACTCGCCGCCCTCCTGGGAGACGTTGACGCAGCCGTGCGAGACGTTCTCCCGGCCCTGCGACGCGTTCGACCAGGGCGCCGCGTGGATGAACTGGCCGCTCCAGGTCAGCCGCTGCGCGAACTCCACGTCCACCCGGTAACCCTCGACCGGGCCGAACTGCTCGTACGTGTCGAAGACGGTCTGTTCCTTCTTCTCCATCACGACCATCACGCCGCTGGCCGACGGCATCTTCTTCCGGCCGAGGCTGACCGGGAAGGTGCGGGTGAGCGTGCCGTCCTCGTACACCTTCATCTGCTTGTCCGAGTTGTCGACCCTCATCTCGAGCTTGCGCCCGATCTCCGCGGTCGCGGTGCGGTCCGTGTTCCCATAGGTGCCCGGCGCGGTCTCCAGGCCGCCGATCCCTATCCGGACGGTCAGCTTGGTGCCCGGCTGCCAGAACTCGGGTGCCCGGTAGTACGCCTGGGTGCCGCCCTTCACCCACGACCACACGCCCGGCTGTGGCGGGTCGGTCTGCACGAACAGGCGCTTCTCCACCGCCGCCCGATGACTCTCCGGTACGCCCGGGATGAACTCGACCACGACCGGCATGGCCACGCCGTACGTGTGGCCGTCGAACATGTACAGCCCGGTGCCGGTCTCCTTGCCGGGCCGGCCCATCGTCGAGAAGCTGGTGGTCTGCGTGATCGACTCGCCGGCCGGGCTCTTGGCGGTCACGGTCGCGGTGTAGGACGCGCCGAACGACAGCGTCTTCGCCGGCACCCAGGACGTGCCGTCCGCGCGCATCGAGCCCGCGACCTGCCGGCCCGCGCCGTCCACCAGGGTGACGGTCTCCACCGTGCCGCCGGCCACGGTCGTACCGATCTCCACGCTCGCCGGCTGGTTCCTCGCCTTGTCCTTCGGCGTGACCTCCAGCTTCAGCGGCACCGCGGGCACCGTCGAGGTCGCGACCGGTGGTGCCGGCACCGATGCCGCCGACGGTGCGGCCTCCGCCGCCGGCTCGTCCTCGCTGCCGCAGGCCGCCAGCGCCAGCGGCATCATGATCGCGAGCGCCGCCACCAACGCGGTACGCCTCATCCGGCCCATCCTTTTATTCATGTATGCCCCGATATGCGGTGTGTCTCGGGGCGGAAGATCCGCTGACCTGCCGAGATACGGCACCATCCTGCCCGACGATCGCAATCCCCGCAGCCTCGCCGCGACCGGTCACGTTGCGTATGCCACAGTCCGGCCCGTCCCCCGCTAACCGATTGGAAGTGCGCCTGACGGCCGTGCTAGTGTTCTCACCGTTGCCGACGAGCGCCGCTAGCTCAACTGGCAGAGCAGCGGACTCTTAATCCGCGGGTTGTAGGTTCAAGTCCTACGCGGCGCACCAGCTTCAAGTCCCGGAATCGACCTCATCGATTCCGGGACTTTTCGTTGTGGCGACTTCGCGTCATCGTCATGGTCTCCCGGCGGAGGCTGACCTCGCCGCGTATGACCTGCCCAGCCTCGCCGGCGAGAGGCCGCGCATCGGTTCTTCCGCGTGGCGACAACGGCCGTGTGCGCGAATTCCGCGGACGCCGGACGTGAATGAGAAGCGCGTCGTATGCGATCCGGGGTTGCCGTCACCGCATTCCGTCGTGAAAGCGGTGACGGTGAATCGGGAATGCGAAAGGGCGCGGGCCGAGATTCGGCCCGCGCCCTGCTCCCGAGTGGAGCTAGACTCGCTGGGTCTCGGTGGTGGCGGGGTGCAGTTCGGCGGTCGTTTCGCGGACGAAACGGCCGGTGCTGGCGCTGCGGTTGACCTCGCGGTCGCCGCCGGTGTGGTCGCCGCCGACCTGCTCGGTGACGGTGGTGTCGGGCTGGCGCTCCGCCGTGCTCTGCTTGACGAAACGGCCGCTCTTGGTGCTGCGGTTGACCTCGTGCTCATTGCCTGCCATCGAAAAGTCTCCTCCGGCAATCGTCACGTTCATCTGTCTACCTGTATGTCGGTACCCGGGGCTAAAAAGCTGAAACCAGGTCATGAACGGCGACGCGGTACGGGTCGGGTTCGGCCCAGGACCAGTTCGGGTGGGCGCGATTCGTCAGCAGCACCACGACCAGCCGGCGCACCGGGTCGACCAGCAGCGAGGTGCCGCTGAAGCCGGTGTGACCGAACGTGCCGGGGGAGGAGAGACGGCCCATGAACCACGGCTGGTTCAGCACCACGCCGAGGCCGTAGGCGGCGGTACGGCCGGGGCGCTCACCGGCGGCGACCGGCACGTTCTCGTTCGCGTTCGTGCGCAGGCGGGTGACGAGCTCGGGGGAGAGGATGCGGGTGCCGCGGTAGGTGCCGCCGTCGAGCAGCAGTTGGCCGATCACGGCCACGTCCGCGGCGGTGGCGAAGACGCCGGCGTGACCGGCGACGCCGCCGAGCGTGTCGCAGATGTCGTCGTGGACGCGCCCGCGCAGCAGGCCACGGGACGATCGCGCGTCCGTGGCGGCGATCCGGTCCACGTCGCGCACCCAGGTCAGTGGCAGGTAGCCGGTGTCGGCGAGGCCGAGCGGGCCGGTGACGTGCTCGCGCAGCGCCCGGTCCAGCGGCATGCCGGTCTGCTTCTCGATCAGGTGGCCGAGCACCATCGGGCCGACGCCGGAGTAGCGGAAGACGGTGCCGGGCGGGGCCACCGGCGGCGTCGTCACGAACGTGGCGGCGGTGCGCGGCGAGACCGGCATGCCGCCGGTGTGGGTGAGCAGCATCGCGGCGGTCACGTCGGGCGTGGTGAACGCCGGGAGGAACCGGCTCAGCGGTACGTCCAGGTCCAGCGTCCCGGCGTCGACCAGGCGCAGCGTGAGGATCGCGGTGAAGACCTTGGTGATCGACGCCAGATCGAAGATCGAGTCGGGGCGCATCGGGACGCGGTCGGCGGCGGGCAGCTCGACCGGGCCGGCCCGGTAGCGCAGCGCGTCACCGACCGTGGCGCCGGCCAGCGGCAGCCCGTCCCGCCAGGCCAGCGCCACCGCGCCGGCGTACCCGGGATGGTGGGGGTTGTCGCGGGTGGGCGACAGGTGGGTGGTCAGCACCGCCTCGAGCGCGGCGTCGGCGGTGGGCGCGGGAGCGGGCGCGGACGTGGGAGACGGCGGGGCGGCAACGGACGGGGCGGCGGAGGGGACGACCCAGGTGCCCGGCGCCGCCGTCGTGGCGGGAGGGGCGGGACGGGCGCAGCCACCGAGGCCGGCGGCCGCGCCCGTCAGAAGAGCGGATCGGAGGACGGTACGGCGGGTGACCGGCACGACGACGATGATGGCACGCCGCCGGGCCGGTCACAGTCCTACTTCTCGGTGAAAGTCCAGTTCAACACGGCCTCGCTGGAGTCCGTCAGGTTCGTGTTACCGGTCGCGCCGGCGAACCCGGCGTAGACCTTCGCGGCGCCGAACTTCGCCGCCAGGTCGATGGAGTGGGTGACCATCGCCGACCCGGGCTTGCCGCCGCCCTGGCTGGCGTAGACGGACAGCTTCTTGGCGCCGGCGTCGTAGTCGACCCACACCGTGAACGGGGTGCCGAACCGCATGTCGAAGTGCGGGTCGGCCCAGGCCAGGTGGTTCTTGTAGTCGCCGTCGGCCATGATGCCGATGTGCTGCTGACCGGCCGGGTCGTAGCCGTCGGGTGCGTTGTCCCAGGTGTCGAACTCGACCGCGATGCTTGGGCTGACGCCGCCGTAGCCCATGGAGCCGCCGGTGCCGGCCGCGATCGCGCTCGTCCCGGCGCTCTGCAGCAGGAACGCCATGCCGTCGGTCGGCTGGCTGATCACCGCGGTGAACGTGGTGCTGAACGACGCGGACGGGTCGACGGCGGTGGTCGCGTACGCGCTGCCGACCTGGTTGGTGCCGCTGGTCAGGGCCAGCCGGCCGCCGTTCGCCTGGGCGTTGCCGTTGAGCTTCAGGCCGCCGGTGGCGGAGAAGCTCGGGTAGTCGAAGCGGACCGGCTGGTCCGGCTTCGCCGGGGCGGCGGGGGCGCCGGTGGGCGCGGCCGGGGTCGGGGAGGCGGTGGCGGCCGGCGCGGACGGCGAGGGGGACGGGGACGGCGAGGCGGACCCGGGCGTGCCGCCGATGCGGGTGTCCAGCCGGTAGTACGACGTGTAGTGCGCCACCTTCTCCAGGTGTGCGCGGGCCATCGCGTCCGGGATGCCACCGGCGCGGCGGACCGTGTCCGGGCCGGAGTGGAACGCGGCGAGCGCCAGCTGGTACGGATCGCCCTCGACGCCGGACAGTTCGCCGACCAGGATGCACAGCACGGTGCCGACCGCGGGGACGGCCACGGACGGCTCCCAGGCGGAGGCGCCCTTCGGTCCGTACTTCTCCCACACGTCGTCGCGGAACTGCGCGATGCCCTCGCGCCCGGCGGCGCCGAGCCGGCTGGGGTTGAACGCGGAGGAGGCCATCAGCGTGCCGGCCACGGTCGCGGCGTCGATCTCCGGGCAGCGCTTGCCCGCGGTGGCGACCAGGTCCACGTACTCCTCCGGCAGCGCCATCGGGTCGGCCATGGCACCGTTGATCTCGGCGGCCGCGGCGCCCGCGCCGGCGAACTGCGGAAGCTTCTCGTAGTAGGACGCGTAACCGGTGGCGCGGTCGACGTAGTCGGTGGCGGCCTCGGGCACGTCCTTCGCGGCCACCACGGCCTCGGTGCCGGACCGGTACGCGGCCAGCGACAGCCGCCACGAGTCGCCGGTGACGCCGGCCAGCCGCAGCTCGCCGCTGAGCGCGCACATCTTGTGGGCCATGGCGAGCACGGTCGCCTGGGTGTCGGTGCGGGCCGCGTCCGGCCACGGCGCCCACTGCTTCCAGTCGGCGTCGTCCAGGCCGGCCAGGCCGGTGCCGCCGGACTCGGTGGCGGTGGCGCTCTCGTTCAGCCCGGACTCGGCCATGAGCTGGCCGGCGATCCGGTGCGAGGAGAGCATCGGGCAGGAGTGGGCGGCGTCCAGGATGGCGGCGAGCTGGTGGTCGTCGACCGTACCGCCGGTGAGGTCTTCGTTGTTGGCGGCGATCGCCACGCCCCAGCTCACGGTGGCGGCGGTCATCGTGACGATCGCAAGTCCTGTGAGGACGATGCCGGTGGCGCCGCGGCCGGCATCGGCCAGTCTCCGGAGGCTCATCTGAGGCACAGCGTCGAACCCTTCTAGGCCGAAATCCGCATCGGAAACGAGCGCGGATGTGCCGAGGTTCACGCCGGTACGGGAAAAAACGCTGCGTGATCGCGACGGTACGGTATGGCTTCACCCGCGGGCGAGGATGTCGGAGATCAACCGGGTCAGCAGCGCCGCCCGGGCCGGCATCGCCGAGAGATCCACCCACTCGCCCTCCGCGTGCGCGTTGCCGCCGACCGCGCCCAGCCCGTCCAGCGTGGGTACGCCGCGCGCGGCCGTCAGGTTGCCGTCCGAGGCTCCGCCCACCGCGACGCCGGGGAGCGGGGACTGTCCCAGCGCGGTGGCCGCGCCGTGCGCCAGCCGGTGCAGGTCCGCGGACGCGCCCGGCGGCATCGGGGGCCGGGAGACGCCGCCGGTGACCGTGACCGCAGCACCCGGGAGGACCGGCCGGAGCGCGCGCAGCGCACCCGCCACGCGGGTGAACTCGGCCGGGTCGAACCCGCGCATGTCGATGGTCAGCGCCGCACCGGCCGGAACCGTGTTGTCGCTGGTGCCGGCGGTGGCGAGGGTGGGCGTGACGGTGGTGTCGCCGCGGCCGAGCGCGGCGACGGCGAGCGTCTGGTGCGCCAGCTCGACGGCGGCGTTCACACCGAGGTGCGGCTCCAGCCCGGCGTGCGCCGCGCGGCCGGTGACCTCGACGCGGAAGCGGGCGATGCCCTTGCGCGCGGTCTTGAGTGCGCCGCCGGTGGCGCTGGGCTCGCAGATCAGCGCGGCGCGGGCGCCCTCGGCGGCGCGGTGGATCAGGTCGCGCGAGCCGATCGAGCCGATCTCCTCGTCCGCGTTGACGACCACCGTGACGCCGTCCAGCGAGCCGAGCGTGCTCAGCCCGTGGAAGAGCTGGACCAGGCCGGCCTTCATGTCGAAGACGCCGGGGCCGGTGGCGCGGTCGCCGTCGATGGTGAACGGCCAGCGGTCGAGCGTGCCGACCGGCCACACCGTGTCGTGGTGGCCGGCGACCAGCACCCGGGTCGGCCCGTGCCGCCACACCAGGTGGTGGCCGTGCCGGCCCGGCGCGGTGCCGAGCAGCCGCGTCCCCAGCGCGGCGACCACGTGCGCGCTGGCGGCCAGCGCCCGCTCGTCGACCGACGGCGACTCCACCGTGACCAGCGTGGCCAGGTCATCCGTCATTTCCCGTACGTCCACAACGCCTCCAGGTCAGATTGACTAGACAATATGATGTGGGTAGACAGTGCGGCGGGTCAAGGACCGGTCGGCGCGGCCGGGACGAGGGGTGCCGGCGCGCTCGCGGGGGTTCGTGGTGACCAGCGGCGGGACCGGCTCCGATGCGGCGGCGGAGCGGCGGCGGAGCCGCCGCGAGGTTGGCCCGCGGGAGCATGCGGGCCGCGACCACGCCGGAAGCGGGAAAGCGGGGCCCGTGGCCGGCTCGGCGACCACGCCGGAATCGGACGCGACGCGACGGCTGCTGGACCGCGCGAGCGGACGCGCTTAGATTGTCTAGACGATCTGAGGAGGGGTATGGAGCCGGCCTATCGGCGCATCGCTGCCGTCTACCGGGACAAGATCGCGTCGGGGGAGCTGGCGCCCGGGGTGCGGCTGCCGACCGAGCACGAGATCGCCGAGCAGTTCGGGGTGGTGCGGCAGACCGTGCGCAGCGGCCTGGGTGTGCTGGTGTCCGAAGGGCTGATCGTGGCGCGGCGGCCGCACGGCTACTTCGTGCGGGAGTGGGAGCGGATGCTCTACCGGCCGCAGGAGAAGTCCCGGCCGATGCCCGACGGGTCCACGATGGACCGGTTCTCGCAGCAGATCAGCGACGAGGGCCGGGTGCCGAGCATGCACATCGAGGTGGCGCTGGCGCAGGCCGCGCCGGACCTGGCGGAGCGGCTGCGGGTGAAGGCGGGCGCGACGATCGTGATCCGGCGGCGGGTGCGGTTCATCAACGGTGAGCCGGTCAACATCAACGACTCGCACTTCCCGCTCGACCTGATCAAGGACTCCGAGATCATGTCGCCGGCCTACATCCCGCGCGGCACCGACCGGGTGCTGGCGGACCTCGGCCACCGGCAGGAGCGCGCGGTGGACGAGATCTTCGTCCGCATGCCGACGCCGGACGAGATCCGGCGGCTCGGGCTCGGGCCGGGCACGCCGGTCGCGGTGCATTACGACACCGGCTACACCGCGGACGACCGGCCGGTGCAGTGCACGGTGAACGTGCTGCCCGGCGACCGCCACCGCATCGTCTTCGAGCGGCGGTGGCGGGCGGACGAGCCGCTCAGCTGAGCGCCCACTTCTGCGCCGGCGTGCCGTTGCAGTCGTGGATCTGGATCGGCACGCCGTTGGTGGTGCCGCCGCCGGTCACGTCCAGGCACTTGCCGGTCTGGATGCTGATCAGGTCGCCCGCGTCGCTGAGGCCGAACGTCTGGGACAGGTCGCCGGTGCACGGCCGCACGTGCAGCTGACTGCCGATGTTCGGGCTGTCCGCCTGTACGCAGCCGCCGAGTACCTGAAGCGCGCCGGTGCCGGGCAGCGTGAACTTGGTGCCGGGTGTGCCGTCGCAGTCCCAGATGTGGATGGGCTCGGGCGCGGCCGGGTTGCTCCCCGGCACCGCGAAGCACCGGTTGCTGCCCACGTTGACCAGCGAGCGGTCCGCGGCCACCGGCGTGATCACCTGCGGCGCGGCGGAGGGCGGGACCGGCGGCGCGGTGGTCGGCGCGGTACGGGTGCGGCTGGGCGTGGGCGACGGCGGGGCCGGCGTGGCGGAGCGCGGCGCGGTCGTGGTCACGGTGGGCAGCGTGAACTCGGGCTCGTTGCGGATGTCCACACCGGACGGCGGGTTGAACACGCGCATGCCGAGGATCACGGCCAGGATCAGCACCACCACCAGGGCGCCGATCAGCAGGTAGAGCGAGCCGTACTCGCCGCGTGAGCGCGGGCGCGGGTCCTGGTACGGCGGCAGCGGCACGGACGGGCTCGGCGGGATCTCCACGGTCGGGCCGCCGTCCGGGCGGGTGGTCGCGGTCGGCAGCATCGTGGTCGGTGCCGCGTGCCGGTGCCGGGCCCGGGAGAGCGTGCCGACCGGCACGGCCTGCTGGTGCGCGGACGGGGACGCGGCGTTCGCGCCGGACGCGGCCGGGCCCGAGGCCGCCGCCCAGGTGCCGGACGGCATCCCGGCGCCGGCGTGCGCGGGCGCGCCGGACAGCGCGTGCCGCAGCAGCCGCTCCGCCTCGTACGCGTCGACCCGGCGCGCGGGGTCGCGGCGCAGCAGGCCCTCCAGCGCGGGCAGCAGCGGGCCCGCGTTCTGCGGCATCGGCGGCAGCTCGGTGGCGAGCGCGGCCAGCGTGGCTATGGAGGACGGCCGGGTGTACGGCGCGCGCCCCTCCACGGCGGCGTAGAGCGAGGCGCCCAGCGACCACAGGTCCGCGGACGCGCCGACCTGCCCGCCGGTGGCCCGCTCCGGCGCCAGGTAGGCGGGCGAGCCCATCACCACGCCGGTGCGCGTCATGCCGGGGTCGTCCGTGGCGGTGGCCAGGCCGAAGTCGGTCAGCACCACCCGGCCGTCCGCGCCGAGCAGCACGTTGGCCGGCTTCACGTCCCGGTGCAGCACGCCGACCGCGTGGGCGGCCCGCAGCGCGCCCAGCACCCGCAGCCCGATCTCCGCGGCCCGGGCCGGCGAGATGGGCCCGTTCGTCGCGATCTCCTTCTGCAGGGACGACGACGGTACGTACTCCATCACGATCCACGGCTCCTCGCCCGTGCGGAGCACGTCGAAGATGCGGACCACGTTGCTCTGGCTCACCTTCGCGATGGCGCGCGCCTCGCGCAGCGCGCGCTCCCGGAGCTCCTGCACCTCGTCGCCGGTCAGCCCGGCCGGGGGCACGATCTCCTTCAGCGCGACGTCGCGTTCCAGCATCTCGTCGCGGGCCAGCCAGACACGGCCCATGGCGCCCTGGCCGAGGGGGCGGAGGAGTCGGTAGCGGCCGGCGATCTCGCGCTGCGGGGTGTCGGACACGAAGTGGACCGTACCCGGACGAAACCAGTGAGTTGCCACCCGGTGCGTCATGCGATCGCCCACACGCCCCGCGACCGGCCCATACACCACTATCGGATCTCTGTCAGCGCGCTCCGGAGCGGTGGGATCACGCGGCGGAGACCCGGTTCCGGCCGGACCGCTTGGCGTCGTAGAGGCACTCGTCGGCCAGCTTCACCAGCGTGTCCACCTGCACGTCCGGGCGGGGGAGCGCGGCGGCCACGCCGATGCTGACGGTGACCACGCCGTGCGGGGAGAGCGGGTGCGCCTCGCGCAGTCCCTCGACCGCGGACCGTACGCGTTCGGCCACCACCAATGCCTCGGCGAGCGGCGTCTCCGGCAGGATGATGCAGAACTCCTCGCCGCCGTACCGGGCCACGTGGTCGGTCGAGCGCACGCTGGCGGCCACCACCGCGGCGACCGCGGTCAGGCAGCGGTCGCCGCCCTGGTGGCCGTAGTGGTCGTTGTACCCCTTGAAGTGGTCGATGTCGATCATCGCGATGGACAGCGGGTGCCGGGGCCGGGTCGCCCGCCGCCACTCGTTCTCCAGCAGCGCGTCCATCCGGCGGCGGTTGGTCAGGCCGGTCAGCGGATCGGTGACGGCCAGCTGTTCCAGCCGCCGGTTCGCCTCCTCCAGCTCCCGCGTCCGGTCCGCGATCTTCGCCTCCAGCGACGCGTAGAGCTGCGCGTTCTCCAGCGACACCGCGAGCTGGCCGGTGACCAGGCGTACCGCGTCCAGCCGGTCCGCGGTGAACGCGTTACGGCTGCTCCGGTTCTCCAGGATCAGCACCGCGATGTTCTCGCCGCGCGCCACCACCGGGACGGCCAGCAGCGCGCACCGGGCCACGCCGGCGAAGTACGGGTCGCGGGCGAACCGGTCGTCGCGCACCGCGTCCTCGCTGACCACGGGCGCGCGCGTGCGGCGCACGTACCGGACCACGGAGCGCGGGCCGGAGTCGGTGTCGGACGTGACCAGCAGCGTCACGTCGGTGGCGCCGGTCAGCGCGCGCAGCACCTCGTCGACCCGCTCGCGCAGCGCGCCGACCCGCGTCTCCGAGCTCAGCGTGCGCGTCGCGTCCAGCACGCCGACCAGGTCGATGTCCGTGTTGTTGAGGCCGCTGCCCGGCGAGGCGCTGCCGCTGTGCAGCCGGTCCGGGTCGGCGCGCCGGCCGCGCAGCCACTGGTGCTCGGCCTCCAGCGCGCGGGCCTTCGCGGTGGCGCCCCACTCCACGTACGCGTCCCGGGCCAGCCCGAGCAGCCCGTTGCCGGCGTACTCGTTCCCCTCCGCGAGCTGGAACTCGGCCGCCCGCTCCGCGATCACCGCGTAGTGCCAGGGGCGCCGCCGGCGGCTCACCTCGCGGAGCGCCGTGTCGAACGCGGCCGTGGCCGCCCACCGGTCGCCGTCCCGGCGCGCCCGTTCCGCCGCGGCCAGCGCGGCCAGGTGGGAGAAGTTGCCGGGCGAGTCCCGGGCCCGCTCGGCCAGCCACGCCGCGCCGCCGTCCACGTCGACGCCGGTCAGCACGCTCAGCAGCCGGGTGGTGGTGACCAGGTAGAAACCGGGGTTGCGGGGCAGCAGCGCGACGGCCGCCGCGGCCGCGGCCCGGGCCGTCTCCCGGTCGCCGGTGATCAGCGCGGCCAGCCCGCGCAGCGCCTGCGCGGTGTGCGCGGCCGGGGCGTTCCCGGCCACCGCGGCCTCGTCGAAGTCCTCGGCCGGCTCGTCCCGCATCGCGCACCCGAACCGGCGGTACGCGGACTGGATCAGCCCCGCCTGCGCGTGCCCGGTGCGCCGCGCGTACCCGAGCGCGGACGTGACCTGCTCGTCCAGCGCCCCGAGCGAGCCGCTGTCCAGCACGTACGCGGCCAGTCCACTGCAGGCCAGCCCGGCCTGGGTGGTCGAGCCGGCGCGCACCAGCCCGGCGAACGCGGTGCGTGCGACCGGGAGCAGGTCCTCCAGCCGCTCGTGCCAGTGACCGGCCCAGGTGATGAAGACGAACCGCAGCTCCGCGGCGGTCCGCTCCCACCCGCGCCGCTCCGCCTCGGCCAGCAGGTGCCGGACGATCCGGTAGCCGCTGTGGTAGTCCTCGCGCGCGGCGATCAGCCCGAACCCGCCCGCGGCCACCGGTCCGGCGAGCCGCTCGGCCGGGCCGTCGGTCAGCCACAGCCGGTGCGCGGTGACCTGCAGCCACGCCATCACCATCGGCCCGGCGAACAGCGCGTTCGGCATCAGTGCGTTGATCAGCTCGGCCCGCGCCTGGTGCGCGCGGCCCCGGTTCTCCGGCCGCGGATCGCCATTCTCCGGCAGCGTCGCCGCCCACCAGGCCAGCCGCTCCATGCCCGCCTCGGCCACCGGGCGCGCCTCCTCCGCCGACCGGACGACCGGCACGCCGATCCGGTCGAGCAGGTCGGCGCCGAGCTCCAGCGCGTCCGCGAACCGGATCCGGCGGTTCAGCGCGCCGATCTGCACGCACGCGCTGGGCACCCGGCCGACCGGGTCCGGGCAGTTCTCCTCGATGTACCGGTACTCCTCGTCGCCCTCCTCCAGCCGCCCCAGCCGGCAGAGCGCGGCGTGCCGGTGGACGTGCAGCATGAGCAGCGCGAGCGGGTCGGTGCCGTCGGCGACGCCGATGGCCGCGGCGAGGAACCGCTCGGAGCGCTCCGGGTCCAGCACCCGGCTCGCCTCCGCGGCCTCGGTGAACAGCGTCGCGGCCAGCTCCCGGTCCGGGGCGGCCGGCGCGCCCGCGGCCAGGAACACCTCCGCGGCCACGCCCCGGTACGCGGGCGTCTCCGCCAGCCGGCGCGCGATCGCCGGTCGTACCGTGTCCGGTTCGTTCCCCAGCGCCTGCCGGACCCGGTGGCGGACCCGCACGGTCTCGCCGGCGAACACGGCCAGCCCGTCGTCCAGCGCCGGTGCGAGCGCCTCCAGGGCCTCGCCGGCCGGCTGCCCGCACGCGGCGCCGAGCAGTTCCGGCGTCGCCTCCCCGCCGAGGCAGGCCAGCGCCAGCAGCGGCGCGCGGGTCCGGTCCGGCAGCCCCGCGACCCGGTCCACCAGCCGCCGGCCGGTGTCCGCCTCGCCGAGGTGCCGGTGCAGCGCCGCCGCGTCCCACACCCAGCCGTCCGGGCCGACCCGCAGCGTGCCGGTCGTCCGCAGCTCGTTGAGCAGCGCCAGCACCTCCGCGGGGAGGCCGCCGGTGCGCTCGTGCACGGCCGCGGCCAGCCCGGCCGGGTCGCTCACCGGCACCCGCAGCACGTCCGTGACCAACTGCGTGACCGCGTCCAGCGGCAGCACGCCGAGCCGCAGCCGCAGCGTCTCGACGCTCGCGTCGGTCAGCACCGGCGCGGTGTCGCGGTGCGTGACCACCAGCGTCAGTCCCGGCACCGGGTCCGCCGTCACCAGCGCCTCGACCGAGCGCGCCGCGATCCGCGGTGCCAGGTGAAAATCATCCAGGGCCAGCACCAGCGGGTACGACTCGGCGACCACCGCCCGCAGCAGCGCGCCGGTGACCTGCACCAGCGCGCTCTCCACCTGAGCCGGGTCCAGCCGGGGCAACACACCCGGCGCGGTGTCGTCGCTCAGCACCACGCCGAACTCGGGCACCAGCGCGGAGACGACCGGGGCGTGCTCGCCGAGCGCGTGCCGGAGCCGGTCCCGCGTGCCGGACAGCACCGCCTCCGGCTCGGTCAGCAGCAGCCCGCCCAGCGCGCTCAGCGCCTCGCGCAGCCCGTCCCCGTCGGTGTCCGCGTGCCGCGGGTCGCACCGGCCGCCGACGTACCGCGCGCCCGCGTCCTCGGCCAGCGACCGCACCTCGGCCAGCAGGCTGGTCCGGCCGAGACCGGGTGACCCGCCGATGGTGATCAGCGGCACGCCCGAGGTCACGGCCGTGCGCAGCGCGGCGATCTCCGCGACCCGCCCGACCGGCCGGGGCGGCGCCACCAGGCGGGCCGGGAAGTCGCGTTCGCCGAGCGTGAAGCCGGTCAGCTCACGCCGCGCCACCCGCTCCAGGTCGTGCGCCAGCCCTTCCGCGCTCTGGTAGCGATGGTCCGGCTCCTTCTCCAGCAGCCGCATCACGATCGAGGAGAGCACGATCGGCACGTGCTCGTTCAGCACGGCCGGCTCCTCCGGCATCACCACCAGGATGTCGTGCACCAGCCGCAGCGGGTCGTCCTCGCCGAACGGCGGGCGGGCGGTCAGCGCCGCGTAGAGCGTCGCGCCCAGCCCGTAGAGGTCGGCGCGCTGGTCCACGCCGCGCCCGGTCCGGCCGGTCTGCTCCGGCGCCACGTAGGCGAGCGTGCCGACCAGCCGGCCCGCGTCCGGGCCCTCCACCTGCGCGGTGGCCAGCCCGAAGTCGATCAGCGTGGGCGTGCCGTCCGGGCCGAGCAGCACGTTCGTGGGCGTGATGTCGCGGTGCAGGATGCCGCGCCGGTGCAGGCCGGCCAGCGTGGCGGCCAGGCCGGTGGCCAGGCGCAGCGCGTCCGGCATCGGCAGCGGCCCGGCCGCGACCAGGGAGCCGAGCGTCCGGCCGCCGTCGGTGTCCGCGAGCGCCAGCACGTCGCCGTCGCCATCGCCGGGTGGCGCGAGCGCGGGCACGCCGGGCACGCCGGCCGCGCGTTCCAGCATCGCGCGCTCGTGCCGGGCCCGCTCCTGCGCACCCGGGCCGCGCAGCCGTTTGAACACGATCCGGTCCGTGGCACGGCGCGTCACGAGGGTGCGCTCGCTCTCGTAGAGCACCTCGTCGACCAGGACCATCGCGGCCGTGCCTCCAGCGGACGTGGACCGGGGCGCGACAGCACCCGTCATGCTCCCATTCGGCACCCGAACGGGGGTCTTCAGCATTTCCGCCGGCGGCCCTCGCGTACCCGCCGCCCGGTTCGTGCCGCCGGACCACCGAACGGGTGATTCGGTCCGCATAATGTCCACATGGTCAAGTGGGAGTACGCCTTGCTCATCCGCCGCCGCGTCCCGGACGGAGGTCAGTGGGTCATCACGTTCGCCTGGTACGCGCCGGACGGCACCGTGCAGGACGTGACCATGTACGGCACCGCCGTCATCTCACAGCTCAACCAGGCCGGTGCCGCCGGCTGGGAGATGATCTCCGCGTCCGAGGACGTGAACAACCTCCAGGGCACCACCGAGGTGCACCGCTACCACTTCAAGCGCCCGCTCGACTGACCCCTCGGGCGTGCCTCGCCCCGCCCCGCCCGCCACATGTGAATAATGCCCCCATGTCGGAACAATCGGACAAGGTCGTCCTGGGTACTCCCGACGAGGTGACGGGCGCGCTGCGGAGCACGGTGACCGCCCTGCTCCGCCCGCCCGCCGGGGCGCCGCTGCGCGCGCTGGAGGCCGGGGCCGGCAAGCGCATCCGCCTCGACGTGCCGGACGACGCCTACCTGGTCGGCGTGGACACCGACGGCACCGCGATGGGCCTCAACCCCCGGCTGCACGAGCGCGTCGTCGGCGACCTGCACGACTACGCGGCGCCGCCGGACTCCTTCGACCTGATCACCTGCTGGTACGTGCTGGAGCACGTCGAGCGGCCCGAGGTGCTGATCGGCCGGTTCGCCCGCATGATCGCCCCGGGCGGCCTGGTCGTGCTCGCGGTGCCACACCTGTGGAGCCCGAAGTCGCTGTTCACGAAGCTGACGCCGCACGCGTTCCACGTCTGGTTCCGCCGCCACGTGCTCGGCTTCCCCAACGCGGGCAAGCCCGGCTACGGCCCGTACCCGACCACGCTGCGCCGCTCCATCGCACCGGCCGCGATCGCCGCGCTGGTCGCCCGGCACGGCCTGGCGCCGGTCTTCGAGGGCTACTTCGAGGACGAGAAGCAGGCGCGGTTCCGCCGCCGGCTGGGGATCACCGGCCGGCGCTGGTCGCTGGTCCGCGGCCTGGTCCGCGCGCTCAGCCTCGGCCGGCTCGACGCGGCCCGCACCGAATACGTGGTGGTGCTGCGCCGCGACCCGGCCGGCGCTCAGTACTCCACCCGGTCCGGCCGGCTCGCCCAGGCCGTGAACGGCGCCACCCGATCGCCCGCCTCCGCCTGGACCACCGGCACCTCCCACTCCTCGCGCGGCTTGGCGAACAGGTCGTAGAACGCGCGGTCGTCGAAGCCCGCCTCCGCCGCGTCGTGCCGGTCCGCCGCGTAGACCACCCGGTCCACCCGGGCCCACAGCGCGGCGGCCAGGCACAGCGGGCACGGCTCGCACGAACTGACCAGCACGCAGCCGTCCAGCTTGAACGTGCCGAGCGCGCGGCAGGCGGCCCGGATCGCCACCACCTCCGCATGCGCGGTCGGGTCCAGCGTGGCGGTGACCCGGTTGACGCCGGTCGCCACCACCTCGCCGTCGCGCACCACCAGCGCGCCGAACGGGCCGCCGCCCGCGGCCACGTTCTCCACCGCGGCCGCCACCGCGAGGTCCAGCAACGCCCGGTCCGTCATCGCCGCTCCACCGCCGTCTCCTCGGGCAGCCCGGCCGCGAGCGAGACCGCGTGCGCGGGGCCGCCGGCCGGGTCGTCCGCGGTCACGCCGGCCAGCGCCAGCGCCTCCCACACCCGGTCGCGGGCCAGCGGCAGCGACGTCAGCCGTACGCCGGTCGCGTCCCGGACCGCGTTCGCCAGCGCGGGCGCCACCGGGTTGAACGGGCTCTCGCTCATCGACTTCGCGCCCAGCGGGCCCAGCGCGTCCTCCGTCTCGGCCAGCAGCACCTCGGTGCGCGGCACGTCGGCGAACTGCGGCACGTGATAGCCGCGCAGCGCCGGGTTGACCACGCGGCCGTCCGGCCCGATCCGCATCTCCTCGTAGACCGCCGCGCCCAGCGCCTGTGCCACGCCACCCTCGATCTGCCCGCGCAACTGCATCGGGTTCATCGCCACGCCGGCGTCCGCGGCCTGCACGCTCTTCAAGATCTTGATCTCGCCGGTACGCGGGCGCACCGCGACCCGGAAGCCGTGCACGTTGAACGCCACCGAGCGCGGCGTGCCGTCCGTCACCGCGTGCGCCCCGGTCGGCAAGCCGCCCTCGGTCGCGCGCCGGTGCAGCTCCGGCAGGCCGAGCATGGTGCCGGAGCCGCAGACCACGCCGTCCGCGGTCAGCTCGCACTCCTCCGGCGGCAACGTGGTCAGCAGCCCGGCCGCCGCCTGGAGACGCTCGCGCAGCGCCCGCGCGGCCAGCAACGTCGCGCGGGCGGCCACCACCACGCCGGTCGAGCCGTACGCGCCGGTGTCGTGCGCGACCAGCGCGGTGTCCGACTGCGCGATCGCGACCCGGTCCGGCGTGGTGCCCAGCGCGGTCGCGGCCAGCTGCAGGTGCACGGTGGAGGTGCCGTTGCCGAACTCCGTGGTGCCGACCATCAGCTGGTACGTACCGTCCGGCAGCAGCCGCACGTCCGCCTCCGCGTGATGGCCGCGCGGCGGGATCGTGTTTATCAGCGACAGCGCCACGCCGTCGCCGGTCAGCCAGCCCGGGCCCGGCGCCTCCTCCGGCGCGTCCGCCAGCGCGTCCCGGACCAGCGTCAGGCACTGGTCGAGGCCGTAGCTGCCGTACTCCACGTCGTCCAGTTCGTTGCTGACCGAGACCATCGGGTCGCCCGGCCGCACCACGTTGCGCTCCCGGAACGCGACCGGGTCCAGGTGCAGCATGCGGGCCAGCTCGTCCATCGCGGACTCGACCGCGAAGATGGTCTGGCTCAGCCCGTACCCGCGGAACGCGCCGGCCGGCACCGTGTTCGTGTAGACCGCGTACGCGTCGACCTTCTTGTTCGGGCAGCGGTAGACCGCGATCGACTCACCGCAGCCGTGGTGCAGCACGCCCACCGCGTGGTTCGCGTACGCGCCGGTGTCCGAGACCACGCGCAGCTGCAGCGCGGTCAGCGTGCCGTCCTCGCGCGCGCCGGCCCGTACCCAGATGGCCATGGGGTGCCGGCTGGTGGTGCCGGTGAACTGCTCCTCGCGGGTCAGCTCCAGCTGCACCGGCCGGCCCAGGCGCAGCGCGGCCAGCGCGGCCACGTCCTCGACCAGCATCTCCTGCTTGCCGCCGAAGCCGCCGCCGACCCGCACGGTCAGCACCCGCACGTGCTCCGGCGGCAGGTTGAACACCGCGCACAGCGCCTGCCGGGTCAGGAACGGCACCTGCGAGCTGGTCCGCACGGTCAGCGCGCCGCGCTCGTCCACCCAGGCCACACAGCCGTGCGTCTCCATCGCGGCGTGCTGCACGCGCTGGGTGTGGAAGATCTGCTCGTAGATCACGTCGGCCTCGTCGAAACCGGCCGCCACGTCGCCCAGATTGCCGTGGATCTCCGCGACCGTGTTGCGCTCCGGGAACGCGATCCGGGACTCCTCGGCCGGCTTGGCGTGGATCACCGGCGCGCCCGGCCGCATCGCCAGCTCCGGGTCGAACACCGCGGGCAGCACCTCGTACTCCACGACCAGCGCGCGCACGCCCTCCTCGGCCGCGGCCACGGTCTCCGCGACCACGGCCGCGACCCGCTGCCCGACGTGCCGGACCACGTCGTCCAGCACGCGGGTGTCGTCCGGGTCGTCCGTCATGTGCTCGTGCCGCGCACTGGAGAACAGCCGCTTCGGCGCGTCCTCGTGGGTCAGGACCGCGCGCACGCCCGGTACGGCCAGCGCCGCGCTGGTGTCGATCGCCACGATCCGGGCGTGCGCGTGCGGCGAGCGCAGCAGCTTCATGTGCAGCAGCCCGTCCGGCGGCAGATCCAGCGTGAACAGCGCGGTGCCGGTGACGATCGCGCGCGACGCCGGGGCCGGCAGGTTGCGGCCCGCGGCCTCGCCCGGCTCCGGCTCCTCCACGTGCCGCACGCCGTTGATCGCGTCCTCGATCGCGCGGTAGCCGGTGCACCGGCACAGGTTGCCCTTGAGCGCGTGCGGCAGGTCGGCGCGCTGCGCCTCGTCCAGCGCGGCCGCCGTCATGATCATGCCGCTGGTGCAGAACCCGCACTGGAAGCCCTGCGCCTCCAGGAACCCGCGCTGCACCGGGTGCAACTCGTCGCCGGTGGCCAGGCCCTGGACGGTGGTGACCTCGCGGCCCTCCGCGCGGAACGCGGGCGTCACGCAGCTGTGCACCGGCGTCCCGTCCAGCCACACGGTGCAGGCGCCGCAGTCACCGGCGTCGCAGCCCTTGCGCACACCGAACGCCCCCTGCTCCCGCAGGAACGTGCGCAGACACTGCCCCGGCCGCGGCACCCCGGCCGCATCCCTCCCGTCGATCCTCATGCTGGCCGGCCCTCCACGCTGCGGTTCCGGCCCGGGACGCCGCTGAGCCGATGATTCGCTCGCAAGCTCGCTGGTGCCGGGTTGGGGTGGGTTGGTGCGGTGGGTGGGTGGTCGGCGCTGAGCCGATGATTCGCTCGCAAGCTCGCTGGTGCCGGGTTGGGGTGGGTTGGTGCGGTGGGTGGGTGGTCGGCGCTGAGCCGATGATTCGCTCGCAAGCTCACTGGTGCCGGGTTGGGGTGGGTTGGTGCGGTCGGCGGGTGGTCGGCGCTGAGCCGATGATTCGCTCGCAAGCTCGCTCATGCCAGCTCCGCCCGGATCTCCTCGGCGAGCTCGAACGTCATGTGGCGGCGCCAGGCGGGGGTGCCGTGCACGTCGTCGTGGTAGGTGTCGGCCGGGACCGCGGCGATGGCGTCGCGCAGCTCGGCCGCGGTGGGTGGCGCCGGGAAGGACAGCCGCAGCGGCCGGATCACGGACGCGGTCACGGTCAGCTCCAGCCCGGCGGTGCGCCGCCCGATCAGCAGCGCCGCGGACCGGCCAACCGGGCTCAGCGACGTCTGCCGGAACGCGGCCGGCGAGCGCAGCGCCGCGACCGGCAGGTGCACCGAGCGCAGCAGCTCGCCCGGGGCCAGCGCGTTCCGCTGCGGGCCGGTGACCATCTCGCGCACGGGCAGCGCGCGCGACCCGGACGGCCCCCAGATCGTGCAGACGCCGTCCAGCGCGGCGGTCAGCGAGATCATCGGCCCGGCCGGCAACGCGAGGCAGATGTTGCCGCCGACCGTGGCCGCGTTCCAGATCTTGAAGCTGCCGAGCAGCGCGCGGCAGGCGAGCGGGAACAGCCGGGCCGCGAGCCAGTCGTCCGACGCCGCGAACGCGTGCAACTGGGCGAGCGTGCAGGTCGCCGCGATCTCCAGGCCCTGGTCCGTGACGGTCAGCGCGGGCCAGCCCAGGCTCGGCAGGTCGATCAGCCGGCGCAGTCGCGGCTGCGGCTCGGAGAAGAGCCAGGTGCCGCCGCCCAGCCAGGCGTCGCCGGGTCGCCACCCGGCCGTGTCCGGCGCCTCGCGCACCGCCACGACCTCGGAGATCGTATTGAGATCCACGCCCGCTGTGCTCCCGTCCGCCCACGTCGTTGATGAGCGTTTCAGGCTGTCGTGGGCAGGTATCGTCCAGATATACCGCTTGTCGCCGTCGTGTTACGGACCCGGCGTATCCACCCTAGGTCATTTGCCGGGCGCGGCCAGCCACTCGGCGAAGGTCGGCCCGCCGCCCCCGCTCGTGAGCTGCCCGCGGGCGGGCGCGGCCGCCCGCCCGGACGGGCTTCAGGTGTGACGCGAGGTGAGGCCGGTCACCGGCAGCGCCTCCAGCCCGTGGATGAGCGTGCCGGGCCGCCAGGTGAGCTCCGCGGGCGACACCGTCATCCGCAGGTTCGGGAAGCGGTCCAACAGGCCGGTGAACGCGATCTGCGCCTCCAGCCGGGCCAGCGGCGCGCCCAGGCAGTAGTGGATGCCGTGGCCGAACGCCAGGTGCGGCGTGCCGGTGCGGGACAGCCGCAGCTGCTCCGGGTCGGGGTAGCGGGCGCCGTCCATGTTCGCCGAGAGCAGGCTGACCATCACCACCCGGCCGGCCGGGATGTCCACGCCGCCGATGGTCAGCGGCTGCGCGCTGATCCGTACGGTGCTGGTCTGCACCGGGCTGTCGAAGCGCAGGAACTCCTCGATCGCGGACGGCAGCAGCTCGCGGCGGGCGCGCAGTTCCTCCCACCGGTCGCGCTCGGAGAGCAGCCGGTACACGCCGTTGGCGATCAGGTTGACCGTGGTCTCGTGGCCCGCGATGAGCAGCAGGAAGACGGTGGAGGACAGCTCCTCCTCGGTCAGCCGGTCGCCGCCCTCGCGCACCGCGATCATGGCGGACAGCAGGTCGTCACCGGGCGCCTTCCGCTTCTGCGTGATCAGCTCCTGGACGTACCCGTGCAGCGCGATCACGGCCCGGGGCGCCTCGGCCCGGCGGTCGCCGGGCGAGGTGACCAGGTTGGACCACGAGCGGAACGCCTCCCGGTCCTCCATCGGCACGCCGAGCAGCTCGCTGATCACCGCGATCGGCAGCGGAAACGCGAACGTCTCGATCAGGTCCGCGGCGCCGAGGCCGTCCATGGCGTCCAGCAGCTCCGCGGTCAGCGCGGTGATCCGCGGCCGCAGTGCCTCGATCCGCCGCGGCGTGAAGGTGGCCGAGACCAGCCGCCGCAGCCGCGTGTGGTCCGGCGGGTCGGCGGAGAGCATGTGGTGGGTGATCGAGGAGTGCACGTCGTCCGGGAGGTCCATCCGCCGCGGCGGGTGCAGCACGCCCTTGACCAGGCGCGGATCGGTGAGCGCGGCCTTCGCGTCGTCGTACCGGGTGACCAGCCAGGCCTCCACCCCACCGGCCAGCTCGACGCGGTGCACCGGCGCCTCCTCGCGCATGGCGCGGTAGACCGCGTGCGGGTCGGCGCGGAACACGGGTCCGTGGAGCGCGGTGGTCATGCGAGTCCCTTCCGGAGTGCGTCGAGGGCGGCCCAGACCTGCACGCGGCCCATCGGGGTGCCGTCGTCCGCCAGCTGATGGCCCTCGACCAGCTGCCAGCGGTCCTCACGCAGGCCGAGCCGGTCGATGCGGATCCAGATCGGCCAGACGCCGGCCCGCTGGTCGTCCTTGGCCAGCCGGAGCACGGTGCCCGGCGGTATCACCAGCGGTCCCGCCCGCACGTCACCCCCCGAGTTCACGCCGCCTCCCAGAGGCTGTGCGGAAAATCCGACCGGCATCGAAATTAGTGTACGGAATCGGCGCGCCACAAGGAGATCCCCGCCAGGTGACACGGGCCCGCTGCCAGTTGAAATGCACGTTCGTCCATTTCGACGCGTTGACGTGCAACGATGCGGTAATCGTTTCGTCATCCCTTGTGCATGGGAGCCCTCCCATGCAAAACTCACCGCAGTCGCATCCGGAGCCGATGCGCACGGCCGCCACAGGGCACGCGAGCGGTGTCTCACCGATCGCGAGGCGGGCCGAAACACCCCTCTTTCTTCGCGTTGCTCGCCGTCCGGGTCGGGCGGGCCGTCATCCGGCGTGTCCTTCGTGGGTCCTCGCTGTCCCGCGGACGGATCACGCCGCGCCGAGCGGAAACCAGTGCGCCCTCGGCTATCTGCGACAACCTAGGAGAATCCAGCATGAGACTCGGCTCGAGTCCTTCGCAGCGCTGGCGCCGCGGCCTGACCGCCGTCACCGCGCTCGCGCTCGGCACCACCGGCATCGTCGTGGCCGCCTCGCAGGCCAGCGCGGCCGCCGGCTGCAGGGTCACCTACTCGGTGAACCAGTGGAGCACCGGCTTCACCGGGAACCTGACGGTCACCAACCTCGGTGACCCGATCACCAACGGATGGAACCTCACCTGGACCTGGGCCGGGAACCAGCAGGTCACGCAGGGGTGGAACGGCGATTTCAGTCAGTCCGGCACCGCGGTGACCGTGCGGAACCCGTCCTGGGCCACGTCGCTGGGCACCAACGCGTCGGTGACCCCCGGCTTCCAGGCCACCTTCTCCGGCACCAACACGGCGCCGACCTCGTTCTCGCTGAACGGCACGGTCTGCACCGGCGCGGCGGGCCCCACCGGCTCGCCGACGGGCGACCCGGGCTCCCCGACGCCCGGCCCGACCACGCCGACCCCGGGCCCGACCGGCAACCCCGGCTCCAAGGTGGACAACCCGTACGTCGGCGCGCAGGGCTACGTCAACCCGGAGTGGAAGGCGAAGGCGGAGTCGGTGGCCGGCGGCAACCGGATCTCCAACCAGCCGACCGCGGTCTGGCTGGACCGGATCGCCGCCATCGAGGGCACCGAGGGCAGCAGCTCCAACGGCTCGATGGGCGTGCGCGACCACCTGGACGCGGCGCTGGCGCAGGGCGCGGGCTACATCCAGTTCGTGATCTACAACCTGCCCGGCCGGGACTGCGCGGCGCTGGCCTCCAACGGTGAGCTCGGCCCGACGGAGCTGCCGAAGTACAAGGCGCAGTACATCGACCCGATCGCGGCGATCCAGGCGGACCCGAAGTACCGGAACCTGCGGATCATCAACATCATCGAGATCGACTCGCTGCCGAACCTGGTGACGAACGTCGACGGCGCGGCCGGTACCGAGATGTGCCGCACGATGAAGGCCAACAACGGGTACGTCGACGGCGTCGGCTACGCGCTGGCCAAGCTGGGCCCGATCGCGAACGTCTACAACTACATCGACGCCGCGCACCACGGCTGGATCGGCTGGGACACCAACTTCGGCCCGTCGGCGACGCTGTTCGCCCAGGCCGCCAACGCCTCCGGCAGCACCGTGAACAACGTGCACGGCTTCATCACCAACACCGCGAACTACTCCGCGCTGAAGGAGCCGTTCTTCAACGCCGGCACCACGGTGAACGGCCAGTCCGTGCGCCAGTCGAAGTGGGTGGACTGGAACTTCTACGTGGACGAGCTGTCGTTCGCGCAGGCGTTCCGTACCGAGCTGGTCGCCAAGGGCTTCCGCTCGGACATCGGCATGCTGATCGACACCAGCCGCAACGGCTGGGGCGGCCCGGACCGGCCGACCGCGGCCAGCACGTCGACCGACGTGAACACGTTCGTCAACGAGTCCCGGGTCGACCGGCGCATCCACGCCGGCAACTGGTGCAACCAGTCCGGTGCGGGCCTGGGTGAGCGCCCGAAGGCGGCGCCGGAGCCGGGCATCGACGCCTATGTGTGGGTGAAGCCGCCGGGTGAGTCGGACGGCTCCAGCGAGCTGATCCCGAACACCGAGGGCAAGGGCTTCGACCGCATGTGTGACCCCACCTACACCGGTAACGCCCGCAACGGCAACAACCCGAGCGGCGCGCTGCCGAACGCCCCGATCTCCGGTGCGTTCTTCCCGGCGCAGCTGACCGAGCTGATGAACAACGCCTATCCGGCGCTGTAAGCCTTTCGCTGGGGTGCCCCCGGCCCGGCCGCCCGCCGGGCCGGGGGCTTTTCTCGCGTACCGCCGAGATTTGAAGATCGTGAATTTGATCCGTTGTCGCAGGATGCGTGCCGGTCGTAAAACCCGCCCTTGACGACCTCGGATGTTAACGCTAACAATGTTCCCCACATCACGGCGCTGTGAACGGCAAATTTCGGGAGGCGGTGAGCCGCGCATGCCGCGCAGACGGACGTCCGGCCCGCCCATCATGGCCGACGTGGCGCGCCTGGCGGGCGTCTCCCACCAGACGGTCTCCCGCGTGCTCAACGAGCATCCGAACGTGCGGGCCGAGACGCGCGACCGGGTGCTGGCCGCCATCGAGGAGCTGGCGTACCGGCGCAACTACTCCGCCCGCGCGCTGGTCACCAGCCGCACCCAGACGCTCGGCGTGGTCGCCTTCGACACCACGCTGTTCGGCCCGGCCAGCACGCTCTACGGCATCGAGCAGGCGGCCCGCGAGGCCGGATACTTCGTCTCGATCGTCAGTCTCAAGGCCATCACCCACGAGACGGTACGGGAGGCGCTCGACTACCTGGCCGCCCAGTCCGTCGACGGATACATAGTGCTGGCGCCGCAGCAGGCGGCCATCGAGGCGATCCTCGACCTGCCGCAGGGCTCCCCGGTCGTCGCGGTCGAGGGGCCGAACGCGGGGGACGTCCCGATCGTCGCGGTGGACCAGGCGGGCGGCGCCGCGCTCGCCACGCGATACCTGCTGGACCTCGGCCACCGCACGGTCTGGCACATCGGCGGCCCGGCCGATTGGCTGGAGGCGGACGCCCGGGTGCGCGGCTGGGAGGCCGCGCTCACCGCCGCCGGTGCGGCCGTGCCGCCGCCGATCCGCGGCGACTGGAGCCCGCGCTCCGGTTACCAGGCCGGCGCGGAGCTGGCCGCGATCGCGCGCGCGGAGCCGGGCCGGATAACCGCGATCTTCGTCGGCAACGACCAGATGGCGCTGGGTGCGCTGCGCGCGCTGCGCGAGGCGGACATCCGGGTGCCCGAGGACGTCAGCGTGGTGGGCTTCGACGACATCCCGGAGGCGGAGTTCTTCCCGCCGCCGCTGACCACCGTCACCCAGGACTTCACCGAGGTCGGGCGGCGCAGCATGCGCATGCTCCTGGGGCAGATCGACGCCGCCCGGCCGGACCAGTCACCCGACGCGCTGCGCGACATCGTGCCCGCGCGCCTGGTGATCCGATCCAGCACCGCCCGTTTTCTCTAACCAGTGAAGGACTCCTCGCCATGACCGATGGTGTGAGCGCTAACAACGAGCGCGTGGTGATCGGTGTCGACTACGGCACGCTCTCCGGGCGCGCCGTCGTGGTCCGCGTCTCCGACGGTGCCGAGTTGGCCAGCGCCGTGCACGAATATCCGCACGCGGTCGTGGAGCGCACGCTGCCCGGCTCGTCCGTGCGACTGGCCCCGGACACCGCACTGCAGGTGCCCGAGGACTACCGCGAGGTGCTGCGGGTGACCGTGCCCGCCGCGCTGGCCGCGGCCGGGGTGCCGGCCGAGAGCGTGATCGGCATCGCCACCGACTTCACCGCCTGCACCGTGCTGCCCACGCTCGCGGACGGCACGCCGCTGAACGAGGTCGAGGGCTTCGCGGACCGGCCGCACGCCTACGTCAAGCTGTGGAAGCACCACGCGGCCCAGCCGCAGGCCGACCGGATCAACGCGCTCGCGCACGAGCGCAAGGAGCCCTGGATCAACCGGTACGGCGGGAAGATCTCCTCCGAGTGGGAGTTCGCCAAGGGCCTGCAGGTGCTGGAGGAGGACCCGGAGATCTACGCGCGGGCCGACCGCTGGATCGAGGCCGCGGACTGGATCGTCTGGCAGCTCACCGGCGTCGAGACGCGCAACGTCTGCACCGCCGGATACAAGGGCATCTACCAGGACGGGGACTGGCCGTCCACCGCCTTCCTGGAGGCGCTGAACCCGGGCTTCGGCGGCTTCGTCGACAAGCTCCGCCTCGACCTGTCGCCGCTCGGCGGGCTGGCCGGCCGGCTGTCCGCGGAGGCGGCCGCCTGGACCGGCCTGCCCGAGGGCATCGCGGTCGCGGTCGGCAACGTCGACGCGCACGTCACCGCGCCGGCCGCGGCCGCGGTCGAGCCCGGCCAGCTGCTCGCGGTGATGGGCACCAGCACCTGCCACATCATGAGCTCGGACGCGCTCGCCGAGGTGCCGGGCATGTGCGGCGTGGTCCAGGACGGGATCATCCCGGGCCTGTGGGGGTACGAGGCCGGGCAGAGCGGCGTCGGCGACATCTTCGGCTGGTTCGTGGACAACTTCGTGCCGGCGTCGTACGCGTCCGAGGCCGCCGAGCGCGGCATCTCGCTGCACGGCTACCTGACGGAGCTGGCCTCGAAGCAGGCCGTCGGCGAGCACGGCCTGGTGGCGCTCGACTGGCACAACGGCAACCGGTCCGTGCTGGTCGACCACAATCTGTCCGGCGTGATCATCGGCGAGACGCTGGCCACCCGGCCGGAGGACGTCTACCGCGCGCTGATCGAGGCGACCGCGTTCGGCACCCGGACCATCGTCGAGGCGTTCGAGCGGTCCGGCGTACCGGTGAACGAGTTCATCGTCGCGGGCGGGCTGCTGAAGAACGCGTTCCTCATGCAGATCTACGCGGACGTGCTGCGCCGGCCGCTGCACCTGATCGACTCCGACCAGGGGCCCGCGCTCGGCTCCGCGATCCACGCCGCGGTCGCGGCCGGGGCGTACCCGGACATCCGCGCCGCCGCCGCGGCCATGGGCAAGGTGCGCCGGAACGTCTACACGCCGGACCCGGCGCGCGCGGACGCGTACGACGCGCTCTTCGAGATCTACACCGAGCTGCACGAGCAGTTCGGCCGGAGCAGTAAGTCCCTCCACCGGCTTCGCGCCATCCGTAACCAGGCGGTGAACTCATGACCATCCCCGTTGAGCACCTCGAGATCGTGAACAAGCTGCGGGCCGAGGTGTGCCTGCTGCACTCCGAACTCACCCGCTGGGGCCTGGTGACCTGGACCAGCGGCAACGTCTCCGCCCGGGTCCCCGGTGCCGACCTCATGGTGATCAAGCCGAGCGGACTGTCCTACGAGGACCTGACGCCCGAGTCGATGGTCGTGTGCGACCTCGACGGCACCGTGGTCGACGGCGCGCACGCACCGTCCAGTGACACCGACTCGCACGCGTACGTCTACCGCGCGATGCCCGAGGTCGGCGGCGTCGTGCACACGCACAGCCCGTACGCGACCGCCTGGGCCGCGCGCGGCGAGGAGATCCCGTGCGTGATCACCGCGATGGCCGACGAGTTCGGCGGGCCCATCCCGATCGGCCCGTTCGCGCTGATCGGCAGCGACGACATCGGCAAGGGCATCGTGGAGACGCTGTCCGGGCACCGGTCCCCGGCCGTGCTCATGCGCAGCCACGGCCCGTTCACCATCGGCAAGAACGCCAAGGCGGCGGTGAAGGCCGCGGTGATGTGCGAGGACGTGGCGCGCACGGTGCACTTCGCCACGCTGCGCGGGCCGGTGCAGCCGCTCCCGCAGCACCACATCGACTCGCTCTACGAGCGCTACCAGAACGTCTACGGCCAGCGGCCCGCGCCGAAGGCCTGACCCGCGCGTACCCCGGGACATCGGCGGTTGTGAGATCATCTGCCGATGTCTCGTAGCGTGAGGAACGTCAGCAGGCGCGCGGTGCTGAGCGCCGTCCCGCTCGCCGCCGCCGCGGTGACGATCGGGCCGGGGACCGCGTCCGCGGCGCCGGGGCGGGTCGGCATCTGGGGGCCGTCGCTCAACGGGGGCGGCCCCAGCTTCACCGACCGGACGCTGCGCCAGGTGGTGTACGCGTCCGGCGGCGGGACCGCGCCCCGGGTGCGGCTGTCCAACCTGCGCGGCACCACGCCGCTGACCGTGGGGCACGTGGACCTCGCCGAGCAGAGCCTCGGCGGCATCGCCCGGGCCGGCAGCCACCGGCGGGTCACGTTCGGCGGGCAGGGGAGCGTGGTCGTCCCGGCCGGTCGGGAGATCATCAGTGATCCGGTCGACATGACCGTGCCGATCGGCGTGAACCTGCTGGTCAGCCTCTACCTGCCGGGCACGACCGGGCCGTCCGTGCGGCACCCGAACGCGCTGATGAACACGTACGTCTCCGACCCGGGGAACCACGCCGCCGACGACACCAGCGACGCGTACCCGATCCGGCACGGGGCCTGGTACTACCTCGGCGGCATCGACGTGGTCAGCGCGAGCGCCACCGGGACGGTCGTGGCGTTCGGCGACTCGCTCACCGACGGCTTCTCGTCGACCCCGCTGACGAACCGCCGCTACCCCGACTACCTCGCTCGCCGCCTGCACGCCGACACCGGTGGCGCGCCCCGGTTCGGCGTGGTCAACGCCGGGATCGCCGGGAACTCGGTGCTCTTCGACGCCGGCCCGGAGGCCGGGCTCAGCGCGCTGAGCCGGTTCGAGCACGACGCGCTCGGCCACCCGGAGGTGCGCGCGGTGATCCTGCTGGAGGGCGTCAACGACATCCTCCGCGAGGGCAGCGTGCCGGTCACGTCGTGGGACCTGCGGGCCGCGTACCAGACGCTGATCGACCGGGCGCACGCGCGCGGCGTCGCGGTCTACGGCGGCACGATCCTGCCGTTCGCCGGGTTCGACAGGCACACGGCCGCGCGGGAGGCGACCCGGGCCGCGCTGAACGGCTGGATTCGTACCTCCGGTGCGTTCGACGCGGTCGTCGACTTCGACGCGGCCCTGCGCGACCCGGCCAACCCCACCGCGCTGCTGCCCGCCTACGCGCACACCGACTTCCTGCACCTGACCGACGCCGGGATGCGCGCCATGGCCGACGCCGTGGTCGCCTCCGTTCCGCTGACCTGACCCGGGCGCGATTTGGCCATTTCCGCTGCTGAACCGCGATCGGCCCGCACGATGAAGTCATGGGGATCAGGGATCGCTCGGTAGGGACCAAGATCGGGTCGATCGTGGCGTTCGCGCTCGTTTCCCTGCTGGTGACGGCGGGGATGGCGATGGCCGCGCTGGACGACGTGGCGGAGCGGGCCCGCCAGCTCGAGCAGGTGTCCGCCTCCACCCGGCAGGCGCTGGAGGCGGACATGGCGCACGACGCCATCCGCGGCGACGTCCAGCGCGCGCTGCTCGCCACCACCGCGGCGGAGCGGCAGGAGGCGGCGGACGATCTGGCCGGCCACATCGACACGATCAGCGGGAACGTCGCGGACTTCGTGACCGGCACCGAGGAGAGCGCCGAGGTGCGGGCGGCCGCGCACGCCGTGCTCCCGGACATCGAGAACTACACCACCCTGGCCACGCGGACGCTGGGCGCGATCACCGAGCCGGGCCGGACGCCGCCCGGCTACGCCGACTTCCTGGAGAGCTTCGGCGCGGTGGAGGACGGGCTGCCGACGGTCAGCGACGCGCTGGCCGCGGACGCCGCCACGGCCTCCGCGGCGGTCCGCGACCAGCGCTCCGCGGCGCAGTGGCAGGTCGGGCTCTCCCAGGCCGCGTGCGCGGTCCTGCTGGCGACGCTGGCCTGGTTCGTGCTTCGCGCGATCCGGCGCCCGCTGGTGGAGGTCTGCGAGGTGCTGGGCGCGCTCGCCCGAGGGGACCTGACCCGGCGCGCCACCGTCACCTCCCGGGACGAACTGGGCCGGATGGCCGGCGCGGTGAACGAGGCGATCGACGGCGTGCGTACCGCGGTCGAGGCGTTCGCCGGCTCGGCGGAACGGGTGGGCGCGACCGCGCGGCGGATGTCGGACGCGTCCGGCCGGATCACCGCGGCGGCCGAGAGCGCGAGCGCGCGGGCGGTCGGCGCCACCGACGCCTCCGCGCAGATGTCCGCGAACATCGGCACGATCGCGCAGGGCAGCACGGAGATGGGCGCGTCCATCCGGGAGATCTCGCAGAGCGCGAACGAGGCGGTCCGGGTGGCCACGGAGGCCGCGGCCGCGGCGGCGCGCACGAACGACTCGATGTCGAAGCTGAGCGCGTCCAGCGCCGAGATCGACAACGTGGTCCGCAGCATCACGGCCATCGCGGGACAGACGAACCTGCTGGCGCTCAACGCGACGATCGAGGCGGCGCGGGCCGGCGAGGCGGGCAAGGGCTTCGCGGTGGTGGCCGGCGAGGTGAAGGACCTCGCCCAGGAGACGGCGCGGGCCACCGAGGGCATCGTCGGCCAGGTGCAGGAGATCCAGGCGGACACGCTGGCCGCGCGCGAGGCGATCGCGCAGATCACCGGCATCATCGAGCGGATCAACGAGTTCCAGACCACGATCGCGGGTGCGGTGGACGAGCAGTCGGCGACCACCGGCGAGATGAACCGGAACATGTCCGAGGCGTCCGGCCGGGGCGAGGAGATCGCGGGCACGATGGCCGACGTGTCCCGTGCGGTGCGGGTGACGCTGGAGGAGTCCGCGGCCACCCGGGAGGAGGCGGACCGGCTCACCGAGGTCGCCACGGAGCTGGTGCGGGTCGCGGAGCACTTCAGATTCTGACGCCGTAACGAGACCGTTTCATTCACGTTCATCAGCGGATGTTTCGCGCTAATCCGCCGCACAATGTGGCTATGGGTGACCGACTGGACGCTTATCGTGGCAAGCGCGATGCGCGGCGTACCCCGGAACCCATTCCGGAGCGGATCAGGCTCGGCACCGGCGACGCGTTCGTGGTCCACCAGCACCACGCCCGCCGGCTGCACTGGGACCTGCGGCTGGAGCGGGACGGCGTGCTGGTCTGCTGGGCGGTGCCGCGCGGGTTGCCGCGCGACCCCCGGCGCAACCATCTCGCGGTGCACACCGAGGACCATCCGATGGAGTACGCCGGGTTCTCCGGCGAGATCCCGCGCGGCGAGTACGGCGGCGGCACCATGACCATCTTCGACCGCGGCCGGTACGAGGTGGAGAAGTGGAGCGACGACGAGGTGATCGTGGTGCTCC
Organism: Catenuloplanes atrovinosus; assembly: GCF_031458235.1. Lineage (NCBI taxonomy): Bacteria > Bacillati > Actinomycetota > Actinomycetes > Micromonosporales > Micromonosporaceae > Catenuloplanes > Catenuloplanes atrovinosus. The sequence continues at coordinate 6,361,559 of NZ_JAVDYB010000001.1, read as the reverse complement.
GCGGCGACCGGGTGTCCGGGCGGTACGCGCTGTTCCACACCCGGGACCGGGACTGGATGATCCACCGGATGGACCCGCCGGAGCCGGGCTGGACGCCGATGCCGGAGCAGGTGCTGCCGGTCCGCCCGATCCCGGCCGCGCGGCTGCCGGCCGGGGACGGGGACTGGGCGTATGAGATGGAGTGGGACGGCGCCCGCGCGATCGCCTGTGTGGACGGTGGCCGGGTGCGGCTGCTGGACGTGGACGGCCACGAGCTGACCGGCGCGTTCGGCGAGCTGCGCGGGCTGGCCGAGGCGCTGGCGCCGATCGAGTGCGTGCTGGACGGCGTGGTGGTCGCGTTCGACCGGGAGGGGCACGTGAGCCGTGCCGCGCTGCGCTCGCGGATCGAGGGCGGCGGGCGGCGGCGGGCCGGGCGGATCCCCGTACAGCTGCTGGTCTTCGATCTGTTGTGGTTGGAGGGCCGGTCGACCGAGGAGCTCGGCTACGCGGACCGGCGCTCGCTGCTGGCCGACCTGGACGTGTCGGGGGAGTCGTGGCAGACGCCGCCGTACTTCTCCGGCGGCGGTGGCTACGCGATCGACGCGGCGCGCGCGCACGGGCTGCCGGCGGTCATCGCCAAACGGCTCGACGCCCCTTACCGGCCCGGCTCCTGGCTGCGAGTGTCGGTCTGAGGCGCCGCGGAGCGGAGCCGGTGGCAGCCGGCCCCGCTCGACGCGTGTGGCGAGCCTCGGGTCGATCGGCTGCCATGATGCCGATCTTGTCCGATACGGGAAAGGCGGCCGCGCCGCACTTAAGCGAAACTTGAGGCAGTAAAGGGTTAAAACCCCCATAAGGGGTACGGAGTGAGTGCGGGGCCTTAACTACGCAGAGTATTTTTCATGTTGCGGAAGTGCTCGATGTGGCCGGTGTGCCGGCCGATTCCACGATCGAGGGCCGCGCGGGCGGGGATCGATTACCACCATCGCGTCCCGGTCGGCCGCATCCGCGTCGGCGTGTCGCCCGCTGCGTTTACACGCTCCGACCGGGAATCCCGCTCGTCGCGGCGCGGTCCGGGGCGGATGACGGGCGGCCGGGCGCGAGATGTCGGGAACATTGACGGCACTGAGAGCGCAAGATCGGGGCCGTGAGCTGGAGATCGTCACTCTTAGTACGGACTTGGATTGCCTCTGTTCTATCGGCGTCGCTGAGCCTATGCTCCCCATTTGTCGGCGCAACACCGCCGGCGAACCGTCCCGGCGACCGGGGCGCGGAGTGCGACGGCCCCTGGGGAGGGCCGCGCGGGAACGGGAGCGCAGCGCGACTCAATCGCATATCGGGATCACGTAAGAAAACGCGCGCCCTGCGCAAAACGGGCGCCGCCTGAGCACGTCCGTCCATCGGCGCCTGCGATGTGCGGAAGGAGGTCCTTCATCGATGCACCGGGTGCAGCCGCACACCACGAGAAGGGTCCCCGCGATCCTTGCCACCCTTGCGATGGCGGTCGCCGTGAGCGCCTGCGGAAGCGGCCTGGAGGGCCCCACGCCGGTCTCGCTCGACGCCACCCCGTCCGCCGCCCCGACCGGGGACACCGAGCGCTCCAAGGCGGCCGACGCAGCGCTCGCCGCGTACCAGGGCTATATGGATGCCGCGCAAAAGGCATCGGCGATCCCGGATCCGCAATACGACGGCCTCCGGGAATTCCTCGCTGATCCACTATTGGCGCGGGTGCAGGCCGGAATCAGCGACCTCAGGCAGGAGGGCGCGATCCGGCAGGGGCGGCTGATCATAAATCCGACGGTCACCCTTGTTGATCTAGAAAGCACGCCCAAGACGGTTCAGATCCAGGACTGTGTCGACGGGACGGATTACGAAATGGTCTACGAAACGACGCGATCCGCGGTCCCCGGCAAGCGGAAGGTCCGCTACGTCGCCACCGCCACCGTGACGTACTACCCGGTGCAGGCCAGCTGGCTGGTCAGCGACGGGCTCTCACACGAGGACCAGCCGTGCTGACCCGCCGGACGCGCGTGCGCCTCGCGCTCGCCACGCTGCTCGCCGGGGTGCTCGCCACGACCGGCCTCATGCTGGTCCGCGGCCCGGATGTCTACGCGGCGCCGCCGGAGTGCCACAACACCCCGGACTCCACCGAGTGCAGCATCGGCGACGAGACCACCATCCCGGGCGACGGCAACGGCAACAACCCCGGCGGCGGAGGCGGCGGCGGAACGGGCACCTGTTCCTGGCGCGGCCAGGAGGTCGACTGCTACGTCGAGGGCGCCGGCTACTTCAACGGCAACGACGGCTGCTACTACCGGATGGCCGAGCCGCAGCCGGCGGGCGTGCCGGAGGGCAAGACGCGCTACCTCAAGTCCTGCCTGGACAATCCCGGCGCCCAGTCGGAGGAGGACCTCGATGCCCCGCCGGACGTGTTCGTGCCGGACCCGGCCGCGGTCGCTGCGGACATCGCCACCCGCATCGTGATCCCCGTTCCCGAAGCCGAATTGTCACCCGCCGGCGCGGGCGTGCTCGGCCTGCCGGTCTGGATGCGCATCCGCCAGGACACCGCGTGGCCGGACGCGCCGATCAGCAGGACCGAGTCCGTCGCCGGGCTCACCGTCACCGTCACCGCGACGCCGGTGCGGGCCGAGTGGGACATGGGCGACGGAGTCGGGACGGTGGTCTGCACCGGTCGCGGCGAGGCGTGGAGCACGGACAAGGGCACCGGCCGTTCGCCGTCCTGCGGATACCCGATGGCCGGCAGCAGCCTGCCCGGCTACCAGCGCGCCAGCAACACGAACCCGGGCGGCGCCCCCTACCAGGTCCGCGTGCGCACGTCGTGGGACCTCGCCTGGACCACCACGACCAGCGGGTCGGGCGTGCTGCCCGGCGTGACGACCGAGTACAGCACGACGGCCTACGTCGTCAACGAGCTTCAGGTGGTGAACCGATGACCGTGGCGCAGACGCGTCCCGCTCCCGGACCGGCCGATGCCCCGGTCGCCCCGCCCAAGGTGGTGCGCCAGCGTCGTACCCGGCCGGGGCTGCTCGGTCTCGCTCTGCTGCTCGTGGCGCTGGGCGGTCTCGCCGCGGCGTACGCGGTGAACTCGGTGCGCGCGACCGGCCAGTACATCGCGGTCGCGCGCCCGGTGTCGGTCGGCGCCCAGATCGTGCCCGAGGACCTGATGATCGTGCAGCTCGGCGGCGGTCAGGGCCTCACCCCGATCGCGGCCTCGGACGCGGACAAGGTGGTCGGCAAGCGGGCCGCGGTGGCGCTGTCGGCCGGCAGCCTGCTCACCCCCGACCAGATCACCGACAAGCAGCTGCTCGGCGCCGGTCAGCAGCAGGTCGCGCTCGGCCTGTCACCGCAGGAGATCCCGGCCCGCGCGCTGCGGCCCGGCGACAAGGTGCTCCTGGTCGGCGCGCCGGCGCGGCAGGACGCCGCGCCGTCCGAGGCCACCCGGTTCCAGGGCGTGGTGGTCGACACCGTCACGCCGCAGCAGGAGTCCGCGGTGCCCAGCGACATGACCGTCGTCTACGTCTCCGTCGCCGAGAAGGACGCCGCCGCCGTGGTGCTGCTGCACGCGCAGCGACGCATCTCGGTCGTGCTGCAGAGCGGATCCTGATCGTGGCGATCATCGCGTTCGTCTCGCCGAAGGGCTCGCCCGGCGTGACCACCACGGCCCTGGCCTGCACGCTCTCCTGGCACAGCCGGGTCGTGCTGGCCGAGTGCGACCCGGCCGGCGGCTCACTCATGGCGGGATACCTGGGCGGCGCGCTGGAGGGGCCGCGTGGCATCGGCGAGCTGGCCGTCTCCGAGCTGCGGGACGGCCGCCTGGAGCAGGACTTCTGGGGCCAGCTCGTGGACCTGGACGCGCCGAAGCGGCAGCGGCTGCTGCTGCCCGGCCTGGCGAACCCGGCACAGGCCGGCAGCCTGACGCCGCTCTGGGGCCGGTTCGCGGACTTCTTCACCCGGCTGGAGCACGAGAACCCCGGCTTCGACGTGCTGGCCGACTGCGGCCGGCTGCACGTGGCGAACCCGCCGTGGCCGATCCTGCGCGCGGCGTCCGCGGTGCTGGTGGTCACGTCCGCCCGGCTGCCGGACCTGTCGAACGCGGCGGCCACGCTCGAGGCGATCGGCCGCGACCTGCGCGACAACGGCGTACCGCCGGGCACGGTGCGGCTCGTGGTGGTCGGCGGCGGGCACGGCAAGGGCGAGATCAGCCGCGCGCTCGGCGTGCCGGTCGCGGCGCACCTGCCGATCGACCGGCAGACCGCCCAGGTGCTCAGCTACGGGGGTACGGTCCGCGGGCGGCGACCGCTGATGCGCGCGGCGGCGGCGCTGGAGGTGCCGATCCGGTCCATGGTGGACCGGCGCCGAGCGCGGGCCACGTGGAACACGACCGCGCCGCCGATGCCACCCGTCCCACAGCAGACGTCCGCGCCGCAGCACGCGCACCCGGCACCGCAGCACGCCGCGCCGGCCGGACCGCTGCAGCACACGGCCCAGCCTCAGCACACCGCACAGCCTCAGCACGGTGCGCCGCCGCAGCACGCGTGGCCGGCGGCGCCCCCGCCGGTACCGCAGCAGGCCTCCGCCGCCGAGCAGGTCGCAGGGCCGTCTCAGCCGGCCGCGGAGTCTCCGGCGGCGCCGCAGCAGCCGTCGGTGCCGCCGCGTCAGGCGGCGCGGGAGTCACAGACGCCTCGGGACGCGCAGCAGGGCGCGCCCGCCCGGCAGCAGCCCGCGCCGCCGACCCAGGAGAACCCGCCCGTCTCATGGCGGGCCCCACACGTTCCGCACCAGACCCAGCCAGCACCGCCGCCGGCTCAATCCGTCCGGAACGGGCAGTCGCCCGCCCCGGACGGGCCGATCACGGAGGAGCTGCCGCGTGCGGTTTGAGCCACTGTCCCAGGACCCCCGCCCGGCGCCGCCCGCCAACGGCCACCCGCCGGCCAACGGCGCGCCCCCGGCGTTCCCGGCCCAGGCGTTCCACCTGACGCCGCAGCCGGCCGGTGCCACCGTGGCGCCGCCGGAGCCACCGCCCGCGCCGGCCGGCGTGCCGCGCCGCGACTACGCGGTGGTCAAGGAGCTGCGCCGGCGGCTGAGCGAGCGGATCACGATCGTCGAGCGCGGCCAGAACCTCACGCCCGAGCAGGAGCGGCGCGAGCGGGACCGGGTCGCGGTCGCGGTCGTCGCGGAGTACGCGGACACCCAGCGCCGCACCGGCACGCCGATCTCCGCGGCCGAGGAGCGCTTGCTGCTCGACCTGGTCACCGCGGAGATGGTCGGCCTCGGGCGGCTCCAGCGGCTGCTCAACGATCCGTCCATCGAGGAGGTGCACGTGCTCGGCTGCGACCGGGTGCGGATCACCCGGCGCGGTGGCGGCGTCGACTGGGGCGAGCCGATCGCGGACAGCGACGAGGAGATGATCGAGACGATCCAGGCGGCGGCGCGCCGGGCCGGCGCCACCGAGCGGTCGCTGTCCACCTCCAAGCCCACGCTCGACCTGCAACTCCCGGACGGCAGCCGGCTCGCCGCGGTCTACCTGGTCAGCCGCCGTCCGTACGCGGTGATCCGGCGTCACAACACGCTCGACGTGACGTTGGAGGACATCGCCGGCGGCCGGGGCGACCTGGACGAGATGCTCGACCCGCTGCTGCGCGACTTCCTCCGCGCCTCCATCCGCGCCGGGCTGAACATCATGGTCGCCGGGCTGGCCGGCGCCGGGAAGACCACGGTCATCCGCGCCCTGATGCGGGAGATCGCGCCGGACGAGCCGTTCGTGCTGCTGGAGGAGAGCCGCGAGCTGCTGCCGGCCCGGGACGAGAACGGCTACCACCGGGCCGTGATGAGCTTCGAGGCGCGCGAGGGGCACGGCGAGCGCGGGCCGGACGGCCGCCCCGCCGGTGAGGTCACCATCGCGGATCTGATCCCGCTCTCGCTGCGGATGGGGGTGCTGCGGATCATCGTGGGCGAGGTCCGGTCGCGGGAGATCGTCCCGATGCTCCAGGCGATGACCACGAGCCGCGGCTCGATGTGCACGATCCACGCGCGTACGTCCACCGGCGTGCTGGAACGCATCATCGAGCTGGCGCTCTCCCACGGCCGCGAGATGACGGTCGAGATGGCCCGCCGGATGGCCGGCAACGCGCTCGACCTGATCGTCTACGTGACGATCGAGGACGAGACCGCGATCGGCGGCCGCAAGCACCGGTTCGTCTCGCACGTCGAGGAGGTCATCGGCGTGGGCGAGGGCGGCCGGCTCGCCACCACCACGGTCTTCGGGCCGGGGCGGGACGGCCGCGCGATCCCGATGCACCTGCCCGAGCGGGTCCGGGACCAACTGCTGCGGGTCGGCTACGACGCGCGCATGCTCAGCCGCTATATCGACGCGAAGACCGGCGCCTGGCGCCGGCCCCGGGTCAGTCTGCTGAGGCCGGCATGAACCAGACGGCGAGCATCTCGCTGATCGCGGCGCTGGGCGGTGCAGCGATCGTGGGCGGCCTGATCCTGGCCGCCGTGGCGGTCTTCGGCCGGCCCGGCCCGTCGGGGCCGGACTCCCGGCTGACCCTCCGGCTGCGGCGGATCTGGAACGGCAGCGACCCGAGCGCGGCCGGCCGGCGCCGCCACCACGCGGTCATCATCCTCGCGTTCGCCGCCGCCGCGCTCGCCTGGCTGCTCACCGGCCTGCCGGTGATCGGCGTGCTGGTCGGCATCGCGATCCCGGGCGCGCCCTGGCTGTTCACCGTGGGCCGGGCCGAGCAGCGCAGCATCGCGCGGGTGGAGGCGCTGGGCGAGTGGACGCGACGGCTCAAGGACGTCTCCAACATCGGCCAGGGCCTGCAGCAGGCCATCGTCAGCACCGCCGCCACCGCGCCGGACACGATCAGCGACGAGGTACGCACGCTCGCCGGGCGCCTGCGCGCCGGCGAGAACCCGGCGGACGCGCTGCTGCTGTTCGCGGACGAGATGGGCGACCCGGTCGCGGACCAGGTGGTCGCCGCGCTGATCCTGCACCTCACCGACCGCGGCGAGCGGCTCAGCGACGTGCTGGCCTCGATCGCGGCCGGTGCCGCCGCGGACGTCGCCACGCGCCGCGAGGTGGAGGCGAAACGCACCCAGCCGCGGTTCGCGGTCCGGTTCCTCACCGTGGTCACGCTGGTCGTGCTGGTGCTGGGCCTGCTGAACCCGCAGTACATGCGGCCGTACGCGTCGCCGGTCGGCCAGCTCATCATGGCCGCGCTCGGCACCGGGTTCGTGGCGCTGCTGGCCTGGGTGCGCGGGATGAGCATGCCGCCGCCGGTGCCGCGCTTCCTGAACCCGCCGCGGACCGAGGAGGCGTTCCGGTGATCGCGCCGTTCGGGCTCGTCCTCAACACGGATCTCGCGATCGCGGTCAGCGGCGGCGCGGCCGTCGGCGCGGGCGTGTTCATCGCGGTCCGCGAGCTGATGCCGGCCACACCCGCGCTGGCCCCGGCGCTGCGCCGGCTGCACCAGCAGCGACGGATGCCGATCGCGGAGGTGCGCCGCCGGCGCGGCCTGGAGTGGCTCGGCGGCTTCGCCCGCTGGCTCCGCCCGCCGCTGCGGGAGCTGGACCTGCTCGGCCGTACCCCGGAGCAGTACGCGCTCTCCATCCTGCTGTCCGCGTTGGTTGGCCTGATCACGCCGGTCCTGGTGGTCACGCTGCTGGCGCTGGCCGGGCGTCCGCTGCCCTTCGTCGTCCCGGTCTTCGCCGGCCTGGTGCTCGCGGCGCTGGCCGCCTGGGTGGCCCACCACGACGTGCTGTCCCGGGCCGAGCGCGCGCGGGGCGAGTTCAGCCGGGCGGTCTGCACGTACCTGGACCTGGTCGCGTTGCAGATCTCCGCGGCGCACGGGCCGGTCCAGTCCCTCGAACAGGCCGCCGAGATCTGCGACGGCTGGGTGTTCGAGCGCATCCGGGAGGCGCTGCACATCGCCCAGTTGCAGATGCGCTCCCCTTGGGAGGAACTGCGCGAACTCTCCGAGCGCATCGGCGTGCCCGAACTCGGCGACGTCGGCGCGATCATGCAGTCCTCCGGCACCGAGGGCGCCCAGGTGCACGACACCCTGCGCAGCCGTGCCGACGCGCTCCGGGACGAGATTCGGACGGAGTCGCTCGCCCGCGCCGAGGGGATCACGAGCCGGCTGGACATTCCCGGCGCGCTGCTCGTCTTCATCCTGCTCGGCTTCGTCATCTATCCGTTCATGGCAAGGGTCTGACCCCACAACCCCCGAAGGGAGGCCGCACCATGACCCTGTTCCTGCACGCATATGCCGCCGTCGCCGCCCGGCTGACGGACCTCAACCGGCCCGAGAACCGGGATCGCGGCGACAGCCCGGTGCCGACCGTCATCATCATCGCCGGTCTGGCCGCGCTCGCGGTCGCGGTCCTGGCCTGGGCCTTCAACGAGGCCAACCTGTTCATGGACCACGACACCGGCAACATCCCGGCCGTCCCCAACTGATACCGCCGATGAGGACGGGACACGCCTCCGCACGCCGCGCACGGTCCGCCGAGGACCGTGCGCGGCCGGCGCGCGCGCCTCGCCCCGACCGCGGCGCCTCGCCGGTCGAACTGGCCGTCCTGATGCCGGTGATCTTCTTCATGCTGTTCGGCGCCATCCAGATCGCCGCGGTCTACGTGGCCCGCGCCACCGCGCTCTCCGCCGCGCAGGAGGCGGTCGCCACCGAGCGGATGTTCGAGGCGCAGGACGGCTCCGGCTGGAAGCGCGCCGACGCGTTCATCAAGGCCGCGGGCGACTGGCTCACCCAGCCCACCATCACGGTGACCGAGACGGACACCGAGGTGAGCTGCGTGGTCACCGGCAACGCGCTCTCCGTCATCCCGGGCTGGACGCTCACCGTCACCCAGTCCGCCAGCGCGCCGCGCGAGCGCCTCACCCAGCCGGGCGGTGCCGGATGATCCGCCGCCGCGACCGCGGGTCGGTCTCCGTCGAGGTCGCCATCCTGACGCCGGCGTTCATCGCGCTCATCGTGACCGCGTTCGTGGTCGGCCGCACCGCCACCGCGACGAACGCGGTGGACCTCGCCGCGCACGACGCCGCCCGCGCCGCCTCGATCGCCCGCGACGCCGCCTCGGCGGACACGGCCGCGCGCGCCGCCGCCGAGAAGGCGCTCGCGCAACAGGACGTGACGTGCACCAACAGCAATGTGATCAGCTACGGCACGCCGAACTCGCTGCTCGGGGCCTTCGCTACGCCGGTCGGCCAGCCCGCGTCCGTGGTCGTCACCGTCACCTGCGTGATCTCGTTCGCCGATCTCGGGTTCCCGGGCGTGCCGGGCGACCGGACCAAGCAGGCCACCTACGAGTCGGTGCTGGACACGTACCGGAGCCGGTCATGACCGGGGCCGAGCGGGACCGCGGCCGGGTCAGCATCTTCCTGGCGATCGCGCTGTTCGCGGTGCTCGTCATGATCGGCCTGTCGTTCGACGCGGCCGGCCGGCTGCGCACCCAGCAGCGCGCGGACAACCTCGCAGCGGAGGCGGCCCGGGCCGGCGGCCAGCAGATCGACGTCGCGCAGGCGATGAGCGCCGGCCTGAAGGTCGTCGACATGGCCGCCGCCGCCGACGCCGCGGTCGACTACCTGGACCGGGCCGGGGTGGAGGGCGACGCGACCTGGGTCACCCAGGGCGAGGGCTGCGCCGACACCGCACGCTGCCTGCGGGTGGACGTGCAGATGACGTACGACATGGTGATGCTGCCCATCTTCGGCTTCCCGCAGCAGGTCACGGTCAACGGCAGCGCCACCGCGGAACTCCTGACCGACGAGGACATCTGACCTACGAGAGAAGGCGACAGGGTATGACGAGCACACGGATCTCCGTACCGCGAAGGATCGGGCGGATCACGACCGGGCTGGCCGGGCTCGTGCTGCTCGTCGGCCTGCTGGCCGGCGCGCCGATCGCGCTCTACGCGGTCGCCGGCAACCCGATCCCGGACCGGCTGCCCACGCTGGACGCGGCCGTCGCGACGCTGACCAGCCCGGACGACGGGCAGCTCTTCCTGCGCGCGCTGGCGCTCGTCGGCTGGCTGGGCTGGCTCACGTTCACGCTGTCCGTGCTGGTCGAACTGGTCGCGCTGGTGCTGCGCGTACCGGCGCCGCACCTGCCCGGCATGCGCACCCAGCAGCGGATGGCGACCGCGCTGATCGCGTCCGTCACGCTGATCGTCTCCACCGGCGCGGCGGCCTCCGCGTCCGCGCTCGGCCTCGGCGCCGCGCAGACCGTGCCCAGCGGCGTCGCGCCGGCCGCGGCGGCGCCGAGCATCGGCATCCCCGGCGACACGCCGCTGCACGTCGGCTACCAGAGCGCCGCTCCCACGTACACCGCCGGATTCGGCGCCGCGCCGGCCCGGCCGGACCTGGTCGCCGCGAGCGGCGCCTGGGACCAAGGCCCCTGGAGCGGTACGCCGGGGAGCGCCCCGACGCACGCGGCCGCGGGCGGCACCGCGGGCGAGGCCGGTGGCCAGGCCTACCGGGCGCCCGCCACGGAGGCACTGCCCGGCGACCCGGTCTACCGCGTCGAGCAGGACGACTACCTGGGCGCGATCGCGGACCGCTACCTCGGCGACTTCGAGCGCTACCCGGAGCTGGCGCAGCTCAACGGCATCGACGACCCCGACGTGATCCGGGCCGGCGACTTCCTGCACCTGCCGGAGAACGCCAAGGACCGGGGGGTACGCGAGCACGCGACCGGCCTGGTCGACGCGCCGCCGCCGGTCACCGCCACGCCGCCCGGCACCGCCCCCGACGTCACGGACCCCACGCCCGCGGCACCCGGCGGCGCGGCCACCCCCGCACCCGGCACGTCCGCACCGTCCACCTCGGCACCGACTCCCGCCCCGGCCCCGGCCACCCAGGCGCCGTCCACCCAGGCTCCCGCGCCCGGCGGCCAGGGGGCGCCCGAGGCGCCGCACCAGGGCGAGGACCCGCTGGGCGGACTCAACGGCGCCAAGGGGCTGGACGGCAACGACCGCGGCCCGCTCCCGCTCGCGGTCTCCGCCGTACTGGCCGCCGCCGCCGTGGTGGGCGCGCAGGTCGGCGCACTGCTCGGCCTCCGCGACCGCCGCCGCCCGTCCCGCCACTGACCGATCCACCAGGGGCCGCGCCGTCACCCCCGTCCGGCGCACCTGTGTGCGGCTGCCGCACACCGTGCGCGGCTGCCGCACACGTGTGAAGGCCGCACGCGTGTGAGGGGCGCACGCGTGTGGGGGCCGCGCTCGTGTGGGGGCCGCGCTCGTGTGGGGGCCGCACGCGTGTGGGGGCCGCGCCCGTGCGCGGCTCTCGCACTGTGCATGGCAAGCGCGGCGGTGAGCGGCTACCGCGTTCCGCGGGAACGGAAGCGGCCGCCCCGGGATCGGGGCGGCCGCGAGGTGTGGGGGTTCAGAGGCCGAGGATGCGGTCCAGGAAGTCGCGCTGGCGGCGGACCAGGACCCGCAGCTGCTCGGTGTCGCTCTGGCCGCCGGCGTGCGCGCCGCCGAGTGCCTCGCGCTGTTCGGCGATCGCCGCGTTGAGTGCGGCCACCACCTCGTCGACCAGCGTGCCCGCGTCCGCCGCGGCCTGGGCCGGGTCGTCGACGAAGCGGAGCTGGACCTCGCGCCACCGGTCGCGGAAGTCGCTCGCCGCGCTCTCGCTGAAGAACGCGGCCAGCGCGGGCTGCTCCGGCACGTCGCCGGGGAGCAGCTCGACCGGCTCGTCCACGGTGGTCGCGTCCCGCGTCTCCGCGTCGGCCGGCGCCGGGATCGGCTCGATCGGCACCGCGGCGCCGGTGACCGGCGTGGCCGGCTCGCCGTTGACGCGCCCGTCGCCGTCCCGGTCCCGGTCCGTCGTGCCGGTCGGGGTGTCGTGGTCGTCGGAGTCCGCCGATCGCGCGGCCCGCGCCGCGCCGACCGCACCGGCGGCGGCGACCCCGGCCACGGCACCGGCCGCCGCCGCGCCGAGCGCCGCGGTGTGTCCGGAACCGGACGTGTCCGCCTCGTCCCCGGGCCGGTCCTCCTCGGCCAGCCGCTCACTCGCGGCGGTCTCATCGGTGGTGGTGGTCGCGCCGGCCGCGCCGAACCCCTCGATGTGCGCGGGCTCCCCGACGCTCTCGGCCCGAAGCGGCTTGTCGTTCTCGTCCCCGTCCGTGCGGTCCGCCGCACCGAAGCCCTTGTCCCCGTCCGTGCGGTCCGCCGCACCGAAGCCCTCGTCCTCATCCGTGCGGTCGGCCGTGCCGAAGCCCTCGTCATCGGTGCGGTCGGCCGTGCCGAACCCCTCGACGTGGCCCGGGTCCCGGTCGGCCGCGGTCCCGGAATCCTCGGCCCGATCCGCGTCGGCGCCGTCGGTGTCGGTCGCGTCGTGGGTGCCGGTCGCGTCGCCCGCACGGCCGAACTCGTGGGGGGACTGCGCGGCCTCGTCGTCGGTGTCGCCCACGCGGCCGAAATCGTGCGGGGACTGCGCGGCCTCGTCCTCGGCCGCCTCGTCGGTGCCGGCCGGGCCGTCCCCGGTCCGGTGCGAGTCCCACGGCGACTCCTCGGCCAGATCGCCCTCCCGGCCGAACTCCGACGGCGACTCCGCCGCCACCGGCGTGCCGAACGCGTCCGTCCGCTCGGCGCCGGTCTGCGGCACCGGGGCGGTCGCCACCGCCGGCGCGTCCGGGTCGTCGATCTCGCGGCGCGCCGCCAGCTCGGACGCCGCCACGGCGCCGCCCACCGTGGCCGCGCCGAACGCGGTCTCCTGCGGCACCGGCTCGACGAACACCGGCTCGTCGTCCGTGGTCCCGGCCGGGACCACCTCGGCGTCGACCGGCTCCCCGGTCCGCACCGAGCTGTCGTCGCCGTCCCGGTCCAGGTCGGTGGAGTCCGGGCCGGCGGGGTCCTGGTCGACCGCGCCGATGGAGAAGTGCGGCCGGTCCGCGGCCGTCGAGTCGTCCGCGCCCGGGTCATCCCGGCGGGTAGTGTCCGAGAGGTCCGATGTGTCCGTCGGGTCCGAGTCCGTGAATCCGGTGGAGATGTGCGGCCGGTCGGCCGCGGTCGCGTCCGTACCGTCGCCGGGCCGTCCGTCGAGGTCGGTGTCCGGCGAGCGGTGGGTGCCGCCGTCGGCCACGTCGTTCTCCTCGGAGCCGCGTGGCACCGGCACCGGCTCGGAGCGGACGGTGTCGGTGCCGTGGTCGTTGTCGTCGGTCGTGTCGTCAGGCTTGGGGTGGGACTCGCTCTGGAAGAAACGCATCGGACGATCTCCTCACCGGTGGCTGGTGTGGGTGTTCTCGGTGGAACTGGCGGGAGAGTTCGGCGGCAGCGGGTCGGCTTCCAGCAGCTCGCCGAAGAGTGCGCGGTAGTGAACGAGGGCCTTGCGGAGCTGCTCGGTGCTCGCCTCACCACGGGCGCTGGCGACGCTGATCTCGTGCGCGTCCCGATAGTGGCCGAGCGTGTTGGCGTGCTCGACCGAGAGGTGGCGGAGCTGCTCGTCGTAGTTCTCCGTAGGATATCCGCGCTCGGCAACCAGCTGGGTCACAAGTTCATCAGCTTCGGCCACCGCCGCGACCGGCGAGTCGATGAACATGGCCTGGATCCGCTCCCACTCGGTGGTGTAGCGGGTACGGGACTCGTCGCTGAGCGGGATCAGGGTCAGCTCGGCGTGGCGGCGCTCGCGATCGAGCAGGTCCTTCTCGGCGGCCTCGCGGCTGCCGGACTCCTCCACGGTGCGGTCGTACTCGGGCCCGAAGCGTTCCTGGAGCCGGCGGCGGGAGCGGTTGCGGCCGAGGTAGACGGCGACGCCCGCGACGGCCAGGACGATGACGGCGACGACGATGAGGACGGCGATCTGCGTACCGGACATGGTTTCCTCCTTCCCCCGGCTAATGCCCGGCGGACGGTGATCGCCAATCCACCTTCGCGGGGTTTCTTCGCGACCGGCCGCGCGGGCTGACCGAAAGATCGGTCAATGCCTGATCACTCCCGGTCAGCGAGCCATGTCGCATTCCCGGTCCGTCTACTTGGGCCACCGGCGAGGTAGTGCGCGCGCCGTCGATTACGTATCCTGCCCAGCGGGGAAGGCGCCGAGTCGGCCCTGCCGAACCCCTCAGCGGACGAGGTCTGATGAACATCCGGAACTGGTCGATCCGATCGAAGATCATCGCGCTGGTGTCGGTGCCGCTCGTGGCACTGCTGGCCCTCTGGGTCTTCGCCACCGTGCTGACGATCGATCCGGCGATGCGCCTGCTGGCGTCGCAGGACGTGCTCGACCAGGTCGGCCGTCCCGGCGAGGAGTTGGTGGCGGATCTGCAGCAGGAGCGCCGGCTGTCCCTGGTCTACCTGGCCGGGAACGCGAGCACCCCCACCGCGCGCAGGGACAGCGAGGCGCTCACCGAGCAGCGCAAGCGGACGGACGCGGCGATGGCGGAGTTCCGGCAGCGCTCGGCGGACCACGCGGACATCGGCGACGAACTGGACCGCCGGCTGGCGACCGCCTACACCTCGCTGGACGCGATCGCCCGGCAGCGGGACTTCATCGACTCGCGCGACGTCGACAAGCCGGGCGCGCTGCGGTTCTACAGCGCGGTGATCGGCGACATGTTCAAGGTCTTCGACCTGCTCAGCCAGTACGACGACCCGGTGCTCAGCCGCCGCGCCAGCGCGATGGCCCAGCTCGGTCACGCCCGCGAGGTGCTCGGCCAGGTGGACGCGCTCGTCGCCGGCGCCTCCACCGCGGGGCAGTTCGGCATCAGTGAGCACGGTCAATTAGTCCAGATCATCGGTACGTACCGGTACCTGTACGACACCGCCGTGGCCGATCTCGACGCGCAGACGCGGCAGCGCTACAACCTGCTGATCCAGTCGCCGGTCTTCGAGCGCATGAACAGCATGGAGAACGCGCTCATAACGTCCGGCGCGGACGGCAAGGCCGTGCCGATCGGCCTGACCGAGTGGACCCGCACCTACGACCAGGTCGCGCTGCAACTGCGCGGGTTCGAGCAGTTCACCTCCGAGCGCGCGGCCGAGGACGCGGTGCCGCTCGCCGTGCGTACCCTCGGCCTGCTCGCGGTCGCCGGCCTGCTGGGCCTCGCCGCGATGGTGCTGTCGCTGGTCATCTCCGTCAAGGTCGGCCGGTCACTGATAAAGCGGCTCTCCGAGCTGCGCGCGGAGGCCACCGACCTGGCCGGTCACCGGCTCCCCGAGGTGGTCGGCCGGCTGCGCCGCGGCGACGAGGTGGACGTCGCGGCGGAGACGCGCAGCCTGGCGTTCGGCACCGACGAGATCGGCCAGCTGGGCAACGCCTTCACCGAGGTGCAGCGCACGGCCGTGCAGGCCGCGGTGGACGAGGCGGCGCTGCGCCGCGGCCTCAACGACGTCTTCCTCAACATCGCGCGGCGCAGCCAGACGCTGCTGCACCGCCAGCTCGCGCTGCTGGACCGGATGGAGCGCCGGGTCACCGACCCGGACGAGCTGGCCGACCTGTTCCGGGTCGACCACATGGCGACCCGGATGCGGCGCCACGCGGAGGACCTGGTGATCCTCGCGGGCGCGGTCCCGGGCCGCGGCTGGCGCAACCCGGTCCCGATGATCGACGTGGTCCGCGGCGCGGTCTCCGAGGTCGAGGACTACGCGCGGGTCGACATCGGCGTCGCGGACGACATCGCGGTCGTCGGCCGCGCGGTCGGCGACGTGATCCACCTGCTGGCCGAGCTGATCGAGAACGGCACGTCGTTCTCCCCGCCGCACACCCGGGTCAAGGTCGGCGGCGAGCCGGTGCCGAACGGGTACGCGATCGAGGTCGAGGACCGCGGCCTGGGCATGACGCCGGAGGAACTGGCCGACGCGAACCGCCGGCTCGCCGAGCCGCCGGAGTTCGATCCGGCCAACAGCGCCCGCCTCGGCCTGTTCGTGGTCGCCCAGCTCGCCGCGCGCCACCAGGTCCAGGTCAGCCTGCGCGTCTCACCGTACGGCGGCGTGACCGCGGTCGTGCTCATCCCGAGCGAGCTGGTCACCGTGGTCGAGCCGTCGCTGCCCCGGTTCGCCGTGGCGCAGCCGGCCACGCAGCCGGCGGTGCAGCCGGCCACTCCGGCGAACGGCCACGCGGTCGAGGCCCGGCCGGTCACGCCGCGGGAGATCGAACCCGCGCGCAGCGCCCGGCCGGCGGGTGAGACCATCGGCACGGTTGTGGTCGATGGGATGGAGCTGCCCGGCCGCCGGTCGACGAAGCGGCGCAAGGCGACCCCGGTCGCGTCCGCCACATCGGACACGGAGAATGTAAAGACAGAGGACGGCGAGGACGCGCCGACGCTCGCCATGCCGCAGCCGGGGCGGGAGGCGACGGACGCGGAGCCGGGGGACGACCCGGAGGAGACCACCACGATGGACGGCCTGCCCAAGCGCGTTCGCCAGGCGAGCCTGGCACCGCAGTTGCGCGCGGGGCGCCAGCCGGCGCAGCCCGCGCCGGCGGAGGCCGCACCGCGTACCCCTGATCAGGTCCGCAGTTTGATGTCCGCGCTCCAGGCGGGCACGAACCGGGGCCGGCGCGCGGCCGAGGCCATGATGACCACGGCCCCCGAGTCCGCCGCCGGGAAGCCGGCGCCGGAGCAGCGGAGCGAGGCGGTGCGCGCCACCGCCACGCCGCCGCCCGGCGCGGTGCTGACGCCGGCGCCGGGCACCGAGATCCCCGCGGTCGGCACGCCGACGACCGTGCAGTCCGCGGCGGCGGCCGAGAAGTCCGCCGCGACGGCAGAGCAGGGCGCGGCGGGGCACGACATGCACCAGGAAGCAGACAGGGACGCATAAGTGGCACAGCAGATGACCTCCTCCGCCAACCTCAACTGGCTCCTCGACGACCTGATCAACCGGGTCCCGACGGCGCACCAGGCGGTGGTGCTCTCCTCCGACGGCCTGCTGATGGGCGCCTCGCGGAGCCTGAGCCGGGAGGACGCGGAGCACATGGCCGCGATGGCGGCCGGCTTCCAGAGTCTCGCCAAGGGCGCCAGCCGGCACTTCGGTGCCGGGCCGGTGCGGCAGACCGTGGTCGAGATGGAGGCGGCGTACCTCTTCGTGACCGCGGCCGGGGCGGGCGCCTGCCTCGCCGTGCTCGCCGCGTCGGACTCCGACATCGGGCTGATCGCCTACGAGATGGCCATGCTCGTCACCCGGGTGGGGCAGACCATGAGCGCCACCCAACGAACCCCGGGAGTGCATACGGATGCCGGATAGACCACCGGACGAGCTGCCGGAGATGCACTGGATGGACGACGACGCCGGGCCGGTGGTGCGCGCCTACGCGGTGACCGGCGGCCGGGTGCGCCCCGTCGCCGGCGGTTTCGACCTGGTGGCGTTCGTGGTCTGCCGCGTGACGGAGGACGAGCTGCCGTCACATCTGAGCCCGGAACAGCGGGCCATCCTCGCCGCCTGCCGCGAGCCGATCTCCGTGGCCGAGATCGCCGCGAAGCTGAACCTGGCGCTCGGCGTGATCCGTGTACTCCTCGGCGACCTGCTGGCCGCCGACCTGATCTCCATGTACGAGCCGCCCGCGGCTCGCCGGCATGACGAAGACATCCTCAAGGCGGTTGTTAATGGGCTCCGTGCGCTATGACGACGAGTCGGTCTCCGTACCGACGGCTCTCAAGATCTTGATCGCGGGCGGCTTCGGCGCGGGGAAGACCACGCTGGTCGGCTCCGTCAGCGAGGTGCGCCCGCTGCAGACCGAGGAGGTGCTGACCGGCCTCGGCCTGGACGTGGACGACACGTTCGGCGTCGAGCAGAAGGGCACCACCACGGTCGCGATGGACTTCGGGCGCATCACGATCAGCGAGGATCTGCAGATCTACCTGTTCGGCACGCCCGGCCAGGACCGCTTCTGGTTCCTCTGGGACGAGCTGGCGTTCGGCGCGCTCGGCGCGGTGGTGCTGGCCGACACCCGGCGCCTGGCGGACTGCTTCCCGTCCGTGGACTACTTCGAGCAGCGGGGCACGCCGTTCGTGGTCGCGGTCAACATGTTCGACGGCCACAAGCAGATCACCGAGGCCGCGCTGCGCACCGCGCTCGACCTGGACCCGGACGTGCCGATCGTGCTCTGCGACGCCCGCGATCGCCGCTCCGGCAAGAGCGTGCTGATCGCGCTGGTCGAGCACGTGGCGGAGCGCCGCGGGCTCAGCCTGGCGGGCGCGCCGTCGTAGCCAGGCCGGCGCCGAAGACGAGGAGCTGCCGCAGGGCGTAGGCGTCGTCCGGCGGCAGCGCGCCGCGGGCCACCAGGTCGTGCAGCGAGCCGAACGGGCCGCCGCGGGCCCGCTCCGCCGCCACGGTCCGCGCGGCCTCCGCGCTCAGGCCGGGCAGCGCGGCCAACTGGGCCTCCGGTACGGCGTTCACGTCGACCAGGCCGCCGTCGTCGTACCACCGGAACAGGTCCGGCCGGCCGATGCCCAACTCCGCCGCGATGTCCGGCCGGTACGCGAGGATCTGCCGCGCCTGCTCCCGATGCGCCTCCCGCAAGGGGTCGCCGGCCGGCGCGACCGGCGCGGGGGAGCGCGGGAAGAACGCCAGCAGCACCGCGTGCAGCGCGCCCACCAGCATCGGCACGAACAGGCAGAGCGAGAACAGCAGGTCCCAGGTGGTGCCCAGGTCGCGCTCCGGGTCGATCTCGCCGGAGCCGATCAGCACGAACATGCCCATGGTGAGCACGCCGTAGACGGCCGCGGCCGCGCCCTGCGCCCAGCTACGGCGCGCGAAGGCGAGCACGCCGATCACCAGCCAGGTGAGCATGCCGAGCGATCCGGCCGCGACGCCGCCGAATAGCACCGCCTTCGCCCACGCCTTGGCGGAGAGGTCCAGCCGCCGCCCGGTCCGCACCGGCACCGAAGCCGAAGCCGGAGTCGGAGTCGGAGGAGGCGGCGGCGCGGCGGCGACGGGCGGGGCAGCCGCGGGCGACGTGACCGGCGGGGCGGCGAGACCGAGTGACGGATCCGAGCGCAGGATGCGCCGGTGCAGGTCCTGCAACCGCTCGCCCGGCTCCACGCCGAACTCGTCGCTCAGGTAGTCGCGCGCCTCGCGGAACGCGGTCAGCGCCTCCGCCTGCCGGCCCTGCCGGTACAGCGCCAGCATCAGTGCGCCGCGCAGTTCCTCCCGGGCCGGGAACTCCTCGATCACCCGGACCAGCTCCGCGCCCAGCGACGCGTGCCGGCCCAGCGCCAGTTCCGCCTCGGCCAGCAGCTCCCACGCCGCGCCGCGCGCGTCGTCCAGCCGCCGGCGCGCGGTGGCGAACACCCGGCCGTCCAGCCCGGCCAGCGCCTCGCCACGCCAGAGCAGCAGCGCGGAGCGGAGCGCGGTGGCGGCCGCGCCCGGGTCGTCGCCGGCCAGCAGGGCGCGCGCGCCGCGTACCGACGAGTCGAACGTGTCCGTGTCGAGCGCGCCGGCCTCGACGTGCAGCCGGTATCCGGCGCCGTCCAGCGCGAGCACGGTGCTGGGGGAGCGGGGCGAGCGGTCCGGCTCCAGCGCGCGGCGCAGCCCGGCGACGTGCTTCTGCACCACGTTCGTCCCGTTCTCCGGCGGATCGTCGGCCCAGACCGCGTCCACGATCGCGGCGGCGGAGACCGGCCGGTTCGCGTTCAGCAGCAGCAGCGCGAGGACGGCGCGCTGCTTGGCCGGGCCGAGGTCCACCTCGGCGCCGTCGGCCGTCGCCGTCAGCGGGCCCAGGACCGCGTACCGGACCTGCATGACGCGTCTCCTCCCCGGGTTTCGCGGACGAGACTCTAGCAGCACATTTCAATGGAACGGCAGCGGATCGGCAGCGGCGGCAGCGGCACGGCAGCCGTCCGGCAGCGGACCTCGGGACGGTTCCCCGGCACACCTTCCCGTCTCGACAGAGAGCTGTTCGACATGTCTGCTGCAGTAGCGTCCCGCACCGCCGGTCTCGCGCTCGTCATGATCGCCGGGCTGTCCGGGTGCGGCCTCCCGGAGGAGATCGCGGAGGCCGCGAAGACGCCCCGGGACGTGCTGGCCGCGTCCGCGCCGGGCCTGGAGTCGCCGCCGTTCGCGTACACCATCCTGGGCGTCGACCCGGAGGGCGTCCCGCAGGACCTGAAGGGCGTGGTCAGCCCGGCGGCCCAGAGCTACGACCTGGCCACGTCCTACACCGATCGGGACGCGGGCTTCACCATGAACCTGCGGTTCCGGGTGGTCGGGCCGGCCTCCTGGGTACGCGTCACGTTCGACGCGGAGAAGGACGTGCAGGGTCTGCCGGAGCTGCCGGACAAGTGGCTGAAGGTCGACCCGGCCCGCGCCGGTGACGAGGACGACGCGCTGCCCACCGCGTTCACGCCGGCCGACGCGGACCCGGGCACCACCGCGGCGCTGATCTCCACGGCCGTCGCGGTCACCGAGACCGGCACCGGTGCGTACGCCGGCACCATGGACCTCACCCGGGCGAGCGACTGGGAACTCGTGGACGTCGCGGCGGCCGGCGACGCGGTCAAGTCCGTCCCGTTCACCGCCTCGGTCGACGGCACCGGCCGGCTGACCGCGCTGACCGTCGAGATCCCGGCGATCGGCGAGGTCCAGGCCTTCTCCTACCAGGTCACGTACGCCTACGGCACCGCCGCACCGGTCGAGGCCCCGGCCGCGCCCGACACCGCGGAGACGCCGGACCTGCTCTACGACCTCTTCGCCGCCTGATGCCCCTCCGGCCGGGGTCGCGCGGCGAGACACGACGGGGGCCGCGCGGCACCGGCCGGAGGCAGGCGGATCAGGACCGGGCGGCGACGACAACGTCGAGGCGGCGCGGGCCGTGCACGCCCTCGACGCGGTTGAGCTCGATGTCGCTGGTGGCGGACGGGCCGGAGATCAGCGTGATCGGCCGGGACGGGTCGGCCAGGCGGGCCAGCGCGGCCGGCACCCCACCGCTGATCTGGTCGGTCCAGATCACGCAGACGTGGTGGTCCGGGACCAGGCTGAGCACGCGGCGACCCTGGTCGGGAGCGGCGTCCAGGATCAGCGTGCCGGTGACCGCGATCGCGACCGCGGCGCCGGTGACCACGGTGACGCCGGGCCGGTCCAGGTCGGCGACCGAGATCGGCGCGCCGGGGAAGTCGCGCAGCACCGGGCCGGCCACCTCGGCGAGCCACTCCGCGGGCAGGCCGGGCGGTGCGACCACGGTGGACGACGTGGCCACCAGGCCGGCGAGCACGCCCGGCAGCGTCGCGGCGGACGCCCGGTGCACGCCGGCCCGGTAGTCGGCGAGCCGGTCGACCAGCACCTCGACCACGTCGATGCCGGGCACGTCCGGCAGGTAGTCGCGCGGCACCGGGGGCGCGGACGCCGGCCGGTGTGCCCGGACGCGGGCCAGGATCTCCGTACGCGCGCTGCTCATCGCTTGGCCCACCATTCCCGGAAGGTCTGCTTCGGCGGCAGCGGCACGTCGCGGCTGTCCGTCCACGCGGAGGCCGGCCAGGGCAGCCGGCGCAGTCGTCCCCGCCCGCGCAGCGGCGCGCTGCCCCGGCGGGCGGCGCGCAGCGCGGCGGCGTACCGGCGGCGGTCCCGCATGATCCAGGAGAGCGAGACGAACGCGGCACGCTCCGCGGACGGCTTGCCGCGCTTGGCGTCCACGCCCTTCTGCCGCAGGTGCACCAGCACCTCGGGGATGTTGATCCGCACCGGGCAGGCGTCGAAGCAGGCGCCGCAGAGCGAGGACGCGTACGGCAGCGTGCTGTTCGCCCCGGAGGAGGTCAGCTGCGGCGACAGGATCGCGCCGATCGGCCCGGGGTAGACCGACCCGTACGCGTGCCCGCCCACCCGCTCGTAGACCGGGCACACGTTCAGGCAGGCGGAGCAGCGGATGCAGCGCAGCGCCTGCCGGCCGATCTCGTCCGCGAGCGTGGCGGTGCGCCCGTTGTCGACGAGCACGATGTGCGTGGTCCGCGGCCCGTCGCCGGGCGTGACGCCGGTCCACATCGACGTGTACGGGTTCATCCGCTCACCGGTCGACGAGCGCGGCAGCAGCTGCAGGAAGACCTCCAACTCGGAGAAGGTCGGCAGGATCTTCTCGATGCCGACCACGGAGATCAGCGTCTCCGGCAGCGTCAGGCACATCCGCCCGTTGCCCTCGGACTCCACCACCACCAGCGTGCCGGTCTCCGCGATCGCGAAGTTCGCGCCGGAGATGCCGACCGTGGCGCTGAGGAACTTCGCCCGCAGGTGCCGCCGGGCGGCCTCGGCGAGCGCGGGCGGGTCGTCGGTGAGCCCGTCCGTGACGCCGGGCATGCGGGAGCGGAAGATGTCCCGGATCTGGCTGCGGTTGTAGTGGATCGCCGGGACCAGGATGTGTGACGGCGTGTCGTCCGCGAGCTGCACGATCAGCTCCGCGAGGTCGGTCTCGGTGGCCTCGATCCCGGCCGCCTCCAGCGCCTCGTTCAGCCCGATCTCCTGGGTGGCCATCGATTTGACCTTGACCACCTCGCGCGCGGCGGTCCCGGTGACCAGCCGGGTCACGATCTCGCAGGCCTCCGCCGCGTCGCGCGCCCAGTGCACCACGGCGCCGGCCCGGGTCGCCGACTCCTCGAACCGTTCCAGCAGCTCGGGCAGGCGGGCGAGGACGTCGTCCTTGATCGCCGCGCCGGCCCGGCGCAGCGCCTCCCAGTCGTCGACCTCGCCGACCACGCGCAGCCGCTTGTCCCGGATCGTGTGCGTGGCGCGGCGCAGGTTGGTCCGCAACTGCTGATCGTTGAGCTCCAGCCGGGCCGCGTCCGGGAAGGGGCGCAGGGCGACGATGTTCCCGGTTCCGTTCACGATGCGCTCCCGGTGCTGGCGAGGATCTCGGCGTAGTGGATCGGCTTCGCGGTCGACGCGGCGCGCCGGGACAGCCCGCCGCCGATGTGGGTCAGGCAGGAGTTGTCCGCGGCCACCACGTACTCGGCGCCGGTCGCGTCCACGGCGCCGCACTTGTCGGCCAGCATCGCGGCCGAGACACCGGCGTTCTTCAGCGCGAACGTGCCGCCGAACCCGCAGCACTCCTCGGCGCTCGCCAACGGCCGCAGCTCCAGGCCGCCGACCGCGCGCAGCAGGGTCAGCGGCTTGTCGCCGAGCCGCAGCATGCGCAGCCCGTGGCAGGTCGGGTGATACGTCACGGTGTGCGGGAAGACCGCGCCCACGTCGGTCACGCCCAGCACGTCGACCAGCAGCTCGGCGAACTCGTAGGTGCGCGGCGCCACCTCGGCCACGCCGCTCTCCAGATCAGGATCACCCAGGGCCAGCCGGGGGTACGAGTCCCGCACCATCGCCACGCAGGAGCCGGACGGGGCCACCACCGCGTCGTACCCCCGGAACGTGTCCACGAACCCGCGCACCATCGGCATCGCCTCGGCCCGGTAGCCCGAGTTCGCATGCATCTGCCCGCAGCAGGTCTGCGCCTCCGGGAAGTCGACGGTGTGCCCGAGCCGCTCCAGGACGGACACCACGGCCCGGCCGGTGTCCGGGTACATCAGGTCGTTCACGCAGGTGATGAAGAGCGCTATCCGCATGGCGTCAGCTCCCGAAGTAGGTCAGGTGCCGCGCGCGGGCGGCGGTGATGTGGTCGCGCATGGCCTCGGCGGCCGCGGGACCGTCCCCGGCCGCGATCGCGTCGACGATCCGGTGGTGCTCGGCGGCGCTGGTCCCGTAGTGGCTCTGCGGGAAGTTGAGCCGGAACAGGTGCAGGTGCGCGCGCAACCGGACGATCGCGTCGCGCAGCATCCCGTTGCCGGACAGCTCCGCGATCCGGTGGTGGAACCGGGCGTCCTGCGCGGTGAACGCCGCGATGCCCGTGAAGCCCGGTGCCTCCGGTGAGGCGGGCAGGTCGGCCACGGCGCGCAGGTCGTCGACGTAGCCGGCCTTCGCCGCCGCGGCCGGTTCGAGCAGCAGCCGCATCTCGATCAGCTCCTCGAACTCGGCGCGGGTGAGCAGCGGCGACGCCGTGTATCCGGCCAGCGCCCGCTTGCGGACCAGCCCGTCGGACTCCAGCCGGGCCAGCGCCTCCCGCACCGGCGTGGGGGAGACCTCCAGCCGGCGCGCCAGCGCGTCAATGTTGATCTTCTCGCCGGGTGCCACCTCGTGATCCATGATCAGCGTTTGCACCGACGTGTAGACGTCATCGGTGAGCGTGAGTCTCCGCGCCGGGCGCATCTGCACCTAACCTGGGTGAGGGAAGGACGGCACGGCGAATCCTATAGGATCTACGAACAGGGGAGAAGTCCATGGACCCGGCGGCCCGCGTCCGGCTCGGCGGCAGCGATGTCCTGGTCACCCGCCTGGGGCTCGGCCTCGCCCCGATCGGCGGCCTCTACGCCCCGGTCGGCGACGCCACCGCGCGCGCCGTGCTCGACCGCGCCTGGGAGCGTGGCATCCGCCTCTTCGACACCGCGCCGCTCTACGGGCACGGGCTCTCCGAACGGCGTACCGGCGCGGCACTGCGCGACCGGCCGCGCAACCAGCTGGTGCTCTCCACCAAGGCCGGCCGGCTGGTCGTCCACGGCACGGCGGAGCGCTCCACGCTCTGGACCGAGCTGTCCGGCGACGCCGGAATCCGCTTCGACTTCTCCGCCGCCGCGATCCGCCGCTCGGTCGAGGAGAGCCTGCGCCGGCTCGGCATGGACCGCATCGACCTGCTTCACCTGCACGACCCGGACGACCACTACCTGCCCGCGCTGCACGAGGCGCTGCCGGCCATGGTGGAGCTGCGCAGGTCCGGCGCGGTCGGCGCGATCAGCATCGGGATGAATCAGGCGCCGATGCCGGCCGGCCTGATCCGCGCGATGGGCGGGCCCGGCCCGGACGCGGTGCTGGTGGCCGGCCGTTACACGCTGCTCGACCAGTCGGCGCTCGACGACCTGCTGCCGCTCGCGGCCCGCCGGGGCATCTCCGTGCTGGCCGCGGCGCCGTACAACTCCGGCCTGCTGGCCGACCCGCGGCCCGGCGCGCGGTTCGACTACGCGCCCGCGGCGCGCGCGATGCTCGACCGGGCGCTGAAGATCAAGGACATCTGCCGGGGGTACGGCGTACCGCTGCGCGCCGCGGCGATCCAGTTCGCGTGCGGCCACCCGGCGGTGGCGGCCGTGGTGTGCGGCGCCCGCTCCCCGGAGGAGGTGGACGACAACGTGGACATGGCCGCGCTGCCGATCCCGGCCGAGCTGTGGACCGCGCTGAAGGGCGAAGGACTGCTCCCCGCGTCCGTGCCCACGCCGTAGGCCCCGGCGCGCGGAACGACCACCGCTCTGGTTTCATCGGATCATGAGCGACGGCGAACTCGTATTCATCGGTTGCTACACCTCGGAGGCGGGCGGCCGCGGCGACGGCATCTCCGTGGCCCGCCGCGACCCGCGCACCGGAGAGCTCTCCGCGCCGCGCCTGGCCGCCGCCACGCCGTCCCCGTCGTTCCTGGCCCGCCACCCGCGCCTGCCCGTGCTGTACGCCGCCGGCGAACTGGCCGAGGGCCGGGTCACCGCGTGGGCGATCGCGGAGGACGGCGACCTGACGCTGCTCGGCGAGCAGCCCACCGGCGGCGAGCACCCGTGCCACGTGGCGGTCACCGCGGACGGCGCGCACCTGGTCACCGCCAACTACGGCAGCGGCAGCGTCGCCGTGCACCCGCTGGACCTGCTCGGCGTGCCGGGCGAGCGCACCGACCTGCGCCGGCACGAGGGCTCCGGCCCGGTCGAGGACCGGCAGGAGGGGCCGCACGCGCACATGGCCACGCCGGACCCGGACGGCGACCGGGTGTGGGTGATCGATCTGGGGCTGGACGCGCTGTTCGGGTACCGGCTGGACCCGGAGACCGGCCGGCTGGAACCGCCGCCCGCGCCGTTCCGCACCCGGCCCGGCACCGGCCCGCGGCACCTGACCCGCGCGGGCGGCCGCCTCTACGTGGTGGGCGAGCTGGACGGCTCGGTCACCGGGTACGACGCGGCCGCGGACGGCACGCTGACCGAGCTCGGCCGGGCCGGCGCCAGCGAGTCGGACGGCCCGGTGCAGCCGTCCGAGATCGGCATCGGCGCGGACGGACGTTTCGGGTACGTTGCCAACCGCGGCCCGGACACGATCGC
Source organism: Catenuloplanes atrovinosus (assembly GCF_031458235.1). NCBI lineage: Bacteria > Bacillati > Actinomycetota > Actinomycetes > Micromonosporales > Micromonosporaceae > Catenuloplanes > Catenuloplanes atrovinosus. Next base: position 6,335,520 of record NZ_JAVDYB010000001.1, on the reverse strand, counting down.
CGTTTTCGCTCTGGATGAGACATCCGGCATTCCGGTACTGCGCGGTGAGGTGCCGTCCGGCGGCGTCTGGCCGCGCCATTTCTCGCTCATGCCGAGTGTCGATCCGGCCGGCCCCGAGTTCCTCTACGTGGCGAACGAGAGATCGGACTCAGTGATCACGTTCCGCCTGGACCCGGAGACCGGAATCCCCGCTCCCGGCGCTCCCGTGCTGGAGCTGGGCACACCCACGTGCATTATCCGCGCCTGATTCCACTGGGGAGGGTTCGCGCGGTGTCCGATTCGCCGAATGACCTCCGCGATGGGTATGGACGACTACCTTAAAGCTTTCCTAAACTATTGTGCCGGTCCTACCCATTTTGCCGACGCGCAGGCACTGATCAATTACGAAGCGTAATAATGCTGGTATAGATCGGTTTCGTCTCCGTAACTTTCGACCGAACGTCTGTGGCATTCGGCGTCGAACGTGCGGAGTATTGGCGTGTGCCAGGCCGCCATCGCATGAACAGCAGCTTTCGTGGAGCCGGTGCCATCGCTGCGGCGATGGCACTGGTCGCCGTCGTCTCCGGTTCCTACCTCGGTTACCGACAGTTGTCGCAGCCCAGCTGCACCGGGTCGGTGCCGTTGGTGGTCGCGGCCGCGCCCGAGATCGTCGAGCCGATCAAGGCCGCCGCCGACGCGAAGATGTCGGCCGGCGCCGGCGTCGACGGCCGCTGTCTCGAGGTGACGGTGCAGGCCGCCGACCCGGTCGAGATCGCGGCCGCGATCGCCACCAAGCACGCCACCACGCTGACCGGCGTCGGCCAGGGCAGCGGTGCGACCGTGCTCCCCGACGTCTGGGTGCCGGACTCCTCCACCTGGCTGCAGCGCCTCGAGCAGGCCGCGCCCGGCTTCTCCCCGCTCAACGCCGCGTCCGTCGCGACCAGCCCGGTCGTGGTCGCGATGCCGGAGCCGCTGGCCAAGACCATGGTCGGCTGGCCGGACAAGAAGCTGCAGTGGTCCGACCTGCTCGCGCAGATGACCAGCAGCGACTCCCCGCTGAAGACCGGCATCGTGGACCCGGCCCGCGACGCGTCCGGCCTGTCCGCGCTGCTCGCGCTCGGGCAGGCCTCGTCCGGCAACGGCACCGCCAACGAGGCGGCCCGGGTGGCCGTGCTTCGCACGCTCGCACTGAACCGGTCCAACCTGCGGGCCGACCTGGTGGCGAAGTTCCCGAAGTCGGAGGATCCGGCCGCGCTGGCGAACGGCGTGGGCCTGGCCGCGCTCTCCGAGGAGGACGTGATCGCGTACAACGCGACCCAGCCCCCGGTGTCGCTGGCCGCGCTCTACGTCGAGCCGGCCGCGGTCGCGCTGGACTACCCGTTCGCCGTCATGCCGGAGGCGGACGCGGTCAAGGGCAACGCCGCCGACCTGCTCTTCGGTGAGCTGGTGTCGAGCCCCGGCTACCGTGACTCGCTGGCCAAGGCCGGGCTGCGCGGCTCCGACGGTGCCGCGGGCGGCGGCTTCGCGGCGCCGACCGGCGCGCCCAGCCCGGAGGCGATCGCCGCGTCCGCGCCGGCCAGCAGCGGCGGCGCCGCGGCGAACGGGCTAGACGCGACCGCGATCGGCCGCGCGCTGGCCAGCTGGACCGCGATCACCTCGCCCGGCCGCATGCTCGTGGTCTTCGACGTGTCCGGCTCGATGCTCAGCCCGGTCCCCACGGCCGGCGACAAGACCCGTAACGAGGTGATGGTCGAGGCGGCCGGTCGTGGCCTGGGCCTGCTGGACAACGAGTGGTGGCTCGGCGTCTGGGCGTTCTCCACCGAGTTGGACGGTCAGCGCGACTACCGCGAACTGGTCCCGATCGGCCAGATCAGCAAGCAGCGGGACGCGCTCCAGGCCTCGCTCGGCGAGGTCGTCCCGGTGGAGAACGGCGCCACCGGCCTCTACGACACCGTCCTCGCGTCGTACCTGGAGGTCCAGGAGGGCTACCAGGCCGACAAGGTGAACTCGGTGGTGCTCTTCACCGACGGGCAGAACGAGGACGCCAACAGCATCAGCCGCGAGGAACTGGTCGCCCAGCTCAAGGACAAGGCCGACGCCAAGCGGCCGGTCCGCGTCATCCTCATCGGCATCGGCAACGAGGTCAACAAGGAGGAGCTGGAGACCATCGCGGCGGCCGGTGGCGGTGGCGCGTTCGTCGCGCAGGACCCCGCGCGGATCGACGAGATCTTCCTCCAGGCCATCGCCTCCCGCGCCGCGACGGTCGGCTGAACTCACGCTCGGCGATCGCCGCGGCGCGGCAAGCCGTCCGGCCAGCGGAAATTCCGCCGGATGGCGGAGCTGACGGTAATGCGTCGCGGATATTCTGCGACCGGCCCTACTCAGCGATCATGGGCTCCCCGCCTTTTCCGCGGGAACAACGGGTGGGGAGGGCCGATGACGTCCGTGACGCTAGCGCCGTCGTCCGGGACGCGGCCGGACACCCGGCCGGACGCCTCCGTCGCCACGCTCCGCCTCCGGCAGCACCGCTACGTCCGTACCCTCGTGGTCGTGGACGCCGCCGTGGTCGCCACCGCGGTGCTGGCCGGCTACATCGGGCGCTTCTACGACACGCCGGTGATCGGCGTCCAGGTGCCGTACTACGTCATCCTGCCGGTCCTCGCCGTCGTCTGGCTGCTCTCACTCAAGGGCCTGCGCTGCTACGACGACCGCGTGCTCGGCTACGGCGCGGACGAGTACCGCCGGATCTTCTCCGCCAGCGCGCGCGTCGCCGGCGGCGTGGCGATCGCCGGGTACGCCGTCGACATCGGCGTGGCCCGCGGCTTCCTCGCCATCTCCTTCGCGCTCGGCACGGTCCTGCTGATCACCGCGCGCTGGGCGGCCCGCAAGCGCCTGCACCGCCAGCGCCGCAACGGCCGCGGCTGGGCCCGCCGGGTGCTCGTGGTCGGCGACGCCCCGCACGTGCTGGAACTGGTGCATACGCTGCGCCGCGAGCCGTACGCCGGATACCACGTGGTCGGCGCCTGCATCCCGGACGCGCTGCTCGCCCCGGTCCCGCAGCGCCTCGGCGACGTGCCCGTGGTCGGCTCGTTCCGCAGCATCCTGGACGCGGTCGCGGCCACCGGCGTCGACACGGTCGCGGTCACCGCCTCCGGGGAGCTCACCGCCGGCCGCCTCCGCCGCCTCGGCTGGCAGCTCGAGGGCACCGACGTCGACCTGGTCCTCGCGCCCGCGCTCACCGACGTGGCCGGCCCACGCATCCACACCCGCCCGGTCGCCGGCCTCCCGCTGATCCACGTCGAGTCCCCCGAGTTCCGCGGCGGCCGCAAGCTCATCAAGGAGCTGATCGACCGCAGCATCGCCCTGCTGGCCACGCTGGTCGCGCTGCCCGTGATGATCGCCATCGCGCTCGCCATCAAAATCGACAGCCGGGGCCCGGTCATCTTCCGGCAGACCCGCGTCGGCCTGGACAGCCGCGAGTTCGGCGTGTTCAAGTTCCGCACCATGGTGACCAACGCGGACGCGCTGCTCGCCGAGCTCAAGGCCAAGAACGAGACCGACGGCCTGATGTTCAAGATGCGCAACGACCCGCGCGTCACCCGCGTCGGCCGCTTCCTCCGCAAGTGGTCCCTGGACGAACTGCCCCAGCTCTTCAACGTCCTCCTCGGCCACATGAGCCTGGTCGGCCCCCGCCCCCCACTCCCCTCCGAGGTGGCCCGCTACGACGGCGACCTCGCCCGGCGCCTCCTGGTCAAGCCCGGCATGACCGGCCTCTGGCAGGTCAGCGGCCGCTCCGACCTCTCCTGGGAGGACGGCGTCCGGCTCGACCTCTTCTACGTCGAGAACTGGTCCCTCGCCGCCGACCTCACGATCCTTTGGAAAACCGTCGGCGCCGTCATCCGCTCCCGCGGCGCCTACTGACCCCGACACGGCCCACCGTCCCGCCGCCGGCTTCCCGCCGCACCGTTGCGTGACCGCGCCGGTTCCGCGGCCCGGCCGGTTCCCCGCCGCACCGTTGCGTAGCCCCGCCGGTCCCGCGGCCACGCCGGTTCGGGCGGGTCTCAGCCCCACCGTTCCGTAGCCGGGCCAGCCCGCCGGTCCGCGTCGTCGCGTGTGCATCGCGCCGACCCGGCACGCGTGACCGGCAGGCCACCCACGGCACCGGCAGGAAGGAGCGCTAGCTAGCGACGACCGGTGCCCGCGGGAGCATGCGGGCCGCCACCACGCCGGACGCGGGAGGAGAAGATCACGCCGTGCGGGCCGGCGTCGACTCCTCGGCCGGCCGGGTCGCGGTGGTGAAGGCCTGCAGCCCGGCCAGCAGCGCCGCCCGTGCCGCCGGCGACATCCGTGACAGGACGACCGACAGCTGGTCGCGGCGTTCCGCCCGGACCTCGTCGAGCAGTGCGCGCCCCGCCGGGGTGAGCGTGAGCGCGATCTCCCGGCGGTCCGCCCGGCCCGGCTCGCGTTCCAGCATGCCGGCGGCGACCAGGCGGTCGCAGAGGCGGCTGGCGGAGGAGAGGATCATGCCGAGGTTTCCGGCGAGGCGGCCCAGGTTGATGCCCTCGTCCTGCTCCACGACCAGCAAGGCTCGCAGCTGCGAGCCCGAGAGGCGGTTGGTGGCCTTCTCCCGCGCGGTGTCCCACACGCCCAGCAGCGCCTCGGCCGCCTCGTCGATCGCGGCGGCGTCGGCGGAGACGGCGCCGGTCGGGGAGACGGCGGTCGCGACGGTGGAATCCGGCCGGTTTGGCCCATGCTGTACGGCCATCGTCCGCCGAGAGTACCCCCGCGATGTGTGTCGTGTCTCTATGGCGTACCGGCCGAAGCCGGAAGCAGCCAGGCCGCGGGCTCGTCGTGCACCGCGCGGATGATCGCGCCGGCGGCGCCCACGACGGCGGCGTCGCTGCCCAGCCGCGCGGGCCGGACGCGGACCGGAGACCAGCCGGCGGTGAGCACGCGGGAGGCGATCTGCTGCTCGATGCCGGGGGACAGCCAGCGGGCCAGCGGTGCGTAGACGCCGCCGAGCACCACGGTGTCCACGTCCAGCAGGTTGATCACGCCGGCGATGGTGACGCCGAGCGCGGAGGCGGCGGAGGTGAGCCGGTCCAGCGCCGGCCGCTCGCCGCGGTCGGCCGCGGCGACCAGGTCGGCGAGGGAGACGCCGGGCGGTAGCAGGGCCTCCTGCCCGGCGTACTGCTCCAGGCAGCCGTGCGCGCCGCACCGGCAGGCGGGCCCGTCCGGGTCGACCGCGACGTGGCCGAGCTCGCCGCTCCAGCCGCGCGCGCCGCGGAACAGGCTGCCCGTGAGCACGATCCCCGCACCGATGCCGATCTCGCCGGAGACGTAGAGGAAGCTGGACAGCCCGGGCTCGCCGTGGAACAGCTCGCCGAGCGCGGCCAGGTTCGCCTCGTTCTCCACGGTGAGCGGACCGGTGAGCGGGCCCGGGGTGAAGCCGGACGTGTCGACGTCCCGCCAGCCCAGGTTCGGCGCGAGGCGGATCGTGCCGTCCGGCGAGACCAGGCCGGGCACGGCCATGGCCGTACCCGCGATGGTCAGTCCCTGATCTTCCGCGGCGAGCGCGGCGCGCGACGCGAGCGCGGCCGCCTCCGCGAGCACCGCGGACGGCTCGACGCCGCGCCGGTCGCCGGGCCGGATCTCCCGGTGCCGCACCGCGCCGGCCAGGTCCAGCACGCACGCGGCCAGGTAGTCGACGTTGATCTCCAGGCCGAGTCCGGCGGGGCCGTCCGCGTCGTTCAGCACCAGGCCGACGCCGGGCCGGCCGGCGCCGCCGCGGGGGGTGGGCGAGACCTCGCGCAACAGCCTGCCGGAGACCAGATCGTCGACGAGAGTGGAGACCGTGGCGCGGGTCAGCCCGGTGGCGGCGGCGATATCGGCGCGCGACAGCGGCGCGCCGGAGGCGACCTGTCCCAGCACGAGACGCAGATTGTGCTGGCGGAGGCTCGCCTGCCGCACCGGCGCGCCGGCGGCGGCGGAGATCCCGGAAATCACGGGGTTGACAATGCCACACGCCCCTCAAATAATTCAACCAATAAACAAATCGCGGATGTTACGTGGAGGTATCGCATGGCCGCTCAGCCCACTCCCGCGGACAGGTTCACGTTCGGCCTCTGGACGATCGGCTGGACGGCCCGTGACCCGTTCGGCGACGCCACCCGGGCCCCGCTCGACCCCGTCGAGGCCGTCCACAAGCTCGCCGAGCTGGGGGCGTACGGCATCACGTTCCACGACGACGACCTGATCCCGTTCGGTGCCGAGACCGCCGCGCGGGACGAGCAGATCAGCCGGTTCAAGAAGGCGCTGGACGAGACCGGCCTCAAGGTCCCGATGGCCACCACCAACCTGTTCGCCCACCCGGTGTTCAAGGACGGCGGCTTCACCAGCAACGACCGCTCCGTCCGGCGTTACGCGCTGCGCAAGGTGCTCCGCAACGTCGACCTGGCCGCCGAGCTCGGCGCGAACACGTACGTGCTGTGGGGCGGCCGTGAGGGCGCGGAGTACGACGTGGCCAAGGACGTGCGCGCCGCGCTCGACCGCTACAAGGAGGGCCTGAACCTCCTCACGCAGTACGTGACCGAGAAGGGCTACGACATCCGCTTCGCGCTCGAGCCGAAGCCGAACGAGCCCCGCGGCGACATCCTGCTCCCCACGGTCGGCCACGCGATCGCGTTCATCAACGAGCTGGACAAGCCGGAGCTGGTCGGCCTCAACCCCGAGGTGGGCCACGAGCAGATGGCCGGCCTCAACTTCGCGCACGGCATCGCGCAGGCGCTGTGGCACGGCAAGCTGTTCCACATCGACCTCAACGGCCAGCGCGGCGTCAAGTACGACCAGGACCTGGTCTTCGGCCACGGCGACCTGCTCAACGCGTTCGCGCTGGTCGACCTGCTGGAGAACGGCGCGCCCGGCGGTGGCGAGGCCTACTCCGGCCCGCGTCACTTCGACTACAAGCCGAGCCGCACCGAGGACTACGACGGCGTCTGGGCCTCCGCCGCGGCGAACATGCGGACGTACCTGCTGCTCAAGGAGCGCGCCGCCGCGTTCCGGGCGGACCCGGAGGTGCAGGAGGCGATCGCGGCCAGCGGCGTCGCGGAGCTGAACCGGTCCACGCTGAACGACGGCGAGACGCTCGCCGACCTGCTCGCGGACAAGGGCAGCTTCGACGAGTACGACGTGGACGCGGCCGCCCAGCGCGGCTTCGGCTTCGTCCGCCTCAACCAGCTCGCGGTCGAGCACGTGCTGGGAGCCCGATAACACATGCCTCTCGTCGCCGGGGTCGACTCCTCGACCCAGTCATGCAAGGTCGTGATCCGGGACGCGGAGACCGGCGCGCTCGTCCGGGAGGGCCGCGCGGCCCACCCGGACGGCACCGAGGTGCACCCGGACGCGTGGTGGAGCGCGCTCACCGAGGCGGCGGAGCAGGCCGGCGGCCTGGACGACGTCGCCGCGATCTCCGTGGGCGGGCAGCAGCACGGCATGGTCGCGCTGGACGAGCAGGGCGAGGTGGTCCGCCCCGCCCTGCTGTGGAACGACACCCGGTCCGCGGGCGCGGCCGAGGACCTGACCCGGGAGCTGGGTGGCCCGCAGGCCTGGGCGGACGCGGTCGGCCTGGTGCCGGTCGCCTCGTTCACGGTCACCAAGCTGCGCTGGCTGGCCGACGCCGAGCCGGGGAACGCGGCCCGGACCGCCGCGGTCTGCCTGCCGCACGACTGGCTGACCTGGCGGCTGGCCGGCAGCCCGGGCCTGGACGGCCTGCGCACCGACCGCAGCGACGCCAGCGGCACCGGCTACTGGGCCGCCGCGACCGGGGAGTACCGCACGGACCTGTTGCGGCTCGCCTTCCACGACCGCCACCAGCCGATCGTCCCGGTCGTGCTGGGCCCGGCCGAGAGCGCGGGCACGACCGCCGCGGGCGCGCTGCTCGGTCCCGGCGCCGGGGACAACGCCGCGGCCGCGTTCGGCGCCGGCGCGCGCCCCGGTGACGTGCTGGTCTCCATCGGTACGTCCGGCACCGTCTTCTCGGTGGCGGACACGCCGGCGAACGACCCGAGCGGCATCGTCGCCGGCTTCGCGGACGTGACCGGCCGGTTCCTGCCGCTGGTCTGCACGCTCAACGCGGCGCGCGTGCTGACCACGGCCGCGGCCATGCTCGGCGTGGACGTGGACCGCCTGTCGGAGCTGGCGCTGGACGCGCCGGCCGGCGCGGACGGCCTGGTGCTGGTGCCCTACCTGGAGGGTGAGCGGACGCCGAACAAGCCGCACGCGTCCGGCGCGGTGCACGGCCTGACGCTGCGCACCGGCACGCCCGCGCACCTGGCCCGCGCCGCGGTGGAGGGCATGCTCTGCGCGCTCGCGGACGGGCTGGACGCGTTGCGCGCGCAGGGTGCCACGGTCAACCGGGTGATCCTGGTCGGCGGCGGTGCCCGGTCCGAGGCGGTCCGCCGGATCGCGCCGGAGGTCTTCGGGCTGCCGGTCGTGGTCCCGCCGCCGGGGGAGTACGTGGCGGACGGCGCCGCGCGCCAGGCCGCCTGGGTGGCCACCGGCACCGCTCCGCAGTGGACGGTCAAGGACACTCAGGAGTACGGCGGCACGCCCGTCCCCGCCATCCGGGAGCAGTACGCCGCGGCCCGCGAGCTGACCGTCGACCGCCACTGAGCACGCACGAAGGGGCCCGCCGTCCACCGGAACACGGACGGCGGGCCCTCTCGTAAGTCGTTATCGCTGGATCAGGTCGCTGGTGAGGAAGGTCCGCCAGCTCGCCGGGGCGAACGTCAGCATCGGCCCCTGCGCGTCCTTCGAGTCACGCACCCCGACGACCTGGTCGCCGAGCCGGGCGAACTCCACGCACTGTCCCTGGCCGTTGCTGCGGCTGCTCTTGCGCCACGTGGCCTCGGACGGATTCGGCGCAGCCATAGTGCGCCCTCCTACTCTGTTGATCTCGCCGACGTTGTGCTGTGAAGCCGGACAGAGATCAACAGAGGTCGCCCGTCCCCAGGCAGTCTTCACCTGGGAGCGAACGCGTCCGCCTTCACGCTTAGTAGTTTAACGCTGTCCACGGGGGAGAGCGCAATCGCCCGCATATGGTCATATGCGGTGGCATGCGTGGCGACGTGCTCCGGACTGTCCAAAAGCAACGCTCCGGAGAGATTCTCCAGGTAGACGACGGTGGGATCGCCGGGGTTGGCGAATTCCATAATGGTGAAACCAACCCCCATCCCGGCATATGGCCCCTGGTTGAAGGGTAGGACCTGAATCGTCACGTTAGGTAACTGGCTGGTGTCCGCGAGATGCCGAAGTTGCGCCGCCATCACCTCCGGCCCACCGATGACGCGCTCCGTGACGGACTCGTCCAGGATCAGCCACAGCTTCGGCGGCGTCTCCCGGCGCAGGATCGCCTGCCGCGCCAGCCGCAGCTCCACCCGCTCGTCGATGCGCTCCGGCGAGTCCTCCGGGAACTCCGCGGCGATCACGGCCCGCGCGTAGTCCGGCGTCTGCAACAGGCCGGTCACCAGCTGGATGTCCACGATCTGGAAGCCGGAGGCCTCGTCCTCGAACGCCACGTACCCGGCGAACCACTGTGGCATCGAGCCGGAGTAGTCCACCCACCACCCGTGCTCGCGCGCGTCCCGCGCCAGTTGCACCAGCGCGGCGCGCACCTCGCCGCCCACGCCGTAGACGCGCAGCAGCGTGCCGACCGTGCGCGGCTGGACCCGGATCTGTGCCGTCTCGATCCGGGACAGCGTGGACTTGCTGACCTTCGCCTCGGCGGCGGCCTGCTCGATGGTCAGGTCCGCCGCCTCCCGCAGCCGCCGCAGCTCGGATGCGAGCCGGCGCCGCCGCACCGTCGGATGGGTTCCCATAGCGCAGAGTCTCGCCGATGCAGGTCATGGGCGGGTAACCGCCTCCCGCACATTTCGGAGAAGATCCATGCTTGGAAGTTCCTCCATAGTGGGAGTTGCAGGACGCGTTCACAGGTGCGAATCTGCTAGCTGCCGACAACGGGGAGGCGAGCGGGCGTGCATCCGACGATCACGAGGGCCGAGGCGTCCGACGCGGCCTGGACGACCGATCTGATCACCCGCGCGCTGGAGGGGCACGCGCCCGCGGTCTGGCTGATCCCGCCGCGCGACCGCCGGCACGCGATCCTGAGCAGGGCGATCCGCACCGCCGTGGACGCCGCGCTGGTCCACGGCGAGGTGCTGTGCACGCCGGAGCGGAACGCGGTCGCGGTCTGGCTGGCGCACGGCGCCGGCGACGCCTGGCCCACGCTGCCCGGCCGGTGGGACGCCCGGGTCGACGCGATCACCGCGGAGTTCCGCGACCGGTTCGGCCGGCTGGCCACGCTGCTCGCCGCCCACCACCCGGCCGAGCCGCACCACCACCTGCTGTTCATGGCCGTGGAGCCGAACCGGCGCGGTGAGGGGCTGGGCAGCGCGCTGCTGCGGGCGCACCACGCGCGGCTGGACGCGGAGGGCATTCCCGCCTACCTCGTCTCCGGCAATCCCGCCGCCCGCGATCTCTACGCCCGGCACGGGTACCGCGCGGCCGATCCGCTGCTGCTCCCGGACGGCGCGCCGTTCTGGCCGATGTGGCGACCGAGCCGTCCCGGAACGCCCGAAACGACCAGGAACTGAGTTACCCTCCCGAGTCATGAGGGGCGGCGGCGGGCGAGTGCACCGCTCGTACAGCGTGGTCGTCTTCGTCGTGCTCGCCTCGCTGGACAACGTGGTGATCGGCATCGCGCCGCCGCTCTACGGCCGGATCGGCGACGGGCTCGGCGTCGGCCGGGGCGAGATCGCCGGCGTCATCTCGGTGGCGTACCTGGCCAGCGCCGTGGCGTCGGTCGCCTGGGCGTACAGCGGGGACCGCACCGACCGCAAGCGGCTGCTGATGTCCGGCACGCTGGTCTGGGCCGCCGGCACGGCCGGTACCGCGCTCTCCGCCAACTTCGTCATGTTCGCGCTCGCCCAACTGGTGGCGGCGGCCGGGCTCGGCGCGGTCTCCTCCGTCGGCTTTTCCGTGGTCACCGACCTGATCACGCCGCGCCGGCGCGGCCTGGTGATGGCGTTCTTCGGGCTGGCGCAGGGCGTCGGGTCGCTGACCGGCACGCTGCTCGGCGGCCTGGTCGGCAACGCGGACTGGCGGCGCCCGTTCGTGGTGCTGACCGTGGCCGGGCTGGTCGCCACCGTGGCGTACCTGTTCACCTACGACATCCGGCGCGGCGAGGCGGAGCCGGAGCTGGCCGACACCGCCGACTACGACTACCGCATCTCCCGCCGCGACCTGCCCCGCATCCTGCGCAACCGGTCGAACGTCTGGCTGGTCGCGCAGGGGCTCACCGCGCAGGTCGCGTTCGGCTCGCTGGTCTGGCTGCCGGTGCTGTTCACCGAGCGGGCCAGGGCGCAGGGGTACGACGACAGCACCGCGGTCGTGGTCGGCACCATCTTCACCACGCTGTTCCAGCTCGGCGGCGCGCTGTCGATCATCGGCGGCGTGATCGGCGACCGCCTCCAGCGGCGCACCCCGCGCGGCCGGGCGCTGGTCGCGGCCGTGGGCGTGCTCGGCGCGCTCCCGTTCTACGCGATCCTGTTCTACGTACCCATGCGGATCGACGTGCCGAACGGCGGCTCCAGCGGCGCGGTGGCCGCCGCCGTGCTGTCCAGCGTGGTCACCGAGCCGACCGTGGCGCTGAGCCTGCTCACCGCGTTCACCGCGCTGGCGTTCACGTCCGCGAACTCGCCGAACTGGTTCGCGCTGATCGGCGACGTCAATCTGCCGGAGCACCGCGGCACGGTCTACTCCATCGGCAACCTGGTCAACAGCCTCGGCCGGGCCGGCGGCAACGTGCTGATCGGCGTGGCCGCGCGGGCACTGGCCGGCGCGTTCCCGCCGCCGCTGAACTACGCGGCCGGGCTCGCGCTGTTCCAGCTCTTCTTCGTGCCGACCGGCGTCATGTACTGGCTGGCCTCGCGGACCGTGCCGAAGGACATCGCGGACGTGCACGACACGCTCCTGGCCCGGGCCGCCGCGAACCAGGACCCACGGACCGCCGAGGGTACGGCCAGAGCCTCCAACTGACGGCCCCGCGTCCGTACCCCCGAGCGGTCGCGGTCCTAGGCGCGCAGCCAGACGGTCACGTCGGACGGCAGGCGCCCCGGCGTCTCCAGCGGGTGGCTGGTGAGTATCACCTCGGCGCCGGCCGGCAGCTCCACGTCGCCCGGCCCGAAGTTGGTCACCACCCGCACGCCGCCGTTGACGAACGACAGCGCGGTCTCGCCGGTGAGCGCCTCGTCCCAGGCCAGGTCGCCGCTGCCCAGGCCGAGCTCGCGGCGGCGGCGCAGCGCCTCCCGGTACAGCTCGTAGGTGCTGCCGGGCACGCCGCGCTGGCGGTCCAGCGCGTACTCCGCCCACAGCTCCGGCTGCGGCAGCCAGCTCGCGTCCGTCGGCCCGAAGCCGTACGACGGCGCGTCCGCCTCCCACGGGATCGGCACCCGGCAGCCGTCCCGGCCGCGCCGGGAGTGCCCGGACCGCTCCCACGTCGGGTCCTGGCGCGCCTCGTCCGGCATCGTCATGTGCTCCGGCAGGCCCAGCTCCTCACCCTGGTAGAGGTAGGCGCCGCCGGGCAGGCTCAGCATCAGCAGCGTGGCCGCCCGGCCGCGGCGCAGGCCCAGCGCCGGGTCCGGCTGCGGGTCGCCGATGCCGATGCCGTCCGGGCGCGGCGTGCCGATCGGCAGGCCCAGCCGGGACGCGTGCCGCAGCACGTCGTGGTTGGACAGCACCCAGGTGGTCGGCGCGCCCACCGCGCCGTTGGCGGCCAGCGAGCGGGAGATCACCGAGCGCTGGTCCGGCGCGGTCCAGTGCGCCTCCAGGTACTCGAAGTTGAACGCCTGGTGCATCTCGTCCGGGCGCACGTACGCGGCCAGCCGCTCGGCCGGCTGCACCCACGCCTCCGCCACCAGGATTCGCTCGCCCTCGTACTCGTCGAGCACCGCGCGCCACTGCCGGTAGACCTCGTGCACCTCGTCCTGGTCCCACATCGGCGCGCGCCGCCCCTCGACGCCGTCGCCGGTCGCGCCGTGGATCGGGTAGTGCCAGTTGGCCAGGTCCCGCTGCTTGATCAGCCCGTGTGCCACGTCCACCCGGAACCCGTCCACGCCCCGGTCCAGCCAGAACCGCAGCGTCTTCACGAAGTCCGCCCGGATCTCCGGGTTGTCCCAGTTCAGGTCCGGCTGCGCGGGGTCGAACAGGTGCAGGTACCACTGGCCCGGCGTGCCGTCCGCCTCGGTGATCCGCTGCCACGCCGACCCGCCGAAGACCGCGCTCCAGTCGTTCGGCGGCTGGTCGCCGTTCGGCCCCTTGCCGTCCCGGAAGATGTACCGGTCGCGCGCCTCGCTGCCCGGCGGCGACGCCAGCGCCTCCCGGAACCACACGTGCTCGCTGGACGTGTGGTTCGGCACCAGGTCGACGATGAGCTTCAGGCCGCGCGCGTGCGCCTCGGCGACGAGCTTGTCCGCGTCCTCCAGCTGCCCGAAGATCGGGTCCACGTCGCGGTAGTCGGCCACGTCGTACCCCGCGTCCGCCTGCGGCGACGGATAGAACGGGGACAGCCAGAGCGCGTCCACGCCCAGCTCCACCAGGTGGTCCAGCCGGCCGGTGATGCCGGGCAGGTCACCGAGGCCGTCGCCGTCGCTGTCCGCCCAGGACCGGGGATAGACCTGGTAGATCACGGCGTGCCGCCACCACTCGCTGCCCGTTTGCTTGTTCGGCTGCGTGTTCAGGGCCTTCTCCGTTCCGGTGTTGAGAGTTCCGTTCCGTTACCCGTCAAGTGTGCGGGCGGGCGCCGCCGTCGACTCGCGAACGGTCAGGTGTGTCGGCAGCAGCACATCGCGCTGCGGGGCGGCCGGCGCCAGCAGCGTCTGCACCGCCCTGCGTCCCTGCTCCGCGGCCGGCTGCGCCACCGTGGTCAGCCCGATCGCGGGGGCCAGGTCGTGGTCGTCGATGCCGACCAGGCTCACGTCCTCCGGCACCCGCAGGCCGTGCCGGCGCAGCGTGGTCAGCGCGCCCATCGCGGCCTCGTCACAGGTCGCGAAGATCGCGGTGAACCCGGCGTCGCGGGCCAGCAGCTGCTCGGTCGCGGCCGCGCCGCCGGCCAGGTCCAGGCTGCCCTCCACCTCCAGCGCCGGGTCCGGCGTTATCCCGGCGCGGGTCAGCGCCTCCAGGTAGCCGCGCCGGCGGTCCACGTGCGTGGTGAACGCCAACTCGTCCGAGGACTCGCCGCAGATCCGCGCGATCCGGGTGTGGCCCAGCCCGATCAGGTGGTCCATCGCCTTCCGCGCCGCGCCCACGTCGTCTATCCGGATGCTCGGCCAGCCCGGCACCGGCGTGCCCGAGCTGACCGTCACGCCGGGCAGCTCCAGTTGGCTCACGGCCGCGAAGTCCTCGGCCAGCAGCGGCATGGAGATCAGCATGACCGCATCCGCGCGCTGCCGCAGCGCGCCGGTGTGCAGCAGCTTGAGCCGGGCCTGCTCGCTGCCGCCGAGGTTGAACAGCAACACGTCGTACCCGGCCTCGTGCAGGCTCTCCTCCGCCGCCTCGACCACGGTGGAGAAGAACCAGCGGGTGATCCTCGGGACCACCACCGCCACCCCGCCGGTACGGCCGCCGGCCAGCCGGGAGGCGCTGGGTGAGGCGGAGTAGCCCAGCCGGGTCGCGGCGTCCAGCACCCGGCGGCGGGTGGACTCGGACACCATCGGCAGGCCGCGCAACGCCCGGGAGACGGTGGCGGTGGAGACACCGGCCGCCCGGGCCACATCATCGATCCTGGTCACGTCGCCACCTTCTCCGAAAGGGCGCACCGAGGACGACGGCCGGCCGCTTCTGCCCGCGACCGGCCGTCATGCCCCGTTCCTGTTGTTTGTCGAGAAAGTTAGCCCTTGACGCTTCCGGCGAGGAGACCTCGGACGAAGTACCGCTGCAACGACAGGAAGACGATCAGGGGAACGATCATCGAGACGAACGCGCCGGAGGTGAGCCGCTGCCACTCGTTGCCGCGCGTGCCGGCCAGCTCCGCCAGCCGTACCGTCATCGGGTTCGTGTCCCGGCCACCGCCGCTGGCGAAGATCAGCGCGACCAGCAGGTCGTTCCAGACCCAGAGGAACTGGAAGATGGCGAACGACGCGAGCACCGGCGTGATCAGCGGCAGCACGATGGTGCGGAAGATCTTCGGGTGGTTGGCGCCGTCGACCCGGGCCGCCTCCATGACGTCTCGCGGCAGCTCCGAGATGAAGTTGTGCAGCAGGTAGACGCCGAACGGGATGGCGAAGCAGGTGTGCGCGAACCACACCTGGATGAAGAGGCCCTCACCGGTCAGGCCCCAGGCCGGCAGCACCTGCACGCCGAACAGCTCCACGCCCTGCGAGAAGAAGCGCAGCAGCGGGACCAGCGCCATCTGCAACGGCACGATCTGCAGCGCGAAGATCAGGATGTAGACCCAGTCCCGGCCCCGGAAGTCGATCCAGGCCAGCGCGTACGCGGCCAGCGCGCAGACCGCCATCGGGAACAGCACCGACGGGATCGTGATGACCAGCGAGTTGATGAAGTAGCCGGCCAACTGGCCGGAGCTGGCGCCGCCGCCGAACAGCACCTCCTGGTAGTTCTCCAGGGTCAGCGCCGGATCGGAGAAGAACGTCCACCAGCCGCTGGTCTTGATGTCGTTCTCCGGCCGGAACGAGCTGATCAGCAGCCCGAACGTCGGCACGCTCCAGAACAGCGCGATGACCAGCGCGATGCCGGTCGCCACCCGGGTGGAGAGCTTCTGCCGGACGCGACCGGCCGACGTGCGCGGCCGGTCGGGGTCGGCCTTCGCGAGCGGCACCGCGGCGGCGGGCGGGTTGGTAGTCGTCATGTCAGGCCTCCGACCGCTGCTTGCGGATGTTCCGGATCTGGAAGATCACGATCGGGATCACGAGTACGAAGAGGAAGACGGCCAGCGCCGAGCCGTGGCCGGTCTCGCCGTACCGGAACGACTGGTTGTACATCTCGTTCGCGATCACGCTGGTGTCGTAGTTGCCGTTCGTCATCGTGCGGACGATGTCGAAGACCTTCAGCGTGGCGATCGTGATCGTGACGACCACGACGATCACCGCGGCCCGGATCGCCGGCAGCGTGATCTGCCAGAACATCTGCCACGCGTTCGTGCCGTCGATGCGCGCGGCCTCCACGATCTCGCCCGGAATCGCCTTGATCGCGGCGGACAGGATCACCATCGCGAAGCCCGCCTGGATCCAGATCATGATGACGATCAGCAGCAGCGTGTTGAGCTTGGAGCCCTGCTCCAGCAGCCACTGCTGCGGCTCGCCGCCGAACCAGACCACGATCTGGTTGAGCAGGCCGATCTGCTCCTGCTCGCCTGACCGGTACGCGTACACGAACTTCCAGATGATGCTGGCGCCGACGAACGAGATCGACATCGGCAGGAAGATCAGCGCCTTGGCGAACGCCTCGCCGCGCGCCTTGTCCACCAGGATCGCGTAGATCAGGCCGATCGTGGTGGCCAGCGTCGGCACCACGAGCACCCAGATCAGCGTGTTCAGCAGCACGCTCTGGATGTCCGGCTGCCCGAACATCCACGTGTAGTTGTCGAAGCCGACGAACGCGCTGCCGTCCCCGTTCATGAACGAGAGGATCGTCGTGCGGATCGCCGGGAAGATCAGGCCGATCGCCAGCAGCAGCAGCGCCGGCACCAGGAAGCCGAACGCCAGCCAGCCCTCGCGTCCGCGTACGGACGCGACGCTGATCGGCGTGCCGGCGTCCGCCGCGGCCGCCAGCCGGGCCTCCCGGCGCTCGGCCAGCCTGGTCGGGATCACGTCCAGGACCAGCAGCAGGCCGCCGACCAGCGCCACGAAGGCGACCAGGCCGCCCAGCAGCATCACGAACTTGTCGGCTTGATCGGCGAGGTCGAAGTTCATCACCGCTCCCCAGAGCTCACCCGTGCGGGGTGTTTCGGTACCGGAATAGAGATCCGGGCCGGACGCTCAGCGCGCCCGGCCCGGATGGGGTGCCCTACTTGGGCCAGGAGCCCTCGATGTACGAGAGCGTGCCCGCGGTGTCCTTGCCGTTGATCCAGTCGACCATGCCCTTCCAGAACGTGCCCGCGCCGACCGAAGCCGGCATCAGGTCCGAGCCGTCGAAGCGGAACACGGTCGTGGGGTCCTGGAGGATGCCCACGGAGAGCTTGTCGATCGGGTTCTGGACGTTGTTGATGTCCAGCTTCTTGTTCGCCGAGACCCAGTTGCCGAGCTTGGCCCGGGTGTTCGCGTGCTCGCCACTGGCCAGGTACGTCTGCACGGCCTGGACCTCGGGCCGGTCCGCGAACGCGACGGTGAACTCACCGGCGCCCAGGATCGGCTTGCCGCCGGACGCGTCGATCGCCGGGAAGTAGAACGCGTAGACGTCGCCGTCCTCGGCCACCTTGGTGCCCTCGGGCCACTGGTTCGCGTAGAACGAGGCCTGGCGGTGCAGCGTGCACTTGTCCTCGAGGATCGGCAGGCCACCCTCCTGGAACGCGGTCGTCGAGATGGACTTCGAGTCACCGAAGCCACCGTTGACGTACTTGTCGTTCTTCAGGATCGTGCCGGCCCGGTCGACCGCCTCGGCGACCTTCGGGTCGTTGAACGGGATCTCGTGGTTGACCCACTGGTCGTAGACCTCGGGCGTCTGCGTGCGCAGCATGACGTCCTCGATCCAGTCGGTGGCCGGCCAGCCGGTCGCGTCACCGGACTCGATGCCCGCGCACCACGGCTTGCCACCGGCACCCGCGATCTGGTCGCTCAGCGCGATCATCTCGTCCCAGGTGGTCGGGACCTTGTAGCCCTTCTCGGTGAACGTCTTCGGCGAGTACCACACGAAGGACTTCACGTTCGAGCCGAACGGGGCGCCGTACAGCTGGCCGTTGACGGTCGCGTACTTCAGCCAGTCCGCCGAGTAGTTCGCCTCGGCCTGGGTCTTCGTCTCCGCGGCGACGGCCTTCAGCTTGCCCGAGTCGGCGAAGCGCTTGATCAGACCCGGCTGCGGGATGAACGCGATGTCCGGCGCGTTGCCGCCGTCCACCCGCACCTGCAGCTGCGCCTCGAACTCGCCGCTGCCCTCGTATTTGATCGTGATGCCGGTGCACTCGCTGAACTCGGCCCAGGACTCCTCCAGCAGATCCGCCTCGGTGTCCCGGATCGAGGCGTAGATCGACACCTCGGTACCGTCGTGCTTGTATGCGTCGTACACCGAGCAGTCGCCGGTGCCGGCGCTGCTGTCGTCGTCTCCTCCACCGCCGCACGCGGCGGCGGTCAGCACCAGCCCGAGTGCGCTGGCGACCGCAAGGGCCTGGCGAGGTCGGGAAATGACCGCCATGGCGTCCTCCTTCCTAGCCGGCGGATGAGGCACTCGAAGCCCGCTCGCCGGATCCCGTTCCTGTGGGCGTCCTCACATGTAAGCGCTTGCAGGATCTTTAGTCCAGCGGTCGGCGAACCTTGATCGGTAACAATTCAGAAACCTGGAAAGGGCGCACGACCGCTCTGCGACACAGTGCCATTCTCGTCGCAAACGTGGGATTTCGTGTGGGTTCGCGCCGATACGGTGGCTACCCTGACCAGGCAATATCGGGTATATGTGGGCGCCATGCCCGGCGAGAACCTGAAGCCCGAGATCCTCCGCACCATGCCGCTGCACGCCATCACCGAGGTGTACGGCGAGCGCGGCCTCCGTCAGCGATTCCTCCACGAGATCGGGCGCTTCGACGACGAACGGCGCAACGCGCTCACCGCCGCGCTCACGCTCGCCACCGATCTGCACCGCGACGACCGCCGGGTGCGCGAGCCCTACCTCAACCACCTGCTCCGCGTCGCGCTGCGGATCATGTGCTACTACCGCGTCGAGGACGTCGACGTGCTGGTCGCGGCGCTGCTGCACGACGCGGTCGAGGACCACCCGTGCGAACTGGCCGGCCTGCCCGAGCCGCAGCCGCACGACGTCGCCACCGAGGCCGCGCTCGCCGAGGTCGCCCGCCGCTTCAACAAGCGCGTCGCCGACCTGGTCCGATCCGTCACCAACCCGGCGTATGACCCCGGCCGCGACCGCTACGAGCAGTACCGCGAGCACGTCGCCGAGAGCCTGGAGCGCGACCCGTGGGCCCGCGTCATCAAGGTCAGCGACTTCACCGACAACGGCGTCGGCATCATCCACACCACGGGGCCGAAGATGACGTCCAGCGCCCGCAAGTACCGCCCCCTGGTCCCCACGTTCCGCGACCTGATCGCACGCGCCGACACCCCGCTGGAACCGGAGGCCAAGTCGCACATCATGGACCAGCTCGACCTCGCCGAGGAACGCTTCGCCGCCATCCTGGATTGACGCCGCCTCCAGCGGGAATCCATGTCCTCATGTCCACGCTGAGCGCACACCACCGCACGCACCACGGACCCGGCCAGTGGCTCGCCCTGGCCGGCTTCGCCGCCGCCGCGTTCGTCACCGCCGCGATCGGCGGCCTCGGCGTCCAGGGCACCGCCGCCGAGTACAACTCGCTGGCCCAGCCCGCCTGGGCCCCGCCGGACTGGCTCTTCGGCCCGGTCTGGACCGTGCTCTACGCCATGATCGCGCTCTCCGGCTGGCTCGCCTGGCGCCGCGCCGGCTGGACCACCGCGCTCACCGTCTACGCCGTCCAGCTCGGCCTGAACGCCGTCTGGACCCCACTCTTCTTCGGCGCCGGCCAGTACGGTCTCGCGCTGATCGACATCATCCTGCTCTGGCTCTCCATCGCCGCCGTGACCGCCCTCTTCCGCCGCATCTCCACCCTCGCCGCGCTGCTCCTCGTCCCATATCTGCTCTGGGTCACCTACGCCACCGCCCTCAACGCCGCCATCTGGTCCATGAACTAACCCGTCTTCCGCTTCCCACCCGGCGCGGCCCACGGCATGCGTCCCGGACCCGGACTTTCCCGCTCCCGGCGTGGTCCGGCCCGCATGCTCCCGCGGGCAAACCTCCGGCTCCCCTCCGACTCCGCTGGCGCTCCGCTCCGGTCCGCCGGTCGGAGCCGGTGTCCGTGTGGTCACCGAGACCCCGCGACTCCCGCGGTGCCCGAGTTCGCCGCCGCGCCCACCTTCACGCACGGCGACCACACCGGCATGCGTCACGCCCGCTCTTCCGGACCACCGCGGCTCCGGCAGGGAGGCCGGCCACGGCCGACCGGTGCCCGCGGGAGCATGCGGACCGCGACCACGCCGGAAGCGGGAAAGTCGGGTCGGGACGGATTCAAGGCCACGGCGGGCGGGGGGGGGTGTCCCTATGGGTTTCGTCAAGCCTCAGGGCTGGCTTCCTCGGAAGTTTTCGCCTGGTAGGGGGTTTTGGTGCGGAGCATGGCGTGTAGGACGTCGGCGCGGCGGCGGGCGAGACAGATGATCGCGGCGTTGTGTTTCTTGCCCTCGGCCCGTTTCCGGTCGTAGTAGGCGCGTGAGGGCGGGTGGGACAGGGACGCGAACGCGGCGAGGAAGAATGCGCGTTTGAGCTGCTTGTTTCCAGCCTTCGGCGGGTGTTCACCACGGATGGAGCTGCCGGAGCGCCGAGTGACCGGGGCGAGGCCGGCGTAGGAGGCGAGGTGGCCTGGGGTTTTGAACGCGGTGGCGTCGCCGACTTCGAGCAGTATCCGGGCGCCGGTCCTGACGCCGATGCCGGGCATCGAGGTCAGGACCTTGGCGAGAGGGTGGGCATCGAGCATCCGTTCGACCTCGTCGGCGACCTGGTCACGCTGCTGCAACACCTGACGGAGGTTGTCGGCGAGCCTGGGCAGGACCGTCTCGGCTGCGGTCGTGCCGGGGACGGTGACGGTCTGCTCGTCCAATGCGGCCAGGACGGCCTTGACGAGCCGGTCGCCCATCCGCGGTGCCTTGGCCGCGGCGATCGCGGCGAGGTCGTCGCGGCCGGTCCGGCGAAGGCCTGCCGGGCCGCCGCATCGTGACAGCAGTTCCAGCACCGCCGGGTGGGCGATCTTCGGGCCCAGGACGCGTTCCAGTGGCGGGTGGATCTGGGTGAGTAGGCCGCGGATGCGGTTGCTGACCCTTGTGGCTTCGCCGGCGAGGTCGTCGTCGTAGCCGATCAGGACTTCGAGTTCGGCTAGGGCCTCGTCGCCGGTGTCGACCCGGCGCAGGGTGTGTGGGAGGGTCCGGGCGGCGTCGGCGATGACGAAGGCGTCCCGGGCGTCGGTCTTCGCGGTGCCCGGGTGCAGGTCGGCGATGCGGCGCATCGCCAGGCCGGGCAGGTAGGCGACCTGGCAGCCGGTCGCGCGGGCGACCGCGACCGGCAGAGCGCCGATCGAGGCAGGCTGGTCGACCACGACCAAGATTCGCCCGTGCCTGGACAGCTTGCCGAACAGGGTCTTCAGGCGTTTCTCGGTGTTCGGCAGCGGCGCGTCGTGCAGCCGCTTCCCGCCGGGGTCGAGAGCGACCGCGTGATGGTCGCTCTTGCCGACGTCGAGCCCGAGGAACACGTCGTACTCGTTGAACACCGACTACCTTCCACCGCAGGTCACAGAGCCTGGTCACGGGTCGGGCGTCGAACTGCCGGCACCCACGTTACGAAGAGACCAACCCCTGGCGTGCGGGGCGGCCGGGTCCCTATCAGCGGTCCGTCGACGCCACCCGGACCGGCGGCAACACCCCCCGGATCATGCGTACGACAGGGGGCAAGAGCCATACCGGGCCGAGCGACCAAGCAACCCCGAAGGGGTTGATCAAAAAGGTAACGGGGCAGGTGCCGGTGGAGTCGGGTTCAGGTGCGGGCGCGGCTGGCGCCGGCGGTGGCGGCCGCTGCCGCGGATGAGGTGGCGAGCCGGTCGACCGCGGCCGCGGGCGGGATGACCGGCTCGGTCTCGCGGATGGACCACGTCTGCTCCGCGTGGGCGCCGTGCCGGCCGGGGGACGGGGCCGCGATGGGCGTGCCCGCGGCGAACTCCTCCTGCATCATGGCCTGAAGACCGCTGAACGCCATGCCGATCAGCGTGGCCGCGGCCAGCAGTGTGATCGGGATGAGCAGCACGTACGGGGAGAGGCCCGCGACGTGCCCGCGACCGTCGTTCCAGAGTTCGACGCGCATCGCGGCCATGCCGGTGTAGTGCATGCCGGTGACCGCGACGCCCATGATGGCGGCGGCCGCGATGATCGGGCCCCAGCCCTTGATCGTCACGGTGAACCAGAGCGCGACGGTGGCGGCGACCACCGCGATCACGCAGGACGCGGCGACCAGCGCGGGGTCGTAGTGGATGACGCCGGCCACGCGCATGCCGCGCATCCCGGTGTAGTGCATCGCGACCACGCCGGCGCCGGTCAGGACGCCGCCGATCAGGATGCGCTGCGGGGTACGCGGGCCGAAGCCGACGGCGAACAGGCCGAAGCCGACCGTGCCGACGGCCATGGCGGCGCTGGCCAGCGTGAGGCCGAGGTCGTAGCGGATCGGGCTGTCCGGCACGTCGAAGCCGAGCATGGCCATGAAGTGCATGAGCCAGATGCCGGCGCCGCCGATCGCGAATGCGGCGATCATCAGCCAGCGCGCGCGCCGGCCTCGGGTGTGCGACTCGCGGGCGCGCACGGTGCAGGCCAGGCCCAGCAGCGAGCCCAGGAACGCCAGCAGGAAGGAGACGATCGGGTTGAACGCCCCGTGTGTGAAGTGGTGGACTTCGGCCATCGCGTACGGGCACCTCGGCACGAATGGGACCCGCTCGGACATCCGGGTCGCTCGGCCGACGATTCAGTCACACCGCCGCACGCCGCCGTCGCACATCACGTCCGTCCTACCCGGACGGGGTCTAGCCCATATCGACGCAGGTCACGGACGTGAAGCCGGGGTCGTCGCGGTGGACCGGACGGTCGGGGAGGACTCCGGTCTATGCGACGACCCCGGTGTGTGACGGGCGGGGGGATTCATCACGCGGGGCGGCCTAGGTGAAGATGCTGACGCCGAACGGCCCGACCAGCAGGCCCACCACGATCAGGACGATTCCCCAGAGAATCTGCCGCCGGACGAGCGAGACGACGCCGGCGACCACGAGCACCACTGCCAGGATCCACAGAAGAGTATCGAAAGCACCCATGACCAGTTCTGTACCCGACGCCGGAAAATCCAAAACATCGCCGTGAGCAGCGAAAAGGCGGCCCGTAGGCCGCCTTTCGCATCGATCGGCGTCTTACTGTCCGGCGTGGACCAGCGCGCCCGGCTCGCTCTCCTCGGCGTCGTCGCCGAGCAGGTGGTAGACGCTGTACGCCTGCTTGATCACCGGGTGGGCCACGTTGCGCACCCGGACGCCGCCCGGCGTAGTGCCGCGCTCGGTGCCGTGGTGCGCGTGCCCGTGCAGCGCCAGCGCGGTGCCGGCCGAGTCGATCGCGCGTCCGAGCTGGTAGCAACCCAGGAACGGGTAGATCTCCAGCGGCTCGCCGACCAGCGTGTCCGGCACCGGCGAGTAGTGGGTGAGCGCGACCTTCACGTCGCAGTCCAGCGCGCGCAGCGCCTCGCCCAGCCGGTCCGCGATCCGCTCGGTGGTGCCGACGAACGCCTTCATCTCGGGCTCGCCGAAGTTGCTGGCGCACCGGCCGGCGAACCCGCCGCCGAAGCCCTTCGCGCCGGCCACGCCCAGCCGGGTGCCGCCGCAGTCCAGCACGGTCCCGGTGCCCTCCAGCACGGTGATGCCCGCGTCGGTGAGCACCCGGGTGACCGCGTCCGGCTGGTCGGACTGGTGGTCGTGATTACCCAGCACCGCGATCACCGGTACGCCGAGCCCGCCGAACTCGGTGGCGACGCAGCGCGCCTCGTCCTCGGTGCCGTGCCGGGTCAGGTCGCCGGCCAGCAGCAGCACGTCCGCCCGGTCCGGCAGTTCCTCCAGCGCGGGCCGGTACCGCCCGACCACGTCCTTGTCGATGTGCACGTCGCCGACGGCCGCGATCCGGATCACGACAGCTCCTCCGCCTCTGCCGGGGCCCCCGCCCGGGTGAGCCCGATGTCCACCGACAGGTCGATGCCGGGGAACTGCTCCCTGATCAGCCGCACGATCTCGTCGCGGCGCTGCACGCTCTCCACGTCACCGCAGAGGATCAGCGTGTGCTCGCGCCGGGAGACGGTGAGGCCCTGTTCGGCCACCCGCCCGTCCTCGGTGAGCATGCGCTGCACCTCGGCCTCGACGTACTCGTCCAGCGGCCGGTTGGTCGCGATGTCCGCATGATGCTGTGTCACGTGCTATCACCCTCTTCACTGAGTGGCGGCGAGGCGGAGCGTGCCGCGCTGGCCCTCTGACTCCGGGTCCGGCGTCTCCGACTCCTCCGTGGGCACCACGTCGAGCCGGTCCAGGAGCACCAGGAACGCCTCCGCGTACGGCGAGTCCGCCGTTTCCCGGCGTACCCGCGCCCAGTCGATCTGCTCCCGCAGCGAGCGGGCGACCGGCAGGCCGCGCGCGAAATCGCAGTAGTGCTGGGAGAAGCTGAGCAGCTTGTGCACCATCAGCTGGGTCGCGGACAGACAGGGCATCTGGATCGCGTCGACCGGCCGCACGACGGAGTCGGCCAGCGTCTCGTCCGTCACCGGCGTCTCCACCGGCCGGAAGATCAGATCCACCATCCGCCCGTCGTCGTAGACCTTGACCAGCCAGTCCTCCGGCGGCCGCTCGCTGGTGAAGCCCGCGGCGGTCAGCTCCTCGAGCGCGCGGTCCACATCCTGCTCGCGGATCATGAAGTCCACGTCGTGGTCGCTGGAGTAGCCGCCGTGCGCGTACACCGCGAAGCTTCCGCCCAGCGCGAACGGCACGTCGGCCTGCTTGAAGATGGCGGCGACGCGCTTGAGCGTGTTGACGAGCCCGGCGTCCACCCGGTACGGCATGGCGATCTCCCGTCGGTGTGTGGCGGTGTCATCTCCACCTACCCGGCGAGATGCCGGTTCACACCCCGGGAATCCGGCATATCGGACCGCTCGCGCCGGCTCAGAGTTCGTCCGACAGCTGCCCCCGCAACGTGGACAGCGCCCGGGCCAGCAGCCGGGACACGTGCATCTGCGAGATGCCGATCCGCTCCGCGATCTGCGACTGGGTCAGGTTGCCGTAGAACCGAAGCGTGAGGATGCGCTGCTCGCGCGGGTCGAGCGCGGCCAGCGCGGGCCCGAGCGCGACCCGCAGCTCCGCGCTCTCCAACTCCTCGTCCTCCGTGCCGAGCAGGTCGCCGAGCGGGGTCTCGCCCTCGCCGGCCGGCGTGGAGAGCGAGACCGCGCTGTACGCCCGGGACGCCTCCAGCCCTTCCAGGATCTCCTCCTCGCCGCGGCCCAGGTGCGCGGCCAGCTCCGCCACGGTGGGGGAGCGGCCCAGGGCCTGGGTCAGCGCGGTGGTGGCGTCCGAGGTGGCGGCGCGCAGCTCCTGGAGCCGGCGCGGCACCCGCACGTCCCAGCACCGGTCGCGGAAGTGTCGCTTGATCTCGCCCGCGATGGTCGGGATCGCGTACGCCACGAACTCCACGCCGCGGTCCGGGTCGTACCGGTTGACCGCCTTGATCAGCCCGACGATCGCGGTCTGGTCCAGGTCCTCCCTGGGCTCGCCGCGGCCGGCGAAGCGGTTGGCCAGGTGATGCGCGAGCGGCAGCCACGCCTCGATCACCTCCGCGCGCACGCGGGCGCGGTCCGGATGCCTCGGTGGCATCTCGGACAGCGTGGCGAGCAGTTGGGCGGCGTGTCGTCGGCGTTCCGGGGGTGTCACGATCGCCTCCCCGTGGAGGGATTGTGGTCGCCGGGCCCCGGCCGGGGCGGCAGCGGGGATCGCTTCGCGTACGGCAAATAATTTTAGTCCGTACGGCCAGCGGAAATCCAGCCGAATGGATGAGGGGCGCCCAACCTCCCGTAACCCGTTTTGAGCGGAAAAGACGTATATGGCGCGCAATGACTCTCAGCGAAAAGATGCCTGGACTCGCTACCGTGTCCGGGTATGACGCCGATCATTGAGTCCGCACGCGGTGACCGCCGGGGACGCCGTCCCCGAACCATCGCGCTGATCGGCGTGGACGGGTCCGGCAAGACCACCCAGGCCCACCGGCTCGCGGACGCACTCACCGCGGCCGGGCTGCCCGCCACCTACCAGCAGAACGCGGGTGGCCGGGCCTGGTTCGGCCGGATCGCCCAGCGGCTCGGCGCCGGCGACGCGCAGGGCCTGTTCGGGCGGCACGGCTGGCCGGTGGTGGAGTCGGTGCTCCGCTGGCTCGCCATCGCCCGCGCGCTGGTGCGCTCGCGCCGCTCCGGGCACATCGCGGTGATGGACCGGTACAGCTACTGCCAGTACGCCAGCATCCGCACCCAGCTCGGCCGGGGCCGTCGCGAGGAGCGGCTGGCCCGGTTCGCGTACCGGTTGTTCCCCGCCCCGGACGTCACGTTCCTGCTGGTGGTGAGCCCGGGTGCGGCGTACCGGCGGATCGAGGCGCGTGGCACCGACCACGAGACCATCGAGTACCTCACCCGCGCCTCCGCCTCCTACGCCTCGCTGCCGGAGCACGACTCGTTCGTGCTGATCGACGGCGACGGCACCGAGGACGAGGTGGCCGCCGAGATCCTGGCGCATCTGATCCCGCCGGCCGAGGCTCCGGCACCACCGGTGACGCCCGTCACGGGTGACCTCCGCCACCCGGTCACCGTGGTCTGACCGGCCGCTCACCCGCGGTGGCCCGTTCCGTCGAAGCTTTCCCCGTAACAGGCACCGTGGGGCGGGTTTCGTTGACGGGTACGAAGTGCGCAAAGAAACTCGGACCGTGGTGAATTCGCCCGGGCTGCTGGTGCACATCAACGCGCTCCTGCCCTCGCTGTCACCCGCCGAGCAGCGCGTCGCGCGCCTGGTCGTGGCGGATCCCGCGGACGCGGCCGGCCACACCATCACGGACCTGGCCACGGCCGCGGAGACCTCCGAGGCCACGGTCATCCGGTTCTGCCGCTCGATCGGCATCACCGGCTACCCGCAGCTGCGCATCCGGCTCGCCGCGGAGGCGGCCGAGGCGGCCAGCCGCGGGCGGCCCGAGGACGACCGCGTGGCCGGCGGCGAGATCCCGCCGGACGCGGACCTGGCCCGGATCGTGGCCACCATCGCGTTCAACGAGGCCCGGGCGCTGGAGGAGACCGCGGCCCAATTGGACGTGGCCGCCTGCGACCGGGTCGTGGAGGCCGTGGACGGCGCCGGGCGGATCGAGGTCTACGGCGCCGGGCCGAGCGGCAGCGCGGCGCTGGACCTGCAGCAGAAGCTGCACCGCATCGGCCGCAGCGTGGCGTACTGGCCCGATCCGCAGGCCGCGCTCGCCTCCACCTCGCTGCTCGGGCCCGGCGACGTGGCGATCGGCATCTCGCACAGCGGCACCAGCGCCGGCGTGCTGGACGTGCTGGCCCAGGCGCGGCTGCGCGGCGCGGTCACGGTCGCGGTGACGAACTTCCCGCGCTCGCCGATCGCGGAGGCGGCGGACCTCGTGCTGACCACGGCCGCGCGGGAGACGACGTACCGCTCGGGCGCGCTCGCCGGACGCCTCGCGCAGCTGATGGTCGTCGATTGCATCTTCGTCGGCGTCGCTGTGCGTAACCGCAAACGGGCCGGGCAGGCGCTCGCCGCGGCCGATGAGGCGACCGCGCGGCTGCGTGCCCCGAGCGGCCGTGGCAGGCCCCGCTGACCTGGGACGATCTTGCTCTCGTCGGGGTGGTGGCGCACTGCCGGTCCGCCGGGAATGCCGTTGCGGCCAGGAAGGTTCGCTGGTGAGCTGAACCCTCGGATCTCGTTTCCCGTATGTCTCGGGTGACAGGGATCGCAGAGGGTCAGTGAGGTGGGTCGCTGCGACTCAACTGTCCCGGATGGTGTGATTTGACGGGCCAGGGGTAAGCACCCGTTGAGCGCATCGACCGGCCGGTAACGACTACATCCCCCGCCAGCCGAGCCGATTCAGGAACTACGCACCGCGCTCACAGCCAGGATTCAGGCGTTCGTGACAGCGTCGTATGACGACGAGATTACATCCGAATGCCGGAATCAGCTGGGGGCGCAGGCCGTTGTTAGAGGGGCCACCGCTGGGGATTGCGGAGATTACCGGGGAGGGCCTGATGGATACAGGGACGGCCCGTAAGAAGGCAAATGGGGTCAACGAGGGGACCGTGGGCGACATGGAAAAAGGCATGGTGTTGCGAACGGATGAGGTTGCCGAGGAGCGCGACCTCGTCGGAGTCTACCTGCACGAGATCTCCCGGACACCTCTGCTCGACGCGGCGCGTGAGGTCGATCTCTCCAAGGCGATCGAGGCGGGTCTCTACGCGGAGTACCTGCTCGACGGCGACCAGCTCCCGGCCGGCGTGAGCCGCGAGGAGCTCGAGCGCCTGATCGTCGAGGGTAACCGTGCCAAGGACGAGTTCATCCGCGCGAACCTGCGGCTCGTCGTCTCGATCGCCCGGCGTTACGTCCGCTCCGGCATGCCGATGCTCGACCTGATCCAGGAGGGCAACACCGGCCTGGTCCGCGCGGTCGAGAAGTTCGACTACGAGCGCGGTTACAAGTTCTCGACGTACGCCACGTGGTGGATCCGCCAGGCGATCAGCCGCGCCATCGCGCAGCAGGAGCGCACCGTGCGGCTCCCCGTCCACCTGGTGGAGGACGTCAACCGCATGCGCAACGTCACCCGCCAGCTCACCCGCGAGCTGGGGTCCGACCCCGAGCCGGCGCAGATCGCGACCGCGCTGGGCGTGACCGTGGAGCGGGTGCTGGAGCTGATCCGCTGGTCGCAGGACACGGTGTCGCTGGACACCCCGGTCGGCGACGACGGCGACACCAACCTCGGCGACCTGGTCGCCGACTCGGACGCCCCCTCGCCGGAGGAGATCGTGCTCACCGGCCTGGAGCGTCAGCGCATCGAGGGCCTGCTCAACCACCTCGACGACCGCTCCGCCGGCATCATGCGCGCGCGGTACGGCCTGGAGGACGGCCGTGAGCACTCGCTGACCGAGGTGGCCTCGCGGTTCTCGCTCTCCCGGGAGCGGATCCGCCAGCTGGAGATCCAGGCGCTCGGCCGGCTGCGCGAGCTGGCCCGCGCGGAGGGCCTCCAGGCGGCCTAGACCACAACCCCACACCCCTCGGCGGTACGAACGAACCGGCCGGTCCCGATCCCCGGGGCCGGCCGTTGCGTTCGTCACTGCGGCCGCGTCGCGTCGCGATGGCCACCGCGTCAGCGATGGGCAGGGCGGCGCGGGATGGGTAGGGTCGCCTGCGGGGTACGGGAAACCACAGCTCGGGGGAGGCGATGTGGCGCGCGGCGGCATCTTCTGCGTGGAGGGTCAGTGGCACCGGGACCTCTACGAGCGAGGCTCCGTCATCCCCACGCTGGAACTGCTGGAGCGCCTGCGCCGGATTCGGTTCATCTACCGTGACGTGGCCACCCCCGAGGAGCTGAGCTACTTCCTCGACCGGTGGCTGCTGAAGCAGTACAGCGACTACCGCGTGGGGTTCTTCGCCATGCACGGCGAGCCGGGCCGGCTGTGCCTGACCGACAAGGCCGCGGTCGAGCTGGACGACGTGGCGGAGCAACTGGCCGGGCGCTGCCAGGACAAGCGCCTCTACTTCGGGTCCTGCTCCGTGCTGAAGGCCTCGGACGCCACGCTGCT
This sequence comes from Catenuloplanes atrovinosus, assembly GCF_031458235.1. Taxonomy (NCBI): domain Bacteria; kingdom Bacillati; phylum Actinomycetota; class Actinomycetes; order Micromonosporales; family Micromonosporaceae; genus Catenuloplanes; species Catenuloplanes atrovinosus. The sequence continues at coordinate 6,305,853 of NZ_JAVDYB010000001.1, read as the reverse complement.
GGACTTCCTGGACGTCTCCGGCGCCGCGATGGTGTGCGGCTACACCCGCGAGGTCGACTGGGTGGACTCGGCCGCGTTCGAGACCGTACTGCTGGACGTGCTGGCCAACGGCGCGATGGTGAACGCGGCGGAGAAGCGGATGGGCTCCGGGCCGTGGCGGGAGCTGGCCGCCTACCTGGGTTTCCGGATCGTCTACGCGAACGGGCGCACCTGGCGGCCGGGCACGCGCGGGCGGGTGCCGGTGCAGGCCACCGCGGTGTGAGAAAGGGCGGGCACCCGTGGGGTACCCGCCCTTTCGCGCCGTGCCGCCTATCTGACCCGGCCGTAGCCGTACGGCGGCATCATGTTGATCGGTGCGATGGTGAGCACCTCGCCCGGCCGGGGCGCGTGGATCACCTTGCCGCCGCCGATGGCGATCGCGACGTGCGCCAGATCGCGGTAGAAGACCATGTCGCCCGGCTTCACCGCGGAGGCGGGTATGTGCGCCACCACGTTCCACTGCATGGCCGCGTTGTGCGGCAGCGACTTGCCGGCCGTCGCCCACGCCGCCTTCACCAGGCCGGAGCAGTCGAATCCGTTCGGGCCCGCGGAGCCGTAGATGTACGGCTTGCCGAGCTGCGCGTAGGCGAACTGGACCACGCTGCTCGACCCGGCGGGCGCGCTCGGGACGGCGCCGCCACCGTTGTTGCCACCACCGCCGTTGCTGCCACCGCCGCCGTTGTTGCCGCCGTTGTTCACCGGCGTCCGCGCGGCCGCCTCCTCCTGCTCCCGCCCGTACGCGGCCTTGCGCAGCGAGTACAGGTTCTTCAGCTCGCCCTCGATGCCGGCCCGGCGCTTGGCGGCCTCGTCCCGCTGCGCCTTCTGCTTCTTCTCGGCGGCGTCGAGCTTGGCCTTCTCCTCGGCGTACTGCGCCTCGGTGGCGGTGTAGACGGCGACCTCGTCGTTGCGCGTCTCGGCGAGCTGCTCGAGCACGCTGAGGCCGGCGACCAGGTCCTGGCTGTCGGTGAGCGTGAGCAACGTGTTCGCCTCGCCGAAGCGGCCGGACTTGTAGGCCCGATTGGCGAGCTGGCCGACGGAGGTGCTCGCCTCCTTGACCTGCTCCTCGAGCGCGGCGGTCTTGTCGCTGAGCTGCTTCGCGGCGGCCTGGGTGGCCTTCAGCTCCTCATTGAGCTTGTTGTAGGACTCGATCACGACTTCCAGCTCGTGGGAAGCCTTGTCGATCTGCTTGGTGAGGTCGGCGCTGGACGGCTCGGCGTGGACGGCGGTGGCCGGCGCGAGAACGCCGACCGCGATGGCCGCCAGCACGGTGGCGCGCAGGATCGCACGCGAAGCTGACAACGGGGTGGACCCTTCTTCCCTGCCGCCTACCGGGTTAGCTGACGGATTCGGGCCAGAAGGACGCCCTACCGCGCGTGCGCACGGATTCACCCCGGATGGGACTCTGATGGGTCCCCGGTTCGCCGCAACACCGCTCGAGGGCCACGCCGGGTGGGCCCGGCAGGACCGGCGATCGGCGGGCTCGATTCCGGACGGTGCGGGGGTGCACCGCCGGCCGAGGCCGGGCGATTCGGCGGCGCCGGGCTGGCGTCATTCCGGGGGGAGTGACTGCGGACCAGGTCCGGCCCACCCACGGTAACGACCAAATCGGAGTATCGAAAGGGTGACGGCGGTCATCTGTGGGCTTTCGCCGAGAATGGGGCAAATTTCGTGATAGCGGAGAGTAAAGGAATGCCTTCTTGGAGTAATTGATCGATGCGGCGGCGGTGATGAACGCGCGGAATACGCAATTTGCGAGTTCTTGCGGACGCTTCCCGTTCCACTTCTCGGGCAAATGCGTATAAACGCCACAGGAAATCGTCTGCCGCGCAGCCCTGACGGGTGGAAATCTGCCAGGTGGCAGATTGCCCCCTTCCCATTAGTGGCGTGCGGTTGGGAGTATGGCCATTGGGGAGGTCTCAGGGTTCTCCCGCAAGGGAGACGCTTCTCGGCACGGGAGCCCAGGCGATTTTCCCGCAGCGCGCGCTAACGCATCACGTGATCCTCGGAGTCCACGCCACAGGACTCCGGAGATCGTCTTTCCCCGGGGGCGGGGAAAGCCACCGCGGCGGACGCGGGGTGGTGACCGGCGGCAACCGGAAACACCACCCGCGATCGCCGTAAACAACAGACCAACTCCTAAAGAGCCGCAGGAGGACTCCGATGGAGAATAGCGCTCGTTACTCGCCGCGTTCAACCCGTCGCTACGTATCTCCCGGTGCCGCGCCGAGCACCCGGGTGGCGTTCGAGACGGCCGACGTCATCGTCACCCCCGAGTACTTCGAGGTCGGCGGCCGGCGCTGGCCGACCAGCGAGCTGGCAGGGCTGCGCACCGTGCGAGGCCCATTCGACCGGCTCACGGTGCGTGCGGTGGCCGCCTCAGGGGTGAGCCTGCTGGCGGTCTTCGCGGCACTCAGCTTCGGCAACGGTCTCCAGGGGCTCGGCCCGGCCACCTACGTCGTGCTCGGCGCGGCGGCGCTGGTGCCGATGCTGCTCGGCGTGGTCGGCAATCGCACCCGGCCGCGCGTCTGGGAACTCTGGGGCGATTACCACGGCATGACGGTCCGGCTGTTCGTCAGCGACAACGAGAGGCAGTACGGCCAGATCTCCCGCGCACTGGTGCGCGCACAGGAGGTCGCGAAGCTCGGTGCCGTCCGGGCGCCGGTGTCGTCGATCGACCCGTACAGCATGTGAGTCGAAGCACGATGTCCGTGCCCGAGTGACAATTCCGGACCGGGGTGTGGCGGCACGACACGACCCCTTCAGATAGCCCGCTGGTTCACGGACCACATTGGGAGATCATGGGCGCGCTTCCCCGGGCGCGCCCATGACCATGGCGCCTTTGGCGGTTCCGGCCGGAAAGGCGCTTCGTCATTCGCCGCCGACGATTTCCTTGATCATCGCCAGTGACTCCGCCGGGTCCAGCGCCTTGTCCCGCAACTCGCGGAAGACGTCGAGGTACGGCCGGACCTCCTCGGGGCGGTCGATGACCTCGTCGGTGACCGCGTTCTCCACGAACATGACGTCCGCGTCCTCCGGGTCCGGGAACTGCAGGATCGCGAACGGCGCCACCACCGGCGGCGGGCCCGCGCTGAACGGCAGCACCTGGATCGTGATGTGCGGCGACGCGCTCAGCGAGACCAGGTGGGTGAGCTGCTCCGGCGCCCGCTTCGGCGCGTGCGCGATCCGGTGCAGCACGGCCTCGTCGATGATCGCGGTGATCCGGGGCGGGCGCCTCTTGTTGAGGATCTCCTCCTGGCGCCGGAGCCGCACGTTGATCCGGGTGTCCCGGTCGTCCTCGTCCATCGGCCGCACCGGCGCGCCGCCGGCCGCGAAGCCGCGGGTCTGCAACAGCGTGGGCAGCGTGGTCGGGGCGAAGTAAAGCACCTCCACGCTCTCGTCCTCCAGCCCGATGTAGGCGTAGTAGGACGGGTTGACCCGGTCGCGCAGCGTCGACCACCAGGTGCGCAGGCGCGAGTTGCGGGCCAGGCCGAGGATCTCCTCCACCCGGTCGGGCTCGGTGATGCCGTACAGCCCGGTCAGCGCGCGGGCGTCGATCGTGGAAATGCCGACGGTGCCGGCCTCGATGCGAATCACCTTCGACAGCGACCAGTCCATGGCGGCCGCCACCTCGGCGCGGGTCTTGCCGGCCGCCTCCCGGGCCGCCTTCAGCGCGTGGCTGAGGCGCCGCCGCCCCATCGAGGGGCCCTGTCGCGCCGCAACCGTGCGCTTCGTCGACCGTGGTCCGTGGCCTGGGTCTTCGCTCTGATCGTGTGTCATCGCGTAGCCGCACCTGACTAGGGGTGGTCAGACCATCTGGGTGACCATTTTGTTGATCATTTCGAGGGACTCGCTGGGGTTGAGTGCGAGCTTCTGCAGTCGGGCGAAGGTCTGCCGGTAGGTCTCGACCTCCGCGGGCTGGTCGACCAGCGCGACCGTCGGCGTCGACTCGATGTAGACGACGTCCGGCGTACCGGCCTCGAAGGAGAGCAGGTTGAACTGCCCGGTCGCGCCGTAGCTCTCCGCCGTGAACGGCAGGATCTGCAGCGTGACGTGATCTTTCGTGCCGTCGGTGCGCAGCCGCTCCAGCTGCTCACGCAGCACCTGCCGGCCGCCGATGTGACGATGCAGGCTCGCCTCGTCCAGCACGACCTGCAGCGTCGGCGGGACCGGGCGGGAGAACAGCTCCTCCTGGCGGCGCAGGCGCAGGCCGACGCGGACCGCCACGTCGTCCGGCTCGACCTGGGACGGCACGGCGGCGCTGATGTACGCCCGCGCGTACGACTCCGTCTGGAGCAGGCCGGGCATGCCGATCGGCTGGAAGACACGCAGCGTGGCGGCCTCCGCCTCCAGGCCGACGTAGTCGTAGTAGGCGCGCTCGCGGTCGAAGATCTCCCGGTACTGCACCCACCAGCCGCGCTGGCGGGCCAGCCGGGCCAGGCCGAGCAGCTCCGCGACGTCGTCCGGATCGTCGACGCGGTAGTGCTGGAGCAGCGCCTTCAGATCATTCGTCGAGATGGAGACGGTGCCGGCCTCGATGCGGATCAATTTCGACAGGGACCAGTCCATCGCCTCGGCGGCCTGCTCCTGGGTCAGCCCCGCCGCGTCGCGCGCCGCGCGCAGCCGGGCCCGGAGCTGCCGCCGGCCGCCCGAAGGGCCGTGGGCGGTGGACATGGCGCCTCCTTGCGCTCACGGGCACGTCGCCCGCTGTGACGGCCGCTACTTTACGGCCGCCCGGGAGGTGCCCTCGCGGGCACCGGCTTGTCGGTGTCACCCGGCAGACCTGATATTGCGACGTGCCATGTGCCTGCCCTGCATGGTCCACATGCGACCTGGCTATCCAGCCGTGGCCGGCTGCCACCCGGCCACTTAGCCTTGGCCGGCTGCCACCTGGCTATCCAGCCCTGGCCGGCTGCCACCTGGCGGATGGCCTCCTGTCAATGAGCCAGTGACTGAGAGGTTACTCGCGCATGGATGCATATTCCAGGCCGGAAGAGTAGGGATCGGCCGTCACGCGAACGGGTGTGAGCCGGATTGCGTGAGCTGGGGATATTTCGCGGTAACCAGGGGCGGGCCGCGCCGTTTGTCACGGAGAGTGCGTGGAACGGCGCGGGAGTGGTCTTGGTGCCGGGCCTGACGGGACGCTACGCTCGCGCGGGCATCTGTCCGATCGAGCGTTCATCGCGCGGTTGGTCCCATTTGCTCGAATCTTGTATTCAAGCAGTAATTGTTCAATTAATGCGATATTTTTCGATAGTGCGCGGCCAACGCTGCCCGCGCCGGACTGGAGTGACAGATGATCACGTCGACCGCGGGTGACATGGCGTGGCGGAAGAGCAGCCGCTGCGAGTCGCACACCTGCCTCGAGGTGGCCGAGGCGCCCGGCGGCCGCATGGCGGTCCGCAACTCGACCCGCCCCCAGCTGCGTCTGAGCTTCGAGGGGCCGGCCTGGCAGGCCTTCGTCCGCACGGTGCGTGACGGGGACCTCGGCTCCCACTGACGTACCACCCTCGGAACACCGCCGCCCGGCGAGCCGCTGCTCGGCCGGGCGGTCGCGTCTTCCGGGTAGACCCGCCGGCGACGGCCGGCGAGATCAGTGCGTCGGCTGGCGGTCCGAGGCGACCGGGAGGTCCGCCGGGTCCGGCGTCGGCGGGACCCAGCGGGTGGTGACCACGCGCTCCGCGTAGAACGACAGGAACGGCACGGTGCCGGCCAGCATGACCAGCAGCATGCGCCGCAGCGGCCAGCCGGCACGGCGGCCCAGGTCGAACGCGGCGATCAGGTAGACCATGTAGAGGAAGCCGTGCGCGGGGCCGATGCCCTGGACCACGGCGGGCTGGTCCCAGATGTACTTCAGCGGCATGCCGATCACCACGAGCAGGATCAGCACGACGCCCACGATGTAGGCGATCGTCCGATAGCGGATCAGTGCTCCGCGCACCGCTGCCTTCCCTTCGTCCGGCGTGAGGGCCGGGATAGTCGCATGGTCAGTCGTCCGCCGGAGGGCGGGCGGGGCCGTAGGCGGATCGCTCGGTGGCGCGCCGGACGGCCTCGGTGCGCACCGGGCGGCGTACCGCCAGACGGTTGTGGTCCTGGGGTTCCGGCTCGGGAGCCGGGGGCGCGTCGCGGCGCAGGACCGCGCGGACCTCGCGCGCCCAGAGGAAGATCACGAACGCGGCGAAGACCGGCCACTCCAGCATGTATCCCCAGCTGGAGGGATTTCCGCCGGCCTCGGCGCGGGTCAGCTGCCACCAGCCCAGCGCGAGGAACGCGATCACGAGCAGCACGGTGGCGAGGTGGACCGCGATCCACCGCGGTGTCCAGAGCCGCTTCATGCAAGCGAGCGTACCGGGCAGCCGTGTCGTCTCCGACGCGCCGTCGTAGTAGCGGGGCCGGTGCGTCCTACGCCGGACTCGGGCGGCTCCACGTGGACAGCCCGGACTTCCGGGCGCGGCTCGGCGGCATTCCCGGCCGGCCGGGTTCCCGCGGGACGCGATCGCGGCCTACGCGCAGGCCAGGCTGTAGGAGGTTTGGCGGTGCGGTGTCCGGGCAACCGTTGTCACGACAGGAGAGGGGCAACGATGACCGACTCAGTGCGTTACAGCGACGGCTCGCCGTCGGCCTCGGGCACCGCATTCCAGCCGAACCCCGATCGGCCGCCCACTCCGGAGCAGACGCCGCTGCCGGAGGCCAGTCCCGAGCAGCGGGTGGACGAGTGGGACGGCGATCACCTGCGCGGCCAGGCCGGACCGGCCGACTCGTACGAGGAGATCGGGATCGACCCGGCCGAGTTGTCGGACGAGGACCTCACCCGGGAGATGGCCAGCCTGCACCGCACCCGGCTGGACACGCTGCGGCACGCATCCGACGCGGCGCTCGCCACCCACCTGCGCCGCACCGCGGACCTGGAGACCGAGTACCTCACCCGGCACCCGGGCCGCGAGGTGGACCCGCAGCGGCTGCGGGACGGCTGATCGTGTGATGCCCGATACATCGGCCTCAGGAACACGCTCCGATGGCCGATGGTTGAGACGGGTGTCGGTGTGCGCAGTGTCCCCGGGCCTCACCTAATTAGCCTTCGCGGAATACCGTTCGGCTGGAGCCGCGTCGCGCCACTCGCCGAGAGGCGACCGGCACACCGGCACCTCCTTCAGTGCACGCCCCCGTCGGGTCCGCCCGGCGGGGGCGTCGCCGTTTCCGGCCCGGACTTGTGCGGACGTGCACCGGCCGGTGCACTCGCGTCGTCGCTGCCCGGGGCCGGTAGGCCCCGGGCTCGGCGGTCACCCGCGGCCGTTGTGCGGCCGTCGTGCGTCATGCGGGGGCGCGGTTCAGGCGACCGCGACCGCGGCGCGCCGGGCGGCGGCCGCGGCGGCCAGCACGTCCAGCACCGATTCGGTCTGCTCCCAGCCGAGGCAGGCGTCGGTGACGGACTGGCCGTAGGTCAGCTCGCGCGTCGGGTCCAGGTCCTGCCGGCCCGGCTCCAGGAACGACTCCAGCATCACGCCGGAGATGCCGCGCTGACCGGCCGTCAGCTGCTCCGCCACGTCCGCGGCCACGAGCGGCTGACGGCGGTGGTCCTTGCCGCTGTTCGCGTGGCTGCAGTCGATGACCAGCCGCTCCGGCAGGCCCGCCTTGCGCAGCAGCGCGAGCGCGCCCTCGACCGAGTCGGCGTCGTAGTTCGGCCCGTCGTTGCCGCCGCGGAGCACCAGGTGGCAGTCCGCGTTGCCGCGCGTGTGCAGGATCGCGGGCGTGCCGGACATCGCGATGCCGGGGAACACGTGCGGCACGCTCGCGGCGTTGATCGCGTCGATCGCGGTGCTGATCGCGCCGTCCGGGCGGTTCTTCATGCCGATCGGCATCGACAGGCCGGACGCCAGCTGCCGGTGCACCTGGCTCTCCACGGTCCGTGCGCCGATCGCGCCCCAGGCCACGGTGTCCGCGATGAACTGCGGCGTGATCGGGTCCAGGAACTCGCAACCCACCGGCAGGCCCAGCTCCAGCACCTGCAGCAGCAGCTGGCGGGCGACCCGCAGGCCGGTGTTGACGTCGCCGGAGCCGTCCAGCGCCGGGTCGTTGATCAGGCCCTTCCAGCCGACCGTGGAGCGCGGCTTCTCGAAGTAGACGCGCATGACCACGAGCAGGTCGTCGGAGAGGCGCTCCGCGACCGGGCGCAGCCGGCGCGCGTAGTCGAGCGCGGCGGCCGGGTCGTGCACCGAGCACGGGCCGACCACGACCAGCAGGCGGTCGTCCTCGCCGTCGAGGACGCGGGCCACCGCGCGGCGGCCCTCGACCACGCGGTCGGCCAGTTCCTCGCTCAGCGGCAGGTGATGGTGGAGCAGGTCGGGGGTCATCAGCGGGACGACCCGGTCGATCCGCTGGTCGGTGACCCGTGGTGAGGACGTCATCGTTCCGGTTCCTTTCACCGGCAACCCCAGGGCCGGTGACCTGGAGAGCCGGGCAGCGTCGTGGCATGCGAAAAGGGCAGGGAAGAAGCTCCCTGCCCCGGCCGGCTCTCTGAAGGCTGTGGTGACGTCAGGTCAGAGCTGAGTCACCGGCGCTCAGGGCCGGCCACCCAAACCAATAAAAGGACCTCGTCACGCCGGACACCTTACCGCGTTCCACGGCCCCCGTCTGCCATCAGGGTCGTGATCGTGACTGAAGACGCGGTGTCCGGGTACTGAACGAGCATGACTGATCGGGTGGAGAGCAGGGCGGCCTCACTGCTGCCCGAGGAGCGCCGCGTCGGCAGCGACGACGTGGAGGCGCAGGCGGAGGAGATCCTGCTGGAGTCGGACGAGCGCACCGCGGACGTCACCGCGGCGCCGGACTCGTTCGTCGAGCACCGGACGTCCGTGGAGGCGGCCGGGGCGGGGGAGCCGCCGGACTGAGACCTGTGGCGCGAGGCCCGTCGTCACCGACGGCGGACCTCGCGGGGTTTCCCGGCGTGGGCCGGAACCGGCTCCGACGCGGCGTCGGAGCGGCGGCGGAGCCGCCGCGCGGTTTGCCCGCGGGAGCATGCGGGGGTGACCACGCCGGGAGCGGGAATGTCGGGGTCCGGGGTCGTCCCCCGGGGCTGGTGCAGTGCCCGCGGGGGTGACCACGCCGGGAGCGGGAGAAGACGGGCCTAGTGTCCTCTTTTGATCCATTCGTCGAGGTGCGGGGCCTCGGCGCCGATCGAGGTGCTGTCGCCGTGGCCGGTGTGGACCGCGGTCTCCGGGGGGAGGGGCAGCAGCTTGGACGTGATCGACTCGATGATGGTGTCGAAGTCGCTGAACGAGCGGCCGGTGGCGCCGGGGCCGCCCTGGAAGAGCGTGTCGCCGGTGAAGACGGCACCGAGCGCGGGCACGTGGAAGCAGCAGGCGCCGGGGGCGTGGCCGGGCGTGTGCAGCACGTGCAGCGTGACGCCGGCGACCTCGATCGTCTGACCGTCGGCCAGCGGCGCGTCCGGCGTGACCTCGGGGTGGGTGAGCTGCCAGACCGGCCGGTCGTCCGGGTGGAGCAGGATCGGGGCGCCGGTGGCGGCGGCCAGCGCGGGGGCCTGGCGGACGTGGTCGTCGTGGGCGTGGGTGGCCAGGATGGCCCGGACGGTGCGGCCGCCGACCGCGGCGAGGATGGCGTCGACGTCGTGCGGCGCGTCGATGACCACGCACTCGGTGTCGTCGCCGACGATCCAGACGTTGTTGTCCACGTCGAACGTCTGGCCGTCCAGCGAGAACGTGCCGGACGTGACCGCGTGGTCGATCCGGGCGGTCACAGGACCACCACCGAGCGGAGTACGTCGCCGCGGTGCATCTTGGTGAACGCCTCCTCGATCTGCTCCAGGCCGATCTCCTCGCTGACGAACGCGTCCAGGTCCAGGCGGCCCTGGCGGTACAGCTCGGTCAGCATCGGGAAGTCGCGGGTGGGCAGGCAGTCGCCGTACCAACTGGACTTGAGCGCGCCGCCGCGGCCGAACACGTCCAGCAGCGGGATCTCGGGGATCTTCATCTCCGGTGTGGGCACGCCGACCAGCACCACGGTGCCGGCCAGGTCGCGGGCGTAGAACGCCTGCTTCCAGGTCTCCGGGCGGCCGACCGCGTCGATCACCACGTCCGCGCCGAAGCCGCCGGTCAGCCGCTGGATCGCCTCGACCACGTCGCCCTCGCGCGCGTTGACCGTGTGGGTGGCGCCGAACCGCTTCGCCCAGTCCAGCTTCCGGTCGTCGGTGTCCACCGCGATGATCGTGGTGGCGCCGGCCAGCGCCGCGCCCGCGACCGCGCCGTCACCGACGCCGCCGCAGCCGATCACCGCGACCGAGTCGCCGCGCTGCACGCCGCCGGTGTTGAGTGCGGCGCCGATGCCGGCCATCACGCCGCAGCCGAGCAGGCCGACCGCGGCCGGGCGGGCCGCCGGGTCGACCTTCGTGCACTGACCGGCCGCGACCAGCGTCTTCTCGATGAACGCGCCGATGCCGAGCGCGGGGGAGAGCCGGGTGCCGTCCTCCAGCGTCATCGGCTGGGTCGCGTTGTGGGTGGCGAAGCAGTACCACGGCTTTCCGCGGCGGCAGGCGCGGCAGGCACCGCAGACGGCGCGCCAGTTGAGCACCACGAAGTCGCCGGGGGCCACCTCGGTGACGTCCGGGCCGACCGACTCGACCGTGCCGGCCGCCTCGTGGCCGAGCAGGAACGGGAAGTCGTCGTTGATGCCGCCCTGCTTGTAGTGCAGGTCGGTGTGGCAGACGCCGCACGTCTGGATCTTCACCACCGCCTCGCCGGGGCCCGGGTCGGGCACGACGATCGGGACGACCTCCACCTCGGCGTTCCTCGCGCGGGCGATCACCCCGCGGACTGTCTGGCTCACGCTGGCCACCTCCGATGTCGTCGGTTCGTCGTCCATCCGTAACACAGCGATCTTCTGAATCGGAGGTTCTTCCCGGGATTTAAATCGCGTCGACCGCTGCGCCCTGATTTGCGAACATCGGTGCATGTCACTGGTTGAGGCGTCCGGGCTCGTGAAGATCTTCCGCCGGCCGGTGAAGGACCCCGGCTTCCGCGGCGCGCTGCGCCACCTGGTCGCGCCGCGGCATCGGGACGTGACGGCCGTGGACGGCGTGGACCTGCGCATCGAGCCGGGCGAGGCGGTGGCGTACGTGGGACCGAACGGCGCGGGCAAGTCCACCACGGTCAAGCTGCTGGCCGGGATCATCGTGCCCACCAGCGGGGACGTACGGGTGGCCGGGCTCTCCCCGCACCGGGACCGGATCGCGAACGCGCGGCAGGTCGGCGTGCTGTTCGGCCAGCGCAGCCAGCTCTGGTGGGACCTGCCGGTGCGCGAGTCGTTCACGCTGCTGCGCGACATGTACGGGGTGAGCGCGCGCGACTACCGCACCCGGATGGAGCGGTTCGACGCGGTGCTCGGGCTCGGCGAGATTCTGCCGGTCGTGGCCCGGAAGCTGTCGCTCGGCCAGCGGATGCGCGCGGACCTGGCGGCGGCGCTGCTGCACGGGCCGCGGATCGCGTACCTGGACGAGCCGACGATCGGGCTGGACATCGCGGTCAAGGACCGGGTGCGCGAGTTCCTCCGGCAGCTACGCGACGAGGGCACCACGATCATGCTCACCACGCACGACCTGGGCGACATCGAGGACGTCTGCGAACGACTGGTGATCATCGACCACGGGCGGGTGATCTACGACGGCGCGCTGGCCGCGGTGAAGGACGACTTCGCCCGCGAGCGGCACATCCACCTGCAACTGGCGTCGGCGGTGCCGCTGGCGTCCGTGGCCGGCTGCCTGCCGGACGCGCGGGTGGTGGCCGGCGAGGGGCCGGGCGAGTTCACCGTCACGGTGGACCGCTTCCGGCAGACCGCCGGCGCGGTGATCTCCGCGGTGCTGCCGCTGGCCGAGGTGGTGGAGTTGCGCATCGACGAGCCCGCGATCGAGGACGTGGTGCGCAAGGTGTACGCCGGGGAGCTGAGGCTGGCATGACCGCGTACGTGGCGTTGCTGCGGAACTCCGCGCGCTCCGTGCTCGCGTACCGGATGGCGTTCTGGCTCAACGTGGTCGGCAGCGTCGTGCCGCTGGTGGCGCTGTCCGCGATCTGGGGCGCGATGCTGGCCGGCGGGCGGGCGCTGGGCGGGCTGGACTGGCCGCAGATGCGCGCGTACCTGCTGGTCACGTTCGGGACCGGGGCGCTGCTGACCGCGTACGGGGACTTCCGGATGGCGAACCGGATTCTGGACGGGCGGGTGGCGCTGGACCTGGTCAAGCCGGTCGACTACCAGCGGTCCCGGTTCGCGGAGTCGCTCGGCGGCGTCGGGATGGAGGTGCTCTCCGTGGCGCTGGTGGTGACCGGCGTGGTGCTGGTCACCGGGCCGGTGCCGGTGCCGGGCGGCACGCAGGCGCTGCTGTTCGCGGCGTCGCTGGTGTCACTGGTGCCGCTCAAGTTCGTCATCATCTACCTGACCTGCACGCTCTGTTTCTACACGCAGAACTACGTGGGCCTGTTCTGGGCGCGAGAGACGATCTCGGCGCTGCTGTCCGGCGCGCTGGTGCCGATCGCGCTGCTGCCGGGCTGGTTGCAGGTGCTGTCCGCGCTCACGCCGTTCGCCAGCGTGGTGTCCACGCCGGCACTGATCTTCGTGGGCGCGGCGACCGGCACGACGGCGGTGCGGCTGATCCTCATGCAGGTGGTCTGGACGGTCGCGCTGTGGTGCGGGGCGCGCGTGGCCTGGCGGTTCGCGATCCGGAAGCTGACGGTGCACGGTGGCTGAGCTGACCCGAATCCTGTGGATCTATCGGCGCGGGCTGGGCGCGCACGTGCGCAGCATGATGGAGTACGAGGCCGACTTCTGGCTGCTGGTGGTCGCCGGGCTGCTGCAGCAACTGGTCGGGCTCGCCTTCCTCGGTGCGGTGTTCGCGCAGGTGCCGGCGCTGCGTGGCTGGACGTTCGAGGAGGCGGTACTGCTCTACGGGTTCGCGTCGTTCGTCTTCGGGCTGGCGCCGCTGTTCTTCGACGGGCTGTGGCGCACCGCGTGGCTGGTCAACCAGGGCGAGCTGGACTACGCGCTGGTCCGTCCGTACCCGGTGATGCTCCAGGTCTCCGGGTCCTATGTGGGCATGCAGGGGTTCGGTGACGTCACGGTCGCGGTCTGCATGATCGCCTGGGGGCTGTGGCACGTGGACATCGCCTGGTCACCGCTGACCGTGCTGGTCGGTTTGGTGCTGCTGGCGTGCGGGTTCGCCGTCCGGATCTCGGTCCTGGCGGCCAGCACCGCGGCGTCGTTCTGGCTGAACTCGCCGCACTCCGGCTTCGCGATGGCGATCAATCAGATGGGTACGCTCGCGCGGTACCCGCTGACCATCTACGGTCTCGCCGTGCGCGGCGTGCTGACGCTGATCGTGCCGTTCGCGTTCACCGCGTTCTTCCCGGTCTCGTGGCTGCTCGATCCGGCCGGGCACGGCTGGGTCGCGCTGGTGGCGCCGGTGGTGGCCGCGGCCTGCGTGTTCCTCGCGGTCCAGATCTACCACCGGGGGGTACGCCGCTATGAAAGCACCGGACATTGAAACCCGCGATCCGGTCACAGATGTCGATCACAGGCCCCGCGGTGGGCCGGGAGCGCTGGTAACGTTGCCGGGTGATTTTCGCCGTCGACGACGATGGAGCCGAGCCCGCTGATCCCACCGGGTCCTGCGATCCGGGCGCGTCCGGGCCGCACAGCGTGGAGCTGGTCGGGCTGTTGCACGAGCTCACCGCGATGCTGCTGGGGGCGACCGGGATCGAGGCCGCGCTCGCCGACCTTGCCCGGTTCGCGGCCTTCGCGGTGCCGGGCGTCGCGCACTGTTCGGTGCTGCTGATCACGGAGGGGCGTCCGGCCGTCTCGGTCGCGTCGGACAGCGGCCGACGCAAGATCGACGACGTGCAGCAGGACGAGGCGGCCGGGCCGTCGCTGGACGCGATCCGCACGCGTGAGCCGGTGGTCAGCGCCGACCTGCACGTCGACGAGCGCTGGCCGGCGCTCCAGCCGGCGGCGGTCGGGACCGGGCTGCGTACCGCGATCGCGCTGCCGATCGACGTGGGCCGCGACGCGGTGGGCGCGCTCACGCTCTACCTCGCCGAGCCCGACGCGGCCGGGCCGCGGCGGACGGTCGCGGCCATGGCCATCGCCGGGCAGGCGGCGCTGCTGCTGGCGGAGGTGCTGCGCCGGGCGGAGGAGGCGGCGGTGCCGCTGGCCGCGCAGGAGACGTCCGACGCCACGGTCAACCACGCGGTCGGGCTGATCATGGCGCAGCGCGGGTGCGGGCCGGCCGAGGCGTTCGAGGTCATCGACGAGACGGCCACCCGGCTCGCGGTCAGCCCGCGCGTGGTGGCGGAGCGTCTGCTGGAGACGGCGCAGCGGCGGTCTGCGTCCGCCTAGAGCCCGTATCGACGTGAGGGCCGGAGCGAGGCAAGGTCCGGCTGTGCGGCGCGGAAGTCGGCATACCGGTGTTGTCTGTGGGCTTTCGCGCCGTGTGGCCAGGCGGCGCCTGGGCCACGCCGCAGCCCGGTCGATACAGGCTTTAGGTGTGCCGTCCCGGGACAGCACACCTAGGCGCTCTGCACCACCTCGAACTCCAGCAGGGTGGCGCTGCCGGCCATGGGACGGGCGCGCTCGCCGGCGTGGGCGGCGCGGCCGGAGCCCTGCGACCAGGCCTGGAAGTCCTCCTCGCTCTCCCACTTGGTGTAGACGAAGTAGCGCGTCTCGCCGCCGACCGGGCGCAGCAGCTCGAAGCCGAGGAAGCCTTTGGCGTGCTCCACGGCACCCTTCCGCGCGGCGAACCGCTTCTCCAACTCGGGGCCGGCACCCTCGGGGACGTCGATCGCGTTGATCTTCACAACAGCCATGCCGTCGAGGGTAGCTGTCGGGCGTTTCGTGCCGTTCGGGTCGGTGCGGCGTCGGCCATCGGGACGACGTCCGGCACGAGCCGGCGGCGGGAATCGCGGTGCGGTCCGTGGGAGACGCGGCGCCGGGCGAGGTCTCGGGAATCCGACGTGACCCGGCGGCGGGGTTTCGGGGAGTGGTGCGGGACCGGCTCCGGAGCGGGGCGCTAGCGGAGTCGGAGGCTCCCGCGGGTTTGCCCGCGGGAGCATGCGGGCCGCACCACGCCGGAAGCGGGAACATCCGGCTCCGGGGTGGCGCGGGAGTGCCGCGGGCACCGCACCACGGCGAAGCCGGTGCAGCGCCCGCGGGAGTGTGCGGGTGGTGATGGGGAAGGGCGGGGTCTCACGGGGTTTCGGCGGCGGCGCGGGCCTCGGCGGCCTCGGCGGCGCGGGCCGCGGCGGCGGAGCGGTTCTGGAGGGGGAGTTCGGGGAGGAAGAGGACGACGATGAGGCCGGCGATCATGATGATGGCGGCCAGGAGGAAGACCAGGCTCATCGACTCGGAGAAGCCGACCTTGAAGGGGTGGGCGATGACGTCGGTGAGCGTGTTGATGAACGAGGTGTCGTTGAGGCCCTCGGTGGACTGGCCGGCCTGGAGTGCCTGGGCCTGATCGGGGTGGTCGCGGAGGGCCTGCTGGAACTCGGGGGAGGACTGGGCCGAGGTGAAGGCGTCGCGGATCCTGCCGGGTACGGCGGCGAAGAGCACCGAGAGGAAGACCGCGGTGCCGAGCGTGCCGCCCATCTGACGGAAGAACGTGACGGCCGAGGTGGCGGTGCCGATCTCGCGCGGGGAGACCGCGTTCTGCACGGCGGTGACTATGGGCTGCATGTTGCCGCCGAGGCCGAGGCCCATCAGCAGCATGATGGCCATCGTCGCGGGGAGCGGCGTGTCCGCGGTGATCAGGGAGAACAGGAAGAGCGCGATCAACATCAGCGCGGAGCCGACGATCGGGATGAAGCGGTAGCGGCCGGTCCGGAAGATGATCTGGCCGAACAGGATGGAGCCGGCCATGATGCCGAGCACGAACGGGATCATCTGGAGGCCGGCGACCATGGGGGACGAGCCCTTCACGATCTGCAGGTAGAGCGGCACCATCATCAGGCCGCCGAACATGGCCATGCCGACCACGAAGCTGCTGGCCGCGCCGACGCCGAACGTACGGTTGCGGAACAGGCGCAGCGGGAGCAGGGCCTCGTCCCGGTAGGCGCGCTCCACGAGGACGAACGCGACCAGGCCGACCACGCCGACGACGTAGCAGAGGATGGCGCGCGGCGAGTCCCAGCCCCAGTCGCGGCCCTGCTCGGCCACGGTGAGCAGCGGGACCAGGCCGACGATGAGCGCGAGCGCGCCGGGCCAGTCGATGCGGTGGTCGGTGCGGTGGTGCGGCAGGTGCAGCACGCGCGCGACGACGGCCATGGCGAGCAGGCCCAGCGGTACGTTGATGTAGAAGATGTAGCGCCAGCCGGCGATGCCGAAGACGTCGTCGGCCTCGGCGAACAGGCCGCCGAGCACCGGGCCGAGCACGCTGGCGCTGCCGAAGACGGCCAGGAAGTAGCCCTGGTACTTGGCACGCTCGCGGGGCGGCACGATGTCACCGATGATCGCCAGCGCCAGTGACATCAGGCCGCCGGCGCCGATGCCCTGGACCGCACGGTACGCGGCCAGCTGGTACATGTCGCCGGCCATGCCGCACAGCGCGGAGCCGACCACGAAGATGCCGATCGCGGCCAGGAAGAACCGGCGCCGGCCGTAGATGTCGGAGAGCTTGCCGTAGAGCGGCGTCGAGATCGTGGACGTGATCAGGAACGCGGTGGTGGCCCAGGCCTGGACGGAGAAGCCGTGCAGGTCGTCGGCGATGGTCCGGATCGCGGTGGCGACGATGGTCTGGTCCAGCGCGGCCAGGAACATGCCCATCATCAGGCCGGCCAGGATCGTCATGATCTGGCGGTGGGTGAAGTCGCCTTCGGCGGCCGGCGGGGCGGGGGTGGTGGCAGAGGCGCTCACGCGTTCTCCTGGAGATCGATTTGCTTGCACCATACACATGTTTGGTGGTCGGCTCTTCCGATTACCCCACAGGTCGGGCGGTGATGTTCGCCGGTGTGCGAGACGCCTTACGCGGCGCGGCTCAACGGCAGGCCGTGATGGTTGGTGTGGGCCAGCCGGCTGGAGAGCGTACCCCTGCTGCCGATCTGCGCGAAGTAGCTGGCGCGGCGCCGGGCCACGCACCCGTCCGGCCGGCCGTCGACCGTGACCTGGTCGGGGTCGAGGTGGCTGTTCAGGCCGTCCTTGAGCAGCGTGAGCGCCTCCGCGCGCAGCTGTGAGATCCGCGACTCGGTGACGCCCAGCTCGGCCGCGATGACGGCCATCGGCTCGTCGTTCAGGAAGTACCGGGTGACCACGGTGCGCAGGCGCTCCGGCAGCGCCTCGATCGCGTTGTGCAGGTAGCCGATCCGCTCGCGGTGGACGAGCAGTTCCTCCGGGCCCATGGTCGGCTCCGGGACGATGTCCTCGGCGCTGCCCGAGGTGAAGCCCTGCAGCGAGAGCACCACGGCGCGCTGCACGTCGTCCTCGACCGAGGCGATCTCCGAGACCGGGATGCCCAGGTGCTCGGCCAGCTCGCGCGCGGTGGGCGTGCGTCCGAGCAGCGCGGTCAGGTGCTGGCGGGCCACGTCGGTCTGGCGGGCGCGGTGCCGGACCGAGCGGGATGCCCAGTCCAGGCCGCGCAACTCGTCGAGGAGCGCGCCGCGAATGCGGGTGGCGGCGAACCGGTGGAACGGGATGCCGCGCTCCGGGTCGAAGCCGCGGGCCGCGGTGACCAGCGCGGCCAGTCCGGCGGAGGTGAGGTCGTCGCGGTTGACGTGGGCCGGGACCCGGCCGAGCATCTCGCGGACCAGGTGACCGACCAGGGGCATGTTCCCGCGGATCAGGTCCTCGCGGTCCCGGTCGCTCATCGGTGCGGGCGCGATCGTCGTCGTGGTGCTCATCTGCGTTCCCCCTGGAAGTCGTGGCTCGCTGGCCAGGGGAAACTCTCGAATCGCTCGGGTGCGGGACGGGTTGCGAACGGTTGCCGTTCGGTTGTAGCGGCCGGGGATCTCTCAGGGAAGCGGTGCTGAGGGGAACCGGAGGCCTATATGGTGAAATTTCGGGTGCGAGCGTGGTGCGCGGCGCCCGAGGAATGGCCGTGGACGGTGCCGCCCGCCGGGGGACGCGCGGCACCGGCACGGTCAGGTGACGGCGAACCCGGCGTGGTCAGGCGGCGCCGCGCGGGCGGCGGGCGTGGTAGACGAACGCGGGCGGCAGGTTGGCCGTGATGGTGCGGCCCAGCACGACCTCCTCGAACGACTCCCGCAGCATGCCGCGGAACCGGCGGGCCGCCGGGGTCCAGGCCGCCATCGTGTACGCGAACGTGGTGAACGCGCCGGTCGGGCTGAGCGTGGCGTGCACCGCGGCGAGGATCGACCGCTGCGCGCTGACCGGGAACGACGCCCACGGCAGCCCGCTGATCACCACGTCCGCCCGCTGCACGCCGCGCTCGGCCAGCAGTCGCGGCAGGTCGGCGGCGTTGTCGTTGAGCACCTCCACGCCGGGGTGCCGCGCCGCGATGTGCGCGGCCAGCGTGGGGTTCAGCTCGATGGCGAGGTGCCGGCCGCGACCGGCCAGCTTCTCCTGGATGACCGTGGTGAACGCGCCGGTGCCGGGCCCCAGCTCGACCACGACCGGGTCCCCCCTCTCCGGGATCGGTGCGACGACCGCCTCGCCGAGCCGGCGCGAGCTGGGTGCGATCGCCCCGGTGCGCGCGGGCGAGCGGAAGAACTCGCGCAGGAAGAGGGCGTTGGTCATCGATCAGACTCCCGGAGGTCGCACGGTGTGGGAAGACAAGCCTCTCAGAGCTTCTCCGCGGGGTGTAGCGGTGTGTCCGCCACCGCGCAGTGCGTCCGAACCGGCGTGTCCGCCGTGCGGGCGCGGCCCGGCACGCCCAGGAACGCGATCAGCGCGCCGGCGGCCATCAGCCCCGCGCAGATCCACATGGACCAGCGGTACGTGGGCGCCAGCGCGACCGGGTCGGTCAGGCTCCCGGTCCCGATCCCGGCCGCGAGCGGCAGCACGGCCACGGCCAGCAGCCCGGCCGCGCGCGCCACCGCGTTGTTCACGCCGCTGGCCACGCCCGCGTACCGGGAGTCGACCGAGCCGAGCGCGGTCGCGGTGAGCGGCGCCACGGTCGCGGAGAGGCCGAGCCCGAGCACCAGCACGGGCGGCAGCACGTCGCGCGGGTAGTCGGCGTCCGGCCCGACCCGCGCGAACAGCACCAGCGCGACCGCGCAGATCAGCGGGCCCAGGGTCATCGGCAGACGCGGGCCGATCCGCTCCGCGAGCGCCCCGGCCCGGGACGACAGCACCAGCATCAGCGCGGTCACCGGCAGCATCGCGGTGCCGGCGGCGAGCGGGCTGAACCCGGCCACCACCTGAAGGTTGAGCACGACCAGCAGGAACACGCCGCCGTTGGCCGCGTACACCGCGAACGTGGCCAGGTTGGTCGCGGAGAACGCGCGCGAGGAGAACACGGTCAGCGGCAGCATCGGATGCGGCGACCGGCGCTCGACCAGCACGAACCCGGCCAGGCCGGCGACGCCGAGCGCGAGCGTGCCGAGCACGACCGGGTGGCCGCCGCCGAGCGTGGGCCAGGCGGTGAAGCCGTACGTGAGGCCGCCGAGCCCGGCCGCGCCGACCACCGCCCCGGCGAGGTCCAGGCCGCGCGGCGCGTCCGTGTCCCGGGTCTCCGGCACGTGCCGCAGCGCGACCAGGATGACCAGCACCGCGAGCGGCACGTTGATCAGGAAGACCCAGCGCCAGCTGGCGACCTCGACCAGCCAGCCGCCGAGGAACGGGCCGATCGCGCCGGCCACGCCGCCGAGTCCGGACCAGGCGCCGATCGCCTTCGCCCGGTCCTCGCGCGCGAACACCGCCTCCAGGATCGCCAGCGAGCCCGGGGTGAGCAGCGCGCCGCCGATGCCCTGGAGCACGCGGGCGGCGATCAGCGTCTCCACGTTCGGCGCGAGGCCGCAGAGCAGTGACGCGAGCGCGAACCAGCCGACGCCGAGCACGAAGACGGTACGCCGGCCGTAGTGGTCGCCGAGCGAGCCGCCGAGCAGGATCAGCGCGGCCAGGCTGAGCGTGTAGCCGTTCACGGTCCACTGCAGCGCGGCGGCGCCGGCGTGCAGCTCCTCGCCGAGCCGGGGCAGCGCGATGTTGACCACCGTCGCGTCGATCGAGGCGAGGCCGGAGCCGAGTACCGTGGCGAGGAGGACCCAGCGGCCGGTGGGCCGCCCGAGTCGGATGTCCGCGTTCATCGCGGATCAAGCTACCGCCTCCAGTATTGGCGCTTCCGTTCGTCCCGCAACGAGATCCCGAGCCGGGCCAGTTCCTGCCGCAGCGCGTCCGCGTCGTCGTGATCGTCCCGGCCGAGCGCGCGCTGCCGGGCGGCGAGCAGCGCGTTCGCGCCGCGGGGCAGGCCGTCCGGGGCGTCGTCCTCGGGAAGACCCTCGACCCAGCGACGGTACGACGACGCGTGCGGATCACCGCCGTCGCGCCACGGGAAGCCGTGCGCGGTGAGCACGTCCCGGATGTTGTCGCGCGGTGGGAGGTCGCCGCGGACCCGCCACAGCTCGGTGCCGTCCCGGCCGAGGACCACCAGCTCCTTGCTGAGCAGGCCGCCGGACTCGTCCGCCCAGACCGTGCCGATCGCGGCCCGTGGGGCCCGCTTCGTCCGGTCGCCGCGCCGGACCACCAGCTCGTCGCCGTCCACCCGGATCACGGTGTAGCCCCAGAACGCGGACGCGGTCAGCGCCAGGCCGAGCGCCAGCCCGCCGCCGGTGAAGCCGACCAGCGCCCACGGCTCCGGCCAGCCGCCGACCCAGCGGACCAGGCCGTGCATCGGCAGCCAGTCGAGGCCGTCCAGCCAGTCCCAGAACCGGTGGGTCAGCAGTCCGAGGCCGGTCCCGAGCACCGGAAAACCGGCACAGACCAGCGCGAGATCCCAGAACGACCGTTTCACCGTCACCACGGCCTCAGCCTGCCCTCGCCCGCCCCGCCGTCGCGACCGGCATTGGTCGATCACTCCGTAGACCAAAGTTCACCGGTGCGTGCCCAGACTCCGCGGCCGCGCGGGTCAGTGCCGGTCCACCGGTCGCTCGATGATCTCGGCGCGCCGGCGCTGATCGGTGATGACGCGGGCGGCCTCGGTGAGGAAGGCGCGGGGGTCGCGGGCGAAGCCGGCGAAGACGGCGGGGTGGATGGCGGTGAGGATGGCGGCCAGCGTGCGGCGGGTGAGGCCGGTGGCGTCGGCCAGGTCGGCGAGCAGGTCGTGGGCGGTGGTGGGGATCGGGCCGGCGTCGGTCTCGCGGGTGCCGGCCGCGGTGGTGACGGTGTAGCGCGGCGGGGCGGCCGGGAGGTGGGCGTTCAGCGCGGTCACGCACGCGGTGATCAGCGCGGCCGAGTCGAGCGTGATCAGGTGGGCCGGTGGCCGTTCCGGTGCGCGCGGCGGGCGCGGGCGGGTGGCGTCCTGGACATCGGGCGGGCGGGGGAATTCGCGTTGCAGGCCGGCGACGAAGTCCCGGTACGACTCCGGCGTGATCACGGTCAGCTCGTTGAGCGCGGGATCGGTCAGCCGCTCGCCGTCCGCGCCGACCGCGAGACGCAGGCCGCGGCCCACCTCCTGGCGGCGGGAGATCGTACTGTCGCCGCGTTTGAGCAGGCAGATGACGAAGACGTTCGGGTTGTCCCAGCCCTCGCGCAGCGCGGAGTGGGAAAACAGGAACCGCACCGGCTCGTCCGGCGAGAGCAGCCGCTCGCGGTCGCGCAGGATCAGGTCGAACGCGTCCTCGTCGTCCGGCGCAGCGGGGTCGGTGAGCCGCCCGGTCCGGCGGTCGACGGAGAAGTAGCCGCGGTGCACCGACCCGGGCGCGTCGCAGCCGGTGGCCCGCCGGTACTCCTCCTCGAACACGCGCGCGTAGTCGCCCTTGCCGTCCGGGCGCGCGTAGTCGCGGTACCGCGCGACCGAGTCGATGAAGAACAGCGATAGGACCTTCACCCGGTACGGACCGAGCCGCGCCTCCCGATCCAGGTGCGCGCGCACCGCCTCCCGGATCTGCACGCGGCGCAGCCCCTCCTCGCTCAGCCCGGGTGCGGTCACGCCGTGCACCGCGATGCGCTTGACCAGCCCGCGCCGGTGGGCGTCGTGCGCATCGAGCCGGTGCACCAGGTTGCGGGCGATCCGGTGGGTGGCGGAGTAGCGCAGGATCGCGATCGGGCGGAACTCGGTGAGCGCGCCGAGCGTGCGACCGCCCTCCATCCGCTGCGGCTCGTCCAGGATCAGGACCGGGCGGGTGCCGGCCAGCACGTCGATCGGGCGCCGGGACTGGAAGTCGTCGCGCTCGGTGTGGATGCGCCGCCGCTCCGCCCCGGTGAACGACTGCATGTTGATGATCATGACGTTGATGCCGGGGCCGGACGCGAAGCTCTCCAGCCGGTGCAGGTGCCGGGAGCGGTAGACGAAGAACCGGGCCTTCCTGCCGTACGCGGCCATGAAGTGCTCCGCGGTCTGCGCGAACGTGCGGTCCACGCCCTCGCGGATGGCGATGCCGGGGACGACCACGACGAACTTGCCCCAGCCGTACGCCCGGTGCAGCTCGAAGATGGTCTTGATGTAGGCGTAGGTCTTGCCGGTCCCGGTCTCCATCTCCACGTCCAGGTTGATCGCGCAGCCGGCGCTCGGGACCAGCGCGGACGACGGCGGCAGCCCGCGCGCGGACTGCACCGCGCGCACGTTCGCCAGCAGCCGGTCCGCGCCGATCCGCGGCGGCGCGTTGGACGGTCCGGCCACGTGCGGCTGGCCGGCGAACGTGTCCACCACCGCGGCCACCGCCTCGGTCTGGTGCGGCTGGACCGCGTACCGCAGCCGCATCACAGCACCCGCAGGTCGATGCCGGGGCCGAGCAGCCGTTCCGCGTTGATCCGCAGCTCGTCGCCGGTGAATCCGGCGTCGCGCAGCACCATCCGCGCGGGCCGGCGGCGGGCCACCTCGGCGAACAACTCCGGCGTGTAGGGCGGCGCGTCGGACAGGCAGGCCAGCAGGTCACCGGCGGCGAAGACGTCGTGGCCGGCGATACGGTCCCGGGCGATGCGCTCGGCCGGATCCACGCCGAACCGGATCAGCACGTCGAAGAGCAGATCCTCGTCGGTACGGCCGGGGGCCGCGCGGTCGGCGTGCCACGGCAGATCCTCCTGCCGGACGCCCGGCGGCGTCTCCCGGAGGCTCGGCGCGTCTATGCGCAGACTGCGGAATCCGACATCTCCCCGCCAGCCGTGGTGGCGCGGCGCGGACGTGACCTCGGCGCCGCACCGGCGGATGCGCTCCCGGGCCAGGTCCGCGATGGTCTCGAAGCCCGGCCCGGCGTACGGCTCGGGGTATTGCACCAGCACGAACCGCCGATTGCCGCCGTCGGCCGCGTTCGCCCGGAAGACCGCGTGCGCGGTGGTCGCCGAGCCGGCGAAGAAGTCCAGGACCAGCGCGTCGTCGTCCGGGGTGGTGAACGTGCGGATCAGGAACTCGATCAGGAAGACCGGCTTCGGGTACGAGAACTCGATCCCCCAGGCGGCGAGCATGGCGCTGTTCTGCTTGGTGGTGCCCATGTTGCGCAGCACGGACACCACGTGCCCGGCGTCCGGCGGGCGGTGCTTGGCGTAGTAGAGGACGCCGCGATCGGTCAGCGCGAACGTGGTGGTGCGGCCCTTGGCGTCCCGGATCGGGGTGAAGCCGTTGGCGATGAAGAGTTCGAGCAGGTTGCGACTGCTCCAGCCGCTGCGCATCCGCGCGGGGCCGGTGAGTTTCCCGTTCCGTACCGTGATGGGGTCGAGGATTTTGGGGTATTTGTCCGTGCGGGGCGGGATCTCGCCGTGCTCGAACCAGGCCGGGAACCCCGCGGGCAGCGTGATCGTGGACTCCGGGTTGGCCGGCCCGTTCTTGGTGATCGAGTTCTCGATGCGGTCGTTGAAGAGCTTGCTCTCGTCCTCGATGTTCGGGTCGATGATCGCCGGCCGGCCAAGTCGTGGCAGGTCACGGGCGTAGGCGAGGACGTACTCGTGCATGCCCTTGATCGCGCTCTGCTGGTCGACGTTGCCCTCGTTGAGCCAGACGAACTGGGTCAGGAAGTTCGCCTCGCCGAAGATCTCGTCGCAGATCCGGCGCAGGTGCGCCTGCTCCACGTCGTTGATCGAGATCAGCAGCACCCCGTCCTCGCGCAGCAGCGTGCGGGCCAGCGTGAGCCGCTGATACATCATCGACAGCCAGTTCGAGTGGAACCGGCCGTCCGTCGCGAGGTTGCCGCGCAGCCCGGCGCGCGTGCGGTAGTCGTCGGCGCGCTCGCGGAACCGGTCCGGGTAGACGAACCGGTCGCTGCCGGTGTTGTACGGCGGGTCGATGTAGATGACCTTGACTTTGCCCAGGTACGTCTCCTGGAGCAGGCGCAGCGCGTCCAGGTTGTCGCCCTCGATGAACAGGTTCCGCGTGCCGTCGAAGTCCGCGCTGCCGTCCCGGTCCGGGCGCAGCGCGCGGCCGGCCGGCCGGTTCGCGGCCAGCAGTGCCTCCCGCTTGCCCGGCCAGTCCAGATGGAACCGCTCGCGCGGGCCCTCCACCAGGTGCTCGCCGAGCTCGGTGCGCAACAGATCGAGATCGATCGCGATGCGCACCGAGCCGTCAGGGTCCCGCGTCTCCGTCACGCACCCGGGAAAGAGCTCCGCGAGCAGCGCCACGTTCCGGGTGGTGCGATCCAGGGGACTCGTCACGTCGGTCGAGCGTAGTCCTTCTACCGGTCCTGGCAGAGCGCGTCGGTGACCAGTTGTGCGGCGCGCGCGCTCGCGTTGGCCGGGTCGGCCGGCGCCGAGCTGATCGAGATGATCACGGATCGGTCGCCGTCGGACGTGACGCCGTTCATCGTGTACATGCCCGGCGTGCCGCCGTCGTGACCCCAGAAGCCGCCGCACTCCGACGGCGTGAAGAAGATGCCCAGGCCGTACCCGACGCCGTCGCCAAGCGGCACGGTCTGGTGCATCTCGCGGAACTCGGCCGGGCGCAGCAGCTTGCCCGACTGGAGTGCCTGCCAGAAACGGCTCAGGTCGGTCGGCGTGGAGACCAGGCCGCCGGCCGCGCCCGCCGCCGTGGCGTTCCACCGCGTGGTGTCCAGGCGGGTGCCGTCCGGATCGAAGACCTCGTAGGCCTGCGCATGCGGGTTCGGCAGGTCCGCCTTGTCCCCGGGGTAGACCGTCTGCGTCATGCCGGCCGGCCGCAGGATCCGCTGCTGCAGGTGGGCGTGCCACGGCTTGCCGGTGACGCTCTTGATGACCATGCCGGCCAGGATGTAGTTGGTGTTCGAGTACGACCATTGAGTGCCGGGCTCGAACAGCGGCGGATGGGCGAGCGCGAGCCGGACCAGGCCCTCGTCCTCCCAGTGGTCGAACCGGTGCCGCTCGAAGTCCTCGACGGTCTGCAACTGGAGATCGTCCAGGTATTCGGTCAGGCCGGACTGGTGGCGCAGCAGGTGCCGGATCGTGATCTTCGAGCCGTCGTGGCCGTTGCCGGTGACCAGGCCGGGCAGCCAGCGCTCGACCGGGTCGTCCAGCCGGAGCCGGCCCTCGCCGACCAACTGGAGCACGATCACGGAGACGAACGTCTTGGTGTTGCTGCCGATCCGGAAGTAGCCGTTCTTCGGCACCGGCCGGTTGGTGGTGACGTCCGCGACGCCGGCCCGCGCCTCGGTGGTGCGGTGGCCGTCCCGGATCAGGGCCTGCACCCCGGTGATGCCGAAGGCGGCGAGGTCGTTGGCGGCCTCCTGTACGAGTCGCTTGTCCTCCCTTCCGGTGCCGGTCGTCGTCGTCGCGATGGTCGCGCCGGCGGGAGCCACGGCGAACGTCGCGGCCAGCGTCGTCGCCATCGTGGCGGCGAGGGCCGTCACGGCGATGCGTCGGTGCATGTCGGGTGTTCCCTTCCTCAGCCGTATGGGCGATTTGAGCCTAGGAAGGTGATCTTGAACCGGCATCGGCGGTTTTCCCTGGAATCGCGACCCCGGACCGGCTCGGGGGGTTCCCTCGCGCGGGTGGGGTGGCCCCTGAGACGGCGGCCGGGCCGCCGGGCGCGGGCGTGGCCGGGTTCCTCCCGGTCGGCGAGTACGCCCGCCTCGGCGTCAGGAGGCCGCCGGCTTACGCCCGTCCGCCCGCACCCGCTTCCACGCGGGATGGCGGCCGTACGGTGGCGGTTTCCCGGCCGGGCACTAGCGTCGGAGTCATGCGTACCCTCACGCGTCTGCTCCCGCTCCTGACGCTGACCACCGTCATCGCCGGATGCTCGTTCCAGGAGAGCATCTGCGCCGGCGGCGAGTACCCGGTCAAGGCCATCGGCAACGCCACCGGCCGCGCGTGCGTCGCCGACGGCGAGGAGCCCCCGTCCGGTTACGTCCGCTACCCCGACGGCCAGGTCCCCGAACACCTCGGCGACGAGTGGGACACCTACTGGAGCAGCCGAATAATCCACGAGGACGGCACCATCACCGAGGCCTCCTGACCCACCCGCCATCCTCTCTGACACGGCACCGGCGATCCGGCCGGGTCCCGGCGAGATCACCCCGCTTCTCCGGAGGCGCCCGCTATTTCCTGGTGCGTTCGTCGTACTTCTGGCGGGCGTCGACGACTTCCTCGATGTGCTGCGTTGACCACTCTGTGAGCGCCTTCAGGGGACCGCGCAGGGTCTGGCCGAGCGGGGTCAGCTCGTACTCCACCCGGATCGGCGCCTCCGGATACACCGTCCGCAGGATCAGCCCGTCGCGTTCCAGCGTGCGCAGCGTCTGGGTGAGCATCTTCTCGCTGATCCCCCCGAGGTGCTGCCGCAGCTCCGTGAACCGGCGCGCCCCATGCCTGCCGAGCTCGCCCATCACCAGGACAGCCCACTTGCTGCCGATCTGGTCGAGCACGTCACGCGACGGGCAACCCCGCGTATACGGGTCCCACGATGGTGTGGACCCGCTCACTTCCCGAACCGTCGCCACAAACCTCACCTGGATTCTTTCGCCCGGGTGGGCACCTTACCCGAAAGTTCGCCCTTACCAAAGGAGAGCGACCAGGTCATCGTGGGTTCACGTCGCGGAAGGCCCGCGGCAGAAAGGTGTCACCGCCATGTCGATCGTCGTCACCGCAGCCTCCGGAAATCTGGGCCGGCTCACCGTCGAAGCGCTGCTGACCCGAGGGGTGCCGGCCTCCGAGATCGTCGCGACCAGCCGTGACATCAGCAGGATCAAGGACTTCGCCGACCGCGGTGTCGAGGTTCGCAGGGCCGACTTCGCGGAGCCCGACAGCCTCCCCGCAGCCTTCGAGGGCGTGGACAAGCTTCTGCTGATCTCCACCACGACCCCGAGCGAGCGCGTCGCCAACCACCGCCGCGCCATCGACGCCGCGGTGGTGGCGGGCGCGTCGCTGGTCGCGTTCACGAGCATGCTGCACGCGGACACGTCCACCACCAGCCTTGCTCCCACCCACCGGGCCACGGAGGAGTACGTGCGCGAGCGCCTCCCCAGCGTGATGCTGCGCAACGGCTGGTACCTGGAGAACTACACCGACCGGCTCCCTCAGGTACTGCGGGGCGGAGCGCTCGTCGGGGCCGCCGGCCAGGGCAGGATCAGCGCCGCGACCCGAGCCGACTACGCCGACGCCGCCGCGGTCGTGCTGACTACCGAAGGCCACGACGGCACGGCGTACGAGCTGGGCGGCGATGAGGCCTTCACCCTGACACAGCTGGCCGCGGCGATCTCGGCCGCGACGGGCAAGCGGATCGGCTACACCGATCTGCCGGTCGACGAGTTCGCCCGGGTGCTGGTCGACGCGGGCGTGCCCGCCGAACTGGCGCACGTCCTCGCGGACGCCGACCGCGCCATGAGCCACGACGAAATGTTCACCGACTCCGGCGACCTGCGGCGCCTGATCGGCCGGCCGACGACGACCCCGGCGGAAGCGATCGCCGCCGCCCTCCGCTGACCGGGCGGCGCCGCGCCGTCCCGCCCGATTGCGACAGCGAGCACCGGATTCTGTCCCTCCTTGCGTGATGATGCGGTCGACGTTGCCTTCGACGGGGCCGGAACCGAAGGCACGCTGAGGCCAGCAGTGACCGCGGCCAGGCCGGAGTTCACGCCGGTTGCCGGTGGTTGCATCCGGGAACTATCGATGTTGTCGGCCGTCCCGTACGTCGTCGTTGTGGGCGGGGCCGGCGCGTAGCCGGGTGCGGGTGCGCATCAGGATTCGGCCCAGCATGTTCTTGCCGGTGCCGGTGCGGCCTCGTCCCCAGTAGTGGTCGGTGCCGCTGTCCTCGACGATCTCGGCGTCGCCGGTGTTGAGGAGGATGGCGCGGACGTCGGCGTGGGCGGCGAATCTGGCCGCGACGGCCCGGCGCATCGCGTCGTCCTTGACCCGCTCCCAGTCGCGGTGCGGCGGGCGGGAGCGGTCGCGGCCCAGTTCGGCGGCGCGCAACGGGGTGGCCGCCCGGCGGATCAGGTCGGCGTGGCGGGTGCCGGCGTACTTCTGGGCCTGGAAGTAGTGCTCGGACGTCGCCCACCAGTGACCGTCGAGGTCAAAGCCGTGCGAGGAGAAGTTGGAGAAGCAACCGTACGGAAGGTCGTCGGCGCCGTAGAAGTAGATCGTCACCGTGGCCTCGCGGTAGGGGTGAAGATCCACAGGGTGCCACACATCGACGATGCGGCGACTGATTCTGCCGGTACGCCATCCGGAGCTGCCGGCGGATTGAGTGCGGCGCTCACCGCAGGCGTCACCTGCGCTTGA
This sequence comes from Catenuloplanes atrovinosus, assembly GCF_031458235.1. Taxonomy (NCBI): domain Bacteria; kingdom Bacillati; phylum Actinomycetota; class Actinomycetes; order Micromonosporales; family Micromonosporaceae; genus Catenuloplanes; species Catenuloplanes atrovinosus. The sequence goes on along the minus strand of NZ_JAVDYB010000001.1, from coordinate 6,277,047 downwards.
CCGTCGGCCGACGCCCGGACATGCCGTTCTACCGACTCGCGTCATGACGATTGATCACCGCTGCGCGAGTAGTGCGCTGTCCGGCACGGACCTCATCGTGGGGAATCAACGTATTGAACGGTCCTCTGGCCAGCCGTTGAGATGGGAAAACTGTCGCAGATACCTCTCGCATTGGACGGTGAAGTCGTCGCCACGCTCGAGTAGCCGGGTGCGGCCGATGACGTGATCAGGCGCGTGGCACCCGCTGAGCATGCCGATCTGCTCATCGATGTAGCGGCCCCCTGCCAGCTGTGCCGTTGCCAGAGCAAGCCCGGTTGCCAATGCCACACCGACACAGGTGCGGTACGGGCTGATCACGGCCGTGCGCCCGCTGCCCCAGCCTTCCGCTGCCCCGTCGATCACCATGAACCGGGCGCCGTCACCAGTTGCCGGTAGGTCGATCTCGAAGTGGACGGCACCTTCTGTCAGCGGTACGCCGATCATGATGTCCGCCGGCTCCAACCGGCGGCCCTGACCGACGCGTTGCCCTTGTTGGTATTCACGGTCGGCGAAGACGGCTAGTGCAGGAACCGTGGAGACGTTGAGCATGACGGAGAGGACTTCTCGCGCCGCGTTCAGCACATCAGCGAACGCGACCGGTCTCTCCAACGTCGCCTCAAGATCCACAGACATGACGGCTACAGTACGCGTTCTGCATCCAGAGACATCAGGCATTTCATGCGGTATTCGGCCGCCCTCACCCGCCGCGGACCAGGCGCATCCTGCACTTCCAGTGCGCTCACAGACCGTGAGAAAAGCCGGGCTGACCGCAGGCGCGATCGGGGTGGTGCCCACACTCGCGAACATCCACATCAGTGAGGTCCTGCTGGTGCCGGAACTCGCGAACAAACCACACCGCGCCCTGCTGCTGCGCGGCGGGCCTGCGCAGCGTGGCGGGCCTGGAAGCGTGGCGGGCTCGCGCTGTCGGTGGCTCGGGTCGCGTGGCGGGCTTGCTGCGCGAAACATGCTGCGATGCGCGGCGGGTTTGCATTGCGCGGAGGACCTGCGCAGCGTGGCGGACTTGCGCTGCGCGGTGCTTAGGTTGCGCGTTTGTGCGGTGGCTGGGGTGCGCGGCGGCTTGCCCTGCGCGGGTTGCTTGGGTTGCGGCGGCTTGCCCTGCGCGGGTTGCTTGGGTTGCGGCGGCTTGCCCTGCGCGGGTTGCTTGGGTTGCGGCGGCTTGCCCTGCGCGGGTTGCTTGCGTTGCGGCGGCTTGCCCTGCGCGGGTTGCTTGCGTTGCGGCGGGCTTGCGTCGCGTCCGGTGACGGTGTGCTGGTCACTGGGGTGGCTGGTCGGGGGGTGTGGAGGTGGTGGTGGGTCAGGAAGGGGCGCCTGGGGGGATGAAGGGGAGGCCGGGTGGGGGGCCGGATTCGATGAGGTGCCAGAGGGTGGTGGTGTCGAGGTGTTGTTCGACGAGGTCGGCCAGGCGGTCGAGGGTGTGGGAGCGGGCGGCGGCGAATGAGGTGTCGGGGGCGACGGTGAAGCCGTGGCGGCCGGAGAGGTGGGCGGCCTGGGTGAGGAAGCGGCGGCGGAAGCCGTCGGACTCGAAGGCGCCGTGCCAGTGGGTGCCGAAGACCGGGCCGGCGATGGCGCCCTCGGGGCGGCCGTCGGCGTAGTGCAGGAAGGCGGGGGTGTCGTCGTCGGTGTTGGAGACCACGCCGTGGTGGATCTCGTAGCCGGTGACGTGTTCGGTGCCGAAGGCGCTGCCGTGGGGGAGGCCGAGCGTCTTGCGGGGGGCGAAGGTGATCTCGGTGGGTAGCAGGCCGAGGCCGGGGACGGTGCCGTCGCGGCTTTCCACGTCGTCGTGGATGACGCGGGAGAGCATCTGGAAGCCGCCGCAGATGCCGAGCACGGGCTTGCCGGCGGCGGCGTGGGCGGTGACGGCGTCGGCGAGGCCGGTCTCGCGGAGCCAGCGCAGGTCGGCGACCGTGGACTTGGAGCCGGGGAGCACCACCAGGTCGGCGTCGAGCAGGTCGGCGGGGGTGCCGGTGAGGCGGACCCGGACGCCGGGCTCGGCGGCCAGCGCCTCCGCGTCGGTGGCGTTGGAGATGCGCGGCAGGCGGACGACGGCGACGCGGAGCCAATCGCGGCCGATCGGCGGCGTGGGACGGCCGAGCGTGCTGCCGTAGGCGAGCGAGTCCTCGCCGTCGAGCCACAGGTCGTGGTCGTAGGGGAGGACGCCGTGCACGGGCCGGCGGGTCGCCTTGGTGATCATGTCGAGGCCGGGGCGGAGCAGCTCCAGGTCGCCGCGGAACTTGTTGATCACGAAGCCGCTGAGCAGCGCCTGGTCCTCGGGGGAGAGCAGCGCGAGCGTGCCGAACAGCGCCGCGAACACGCCGCCCCGGTCGATGTCGCCGACCACGATCGCGGGCAGCTGCGCGCCGCGGGCGAGCCCCATGTTCACGAAGTCGCCGGCGCGCAGGTTGATCTCGGCGGGGCTGCCCGCGCCCTCGCAGATCACCGCGTCGTACTCCGCCCGAAGCTCGGCCAGCGTCGCGAAGACGGTCTCCGCGAGCGCGGGGCGCAGCGCCCGGTAGCTGCCCGCGCTCACCGTGTCCACCGCCTCGCCGAGCAGCACCACCTGGCTGTGCAGGTCGCTGCCGGGCTTGAGCAGCACCGGGTTGAACCGGATGTCCGGCGCCACGCCGGCGGCGGCGGCCTGCATGGCCTGGGCCCGGCCGATCTCGCCGCCGCGGCCGTCCGGCCCGACCACCACGGCCGAGTTGTTCGACATGTTCTGCGCCTTGAACGGGGCCACGCGCACGCCGCGCCGGTGCAGCCACCGGCAGATCCCGGCGGTGAGCACGCTCTTCCCGGCGTCCGACGTGGTGCCGGCGACCAGCAGCCCGCCGCTCATCGCTCGCCGCCCGCCGGGGTGGTGCGGACGCCGGCGGTGAGGCGCCACGCGGTGGCCAGCAGCGCGGCGGTGAGGCCGACCGCGCCGGAGAGGCGGGCCGCGCGCGCGATGTCCGGCGCCAGCGGGGGAGCGCCGTCACCCAGGTATGGACGGGTCTCGGCACGTCCGAAGTAGACGTTGCGCCCGCCGAGCCGGACGCCGAGCGCGCCGGCCATGGACGACTCGCACTGCCCCGCGTTCGGGCTGGGGTGGCGGTGCCCGTCGCGCAGCCAGGTCCGCAGCGCGCGGGCCGGGTCGCCGCCGGCGAGTGGGGCGAGGGCCACGGTGAGCGCGGCGGTCAGCCGGGACGGTGCCAGGTTGAGCGCGTCGTCCAGACGGGCCGCGGCCGTGCCGAAGCGTGCGTAGCGCGCCGACCGGTGACCGACCATCGCGTCCAGCGTGTTCGCCGCGCGGTAGCCGAGCAGTCCGGGCAGGCCCGCAACCGCGCCCCAGAAGAGCGGGGCGACCACGGCGTCCGACGTGTTCTCCGCGACGGACTCGACCGTGGCGCGGGCCAGCTCCGGCTCGTCCAGCGCGGACGGGTCTCGCCCGCACAGGTGGCCGAGCCGCCCGCGCGCGGTCGCGAGGTCGCCGCCCTCCAGCGCGCCGGCCATGGTGTGCGCCTCGGCGCGCAGCGTGCGCGCGCCCAGCACGGTCCAGGTCGCGGCCGCCACCGCCACCGCGCGCAGGACGGGCCGCCGCCGGGTCAGCCCGGCGATCGCGGCCCCGGCCAGCACCGGCGCGCCCACGGCGATCGCGGCGAAACGCGCACCGGCCGCGCGGTCCGGCGCGTAGACCCGCTTCTCCAGCGCCGAGGCGGCCGTGCCGAACCCGGCCACCGGGTGCCAGCGCCGCGGATCGCCGATCAGCGCGTCCAGCCCGTACCCCGTGATGATGCCGATCGCCTCCGCGGCGCGCAGCCGCCGGGCGTGGGACCGCGGTCGTGCGGAACCTGCTGTCGTGAGCACGGGTCACCTCCGCCGGGCAGCCTATCCACCCTGTTCGGGGCCTCCGGCGGAGGCCGATCATCATGCGCGGGCGTGGGATGCCACCCACCGGCCCCTGCCGTTCTCCGACGGAGGTCGCGATCTCCGGCGGCCGGGCCCGACGGGGGTGAGCCTCGGCCGGCCGTGGCCGGTGGGTGGCGGGCCACCGCCGCGTGCGCGGCGGCGGTGGCGCCGGGCGGCGGTCAACGCGGTGAGACCAGCGCCCGGTCGTCGTCGAGCTCCAGCGCGGTCTCCAGGTCCTCGCCGGCCAGCGGGTCGTCCGGCCGGTCGAGCGGGACGGCCGGCGGCTCGTAGTCGTCGTCCTCCGCGGTGGCGTGCGGAACCTCGCCCGGCGGCACCGGCTCGGTGGCCTCGCCGCCGATCTGGGCGTCGGACGCGGCGTCGTCGACGCCGCCGGTGGCGGGCCCGGCCGCCTTGGTGCGCAGGAACCTGCTGCGCCCCCGGGTCAGGTCGTGGCCGACCGCGACGGCCTCCAACTCGTACTGCACGCGGGGGTTGCCCTCCGGGTCGATCCAATCCCGCGTATACATTCGGCCGAGGACGATGATGGGGTCGCCGGTCATCACGGACGCGGCCACGCCCTCGGCGAGACGGCGCCAGCAGGTGACGCGGACGCGCAGCGCGTTGCCGTCGACCCACTGGCCGGTCTCGCGGTCCAGCTTGCGGGCCGTCGACGCCACCTTGAAGTGGGTGACCAGCGATTTCGTCTTTTCGGTGCGGCGCCACTCGGGCGCGGTCAGCACGTTGCCGACCACGGTGACGTACGTGTCGAACATGGGACCCCCTTGCTCGGATGTGAGGGGTCCAGATTCCGTCCGTACCGTCGCTCGAGATCCTGCCTGTGGACGGCGAAACCGCCTGTGGACAACGTTCGTACGGCCGGATGATCTGCTATGCCACGCGACTGCGGGTAACGTCGCTGACGTGGAGATTGACGTTCTCGGCGAGCCCTATGAACGCCGCACGATCGACCTCGGGAACGACGACGAGGGCCCCGTCGTCGCCACCCTGGTCCGCCGCCGCAGCGACAATCCGGACGGCCGTGCCGTGCTCTACGTGCACGGTTTCGTCGACTACTTCTTCCAGACCCACCTGGCCGAGTTCTTCACCGACCGGGGCTGGGACTTCTACGCGCTCGACCTGCGCAAATACGGCAGAAGCCTGCTACCGCACCAGACCCCGAACTTCTGCCGCCGGGTCGACGAGTACTTCCCCGAACTGGACGAGGCGACCCGGATCATCCGCGAGGAGGACGGCCACGACCGCATGCTGGTCGCCGCGCACTCCACCGGCGGCCTCATCGTCTCCCTCTGGGCGGACGCCCGCCGTACCCGCGGATGGGTCGATGCCCTGTTCCTGAACAGCCCGTTCTTCGACCTGAACCTGCCGTGGGTGATGCGCCGGCCGCTACTGTCCGCGGTGTGCCGGGCGACCCGGCTGCGGCCCTACGGCATGCTGCCGCGCAGCCTCAACCAGGTGTACGGCGAGAGCATCCACGCCGACCACCGCGGCGAGTGGAGCTACAACCTGGAGTGGAAGCCGCTGGCCGGCTTCCCGGTCCGGTTCGGCTGGCTCGACGCGATCCGGGACGCGCAGGCCCGGCTGCGCCGCGGGCTGAACGTGGAGGCGCCGATCCTGCTCGCCTGCTCCGCGCGCAGCTTCCGCGGCGCCTCCTGGGACGAGGCCGCCCGACTCGCCGACGCGGTGCTCAACGTGGAGCACATCGCGCAGTGGGCCGCGCACCTCGGAGGTCATCTCACGCTGGTACGGTTCGACGGCGGCATGCACGATCTGACGCTCTCCGGCCCGGAGGTGCGGGAACGCGTTTTCACCGAGGTTGATCGATGGGCTCAGGTGTACGTGGCGCCACCGCCTCGGACTCCGCACGATCAAGATCCGGTAGCGGGAGCTCCGGCTCCTGCGGCAGCTCCTCCGGAGGCGGAAGCGGCACCCAGCCGCCCGCTCGCCATACCAGCAGATCGTTCATGAGCAGCTGCGAGCCGCCCGCGAAGAACATCCGCTCGACCGCACGGCGGGTCTTCTCCAGACCCGCCTGAGACCCGGAACCGGTGACGATGACCACATCCCGCGCCGGTACGCCGATCACCAGCTCGCCCGGCACCTGCTCGGCCAGGTCGTTCCAGAACTCCTCGACGAGCAGCACGGTCGACTCGAGCCCCTCGAAGGAGAGCATCAGCGACGGCGGCTGACCGTGGATGCGCAGCTGCGACATGGCCGCGTAGAGCGTCTCCTCGGCCTGGCGCTTGACGGTCCGCCGGCTGACCCGCATCTTCTCCAGATCCGGCCAGGTCACCATCTGCTCCCCGAACGGCGGGCCGAAGCTGTACCCGACGGCCAGGCCGGGGATGAAGCGGTCCAGCACCCAATCCGGGTGAAACTCCGCTTCCCGGGCAGAGACCAGGATCGGGAAATAGGTCGTACTCGTCACCTGCACGCTCGAAAACCTAGTATGTCCTCGCACGGTGATCCATGCCCCCTCCCCGGGGGTGCGGCCACCGGCGGTAATCTGCACGTGCCGACGCGCGCTCATAGCTCAGTTGGATAGAGCAGTGGACTTCTAATCCACCGGTCGCAGGTTCGAGTCCTGCTGGGCGCACCAGGAAGAACCATCCCAATAAAAGATCTTGGAACTGGCATGGGTGTGCCGTGGGTGCACCGGCCGGATCTTGCGAACGCCGGTCCTCGCCGACGGCGGTGAGGCCCCAGGCTGCGTCGCTCGGCGCGGTGGCCGCCCGGCACCCCGGAGTAGGCCGGTTTCCCGGCGGCGGGGATCGCGCTTGGCCGTTGGAGTTCGGCGGCCCGCGTTGGTGTCGGCTCGATGAACTTTCCGTATGAGGCATAACGCAGCGTGTCGATCCCTGACATCACCAATGTTGATCTTGCGGGCCTGGCGTCGTGTCAGGGCGTTCCGCGTGGTGACCGTAGGTGATCCGAGTGTCCTCAGTGCTCACTCAACACTGAATGTGAGATTGACACGACATTCTGTGAGCCTCTAGCGTTTCGCCTCGACCTTGATCCATGTCTGACGGGGGAGGCGTGATGGTCGGTCGACTCATCCAGCCCTGGAATCGCCGCAGCCGATCGAAGCGCAGGCGCGGCTTGGCCGCCTTCAGCGCCATCATCGTCTCCTCCACACTGCTTCAAGCCGTGGTGCAACCGGCAACGGCCGCACCGGGTTTGGGCCGTCCGGCCGTTCAGGAGCAGGATGAGCCTGTCCGCGGTGTGGACGGCGTACCGAAGCCTCGCCCTGTCAATCCGGTACACGCCATGGTGGCCACTCCCGCGAAGGTCAGCTGGCCCTCGGCCGCGGCGGCGGAGGTAACGGTCGCGGCCGGCGCACCGACGGCCACTGTGGGCGGCATGCCGGTATCCGTCACGGCGGTGGCCGGGCGATCGGCCGCCGCCGCCGCGCGGTCCGCGCCCTCGCGGGTGCGGGTGGAGACGCTGGACCGGGCGGCGTCCACGCGCGCCGGTGTGGACGGGCCGCTGGTGCGGGTCGGTGCCGCGAGCGGCGCGAAGAGCACCGGGTCGGTACGGCTGTCTCTGGGCTACGCGGGCTTCGCCGACGCGTTCGGTGGTGACTACGGCGCGCGGCTGCGGCTGGTGCGGTTGCCGGAGTGCGCTCTGACCACGCCGCACGCGGCCGAGTGTCTGCCGGTGCCGCTGAAGACGGAGAACGACGCCGAGGCGCGAACGCTGTCGGCCGACGTACCGTCGTCGTCCCTGGTCGCCGCGGCGGCGGAGGAGGCGTCGTCGCAGGGCACGTACGCGGCCACCTCGCTGTCGCCGTCGTCGAAGTGGAACGTGGCGAACTCGTCCGGCGCGTTCAGCTGGTCGTATCCGATGCGCGTGCCGCCGGTGCCGGGCGGTGAGGCCCCGGGCGTCACGCTCTCCTACAGCTCGCAGACGGTGGACGGGCGCACCTCGGCGACGAACAACCAGGGCTCGTGGATCGGTGAGGGCTTCGCGTTCGAGCCGGGCTTCATCGAACGGTCCTACAAGGCCTGCGCGGATGACGGCCACGAGGCGGTCGGTGACCTGTGCTGGGCGTACGACAACGCCACCATCTCGCTCGCGGGCCGCTCCGGCAAGCTCGTCAAGTCGGGCGACTCGTACCGGCTGAGTTCCGACGACGGCACGAAGATCAAGCTGGTGTCCGGTAAAACCGTCAACCGTGACGCGGACGGCGAGTACTGGCAGGTCACCACGGTCGACGGCACGCAGTACTTCTTCGGCCTCAACCGGCTTCCGGGCTGGTCGGCGAACAAGCAGGAGACGAACTCGGTCTGGGCCGTGCCGGTCTTCGGCGACGACGCGAACGAGCCCTGCTACAACGCGACGTTCGCGAACGCGGCCTGCAACCAGGGCTGGCGCTGGAATCTCGACTACGTCAAGGACGTGCACGGCAACGTCGTTTCGTACTTCTACGAGCGCGAGACCAATCACTACGCGAAGAACGCGAAGTCCGACGTCAACGGTACGGAGTACGACCGCGGAGGCTACCTGGTCCGGGCCGACTACGGGCAGAAGGACGGTGCGGTCTACTCCACGAACGCGCCCGCGCGGGTGCGCTTCGGCACGGACGAGCGGTGCCTGAAGACCGACACCTTCGCCTGCGCCCCGGGGTCGCTCAACAACAGCACCGCCACCTCGTGGCCGGACGTGCCCTGGGACCGCAACTGCGCGGCGAACACGAAGTGCACCACCGCGCAGTCGGCGCCGTCGTTCTGGACCCGTAAGCGCCTGGTCACCGTCACCACGGAGATCCGCGGCGCCACGGCCTGGAACCCGGTCGACGCCTGGGACCTGACGCACACGTTCACGAACAACGCCGACGGCTCGCGCTCCCTCTGGCTCCACAAGATCACCCATCGCGGTCTGGCCGGTGGCACGGTCACGATGCCGTCGGTGGAACTCGGCCCGCTGCAACTGCCGAACCGGATCGACAACGGCTCGGAGGACAACATCGCGCCGTTGATCCGGCCCCGGCTGACGCAGGTGCTCAACGACAGCGGCGGCCAGGTCACCGTCCGGTACTGGGACGCGGACTGCGGGATCGGTGACCTGCCCGGCTCGGAGTCGACGAGCACGAAGCGCTGCTACCCGGTCAAATGGCATCCGACGGGTGAGCAACAGCCGATCACGGACTGGTTCCACAAGTACGTGGTGAGGTCCGTGACCGAGACGGACAACACCGGTGGCGCGCCGGACATGGTGACCTCCTACGAGTACGTGGGCAACGCCGGCTGGAAGAAGGAGGAGCCGAACGGCCTCTCCGACCCGGCGTATCTGACCTGGTCGGACTGGCGCGGCTACAACCAGGTGCGGGTCCGGCAGGGCAACGGCCAGATCGAGACCACCCGCAGTGACCACTTCTACCTGCGAGGCCTCGGCGGCACGGTTACCGACTCGGTCGGTACCACGCACACCGACCACGACGAACTGGCCGGATTCACGTACGAGACGCAGGCCTTCGACGGCGCGAAAATGATCTCTAAGACCGTGACGTCGCCGTGGCGGCACGAGACCGCGGCCGTGCAGCACAGCTGGGGCTGGGACCGGGCGTTCTTCGTGTCGCCCGAGACCGAACGCGGGTTCACGGCACTGGAGTCCGGCGGCTGGCGGGAGACGAAGACCGTCACCAGCTACGACACGACGGTCGGCCGGGTCACGCGCGTCGAGGAGCACGGCGACGTCAAGGTCACCGGCGACGAGAAGTGCACGCGCACCACCTACGCCGACAACGCCACCGCGCACCTGTATCAGGTGGTGTCCCAGGTCGAGGGCTTCTCCGTGCTCTGCTCGGTGACGCCGAACCGGGCCACGCAACTGCTCACCCACGACCGGAACTACCACGACGTCTCCACCACGCTCGGCGCGGCGCCCTCCAAGGGCGACGTGACCAAGACGGAGAAGCTGGCCACGCACGACGGCACCACGGCGACGTTCGTGCCGGTGGCCAGCACGGTCTACGACGGCTACGGGCGTCCGGTCGAGTCGCGGGACGGAGCCGGGACGCTCACGAAGACCGCGTACACCGAGACGTACGGGCTGACCACGCTGAAGGTGGAGACCACACCCAGCCCGTTCAACTTCGTCACCACCACGGAGTACGAGCCCGCCTGGGGCCTGCCGAAGGCGCAGAGTGACCCGAACGGGCGCCGGACCGAGATGGCGTACGACCCGATCGGCCGGGTCGTGAGCGTGTGGCTGCCGGATCGGTCGCGCGCGGCCGGCGCGTCACCATCCATCAAGTACGGCTACACCATCGAGTCCGGCAAGATCGTGTCGACGAGGACCGAGAAGATCGAGGCGGACGGCGTCGGGTACGGCGCCGAGTACACGCTCTACGACGGCTTCCTGCGGCCGCGGCAGACCCAGTCCGAGGGACCCGAGGGCGGCCGGCTGGTCGCGGACACGTTTTACACGCACACCGGCCAGCTGGCGAAGGTCAACGACACCTACTTCGCGGCGGGCGCTCCGTCCGGGCAGCTGCTGACCAGCGACGGTACGAAGGCGATCGACAACGGCCTGGTCGACCTCCAGACCGCGTACACCTACGACGGCGCCGACCGGGTCAAGGTGACGACCACGCTCGTCGCCGGCCAGGAGAAGTGGCACTCGGTCACCAGGTACGGCGGTGATCGCGTCCACGTCGACCCGCCCGCGGGCGAGACGGCGACGACCCGGATCACCGATGCCCGGGGTGCGCTGATCGAGCTGCGGCAGTACCACGGTGCCACGGCGACCGGCGACGCGTACGACGTCACGAAGTACACGTACACGCCGGGTGGTCAGCAGGCGACGGTCACGGACCCCGAGGGCAACGTCTGGCGGTACTTCTACGACCAGCGCGGTCGGAAGATCAAGTCGATCGACCCGGACGCGGGCACCTCGGAGATCACGTACAACGACCTCGACCGGCCGGTAACCACGAAGAACGGCAACGGCGAGAGCATCCACACGACATACGACGTGATCGGCCGAACGCTCGCCACCTACGCGGGTACCGACACCACCGGCACGAAGCTGACCGAGTACACCTACGACCAGGTTGCCAAGGGGCACTTGCACACGGCGAGCCGGATCGTCAACGGCAACAAGTTCGTGCAGGTGAACGCGGAGCTGGACGTCAACTACCGGCCGACCACCGTGCGATACAGCTTCCCGAAGGCCGAGGTCGGCGACGCGCTGGGCGGGACCTACAGCTTCGTCACGTCGTACAACGCCGACGGGTCGGTGAAGTCGACGTCGTTCCCGGCGTCCGGCGGGCTGCCCGGCGAGGGCGTCACCTACTCGTACGACGATCTTCAGCGGCTGACCGGCATCCGCACCGGTATCTCGACGATCCTGACCGCGACCTCCTACGCGCAGACCGGCGAACTGCTCCAGGCCGAGCTGAACACGGGCGGCAAGAAGGCGTGGCAGACGTTCTTCTACGAGGAGGGCACCAGCCGCCTGGTGCGGTCCACGCTCGGCCGCGAGGGCGCGACGCCGGCAACAGCCTTCGACCAGCACTACGCCTACGACGCCTCCGGCAACGTGCAGAGAATCGAGGACAGGTCCGCCAGCGGTCCCGCCGACGTCCAGTGCTTCACCTACGACTATCTGCGCCGGATGACCGAGGCGCGATCGACCTCGACCACCTGCGAATCCGGCACGGTCGGCGGGCCGGCGGCGTACCACTCGACGTACACCTACGACAAGGCCGGCAACCGGGTCTCCGAGACCCAGCACGGCGTCGGCGGCGCCGCGAGCGTCACCCGCGACTACGTCACCCCGGAGCCGGGCGAGGCCAGGCCGCACGCGCTCACGAAGGTCACCGAGCGCACCATCGCCGGGGACCGGCTGCACACCTACGAGTACGACGCCGCGGGCAACATGACCAAGCGCGTCCAGGTGGGCGAGGAGCAGACGTTCGACTGGAACGCCGAGGGCAAGCTCGAGTCGGTCACCAAGGCCGGCCAGACCACCAGCTACGTCTACGACGCCTCGGGCAACCGGATCGTGCGCAAGGAACCGGGCGCGACCACGCTGTACATGGGCAGCATGGAGCTGAAGCTCAAGACGGCGACCGGCGTCGTCGACGGCACGCGGTACTACCCGGTGGGCTCGGGCGCGGTCGTGGTGCGGACCGTGGCGGGCACGTTCTTCGAGGTCGCCGACCACCACGGCACCGGCCAGGCCAGCATCGACGCGACCACCGGCGCGATCACCATGCGGCGCAGCACCCCGTTCGGCACACCGCGCGGCACGCAGCCGGCATCGTGGTCGAGCGAGAAGGGCTTCGTCGGCGGCACGCAGGACGCGTCGACCGGGCTGACCCACCTCGGGGCACGCGAGTACGACCCGGCGATCGGCCGGTTCATCTCCGTCGACCCGATCATCGACAGCACCGATCCGCAACAGATGCACGGGTACGCCTACGGCAACAACAACCCGACGTCCTACTCCGACCCGGACGGGCTGCGCCCGCTGGTCACCGAGGGCGGCCGGGCCGAGGAGGACTACCACAAGGCCAACAACACCCAGTTCAAGAAGGCCTCGAACGGCAAGTTCTACCTGTACGACCGGCCGAGCGGCAAGAAGGCGACCACCGCCAACACCGGCGGCTACGCCCGCAACCCCACGCCGACGGTCGACCCGGCGGTGGCCAAGGCCCAGGCCGAGGCCGAGGCGGCCAAGCAACTGGTCATCACGGTCGCCAAGGAACTCGGCAAGATCCTGATGGACGAACTGGGCATCACCGACGCTCTGGACTGCTTCACCAACGGCGACCTGATGGCCTGCGCCGAAACCGCCATCAACGTTCTCACCACTTTCATCGGCGGGCTTCCCGCCAAAATCGCCCGCAAGTACGGCGCACCGTGGCAGTGGGAGAAGGCCGCGGCCCTCGGCAAGCGTCTGTGGAACCTCGGCGGCAAGCTGATCGAGGGCGCTCGTAACTGGTTCGCCAGCCGCAAACGTGTTGATGCTCTGCCAAATATGAACGGCAGTTGCCCAATCTCGATCAAGAATAGTTTTCTTCCCGGTACCGTGGTCGTTCTCGCTGACGGGTCTACAAAGCCGATCGAGGAAGTCGAAACTGGCGACAGCGTGCTCGCCACGAATCCGGATACCGGTCAGACGGCGGCGAAGAGCGTCGTCGCGACGATTGTTGGTGATGGTGAAAAGAATCTAGTTCGACTCACTATCGACACCGGTGGCAAAGATGTCGACCAGATCATCGCCACTGATGGTCATCCCTTTTGGCTTCCAGAAGAAGGCGCATGGGCGAGAGCTGCTGATCTGAATCCGGGTCAATGGCTGCGGACGTCCAGTGGCGCTCGAGTCTCAATCTCCGCAGTTTCTCGCTGGTCCGAAGTTGAACGCGTCCACAACCTGACCGTTGATGACATTCACACGTACTATGTACTGGCGGGCGCAACGTCGGTGCTTGTGCACAACACTGGTGGCTGTGGTGACCCGCTTGATGAGGCAAGGGAGGCGCGCGACGCCCTTGCGGCGGAGGTTGGAAGTAGTAAGGCAACGGTGACGGCCGGATCGGATCCGGCTACTGGGAGGGTTGCGGCAGGCTGTAATAGCAATCCGGACGGCTGTGCGGAGGATGACGTTGCTCGGCAACTAGGGATCGATCCAAAGAAAATCATATATGTCGAGGCAATTCGTCCGCGGACCGGCAAGCAGGTGCCAATCTGTCACCGATGTCAGGAAAACCTCGATCCGTCTCAGTTTCCGTCCGGGACATTGGTGAAGCCTGGCGGCGCGTGGGATATGGAAGTTGTGCCATGAATAATGTCGCGCGAATCTTAATTGACTCTGTGTATTGGGCGAGCTTGAGATCGGACTCGGGTAGTGCCGTTGGCGTGCCACAGGCGCTATGGGACCTGTTCTCGGCGTCCTCCGAGGATGCTGCTGAGGCCGCATATTGGCGTATCGACAATGAGGTGATCGTGCAGGGGCAACTGCACGAGGCGGCTGTGCCGACGCTTGAAATTCTTTTGTGTATGGCAGTGTCCGTGCCCTCTGGTGCCGTGCGGCGAACGGTGGCTGAACTAATTCAGCAGATGGTATTCGGGCAGCCGCACCCGTCTGAAATGGCATTAGGAAACTCCGATATTGCGAGTGAGTGCCAGCGGCTTGCGCGTGGCGCCATTTGGGTTTTCTATGATTGGTTAAGTGATGGTGATAGTGATGTTCGGCAACTGGCTATTCTGATTCTCCGGAAGGTGGAACCTGATGCCCGCCGGTGGGCGCTAGTTATGGGTGTTAGGCGAGAAGTGGACAAGGCCGAAGGTGTTCAGAGGATCTTTTCGGAGATTGACCGAGGATTGTACTGACGGTATGCCGACGGCGTTAGTTCTGTTCGGCTGGGTCTCTAATTATGCGTACTCTGGTGTAGGCCGGCCCCTCGGCGATTCAATTGGTGAACGCGGTTCTCGGTGTTTCCTGGTCGGCGTATTGAAGGGCTGGGGCGGTCACTGCCGTGGTTAAAGAGGTTCCGTGGGTGTTGGCGACCGGTAGCATCGCATTCTGACTCAATGGATGTGCCGTTGCGTATGTGATGTGTGCGCTGTCCGTGCCGGGCTATGTATTGCCTATTTGGTGCCAGTGCATAAGTTCCCAGAGGAGGAATCATTATGGCCGGTCTGCGCGGCTCTCCGCCAGGCTTCAATGTGGGGCGCGGTCGATGCGCTGTTGCGATTTTTGGCTGCATTCTGCTCGGCGCTGCGGTCCTCGTTGGCTCGGTATCTGGACCCCGGGCCGAGGTCATGTCTGGGTTCACTAAATCAATTGCTGATCCGCTCATCAGTCCCGGAGTGTCGGCCACCGTTGCTCCTCAGAGGGGGATGGCGATCGCTGCGGCCACCTGCGCCGGGACCGGTGGCGCTTACGACTTCAACGGGGACCGGCATCGGGACATCGCCATCGCCGATCCCGGGGCGAATGATGGCGCCGGGCGGATCATCGTGCAGTACGAGGGGATCAACGTCACCCAGACGATCGATCAGAATGCGGCCAGCAATAATCTCTGGGGTGCCGAGGCCGGTGATCAGTTCGGCTACTCGATGGACGTCGTGGACTGGAATTCCGATGGGTGCACGGATCTGCTGGTCGGGGTGCCGTACGAGGATCTGGCGAACGGCGGCCGGGATCACGGGATGGTGCACCTGATCTACGGGTCGCCGGATGGGCTGGGCAAGGGTAAGGCCAGCGAGAACTGGTCTCAGGACAGCGACGCCGCCGGGTTCGGCGATGCCGCGGAGAACCGGGATCACTTCGGGTACGCCGTGGCCGCGTCGAGGACCGCGGCCAACCAGCCGTACCTGCTGATCGGGGTGCCGGGTGAGGACCACTTCGGCCACTGGGACGCGGGGCTCGTGCACGTGCTGCGGGGCACGGCGAACTACGCGATGTGGAGTGGCAACGGCATACCCGGTGCCGCGGCTCTCAACGATCAGGTCGGCTATTCCCTCGACGCCGCCACCCATCACTTCGTGCTCGGGCGGCCCGGGGACACGATCGGCGATCGGCCGTTCGCCGGCTCGGCGCAGGTCTTCAGCAGCACGGCCATGAGCGGCTCGCTGCCGAAACTCGTGGCCGACCTCAGCCAGGACTCGAAGGACAGCGCCGGTCGAGAGGTGGACGGCGTCGCGGGGCGCGGTGACCAGTGGGGTAAGTCCGTGGCGATCATTCAGTACACGGGGACCGCCACGTCGCTGCTGGCGATCGGTGTGCCGAACGAGGATGTCAACAATGTCCAGGACGCGGGCATGGTGCAGCGGTTCGTCATCACGGACACGACGAGCACGGTGCTCAGCCCGGTCACCGAGGCGACGGCGGGCATCGGCGGCGATCCGGAGCGCGGCGGCTACTTCGGGTTCTCGGTGCGGATGGTCAACCATGCCGAACCGACGCCGGTGACCGATGACACGCTGCTCCTCGCGGTCGGCGCGCCCGGCAAGGACGTGGGCGGTGCGCGCGACGCGGGCACGATCCGGGTGTTCCGTGGCGGCCTGACCTCGATCCCCTCCGACGTCGGAGTCGACCGGAACACCGCGTTGCCGGGTGAGCCGAGGGCCGGCGAAATGATCGGCATGGCGATGAGCATGTCCGGCGCCCGCCTGCATGTCGGCACCCCCACCGGCGAAGACAAACTCTACGGCGTCCTGTGGTCGACGGTGGCCGTCGGAACGCCGGATTACGACTACGTGTTCCCGAACGACGGCACCTCTGCCCCGGCCGGCTCCGCACTCCTGGGATGGACCGCGTCATGACGATTCACGGCACGAGATGGTTCCGCGCCGCCGGGCTGACGGCCGGTCTCGCCGGCCTGCTCGGCGGCCTGGCCTACGTGGAGCATGCGCCGGACGCGGCGGTGGCCGCGTCGGCGGTGACCGCGCCGGCCGATGGCCCGCAGCACACCCAGGACGCCGCGATCGAGGCGGCCACGAAGACCGGAAAGCCGGTCGAGATCCTCGCGTTCCGCGGTGAGCGCCGCGAGGTCTTCGCCAACCCGGACGGCACCACGACCGAGAACCTGTACGTCCAGCCCGAGCATGTGGCGAAGGGCGGCAGCTGGGTGCCGGTGGACACCACGCTCGTCGAGCGCTCGGACGGCTCGGTGGCGCCGAAGGCCGTACCGTTCGGTGCCGCTCTGTCCGGTGGCGGTGCTGAGGCGCCGTTCATCGAGGTTGAGCGTGCCGGCCGCACGATGGGCCTGACATGGCCGGGAAAGCTGCCGAAGCCCACGCTCAGTGGGGACCGGGCGACGTACGGCGAGGTGTTGCCGGGTGTCGACCTGGTGGTCAACGTGACGTCGACCGGTTTCTCCCACGTTCTTGTGGTCAAGAACGCGGAGGCGGCCACCAATCCGGAGCTGGCCGAGCTGGACCTCGGTGTCCGTACCGGCGGGCTGACCGTGCGTGAGCGGGGTGAGGGTCTCGCCGCGGTGGACACCGCGACCGGCGGCGCGCTCTTCGAGGCGGCGGATCCGATCGTGTGGGACTCTGGCCCGGCTCCGCGAGCCAACGCGCGCTCCGCGGCTCCGCCGCCGGTCGACGCGGCGAGCGCGGCACCGGACAACGCCAAGCGCGCCGAGCTCGGCGTGCGGTTGAGCAAGGACACGCTCACGCTGACTCCCGACCGGGCGATGCTCACCGCGAAGGACACCCGTTGGCCGGTGTACATCGACCCGGTGTGGGTGGACACGACCAATTCCGGCTGGGCCGGCGTCCAGAAGGCGTTCCCGAACCAGCCGAACTGGAAGTTCAGCGGCAACGCGGGCGTCGGCCTGTGCCCGCCCGCGGACTCCGATTGCGCCGGCGGCAACGACGTCAAGCGCATCCTGTACGCGCTGCCCACGCCGTACGGCGGGAAGAGCATCATCAGCGCGCAGTTCCACGTGGGCATGACGTACCTGTGGGGCCCGGTGACCCGGTCGGTGTCGTTGCATCTGGCGAACGCCGGCATCGGCTCCGGCACCACGTGGAACAACCAGCCCGCGATGGGGGCGCTGCAGGAGCAGAAGTCGCCGACGAACACGGTCGGCTGTGGTTCGCGCAACGTCGAGTTCAACGCGACGAACGCGGTGCAGCAGGCCGCCGCGAAGAACTGGTCGACCACCACGTTCCTGCTGAAGGCGACGAGCGAGACCGACGGTACGGCGTGGAAGCGCTTCTGCGGCAACGCGCTGCTGCGGGTCAACTACAACTCCACGCCGAACCGGCCGGCGCAGAACTCGCTGCTGACCACGCCGGGGGGTGCGTGCGTGTCGGGCGCGAACGCGCCGTACACCGACACGATCCCCACGCTGAGGGCCACGCTCACCGACCCGGACCACAAGCCGGGCAAGCACACCGAGAACATGACCGGCGAGTTCCAGGTGTCCTGGACGCCGGCGGGCGGCAGCACCGTGACCCGGCTCATCACCACCGGCGTGAAGGCCAGCGGTTCGCAGTTCAGCATCACCGCGCCGTCCGACATCCCGGAGAACGTGGTGGTGACCTGGCAGGTCCGGGCGCGTGATGACCGGACGATCAGCCAGTGGAGCGGCGAGGGCGGCCAGTCGAAGTGCCAGTTCGTGCTGGACCGGACGCGACCGGTGGGGCCGGACATCGACTCACCGGAGTACCTGGCGTCGGACGCGGGTGACACCACGGCGGCGTGCGTGGAGAGCGAGGACTGGATCGGCTCGGTGGGGCAGTACGGGACTTTCACGTTCGACAGCCCGTCGGCGGACGTCGTCTCCTACCGGTACGGGTTCAACACCAACCCGTCGGCGAACAACGTCCTCACGCCTGCCGCGCCGGGCGGACCGGTGTCGGTGGACTGGATGCCGACCGGGGACGGGCAGAACTTCGTCACGGTGCAGGCGTTCGACAAGGCGAACAACGCCACGGTGACATCCGTGTGCACGTTCTGGGTCCCGAACCGGCCGTCGGTGGCGGAGTGGGCGCTGGACGAGGCGGCCGGCTCGGCCACCGCCGCCGACGCGCGGGGTGCGCTGCCCGCCACGGCGGGCGCGGGCGTGACGTTCGACGTGCCGGGCCCGGCCTGCCAGGACACACCCACCGGGTGTACGGACAACGCCGTGGCGCTGAACGGCACGGCGGCCGGCCACCTGACCACCGGCGCGGGTGCCGTGCCGATCGACACCAGCCGCCCGTACACGGTCTCGGCGTGGGCACGGCTGGCGGACCACGGCACCGGAGCACGCCGTGATCAGACCGTGCTCAGCCACGACGGCAGTGGACAGTACGCGTACTCGATCGGGTACGAGGCCGAACTCGATGCGTGGGTGGCCCGGCTGCCGCACACCGACGTGATCAGTCTCGACTCGCACTCGGCCTGGACCCCGACGCGGGCCACCCCGAACGAGTGGACGCACCTGGCGCTGGTCGTGGACCCGCGGCTGGGGAAGATGACGTTCTACGTCAACGGAGTGGTGCAGGGGTACGTCTCGGTCGACGCCAGCTGGTACGCACAAGGGCCGATACAGATCGGCCGCCGCTACCACCACGCCGGCTACCGCGACTTCTTCAAGGGCGAGGTCGCCGACGTGGCGCTCTTCGACCGGATCGTGATGCCCGGCCAGATCACCGCGCTGGCCGAGCTGGCGCCCCGCCGGGTCGGCTACTGGACGCTGAACTCGGTCGCGGGTAACACGTCGCCGTACTACAGCGACGACGACACCACACCCGGACAGGACCTGACGCTGGCCGGGGGGCCGGTGCTGTACGCACCGGACCTCGACGCGGACCCGACCCTGCGGTCGGCCCTGGTCGGCGCGGGCCACCTGGTGTTCGACGGGGTCGACGACCACGCGTACACGGCCGGGCCGGTCGCCGCGACCGATGGCAGCTTCACCGTGAGCTTGCGGGTCCAGGCCGCGTCCACGCAGTGCGGCACCGGCCGCGCGGCGATCTCTCAGGCCGGTACCCGGTCGAGCGGGTTCGTGATCCGGTGCGGTGCCACCGGCCGCTGGGAGGCGGTCCTGCCGCATGACGACGCGAACGGCTCGGCGCAGACGGTGATCGACAGCGGTGTCGCGGTGAGCACCGACAACAGCGGTCAGCATCTCGCGCTGGTCTACAACGCGTTCCTGAACACGGCCTCGCTCTACGTCGACGGCGCGCTGAGTGCCACGGCGACGGTCCCGTACGCGTCCGACTGGGCCGCCGGTGGCGGGCTCCAGGTGGGCCGGGCGATGACCGACGGCGCGTACGGCCAGTACTTCGCCGGTGTCGTGGACGACGTGCGGGTCTACACCGGTGTCGCGACCACGCCGATGGTGCAACTGCTGGCGAACCGGCAGGAGCAGACGCAGCTCTGACCGGAAACGACGGGTCCACGGGGGAAGGGATTCCCCCGTGGACCCGTTTCGCGTCGCGGGGCCGGTCAGTAGCGGAACAGGGCCAGGTTGCGCTGGAGTGCCGCCGCCACCCGGGCCAGTTCCGCCGAGGTCTGCTCGGTGTTCGCGGCCGCGCCGGTGGTTTCGGCGGCGGCCTCGGCGACGCCGGTGACGTTGGAGCTGATCTCGGAGGAGCCGGTGGCGACCTCGTTGACGTTGCGGCTCATCTCGGCGGTGGTGGCGGTCTGCTGCTCGACCGCGGCCGCGATCGCGGTCTGGGTGGCGTTGATCTGTTCGATGACGTCGCTGATGGCGGCGATCGCGGCGACCGCGGCGTCGGCGTCGGACTGGATGGCGGCGACCCGGGCGGAGATGTCGCCGGTGGCCCGCGCGGTCTCCTGGGCCAGGTCCTTGACCTCGGAGGCGACCACCGCGAAGCCCTTGCCCGCGTCGCCGGCGCGCGCGGCCTCGATGGTGGCGTTCAGCGCCAGCAGGTTGGTCTGCTCCGCGATCGAGGTGATCAGCTTGACCACGTTGCCGATCTCGGCGGACGACGCGCCGAGCTGGTCGAGGATCTCGCCGGCGCGGGCGGAGGCGGTGACGGCACCGGCCGCGACGTCGGCGGCGCTGGAGGTGGAGCGGGCGATCTCGGAGATGGAGGCGCCGATCTCGTCGCTGCCGGCCGCGATCGTGGAGATGTTGACGCTGATCTGCTCCGCGGCGGACGAGGCGGCCTGGGCCTGGGCGGATGAGCGCGCGGCGGAGTCGTTGACGGTGCCGGCGACCGCGGACAGTTCCTCGCTGGCGGAGGCGAGCGTGTCGACGTTGGTGGCGATCTCCCGCATGGCGCCGGAGATGCGGTCCAGCGCCGCGTTGAGCGATGTGGCCATCCGGCCGACCTCGTCGCGGCTCGTCACGTCGAGGCGCTCGTCGAGCCGGCCCTCGGCGAGCCCGTTGAGCACCGCGACGGTACGGGTCAGCGGCCCGGCGATCATGCGGCTCACCACGATCACGACGACCACGCTGACCGCTACCGCGCCGGCGATGAGCAGCCAGATGAGCAGCGTGGCCGCACGGGAGGCCGAGGTGGCGTCGTCGAGTGCCCGCTGCGCGGCGGTGTCCTCGATCGTCTGGAGGTCGTCCAGTGCCGCGCTCATCGCGGTCTCCAGCGCCTTGCCCTGCGCGTTGTAGGCGGTGAGGAACGCATCGAAGTCGCTGGACTCGGCTGCCGGGATCAGCGTCCCGGTACGTACCTGCCGGAATTCGGCGAGTGCGGCGTCGAACCGGTCGCGCGCCTCCTCCCGGCCGGTCATGTCCGTGGCGGTGTAGAGCCCCCAGTTGGTGTCCAGCGTCTCGTCCGTGGTGGCGATCTCCTCCTGGACCTGCGCGATCTCCGCCTCGGTGGGCGCGATCGCGTAGTTGAAGAGTTCCCGCGCGGCCTCCTGGTTGGCGGTGTCGACCAGGCCAAGCCAGTAGATCGCCTGGAGGCTGTCCCGGTACATGCCCTGCAACCGGTCCTGCGCCTGGCGCAGTTGCACCATGCCGACCAGCCCGATCACCAGCGCCAGCAGCAGCACCACGGTGAAGCTCAGTGCCAGCTTCCCCGCGACCCGCAGGTTGCGGAACGCGGCCACCGGTCCTGTCATCGCTCTCCCCATCCGGCCGGGTCCTAGGACACAAATATGTCATTCGCCCGTTATGTGGCAGTAGCTTCCTGGCTTCTGCGGACGTGACGGCCGGCGGTCGCTATCATCCGCGCCCGCTCTGCCGGGTCGCCCGCCAAATGTCACGGTGAACCGCCTGTAACATGCATGAAATGCTGTGGTCTAATCGTTCACGGCTCAACGCGGCCCTCATTGAAGGGCCGGCGAACAAAAGGCAAATCGGGGGGTACGTAAAGCGATGGCCGACAGCCCGACGCGGGAGTGGAATGGCTTGGTCATCCCCTCTCCCGGCATCTACGAGCTGGACGAGGCGCACAAGCGAGTGGGCTTCACGGCGCAGCACATGATGGTCAGCCCGGTGCGCGGAGAGTTCACCAAGGGGTGGGCGAGGATAGCCGTGGCGGACGATCCATTGCAATCCACGGTGACGGCCGTCATTCAGACGAACAGCATCGACACCGCGAATCCGGAACGTGACGCGCATCTCTCCGGCGCCGATTTCCTCGACGTCGAGAGATTCCCCACTCTGGAATTCCGCAGCACCGGAGTGAAATGGGAGGAGCCGGACGACGCCATCTTCTCCTGGGCCTCACTGCGTGCCGCCAACCGGATCACCCGCCGCGCGGTGGACATGCCGCAGCCGACGGCCCGGCGCTCCGGCCGGTTCGTGCTCGCCGGCGACCTGCGCATCCGCGACGTCATCCAGCCGGTCGAGCTGAAGGTGGAGTTCGGCGGCGCGCGGCGCGACCCGTACGGCCGGGACATCGTGGGTTTCAGCGCGCACACCGACATCAACCGCGAGGAGTTCGGCCTCCGCTGGAACGTGGTGCTGGAGAGCGGCGGCGTGCTGGTCGGCAAGCGCGTCCGGATCGAGATCGCGGGCGAGGCGATCAGGCGGCAGTAGAAGATCGAACCCTAGGGGGAAACTCAGGGTGACCGATCGCGCGGCGGGCATGGACGCCGTTTGACGGACTGGGGCACGATCGCAGGAGTCCGAGCCAAGCCACTCCGGGGAGCGAGAGATGAGCACCGACACGACTGGCGGCACACCGGCCCGGCGGCGGGTGACGCTCACCGGCATCAGCTCCCGCGCCTGGGAACACCCGGCCGACCGGGGCGCGCTCACCGCGCTCCGCGAGCTGCGCGGCTTCGACGACGTGGTCAAGGCGTTCTTCGGCATGTGGAACGAGCGCGGCTTCCGCCTCTCCTACCTGGCCGGCGGCATTCGCGTGGACCACCGCCAATACCCCTCGGTCTACGCGCGGTACGCGGAGGCCGGCGCCACGCTCGACATCGCCGAGCTGCCCGAGCTCTTCGTCGAGCAGAACCCGATGATCGGCGGCCGGGCGATCGGGCTGGACCGGCCGTTCATCGTGATCACCACGGGCGCGATCCAGCAGCTCGACGACGAGGAGCTGCGCACCCTGCTGGGGCACGAGCTGGGGCACGTGCGCAGCGGCCACGCGGTCTACAAGACCATCCTGATGGTGCTGACCCGCTGGGCGACGAACCTGGCCTGGCTGCCGATCGGCGCGATCGCGCTCCGGGCGATCATCGCGGCGATGTACGAGTGGTGGCGCAAGGCCGAGCTCTCCGCCGACCGCGCCGGCCTGCTCGCCGGGCAGGACCCGGCCGCCGCGCTGCGCCTGCTGATGAAGCTGGCGGGCGGCGGCGACCTCAGCCAGATCGACACCACCGCGTTCCTGGAGCAGGCCGCGGAGTACGCGGGCGGCGGCGACGTGCGCGACAGCCTGCACAAGCTGCGGATGACCGCGTGGAGCAGCCACCCGGTGCCGGTCGCGCGCGCGGCCGACCTGCGCCAGTGGATCGACTCGGGGGCGTACGCGCGGATTCTCGGCGGCGACTACCCGCACCGCGACACGGACCGTGACGCCAGCGTCAGCGACGCCGCCAAGGAGGCCGCGGAGGCGTACCGCGAGTCGTTCGCCAACTCGCCCGACCCGCTGGTCGGCCTGGTGCGGCGGCTCGGCGGCGGCGCGGCCGACATCGGCGAGTGGGCCGGCAGCCAGGCGGGCAAGGCGCGCGACTGGGCGAGCACCGCGGCCGACTCCGCGGCCCGCGCCGCACGGCGACGCCCGCCGGGCGCGGACGGCGGCGCCGACCAGCAGTAAGGCGACCGGCAATAGGATTGTCGCCATGACGGATTCGATCATGGATGAGGCGGCGATCCGCGCGGCGATCCTGCGGGAGATGCCGGGCGTGCGCGCCGACCTGGAGCGGCTCGTCCGGATTCCCGGAATCGCCTTCGAGGGCTTCGACTTCTCGCACGTGGAGCGCTCCGCGGAGGCGGTCGCCGAGCTGCTGCGCGCCGAGGGCCTGGAGACCCGGATCGTCCGGGCCGGCGGCCAGCCCGCCGTGATCGGGACCAAGGCCGCCCCGCCCGGCGCGCCCACGGTGCTGCTCTACGCGCACCACGACGTGCAGCCGATCGGCGACCGGAGCATGTGGGAGAGCGACCCGTTCGAGCCGGTCGAGCGCGACGGCCGGCTCTACGGCCGCGGCGCCGCCGACGACAAGGCGGGCGTGATGGCGCACGTCGCGGCGCTCCGGGCGTACGGTGACGCGCTGCCGGTCGGCGTGGTGCTGTTCATCGAGGGCGAGGAGGAGTACGGCTCCGAGTCGCTGGACGCGCTGCTCGAGGCGCACCGCGACGAGCTCTCCGCGGACGTCATCGTGATCGCCGACTCGTCGAACTGGGAGGTCGGCGTGCCCGCGCTGACCACCTCGCTGCGCGGCATCGTCAACGCGTTCGTCGAGGTGCGGGTGCTGGACAGCGCGGTGCACAGCGGCATGTTCGGCGGCGTCGCGCCGGACGCGCTCACCGCGCTGGTCAAGCTGCTCGGCACGCTGCACACCGAGGCCGGCGACGTGGCGGTGGACGGGCTGGTCGGCCGCGCGGTCTCCGCGCTCGACTACCCGGAGGAGCGGCTGCGCGCCGAGGCCGGGATGCTCGACGGCGTCCGGTTCATCGGCACCGACCGGCTCACCGACCGGATGTGGACCAAGCCGGCGCTGGCCATCCTCGGCATCGACGCACCGCCCACCGCGGAGGCGCCGAACGCGCTGGTCCCGTCCGCGAAGGCGAAGCTCAACCTGCGGCTCGCGCCCGGCGACGACCCGAAGTCCGCGTTCGCGGCGCTCACCTCGCACCTGGAGAAGCACGCGCCGTGGGGCGCGCGGGTCACGATCACGCTGGAGCAGGACGGCTCGCCGTCGGTCATCGACGCGACCGGCCCCGCGTTCGACGCCGCGCGCGACGCGTTCCGTACCGCCTGGGACGGCGTCGAGCCGGTGGACGTGGGCATCGGCGGATCGATCCCGTTCATCGCCACGTTCCAGGACCTCTTCCCGGGGGCGGCGATCCTGGTCACCGGCGTGGAGGACCCGCACTCCAAGGCGCACGGGCCGAACGAGAGCCTGCACCTGGGCGAGTTCCAGCGCGCGTGCCTCGCGGAGGCGCTCCTGCTGTCGACTGTGGCGAAAGCACTCCACAAGGGCTGAATGCGCTAGCATTCGTACATGAGTACGAATGATGTGATCGCGCGGCTGGACGCCGCCGTGAGCGCGCTGGGGGACGTGGACGTCTCCGGGTGGGACGACGCCGCCCTCACCGAGCACCTCGACGAGCTCTCCGCCGCGCTGGTCAAGGTGGACGGCCAGCTCGCCCGCCTCGCCGACGCGGTCCGCGCTCGCGGCCTCCGCATCGTCGAGCCGCCCGTTGCCGCATAAATGTCAGGGGTGGCTGCCAGGATGGACCCGTGAGGTTCATTGATCTGGCAGCCACCTCGTCCGCCGTGGCGGCCACGTCCGCGCGGAAGGCGAAGATCGAGCTGCTGGCCGGCGCGCTGCGCGGGCTCGATCCGGGCGAGGTGACGGCCGGCGCGGCGTACCTCGCGGGTGAGCTGCGGCAGCGGCAGACCGGCGTCGGCTACGCGAGCCTGCGTGACCTGCCAGCGCCCGCGGCCGAGCCGACCCTCACCGTCGGTGCCGTCGACGCGGCCATCGCAGAACTGTCCGCCGTGTCCGGTGCCGGCTCCCAGGCCACCCGCCGCGCGCTGGTCGGCGCGCTCTTCGCCGCCGCCACCGCGGAGGAGCAGCGGCTGCTCACCGGCCTGTTCAGCGGCGAACTGCGCCAGGGCGCGCAGGCCGGCATACTCGCGGACGCGATCGCCAAGGCCGCCGACATCCCCGCCGCGGCCGTCCGCCGCGCGCTGCTGCTCAGCGGCGACCTCAAGACCGTGGCCGCGGCCGCGCTGCACGGCGGCGCCGCCGCCCTCGCCGAGTTCACGCTGCGGGTCGGCCGGCCGCTCGCGCCGATGCTGGCGCAGAGCGCGCCCACGGTGGCGGACGCGCTGGAGAGCACCGGCGCGCCCGCGATGGTCGACGTGAAGCTCGACGGCATCCGCATCCAGGTGCACCGCGCCGGCTCCGACGTGGCGGTCTTCACCCGCAGCCTCGACGACATCACCGGCCGCATCCCCGAGGTGGTCTCCGCCGTCCGCGCGCTGCCCCCGGGCGACCTGGTGCTGGACGGCGAGGCGATCGCGCTGGACGCCACCGGCCGCCCGCGCCCGTTCCAGGAGACCTCGGCCCGCGCCGCCACGCGCGCGAGCGGCACGGTCTCCGCGACCGGCACGGTGCTCACGCCGTACTTCTTCGATCTCCTGCACCTCGACGGCACCGACCTGCTGGACGCGCCGGGCACCACACGCTGGGCCGCGCTCGCGGACACGCTGCCCGCCGAGCTGATCGTCGGCCGAGCGCTGGCCGACACGCCCGAGCGCGGCGCGGAACTGTTCGCCACCGCCGTCCGCGCCGGCCAGGAGGGCGTGGTGATCAAGTCGCCGGACGCGCCGTACGACTCCGGCCGCCGCGGCGGCGCCTGGGTCAAGGTCAAGCCCCGGCACACACTCGACCTGGTCGTCCTCGCCGTCGAGTGGGGCAGCGGCCGCCGCAAGGGCTGGCTGTCCAACCTGCACCTCGGCGCACGCGACGAGGAGACCGGCGGCTTCGTCATGCTCGGCAAGACCTTCAAGGGCCTCACCGACGAGTTGCTGCGCTGGCAGACCGAACGGTTCCTGTCCTTGGCCGTCGACCGCGGGGACTGGGTGGTCACGGTGCGCCCGGAGCAGGTGGTGGAGATCGCCTTCGACGGCGTCCAGACCAGCCCTCGCTATCCGGGCGGCGTCGCGCTCCGCTTCGCCCGCGTCCTGCGCTACCGCGACGACAAGACCGCCGCCGAGGCCGACACCATCACCACCGTCCGCACCATCCACGCCGGCCTGCCGCCCGCCTGAACCGGACCCCCTTCGCCGTGCGAGCTGTGGGAGCGACGCCGGACCCTGCCGCCCCCTGTATCGGACCTGCTCCTCGCCGTGCGAGCTGCGAGGGCGACCCCTTTCCCGCTTCCGGCGTGGTGCGGCCCGCGGGCGCAGCGCTAGCTCCGTGGACGACCCCGCCCCCCGGATCTTCCCGCGTCCGGCGTGGTGCGGCCCGCATGCTCCCGCGGGCGCTGTGCCGACTCCGTGGACGACCCCGGACCCCGATATTCCCGCTCCCAGCCCGGTGCGGCCCGCATGCTCCCGCGGGCAAACCTCCGGCTTCCCTCCGACTCCGCTGGCGCTCCGCTCCGGTCCGCCGGTCGGAGCCGGTGTCCGTGTGGTCACCGCTACCACGCCGTCCGCGCCTTTGCTCACCTCCCGGCCGCGCCGACGCCGCGTCCGTGGTCGTGGCGCGGGCCCGTTGATCGACCAGTTTTCATCTATGTGAGCCTCAGGCACGTAATTCCCACCGAATAACGTGCCTGAGGCTCACAAAGTCGCAGCGGACACCTAGCCGAGACCGTCTATATGCGGAAATATCGGGCGACGGTGACGGCGACGGGGGCGGTTACCCGCCGGCCAAGCGCGGCGAGGACACCCGCCGCGCGCTCCAGGCGCGCGTCGGCTCTGGCTGTCTGGGGTGCGATGGCGCGGCCGGGAGTCGTGGTGGTGCGGGTAGTGCGTGGGGTTGAGTGACCAGGGGCGGGACCGGCTCCGATGCGGCGGTGGAGCGGCGGCGGAGCCGCCGCGAGGTTTGCCCGCGGGAGCATGCGGGCCGCATCCGGCTGGGAGCGGGAGGATCGGGGTCTGGGGTCGTCCCCGGAGCTAGCGCTGCGTCCGCGGGGGCGTGCGGGCCGCACCACGCCGGGAGCGGGGAGATCCGAAGTCGGTGGAGACGCGGGTCAGGGGGTTTGGGCGTAGGGGGTGGTGTCTTCGGTGAGGCGGCTGGTGGGGGTGGTGGGGCCGCGGGCCTCGCGGTGGGCGAGCCAGATGAAGCCGGCGAGGGTGAGGGCGGCGAAGAGCCACCACTGGACGGCGTAGCCGCCGTTCTGCCAGGCGTTCTCGTGGCGGGCCTCGATCTGGACGAATGCCGGGTCGGCGGCCGGCTGTTGCTCGGTGAGCAGGAGATACGCGCCGTAGATGGGGTACGGCAGCTCGGGCGCGAGCGTGGGGAGGCCGATGCGGCGGGTCTCGAGGCGGCCGTCGCGGCGGTCGAGGGTGCCGGCCTTGCTCTCGGAGAGGTGGATTTTGCCGATCACGGTGACGGTGCCGGTGGGGGCGGGCGGGATCGCGGGGCGGGCCAGCGCGTCGCCCTCGGCGGGTGGGATCCAGCCGCGGTCGATCAGGACGGCGGTGCCGTCGGGCAGCCGGAGCGGGGTGATCACCTCGAAGCCGACCTGGCCCGCGACGGTACGGCTGCGGGCGAGGATCTCGTTCGCCGGGTCGTAGACGCCGGTGACGGTGACGCGGGTCCACTCGACGTCCTTGCCGGGGGCGGTGCCGGGCGTGCCGGCCCGGTCGGGCGCGTCCATGGTCGAGGTGAGCGGGACCGGTGCGACGCTGTCCGCGCGGTCGATGCGGTCGTTGATCGCGCTGCGTTCCTGGTAACGGCTGAGCTGCCAGTTGCCGAGCAGCACCATGACCCCGGCCGCGGCCAGGGCCAGTGCGAGATAGCCCAGCCAGCGGGGGGTGAACAGGAACCGGTACACCCTTGGCAGGTTACTCGCGGATGATAAGGCCACTTCCGGCGGTGGTGATCTGTCGGTTTTCGGCCTCTTCGCGTGTTCAAAGCCGACTATTTACGGTGAAAAGCCTTGCCGAACGGCGGGTACGTGTCGTACCCGGCCGGTATGGTCTGGCGCGTGAGTGGCCTCGTGGCGGTGCGCCCGTTCCCGGCGTTGACCGTCTCCACCCCGCGCCTGCTCGTGCGCGCGCTGACCGGCGCGGACGCCAAGCAGATCGGCGTCGTCTTCAGCGACCGGATGACGCGGCGGTGGCTGCCGTTCGACGAGGACGCCGGGCCGATAGACGGGCTGGAGTGGTGCACGGAGGAGGCGCAGGAGCGGCGGGACAGCGGCGCCGGTGACCACCTCGGCATCGTCCGCCGGGAGGACGACCGGCTGATCGGCAGCCTCTGGACGAAGCGCACCGACTGGGCCGGCCGGGTCACCGAGGTGTGCGTCGCGCTGGAGCCGGCCGCCCGGGGCTACGGGCTGGCCGCCGAGGCGGTCATCGCGGTGTCGTTCGCGCTGATCATGGAGCACGGCTTCGCGCGGCTGGAGATCCGGGTGCCGCCCGGCAACGTGGCGGCCCGCCGGGTCGCGGAGAAGGCCGGGTTCAGCTACGAGGGGGTGCTGCGCAGCGCCGGGCACGTGCTCGGCGCGCGCGCCGACCTGGAGGTGTGGTCGCTGGTCGCGGCCGACCTGCGGTGATCACTCGCGGCCGGAGCCGGAGTCGGAGTCGGAGTCGCGGCCGGAGTCCCGGTCCGCGCCGTACATCAGCTGCTCGGACGGCGCGGTGAAGCGCTTGACCGGCTGGTCGCGCATCGCGTCGCGCAGCGTCTCCGCGACCGTGGTCCGCGACTTGTAGCTGTGCTCAGTGCCGACCCGGTGCTGCGGATTGTCCGGGTCGGCCAGGAACGCGGCCACGGCCAGCTGCGGGACGTACCCGACGAACCAGGACGCCTGGTAGTTGTCGGTGGTGCCGGATTTGCCGGCGACCGGGCGGTCCACCGTGCCGCGCACGCCGCCCGCGGTCGACCAGCCGCCGCACCGGCCGCCGTCCGAGGAGCCGGTGGTGCACCGGGCCGCGTCCGTCGCCGCGCGCGCCACCTCGACCGGGATCGCCTGGTGGCAGCGCGATCGCGCGACCTCGACCGGGGCGCCGTTCACGGTACGGGTGGCGGGCCTGCCGTCCGGGCCGGTCACGGAGAGCACCGGCAGCGGCTCGCAGTAGCGGCCCTCCGCCGCCACGGTGGCGTACGCGTTGGCCATCTCCAGCGGCGTGGTGTCCGCGACGCCGAGCGTGAACGCGCCCCAGCCGCGCGCCCGCTCCGGTGAGGCCTGAACGCGGTCGATCTCGGTGCGCCAGCGCAGGCCGAGCCGTTCCGCCATGCGCACCGCGCGCTGCGCCCCGACCTTCTGCTCCAGCTGTACGAAGTAGGTGTTCACCGACTGGCCGAAGCCGGACCACATGTTCTTCCGCCCGGTCATCGACGTGCTGGCGTTGCGCACGCACCAGCGGTCGCCGCACCGGGTCGGGTCGTTCCAGTCCGCCGGGTACTTGGTCTTCAGCCGCTCCGGCGCGTAGTAGCTGGTGCTCAGCGGCAGTCCCTCGTCCAGCGCCGCGAGCATGGTGAACAGCTTGAACGTGGAGCCGGCCTGGTAGCCGGGCATGTCGCCGCCGCCGAGCAGCGGGTTGACCGTGTTCGGGTAGGTGCCGAGCAGGCCGGCCCGGCGCAGTCGCGCGTCGCTGTGCCGGCCGTTGTCCCTCTTGTCCAGCGAGTAGACCCGGTTGACCGCCATCGCGCGCACGTGCCCGCTGCCCGGCTCGACCGCGACCGTGCCGTGCGCGTACCGGCTGCGGGTCCCCTCCTTGTCGAGCACGTGCCGCTGCGCGTCGGCCTGCACGGCCGGGTCGAGCGTGGTCACGATGTGGTAGCCGCCGCGCCGGAGCCGGTCCAGCCGCTCGGCCGGGTCCTTGCCGAACGCGGCCTGCTGCATCCACCAGTTCTTGAAGTAGTCGCAGAAGAAGCCCCAGTCGTTGACGCGCTCGGGCACCGCGAGGCAGTCGTTCGGCGGGTTCGTCAGCTTCAGCTCGATCGGCGCGGCCTTCTCCTTCCGCGCCTGCCGCGCGCTGAGGTGGCCGGCCTGCGTCATCCGGTCGATCACGTAGTCGCGGCGCGCGATCGCGGCCTCCTGGTCCCGGCCCGCCGGGTCGTACGCGGAGGGCGCCTTGACCAGGCCGGCCAGCAGCGCGGCCTCGGCCACGGTCAGCGAGCCGGCGTCCTTGGAGAAGAAGACCTCGGCGGCGGCGCCGATGCCGTACGCGCGGTGCCCGAAGTAGGCGGAGTTGAGGTAGCCCTCCAGGATCTGCTCCTTGGACATCCGCTTCTCGACCTCCATGGCCAGCCGCATCTCGCGCAGCTTGCGGCCGGTGGTCTGCTCGGTGGCGGCGAGCGCCTGGACCGGCGACTCGGCGCCGTCGCGCAGCGCCATCCGGACGTACTGCATGGTCAGCGTGGAGGCGCCCTGGGAGACGCCGCCGGCCCGCTGATTCGCGACGAACGCGCGGGCCGCGCCCTTCATGTCGACGCCGTTGTGTTCGTAGAAGCGCGCGTCCTCGGCCGCGATGATCGCGTGCTGGACGTGCCGGGAGATGTCGCTGAGCGCGAGCGGCTTGCGGTGCTCCTCGTAGAACATCGTGATCAGCGTCTTGCCGTCGGCGGCGTAGACGTAGCTGGTCTGCGCGTTGGGCGGGACGGTCAGCTCGCGGGGGAGCTCGCGCACCTTCTCGATGCCGGCCTTGGCGCCGAGCCCGGCCAGGGCGGCCAGCGGGTACGCCATCCCCGCGACGATCACTCCGACGATGATCCCGGTACGGAGGAGGGCGGCGAGCTTGCCGGCCGCGGAGGTAGTGCGCTCCATACGCCAAAAGTAGGACATATTCGTTTATGTGAGGGCGGAAAGGAGTGAACCGCTCCTCACATCTCGCCTGGCGGGCTGTGAGGGCGCCGTACCCCTGCCGCATGCTGTTGTGTACTTCTGCGACGGAGGGAGTACGGATTGCACGAGGAGCTGGGCCACCACGGTGACGCGGAGGTGGCGCCCGGGCTGGTCGACCTGGCCGTGAACGTGCGCCGCGACCCGATGCCCGAGTGGCTGTCCGCGCCGATCCTGGCGTCGCTGTCCGCGCTCGCGGCGTACCCCGACCCCGGCCCGGCCACCGCGGCGATCGCCGCCCGGCACCGCCGCCCGCCGGAGGAGGTGCTGCTCACCGCCGGTGCCGCCCAGGGCTTCGTGCTGCTGGCCCAGGCGTTGCGCGACGCGCGCTGCCCGGTCGTGGTGCACCCGCAGTTCACCGAGCCGGAGGCGGCGCTGCGCGGCGCCGGGCACGACGTCCGGCGGGTGGTGCTCCCCGGCGACTTCACGCTCCCGCCCGACCTCCCGCTGCCGGACGGCGCGGACCTGGTCTTCATCGGCAACCCGACGAACCCGACCTCGGTGCTGCACCCGGCGGACCGGATCGCGGCGCTGGCCGCGCCCGGCCGGGTGCTGGTGGTGGACGAGGCGTTCGCGGACAGCGCGTACCGGCCCGGCCTCGACCGCGAGCCGGAGTCGCTGGCCGAACGGCGCGACCTGCCCGGGCTGGTCGTGGTGCGCAGCCTGACCAAGACCTGGGGGCTGGCCGGGCTGCGGGTCGGCTACCTGCTCGGGCCGGCCGACCTGATCGCGCGCTGCCGGGCCGTACAGCCGCTCTGGCCGGTCTCCACGCCCGCGCTGGCGGCGGCGGAGGCGTGCGCGTCCCCGGTGGCGGTCGCCACCGAACGCGAGATCGCCGCGCGGCTGGCCGACGATCGGCGATACCTTGTGCACCGGCTTCGCGCGCTGCCGGGCGTGACCGTGATCGGCGCACCGGCCAGCGCGTTCGTCCTCGTCAGGGTCGCCGGGGCGGACAAACTGCGGCTCGCGCTGCGGGAGAACGGCGTCGCGGTACGGCGCGGCGACACGTTCCCCGGGCTGGGACCGGACTACGTGCGCGTCGCGGTGCGGGACACTGCCACCACGGACCGTTTCCTGGCGGTGCTCCGTACCCTGCTGGAGGTCGACGGCTTCGAGGAAAGGGCTGATCATGCGGGAGACGCTTGACGCCATCCGTCCGCCGGACGAGGAGGCGATGGCGGCCGCCCGGGCGCGGCACGACCGCCTCACCAAGCCCGCCGGCTCACTCGGCGCGCTGGAGGAGCTCTCCATCCGCCTGGCCGGCCTGGCCGGGACCTGCCCGCCGCCGCTGCCCGCGCCGGCCGCGGTCGCGGTCTTCGCCGGTGACCACGGCGTCCACGCCCAGCGCGTGTCGCCGTGGCCGCAGGAGGTGACCGTGCAGATGGTGGCGAACTACCTGGCCGGCGGCGCCGTGGTCAACGCGTTCGCCCGGGAGGTCGGCGCCGGCGTGCACGTGGTCGACGTGGGCGTGGCCGCCGACCTCGATCCCGCGCCCGGCCTGATCGTCGCCAAGGTGCGCCCCGGCACCGACGACCTCGCGGTCGGGCCCGCGATGAGCGAGGCGGACGCGCGGGCCGCGATCGAGGCCGGCATCCGGGTCGCGGACCGGCTGGTCGCGGACGGCGCGAGAATCCTGATCGCGGGCGACATGGGCATCGCGAACACCACCCCCGCCGCCGCGCTGATCGCGGCGTTCACCGGGCGGGACGCGGCCGAGGTCACCGGGCGCGGCACCGGCATCGACGACTACACCCTTCAACTCAAGACCTCGGTGGTACGGACCGCGCTGCGCCGGCTGCCGGCGGACCCGGACCCGCTGCGCGTGCTCGCCGAGGTCGGCGGGCTGGAGCACGCGGCGATCGCCGGGTTCATGCTGGCGGCGGCGGCGCACCGGGTGCCGCTGATCGTCGACGGGGTGAACACGCTGGCCGGCGCGCTCGTCGCGGCCGCGCTGCATCCCGGCGTGACGGCCGCGCTCGTGGCCGGCCACCGCTCGGTCGAGCCGGGCGCCACCGCGGCGCTCGCCCACCTCGGCCTCGACCCGCTCATCGACCTGCACATGCGGCTCGGCGAGGGCACCGGCGCGGTGCTCGCGCTGCCCATCGTGGCCGCCGCCGTCCGCGTGCTGCACGAGGTCGCCACCTTCGACTCCGCCGGAGTGACCGAGAAGTGACCGAGCTCTACCCCCTCGCGCTGCGCCTGACCGGCCGGAAGGTCCTCGTGGTCGGCGGCGGCGCGGTCGCCACCCGCCGCGTCCCCGCGCTGCTGTCCGCGGGCGCCCGCGTGCTGCTCGTCTCCCCGCACCTCACGCCCGCGCTCCGGTCGCTGGTCGACGCGGGCCGGATCACCTGGGCCGAGCGGCGGTTCCAGGCCGAGGACGTCGACGGCGCCTGGCTGGTCCAGGTGGCGGTGGACGACAACCTCGCCGCCGCCGCGGTCAGCGCCGCCGCGCTGGAACGGCGCGTGTTCTGCGTCCGCGCGGACGACCGTGACGCCGCCACCGCCTGGACGCCCGCTGTCGCCCGGCACGGGCAGGTGACGGTGGCGGTCACCGCCGGCGGCGATCCGCACCGCGCGCAGGTCGTCCGGGACGCCGTGCGGGACGGCCTGGCCGACGGCACGCTGCCCGGCTGCCACGTGCCGGACACGCCCGCCTCGTTCCGCGGCCCGGCCCCGGAGACCGCGGCCGCACCCGGGCGGGTGGCGCTGGTCGGCGCCGGGCCGGGCGACCCGGAGCTGATCACGGTCAAGGGACGGCGGCTGCTCGCCACCGCGGACGTGGTGGTCGCCGACCGCCTGGTGCCCGGCCTGCTGCTCGACGAGTTGCGGCCGGAGGTGGAACTGGTCGACGCGTCGAAGATCCCCTACGGGCCGGCCAAGGCGCAGGAGGAGATCAACCGGATTATCGTGGACCGCGCGCGGGCCGGCTCGTTCGTGGTGCGGCTCAAAGGCGGCGATCCGTACGTGTTCGGCCGGGGCGGCGAGGAGGCCGTGGCGTGCGCCGAGGCGGGCGTGCCGGTCATCGTCGTACCGGGGGTGACCAGCTCGATCGCGGCGCCGGCGGTGGCCGGCATCCCGGTCACGCACCGCGGGGTGGCGCACGAGTTCACCGTGGTGTCCGGGCACGTCGCGCCGGACGACCCGACGTCGCTGGTCGACTGGCCGTCGCTGGGCGGCATGCGCGGCACGGTGGTGATCCTGATGGGCCTGAAGAACCTGCCGAAGATCGCGGCGACGCTGATGGCGCACGGCCGCTCGGCATCGACGCCGGCGGCGGTGGTCCAGGAGGGTACGACCAGCGAGCAGCGCGTGGTCAAGGCCGCGCTCGGCGACGTGGTGGAGAAGACGGCCGCGGCCGGCATCCGGCCCCCTGCGATCGTCGTGGTGGGCGACGTGGTCAACGCGCTCGCGACGGTGCCGGTCGCATAGTCAGCGATCAACGTCGATGTCGGTTACCGTGCCGGCATGATTGCCAACCTCGTGGCCGGCGCCGCGCTCGCGGTCGTGACCGGCCTGTCCGGAGTCGCCGAGGAACCCGAGCGGTTCCTCGGCAAGGGGATGAGCAAGTTCGGACTCGCCTACTACTACGCGGTCGAGGACGCGATGGAACAGGCGGAGCGGGCCGGATACGCCCGGGTGGAATGCGTCGAGGTCGACATGTACGAGTGGCCCCTCTACGAGATCTGGGTGTGGTTCGACTGCACCCACGAAACCTGACCACCACCCGATTCCGGGCGTCCTGCCGCGGACCCGGCCGGGGTGGCCACCGCGGAACCGCCGGGACGCGATCGGTTCGGCGCGGGTGACCGTCCCGGACCCGGCCTGAGGTGATCGGCTGCGTCGGACAGTGCCGACCCGCCTTCGCCTTGCCGTAGCCGGATCGGCGGCCGGGTTCCCCCTGCCATGCCGCCGACGGTCTCGGTGCTCACCTGCCGGGTGGTTCCCGGCCGCGCGTTCTGCGAGTCACGGTGGGTGCTCGCCTGCCGGGTGGTTCCCGGCCGCGCGTTCTACGAGTCGCGGTGGGTGGTCGGCGACTAAAGATACGTAAAGCACCTAATCGGCGACTTATAACGTGCTCCACGTATCAGTAACCAGTCGATCATGCGGCGGTTCGCCGACCGGCATGCCGGCGACCCCTGAGCGGCATACCGGCTTTGCGGCATAACGGACGCGCTCGCCGGTACTGGAAGCGGAAGTGCGGGGTGGTGGGGCGCTTCCGGTTACGCAGCGTGCAGGGCGAACGGTCATGGTCGGCCGTCACCGAGCCGCGCGGGACCGGTGCCCGCGGAGCATGCCAAAGTGGCCACACCGGAAGCGGGAAGAGGAAGAACCGCGGCACACAACGAAGATCGCGGTAGCCGCTGAATCCGGTCGCGCGGCGGCAGCCGACCGGAAGGCGGGACCGGCCAGGAAGGCGGGACCGGCCAGGAAGGCGGGACCGGCCAGGAAGGCGGGACCGGCCAGGAAGGCGGGACCGGCCAGGAAGGCGGGACCGGCCGGAAGGCGGGACCGGCCGGAAGGCGGGACCGGCCGGAAGGCGGGACCGGCCGGAAGGCGGGACCGGCCGCCGCGATGGGGATCGCGGCGGCCGGTGAATCGGTCAAATGGTGGTCAGGCCGGGGTGAGGACGTTGTTGAGGAGCAGGGCGCAGCGGACCAGGCCGAGGTGGCTGTAGGCCTGCGGGTGGTTGCCCAGCCCGCGCTCGGCCATCGGGTCGTACTGTTCGGGCAGCAGGCCGGTCGGGCCGGCCGTGTCCAGCATCTGCGTGAACAGTTCCTCCGCGTCGGCCCGGCGGCCGGTGCGTAGGTAGGCCTCGATCAGCCACGCCGTGCAGATGTGGAAGCCGCCCTCGCGGCCGGGGAGACCGTCGTCCCACCGGTAGCGGTAGACGACCGGCCCGGACCGCAGGTCCGCCTCGATCTTGAGGACCGTGGCCAGGAAGCGCGGGTCGTCGTCGGGGAGCAGCCCGGAGAGGCCGATCCACAGCGACGACGCGTCCATGTCCTCGTCACCGTAGGCGACGGAGTAGGCGCCGACGCCCTCGTGCCAGCCGTGCTCCAGCACGTCCGCGCCGATCTTGTCGCGCAGTTCGGCCCACTCGGGCCGCGGGGCGCCGCCGTGGCGGTCGACCATGCGGACCGCGCGGTCCACGGTCATCCAGCACATGACCTTGGAGAACACGTGGTGCCGCGGCGCAAGGCGGGCCTCCCAGATGCCGTGGTCGGGCTCGTGCCAGCGGCGCTCGACGGCCTGGACCATCGACTCCAGCAGGCCCCACTCCTCGTCGCGGACCGAGCCGCGCGCGTCGGCGACGGCCGCGATCAGGTCCGCGACCGGGCCGAAGATGTCCAGCTGGAGCTGGTGGTTGGCGAGGTTGCCGACGCGGACCGGGCGGGAGCCGGCGTAGCCGGGCAGCGTGTCGATGACCGCCTCGGCACCGAGCTCGTAGCCCTCGACCGTGTAGAGCGGGTGCAGCCGCTCCGGGTGGCCGCCGCTGCGTTCGACGCAGCCGTCGACCCAGCGCAGGAACGCCTCGGCCTCGCTGAGCGAGCCCAGGTCGACCAGCGCGCGGGCGGTCATCGCGGCGTCGCGGAGCCAGCAGTACCGGTAGTCCCAGTTGCGGACGCCGCCGACCTCCTCGGGCAGCGACGTGGTGGCCGCGGCCAGGATCGAGCCGGTGGCCTCGTGGGTGAGGCCGCGCATGGTGAGCGCGCTGCGCAGCACCAGGTCACGGGCGACGGACGGCAGCGTGAGCGTGTTCGCCCAGTCGCGCCACGGGCGTTCCGCGTCCTCCTGGCGGGTCAGCGCCGGGATGCCGGTGTGCGCGAGGTCGTGCGACCCGAACCGCAGCTCCAGCACGACCTCGCCGCCGGCCTGGCTGAGGTCGACGACGGCGCGGGCGGTGTCCCGGTCGCCGTCCGACTCGACGGTCCAGGTGACGCCGGGGGAGTAGAGCGCGACCGGCTCGTTGGAGCCGAGCACCAGCAGGCCGTCGCCGGCCGGCTGAAGCTGCACCGCGACCTGGCCGAACTCGGGGCGCGGCGCGAACTCGAGCCGGACCCGGCCGTGGCCGGAGACGCGGCGGATCAGCGTGGAGTCGGCGGTGGCGACGGTCAGTTCGCCGGTTTCGTCCTCGTGCACGCTGGTGTCGAGCCAGTCCGTGACCGTCAGGCCGGACCAGCGGGTCTCCACGGTCATGGTGCCGGGCCGGTAGCGCTGGCCGAGCGGGATGCCGCCGCGCTCCGGCGCGACCGAGAAGTAGCCGGCCGGGTTGCCGCCGAGCAGGTCCGCGAAGATCGCCGAGGCGTCCGGGCGGGGGTGGCACAACCAGGTGACCTTGGCCTCCGGCGTGATCAGCGCGACGGTACGCCGGTTGGAGAGCATCGAGTGGCGCTCGATCGGCACCGCGTGCTCGCCGAACAGCCAGTTGCGCCGCGTCTGGAGCACCAGCGCGAGCAGCCGGGCGGCCTCGATCGGCTCGCCGACCCGGAAGCCGGCCCGGGTGTCGCCGCTGCCGATCTTGATGCCGACGTCCGGGCCGTGCAGCGTGCCGAACGCGTCCTCGTCGGTGACGTCGTCGCCGATGTAGAGCACCGCGCTGGCGCTGAGCTGGCTGCGCAGCTGGTCGATGGCGGTGCCCTTGTGGGTGGTGACCACGGAGAGCTCCAGCACCTCCTTGCCGCGCTTGACGTAGACGCCGGGCCAGGTGGCGGGGCCGGCCTCGATCGCGTCCACCACCTGGCGGGCGACGATCGGCTCGGCGCCGCGGTAGTGCACCGCGATGCTGGCCGGCTTCGCCTCCAGCCGGATGCCGGCCCGGCCGCCGGCGATCGCCCGGATCTCCATCTGCAGCCGGGTACGCACCTCGATCAGCTCGGGCGCGAGCCGCTCGATGAAGCCGATGTCGAACTCGGAGCCGTGGCTGCCGACGAGGTGCACCTCGCTGGGCAGCCGGGAGAGCGTCGCCAGGTCGCGCAGCGCGCGGCCGGACACGACCGCCACGGTGGTCTGCGGCAGCGCGGCGAGCGCACGGATCGCGGCGACCGACTCCGGCAGCGGTACGGCCCGGGCGTGGTCCTCCACGATCGGGGCGAGCGTGCCGTCGTAGTCGCAGGCGACGAGGAGCTGCGGGACGCGGGCGATCCGCCCGATGGCGGCGCGCAGGTCCGGGTCGAGCTGAGGACCCCGGAGGTCGAGGTCGAGCGGAGACGTCACGCCGCCTCCGGAACGCCGAGCTCGTTCAGGAACGAGCGAGCCCAGTGTTCGACGTCGTGAGCACGCAGGTGGCGCTGCATGATGCGCATCCGGCGACGAGCCTCGGCGGGCTCGATGCTCACGGCGCGCAGCAGCACCTCCTTGACGCCCTCGGGGTCGTGTGGGTTGCACAGAAACGCTTGACGCAGCTCGGTCGCGGCACCCGCGAACTCGCTGAGCACCAACGCGCCGCCGGTGTCGGCGCGCGAGGCGACGTACTCCTTGGCCACCAGATTCATTCCGTCTCGCAGAGGGGTAACCATCATGACGTCGGCCGCGCTGTAGAGCGCGGCCAGTTCACTGCGACTGTACGACTGGTGGAGATAGTGGACCGCGGGTACGCCCACCCGTCCGAACTCGCCGTTGATCCGCCCGACCTCGCGCTCAACCTTGACTCGTAGCGCCTGGTAATGCTCGACTCGCTCACGGCTCGGGGTGGCGACCTGCACCATGACCGCGTCCGGAACTGTCAGCTTTCCGTCAGAGAGCAGTTCGCGGAAGGCCTTGAGCCGCAGCTCGATGCCCTTGGTGTAGTCCAGCCGGTCCACGCCCAGGATCACCGTCTTCGGATTGCCCAGCTCGCCGCGGATCTCCTTGGCCCGGGCCTGGATCGCCGGGTCCGCGGCCATCTGCTCCATCTGCGCCGTGTCGATCGAGATCGGGAACGCACCGGCCTTCACCTGGCGGCCGTCGACCTGGATCATCTGGCCCTCGTAGCGGAGGCCGAGCAGGTGCCGGGCGAGCCGGATGAAGTTCTGCGCGGCGAGCCGCTGCTGGAAGCCGACCAGGTCCGCGCCGAGCAGGCCGCGCAGGATCTCCGTGCGGAACGGCATCTGCATGAACAGCTCGATCGGCGGGAACGGGATGTGCAGGAAGAAGCCGATCTTCAGGTCCGGGCGCAGCTCGCGGAGCATGGCCGGGACCAGCTGCAACTGGTAGTCCTGCACCCAGACGGTGGCGCCCTCGGCCGCGACGTCCGCCGCCGCCTGCGCGAAGCGCTGGTTGACCGCCCGGTACGTCTCCCGCCAGGACCGCTTGTAGGCAGGCGTCTCCACCGCGTCGTGGTAAAGCGGCCAGATCGTCGCGTTCGACTGGCCCTCGTAGTAGCGCTCCAGCTCGACCGCGCTCAGCGGCACGGGGTGGATGTTGATGCCCTCCAGCTCGAAGGGCTCCGGGGCGTCGCCGGTGCCACCGGCCCAGCCGATCCAGGTGCCGCGGTGCCGCACGAGCACCGGGTGCAGCGCGGTGACCAGTCCGCCGGGGCTCGGCCGCCACTGGCGTCCCTCCGGGGTGGTCACCTCATCCACGGGCAGGCGGTTGGCGA
Source organism: Catenuloplanes atrovinosus (assembly GCF_031458235.1). Lineage (NCBI taxonomy): Bacteria > Bacillati > Actinomycetota > Actinomycetes > Micromonosporales > Micromonosporaceae > Catenuloplanes > Catenuloplanes atrovinosus. The sequence goes on along the minus strand of NZ_JAVDYB010000001.1, from coordinate 6,236,929 downwards.
CGACGACGAAGGAACTACGCTCGGCCACGTTCCGTACACCTCCGGTGTAATGCGGGGTTCCGGCTGAGCCTACTGTCCGGTGGTTGACATTCGGCGTCGCCGGTCAAACCATGGAGTGCCACACGGCGCGGCGACCCAAACGCGCGGGTGACCCGACCGACATCACACGTCGGGCCGGGTGCGGCTCAGACCTCGATGATCGGCCACTCCTTCGGCAGGACGCGGGTCGCGACCTCGCGGCGGGTGGTGACCAGGGGTGCGTGCCGGGAGACCGCCTCCAGCAGCGCGTGCGCGAGGTCGGGCTGCTCGGTGATCCGGCTCCAGCCGCCCAGCACCGGCGCGTCGCCCGGGACGACGGGCGGGATCAGCGCGGTCGGCAGGTTCATCAGGATGTCGAGCCGCAACGCCTGCTCGGGAGTGGCCTCCCGGTATGCCGCGGCCAGGCAGAGCGCGGGCACCACGGCCCACTGGTGGCGCAGCGCGGCGCCGGCGAGCAGGCCGCCCACGTCGATCGACTCACCCCCCATGTACGCCGTGATCGCGCCGGTGTCCAGCACGGCGGCGACCGCGGGTGAGGCGTGGGTCACGGCAGCTCGCCGCGGCGCGCGCCGGCGATCAGCTCGTCGGCCTGCCGGCGAAGGTCCGTGCTCATCTGGCGCTGCGCCTCGTGCAGCCGCTCGAAGCCGGCCTCGGCATGGCCGACCGTCAGCTCGTAGCCGGCCTGGCCGAGCAGCTCGACGGTGCGCTCGCGATCCATCTGGCGCCGGATCGCCGTGGCGACGTAGGCCGACACGTTGGCCTCCCGGCTGAGGCGGGCGGCCACGTCGTCGGGCAGACTCACGGTCAGCTTCTTGGTCATACCGGCGACGCTATCCGGTCATACCGTCGTGCGCAAGGGGGGTGTGCGCGCTGCCCACCCGACCTGTCAGGATTGACACTGTTGTCTGCTGCCCTCGGCAGAAGCCGGCCCGCCAGTCGCCGGACATTCACACAGACTCGGAGGTAGGGCGCACCGTGGCCCAGTACATCTACGTCCTGGAAAAGGCGCGTAAGGCGCACGGCGACAAGGTCGTGCTCGACAACGTGACGCTGAGCTTCCTGCCCGGTGCCAAGATCGGTGTGGTCGGCCCCAACGGCGCCGGTAAGTCCAGCCTGCTCAAGATCATGGCCGGGCTCGACCGGCCCAGCAACGGCGAGGCCCGCCTGATGCCCGGCTACACCGTGGGCATGCTGGCGCAGGAGCCGCCGCTGAACGACGCGAAGACCGTCCTCGGCAACATCGAGGAGGCGGTCGCGGAGACCAAGGCCAAGCTGGAGCGGTTCAACAAGATCGCCGAGCAGATGGCGACGGACTACTCCGACGAGCTGATGGAGGAGATGGGCAAGCTCCAGGAGGAGCTGGACCACGCGGACGCGTGGGACATCGACGCCCAGCTCCAGCTCGCGATGGACGCGCTGCGCTGCCCGCCGCCGGACGCGGACGTCACCCAGCTCTCCGGTGGTGAGCGCCGCCGCGTCGCGCTGTGCAAGCTGCTGCTCGAGGCGCCCGACCTGCTGCTGCTGGACGAGCCCACCAACCACTTGGACGCGGAGAGCGTGCAGTGGCTGGAGCAGCACCTCGCCAAGTACGCCGGCACCGTCCTGGCCATCACCCACGACCGGTACTTCCTGGACAACGTGGCCGGCTGGATTCTGGAGCTGGACCGCGGCCGGGCGATCGGCTACGAGGGCAACTACTCGACCTACCTGGAGAAGAAGGCGGCGCGTCTGGCGGTCGAGGGCCGCAAGGACGCCAAGATGAAGAAGCGCCTCTCCGAGGAGCTGGAGTGGGTCCGGTCGAACGCGAAGGCGCGCCAGACCAAGTCCCGCTCCCGCCTCGACCGGTACGAGGAGATGGCCGCCGAGGCGGAGAAGACCCGCAAGCTCGACTTCGAGGAGATCCAGATCCCGCCGGGCCCGCGCCTGGGCAGCACGGTGATCGAGGTCAACGGCCTGGTCAAGGGCTTCGACGGCCGCACGCTGATCGACAACCTGTCGTTCTCGCTGCCGCGTAACGGCATCGTCGGCATCATCGGGCCGAACGGCGTCGGCAAGACCACGCTGTTCAAGACGATCGTCGGCATCGAGCAGCCGGACTCCGGCTCGGTGAAGATCGGCGAGACGGTCCAGCTGTCCTACGTCGATCAGAACCGCTCGGGCCTGGACGGCGACAAGACGCTGTGGGAGGTCGTCTCGGACGGCCTGGACCACATGATGGTCGGCAAGGTCGAGATGCCGTCCCGCGCCTACGTGGCCGCGTTCGGCTTCAAGGGCCCGGACCAGCAGAAGCCGACGAAGATCCTCTCCGGCGGTGAGCGGAACCGGCTGAACCTCGCGCTGACGCTGAAGATCGGCGGCAACGTGATCCTGCTCGACGAGCCGACCAACGACCTCGACGTCGAGACGCTCTCCAGCCTGGAGAACGCGCTGCTGGAGTTCCCCGGCTGCGCCGTGGTCATCTCCCACGACCGGATGTTCCTGGACCGTGTCGCCACCCACATCCTGGCCTGGGAGGGCGACGACGAGAACCCGGCGAAGTGGTTCTGGTTCGAGGGCAACTTCGAGGCGTACGAGAAGAACAAGGTCGACCGGCTCGGCGCCGATGCCGCCCGTCCGCACGCGGTGACGTACCGCAAGCTGACCCGCGACTGAGGCCCGGCCTGGAGGGCGCCCGGCGGTCGGCCGGGCGCCCTCGTCATGAGGAACCACGAGGGGGTACGGCGTGCGCTTCGTCCACCACTGCGCGCTCCGCTGGTCGGACATGGACGCCTACGGCCACGTCAACAACACGCGCTTCCTGACGCTCTACGAGGAGGCCCGGGTCGCGCTCATCCACGCGCTGGCCAGGGAGCGCGGCGGCCCGTCGCTGGTCGACGAGGGCACGGTGATCGCGCGTCACGAGATCGACTACCTGCGCCCGGTGGTCTACCGCTCGGACGCGGAGGCCGTACCGCCGCCGCCGGTGGTGCGCATCGAGCTGTGGATAGAGAACCTGCGCGGCGCCCAGTTCACCGTGGTCTACGAGCTGTTCGACGGCGAGCGGCTGGCCAGCCGCGCCCGCACCGTCTGCGTGACCTACGACCTGGCCGCGGGGCGCCCGCGCCGGCTCACCGCGATGGAGACGGAGTTTCTCGGGCGGTACGCGGCGGCGGCCGTGGTGCCCTCGTGAGCGGCGTGGTGGCGAGCCACGGCGTGACCGGCGCGCAGGACGCGGGCGCGTTCCTGGTGCGGCTGACCCGGCTGGACCCGGGCGCGGTGGTGCGGCTCCGGTCGTACCGTGGCCGCACCGACCTGTGGGCGATGCTCCCGTGGAACGTGCTGGTCTCCCGCTCGGTGGACGGCGAGGGCCCGGGCGACGCCACGGTCGTGGCCGCGGACCTGCTCTCCCAGCTGGCGCGTGGCGGCCGTTCGCTGCCGGCGCGCCGCGACGCGGACTGGCGCTGGGGCCTGCCGCCGGAGGGGGCCCGCTCGGTGGAGCGGTTGCCCGCGGCGGAGGTGCGCCGGATCGCCGCGGCCGCGGCCGGGACGCTGCGGGACGCGTCCGAGCACGGCGTCGGCGGGCAGCCGGTGGGCGCGCGGGCGCTGCGCGACGCACTACTCGATCATGTAGCAATCGTGGTCACAACGGACAGCACGGAGCGTATCGAAATATCTCAACGTCTTGTCCAGGGTGTTACGCGCATGGGCTTTCTGGGTGGACGGCCGTCATCCGAAGAGTCCGATCTGTCCGATGTGCACGTCCGGGTGGCCGGCCGTTGGGTCGGTTTGGCAGCTCCGTACGGCGTGGCGTGGCTACCGGCGGTGAATCAGCTCGGCCTCCGACCGGCCACTCCTCATACGTTCGGCTGATGCTTGATGGTCCGTTTGGTTTTGTGCGGGCGTTGGGGGGATGACCTCAGGCGACGATCCGGGTAGCGTCGGGCCTCGGGTCCAACGCAACGTAGGCGGCCGGATCCGCTGGGGAGTGAGGTGCGCAAGCGATGCCGTGGTGGTCATGGCGCCCCGGTCACGCCGGTGGCGGCGAGCCGGAGTCCCGAGGGGGAACGTCGACGGACAGCAAGGTGCGGGTGGGAGTCACCCCGCCTGCTCAGCGCGAACCGGAGAGATTAGTCCCCACCGTCGAGCTGGCGCCCGCGGTCGCGCCCGTGACGCTGCGCCGGGTCGGCGACGCGCTCGACATGCTCGACATCCGCTACCTCGCCGACGGCGACGGCAGCCTGCTCGCCATGTGGGAGCGGCACGCGGTGCTGTTCACGCTGGAGGGCCCCGACGACGAGATCCTCGTGATGCGCGCCCGCCCGCACTCCACCGTCCCCCCGGACTGGGCCGACCGGGCATACCGCGTGGTCAACGAGTGGAACCACACCCGCCGCTTCTGTAAGGCGTACGTCGGCGACCCGACCGAGCGCGGCCAACTCCCGATCTACGCGGAGCTCCAGGTCCCGCTGGGCGCCGGCGCCCACGACGCCCTCCTCGTCGAGATGCTCGACTGCGGCGCGGCCGTCGCCACCTCCTTCGTCGACTGGCTCCACGACGAGGGCGCACTCCTCTGACCCAACCCTTTTCCCTTTCCCGCTCCCGGCGTGGTCACGCCGGGCATGCTCCCGCGGGCAAACCCGCGGCGGCCTGCGCCGCCGCTCCGGCCGCCGCGTCGGAGCCGGTTCCGGCCGGGCCGGGGCGAGCCGCGACCGACGCGGTGCCCCAGCCGAGTGCCGCGGGCGGCGATCAGGGGCGGGGGAACAGGCCGATGCGGCCGTGGTACTCGCCGGCGAGGCGGGTGGTGTCGGAGCCGACGAGCAGGCCGGCGCTGGTCGAGACGAAGGAGCGGACGCCGACGCCGCGGTCCCGGCCGGGATTCCACGGCAGCGCCCGGCCGGTGCGCGGGTCGAGCGCGGCGATACCCTCCCGGCTGACCGCGCCGGGACCGGCGTACTCGTGGCCGCCCGGATTGTTCATCCAGCGCTGGTGCCCGCCGACGTAGACCGCGCTCCCGGTGACCGCGACGGCGTAGAGCGAGTCGCCGCCGGTGTGGTTCTGCCAGGTCGGCACGCGGCGGCCGGAACCGGCGGTCTCCCAGCGGCTGGCGGTGTCGCAGAGCTTCTGCCGGTGGTTCTCCCGCCCGGTGGTGACCACCACGAAGTAGCTGCCGTCCGGGGAGAACTTGACCTGGCGCATGTACGTCTGGAAGCCCTGCCGGCAGCTCGGCTTGAACGAGTCCGTGTACCAGTCGCTGACCACCGCGCCCGGGCCCGCCACGTCCAGCATCACCAGCTGCGTGCGGTCCTTGACGCCGGCCCGCAGGATCACGCCCACCGCGACCAGCTTGCGCCCGTCCGGCGAGATGTCGAAGTGCTCCACCCGCGCCCGGTCCTTGCCGGGGGCGGAGAGCTTCGCGTCGAAGCCCCGGTCGACCGCGCCGGTGGCCGGGTTCATCCGGGCCAGCGCGGTCCGCGGGACGCCGTTGATCGCGGTGAACGTGCCGCCCGCGTAGAGCCGGCCGCCGGCCAGGCCCAGCGACCGGACGTCACCCCAGTTGATGATCGCCTTGAAGCCGGCCGCGTTGCGCCCGGTGGCCAGCGACACCTTGCCGAGCCCGCGCTGCGCCACGCCGTTGACGGCCTTGAACGCGCCGCCGAGGTAGACGCTGCCGTCCGCGCCCGCGGTGACCGCGTACACCGGGCCGTCCACCTGCGGAGCGAAGTCGCGGACCACGCCGTCGCGCAGGCCGAACGCGAAGACGTGCCGGCGCGGGTACGTGCGCTTGCCGGTCCGGTCCGTCACCGAGGTGAAGTTGCCGCCCACCACCACCGTGTCGCCGACCACGACGGCCGACCAGACCGTGCCGTCCTTGATGTGCGGGGTGTAGTCGACCGGGTTGGCCGAGACCACGGACGGCTGGGCCGGGTCGGCGCCGGCCGGCATCATGCCGGCGGCCGTGGTGAACGCGGCCAGCGCGAGCGCGGCGAACAGACGGCGTCGCATGGAGGGATACCTCTCGAAGGGGTGGGCGTGGACTCACCCGATCAACGAGGCAGTATGGGGCCGGAAGTGCGATCTGCCGGCAAACCAGCCGATCGGCCGATCTCCGCTAATCCATCTTGTTGACCATGAAGTACGCGGCCCGCTCCAGGTACTGCCAGAGCTGCTCGTGCTGCTCGGCCGGCAGGTCGAGCGCGTCCACGGCGGCGCGCATGTTCCGCAGCCAGGCGTCCCGCGCGGCCGCGTCGACCACGAACGGGGCGTGCCGCATGCGCAGCCGAGGGTGGCCGCGCTCCTCGGAGTACGTCGTCGGACCGCCCCAGTACTGCATCAGGAACAGCCGCATGCGGTCGGAGGCGGGCCCGAGGTCGCCCTCCGGGTACATCGGCCGCAGCAGCGGGTCGGAAGCCACGCCCTCGTAGAACTTGTCCACCAGCTTCCGGAACGTCGGCTCGCCGCCGACCGCCTCGTAGAAGCTCACGTCTTCACCGGTAGCCACGCATCAATCCTGCCACTGAGGGCCGCCGACACCGAACCGCGGTGTGCGACGCCACCGCGTCAGACGCGGCCGGGCTGCGGCTCCCGATCGGCCGCGGCCGCGATCGCCGCGTCGAACCGCTGCGCGCTCGGCCAGCGCAGGCTCACCGCCACCATCACCAGCACGCCGGCCAGGCTCCACGAGCTGACCACGCCGGGCAGCGGGAACCGCTCCGCCAGCAGGCCGGTCAGGGCCACGCCCGCGCCCTGCATGAGCGTCACGCCGGTCTGCATCACGCCGTACGCCCGGGCGCGGAACCCGTCCGGCACCACCACCGCGAACAGGCCCTGCGCCGGCGGCAGCACGCCGCCGACCGCGAACCCGCAGGCGGCCACCATCAGCACCACGAGCGCCACGGACGGCTCCAGCACGGCCGGGACCAGCGTCAGCGGCGCCACGATCGCGAACGGCCGGATGAGCGCGCGCCGCCGGGACGGCCGGACCAGCCGGCCCACGATCAGGCTGCCGGCCACGAAGCCGAGCGGCGTCGCCGCCATGATCAAACCCTGCGCGATGCCGCGCTCGTCGTCGTCGACCAGCTCGCTGGCCCAGGCCGCGGCCAGCCCCTCCGGCACGGCCACGAAGAACATCGCGCAGAACAGCAGGATCGCGATCGACCGCAGCTCCGGCCGGCCGAAGACCAGCCCGAAACCCTGGCCCATGCCGCTCAGCAGCGTGCCGCCGCGCTGGTCCGAGCCGGTGCCGGCCCAGCCGCGCAGCCCGATCAGCACGATGGCGGCGGCGCCGGCGAACAGCGTGGCCGTGATGCACAGCACCAGCTGGGAGCTGATCGCGGTGAGCCCGGCTCCCACCACGTACCCCACGATCTGGGTGATCTGGTTGAGGCCGCCGACCAGCGAGAGGCCGACCACGAGCCGGTCCCGCGGCAGCACGCGCGGCAGCAGCGCGGACCGGGCGGCCTGCTCCGGCGCGGCCGAGAGCGTGCTCAGGAACAGCGCCGCCACCAGCACCCCGCCCGGCCAGTGGAACAGCGCGACGACGCCGAACAGCGCGGCCCGGAACACGAGCGTGACCCCGATGACCGTGCGGTACGGATACCGATCCGCCAGCGTGCTCAGCAGCGGGCCGCCGATCAGCCAGGGCAGGTAGCTGACCGCGAACGCCAGCGCGGAGAGCGCCACCGAGCCGGTCCGCTGGAACACCAGCAGGGTGATCGCGGCCTTGGCCATCGGATCGGCGAGATTGGAGAGCGCGACCGCGCCGTACACCACGCGGAACTCGAAGTGTGAGAAGACCTCACGGTACGTCGCCGGGCGATCGTGGTCAGGCGCGGTCACCGGACGACCCCTCTGACCGCTCCCGCACGGATCGCTGCTCCCCACACCGTCACCCGACCGAATATATCGGCCGATGTCACTCCCCCGAATATTCGGCTGAGTGAATTCTGCCCGATCGTCCGACATGTGGCTAGGGTGATCGGCCGATGTATTTTCGGTGTCGCTCGATGGGCGAACGGTGCCTCAGGTGGCCCCGCCGCGGCCCGCGTCCGTGCCGCCGGGTGGTGCCGCCGGGCGCGGGAACAGCCGCGCCGCCGCGATCCGGTCCGCGATGCCGGAGGTCTCCAGCGCCTCGGTCAGCCGCCGCCGCAGCTCCCGCGAGACCAGCAGCTGCCCGTCCGCGGTCGTCTTCGCCACGGTCCGGATCACCGCGCCGTCCACGGTGACCTGCTCGACGCCGATCACGTCCGGCGGCTCCAGCAGGCCGGTCGCCAGCTCCGGGTCCGCGGCCACCGCGGCGGCCGCCTCGCGCAGCACCGCCGTGGCCTCCTCGCTGTTCACGAAGCCGATCGGCATGTCCACCACGACCATCGCCCAGCCCTGCGACTTGTTGCCGACCCGGATGACCTCGCCGTTCCGGATATACCACAGTACGCCGCGGCCGTCGCGGACCGTCGTGACACGCAGTCCGACGGACTCGACCACGCCGATCGCCTCACCCAGGTCGACCGTGTCGCCCACGCCGTACTGGTCCTCGATGAGCATGAACAGGCCGGCCAGCACGTCCTTGACCAGGCTCTGTGCGCCGAAGCCGAGCGCGACGCCGACGATGCCGGCGCTGGCCAGCAGCGGCGCCAGGTCGAAGCCCAGCTCGGCCAGGACCATCAGCATGGCGATGCCCAGCACCACCGCGGTGACGAAGCTGCGCAGCACCGAGCCGATCGCCTCGGCCCGCTGCCGCCGCCGCTCCGGGAAGACCGCGGTGGCGTCCAGCAGCGCGCTCGGCACCTTCTCGTGCAGCGGCCGCAGGATGGACGGCACCGCCGTGTTCGACGTGGTGGTGACCAGCTTCGTGATCGTGCGCACGATGAGAAAGCGGATCAGCACGGCGATCGCGATGATCGCCACGATCCGCAGCGGCTTGATGATCACCCAGTAGCCGCCCTCGGCTATCCAGCCGCTCACGCCGAGATCCATCAGCTGCTTGCACAGCCGGTCGGTGGCGCAGCTGGCCTCGACGGTCGGCACGAGAACACTGGGCGAAGGGGTGGGTGCTGGTGCGGCTATCACGGTGGTACTCGGGCTCCACGGTCCGGGAACGGTGTCGGAAGCTTTCGTAGCGCATCCGCCTGTGAGAGCCGTGCGCGGGGTGTCCCCGACGGTGGAATCAAACCGCGCATCCTCGCACGAGACACCTAACCTTCACGCGTCGGCCCCGATTAGTGCGTGCAATTCCGTCACCTATCAGGGACTATTGGCGCACGGACGTTGGTGATCCGCCAGCGTGGGGCCGGGCGGTGACGCGCGGCCCGACCCGGGTGGAACACGACAAGGAGTGTTGAAAGACCGACCAGAAGGGTGACCGCGATGCCTGACATACGACCCACGGTGGGCTCCGGAGCGTTGGTGCTCAACGTGACCTACGAGCCGCTGTGCGTCGTCTCAGTGCGTCGAGCCGCGATTCTCGTCCTTTCGGGGAAGGCCGCCCTGGTCACGGACGGGGACGGCATCCTCCACTCCGCGCGGGATGAGATCCCCGTACCGTCGGTGATTCGCCTCACACGCTACGTGCGTGTGCCGTACCGCACTCACGTCGGCCTGTCCCGCCGCGCGATCTTCGCCCGGGACGGCTGGCGCTGCGCGTACTGCCGCGGCCCGGCCCAGACCATCGACCACGTGTTCCCCCGCAGCCGCGGCGGCATGCACGCGTGGGAGAACGTGGTTGCCGCCTGCGCCAAGTGCAACCACACCAAGGGCGACAAAACGCCCGCCGAGCTCGGCTGGCGCCTGCACGGCGGCGCACCGGCGGCCCCGAAGGGCCAGGCATGGCGCGTCCTCGGCCACCGCCTCCCCGACCCCCGCTGGGCCGACTGGCTCGACATCCCCCTCCCCGACGCCGAAGCCGCCGCCTAACCGCTCCCGCCCCGGGACCCCGCGCCGCCCGTGCGCGTGCCTGCCCGTGCGCGTGCCGCCCACGCCCGCCGGTGCGCGTGCCGCCCGCGCCCCCGTGCCGCTCGTGCCCGGCGCCGCCCGTGCCCGCGCCGCGTGCGCCTGCGCGCCCCGGTGCCGCTCGTGCCCGCGCCGCGTGCGCCTGCGCGCCCCGGTGCCGCTCGTGCCCGCGCCGCGTGCGCCTGCGCGCCCCGGTGCCGCTCGTGCCCGCGCCGCGTGCGCCTGCGCGCGCCCGCGACCCGCCGCCCGTCCGCGTCGATCTAGGGAAGATTCCCGCGGTTCGATCTCCAATCACGTGAATCCGGCCTAGATCGACGCGGACGGGGCATCGACGCGGACGGGGCATCGCCGCGGACGGGGCATCGCCGCGGACGGGGCGCCCGCCGCGGACAGGGCGTCCGACGCAGACGGGGCATCGCCGCGGACGGGGCGCCCGCCGCAGACGGGGCGACCGCGGCGGACGGGGCATCGACGCGGACAAGGCGCCCGCCGCCGACGGGGCGACCGCGCGGACGGGGGCGGCGGGGACGGGGCGGGATGCGCGGGTGTGGGGCTGGCGGAGGTCGGGTCGCGGGAGCGGCGGCTCGGTGGCGGGTGGTGGGGCGCTGGGACTCGTGGGGGCGTTGGAGAAGGCGCACGGCGGGAGCCGCGGTTTTCGGTGACCACACGGACACCGGCTCCGATCGGCGGACCGGAGCGGAGCGCCAGCGGAGTCGGAGGGGAGCCGGAGGTTTGCCCGCGGGAGCATGCGGGCCGCACCCCGCTGGGAGCGGGAATATCGGGGTCTCGGGTCGTCGCCGGAGGTGCCGCTGCGCCCTCGGGGCGAGCGGGCTGGACCGCGCCGGAAGTGGGAACGCGCGGTGTGGGTGGGTTAGTGGTCTTTGGTGCCGGTGAGGGTGGCGAAGACGATGACGTTGTCGCGGTAGCCGACGGTGCCGCCGGACCATTGGCCGCCGCAGGTGATGAGGCGGAGGTGGGGGCGGGTGAAGTCGGCGTAGACGCGGTCGACGGGGAGGCGGGTCTTGTCGAAGAGTTCGACGGAGGTGACCTCGAAGACGGCGGTGGTGCGGTCCTCGCGGGTGATTTCGATGGTGTCGCCGTCGTGGAGGTCGGGGAGGCGGTGGAAGACCGAGGGGCCGGTGTCGCTGTCGACGTGGCCGACGATGACGGCGGAGCCGAACTCGCCGGGGGTGGGGCCGTGCTCGTACCAGCCGGTGATGTCGTGTTCGCTGGCGGGCGGCACGGCTATCGAGCCGTCGGGGGCGAGGCCGACGCCGCGGACCGGGGCCTCCACCCGGATGGCGGGGATGGTCACGCGGGTGGGGCGGCTGGCGTCCAGGACGGGGAACTCGCGCGGCGGGGGCTCGTCCGGGCGGTCGAACAGGGGCGGTAGTCGCACGTCGGTGAGCCGGCCGAGGCCGGCGCTGACCGCGAACAGGCCGATGACCAGCAGCGCTACGGCGAGGAAGCCGAGCGTGCCGGGGCCGCGGCCGGGCGGGGGCGGTGGCCGGCGTGGCGGAAAGCGCACGCCGGCGTGTTCGGCCCGCGGGGAGTAGCGAGGGCCGGGCATCGGGTCAGCGGCTCGGGCGGCGGCGCCGCAGCCACAGCGCGGCCAGCACGGCGCCGGCGGCCAGCGCGGTCACGCCGCCGCCGAGCAGGGCCAGGCCGCCGGCGTCCGGGCCACGGCCGGCCATGCCACCGAAGCCGGTCGCCGGGCCCTGGGACGGGCGGGTGTCGGCCACCACCCGGAGCGTGCCGATCGCGCGGCCGCCGCCGGGGCAGGTGAGCTCCACCTGGTACTCGTCCGCGCCGGTGTCCGCGGGGATCTCCGCGTCGCCGGTGAGGAAGCCGTACGCCGGGGACACCCGTGCCTCGCCGAACGCGTCCGAGCGGACGAGCGCGTCGACGATGTTCTCCTCGCAGCTGGCGCGGATGCTGACCTCGCCGCCGGCGGAGATCGTGCTCGGGTTCACCTCGACGAAAACGTCGGCCTTGGCGTTCGCGGGGCCGGGCACGCCGAGGACCGCGGCCGTCAGCGCGAGCGGCACGGCGAGTCGGACGGGGCTGCGCATGGTCCTCCCATCGGACGTGGGGGAGTGCTGACGTCAATTTTCGCACGCCACGGCGGAAATTACGCGAGACGGACGGAGTACGCCCCGATGATCTGCGGGAACCTCGGTTCCGCTACCGTGAGAGAGAGCATCAGTACCTATCAGACCGCCCAGACACCGAGTGTCTTGCCACGTTGGGGGCGTTCACCGTGCAACCGTTAGAAGTCGCGCTGATCTTCGTTGGCGTGCCGCTCGCCGTCGTCGGCATCCTGGCAGCAGTGACGCTGCCCGGGGGAGACCGCCGGCACCGGGAGAAGCGCTACCGGCCCGGCCGGCCGTTCGAGTTCACCCCGGTCTGGTTCCTGTCGTCGCCCGGCCAGTTGGCCGGCCGGCTCGCGATCACCTCCACCACCGCGGACGACGACGCCGCCTCGGCGAACCCGCACGGCCCGACGGGAGGCGCAAGTGACCGCTGGTGAGCAGGCTCTGACCCATCTCGACGAGCCGGGCGGGGACACCCTGCCCAGCGATACCGACACCCAGCCGGACGTGCTGGACGGGCCGTTCTCGACCCGCCAGCTCCTGCACATCGACGAGGCGCTGCGCATCGCGGACCGCGAGACCGGCCTGACGTTCAGCGTGTACGTCGGGGATCTGGCCGATCCGCAGCGCGCCGCCGCCGAGAAGCTGCACGGCCAGCTCGAGGACCCGGACCGGTCCGTGCTCATCGCGCTGTCGCCGAACCAGCGGATTCTCGAGGTCGTCACGGGCGCGGAGGCCCGCCGCCGCATCCCCGACCGCGATGCCAAGCTGGCCTGCCTGTCCATGGCCGCTGCCTTCGCGGGCGGCGACCTGGCGGGCGGCGTCATCCACGGGCTCGACCAACTGGCCACGCACGCCGGTCGCGCCTGATCGTTCGCGCAGCACAGGGGTCGGCCTCTTCGGAGGCCGGCCCTTTCGCGTGTGTCGGCACCGGTGCGTGTGCCGGGTGTGTCGGCGGCGCTGCGCGGGACGTGGGCTGGGGCGCGAGGCGGCACGGGTCATCCGCGTGGGTCGCGAGAGCCGGCGGCGGCATTCCGCTGGAGGACGGGCCGGGTGTCACGCTCTCGTGCCGGACGTGGGGATCTCGCGCCGGGCGTCGGCCGGTGCGCTCCGCGGACTCTTGCCGGTGGGTCATCGATTGCGGCCTGTTGCGCCCTCATGGGCAGGTGGGTGGTCGGCGCTCGGTCCCGCGGTGGCACAAAACGGACATCGTCCTAGCACGGAAACTGTGTTCTAGCGCAAAACCGTTATAGCGCTGACCCGAAAACCGTACAAAAGCCCGTACAAGCGGAGATTGTGCGGTTTTCGTGCTGGTACGAAGGCGCAGACGAAAATGCGCCCCGCCGGCCACGGGCCGACGGGGCGCCTGATGGTGAGGGTCAGCCGCGGTCCTTGGCGCGGGCCGCCAGGGCGCGGACCACGCCGTCGCGGCCCTCCGCGACGAGGCGGCGGAGGCCGGCCGGCTGGCCGGTGCCCGCCAGCCACGTCTCCGTGGCGGCGACCGTCGCGTCGGTGATCTGGTAGGACGGGTAGGCGAACAGGGCGAAGTCCTGGGCCGGTTCGCTGTCCCGGCTGGCCCACACGGTGGCCGCCTCCGCGAAGAAGCGCTCCGCGTACGGCGCGGTCAGCTCGACCTGGGCGGGGTGCTGGAAGCCCTGGAGCAGCGCGCGGTTGCGCCAGTTCGGCAGGGGCCGGGCGGCGGTCAGCTCGGACCAGACACGCGCCTTGTTCTCCGGGGTGGGCAGCAGCGCGCGGGCCAGCGCGGCCTCGCGCTCGCCGCTGGCGGTGCGGTCGGCGGCGAGTTCCGCATCGATCTCCTCGGCGGTGGCGGCGCCCTTGGCGACCAGCGTCTGCAGGAGCGTCCAGCGCAGCTCGGTGTCGACGGTGAGGCCGGCGGGGACGTTCTGCCCGGTGAGCCAGCCGCGCAGCACGGCCAGATCCTCGGCGGAGCGGGACGCGGAGGCGTACGCGCGGGCCCAGGCGAGCTGGAAGCCGCTGCCGGGCTCGGCGACCGCGAGCGCGTCGCGGGCGGTGGCGGCGAGCTGGGCCCAGCCGGTCGGTGCCCAGGCCGGGTCGGCGTAGCTGACGATCGCGGTGGCGGCCTGCCGGAGCGTGGCGGTGATCAGGTTGATGTCCTGCTCGTTCGGCAGGCCGGAGGTGACCAGCGCGACGTAGTCCCGGGTGGCCAGCTCCGCGTCCCGGACCATGTCCCACGCGGCGGCCCAGACCAGCGCGCGGGCGAGCGACGAGTCGAGGCCGCCGATGTGGTGCACGACCGTGGCCATCGAGCGCTCGTCCAGCCGGAGCTTGGCGTAGCTGTGGTCGTCGTCGTTGAGCAGCAGCACGTCGGCGGCGGGCAGGCCGGCCAGCGCGGTCAGCTCGGTGCGCTCGCCGGCGATGTCGACCTCGATGATCTGGCGGCGGACCAGCTTGCCGTCGCGGACGTCGTACAGCCCGACGCCGATGTGGTGGGTGCGCAGGGTGGGGTAGCCGGCCGGGGCCTCCTGAAGCACCGCGACCGAGGCGTAGCTGCCGTCCGCGGCGAGCTGCACCTCCGGGCGGAGCGTGTTGACCTGCGCGGTCTCCAGCCACTGGGCGGCGAACTTGCGCAGCTCGCGGCCGGACGAGGCCTCCAGCTCGGAGAGCAGGTCGTCGAACGTGGCGTTGCCCCAGGCGTGCGCCGCGAAGTACGACCGGAGGCCGGCCAGGAACGGCTCCAGCCCCACGTACGCCACCAACTGCTTGATGACGCTGGCGCCCTTCGCGTACGTGATGCCGTCGAAGTTGACCTCGACGGCCTCCAGGTCCGGCATCTCGCAGTAGACCGGGTGCGTGGAGGAGAGCTGGTCCTGGCGGTAGCCCCAGTTCTTCCGCACGGACAGGAACGTGGTCCACGCGTCGCTGAACCGGGTGGCCTCCGCGTTGCACCAGTGGCTGGCCCACTCGGCGAACGACTCGTTCAGCCAGAGGTCGTTCCACCAGCGCATGGTGACCAGGTCGCCGAACCACATGTGGGCCAGCTCGTGCAGGATCGTGTTGGCGCGCTGCTCGTACTCGAAGTCGGTGACCTGCGAGCGGAAGATGTAGTGGTCCTCGGCGTGCACGACGCAGCCGAAGTTCTCCATCGCGCCCGCGTTGAACTCGGGCACCCACAACTGGTCGTACTTGGGCAGCGGGTAGCGGATGCCGAACTGCGCGTGGAAGAAGTCGAAGCCCTGCACGGTGATCCGGTGCAGGTCGTCCACGTCGAAGTAGCGCGCCATGCTGGCCCGGCAGAAGTAGCCCATGCCGATGCCGTCGTGCTCGCGCTGCACCTCGTGGAACGGGCCCGCGCAGAGCGCCGTGATGTACGTGCTCATCCGCGCGGACCGGGTGAAGTGCACGGTCTTGGTGGCGTCGCCGGCCGGCTCCTCGCGGTCGACCGGCATGTTCGACACGACGCGCCAGTGCGCCGGCACGGTGGCGTGCCAGGTGTAGACGCTCTTGAGGTCGGGCTGGTCGAAGCAGGCGAACACCCGCTGCGCGTCCGCGGTCTCGAACTGGCTGTAGAGGTACGCCTCGCCGTCCACCGGGTCGACGCTGCGGTGCAGGCCCTGACCGCTGTGCGAGAACGGGAACTCGGCCTCGACCACCAGCGTGTTCGACTCGGCCAGCCCGGTCAGCGTGAGACCGCGCTCGGCGGACCAGCCCGACGTGTCGACCGGCGCGCCGTTCAGCGTGGCCGCGTGCACGCGCTCCGCGGCGATCTCGATGAACGTGCTCGCACCGGGCTCCCGACAGGTGAACTCGACCCGGGTCGTCGACCGGAACGAGACGTCGCCCGTCAGGTCGAGGCCGATGTCGTACGAGGTCACGTCGAGCACGCGGGCACGCTCGGCCGCCTCGACCTGGGTGAGATTGCGCACTCCGGCCACGATCACTCTCCATCCGGTGCCCAGCCCGCACGGCCGGGCGCCGGTGGGGCGGAAAAATCCGCAGTAAGTGTTTCACGTCGACGTTGATCACGGGTGTGCCGGTCCACCCGCGGCGGGGATTACGTCCGGGTTGTGGCGCGGGTCCGAATTTTCGCGCCTCCGGCCGTACCGTGAGCGATCTCTTGTTTTGAGATCGTCAGCAACCGGTTAACTCTTCTTTCGGCAACCGTTCGGAAACGGGGAATGCGGGAGGATGAGAGACGTCGGCGTGACCGGTCACCGACAGTGTCGTTGCGAGATGGGCGGCGCTCGGTTATGGCTGGTGAGGGCGTCCGATCCTCAGGCGAAGGAGTGACTATGGATCAGCAGAGCGTGACCATCGACGAGGAGACCCACGAGCGGGCCTACTGGGCCGTGCGCGAGGAGGACTGGGAGGCCGTGTGCCCCGGGCTCTCCGAGGAGGACGCCGCGCTGCTGGCGCCGGTCGTGGTGGTCGGCGCGGTCCCGGTCGGCGCGAGCTGATCAACGGAGGTTACCCGTACCATCGCCTGGAACCGGTCTGGGGTGCGCAAACGGTGGATGCGGAACGTCGGTACCGTGATTGCACATGACGATCGTGCACCCGATCGACCGGGCCTGGATCACGACCGGTGGCACCGGCGCGCAGAACTATGACGAGTTCGCGGACGACGCCGAGATCACCGCAATCATCGCCGACAACCCGCGCAGCGCTCTCGCCGTCGAGATGCCGCACCTCGCGCCCGAGACCCTGGGCCGTTCGTTCGCCGAGTCCCTGCCGGCCGCCGTCGAACGGCTGGCCGAGGCGAAGGAGTCCGGCGGCTACGCCCCCGCCGAGCAGGTGATCGTCCTCTACCGGATCGCGGACCCGGACGGTGGCAACGCCGCCTACGGGATGTACTGCATGGTCGACACCGCGCAGATCTCGACCAGCCCGGAGGAGCCGGGCCTGGTGATCCGCAACGAAGACGTGTTCATCGAGAAGGTCCGCGAGCGCGTCGAGCTCGCCACCACGCTGCGCCACCTGCTCTCCCCGGTGCTGCTGCTGCAGACCGGCACCGGCGACCGGCTGCACGAGGCGCTGGAGCGCGCGGTGACGGACGCGGGCGAGCCCGCCGCCACCGACGTCGACCCGGCCGGGCGCGTGCACGCGATCTGGACCGTGCCGGCCGGCCCGGTCCGGGACGAGCTGTGCGCGATCGCCGGCGGCGGCGAACTGGTCGTGGCGGACGGCAACCACCGCAGCCTGGCCGCGCAGCTCGGCGGCTACCCGCGCTTCCTCGCCGTGATCACCACGCCCGAGTCGCTGGTGATCGCGCCGTACAACCGGCTGATCAAGCTGTCCATCGGCGTCACCGAGCTCGGTGACCGGCTGCGCGCGGCCGGCATGCAGCCCGAGCCGGTCGCGGGCGGCCCGGCGGTCCCGGTCGCCGGCGGCACCATTCAGCTGTACGTCGGCGGCGAGACCTACAGCGTCAAGCTGCCCTCGGAGAGCGGCGGCGAGCTGGTCGACACCATGGACCACGCGCTGGTCGAGCGGGTGCTGGTGCACGAGGTGCTGGGCCTGGACGCCGGCGACAAGCGCATCGTCTACGTCGGCGGCGACTACCCGGCCGAGTGGCTGCGCGCCGAGGTCGACGCGGGCCGCGCCGACCTGGCCGTGCTGATCGCGCCGGTCACCGTGGACGAGTTCGTGGCGGTCAACCTGGCGCGGCAGAAGATGCCCCGCAAGAGCACCTGGTTCACCCCCAAGGCGCGCGGCGGCCTGGTCGTCGCGGAGATCTGATCCATCGGTACGCCGTGGCGAGCGGCTCAAACTTGGCAGCCGCCGCCACGGCCCCGCCGCCGGGCTGACAGACTGCGCGTTATGCGCGTTTATCTGGGAGCCGACCACGCCGGCTACGAGCTGAAGGTGCACCTCGTCAACTACCTGTCCAAGCAGGGGTACGAGGTGGTCGACGTCGGTCCGCACGTCTTCGATCCGGAGGACGACTACCCGGCGTTCTGCCTGCACACGGCCGCCCGCGTGGTGGCCGACCCGGGCAGCCTCGGCGTCGTCATCGGCGGGTCCGGCAACGGCGAGCAGATCGCCGCGAACAAGGTCAAGGGCACCCGGGTCGGCCTGGCCTGGAACACCGAGACCGCCCGCCTGTCCCGCGAGCACAACGATGCCAACCTGGTCGGCATCGGCGCCCGGCAGCACACGCTGGACGAGGCGACCGCGATCGTCGAGGCGTTCCTGACCACGCCGTTCTCCAACAGCGAGCGGCACTCCCGGCGGATCGCGCAGGTCGCCGCGTACGAGACCTCCGGCACCCTGCCCGACCTGCCCAAGTAAGTCCCTAGCGGCCGCGGGCCGGCAGCTCCTCGCGGGGGACCCAGTTGCGGCGCACGATCACCAGCCGCTCCTGGGCCTCCGCCAGGTCCTCGTCCGTCGGCCGCGACGCGTCCCGCGCCCGCATCGCGGCCCGCACACTCACCTGCGACGACCCGGAGCCCACCAGGCCGCGCAGCCCCCGTTCCGCCTCCCGCTCCTCAGCACTGGCCCTCTCCCGGGTACGCGGCGCGCCCTCGCCCGCTCCGGCGACCGGCTTCCTCACCGCCGGCGCGGACTCCTCGGGGTCGTAGACCGGCGAGGTCTCAGCGACCGGCGGCTGCGGTTGCCCCTTCTGCTTCGGCGGCACCGGCGACGGTCCCGGCGTGGGAACCGGTGTCGGTCCCGGCGTGGGGACGGGCGTGGGTCCCGGCGTGGCGGCCGGTGCCGGTCCCGGCGTGGGGATCGCCGCCGTCGGAGACGCCCTCGGCGGCTCCGCGGGCTTGGCCAGGCTGGCAGGCGTGGGTTTGGCCGGTTCGGCCGGTTTCGCGAGAGCCGTTGGCGACGGCTTGGCGGGGGCCTTGGCCGTTTCCGCGGGCGTGGGCGCGGCGGCCGGGGCCGACCGCGGGCCACCGGCCGGGGGACCCGGACGAGGAGCCGGCGTAGGCGCCGGCGCACGACGCGCCGACGGCGGAGGCGCGGGCACCGGCTTCGGTGCCGCCACGACCGCCTGCGGCGCCGGATCGGCCGCCTTCGTCGCGCTGGTGGCCGACTCCGAGGTCTCGCCGCCCGGCTGCGAGGTCTTGCCGGCCCGCTCTGGGGTCCTGCCGTCCGGCTGCGAGGTCTTGTCGCCCGGCTGTGGGGTCCTGCCGCCCGGCTCCTGGGTCTTGCCGGCCGGCTCGGAGGGCTTGCCGCTCGGCTCCGAATTCTGATCGGCGAGTTCCGGATTCTGGCCGGCCTCCGAGATCTTGCCGACCGGGTCCGGCAGCCCGTCCGCCGAGTCCTGCGTTTGGCCGACCGCGCCCGGCACGGCGGACTGCTCGGTGCGGTTGCGACGGAGTCGGCGGCGGCGACGCTCGGGCTGTCCCATCCGCCGACGGTATCGCGCCCGACGGCCGGGTGGCTTTCCCGCAAGCTTTGCTCTGCTTACCAACCCGTCGTCGGCGCATGTGCAGCGGTGCGTTTGCTCTGCTTACCTGCGCGTCGGTGGGCGCCTCACCAGCGCGTTTGCTCTGCTTACCTGCCTGGCGCGGTCCGGTGCGCTGCTGGTGCGTTTGCTCTGCTTACCTGCGCGTCGGTGGGCGGCTCACCAGCGCGTTTGCTCTGCTTACCTGTGCGTCGGTGGGCGCTTCACCAGCGCGTTTGCTCTGCTTACCTGCCTGGCGCGGGCCGGTGCTCTGCCGGTGGCTCTGCTCTGCTTACCCGCGTCGGCGCGGCCGGGCGCGGCCGCCGCCGGTGCGGCCGGATGCGTCGCGCGGCTACCGGTAAGCAGAGCAAAGCCGCGGGTCAGAAGGTTTCGATCATGCTGGGGGCGCGGTGCCAGCCGAGAGCCGCGCTCGTCGCCGCCACCGCGCCCGGCACCCGCTCGTCGATCAGGCCCGCGCCGGCGAGCGCGGACAGCGGCGTACCGCCGAGGTAGGCGGCGCCGAGGTCGCGCACGTCCAGTGCGAGCGCGGCCGGGGCCGAGGTGTGTTCGCAGGAGGCGCCGTCCAGATCGCCGCGCAGGTGCCAGCGGCCCGCATTGGCCGGGAGCAGCGCGTCCGTCAGCTCCAGCACCACGTCGACCGGGGTGGCGTAGCGGCGGGCGGAGAGCGCGGCCGGTACGTCACGGAGCCGGATCCACAGGCCGTGCTCCCAGCGGGTGCCCAGCCAGCCGGGGTCGTCGGCCAAGTAGAGCAGCGGCTCGTCGAGCGCGGCGTGGTGGTACGTGACGCGCGCGGTCAGGTCGATGCCGAACAGGAACCGCCACAGGTCCAGGTACGCGGCGGGGGACGCGGCGACGAACTCCTTCACGGCCAGCGTGGCGGAGATGCGCGGGTTGGCCGGGTTGTCGCCGTCGACGACGCGCCAGAGCGCGTAACCGTCGGGGCCGTCCGGGCCCTCGCGCACCACGACCCGCAGCGCGGTGCCGCCCCCGCGCGACGCCGCCGAGTCGTCGTGCCGATAGTCCCACCACGCGCTCGGGCGGCTCGACCAGCCGGGGCGGTGCGGGCGTACCGCCTCGTAGATCTCGGTCAGCACGGCGCGGAGCGCCGTCGGCGTGCCGACCCGGAGCCGGCCGGGTACGCCGTCCGGCAGCCGGACCTCACGGGTGGCCGCGGTGATCGTCAGGTGCGGCGCGGCCAGGCCGTACCCGTACCGTGGATAGATCCGCCCCTCGCTCGCCCACAGCGCCGCGACCGGCTCCGGCGCGTCCGTCAGGTGTCGCCGCATCAGCGCGGTCAGCACGCCGCGCCGCCGGTGCGTCGGCGCCACGCCCACCTGCGTCACGTGCGCGGCCGGGACGATCCCGCCGGGCACGGTCAGCTCCCGGCCGAACGAGCCCAGATGACCGGCGAGCAACTCGCCGTCGGTGGCGACCACGGAGCGCTCCGGCTCGCAGACCGCCCGCTGCGCCGCCTCGAGCGCCGGGTCCGGCGGATCGTGGAACGACGCGAAGATCAACTGGAGGATCGCGTCCAGGTCGGCCTCGGTGCCGGGGCGCACGGTCAGATCGGGAAGGATGGGCGACATGTCTCGTGTGTAACGGACATGCCTCCGTGGGGGCCAGCTATTTGCGGGCTCGCTACGCTCGATGGTGCCAGGCCCGACAGGGGGAGGAGCTATGACAGATCAGACGCAGTCATGGGCGGAGCGGACCGTGCCGGTCCCGCCGGATATGCACCGGCCGGCGTCCGACCCGTTCACCGACGCGCCGGATCACTACGACGACGACCCCACCCGGCTGAACTTCCAGCGTGGGCGCGCGACGGTGGCCCCCCGGGCGCAGCGGCACCACGACGGCGACGACGAGATCGCGCCGCACGAGCCGACCGGCACCGGCTGGCCCGACTCGCCGCCCCCGCCGCCCGCGGTCCCGTTCTCCGTGCAGCTGCGCCGCGGCCGCGAGTGGGGCGTGCTCGGCCTGGTGTTCTCGTTCGTGTGCTGGGGCATCTGGGCGCTGTCCGACGGCGGTTCGTTCCTCGGCTCGTTCCTCACCTACGTGGTCACGCTGATCGTCGCGGTCGGCCTGTTCGCGCTGGCCCGGCTGGTCGGGCGGCTGGTCCTGGAGCGTCAGCTGCACCGCATGCGGCGCAGCGCCCGCGGGTCGTACCTGATCGTCGGCGCGTTCCTGATCGCGGTCGGCATCGCGTACCTGAGCCAGACCGGATGGGTCGTCGACGTCTGGGTCTGGATCAAGAGCAACTTCTACTAGGCCGGTACGGACGGGGGCGCGCCCGGCGCCCCCGGTCCTCACCGCTCGAGCGTGAACGTGCCGACGCCGCCGGTGATGGCGATGTCGTAACGGTTCTCCGCCCCCTCCCACGCCTTCGGGGTGAAGCGCGAGTTCGGCGCCACCCGGCCGCGGGCGTCACCCAGAAGCGTGACGCTGTCCGCGCCCGCCTCGAACCGCAGCCGCGACGGCGCGTCCTCCGGCGCCCGCACCACCAGCTGACTGATCCCGGAGGAGACCTTCAGCCGTACGGTCCCTTCCGGCGCCGGCAGCGTCAGCTCCAGCCGGGTCGCGCCGCCCAGCACGTCGAAGCCGGCCAGCCGGCCCTCGCCGAAGTCGACCACGTGCTCGGTGGCGCCGCCGGTCAGCCGCAGGTCCCAGGTGACCGCGGAACTCAGCCGGATCTGCACCAGGCTGGGCCCGCTGTCCCCGGTCTCGGCCATCTGCAACATCACCCGGTCGCCCTGGTCGATCGCCTCCGGTCGCAGGCCGGAATCCTGCGGCGTCGAGATCCGGTAGAGGTCGCCGCCCAGGTCGGCGCTGGTCACGCTGACCGAGGTGACGCCGGAGACCAGGTCGAACGTGAACCTCTCCCGGCCGTCCAGCGGCGCCGCGATCGTGTGCGGCCCGTTCCCGGCGGCGGCCAGGCTCAGCCCCGGCACGCCGCGCACCGCGGCCAGCCCGCCGCCCGCCACGGCCACCGCCACCACCGCGGCGGCCACCAGGAGCAGGCCGCGCCGCCGCGGCCGGCCGGTGGCGGGCTCCCCGTCGGAGGGGTACGTGGAGAGCACGCGCACGTCGCTCTCGATACCGTGCCGAGGCTTGTCGCTCCGGCGGTCCGCGCGCGCCGGGCCGCGGTCCCGCTCGCCCTCGGCGGGCCGCCGGTCGCCGGCGCGGCGGCCGGGTGGGGCCGGCCGGTCCGGGCCGGGTGACGGCGGCGTGGCCAGGTGCGGCGGCGGCGCCGGTACGGCCGACCAGGGCGGCGGCTGATCGGCGAGTTCGGACCGGTCGTGACCCGGGACCTGGTCACGACCGGTGGTCTGGGTGTCGTCTCCGCCCGTGGTCTCCTCCGCGACCCGCTCCGCCCGGCCGGACCAGGTCGGTCCCGGATCGCCCGGGCTGCGCAGCGGCGGCTGCTCGCGGGTGCCGCGATCCTCCTCGCCGGCGATGGTGGGCGTGGTCGCCCAGGAGGGCGTGGTGTCCCAGGAGGAGTCCGTGGGCCGGCCGCCGCCCCAGGACGGGCGCGGGATCTCCTGCCACGACGCGTCCGTGCCCGCGCCCTCGTCGGTCAGCGACGCGGGACGCCGGTACATGGCGTAGGGGTCGTCCCGCGGCGCGGGCTCGTCCCAGCCGGGCGCGGCGGCGGAACCGGACCGCGGCGGGTCGTCCTGCGGCGTGGCCGCGTGCGGCTCGGCCGGCTGCGGTGCGGTCGCGTGCGGCTCGGCCGAATGCGGAGCGATCGCGTGGGGCTCGGCCGGCTGCGGTGTGGTGGCGTGCGGCTCGGCCGGCTGCGGCGTCGCGGAGGGTGCCGGCGCGGGCTGCGCGGTGTCGAACCGTGGTGCGGTGGGCTGCTGTGCGACCGCCGGCTGCGCCGGCGGTTGCGGTGTGGTGGTCCAGGACGTGCCGTCGGCATCGGCCCACAGGTCGACCACCGGCGGTCGCTCCGCCCAGCCGTTCTGGCTCGGCGTCTTCCCCCGGAGCGTCTCGTCGCGCGGCGTCTCCGTGCTCGGCGTCTCCTCGCTCGGCGTCTCCGCGCCGGGCGTCTCGATGCGCGGCGTTTCGACGTGCGGCGTTTCGACGTGCGGCATTTCGGCGTGCGGCGATCCGGCATGCGGCGTTTCGGCGTGAGAAGGCCGGTCGAATGCGGTGCCGGCGGGACCCGCCTGGCCGGGCAGTGGGGTCGTCGGCCCGGTGAGCGTGAGTTCGGTCCAGTTCTGCGCGGTGTCCGGCTCGGTTCGCGTCGTCGGCGTCGCCACCCAGGCCGGGCCGGTCGGTGCGGACGGGTCGGTCAGCCGTGGCTCCACGTGGGTGAACCACTCGGACGCGGATCCGCCCGCCGCCGGGTCGGCGGGTACGGCCGGGTTCCACGCGGGCGTGGCCGGTGCGGACGCCTCCGGCAGCGGCGTCTCCGCGAAGGCCGCGGACCCGGTCGCCCCGGGCACGGTTCCGGCCGGTCCCGGTGCCTCCGCGACGGTCGCGGAAGCCGGCGCCGGCGTCTCCTTGAACGGCGACGGGGTCTCCTCGAAGAAGCCGACCGGCTCCGGGGCACGGGCATCCGGCCAGCTGACCGGCGCGGGCGCCGGCACGCCGGGCGCCCCGGCGTGCGGGGTCGGTGTGGAGGGCCAGGACGCCGGACTGCCCCAGCTGCGCGTACCGCCGCTGCTCTCGGGGTTGTCGACCGCCGCGGCATCGGCGGCGTCGCCCGGCCCCGGCGTCAGCCCTTCCTGCGGTCCCGGTACCGGCCAGGCCGTCTTCGGATCGTCCCGCGAGTCGGGCGCCGGCCACGCCGCGCTCTGATCGTCCTGTGCCGTCGGCGCCGGCCACGCCGTCTTGGGCTCGTCCTGCGGCACCGGTGCCGACCAGGACCGTTCCGTACCGGCTTCCCAGGGGTTGTCGCTCGCCGCCGGGCGTCCCTTCCTGCGGGGCTGCTTCGGCGGCCTGGGTGACGCGGGACCGTTCGCCGTCTTCGAGCGGCCGAGCAGGCCGGACAGCATGGCCCGCAGGCCCCGCGGCCCGGCGGTCGAGCCGGGTCGCGCGCCCAGGTCGATGATGGCCGGTTCGTCGGCATGCGGCGCCGCCGCGTCCGACCCCGCGGGCTTGACCAGCGTCGACACGCTGCCGGGCGTCTCGATGCCCCGCCACGCGTCATGGTTCGGATGCGGCGCCCGGGCGAAGCGGTCCTCCAGATCCGCCTCCGGATCGAACTCCGCCACCGGCGAGGCCGCCAGCGAGGCCACCGGCGCCACCGGAGCCGGAGCCGGTCCCGGAGCGGCGGCCGGAGCCGGCGCGGCCGGCCCCCCGAAGATCGCGGCCCGCTCCTCACCGGGCCGGTCCGGCACCTCCCACATCGGCGCCGAGTCCATCCCCGCCGAGTCCATCGCTGCCGAATCCCCCGCCGCCATGCCATCCCCCGCCGGAAAACCCTGACCCGCCGGAAAACCCTGACCCGCCGGGAAGCCCTGACCCGCCGCGAAAGCCTGGCCCGCCTCGAAGTCGGTGGCCGTGGCCCGTTCCATGCCGCCCTCCGTCCGTCACCGGGCCGGCCGGCGATGAAGGGGTGTGCCGGGCGGCCCGCGTCGAGGCCGTGCGAGGCCTCAACCCGCAGTACGCAGCGGACGCCGCCGCGGATCGAACCGGCGCGCGGATTTGGGGACGACCGGCGGAACTTAACCAAAGCCTAAGGAACGACGCCCCGGATCCTCACCGATAGTGAGAATCCGGGGCGGAAACGCGAGGAATCTACAGGTTCCCGCGTCGCTCCTGCTCACGCTCGATCGCCTCGAACAGCGCCTTGAAGTTGCCCTTGCCGAAGCCGAGCGATCCGTGCCGCTCGATCAGCTCGAAGAACACCGTGGGCCGGTCGCCGATCGGTGCGGTGAAGATCTGCAGGAGGTATCCGTCCTCGTCCCGATCGACCAGGATGCCGCGCTTCTGCAGCTCCTCGACCGGCACCCGGACCTCGCCGATCCGCGCGCGCAGCGACGGGTCCTCGTAGTACGAGTCCGGCGTCGCCAGGAACTCCACGCCCTCGGCGCGCATCAGGTCGACCGTACGCAGGATGTCGTTCGTGGCCAGCGCCAGGTGCTGCGCGCCCGGCCCGCCGTAGAACTCCAGGAACTCGTCGATCTGCGACTTCTTCCGGGCCACGGCCGGCTCGTTGAGCGGGAACTTGACCCGGTGGTTGCCGTTCGCGACCACCTTGCTCATCAGCGCGGAGTAGTCGGTGGCGATGTCGTCGCCGATGAACTCCGCCATGTTCACGAAGCCCATCACGCGGCGGTAGAAGTTCACCCACTCGTCCATCCGGCCCAGCTCGACGTTGCCGACCACGTGGTCCAGCGCCTGGAAGAGCCGCTTCGGCGCGCCGTCGCGCTTGATGTAAGCAGAGCTGCGTGCGACGTATCCGGGCAGGTAGGGGCCGGTGTAAGCAGAGCGGTCGACCAGCGAGTGACGGGTGTCGCCGTAGGCGGCGATCGCGGCCAGCCGGACCGTGCCGAACGAGTCGGTGACGTCGTGCGGCTCCTCCAGCACGGTCGCGCCGGCCGCGCGGGCCTGGGCCACGCACCGGTCCACGTCCGGCACCTCCAGCGCGATGTCCGCCACGCCGTCGCCGTGCGCGCGGTGATGGTCGAGCAGCGGGCTGTCCGGCGCCACGCCACCCTTGATCACGAAACGGCAGGAGCCGCTCTTCAGCACGAACGCCTTGTGGTCGCGGTTGCCGGTCTCCGGGCCGGAGTACGCGACCAGCTCCATGCCGAACGCGGACTGGTACCAGTGCGCGGTCTGGGTGGCGTTGCCGACGACGAACACGACCGCGTCCCACCCGGTGACCGGGAACGGGTCGCGGCTGGCGTCGTACTCCACGAGCCCGACGAGCTGCCGGAGGGTGTCGGCGTCGAGCTGGGCCTGGCGTTCCTGATCGGTGAGCGGTGCGCTGGTCACGACGGCCTCCAACGAGCGAGAGGGGTGGTGACCCCCATCGCAGCGCCCGGCCGGAGACGATGCAACAGTGACGATTTCGGCTGGGCAACCTGGCCATGATGTCCGGCGGAAGCCGTCGACTGCTATACAAATTGCATGATCGACGAGCTGGACGCGCGCATCCTGAGGACGTTCGACGAGGACCCGCGGATCGGCGTGCTGGAGGCGTCCCGGCGGCTCGGCGTGGCGCGCGGCACCGTGCAGGCGCGGCTGGACCGGCTGACCGCGCGCGGCGTGATCACCTCGTTCGCGCCGTCCGTGTCGCCGGCCGCGCTCGGCTTCGAGGTGACCGCGTTCGTGACGCTGGAGATCCGGCAGGACGCCGGGCACGACGCGGTCGCGGCGCACCTGGCCGGCATCCCGCAGGTGCTGGAGGCGCACACCGTCACCGGCACCGCGGACCTGTTGCTGCGCGTGGTCGCGCGCAGCAACGCGGACCTCCAGCGGGTGATCGACCGGATCGTGGCGGTGCCGGCGATCGAGCGCTCGGCGAGCGTGATCGCGCTGAAGACGCAAATCCCGTACCGCGTGATGCCGTTGATCGGGGTGTCGGCCGCCCCGTGACCGGGGCGGCCGTGCCCGGGAAGGATCAGGCCGGGGACTCGGACCGGTCGCCCGCCCACTGCGTGTGGAACGAGCCCTCCTTGTCCACCCGCCGGTACGTGTGCGCGCCGAAGTTGTCGCGCAGGCCCTGGATCAGCGCGGCCGGCAGCCGGTCGCGGCGCAGGCCGTCGTAGTAGGCCAGCGAGGACGAGAACGCCGGCGTCGGGATGCCCGCGCGCGCCGAGTCCGCCACGACCCGCCGCCACGACTCCACGCCACCCTGCACCGCCTCCGCGAAGTACGGCGCGACCAGCAGCGACGGCAGCTTCGGGTCGGCGTCGTAGGCCTCCCGGATACGGTTCAGGAAGCGCGCCCGGATGATGCAGCCGCCGCGCCAGATCGTGGCCATCGCGCCCGGGTCGATGCCCCAGGAGTACTCCTCCGAGCCGGCCTGGATCTGGTCGAAGCCCTGCGCGTAGGCGACCACCTTCGACGCGTACAGCGCGCGCCGCACGTCCTCGATGAACTGGTCGCGGTCCTTGACCTCGAGCGAGGCGGTGTCCGAGCCGAACGCGCGGACCGCGGCCGCGCGCTGGTCCGCGTGGCCGGAGAGCGAGCGGGCGAACGTGGCCTCCGCGATGCCGGTGATCGGCACGCCGAGGTCGAGCGCGGACTGCACGGTCCAGCGGCCGGTGCCCTTCTGCTCCGCCTGGTCCTGCACGATGTCGACGAAGCCCTTGCCGGTCTCCGCGTCGGTGTGCTTGAGCACCTGCGCGGTGATCTCGATCAGGAACGACTCCAGGTCGCCCTGGTTCCACGTCTCGAAGATCTCGCCGATCTCCGCCGGCGACGCGTTCAGACCCTCGCGGAGCAGGTCGTACGCCTCCGCGATGAGCTGCATGTCCGCGTACTCGATGCCGTTGTGGACCATCTTCACGAAGTGGCCGGCGCCGTCCGGGCCGACGTGCACGCAGCAGGGCACGCCGTCCACCTTGGCGGAGATCGCCTCGAACATCGGGCCGAGCTTGGTGTACGACTCCGGGGAGCCGCCGGGCATGATGCTCGGGCCGAGCAGCGCGCCCTCCTCGCCGCCGCTCACGCCCGTACCCACGAAGTGCAGGCCCTTGGCGCGCAGCGCCTCCTCGCGGCGACGGGTGTCCGCGAAGTGCGCGTTGCCGCAGTCGATCACGATGTCGCCCTCTTCGAGCAGCGGCACCAACTCGTCGATGACCGCGTCGGTCGGGCCGCCGGCCTTGACCATGACGATCACGGCGCGCGGGCGCTCCAGCGAGGCGACGAACTCCTCCAGCGTCTCGCCGGGGATGAACGTGCCCTCGTCGCCGTGGTCCGCGACCAGGGTGCGGGTGCGCTCGGGCGAGCGGTTGTGCACGGCGACCGTGAAACCGTTGCGGGCGAGGTTGCGCGCCAGGTTGCGCCCCATCACGGCAAGGCCGGTGACCCCGATCTGCGCCTTGCCGGTCTTCTCTTCGCTCATCGGATCTCGCTTCTTCTCGTGTGTGTGCCCCGGTCTTCGGGTCCGACTCTGCCACGAATGCAGTCCGTCGTCCGTGTCTCACATCGCATGTGGGACGGCTATCCGGCGATACGGCGCGGGTCGGTCCTCCGGTTCAGATCGGTTCTCGACCGAGATCAAGTAGCGCTATGCTGTCCGTCAGGTAACGAGATGGTTTCCTGTGCGGGAAGCCTAAGGCGCAGGCGCGGGGGACCGATGCTCTGCGACGACAACCGGAGAGGAGGCCCCCATGGCGAAGAAGTCGAAGAAGGACAAGAAGAAGGACAAGAAGAACAAGAAGAAGAAGTGACCTTCGCGGACCGGCCGGCATCGACCCGGCCGGTCCCGCGGTTTTCTGACTAGGGTGTGCGCGTGACCGCACCACCTCGCCCCGGACCTGCACTGCGATTCTCGACTCCGACGCTCAACCCGGCCCTCCGGTCGTTCCTGAGCAACGAGGCCGGCAGCGGCGCCGCACTCCTGATCGGCACCGTGCTGGCCATCATCTGGGCGAACTCCCCCTGGTGGGAGTCGTACTTCGCGCTCTGGCACACCCACGTCTCGCTGCACGTCGGCGGCTGGGCGCTGGAGATGGACCTCCACCACGTCATCAACGACGCCGCGATGGCCGTCTTCTTCCTGGTCCTCGGCCTGGAGATCAGCCGCGAGGCGGTCTCCGGCGAACTGCGCGACCGCCGCACCATGCTCGTCCCCACGCTGGGCGCGATCGGCGGCATGATCCTGCCGATCGCCATCTTCCTGGCCATCAACCCGTCCGGCGAGGCCGCGCACGGGTGGGGCGTGGTCATGTCCACGGACACCGCGTTCGTGCTCGGCGTGCTCGCGCTGTTCGGCCCCCGCTGCCCCGACCAGCTCCGCGTCTTCCTGCTCACACTCGCGGTCGTCGACGACATCGGCGCGATCGGCGTGCTGGCCGTCTTCTACACCGACACCGTGCGCCTCGGCCCGCTGCTGGTCGCCGCCGTACTGCTCGGCGTGGTCCTGCTGCTGCGCTGGCTCGGCGTGTGGCGGCTCGCGCCATACGTGATCCTCACCATCGCGATGTGGATAGCGGTCTACGAGTCCGGCGTCCACCCCACCCTGGCCGGCGTGCTGATCGGCCTCTCCATCTCCGCGAAGCCCGCCTCCCAGGAACAGATCCGGCGCATCCCGCTCTACGGCCGCGCGCTGATGGAGTCGCAGAGCGCGGAACGCGTCCAGCTGGCCATCCTCCAGGCCTCCGCGACCGTCAGCGCCAGCGAACGGATGGAACGACGGCTGCACCCCTGGTCGGCGTACCTGGTCATCCCCGCCTTCGGCCTCGCCAACGCGGGCGTCCACCTCACCGGCGACGTTCTCCGCGAGGCGATCCTGTCACCGCTGACCATCGGCGTGATCGTCGCGCTGGTCGCCGGCAACACCGCCGGCATCTTCGGCGCCTCCTGGCTCGCCCTGCGCACCGGCCTCGGCGTGCTCCCCGGCCGCGTCCGCTACAGCCACCTGCTCGGCGGCTCCATCCTCGCCGGCATGGGCTTCACCATCTCCCTGTTCATCACCGACCTCGCCTTCGACGACGAACGCCTCCGCGACCAGGCCAAAATCGGCATCCTGGCCGGCTCCTTCATCGCCGCCGTGGTCGGCGCCTGGGTCATCCGCTGGATGGGCGAACGCTCCCCCCTCTGCTCCCCCTCCAGCGACGGCCCACCCCCACTGCCGCCACTGCCGTGGCTCGCCCCGGTGCCGCCCAACCTGCCGGGCCCGCCATCCGGCTTCGGCATCCCGTCGGACGTCCGCGACACGCTCCCGTCGGCGACCTCCCCGATGCTGGTCGGGGCCCGGCCCCCGGCATCGGCCGCCTCCGGCGCACCGGATGCGCCCTCGGACGCCCTGTTCAGCCCGGACCGGACCGCACCCACCGATCCGCCGGAACGATGCGAACCCGCCGACTCGCCGACACCGCCGGAGGCGGTGAAAGAACCCTAAGACCGTCATCCGCCCACTCCCGGCGGCATGCGATCCGCATGCTCCCGCGGGCACCGGTCGTCGCTGGCGCTCCTCCCTGCCGGCGCCGTCGTGGCCGGCGAGACCCCGCACGCCCACCGGTCCGGCTGCGCCTCCCTTCGACCGAGGGCGTCTCGGCGCAGTCCCGGCTTCGGCCGGGACTGCTTTCTTCGCGGGGTCTCTCATGTGCCGGTGAGGTCCGGCTCCGGCCGTGGCGGCGTGGCCGGGTCGTTCGGTGCTTGTCGATCTTTCGCCGCGCGCACCAACTGTTTCGTGACCGACTGCCCGGCTTTTGGCCGGGTTCGCCGTGCCGTGTTGGGTATCGAATCGCCTTTCGATGAGGGTCCGGCGGTGCTTTGTTTCACCGTGGCCTGCTGCTATTCGAGGAGGTCTCGGCTGCTGTGTGGGGGTCGGCGGGATTGCTGGGCGCTCCGCGCCCGAAATTTCGCCGTATCGAGTCTTTAGTCGATGGCTGCTTTTCGGGCACCCTCCGGGGGGCCTCGGGCTCCGGGGGGACGGGCGTGGCTTGCCGGTCGCGGCGGGATTCGTTGGCCCGGCTGTTTTTTCGTGGGTGGGTGGGTTGCGTCTGGTGTGCCTGGCTGTCCCCGTCACCGTCTCCCGGGCGAAGCCGAGCAGATCATCGGCAGGGCCGCCAGCTTTGGTCTCGTCGGTGGTGGTTTCGTCGTTGGTGGCGGCCCTGCCGATGATCTGCACCCCAAGGGCGGGTCGACGGCGACGGGGACAGCCAGGCGGCGGCGGTATGTGCTGGCGCACGAAACCAGTGCCGTCGTTTGCCGCCGCCGTGGCCACGCTGCCGGCGTGCCGTGGCCACGCTGCCGGCGTGCCGTGGCCACGCTGCCGGCGTGCCGTGGCCACGCTGCCGGCGTGCCGTGGCCACGCTGCCGGCGTGCCGTGGCCGCGTATTCCGGCACGCGTTCTTGCTCGAGTGGCCTGGCCGTGTCCGGGGTTGGGCGGTCGACCAAACTAGAACTCGGCTAGGGCCTCCAGGTCGAGATGTCCGCTATGTCGCACCAATATTTGGTGATCTTTCCTGTAGACCCAATTGATCGACCCACTTTGTGAGCCTCAGGCACGTAATTCGGCCGGAATAACGTGCCTGAGGCTCACAAAGTCGCCGCAGAGATCAATCATCGCCCTGGACGTGTTCAATTTTGCTGTAGGGAGTCCGCTGTCATTCCGCTTCCGGTGCCACTGGGCGAGTCGCGCGGTTCGCCTGCCGACCGGGCCGATCCCGTCCCCCATATCGTAAATATCGGACGCTGGCGTCGGCATCGAGTTCAAGCTCTCCGGCACCGGCACCGGCACCGGCACCGGCGCCCGGCCGGCACCGACACCGGCACCCGGCACCGGCGCCCGGCCGGCACCGACACCGGCACCCGGCACCGGCGCCCGGCCGGCACCGGCATCGGCGCGGGGCCGGCACGCGGCACGGCATGTGATCGGCAGCGGCATGTGACCGGCGCCAGTGGTCGGGGTGCGAGTCGCGGGGGATTGGGTGGGCGGCAGGCGGTTGTGGGGGCCGGAGGTCGTCGTATTCGGTTGGCGGCGCGAGTGGTGCGGTGATCAGTAGGCGGCAGGCGGCCGTCTCGGTCTTGGATCGTCGGTGTGCGAGTCGCGTGGTGAGCGGCCGGGCGGCGGGGTGGGGGTCGCTCGTGGCCGAGGCCGTGGGGGGCCGGGGGCTGGCAGGGGGGTGAGTCGTCCGGGAATCATCCAGGGGGGAGGCGGTCGGGGCGGAGGAGGGGTTCGGGGGTTTGGTTCTGCATCTGCTGGAAGATCATGGAGGTGCGGAAGCCGGTGATTTCGCGGCGTTTGCTGAGGTGGTCGAGGAGGAAGGCGTGCAGGGCGTCGAGGTCGGGGACCGCGACGTGGAGGAGGAAGTCGTCGCCGCCGGCGAGGACGAAGACGCTCAGGACCTCGGGCATGTCGCTGGCGGCGGCCTTGAAGGTGGTGATCACGTCGCGGCTCAGCGGGCGGACCTGGACGGAGACCATGGCCTGTACGCCGCGGCCGAGCGCGATCGGGTCGATGTCGGCGTGGTAGCCGCGGATCACGCCGCGGCGGGTGAGGGCGCGCACCCGCTCCAGGCAGGTCGAGGGTGCGATGCCGAGCCGACGAGCCAGTTCCCGGTTCGACAACCGCGCATCCGACTGGAGAAGCCGGATCAACGCCGAATCCAATTCGTCCATGCCCCGACTATGCCAGGGTAATCCGGCCGAACGTTCGGTGGAGCGCCGCTGAGGCGGTCCGACTGCCTAGCTTTTGGCGCATGAAACGGCTCAACATTCGGTACGGGACGGCACTTCTGCTCGGCGGCGTACTCGGGCCCGGCGTGCTCGTGCTGCCGCAGCTGGGCGCGGCGGTCGCGGGACCGGCGTCGATCCTCGCCTGGGCCGCGCTGTTGCTGCTCAGCGCGCCGGTCGCGATCACGTTCGCGGTGCTCGGCATGCGGTACCCGGACGGTGGCGGCGTGGCGGCGTTCGCCCGGCGCGCGTTCGGTGAGCGGACCGCGGCGGTGGTGGGTGCCTGGTTCTACGGTGTCATCCCGCTCGGCACGTTCGCCGGTGCGCTGGTCGGCGCCGAGGCGGCGGCCGCGGCGCTCGGGCTGGGCGGTGGCGTGGCGCTGCTCGGCGCGGTGCTGCTGATGGCGGCGGCGTTCGCGGCCAACGCGGCGGGGCTGCGCACGTCCGGGCGCGTACAGATGTGGCTGCTCCTGCTCCTGGTGGGGCTGCTCGGCACCGCGATCGTGACCGCCGGGGCGCACGCGCGGGCCGCGCACTTCGTCCCGTTCGCGCCGCACGGGGCCGGTGGGGTGGCTGCGGCAGTCGGCGTGCTGCTGTTCGCGTTCGTCGGCTGGGAGGCGGCCAGCCACCTGTCCGCGGACTTCGCGGACGGCCGCCGCGTCCTGATGCGGTCCACCCAGGGTGCGCTCGCCATCGTCGGCGTGCTCTACCTGGCGCTGTCCGTGGTGACCATCGGCGTGCTCGGCCCGCGCGCCGCCGATCCGGGCGCGCTGGTGGCGCTGCTGGAGACCGGGATCGGGCCGGCCGCGCGCCCGATCGTGGCGGTGGCGGCGCTGCTGCTGAGCTTCGGCGGGATCAACACCTACCTGGCCGGCGCGGCGCGGCTCGGCGCGGCGCTGGCCCGGGACGGCGTGCTGCCGCGCTGGTTCGCCCGGGGCGGCGAGCCGGGCGCGGTGCCGCTGCGCAGCCTCGGGCTGCTCGCGGCGATGGCGGCGGCCTGCGGCGTACCGGTGATCCTGCTGAGCCTGGATCTGGACTTTCTGCTGCGGGTGACGGCCGCCTGCCTCGCCGCCGTCACCGTCGTCGGCACCGCCTCGGCGGTCCGGCTGCTGCCGGCCGGCCGCGAGCGCCGCACCGCGCTGACCGCGACGGTGCTCTCCGCGGCCGCGCTGGCCTGCTGCGGCCCCTACCTGCTGGCGCCGCTGCTCCTGGCCACCGCCACGCTGCTCACCGTGCACCCGCGCCCGGCCGCCGAGGAGACGGCCGAGGCGGGCCAGGCGGATCAGGCGGATCAGGCGCGGCGGAGCGTGAGGCTGGTGGCGCGGCGGAGCTCGGCCAGCTCGATCCGGCCCTCGTAGGGCGTGTCGTTGATCAGGAGGCTGGGAGTGCCGCCGATGCCGGACTCGACGCCGGCCGCGTAGTCCCGCTGGACCTTGGGGGCGAACTGCTGGGCGGCGTCGCCGGTGGCCAGGTCGGGGTCCGCGCCGACCGCCTCCGCGTAGTGGCGCAGGAACGCGTCCTCCAGCCGGTCCTGCTTCTTGAACAGCACGTGGTGCATGTCCCAGAAGACGCCGGCGGCGGTGGTGGACTCGGCGGCGAGCGCGGCGGTCAGCGCGTACTCGTGGATCTCGTAGAGCGGGAAGTTGCGGAAGATCAGGCGGACCTGGCCGTCCGACTCCTCGACCAGGCGGCGCAGCACCGGGGCCGCGCCCGCGCAGTACGGGCACTGGTAGTCGCCGTACTCCAACACCGTCACGGGCGCGTCCACGTTCCCGAACACATGCTCCATGGGACCCATCTTGGTCAGTGCACGGCCACCTCGACAACCGCGTCGTCCGTCACGCGCGCCGGGTAGACCGGCAGCGTCACGCCGGGCACGTCCAGGCAGTCGCCGGTGCGCAGGTCGTACACCTGCTTGTGCAGCGGCGACGCCACGGTCGGGGCGTCGCCGCGGCTGCCGACGATGCCGCGGGACATCACGTACGCATGCGAGATCGGGTCCTGGTTGCCGACCGCGAAGATCTCGCCCTCGGACGTGCGGAACAGCGCCACCTGCACGCCGTCCACCAGCGCGGCCACGCCGCGGTTCGGTTCCAGGCGGGCCAGCGGGCAGACGGCCTGGAAGGTCTGGACATCGAGGATCATGCGGGGCTCCCTTCGGTGGAGACGGCGGCCGGCATGCCGAGCAGTACCGGCTGGCGGGTGGTGTCGGACGACGCGGGCACCGGCTGCCCGCGCTCGACCGTGAAGCTGATCGACGGGTCGGGCGCGTCCGGCGCGTTGACGAACGAGACGAACCGGGCGAGCCGCTCCGGGTCCTCCAGCGTCGCCGCCCACTCGTCCGCGTAGTTCGTGACGTGGCGGGCCATGGCCTCGTCCAGTTCCGCGCACAGCCCCAGCGAGTCGTGCACGATCACGTCCCGCAGGTGGTCCAGCCCGCCGTCCAGCGACTCGATCCACGCGGCCGTGCGCTGCAGCCGGTCCGCGCTGCGGATGTAGAAGATCAGGAACCGGTCGATGGTACGGACCAACTCCTCCGTGGTCAGGTCCGTGGCGAACAGGTCCGCGTGCCGGGGCCGGAAGCCGCCGTTGCCGCCGACGTAGAGGTTCCAGCCGTTGTCCGTGGCGATGATGCCGAAGTCCTTGCTGCGCGCCTCCGCACACTCCCGGGCGCAGCCGGACACCGCGGACTTGAGCTTGTGCGGCGAGCGCAGGCCGCGGTAGCGCAGCTCCAGCGCGACCGCGAGCCCGACCGAATCCTGCACGCCGTAGCGGCACCAGGTCGAGCCGACGCACGACTTCACGGTGCGCAGCGACTTGCCGTACGCGTGCCCGCTCTCGAACCCGGCGTCGACCAGCCGCTTCCAGATCTGCGGCAGTTGCTCCACGCGCGCGCCGAACAGGTCGATCCGCTGCCCGCCGGTGATCTTCGTGTACAGGTTGAAGTCGCGCGCCACCTCGCCGATCACGATCAGCTTCTCCGGCGTGATCTCGCCGCCGGGGATGCGCGGCACCACGGAGTACGTACCGTTGCGCTGGATGTTGGCCAGGAAGTGGTCGTTGGTGTCCTGCAGCGACGCCTGCTCGCCCTCCAGCACGTAGCCGGTGTGCAGCGACGCCAGGATCGACGCCACGGCCGGCTTGCAGATGTCGCAGCCCTTGCCGCGGCCGACCTCGCCGATCAGCGCGGAGAACGACCGGATGTTGCGGACCCGGACGATGTCGAACAGCTCCTGCCGCGAGTGGTCGAAGTGCTCGCACAGCGCCTTCGACTGCGTCACGCCCTCCAGCGTCAGCAACTGCTTCAGCATCGGTACGCAGGAGCCGCAGCTGGTGCCCGCGCGGGTGCAGGCCTTGAGCGCCGGCACGTCCGCGCAGCCCTCGGTGTGGATCGCGTCGACGATCTGGTCCTTGGTGACCGCGTTGCAGGAGCAGACCTGCGCGGACCCGGGCAGCGCGGCCAGCCCGGCGCCCGGGTCGGCGTCCGCGCCGGCCGGCGCCAGCAGCGTCAGCGGGGGAGCGGACAGCGCCATGCCGACGCCGGCGCGCAGCGTGGGGTAGGAGGTGGCGTCGCCGACCAGCACGCCGCCGAGCAGCGTCTTCGCGTCGTCGGAGAGCACCAGCTTGGCGTAGACGCGGGTGGCCGGGTCGGTGAACGTCACGTCCAGGCAGCCCTCGGTGGTGCCGTGCGCGTCGCCGAACGAGGCCACGTCCACGCCGAGCAGCTTCAGCTTGGTGGACATGTCCGCGCCGGGGAACGTGGCGGCCCCGTCCATCAGCCGGTCCGCGACCACCTCGGCCTGCGCGTACCCGGGTGCGACCAGGCCGTAGCAGACGCCGTCGACGGCCGCGCACTCGCCGACCGCGTAGACGTCCGGCGCGCTGGCCCGGCAGGCGTCGTCGACCAGGATGCCGCCGCGCGCGCCCACCTCCAGGCCGGCCGCGCGGGCCACGTCGTCGCGCGGGCGGATGCCGGCGGCCACGATCACCAGGTCGGCCTTGACCACCGCGCCGTTGGAGAGGCTGAGGCTGGCCACGGCGCCGTCCTCGCCCGCGTTCAGCGCGGTCGTGCCGGTGCCGGTGTGCACGGTGACGCCGAGGTCCTCGACGTAGCGCCGGAGCATCGCACCGCCGGCCTCGTCGACCTGCACCGGCATCAGGCGCGGCGCGAACTCGACGACGTGCGTGGCCAGCCCGAGCAGGCGCATCGCGTTCGCCGCCTCCAAGCCGAGCAGGCCGCCGCCGATCACCGCGCCGATGCTGCGGCCCCGCGCGTAGTCCCGGATCGCCTCCAGGTCGTCCAGCGTGCGATAGACGAAGACGCCGGGCAGGTCCTTGCCCTCGACCGGCGGTACGAACGGGTACGAGCCGGTCGCGAACACCAGCGCGTCGTAGGCGTACGTGCCGGCCGCGGTGGTGACGATCCGGGCCTCGGTGTCCACCGCCAGCGCCGGCTCGCCCAGCCGCAGGTCCACGCCGTCGTCCGGGGTGTGCAGGTTGAGGTCCTCGGCCGAGGCGCCGTCGAAGAACGCGGACAGCTTGACCCGGTCGTACGCGGCGCGGCTCTCCTCCGCCAGCACCGTGACCGACCACGCGCCCGCCGTGTCGCGCGCGCGGACCGCCTCGACGAGCCGCTGCCCGACCATCCCGTTGCCGATGATCACCAGGCGCTTCATGCCAGAACCTCCGAGGCTGGACTGTCCACCGAGGACAGCCAATCGACGATGCCGCAGACCGCTTCCCTGCAGGTCCCACAGCCGGTGGTGGCGCGCGTCGCGGCGACCACGTCGCCGACCGAGCGGGCGCCGTCACGCCAGCAGCGCACCAGCGCGCCCTTGCTGACGTTGTTGCACTGACAGACGGTGGCGGCGTCCGGCATCAGCGCGGGCGACTCGGCCACCGCGACCGGCGCCGTGCCGAGCGCGCGGCCGAGCAGCAGCGCGCGGCGGTCGCTCGGCACCGGCGTACCCCGGTCGAACAGCTGGATGACGGTGCCGATCGCCGGGTTGTCGCCCAGCATGATCGCGCCGGCCAGCCGGTCCCCGTCGATGACCAGCCGCGCGTACGTACCGCGCGCCGGGTCGGAGAAGACCAGTTCCTCGGGCCCGGTGGAGGCGCCCATCGCGGCCAGGTCGATGCCGGTGGCCTTGAGCCGGGTGACCACGGCCGGCTGCCGGTAGACCGCGTCCGGCTCCTCGCCGGTCAGCCGCGACGCCACCACGCGCGCCTGCTCCCAGGCCGGCGCGACCAGGCCGCCGACCACGCCGTCGTGCTCCGCGCAGTCGCCGATCGCCCAGACGTGCGGGTCGGAGGTGCGCATCGCGTCGTCGACCAGCACGCCGCGGCCCACGTCCAGGCCGGCCGCGCGGGCCAGGCCGGTCTCCGGCCGCACGCCGCACGCCAGCACCAGCAGGTCCGCGTCCAGCGTCCGGCCGCCGGCCAGGCGCAGCGTGACGCCGTCCGGCGTGCTCTCGACCGCCTCGGTCTCCGCGTCCAGCACGCAGCCGATGCCCAGACCCTCGAGGGTACGGGTGAGCACGCCGCTGGCCCCGGTGTCGATCTGCCGGTTCATCAGCCGGTCGACCGCGTGCACCACGCGCACGGACAGCCCGCGCGCGGTGAGCCCCCGCGCGGCCTCCAGCCCGAGCAGCCCGCCGCCGAGCACGATCGCGGTCCGGGCGGTCTCGGCCACGGCCAGGATGCGCCGGCAGTCGTCCAGCGTCCGGAACACGGCGACCCGGTCCGGCAGCGGCTCGGCCTTCGCTCCGGTCAGGGGCGGGTCGTCGGGGCGGCTGCCGGGCAGTCCGGGGATCGCGGGGATGACCGCCTCGCCGCCGGTGGCCAGGACCAGGTGGTCGTACGGGTGGATGTCGCCGCAGGCGGTGGTGACGGTGCGGGCCGCGCGGTCGATCGCGACCACGGCCGAGCCGGGGCGCACGTCCACGCCGTGCCCGGCCGCCTCGGTGATCTCCACGTCCGCCTCGCCGACCTTGCCGGCCAGCAGGTTCGACAGCATGATCCGGTTGTAGGCGCGGTGCGGTTCCGCGCCCAGCACGGTGACCTTCACGTCCGCGTTGCGGGCGCGCAGCTCCGCGGCGAGACGTGAGCCGGCCATGCCGTACCCGATGATGGTGACCTTCACGCTTCTAGGCCCTTTCCACGCGGACGGCGCAGACCTTGAACTCCGGCATGCGGGAGGTCGGGTCCAGCGCGTCGTTGGTGAGCGAGTTCGCCCGGCCCGCGCCCGCCCAGTGGAACGGCATGAACACCGTGTCCGCCCGGATCGCGTCGCTGAGCCGGGCCGGCGCCGTGACCTCGCCGCGCCGCGAGGTGACGGTGAGCCGCTCCCCGTCCGCGACGCCGAGACGCGCGGCCAGGTCGGGGTGCAGCTCGACGAACGCGTGCGGCGCGGCCTTGCGCAGCGCGCTCACCCGCCGGGTCTGCGTGCCGGACTGGTACTGCGCCAGCACCCGCCCGGTGGTCAGGTAGTACGGGTAGTCCGCGTCCGGCTCCTCGGCCGCGGCGCGGTGCTCGACCGGCACCATCCGCGCGCGGCCGTCCGGCGTGCCGAACCGCGTGGTGAACATGCGCGGCGTGTCCGGCCCGTCCTCGTCCGGGCACGGCCAGAAGACGCCGTCGGCCGCGTCGATCCGCTCCCAGGTGACGCCGTGGTAGTCCGCGACGCCGCCGGCGCTGGCCCGCCGCAGCTCCGTGAACACCTCCGCGGGGTCCTCCGGGAAGCCGCGCTCGACGCCGAGCCGCGCCGCCAGCTCGTGCAGGATCGACAGGTCGGTGCGGGCCTGGCCGGGCGGGCGGCGCACGGCGTGCCGGCGCAGCACCCGGCCCTCCAGGTTCGTCATGGTGCCGTTCTCCTCGGCCCACATCGCGGTGGGCAGCACCACGTCCGCGAGCGCGGCGGTCTCGGAGAGCAGGAAGTCCGCGACGACCAGGAACTCCAGGCTCTCGATCCGCTCGGTGACCCGGCCGGCGCGCGGCGCGGAGACCACCGGGTTCGAGCCGAACAGCAGCATCGCCTTGGGGCCGGCCTCGGTGCCGAGCGAGTCGAGCAGCTCGTAGGCGGAGACGCCGGGGCCGGGCAGGCTCGCCGCGTCGACGCCCCAGACGCCGGCCACGTGCTCGCGCGCGGCCGGGTCGTCGATCTTGCGGTAGCCGGGCAGCTGGTCCGCCTTCTGGCCGTGCTCCCGGCCGCCCTGGCCGTTGCCCTGGCCGGTCAGGCAGCCGTAGCCGGAGCCGGGCCGGCCGGGCAGGCCGAGCGCGAGCGCCAGGTTGATGAACGCGGTGACCGTGTCCACGCCCTTGGCGTGCTGCTCCGCGCCGCGCGCGGTCAGGATGATCGCGCGCTCCGCGCCGGCCAGCGCGCGGGCCGCCGCCTCCAGATCCGCCACGGGTACGCCGGTCATCCGCTCCACCCGGGCCGGCCAGTAGTTCGCCACGGTCCGGCGCACGTCGTCGAAGCCGGTGGTGCGCTCGGCCAGGT
The DNA here is from genome assembly GCF_031458235.1 of Catenuloplanes atrovinosus. Classification (NCBI taxonomy): domain Bacteria; kingdom Bacillati; phylum Actinomycetota; class Actinomycetes; order Micromonosporales; family Micromonosporaceae; genus Catenuloplanes; species Catenuloplanes atrovinosus. The sequence continues at coordinate 6,196,677 of NZ_JAVDYB010000001.1, read as the reverse complement.
AGTCCTTGTCCAGCAGCCCCTCGGTGAGCGCGATGTGCAGCAGCGCGTTCGCGATCGCCAGGTCGGTGCCGGGCGTGGGCTGCAGGTGCAGCGTGGCCTGCTTCGCGGTCGGGGTGGCGCGCGGGTCGACCACGATCAGCGTGCCGCCGCGCGCCTTCTGGTCGGCCAGCCAGCGGCCGAACGGCGGCATGGTCTCGGCCACGTTCGCGCCGACCAGCAGCAGCGTGTCCGCGCTGCCCACGTCGGAGAGCGGGAACGGCAGGCCGCGGTCGATGCCGAACGCGCGGATGCCGGCGGCGGCCGCGGACGACATGCAGAACCGGCCGTTGTAGTCGATGTTGCGGGTGCGCAGCGCGACGCGGGCGAACTTGCCGAGCGCGTACGACTTCTCGTTGGTCAGCCCGCCGCCGCCGAACACGGCCACGGCGTTCTCGTCGTACCGCCGCTGGATGTCCTTGATCCTGGACGCGACCAGCGTGAGCGCCTCGTCCCAGGTGGCCTCGCGCAGCTCGCCGTCCCGGCGGACCAGCGGCGTGGTGATCCGCTCGGGGTGGTCCAGGAGGTCGGCGGCGGTCCAGCCCTTCTGGCACAGGCCGCCGCGGTTGGTGGGGAAGTCGCGCGGCTCGACGGAGATGAGATCATTCGAGGCGCGCAGCGTCATGCCGCACTGCAACGCGCAGTACGGACAGTGCGTTTCGACGCGCTCGCCATCGGTCATGTACCGAAGCGTCGCCAGGCGGGATTTCTCCCCCGCGTCTCGTTCATGACGGCCGTGTCAACTGGCTCTCACCGCGCCCGGTGCGTCGGTGTGAACTCACATCCGCAGGTCAGAGACGGTTAGCTGCGTGTTTCCGGGCTGACTCACGACTCGAACCCGAGGGAAACCGCCTCCTCCTAGCGTTTCGCCGTGTTGCTGATTCTTCACGGCCGAAACCGGAGTTGATCATGAGCACAGCGACGCTCGCCCCCACCGACACGATTGCCGCAGCGGCGCGGCGGCACGGACGCTGGATCGACGACTGGCGGCCGGAGGACCCGGAGTTCTGGGCGAACGGCGGCGCTCGGATCGCCCGCCGGAACCTGATCTTCTCGATCTTCTCCGAGCACATCGGCTTCTCCGTCTGGACGCTCTGGTCCGTGCTGGTGCTCTTCCTCGGGCCCGCCTACGGCATCGACCCGGCCCAGAAGTTCCTGCTCACCGCGGCCCCGGCCGCGCTCGGCGCGATCGTCCGGCTGCCGTACACGTTCGCGGTCGCCACGTTCGGCGGGCGGAACTGGACCATCATCAGCGCGCTGCTGCTGCTGATCCCGGCCGGGCTGGCCGCGTTCCTGATCCAGCCGGGCGTCTCCTACGGCACGCTGCTGATCATCGCGTGCGTGGCCGGCGTCGGCGGCGGCAACTTCGCGTCCTCGATGGCGAACATCAACGCGTTCTACCCGCAGCGGCTCAAGGGCTGGGCGCTCGGCCTGAACGCGGGCGGCGGCAACCTCGGCGTGGCCGTGGTCCAGGTCGTCGGCCTGGCGGTGCTGGCCACGGTCGGCGCGGGCCGGCCCGGGCTGATCGCCGGCATCTACATCCCGCTGATCGTGATCGCCGCGGTCGCGTCCGCGCTGTACATGGACAACCTGACCCAGGCGTCGAACGAGCGGGGCGCGCTGCGCGAGGTCAGCCGGGACCCGCACACCTGGATCATGTCGCTGCTCTACATCGGCACGTTCGGGTCGTTCATCGGCTTCGGCTTCGCCTTCGGCCAGGTGCTGCAGGTGCAGTTCAAGGACTCGTTCAGCACGCCGGTCGAGGCCGCGTACCTGACCTTCCTCGGCCCGCTGCTCGGCTCGCTGATCCGGCCGGTCGGCGGCGCGCTCGCGGACCGGTTCGGCGGCGCGTTCGTCACGCTGGTCAACTTCGGCGCGATGGGCGCGGGCGCGGCCGTGGTGCTGTACGCCTCGTCCGCCCGTTCACTGCCGCTCTACCTGGTCGGCTTCGTGCTGCTGTTCGTCTTCTCCGGGGTGGGCAACGGGTCCACGTACAAGATGATCCCGGCGATCTTCAAGGCGAAGAGCCTCTTCAGCGACCTGCCGCCGGAACTGGCCGAGGCGAGGGCGCGCCGGCTCTCCGGCGCGCTGATCGGCATCGCGGGCGCGGTCGGCGCGTTCGGCGGCGTGCTGGTCAACGTCGCGTTCCGCCAGTCGTTCCTGAGCACCGGCTCAGCCGAGGCGGCGTACGTGGCGTTCATCGCCTACTACGCGCTCTGCCTGGTGGTCACCTGGTTCGTCTACCTGCGCCCGTCCCCGGGCCGGCTCGCGGGCGTCTAGTCGACCTCGGCCGAGCCGTTCACCCGCAGCTTGCGGCGGGCCCGCTCGTAGAACGTGGTCCGGCCCAGCCGGATCACGTTCGCGGCGGCGCGGTGCGCCCGCACACAGATCTGGTCGCCCGGGCGCAGCCGCCCGGACACGATGCCGTCCACCTCCAGCGCCAGCTCGCCGCTGCTCGGCAGCAGGTCCAGCACGACCTCCTCGTCCGCGGACAGCACCAGCGCGCGGTTGAAGCTGGAGTGCGCGGACGACGGCACGACCAGGAAGCCCTCCACGGTGGGGGACACGATCGGGCCGCCGGCCGCGAAGCTGTACGCCGTGGAGCCGGTCGACGTGGCCACGATCACCGCGTCCGCGGCGTACCGCACGAACGGCGCGCCCTGCACGGAGATCGCCACGGCGGCCATGCCCTCGCCGGGGACACGGGCCATCGCGATGTCGTTGAACGCGGTGACCTCGGAGCCGTCCGGCAGCTTGGTGGCGATCGCCATCCGCGACTCCACCGTGAACTCGTGCCCGTCGATCAGCGACAGCGTCTCCGGCAGGTCGTCCACGTCGATCTCGGCCAGGAAGCCGAGCCGGCCCAGGTTCACGCCGAGCACCGGCGTGGTCCGGCCGGCCGACAGCCGCATGCTGCGCAGCATCGTGCCGTCGCCGCCCAGGCTGACCAGCAGGTCGGCGCGGTCCAGCAGCTCCACCTCACCGACCGGGACCGCGCTGCAGTCGATCCGCGCGATCTCGTCCGGCAGGCCGAGCACGGTCACGCCGCGGCTGCGTGCCCACTCGACGATCGTGTCGATGGCGACCTTCGAGTCCCGTTGCGGATGCAGTACCAGCCCGACGGTGTGAACCATGCCCATGCCTGATGATGGTATTTACTTCTTGACCTTCACGGCGTCGTAGGCCGCGACTTCGTTCCGCGTGCCGGTCCCGGGCACGACCACCTTCCAGGTGCCGGACGTGGTGGCCTTCACGGTCTTGCGGTACGCGCCCTTCGCGTCCGTGGTCACGGTGGTGCGCAGCGTGTAGTCCGCGGCGCCGTCGGCCTTGAACCAGATCTGCACCTTCGTGTTGCCCGCCGTGCGGCCGTCCGTGGTCACGGTGCCCTTGATGGTGATCTTCGCGCCCTTCCGCACCGGCTCCGGCGCGGCGTTGAGCGTCACGGACGCCGGGCGCTTGACCGTGTACCCGCCGGTGACCACATTGGTGCGGTAGAGCGCGGCGTTCGGGTCGTCCAGGCCGGTGCCCGTGATGTACGCGGCGTACAGCTCGGTCCGGTACGCGCCGGCCGGGTCCTTGCCGCACACCACGAGGTCGCCCTCCCAGATGTTGCCGCGCGTGTTCGTCAGCAGCGTGTAGTCGTAGAGCTCGCCGCCGTGCCAGATGTCCACGCCGACCCCCGAGGCCCACACGTTCTCGGTCGGGATCGGGCCGCTCAGCGCGGCGGTGATGTGCGCGCGGTTCGCGCACCCGGCCGAGGACCTCAGCGTGAACGCCTTCTTGGTGATCTTCGTGGACGTCACGCTGATGCTCGCCGGGTTCCACGTCCACGGCTCCTCCTCCTGCGCGACGTACTCCCGCCCGAACGGGATCGCCGGCGCGCTGTCCGAGGCGGACGCCGGCGCGGCGAGGCCGAGCAGGGGAGTGGTGGCGACGGTGGCGGCCAGAAGCGGGGTCATCATCCGGCGGCGGAGGTTCTGCATGCGGTCGTCCCAAGGTTGTCGGCGGGTTGCTGCCGAGAATCAGAAGGGTCGCCGGTTGCGGAACGGGTGCGGACGCGGAGCGGCCCGGGTGCGTGGGAAAGCACCCGGGCCGCTCGGATTCCCTCAGGCCGCCGTCGCCCGCGCCGCCGTGTCCGGCCGGAGCGCGATCTCCAGCACGTCCGCCACGTCCGCGAGCGGGTGGATGGTCAGCTGCTCCCGGATCTCGGCGGGCAGGTCGTCGAGGTCCGGCTCGTTGCGCGCCGGGATGATCACCTCGGTGAGTCCGGCCCGGTGCGCGGCCAGCAGCTTCTGCTTCACGCCGCCGATCGGCAGCACCCGGCCGGCCAGCGTGACCTCGCCGGTCATGCCGACCTCCGGGCGGACCGGCCGGCCGGAGGCCAGCGACGCCAGCGCGGTGACCATGGTGATGCCCGCGCTCGGCCCGTCCTTCGGCACCGCACCGGCCGGGACGTGCAGGTGCAGGCGCTTGCCGTCCAGCGGCTCGGCCTGACCGTGCGACCGCAGGTAGGAGAGCGCGATCTGCGCGGACTCCTTCATCACGTCGCCGAGCTGGCCGGTGAGCGCCAGCCCGCCCTCGCCGGGCATCGCGGTGGCCTCGATGAACAGCACGTCGCCGCCCGCGCCGGTGACCGCGAGCCCGGTCGCCACGCCGGGCACGGCCGTGCGCTCCGCGGACTCGAAGAAGAACCGGGGCCGGCCGAGGAACTCCTTCAGGTTGTCCTCGTCCACGTCCACCCGGTGGTTCTTGACGGCCACCTTGCGCAGCACCTTGGCCAGCGCGCGTTCGAGCTGCCGGACGCCGGCCTCGCGGGTGTACTCCACGGCGATCCGGCCGAGCGCGCCGTCGGTGATCGACACGTCCTCGCCGGTCAGGCCCGCGCGGTCGAGCTGCCGCGGCCACAGGTGGTCGCGCGCGATCGACACCTTCTCGCGCTCCGTGTAGCCGTCCAGCGTGACCAGCTCCATCCGGTCCAGCAGCGGGCCGGGGATGGTCTCCACCACGTTCGCGGTGGCGAGGAACAGCACGTCGGAGAGGTCCAGGTCGACCTCCAGGTAGTGGTCCCGGAACGTGTGGTTCTGCGCCGGGTCCAGCACCTCCAGCAGCGCGGCGGCCGGGTCGCCGGCGTACCCGGCGGAGATCTTGTCGATCTCGTCGAGCAGCACCACCGGGTTCATCGAGCCGGCCTCGCGGATCGCGCGGACGATCCGCCCGGGCAGCGCACCCACGTAGGTGCGCCGGTGACCGCGGATCTCCGCCTCGTCCCGGATGCCGCCGAGCGAGACGCGGACGAACTTCCGGCCCAGCGCGCGGGCGACGGACTCGCCCAGCGAGGTCTTGCCGACCCCGGGCGGGCCCGCGAGCGCCAGCACCGCACCGGAGCCGCGACCGCCGACCACGTGCAGGCCGCGGGCCGCGCGCCGGTTGCGTACCGCCAGGTATTCCAGGATTCGGTCCTTCACGTCCTCCAGGCCGGCGTGGTCCGCGTCCAGCACGGCGCGCGCCTCGGTCAGGTCCGTGTTGTCCTCGGTCCGCGTGGTCCACGGCATCTCCAGCACCGTGTCCAGCCAGGTGCGGATCCAGCCGGACTCCGGCGACGCGTCGCTGGCCCGCTCCAGGCGGCCCACCTCGCGCAGCGCGGCCTCACGCACCTTCTCCGGCAGGTCGGCCTGCTCGACGCGGGTACGGTAGTCGCCCGCGCCCTCCGGCTCGTCCTCGCCCAGTTCCTTGCGGATCGCGGCGAGCTGCTGGCGGAGCAGGAACTCGCGCTGGCCCTTCTCCAGGCCCTCGCGTACCTCGGAATTGATCTTCTCGCTGACCTCCTCCTCGGCCTGGTGCTCCTTGATCCAGGTGACCAGGAGCTCCAGCCGGGCGGTCAGGTCGGTCTCGTCGAGCAGCGCGCGCTTCTGCTCCAGCGACATCCAGGGGGAGTAGCCGGAGGAGTCGGCGATCTCGGACAGGTCGGTCATCCGCTCGACCGCGTCGATCACCTGCCACGCGCCGCGCTTCTGCAACTGCGCCCGGACCAGCGCCTTGTACTCACGGGCCAGCTCCCGGGTCCGCCCGGTCACCGGCGATTCGTCGATCTCGGTGGATTCCACCCAGAGCGCCGCGCCCGGGCCGGACACGCCGGAGCCGATGCGCGCGCGGTGCAGGCCGCGGATCACGGCCACCGGCTCGCCGCTCGGCAGCCGGCCGACCTGCTCGATCACGGCCACGGTTCCGACCGGACCGTAGACGCCGTCGATGCGTGGTACGGCCAGCACCCGCTTGTCACCGCTGGTCCGGGCCGCGTCCACGGCGGCCTGGGTGGCGGAGTCGAGCTCCACCGGGGTAACCATGCGGGGGAGCAGCACGTCGTCGGTCAACGGCAGTACGGGAAGTGTGGCCATCGGACACCTCAATTCTTGAGCCTGACCGACTCAACCTCGCCCACCGTGTCCGTCTTCCCGCGCGTGACGCGCGACACGACCCGCGCCGGAGCCCTCGCCGCCGGTCCGGGTCCCTACAGTGGTGGGTCATGAGCATCCCGTCACCGCTGCGCCCGGTCGCCACCGCGGAGGAGCGGCTCTTCGCGCGCGGCCGCTGGGTCGTCCAGCCTGACCAACGGCTCAGCCAACTGGTCGCCCGCCGGCCCGAGGGCGTCAGCCCGAACCAGTGGAACACCGCGTTGCGTACCCGCTGTGACTTCGTCGCCCTGGACCCCGCCACCCGGCTGCCGGTCTTCGCGGTCGAGTTCGCCGACCCGGCCGCGGAGGACGAGCGGCTCGACCGGATGCTGGCCACCGTCTGCGGCGCGGTCGGGCTGGAGTGGCTGCGCATCGTCTCGCCGATCATCGGCGGTACGACCCAGGCCCGCCGCACGGTCGAGTACCTGATCGACGCGCGCGCGTTCCGCGACGCCACCGCGGGCGACGGCGAGGGCCCCGGCTTCCGGGACATCGTCGGGCGGCTGCCGGACGGGCGGGACGGCTTCGTCAACGACCTGAGCACGCTGGCCCGCGCGGCGGCGGTCGACGCGTACGTCGGGCGGGACCTGGCCGACCCGATCATCCGCGGGCTGCACGTGAGCACGCCGGACGGCGCCGAGGGCTGGGCCTGGGTCGAGCTGCCGGAGGGCCGCCACCTGCTCGAACGCGTCCGCCTGGTGACGCACGGCTTCGACTGCGGGATCGCGCTGGACCGGCTGGCGGAGGACCTGGCCGCGCTGGCGGTGGGGGAGCGGCTGAAGCGCCTGGAGATCGCGCCGCCGGTGTGGCTGAGCCGCGACGACCTGGTCCGCGCCTACGACCGCCTCCAGGGCCGCCACCCCGGCCTGAACTCGCCGTTCTTCGCCCCGCTCTGAGCGCCGCCGCGGTCTACGCCGTCCGGGCGGCATCGCACACGGTGGGCGACATTCACCCACCGCCCGCTCTTAACTTCGCTGGGTGACCGTCTTCGACCTGTTTCCATGTGTTTCGCCGCTTCAGCGCTATCAGCTGTCGATCACGCGGCTGCTGTCCAGCCTCGACGGCAACGCCGAGGTGGCGGTCGACGGACGGGTGCCGGGACTGCTCAGCGGCGCGACCCGCCGGGTGGACCTGCTGGTGCGCGGGCGCGTGTTCGGCACCGGCGTCACGGTCGCGGTGGAGTGCCGGCACAGCCGTCGCGCCGCGGACGTGGGCGTGGTGGAGCGGTTCATCGGCAAGCTGCTCGACGTGGACGCGGACCGCGGCGTGCTCTACTCCCGGTCCGGGTTCACCCGGTGCGCCCGCGCCCGGGCCGCGGCGGCGCGCCACCCGGCCGTGATGGCGGTGTCGCTGGGCGGCGGCGTGCGCCTCCCGCGGCAGCGGCGGTCCGGCGCCGGCGTGCCGTTGCCGCCGTGCGGGGTGGACGAGATCACGGAGGCGGACTTCGCGCTGTTCCTCTGGCCGTGCGGCTGACCGGTACCTTTCTCCAGATTTAACAACAAAGACGCACAATTTGGGCGATGGTCCGGCACCGCCTCGTTCTACGCTCAAAGTTGTGTACCCAGCGGAAGCGGAACCGCCGCCGGATCCCCAGCTCCACCACCTCACGCTCTTCGACGCCTCGATCGGCCGGCTGCTCGGCGGCTTCGAGCCACCCGTCGAGGTCGGCTACAACCGTCGCGTCGAGGGACGCCTCAGCCGGTCGATGCGCCGCGTCGACGTCCTCGTCCGCGGCGCCGTCCTGGGCGTCCACGTCACCGCGGCCGTCGAATGCGTACAGCGCCGGCGCCGCCCGGCCGACGTCGGCGCCGTCGACCGCTTCATCGGCAAGCTGCTCGACATCGGCGCCGACCGCGGCGTCATCTACTCGTGCACCGGCTTCACCGACCGGGCCCGCGCCCGCGCCGCCCACGCGCAGACCCCACCGGTCATGGCCATCACGCTCGGCGACGGCCGCCTGATCCGCGACGCGCTCCCGCCGCACGACTCCACCGAGGTCGACCAGGCCGACTTCGCGATCTTCCTGCGCCTCGGCGGCACCGCCGACCTCTGGACCCCCTGACGGGTAGTAACCGGGCACGATCGAACGACCAACGGACAACCAGGGCGACACCGGCCCGACCCTCGTTCGTAGCGTCGGCGGATGTCTCCCACCGACAGTCAGCTCCAGCGCTACCAGCAATCGCTGACCCGGCTGCTCGCCGCGTTCGACTACGCCCAGGTCGTCTACAACCGGCGCCACGCGGGCCGGCTCAGCGGATCACCCCGGCACGTCCAGGTGATGATCTACGGCGCGGTGGCGGGCCTGCCGGTCACCGTCGCGGTCGAATGCCGCCAGCAAAACCGCCCGGTCGGCATCGCCTCCGTAGACCACTTCGTGGCCAAACTGGAGGACATCGGCGCCGACCGCGGCATCCTCTACTCCTGCGCCGGCTTCACCGCCCCCGCCACCAGCCGCGCCGCCCACACCCACGACCCCGCGGTACTCGCCGTCTCCTTCATCCCACACCCCCGTCTCATCCCCCGCCAGCGCCGCACCGGCCCCGGCCCACTCGCGGACCTGATCGGCGAACTCGACTACGCCGCCTTCCTCCGCTACCCCGCCGTCCACCAGCCGCACTAGGGGACGCCCAGCGACCGCCTCCCCGCTTCCGGCGCGGTCCCGTTCCGGCCCGCCTCCGGCCCGCCAGCCTTCGTCGATCTAGGGCGGATTCGCGTGAACGGAGATCGAAGCGCTGGATTCCGCCCTAGATCGACGACGAGGGCTGGCGCGCGGTGGGGTCAGGTGGCGGGCTCGACGGCGGCGGCGATGCCGGGGGCGATCAGGCGGAGTTCGTCCAGGACGGCGGTTTCCTCGTCGGGTGGGATCTCGTCGAGGGCTGTGGAGAGCAGGGGCATCGCGCCGGGGTCGTGGAAGGTCTCGAAGGCGACGGCCGCGGCCAGGGAGCGGTCGCGGGCGGTACGGTCCGGGTTGCGGGCCACACCGAGCAGCGGGCACTGCGCGTCGTGACCCGCGCGGCGGAGGCGGGACGACCACTCCAGGGCGCGCAGCACCGGCATGCGCGGGCCGAGCCAGGCGGCGAACGCGAGTACGGTCCGGTCGTCGGGGAAGCGGTGCCACAGGCCGTCGGCCAGGGGTTCGGCGATGGAGACCGGGGCCTGGCCCATCTCGTGGATCATCGCGCGCAGGCCGGACGGCGGCACGTGCGCGGCGAGCTCGGCGGCGTCGGAGCCGGCCTGGCGCATGGTGTCGGCCATGCCGACCACCGGCATCGGGATGCGGCCGGCCCGCAGTTCCGAGCGCAGCCGGTCCGCGGCCTCGGCGGTGCGCCCCAGGCGGATCAGGCTGTGGATCTCGTACGACGCGAGCTGACTGCGCGCGACCAGCACGGCGCCGTCGTCCTCGGCCAGCTCGGGGACGGCCCGGGCCAGCGCGACCACCCGTTCGTCGTCGCCCTCGGCGTATCGGACCAGCAGCTCCATGTGGTCGACGGTCACCTGCTTGGAGGCGAGCGTGCGCAGCTCGTCCAGGGCGCGCAGCGCGTCGTCCACCCGGGAGAGCGCGGTGCTCGCGCGGATCAGCGTGGTCAGCAGCTTGATGCGGACCGGGCGGCGCCCGTCCGCGTCCAGGCCGCGGCGGGCCGCGTCGACGGACGCCTCCAGGTTGCCGGCGGAGTACTCGGCGCGGGCCAGGTTGACCAGCGCGTCCGCGGCCATCACCCGGTCCTCGACCGCGCGCAGCGCCAGCCGGCGGTTGCGTTCGGCCTTGTCCTTGGTGACGAACGTGGCGAACTGGTAGCCGGCGTGCCGCAGCTCCACGTCGCCGATCTCCGGGCCGCCGGCCGGGCCGCCGGTGATCCGGTCCACCACCTGCTCGTGCAGCCGGCCGGCCAGCCGCACCGCGTCGCGCTGGAACAGGCGCGGGAAGACCACCACCTGGGTGCCGTTGGCGTACTCGTTGACCTGCCGCAGCCGGTACGCGGCCGGGCCGGGGCCGGACAGCCGCCGGCGCAGCACGGCCGGGTCGCCGACCGCGATCTCGTCGGCGTCGACCCAGAGCACCCAGCGGCCGGTGCAGTGCGCGATCGCGCGGTTGCGGGCGTCGCCGAAGTGCTCGTCCCAGAAACCCTCGATCACGCGGGCGCCGTGCGCGCGCGCCACCGCGACCGTGTCGTCCAGCGAACCGGTGTCGTAGACGACCACCTCGTCCACGAACGGCGTGATCGCGTCGACGGCGGCGCCGATTCCGCGCGCCTCATCGCGGACGATCATGCTGGCGGAGAGCAGCAGCGGCGACTCCGTGGCGACCCGCAGCCCGCACGCGGCCGAGCCGGCGTGCGCGACCAGCGCGTCGTCCACCAGCACGATCCGGCCGAGGTCGCGCAGCCGCTCGTACGGCAGGTCCGGGGTGGGGCCGCCGGCCGCGAGCAGCGCCGACCGGCGCAGCGCCACGCAGACCGGGCCGAGCCGGTCCACGTCGTACCGCCGGCCGCGGTGCCGCTCGCGCCAGTCGCGGGCCAGGTCGCGCAGCTCGCGTACGCCCGCGGGCGGGTCCAGTTCGGCGCGCTGCGGGCCGATCGAGCCGATGCAGCGCGGGCCGGCCGCGACCACGGTGCCGTCGTCCAGCGCCTCGCGGACCGCGTCCAGCCAGTGGCGGGGCAGCATCATGTCGCCGTCGACCAGGAGCAGCAGGTCGTGCGCGGTCGCGGCGACCGCCTCGGCACGGCCGCCGGGCACCTCGCGCACCCAGGGGAGCGCGGCGACGACCCGGGACAGGTCGGCGCGGCCGGGCGGCACCGCGCACACCACCTCGTCGCGCACGCCGAGCGCGGGCCGCAGCGCCTCCAGCGTGGCCTTCAGCTCCGCGGGCGTGCCGCCGCCGGTGACCACCACGTCCAGGGCTCCGGAGCTCATGCCGGACCGCCCCCCACGCCGCGCCGAGCTGATGATTCGCTCGCGAGCCCACTCGTGCCGGGCCGCCCCTTCAGGCTGCGGTGTCCGTGTGGTCGGCGCTGAGCTGATGATTCGCCCGCGAGCTCGCTCATGCCTCCCTCGTCGGCCGTTCGTCCACCGGGCTGAGACCAATCGGCAACCGAGTCGCACCCGGGGGCGCCGACGCCCGGTGGGCGGACTTCGCCTCGTACATGGTGGAGTCGGCGACCCGGAGCAGCGCCTCCGCGTTCGGATGGCCGTCGGTGGAGAGCGCGCTGCCGATGCTGGCCGACACCCGGGCCGTACCCTCGTGCAGCTCGAAGGGTTCGGCCAGCGCCAGGTGCGCGCGTTCCGCGACCGCGGCGGCGCCCTGCGGGCCGTCGATGTCGTCGAGCAGCACCAGGAACTCGTCGCCGCCGAACCGCGCGGCCGTGTCCGTGTCGCGCAGCAGCGCGGAGATGCGCGCGGCCGTCTGCACCAGCAGCTGGTCGCCGGCCGCGTGGCCGAGCGTGTCGTTGACCGACTTGAAGCCGTCCAGGTCCAGGAAGAGCACCGCGAACGTGTACGCCGGGTCGCGCTGGGCCCGGTCCACCGCGCGGCGCAGCCGGTCCAGGAACAGCCCGCGGTTGGGCAGCCCGGTCAGCTGGTCGTAGAGCGCGGTCCGCCGCAGTCGCTCCTCCTGGTCGCGCAGGGAGCGGAGCATGAACTCCTGATCGAGCGCGACGGCGAGCAGCGCGCCGGACTGGTTCATCGGCTCGCGGCCGGGCGGCGTCTTGTCCTGGATGCGCGCGACCGTGGCCAGCAGCCCCCAGTCCTGTGCCACGCTGCGCACCGAGATCACGAAGACGATCTCGCCGGCCTCCGGGCGGGCGGCCGCGAACAGCCCGGCCGGCGGGAAGTCCTCGACCGGGGCCGGGCTCGGCCCGGTCTCGCAGTGGAACGCCCCGGAGATCTCCAGTGCGCGGTGCCCGTCCCGGCTCCAGAGGCCGAGGCAGCCGGCCCGGACCGGCAGCCGGCGCAGCCAGCCGAGCGCGCGCGGGTCCTGCTCGTCCGTGCGCAGCAGCTCCGTGCCGAGCTGGTACTGCGCGTTGAGCGTGTCCTGGAGGTAGCGGATGTCGCCGAAGTTCGCCCGCGCCTGGGCCTGCGCCACCCGCAGCAGGATCGCGCGGGCGCGGCGGTCCGGGACGAGGCCGTACAGCGCCTGGTCCAGCTCCGCGAGCAGGTGGCCGCGCAGCGCGTCCGCGACCTCCGCGACTCCGACCGCCGGGTCGGCCAGCCGCGCGGCCAGCGCGGGGTCCAGCGGCAGCGGCGCGGGCCGGTCGCAGCCGCAGCTCTCGCGCGGCACGAAGACGGTCGGTACGTACGTGACGCCGGCGCCGTCGGACAGCGCCGCGACCGCGGCCGCGCCGATCCGGTTCAGCGGCTGTGCCACGCTGGCCAGCGCGGGTTCGGCGTGCAGCGCGGCCGGGATGTCGTCGAAGCCGACCACCGCCTGCGCGTCCGGCAGCCGGTGCCCGGCCGCGGTCAGCGCCTCGGCCAGGCCCAGCGCGTTGCGGTCGGTGCCGCAGACCACGGCCGTGGACGGCAGCCCGTCCGCCAGCATCGTTTCCGCGGCGAGCCGCCCGCCGCGCTCGTGGTTGTCCGCCGCGGCGATCACCAGTTCGGGCAGGCCGTGTGCGGCGAGCGCGGCCCGGTAGCCGGCCAGCCGCTCGCGGATGTCCGGCACGTTCAGCGCGCCGGCGAACGCGATCCGGGTGTGCCCGTGCCCGATCAGGTGCGTGACCGCGTCCCGTACCCCCGCTCGGTTGTCCGGCAGGACCGCGTGCAGCGGCAGCGTCGCCGACCGGTGGCTGATCAGCACGACCGGCTTGCCGGTGGCGTGCAGCCGGGCCAGGTGCTGCTCGTCGACCGCGCCGATCACCACGACGAACGCGTCCGCGTGCGCCCAGCCGACGGGCGCGTCCCAGTCCGGGATGCCCTCGGAGTCGGCGCGCCGGGCGCCGGGTGCGAGGGTCTGGACGGCCAGCACGCGTCCGCCGCGCGCGGCGGCGGCCCCGGTCACGCCCGCGATCAGGCCGCCGTAGTAGTCGCCGCCGACGAACGGCGCCAGCACCCCGACCGTCAGCCCTTCCACAAGATCAGGGTCTCAGAACCGGAGGGTACGGGTCTCGGCGTTCCGAAACGTTATCGCTGTCCTAAATGTGGGACCGCACCATGGACATCATCAGTTAAGAGTCTTAATAATTCTCCAACGGCCGCGGTGACGTGCACCGCCGCCGATGGAGGAGGCTGCCGTGAAACGGTCTCGATCTATCGCTCTGACCCTGATCCCCCTGCTCGCCGCGGTCGCCTCCGCGGTCCTCTTCGCGCTCCCCGCCTCGGCCGCGGCGGTCACCGCCACGTTCGCCAAGACCTCGGACTGGGGTTCCGGGTGGGAGGGCAAGTACACGATCACCAACGGCACCGGTGCGGCGCTCACGTCCTGGACCGTCGCGTTCGACCTGCCGGCCGGCACCACGATGGGCAGCTACTGGGACGCCCTGATGACCTCGTCCGGGCAGCGCCACACGTTCACCAACCGGTCCTGGAACGGGACGGTGGCGCCGGGCGCGTCGGTGTCCTTCGGGTTCCTGGCCAACGGCGCCGGCACGCCGGTGAACTGCACGCTGAACGGCGCCTCCTGCGGCGGCGGGGGCACACCCACGCTCTCGCCCACCGGATCGCCCACCGGGTCGCCCTCGCCGAGCCCGACCCCCAGCGTGCCGCCGACCACGCCGCCCGGCACGCCGAACCCGGGCATGCTGCCGAAGCACGCGCTGATCGGATACCTGCACGCCAGCTTCGCCAACGGCTCGGGCTACCTGCGGATGGCGGACGTGCCGGCCGAGTGGGACATCATCAACCTTGCGTTCGGTGAGCCGACCACCGCCACCTCCGGCGACATCCGGTTCAGCCTGTGCCCGGTCGCGGAGTGCCCGAACGTCGAGACCGAGGCCGAGTTCAAGGCCGCGATCCAGGCCAAGCGCGCGCAGGGCAAGAAGGTGCTGATCTCGATCGGCGGCCAGAACGGCCAGGTGCAGTTGACCACCACCGCGGCCCGCGACGCGTTCGTCACCTCGGTCGCCGCGATCATCGACCGGTACGGACTGGACGGCCTGGACATCGACTTCGAGGGCCACTCGCTGTCGCTGAACACCGGCGACACCGACTTCCGGAACCCGACCACGCCCGCGATCGTCAACCTGATCTCCGCGGTACGGACGCTGAAGGCCCGGTACGGCGCGAACTTCGTGCTCACCATGGCGCCGGAGACGTTCTTCGTCCAGCTCGGCCACCAGTACTACGGCTCCGGGCCGTGGGGCGGCCAGGATCCGCGCTCCGGTGCGTACCTCCCGGTGATCCACGCCCTTCGCGACCACCTCACGGTGCTGCACGTGCAGGACTACAACTCCGGGCCGATCGTGGGCCTCGACGGCGCCTACCACACCATGGGCGGCGCGGACTTCCACATCGCGATGACCGACATGCTGCTGGCCGGCTTCCCGGTCGCGGGCAACGCGGCGAACGTGTTCCCGGCGCTGCGCGAGGACCAGGTCGCGTTCGGCGCGCCGTCCTCGGTCAGCGCCGGCAACGGATACGTCGGCCCCGCGGCCATCCAGGAGGCGGTGAACTGCCTGGTCAAGGGCGTCTCCTGCGGGTCGTACACGCCACGCAGCGGCACCAACCCGAACTTCCGCGGCCTGATGACCTGGTCCATCAACTGGGACCGCTACTACGGATGGGAGTTCCGGAACTCGCACGCGCCGTTCCTCCGTGCGCTGCCCTGACCGCCGGGTGATCCAGGCGTCCCGCACGGGACGCCTGGACTCCTCCCGGCCAGCACACCTAGGCCAGCGCCTGCTCCAGGTCGCTCCAGACGTCCTCGACGTGCTCGATGCCGACCGAGATCCGGATCGTCCCCTCGCCGATGCCGACCGCGGCGAGCTGCGCCTCGTCGAGCTGGCGGTGCGACGTGCTGGCCGGGTGCATCAGCGTGGTGCCGGTGCCGCCGAGCGACGGCGCCAGCTCCACCAGCCGCAGCCGCTTGCTGACCGCGGTCCCGGCACTCCGCCCGCCGGCCAGGTCGAACGCGAACGTGCCGCCGTACCCGCCGGTGAGCAGGCGCCGCGCGATCTCGTGCGTCGGGTGCGCGGCCAGCCCCGGATAGTGCACCCGCTCGACCGCCGGGTGCGCCGCCAGCCGCGCGGCGACCACGGCCGCGTTCGCGCAGTGCCGCTCCATGCGCAGCGCCAGCGTCTGCAGCGAGCGCACGGTCAGCCACGCCGAGAACGGGTCCGCCGCCACGCCGAACTCCACGCCGTGGTGCCAGACCGACTCGTAGCGCGCGGTCTCGGCGAACACCGCGATGCCGCCGACCACGTCGTGGTGCCCGGCCAGGTACTTGGTCAGCGAGTGCACCACGATGTCGGCGCCGTGCGCGATCGGCCGGCACAGCAGCGGCGTGGCGAACGTGTTGTCCACCACCGTCACCGCGCCCGCCGCCCGTGCCGCCGCGGTCAGCGCCGGGAGATCCGCCACGTACCCGGTCGGGTTGGAGATCGTCTCCAGGTAGACGACCTTGGTCCGGCCGGGCCGCAGCGCGTCGCGGAGCGCCTCCGGCGTCGCCTGGTCCAGGTAGTCGACCTCGACGCCGAACCGCTCGCCCAGGTCGCGCAACGTGGCCGCGGCGCCGCCGTACAGCCGCCGCTGCGCCACCACGTGGTCGCCGCCGCGCAGCGACGCCTGGAGCACGAGGTTGATCGCCCCCATCCCCGACGACGTGGCCAGGCCCGCCGCGCCGCCCTCCAGGTCGGCCACCGCGGTCTCCAGCACGCGCACGGTCGGGTTCGTCATCCGCGAGTAGAGGAACGGCCCGGTCGGCGTGTGGAACGCGTCCGCGAGCACGTCCGGATCGTCGAAGATCCAGGTCGAGGTCTGGTAGAGCGGCGTCGTGATCGGGGTGCTGCCGGTCGGCTCCGGACGACGGGGATGCACCGCACGGGTCTCAGGTCGCATCCATCGATCATCCGGTGGCCGCCGCATCCGCTCAGAGAGCCAATTCCGAGCCGGTGGCCGTAGTTTGGGGGGCATGTCGGATCTGCTGCCGGAAACCCGCCGCGCCCTCCGTCACCGGCTCGCCGTCGGCCAGACCCAGGGGCGCACCCCCTCGGTGGTCGCGGCCGTGATGCGGGACGGCCGCACGGTGTGGGCCGAGGGCTGGGGCACGGTCGACGGCCGGACCCCGGACGGCGACACGCAGTACCGGATCGGGTCGATCACCAAGACGCTGACCGCGATCCTGGTGCTGCGGCTGCGGGACGAGGGACGGCTGCGCCTCGACGACGCGCTCGACGCGCACCTGCCGGGCACCGCCGCGGGCGGGGCCACGATCGGGGCGCTGCTGGCGCACACCGCCGGGCTGGCCGCGGAGCCGCCCGGCCCGTGGTGGGAGCGGACGCCGGGCGAGCTGCGGCCCGAGCTCGCGGACGTGCTCCCGCCCACGCCGTACGTGTTCCCGCCCGGCCTGCGCTTCCACTACTCCAACCCCGGGTACGCACTGCTCGGCGCGCTGATCGAGCGGGTCCGCGGCGCCTCCTGGAGCGACGTGCTGCACCGCGAGGTCCTGGAGCCGCTCGGCATGCGCCGCACCGGCTCGCAGCCGGTCGCGCCGCACGCGAGCGGCTGGGCGGTGCACCCCTGGGCCGACGTGCTGTTGCCGGAGCCGGCGCGCGATCTGGGCCGGATGGCGCCGGCCGGCCAGCTCTGGTCGACCGCCGCGGACCTGGCGACGCTCGGCGCGTTCCTGCTCGACGGCGACGACCGGGTGCTGAGCCGGGACTCGATCGAGGAGATGCGCGCCTCGCACACCCCGGAGTACGGCTACGGCACCCAACTGCTGCGCCAGCCGGACGGCCGGGTGCTGCCCGGGCACACCGGGTCGCTGCCCGGGTTCGTGTCCACGCTCCTGGTCGACGCGGAGGAGCGGGTCGGCGCGGTCGTGCTCGGCAACACCACCGCGGGCCTGCCGGTCGACGTGATCACCGCGGACCTGATCCGGATCGTCGCCGAGCGGGAGCCGCGCATCCCGGATCCGTGGCGCCCGCTGCCGTCGGCCGACCCGGACCTGCTCGCGCTGGCCGGGCCCTGGTACTGGGGGCCGAACCCGTACCTGCTGCGCCCGCTGGCGGACGGCTTCCTGGAGCTGTCCTCGCTGCGTGGCGGCGGCTCGCGCGGCACCCGGCTGCGCCCGGACCCGGACGGCGCCTGGACCGGGATCAGCGGCTACTTCGAGGGCGAGCGCCTGCGCGTCGAGCGGGACGCCGGCGGCGCGGTCACCCACCTCGACGTCGGCACGTTCGTCTTCACCCGCCTGCCCTACGCGCCGGCCGGCCCGGTCCCCGGCGGCGTCGACCCGGACGGCTGGCGCGGCCTCGACGCCCGGTGAGGCCGCGCCCACGCGGGCTACCGCGCCTCGCGCACCAGCCGGACCGCGACCACCGCGGCCAGCGCGACCACCGAGGCCGCGAAGCCGGCCAGCGCCACCTCCGTCGACACCGCGGCGGTGGCGAGGCCGAAACCGAGGATCGGGATGGACAGGCCGAGGTAGCCGGCGAGGAACAGGCCGGCCAGCGCCTCGCCGCGGGTGGCCGGCTCGGAGAGGCCGAACACCGTACCGACGGAGCCCTTGAACAGCAGGCCGGCGCCGGCGCCGGCGGCGACGCCGCCGAGCAGGAACAGCGGCAGGTGCGGCAACCACACCGCCACGGTCGCGGTGAGCAGGCCGAGGCTGAGCGAGACCAGCCCGCCGAGCACCTGACGCCGCGCGGCGACCCGCGCGAACACCAACTGCGCGGTCACGGCGCTGCCGAAGGTCAGGAACGCGACCAGCCCGGCCAGCGCGCGCGACGGGTGACCCATGGTGCCGCCGACGAATCCGGGCGCCACCGAGGCGAACAGGCCCAGCACCGCGAACGCGGCGAACGCGCCGGCCGCGACCGTGGCGAAGCGGCCACGCGCGGCGGCGGGCACGGCCACGCGCTGCGGCCGGTAGCGGACCCGCTCCGCGGGCGGCGTCACGGTCTCCGGGACCAGTGCCAGGCCGATCGCCACCGCGGCCAGCAACACCAGATACACCGCATAGGGGGTACGCAGCGGCGCGCCGGCCCACTCGGCCAGCAGGCCCGAGGTGAGCGAGCCGACGGCGAAGCCGCCCATGTTCGCGGCGGTGCCGACCAACTCGGCCAGGCCGCGCCCCCGCGACGGCCGCGCGACCGCGTGCAGTTCGGCCAGGTGCGCGGTGGCGGTCGCGGTGATCATGCCGACCGCGACGCCGCTGAGCGCGCGGCCCACCAGCACGGCGGGGAACGCGGTGGTGGCGAGCAGCAGCACGCCGGAGGCGATCTCGACGCCGAGCGCGGGCACCAGCACGCGGCGGCGGCCGAGGCGGTCGGAGAGGTGGCCGGCGAGGAACAGGCTGACGGTGACGCCGACCGCGTACGCGGCGTACGCGACCGTGACCATCAGCGTCGAGTAGCCCGCCTCGCGCTGGTAGAGGGGCCAGAGCGGGGTGGGTACGACCGTGAACGCCATGGCGACGCCGAACGCGGCCGCGACGACCCAGAATCCGGTGCCGTGACCGACACCGCGGCGCACCACGGCGCCGGGCGCGGGCAGGGTCTGAGCGGACATCGAGGGCTCCTCTGCACGAAGGTGGTGACGTTCCACAGCGTTCCCCGGCCCGGTCATCTCCGCCAACGATGGTTCATGCTGGCGCCTAGCATGAATCGTGATGGACCTACGTCACCTCGAGTACTTCGTGGCCGTCGCGGAGGAGCTGAGCTTCACCCGCGCCGCCGCCCGCCTGCACGTCGTCCAGTCCGGCGTCTCCGCCACCATCCGCGCGCTGGAGCAGCAGCTGCGCGCCGAGCTGTTCGAGCGCGGGCCGCACCGGATCGCGCTGACCGACGCGGGCACGGCCCTGCTGCCGGAGGCGCGCGCGGTGCTGGACGCGGCACAGGGCGCCCGGGACGCGGTCGCGCAGGTGCGCGGCGGGCTGCGCGGCACCGTGCACCTGGGCGCCATGACCTCCGTCACCATCCTGGACCTGCCCGGACTGCTCGGGCGGTTCACGGCCGACCACCCGGGCGTGACCGTGCGCATGCGGGCCGCGCCGAGCGGGTCCGCCGGGCTGGCCCAGGCGCTGCTGGACGGCGAGTTCGACCTGGCGTTCCTGTCCGACATCGACCGGCCGCCCGCGGGCCTGTCGATCACCACCCTGGCCCGGGTACGGATGGTCGCGATCGTCCCCGCGTCGTGGCCCGGCGACGCGGTCACGCTGGCGGCGCTGGCCGAGCGGCCGTTCATCGACTCGCCGGCCGGGTTCGGCAACCGGGTGGTGGTGGACCGCGCCTACGCGGCGGCCGGGCTGCGGCGGCGGGTCGCACTGGAGGTGGTCGAGATCGGCACGGCGCCGGAGTACGTACGGCACGGCCTCGGCGTCTCGATCATGCCGGCGTTCTCCGTACCCGCCGACCATCCCGGGTTGAAGGGCCTGCCGATCGACGGCCCGGAGCTGTGGTGGACGCTGTCGGTCGCGACCGCCACCCGGCGCCGCCCGACCGCGGCGACGCGCACGTTCCTGGAGCTGGCCGCGGACTACGTCAGGATCGGCTGAACGGGCGCAGCGCCTCCGTCACCCACGACGGCTCGAAGATCCCGCCCGGGTCGCCGCCCAGCTCCGGCGCGACCGGGCGCGGGCCGGGCCGGCCGTTGTGCACGTCCAGCAGCACCGTGCCGGCCGACTCCAGCAGCGCCAGGTTGCGCCGCCAGACCGGGTGGCCCCACAGCTTCTCGTTCACGGTCGGCACTGCCACGACCGGCACCCCCTCGCCGAGCGCCTCACAGAGCCGGGCCAGCGCGTACGTGTCCGCGGCACCGCTCGCCGCCTTGTTCAGCGTGTTGAACGTGGCCGGGCAGACCACCACCGCGTCCGGCGGGCCGCCCTGCTTCGGCTGGCCCGGCGCCCGGAACTCGAACTGCGGCGGCGCACCCAGCACGTCCCGCACCCCGGCCTCGGGCAACCACGCGCGGGACGCGGGCGTGCCGATCACGATCGGCGTCCAGCCCTCGCCCAGCAGGGCCTTGAGCAGATCGGGGGTACGCACCGCGAGCGGCGCCCCGCAGACGATCACTGTCACGTTCCCGGCCATGGCCGCACGGTACCTCTCTACCCTCCGATAGAGACCGCTGCCCGCCTCACGGGCGATTCATCACACCCGATCCGTTCGTAGATTCGAGGCATGACGACGAACGAGGTGGCCGAGGTGCGGAGCAACCGGAAGCTGATCGCGGGCGCGGCGGTGACCGCGGTCCTGGCCACGACGCTGATCTGGGCCGGCTGGCGGCTCACCGGCACCACGACGTCCTGGCACGACCTCGGCGACCCGAACCACTGGTTCGGCCAGGCCCTGCGCGCCGCCGGCGCACTGCTGTTCGGCAAGACCGGGCTGAAGCTCGGCCTCGTGGTGGTCGCCGTCGCGATCGGCGCCGTGATGTGGGCGCGCTCTACCATGCAGTCCGGTCGGAAGGACGGGGCGGGGCGGGATGGCGACACTGCTGGGGGCGGCCTGGGTTGACCTCGCGCCGGGCGCGGACCTGGACGCCGTGCTCGACGTGCTCCGCGCGGACGGCCCCGGCGTGCTCTACGCCCGGGTCGTACCGCTGGACCACGACCGGCGGCGCCTGGAACTCACCACCGGCGACGTCGGCCCCGAACTCGCCCGGCTCATCGTGACGCTGCTGTCCACATCGGAACACGCGGTACGCGCGTTCATCGCCTACGACTACGGCACCGACGGTGCCGAGCAGATCGTGCTGGACGGGCGCTCCGGCGCCGCCAGGCGCGTGCACAACGTGCGGATTCAGCCGTCCGGCCTCGGCGTCCGCTTCGCCGACCCGCTGGTGCTGCTGGACGTGCCGGCCGCGGTCTCGCCCGGCCGCGGCTGGTGGCGCGGCCGGATGCTCGACGGCCCGGAATCGATCACCGCGCTCGCGGACCTCTACGGCGTACCCACCGCGGATCTGAAACGCGCCCGGCGGCGCACCCGCCGCCCGGCCGCCCTGCTGGACCACCCCGGCGGCCCGTTCCAGCCCTGGCTGGACGCGCTGCGCATCCCGTGGACCGCCCCGCACGGCGACCGCCCGATCAAGCTGCGCCCCGGCCCGATCTGGCGCGACGCGGTCGTCCGGTACGCGCTGCCGTCGCTGCCCGGCCGCTGGCTCGTCTTCGACGAGGAACTGGTCGCCGAGCCGATCGGCCTGATCGCCCGCGCCATCGTCCAGGGCCGGGCCGTGCTGCACCCGCTCTACCTCCCGGCCGGCCACCCCGGCTGGCGCGTCCACGACGCGCTCGACCTGCGCCTGCCCCGCACCTCGCTGCGCACCCCCGCGTCCGCCGAGCCGGCCATGCACCACCTGGCCGAGGCGATCCGCTCCCGCGCGCTGCCACACTTCGCCGCGTACGGCACCCTGGCCGGTTACGTGGACCACTGCCGCGCCGGCGCGTCCGACCCCTACCGGCTGCACGCGCAGGCGCTGACCGAAATCCTGCTGGAGCGGTTCGACGACGCGCTGTCCAGTCTGGACGGCCTCACCGCGATGGTGGCGCCGCGACTCCACGAGGGCACCCGCCCGGCCGGGCTCGGCCCCGCGCGGCTGACCGACCTGGCCGCGGAGGCCGACCACTGGCGCCGCCGCCTGGCGGAGGACCCGCTCGGCGCGCAGGCCGACCTCCTCGCCAACGTCCCGGCCCAGCGCCGCCGCCTCGGCCTGCCGCAGTCCTTCCCGCACCCGATCAGCGGATGACGACCGTACCCATCACCTTGTCCGCCAGCGTCTGACGCTTGCGCGTCCAGAGCGGCATCAGATAGCCCACGTACAGAATCAGATCGTCGAGTATGTGCGCGAAATCCCGCACCGTCGCCCTCAGCGGCCCGATCGGCTGCTCCGTCTCCGCACCCACCAGCCGAATACCGACGAGCCGGCGCCCCCAACTCTGCCCCGTCCGCCCCGTCAGCCACCACCGGTTGTACGCCCATATCGCGAACCCGACCCCCGCCAGCACGTAATAGAGCACCAGATTCTGCGACCCGTCGATCAGCCCCGCCGCCAGAAAGAACGGCGTCACAGCGAGCGAGTCAACGAGATATGCGACAAACCGCCTGGACCACGGCGAGAACGTCATGCCCACTCCCCTCGAACGATCGGCCTCGACCGGCCGACGTGCAAGAAGCGTGGCAGCACCCACCCCCGCACCGCGTCCGCGAAAATACGGACCCACCCGCCCGCGAACTGCACCTTTCAGCGCACCCCCGGTACACGAAAGTCACACCCCACACCGGAGCGACTCGCCGCGATGCGATCCACTCCGTGCGGCAGACGACCAGCTGGTAGACCGCACCGCTGCATGGGCAGCCGATCGCCGGCCGCACCAGGATCCGGTGAGCGTGCAGAATGACGCGGTGGCTTTGGACCTCTGGTGGGCTGGCCAGCCCGATGAGCGTTTCTGGATGGAAATCACCGATCGCCCGATCGAAGACCTTGGAGCCGATCTCTACGCGCCAAGTCGTGGAAGCCGGCGGACGGTGACCTCTCACCTACCAGGTACCGGTACGAACTCCCCGACCGGTAGGCCGCGTCCGCGCGACTGCCTTCGGACGGGCGACCACGGCACGCGCTCGTGCGCCGACATGGCACCGTTCGCTCGATCGGGGGAGAGGGGCGGCGGGCGACCGCATAGTCGATTATGTTGACCGCATGCCGATGCGAGGAGCGATGACCGTCAGTGACCTGGCCGACTCGGGCCGGACCCTGCGCCATGAACTCATCAACGGCAACCTGTACCCGCTGACGCTCTCCGGACTGCATCAGATCATCTGCCGAAAGCTCGCCGACGCCCTGGAGCCGGAACGGCACGACTGGGCGAACTTCCTGCCGCTGTGCAACATGTCGCTGGAGGTCGACCGACACAACGCACCCCGCGCGGACGTCGTGATCGCACCCCTGCGGCACTTCGGCCGCACCACGATCCCGGCGAGGCACCTGCTGCTCGTGGCCGAGGTGCTGTCCCCCGACTCCCAGGACCGGGACCGAGGCGAGAAAGCCGACCTCTACGCCCACGCCGGCGTCCCGGCCTACTGGCTCATCGACCCCGACGCCGCCCAGGTCACGCTGACCGCCCACCGCCTGAACGCTTCCGGCTACCAAACGGTCTTCCAGGGCGACCGCCTATTCCAAGCCGATTGGCCCTGGCCCGCCACCATCGACCTGCGCGCCATGACCACCGGCAGAAACCGAATCCGCGACTCCGGCCGACATTAACGCCGCACGGCCCACGCGAACTACGCAGCAAATCCATACGGCAAATCGCGCAAACCGACCCCCGACCTGCGATAACAAGCTGATTCCGAAGATCTCGCCGCCCACCTGATCGCCAACGGCAGGCAAGACCAACAGCGCCGGAACGCAAGCATCCACACCGTGCGGGTCTGGGAACTCGGCCCCCGGGTTTCGTGCGGAACGACCTGGTCAGCGCACTCCGCCGACACCCCAAGCGGAGCGGACGACGGGAATCGAGCCCAAGGGAACCGGAAAGCAGCTCAGCGGCGCGGCAGCCGATCGCCGGAATCCACCACGGCACTTAGCCACCCGCAGCGATCGTCGGGACCTGCCCCCGCGGACCGCTCGCCGGAAAGGCGTCGCCCAGGCGGTCGGCGAGGTGCAGACTCAATCAGCTCACCGCCAGATTCCGGCCCAGTGGAGGACATGCATGGCCATCGTGAAGAAGGGCAGTCGCCTGCTCACCATCGACGACACCACCTTCCGCTGGAAGGTGCGCCACAAGCCCAGCTACAGCCAAGCTATCGGCGCAGTGCTCACCTTCGCGGTCGAACTGGCCGTAGATCCGGGCCGAACCCTCGTGGTCTTCACCCCTTGGCACCGCCCGGACAACTGGCTGGAAATCCCGGGACGAGCGATCACACCCCGCATCGTCGAGAACGCCGTGCGGACCGCCCTCGCTGCTGGCTGGCACCCGAACGAGCCTGGCCCCCAGCGGCGACTCGCCATAGACGCCTGATCGCTCAACCGGTCGCCGCGCCGCGCTCAAGGCGAACTCATCTTCGGCCAACCCAAGTCCGCCGCCGTCCGCCGCGTGGTCACTCTTCCGGTAATCGCCCGCGCCACGCTCGAAGCGCACCCGAAAGAGCACGACGACGACGGTGACGAGGGCGCGCTGCTCCGCACCGGCAACTTCCGCCGCGCGGTCAAGTGGGAGGATGCACTCAAGGCGGCCAAGGATGCCGGCCGACTCCCACTTCCACGACCTGCGCCACACCGGTAACACCCTGGCAGTCTCGACGCAGCCCAAGACGGCCAGCAGGAACCAGCCCTAGTCGCCAACGGCACGTTAATGGCACCCGAGATCGACCACGCCGGAACGCAAGCAATCCGCACCGTGGGGGTCTGGGGGCTCGGCCCCCAGGCAGCATGCGGAACGCCCTGGTCAGCGCCTTCCGCTGACACACCAACCCCAAGTGGAGCGGACGACGGGAATCGAACCCGCGTAATCCCTTTGGAGGATCTCGCCGGGCTGGGGTGATCGTCCGGTTCTGCCTGGTGAAAACGGGTGTCGTGCTGTCCGAACGCGACCAGTGGTGGCCTGGATTGGTGGCACGCGCGTTGGCCGTCGCTGCGATGTTGCGCGAGGCGCGAGGCCGTTCCTCAGAGTCCGGTCCTGTGGGGCGCCCGCCCAGCTCTGACGAGGAATCTCTTCCTGAAATCTGATAATCAGATATGGTGGTGCCATGCGAACTATCTCCGCCACCGAGGCGTCGCGACGGTTCTCTGATCTGCTCGACGCGATCGAGCACGGCGAGACCGTTACCGTGACGCGCGGAAGCCGCCCCATCGCCGAGATCCGCCCGGCCCGCCGGCGAACCGGCCGCGACCTTCGTGCCGCGCTGTCCGAGGTCCCACCGCCCGATGACGAGTTCGAGCATGACGTCGCCGAGGCCCTGACCTACGTCAGCAACGATGAGACGGACCCGTGGGCCGGCGCCTGATCCTCGATACCAACGTGCTCATCGCCTATGAGCGCGGGAAGATCGACCGTGCCGTTTTCGATGACGACGAACTCGCGGTCGCCGCGGTCACCATCGCCGAATATCGTGTCGGCATCGAGCTTGCCGACAGCGCTGCCCGTGCAGCCGATCGGGCGCGGGCGCTGGCGGCGATCGTTTCGTCCGTCGACGTGCTCGAATATACGGAGGCGACAGCCGCCCATCATGCCCGCCTCATCGCGCACGTACGACGGAGTGGAACGCCACGCGGCGCACACGATTTGATCATCGCCGCTCACGCATCGGAGACCGGACGTACCGTCATCACCTCGGACGCCCAAGCCCGGTTCGGAGACCTGCCTGGCGTTTTAGCCACTCAGCCGTAGGGCGACAGTAGGCTCTGCTCCACTACTGGCTCGCAAGATCAACCATGCCGGAACGTCAGCATCCGCACCGTGGGGGTCTGGGGGCTCGGCCCCCAGGAATTATGCGGAACGCCCTGGTCAGCGCTCTCCGCTGACAGGCTGACCGGAAGTGGAGCGGACGACGGGAATCGAACCCGCGTAATCAGTTTGGAAGATCTCGCCGCGTTGGGATGATCGTCCGGTTTTGCCTGGTGAAAGCGGGTGACGTGCTGCCCGATCATGACCGTACGGGGCCGGTTGCGGCCTGAGTTAGTGGCACGGCGTCTCGGCCGCCGCCGCATGGCGCGTCAGCGCCGGCGGCGGCCTCACTGCCCCGGATCGCAAGCGGTCCGGGGCACTTGCCGTCCGCGTCCGGCACCGCGCGAAAGCCGACCCGAGCAGACCGGTGGCAAGCCGCGCAGCGGCGCGGCAGCCGATCGCCGGACGCCACGACGCAACCCAGCCACCCACGCGATCGTCACGCTCCGGCGCCGCGGGCGTTTCTCAGACCGACTCGCCGGGCCGCAGCCAGAGGTAGAGCATGAAGTCCATCTCCGTGATCTCCTCCGCGTCATGCGGCGGAAGAAACCCAGCTTCCTGCGCCGGCTGACGCTGCCCAGGGATCATCGGCTCTCGGTTGCGACCGGGGCGGTTGAGCGCGATCGGCATGATCGCCGGGTGCCGCATCCTGGCGGCGCGGGCTCGGGCCGTCGTGGTGAATCCAGATACGGCGTAGAGGATGCCGCAGTCCGCCGCGATGTCCACCAGCTTCTCCGCGAACCGCTCAACCGCACCGGTGCCCACGGCGTGCCGGCCTTGGTCGCACTCGATGGCAACCGCGACCTCCTGCCCCACCACCGGCCCCCAGATCAGCATCTCGACCGCCTGAGGCTGGCCACTGAGCCTCCCTACGAGGCTGCGGTTGTAGAGCGCGTGGGGCCGCTCATCGAAACAGAAGGTGAGTCGGCTGATCGAGCGCTGATACCGCTCCAGCGCCTCACTCTCATCCGCGTCCAGCTCCGGCGCGACATGGGCATCGTCGGAAGAAACCATGCCGAGACGCTAGAAGCGTTCAACTCCGACAAGTCGCCCAGCATGTGCGTCGCCGGTGGCCGATGCCGGCCGCAGGCCGCCAGCAGGCCACCGGCGACGCGGCGCCGCTTGCGGCGCCCTTGATCCAGGAGAGAAAGATTCGGCAGTTCAACAGGCGGGGCAAGTGATCGTGATGCAACTGCGTGTAATCTGCGCGGACTGATGCGTTCGCCATCGAATCACGGTGGCGGTGAAGGCTGGAAGGAGCCCTTGAGTGGATTATCGGTTGAGTGGCCTGTCCACCCGCACTTTCGAACATCTAGTTCAAGCGCTATCGCTGAAGGAGGTAGGAAACCATGTTACTCCTTTCGGTGACGGCCCAGACGGAGGGCGCGAGGCGACCTTCTCGGGCCGGACGAATTACGGCGCGGATGGTGATAAGTGGGATGGATATGGGATTATTCAGGCGAAGTTTAAGCAACGGGATGGAGTAAAAGACGGGACCTGGGCGGAACTGGAACTAGCGAAAGAGTTGGCGGCATTTGAAGAAAGAAAAAACCCGAGAAGAATTCCCGAATACTATATCTTTGCAACTAATGTAGTGCTCACGGCGGTGCAGGACTCTGGATCTAGAGATAAAATTGAAACAATCTTGTCAGCATTTGCGCAAAAGCATTCCCTTAAAGGTTATGCCGTTTGGGATTACGACAAAATTCGCATTCTGCTAGACAATAATCTTGACGTTCGGCGATCAAACTTCGCGTGGATTGCTGCTGGTGATGTTCTGTACGATCTTGCGGAGCAGTTGAGCGGCCGACGTCCGGATTTCCACAAAGTTCTAGTGAAACTCTTGCAGAGTGATCTAGCTGCCGACCGGAACGCAAAGCTTGAACAGGCCGGCAACTCTGCGGACGACAAGATTCCTCTCTCGCAGGTTTTCGTCGATCTGCCGGTTTCGCACGTCCAAGTGAATGGAGTAGATGAATCGTTTCTGTATTACCTTGAAAGGGGAGAGAATTTTGCATCACTTATGGTGGCTGCTGGCGATGAGCCGTTATCTAGCGTGCGGCGACTCAACCTTGACAAGAATGAGGGCAAGCGGGACGCCGGTAGATATGTTTTGGTAGGAGGTCCGGGGCAGGGAAAGACAACGTTAGGGCAATTTGTATGTCAAATTTACCGAACTGCATTACTCTCCGAGGTTGAGGGGATCGCTATTGAGGAGTCGGCGCGCCTTGCCCTGATGGATATCAGGGAGCAGTGGCGATCTGGTCGACTTCCAATGCCGGTTGCCAAGCGGCTGCCATTTCGAATCGTTCTAAGCGAATTTGCTGAGAGGCTTGCGAGTGGGACCTGTGATGGCCTGCTTGATTACCTTTCCAAATATATCTCGAAGAGGGTTGCCGCCACGCTTGAGTCTAGTGACGTCCGAGAACTCATGCTGCTCCATCCTTCCTTGTTGGTTCTGGATGGATTGGACGAGGTTCCCTCCTCTACCAACCGTGCAGAAGTACTAAATTGCGTTCGCGATTTCCGCATTGATGCCACGGCGGAGGGCATTGATATTCTGATAATCGCGACGAGTAGGCCGCAGGGCTATAACGATGACTTCTCGCCGGACTTGTATCGTCATCTCTATCTCGTTCCTTTGCCACCGAAAATCGCGCTCGAATATGCAGAGCGGCTAACACAGATTCGCTTCGGCTCGGATCCCGCTCGGTATGAGAAAGTCATCAGTCGACTCAAGCGTGCATCTGTAGAATCTGCAACGGCGCGCTTGATGCAGAGCCCATTGCAGGTGACAATCATGACGTTGTTGGTTGACCGGATGGGTCAACCTCCTCAGGAAAGGTGGGCTCTCTTTAGCGAATACTACAATCTCATTTATCAGCGGGAGATTGAAAGGCAAATCCCGGCGGCGACTGTTCTTCGCGACTTTCGCAGCGATATCGATGCAATTCACAACCAGGTCGGCTTGGTTCTGCAGATCGAATGTGAGCGTTCTGGCAGCACGGACGCAAAGCTAACGACTGAGCAGTTTTCCTCAATCGTGTTGAACTACCTTAAAAAGGAGGGACATGAGGAGCCTATTCTCGGTTCGCTGGCTCAGAGGATTATAGATGCGGCTGCTCATCGGCTGGTCTTTCTGGTCGGATTGGAGTCCGACAGGGTTGGTTTCGAGATTCGATCACTTCAGGAATTCATGGCTGCGGAAGGAATTTTGGAGGGCAAGGACGATGTAATCGAGAGTCGACTTCGTCACATCGCGCCCATATCGAGTTGGCGGAATGTACTTCTTTTTGCGGCTGGTAGATGTTTCACGGCTACCGGTCGTAAGTATCTTCGCGAAAAGGTTACGTCGATTTGTGCAGAACTTAATGATGACGTAGCGGATGAGCTGAGCATGAATACCTTGGCGGGATCACGTTTGGCTCTGGAGCTTCTAGAAGATGGACCAGCGGCTCGACAGCCTATCTTCTCTAGGATGTTGACACGACTTGCCTTTCGGGCAATTGGTATGGAAGACCTCGATCACTGGAAGCGGCTGCTGTCCACCTACAGTGATACAACGGCATCTGTGTTCTTGGATGAAATTAGTGAGAGGTACGGTGATGGCCAAGGAAGCTCTTGTAGGGTCGCAGCTCTTTCTGCAGCCAAGCTAATAGATTTTGGCGCGAATTTTGAACTACCTTGGGTGCGTGATCTTGACTCGATTGTTGAAGCGGCGGAAATAGAGCAGTTAAGATCGATTTTGTTCCTTTCTGAGGGGAGGCCCGGCCTGTTGAGGCAGGCGCTTATTTCTTCGTTGTTGAGGCTTTCGCCGTTGGCTCTTTCGCATATTGGCCCACCGCGATCTATCGCTTCCATTTGGCAGAGTCCGCCGGATCCGCCGATCTGGCTAGAGCAGTTGCATGGTATTGGAAATCGCCGACTGCAGGCTCTGAGATTTGAGATTCCTGTAGAGTCCGAGGGTCGTACCTTGGTGAGAATTGAGGTAATCTCGGTAAGCCAAAATCTTCCTTTCCTGCAGGAGATTCTTGATATCTCGGGAAGTGGACCGGAATGGAATTTCCTCAAGGCCATGGTTGTATTTGTAAATTCGCCGAGCGTGGAATCGATGATAGATGTACTGACGACCGCCTCCTTGGCTGATGTGGGTGATGTAGGGGCGATTGCTAGGTCCTTTGCGCCCTGGCCTCTTTTGGCGCCGCTCATTGCTGGAACGTCTGAAATGGCCCTATGGGATGACCTTGCAGTGGATGTTAGAGCAGGGCGCTGGGGGTTGGGTTTGGCTGATTGGGTAGAGAAGGAGGCAGTTCTTGCTTCCGGTATCTCGGTGGAGGAGCTAGCTCAACGCACCGATCTACTTTATGGCTCGGATCTGAAAATCGGTGAGGACGCAAATGACCCTGTGGCCTATCTGGACTTGATCGATAGTTTACCTAGATGGCACGGGGATGAGTTTCTTGCGCTGCCAATCCATGGGCTAATGTTCGGCGAGCGTAGTCGAGCCGCGCATGGCGCCGATGAGCGCGTCGGCCGTCCCGCGTGGATGAACCGCGCGGTGCGTTGGATGGTAGAGCGGCACCCGCCGCTGGGGCACTTGGTAATCGAAGACGTTGACTTAGTTGATCTCGGCGATCCTTTCTGGCGAGAGTGGATCGAGTCGTTTGGCTCCTCTGACATGAATATGGTTTTTTATCACGAGAGATCATCGTCTGCGATTTTTCAAATTGCCCTTTCCATTTGGAAGGCGGGGCGTTCTTCCAAGGTGCTCCCGGCTCTTGCGGTGTGTGCTCAATCTCCCAAGGTTCCGACGATAGAATTTCTCCGTCTTGACCTCGATGGTCTTGGTGTGCTCTCTCCGTTGGAAAGGTTTGCGGCGGTTATTCTTCGTGTTCGAGCATGGGGACTTGCGGGCCTTTATGATGAGGTGCGCTCCTTGGTGTCAGAGTATGATGAATTTACCCCCGGGCCAATTATTGGCGCATTGAGGTGCGCGACCTCTGTCGACTTCGAGGTTGAGGTTGTGGCTTTGTATCGCCTGCTGAGGGCTGTGGGCTCGCCTCACCTAGACAGTATTGTGATGGAAATGAGGCGCGTCCTTTCGGCTAGGCGAAGTGATTTGCTTACCGAAGGGGTGTGGCGCGACCTCGCCCTGCCTTCTTATCTGCGGCTAGTGGTGGTAGAGAATGGATAATATAGGGCGGGTGATTGCGGTTCAGATCAATTGGCGCTTGAGGTGTCAGTTTCATTGCTCGTGGGAGTTTCGACACGATGGGCTGAAAGGACTCGGCTCGTGGATGCGTATAGTCAATCTGCTGCCGTGGGCGGGGATACGGATCGGGCCGTTCAAGCTTTCTGGCCCTTTGCGCTGGCTGGGCGCTAATCGCCCGGCCAGCTGCGGCACAGGCGTGGATGCATTGGGTGTTGCGGACCGTGGTGCCGATGAGCTTCTTTTCGGTGCCGATAAATTGAAGTAGTCGCTGATGGGGGTGGGCCTGAGTAGTAAAAGATATTGACATCAGGATAATGCTTTGCGCAGATGGAGTAGCGGCGTCGCTGTTAATAGGGGCGGACGGCAGGGTGACGGTTTTGGTGTTCTTATAGCCCGTTTTCGTGAGCAGTTCACGGAACAGAACGCGTTGCGGCTGCGGACCGGACGTAGGAACGATTGCAGAGCGTCTAACCGACGTACGGTGGTCCGCCGGCTAGGCCGTGCCGGATTCGCAGCAGCATCGACGGATGGATCGAGAGCTTGTCGACCTCGCTAGGTGAGATCCACGCAACCGAGGTGGACTCGCTGCTGGTGCGGATGTCACCGCTGACCGCCTCGGCGTGGAAGCAGAGGGAGAACTCCTGACGGACCTCGCCGTCGTCGTAGGCGATCACGTGGCCGGGGTCAGAGTAGATGCCGGAGATCCCGGTGACCTCGACGAGGATGCCGGTCTCCTCCTCAACCTCGCGGACGACGGCTTGGCTGACCGACTCGCCCAGGTCCTGAGCGCCACCGGGCAACGCCCAGAACCCATTGTCCGATCGACGGATGAGCAACAGCCGGCCCTCGTCGTCCCGGACGACGGCGCCGACCGCGACGACGAGCGAGTTGGCCTGCGGTGCGCGCGGGTCGTTGAGGTAGTCGGTCTTGCTCATGCTTTCCGCCGCTGGCTCGGCGGGCGTCGCGTTCGCCCAGATGGCGTCGAAGCTCGAAGCGTACGTGCTGAACAGGTCGTCCTCGCCTGCGCGGCGGAGGTGGATGGCGGTGGTGTGCGGTCGGATCTTGCCGTAGATGTGCGAGCTGACCAGCGTCTTATTTGTTCGCCTGGCCCGAGAGTGTGTGGATGAAGGCGCTCCATGATGAGCTGCTTATCCGGAGGAACGGGCCGGGGACGGCTTTGCTGTCCCGGATCAGGACGTGATCGCTTGATACTGTCGCGACCTCGACGCAATGGCCGCCGTTGGGGCTGCTGCGGGTGGACTTCTTCCAAGTCAAGTTGTCCATGACTCTGATGCCTCCTGGATCAGCTTGAGGGACTGCCGTTGAGGAAGGGCTTCCCCTAGTAGACCTTCCCAGATGTGGTGGATGGCATCAACGTCTGTCGTGGCCTCGATGACCAGGCCGCGGAGTTGAGTGTCGATGTACGCGACCTCAGGATGGCCTGGGATTGTGGCGAGTGCGAAGGCGCCGGCTAGGCCTCGGTGTGTGCCTACCTCGGTGCGGAGGATGTGGATCTCGATGGTGCCGGTGCGGCCGACCGTGGCTAGGTGGTCGAGTTGATGACGCATCAACTCGGGAGTGGCGCCGACGGGGCGGTAGAGGACTGCCTCTTCGAGGATCGTGATGAGCCGTGGTGGGTTTGGGCGGCTGAATATCTGTTGCCGGTCGATGCGGGCCGTTACTGCGCGCTGGAGCGTGTCCTCGTCGGCTGCTGGGTCGCCGGTCTGGAACATGGCGTGCGCGTAGGCGGGGATCTGTAGCAGGCCGTCCAGGACGAGTGGTTGGTATGAGCGGAGCGTGGTGGCGGCCTGCTCGATGTCTGCCCAGGGGCGGAACCACTCGGGCAGGGTCTCTCGGGTTGCGGTCGCCTGGGCGGTTTCCAAGAGGCGGATGAGAAGGCCGGCTGTGCCGAGTGTCTCGTCGGCACGCCGGACGAGGGCGTCGCTGGGTAGGCGCCGGCCGGTCTCAACGGCGGAAATCTGGCTGTCAGAGAAATGGATCTCTGCGCCTAGTTCTTGCTGAGTTATGCCGCGAGATTCGCGTGCGATCCGCAGTTCTCTGCCTAGGGAAACCAGCGTCGGGTGTGGGGTACGTGATTGGTCCCCGATCATGGTGCACCACAGCCGTTCCTCATGAATGATCTCGGATTCCCTTACTGGCTAGCTGCTTCGGACTTTCGGTCTTGGGGAGTCGGAGCGATTCCATCGATCGGTGCTATCGGAAATAGTTCTTGTGCCGAGGCAGCCGTGGCATCCGCCGCGACTGGTGCCCTTGTCTGAGGAGAGTTGATGTCTGCGGAGATTATTGAAGGCGAGACGGAAACGAAGAGCGGCGATCACCCGCTCTGGTGTGATCCGGCTGAGTGCTGGGTGGAAACGGTGGGTGCATGGCATCGATCGCGCATGGAGTTCATTCAATTGAGTGATGCGCTGGGTACTCGGGTTGGAATCCGCCTGCTCAGGTGCACATCGTTGCCGGACGTGACCTTCGTCGAATTCGAGGCGTATGCCGTCGACGTTGATGAGCCGGTGATGGAGCTGATCCTCGTGCAGGAAGACCTTGAGAAGTTCTCCTGGCTGCTCGGGTCCATGTCGCGCGCCTTGGGCACGGAGATGGCGCGGCCCGTGGTCCTTGCGATTCCAGGAGCGAGAGGGACAGGCCAGGCGAGGCCGGCTTCGAGCTTGAGCCCTCAGACCAGGCGGCTTGTGTAGCCGGCTGCCACGAGGCGCTTGTATGCCGCGCGGACTGAGTCGGGCATCGGCTGGGGGATTGCCCAGCCGGCCTCGGCCCAGGTGTCGATGCGCTGGGTGTCGCCGACCATGGTGTCGATGACCTTCTTGGCGTTGCCGATGAAGGCGAAATACTCGTCGATCGGCAGGGGGTGCGAGGCGCAGATGACCTCGACCTCGGGCCAGTGCTTCTTGGTGATGGAGTAGCCGCGTCGCTGCTGGTAGGGGCGGGACATGAGGGTGACGGTCTTGATGTCCTTGTAGCCGCGCTCTTCCAGCAGCTCGCGGGACAGGATGATGTTCTCGGCGGTGTGCCGTGCCTTGGTCTCGATGAGGATCGCCTCGTCGGGGACGCCGTGCTCAAGGGCGTACTCGCGATAGTGCACGGCTTCGCCGCGGGGGAAGACCTCGACCGTGGGTGGGGCGTTGGCTCCGGTGAAGAGCAGGATCGGGTACATGCCGCGGTGGTAGAGGTCAGTGCCGATCATGGCTACGCCGATGTCGTGGCTGCCCAGTCCGATGCCGATGTCGGTCGGGCGGAGTTCGTGGCCCATCTGGTGGTAGTTCCACAGGGTCTCGACATCCTCGCGGATCTCGGCGGGGATGACGGCGGAGCTGTTCGGCATGGCGTGGCCTCCGAGCGTGGGTCAGTCGGGGATCTGGAAGTGGTAGGTCCAGGCGAAGCGGGATGCGGCGTGGACGCCGCGGGCGAACTCGATCGGGCGTCCCTCGGCCGTGTAGGTGGTGCGGTGCAGGATCATCACCGGTTCGCCGGCGGGGAGCTGGAGCTGCTCGATCTCGTCGGGTGACGGCATCCGGGCGCGGATTGTCTCCGTCATGTTGTCCGGCTCCAGGCCCTGGCTGGTGAGGACGGCGAAACCGCCACCGCGGCCGGCCGGGCCGGCCTTCGCGTCGACGAGCGGAGTGCCTTCGACGTCTTCCGGGCGGTAGTAGCTGGTCAGGGTGTGCGTCGGGACGTTGGCTTCCTTGACCAGGCGTGCCCTCTCGTAGACCGGATCACCGACCTCCAGGCCGAGCGCTTCGGCGATGTCGGCGTCCGCGGTCGTCATCCGTACCGTCTGGGTCTGGTCTCCGGGTTGCCATGGCCGGCCGGTGGCCTCGCGGTCGGCAGCGAACGCGACCAGGCCGGTGCCCTTCCACTTGCTCTTCGCGTAGCGGTCGGCACCGAGGCGCTTCATCGGCACCCGCGGGCGGACCACGGTGCCGCGACGGCGGACCGGGGTCACGAGACCTTCGGCTTCGAGGATGCGTACCGCCTGGCGGACGGTCTTGATGTTGACGCCGTGCAGCGTCGCGATCTCGTCCTGCTTGGGCAGCGTGGTGCCCTCGGCGTACTCGCCTTGCAAGATCGCCGTTCGCAGGATGGCTGCCAGCTCGCGGTAGCCGGTGGTCATGGGTTCCTCCTCGATCGAGCGCCCTGAAGCTAGCACCTCGGAGCGCCAGTTTCTTTGTTAGGGGTAGCTCTATTGACACTTCGGACCTGCCACGGCTCTAATAGGGCTAGCTCTAATGGTGGTGGCTGGGAGGTCGGATGTCGGCGAGCGAGATCGAGACGGGTGTCTCCAAGCGGTGCCCGGATCGGGACGAGCGGGTCGGGCATCCGCTTCCCGCCGCTGCTGTGGAGTTTCTGGTCTGTGCCTCGTGTCGGGGGTTCGGCTGGAAGTACGTGGTCAGGCGGTCGGCCATGCGCGTGATGGCCTACACCTGCGAACGGGCCGACGCGTCGTTTCGTCGGCCGTGCCTGGACTGCGGCGGCTCTGGGAAGCAGCCGCGTCCTGATGTGGCGTCGAGGCGGGCCAAGCTCGCGCCGATTCTCTCTCCCGGCTCGCAACAGGAGTAGGAGGGCCCGCCTCGGCGTCCTTCGCCATCCGACTTCGGTGGAGGACGTAATGAATCCCAAGGCCGGCGACGTTCTGATCGTTGATCGGCAAGCGTCGGTGCAGTTCAACGGCGCCAACGCGCTGATTCTGCGGGTGATCTCGGTGTCGGACAGGGCGACCTACGACGGATGGGCCTGGGTTCTCGGCTACGTCCTCGACCCCGTGACTGGTGAAGCGACCGTACGACGAGAGGTCTTCGTGCTCCGCGGTGGTCTGCGATGTGCCGCGCCGGGGCGATGGCCGTTGAGGAGGGTTGGGCGATGACGGTCTACCTGACCGCCGAGGCTCGTTCCGAGCTGCGGGAGGCGCAGCGGCAGTTGGATCGGCATACCGATCTCGCCAACGACGGGCGGTGCCCGGTCTGCGACCTTGAGGGACCATGTCCTCTGCGGCGCGCGGCGTTGCGAGTGTTCGGTCGCTACTCACGGTTGCCATCGCGGCAGCCCGGCGCCACTCGCCCGCAGTTGATCGGGCTTCGCAGGGTTGGCGTCCGGACGGAGTGGTTCGGCGTTCATGCGGTTGACGAGTCCTCTGACGCGTGACCGTTCTTGCCTGCTCATGCGTATCAGGTTTAGTGTCTTGTGTTGTCAAGTAGGGTTGTCGGAGCTGGGTGGGTGTGTGTGAGCGCGTACGAGGTGCCAACGCCGAAGTACCTGCGGGTGCTCAACACCATCCGTGAGCGCATCGAGAACGACACATACCCGCCGGGCACGTCGCTGCCGTCGGAGAACACCCTCGCGAAGGAGTTCGGGGTCGCGCGGCCGACCGTGCTGAAGGCGTTGGGCATCCTGCGTCAGGACGGGTGGATCGAGTCGCAGCAGGGCAAGGGCCACTTCGTGCGTGGCCGGCCCTCCGCCGCCGGCGTCTCCCCGCAGTACGCGCGCGAAGCGTTGTATCTGGACGAGACCGTAGCGACCGAGATCCTGCATGTGGGGCCGGTGCTGGCCTCGCCTCGAATCGCGGCCTCGCTGCACATCCCGGAGGGCACGCCGGTCTACGAGCGTCGGCGCCGGACGGTGTCGGAGTCCGGGCCGGTCGACATGGTCTCCACGTTCGTTCCGGTGGATGTCGCGGTCGGCACGGACATCATCAAGCCGATCCCGATCACGGGCAACCTGCTCGATCACATCGCCCAAGCGCGCGGCATCCGCGGCGACTACGTGATCGAGCGGCTGACCGCCCGCCGCATTACGGCGGACGAGGCCGCGGCTCTCGACGTGCCCGACGACGAGCCGGTGATCAGCACCGTGATTACGGTGTATCAGTCCTCGGGTGAGGCCGTGTTGGCGTCGGTGCTGGTGATGCCCGGTTCGCGGCATGAGATCGACGACGCGTATCCGCTGCCCTGACGATGGCGCGCAATCGCGCGGATGAGCGGCGGTCACGTCGTCGCGCCCGTCCTTGAGGCGGTAGAAAGCATCCAGGGGTACGGGACCGAGCGCCTCTTGCTGTCGCTGGCCGGGTCCGGGGGCGCGTTGGAGATCAGCTTGCAGCCGTTCTCCGGGCTCCCGCGGATGGCGCTGTCAGTTCGGGACGTCCGGGTCTTCGCCATGGATCGCGAAGCCCGCGATGGGATGCCCTTCTTCGACTTCACCGCACAGGTCATCGAGCCTCCCGAGCCGCGGCCGGCCCTGTTGCCTGTGCGTCTGGCTTCCAGTGCGGACAGGCCGTCGCTGTTGTGGCCGCACGGTGACGGTCCAACGTCGACGTTCGATGTGGTTGCCGCCGTCGTCCAAGTGCTCAACCAGATCGGTCGGTAACCGTCCGGATGCTCATCATCTGAAATTCCGAAGATCCGCCGTTGCTTGTGTGCACAAGCCGGCCTAGCTTGTTTACATAAGCGGTCATCGCTTGGGTGGCTGTGTAGCTAGGAGGCTGGTTCGTGGTTCCGCTGACGTTGAAGGTGCCGGTGCCGTCTGAGTACGTCTTTCCGCGCGGGGCGCTCTGCCTGGGTGTGGATGCGCAGGTCGACTTCGATCGGCGCGGGGAGGCGGACAACCAGGCGCGGGACAAGGAGACGGGGGAGCGGGTCTGGGTCGT
This sequence comes from Catenuloplanes atrovinosus, assembly GCF_031458235.1. Taxonomy (NCBI): domain Bacteria; kingdom Bacillati; phylum Actinomycetota; class Actinomycetes; order Micromonosporales; family Micromonosporaceae; genus Catenuloplanes; species Catenuloplanes atrovinosus. The sequence goes on along the minus strand of NZ_JAVDYB010000001.1, from coordinate 6,158,776 downwards.
CAAGGTGATGGACCTGGACCCGGAGGCGGGGAAGTTCGGGCGGACGACCGAGGTGAAGGTGAAGGTTGTGGCGCCGCATCAGCCGGTGCCGCCGGCGTCGACCGTGCCCGGCTATCCGCCGGCGGTGGAGTTCGACGGGCTGACGATCACGCCGTATGTGGACGGCAACCGCTGTGGCGGGTCGTCGAGCAAATGCCGGGCGCGGATGGCGTATTCACTGCGCGCTACCGGAATGCGTGCCGCGGGGGTCGTGCCCGGCGCGGCTGCTGCTTGAGCAGATGTTGACGCGGGGCGGGCCGTCCTCCGACCAAAGACTTCGGCCCGGCCCCGCGCTGCCAACCCGTACCCCTTGGAAGGAGTGGGGCTGTGAAGCCCACGGTAGATGAGGCTGCCCCGATGCAGTCGATCGGCGCGCAACTGTCGGCGTTGCTGCGTGCGATGCCGGACCGGAGCGCGAGCGACCTGGAGCGGGCGGCGTGGTTCGACGCGAAGGCTGACCTGCTGGAGCGCGTCGGGTCCGCGGAAGCGGTCGAGCTGGCGGTCACGGCGCGGGAGACCGCGGCCCGGCTGCGCGGTTCGGGGGTGGCGTGATGACCACGGCCACGCTGTTCACGATCGTCGGGCTGCACTGTGGTGCGCCGTCGACGGTCTCCGCGATGTGGTGCATGTATTGCGAGTCCTGGGTCAAGCCGCGCCGGTTCGATCCGAAGCGGATGTGCTGTCGTCGGTGCCGGGCGCGGTTGGGTCGTCCGGTGTGGCGGTGGTCGCTGTGACCGTGCGTCGTGTTGTCGTGCGGAAGCTGGCGGCGCTGGGGATCGCGGCCGTCCGGCACGTCTACGTCTCGTGCCCGGTCGATGTGCTGCGGGTGGCGGCGCTGGTGGAGATCTCCGCTGCCGCCGCCTCCCTGGCCCGGACGATCGTGAAGCTCAACCACCTCGACCCCGCCAGCATCGCGCCGTACGTCTCCGATCCGGGGGACATGCGCGCGGTGCTCGGCCGGGGCCGGTGGCTGCCGACCATGATCCGGCACGTGCCAGAGGCCAACACGAAGCCGGGCCAGTACAGCCGGCGGCCGGCACCGGAGCCCGCACAGCACGCGGATCAGATCGCGCTGTTCCCCGACACTGGCACCGGGGCGGCGTCATGCCGCTGATCAACGTCATTCCGGGGGACAAGATCCCCACCGCGCCGATGAACGTTCGGGTGCCCGTGTGGCGGGTGCCCGGCTGGCTCCTCGTCCTGTGGTGGACGCTCCGCGGCGCCTTCCGCGCGACGGTGCTGGCGGTCCGCTTCTGGTGGCTGACCGGCCCGGCCGCGCTGGTCGCCTGGATCTGGGCCGACTTCGGCTGGCAGACGCTCCTTGTGGTGCTCGCCACGCTCGCGGCGGCCGGCATCGCGTGGTGGCGGTGGCACCGGGCGTCCTGGTGGCGGTTCGTGTGGTGGCCGCTGCTGGGCCGGTGGCGGCGGCTGTTCGTCTACCGGCGTGGCTGGGCGCCGGCCATGGCGACGTGCGGGCTGGCGACCACGTTCGGCGGGGACAAGTACGTGCCGCAGCTCGTCAAGGTTCGCGCGACCGCGGTCGGGGACGAGCTGACCGTGCGGATGCTGCCCGGCCAGCATCCGGACGACTGGGGCAAGGCCGCGCCGCGCCTGGCGTACACGTTCCGTGTCCGGGACGGCCGTGCCCGCACGCACCGCCGTCCCGACCGGATCGTCCTGGTCTTCCTGCGCCGCGACCCCCTGGCCACGACGATTGCGCCGCTGCCCGTGCCGACGAGCCTCGACCTGGAGCGGCTGCCGCTCGGCGTCCAGGAGAACGGCGACCCGTATGCGCTGCGCCTGGCGGGCTCGCACGTGCTCGTCGGTGGGGCGACGAACGCGGGCAAGGGCTCGGTGATCTGGGCGCTGATCGCCGCGCTGGCCGGCGGCATCCAGCAGCGGCTCGTCGAGCTGTGGGTCTTCGACCCGAAGGGCGGCATGGAGCTGGCCGGCGGCCTGCCGCTGTTCACCCGCTTCGTCTACGACACCGCCGAGACGATGGCCGGCGCCCTGGAGGACGCGGTGGTGCGCATGCGGGCACGCGCCAACCGGCTCCGCGGCGTCACCCGCCAGCACACCCCGACCCCGGGCGACTCGCTGATCGTCATCGTGATCGACGAGTTGGCCGCGCTCACCTCGTACATCTCCGATCGCAAGGTCCGCGACCGCATCCGTGAGTCGCTGTCGCTGCTGCTGTCCCAGGGACGCGCGGTCGGCGTCCACGTGATCGCCGCGCTTCAGGACCCGCGTAAGGAGGTGCTGCCGTTCCGCGACCTGTTCCCGACCCGGATCGCGCTCCGGCTCACCGAGGCCGAGCAGGTCGACCTCATCCTCGGCGACGGCGCCCGCAACCGGGGCGCGCTGGCTGACGAGATCCCGGAAACCTCACCCGGCGTCGCCTACGTGGCGCTGGACGGGGTGCGTGAGCCGGTCCGGGTCCGGTTCGCCTACCACTCCGACAGCGACATTCAAGACCTTTGCCGCCGGTACGGATACGCGCAGGTCGTCGAGGGCGAGATCGTGGAGGGGGAGCGGTGAGCCGCGCCGAGCGCTTCGAGGGCGTCGTCCTGGTCCTCATCCTGCTGACCGTGGGCACGCTCGCCGGTGCCGCGTCGTTCACGCACGTGCACGACTGGACCATGGACAACAGCCCCGCCGGTACGCCGGACTGGTTCGGCTGGGCCAACGCCGCGATCTCCGAACTCCTCCCGATCGCCGCGCTGCTGACGATCCGGGCGCGACGGCGCGCGGGCCGCTCGATCGGTTACCCGATGTTCCTGCTCGTCTGCGGCGTCGCGCTGTCGCTGTCGGCACAGCTCGCGGTCGCCAAGCCGGGCATCTCCGGCTGGCTGCTGTCGGCCGTACCCGCGCTGGCGTTCATGGGCCTGTCCAAGCTCGTCCTCTCCGGAAAGCCGGCCATGCCCGCGGCCCCGGTGAAGGCCACGGGGGCGGCGCCGTGGGGGCCGACCGAGCCGGCGGCGACCGCTGAGGCTCCCGCGCCTCCGGCGCCGGAACCGCGCGTCACGAATGAGCGGCCCGGCCTGGTGCCGGTGCCCGCGCTCGCCTTCACCCGCCCGGACGCGGAGGTGACGCGATGACGCAGCCGACGCTGATCCCGGTCGCCGCCGACGAGCCTCGGCCGGGCTCGCTGGCCGCGCGGATGCGCCAGCCGCTCGCCAAGGACGCGCTGCGGCAGCTCGCCGAGAACAACGGCGTCTGCGTGCGCCCGGTCGTCCTGCGCCGCACCGACACGTTCACCGGCGTCACGGAGATCGTGGAGGTGCCGTGTGGGGCGACCCTCGCCGCGAAGTGCAAGCCGTGCGCCGAGCGCGGCCGGCGGCTGCGGATTCAGCAGATCCGGGAAGGCTGGCACCTCGCGGACGAGCCCGCGATCGACCCGGACCCGCCCGCGGCGGATGTGCTCGACCTCGTGGCGCGGCGGGCGCATCTGGAGTTCGACCGGGAGGCGGTCAACTACCGGCCGATGACGCCGGACGCGCGCGCCGCGCAGATCACCGCGCTGGACGAGCAGATCGCGCAGGCTGACGAACTGCTGGCCGAGACGAACCTCCGCGGGCACCTCACCCCACGCGACCGCGACGAGCGCCCGCGGCGGAAGCGATCGACGAAGCGACGGCAAGACTCCCCGGATCTCCCGCGCCTGCCGGTCGACGGGCGCACGGTCGGACGCGCCTTCGCCGGACGGGAGGGCAAGACGTACCGGCCGTCGATGCTCGTCACGCTGACCCTCGACTCGCACGGGCCGGTCCACTCGCACATCCGGCGCGGCGCCTACGTCGTGCCGTGCGAGTGCGGCGCCCGGCACGGCCAGTACGACCCGGAACTCGGCACACCGGTCGACCCGGACACCTACGACTACCGGCGGGCCGCACTCGACGCGATCCACTTCGCCCGGGTGATGGACCGCTGGTGGCAGAACCTCCGGCGGGCGGCGGGTTGGAACGTTCAATACGCCGGTGCCGTCGAGCTGCAACGGCGTCTCGCCCCGCACGCGCACTTCGCGATCCGGGGCACGATCCCGCGGCGGCTGCTCAAGCAGGTCGCGGCGGCCACCTACCACCAGGTGTGGTGGCCGCCGTTCGACCGCGCGACGTACACGGTCGGCAAGCCCCCGGTCTGGGATGCCGACCAGACGGCCTACGTCGACCCGAAGACCCGCGCCCCGCTCCCGACGTGGGATGAGGCCCTGGACGCGATCGACGAAGACCCCGCCTACGTCGCCCGGCTCGGCCGGATCGACGCACGCGGGATCGAGTCCGGCACCAAGGACGCCGAGCGCGCCATCCGGTACGTGACGAAGTACGTCACCAAGGACCTGACCGAGCACGCCACCCCGAAAACCGACCCGCAGCGCGCGCACTTCGACCGGCTCCACGCCGAGCTGTCCACGCTCCCGTGCTCCCCGACCTGCGCGAACTGGCTGCTCTACAACGTCCAACCGGACGGCGCCAAAGCCGGCCTCACACCGGGCCGCTGCACCGGCAAGGTCCACCAGCGCTCGACGCTCGGCTTCACCGGCCGCCGCGTCCTCGTCTCCCGGCAATGGTCCGGCAAGACCCTCGCCGACCACCGCGCGGACAACCGCTCCTGGGTCCGCGCCGTCCTGGCCGGCGGCCTCGCCGACACCGAGGACAGCCAACCGGCAGCCGAGGAGGACCCGAAGCGGTTCCGCTTCGAGCTGGCCCGCCCGGACGACCCCGACGTGCCACCGCTCGAACACCGCGTCCTCCGCGCCGTCTCAGCCCGCATTCGATGGCGCTCCCAACTCGCCACAGCCCAGAACCAGGCCGCATGAACCGTCAAGGAGGTACCCGAATGGCTGAAGAGCTGTTGACCCCGATCGAGGTCGCCGCTCGCCTCAAGTCCACCACCCGATTCGTGCGCCGTCTCGTCTCCGAGCGCCGCATCGCCTACGTCAAGGTCGGCCGCCTGGTCCGCTTCGAGCCCGCGGACGTGGAGGCCTACATCCGCGCCCAGCGGATCGAGCCCACCGACCGTGCCGCGATCCGCGCCTGGCTGCGAGGTGCCGCCTGATGCCCGCCAAGGACAAGGACAACAGCCGCCGTCGTTTCGGCAGCATCCGCAAGCTCCCCTCCGGCCGCATCCAGGCCCGCTACCGCGGCCCGGACGGCATCCGCCGTGACGCGCCGAACACGTTCCTCACCGAGCGCGAGGCAACGGCCTGGCTGACCGTCATCGAGGCCGAAATTCTGAAGGGCGCGTGGCAGCCACCTGAGCAGCAGGAAATCCGTCTCGCCGTCTACGGCAAGCGCTGGATCGCCGAACGCAAGCTCCAGCCCCGTACCCGCGAGGCTTATGAGGATCTTTTCCGCCTGCACATCGTGCCGATCCTCGGCGCCGCGCCACTCGGCGCGCTCACGCCCGCTTCCATCCGCACCTGGCGCAGCAAGCTCCTCGCCAACGGCACCACCGAGCCTCAGGCGGTCAAGGCCTACTCCCTGCTGCGCGCGATCCTCAACACCGCGATCAAGGAGGACGAGATCATTCGGCAGAACCCGTGCCGCATCCCCGGCTATGGCCGCTATCACACCCCCGAACGCCCGACCGCCACCGTCGCCCAGGTGCTCGCGCTCGCCGCACAGATGCCGCCCCGGTTCGCCGCGCTGGTCGTCACGGCAGCATTCTCCGGCGCCCGGTGGGGTGAGCTGGTGGCGCTCCGGCGCGCGGACTACGACCCGGCCAACGGCACGCTGCGCATCCACCGCAAGCTCGCCGCACTCAAGGGCGAACTCGTCTTCGGCCCCCCGAAGTCCGCGGCCGGCCGCCGCGTCGTCACTCTTCCGGCAATCGCACGGACTGCACTGGAGGAACACCTCAAGGAGCACGTCGACGCCGACGACGAGGCACTGATCTTCACCGGCGACAAGGGCGCGCTGCTGCGCACCGGCAACTTCCGACGGGCGGTGAAATGGGAGACCGCGCTCAAGAAGGCGGAGATGCCCACCGGCTTCCACTTCCACGACCTACGCCACACAGGCAACACACTCGCCGCGTCAACGGGAGCGAGCACGCGCGAGCTGATGGTCCGGATGGGCCAGTCCAGCATGCGCGCCGCACTGATCTACCAGCACGCCACCAACGAGCGCGACCGCGAGATCGCCGAAGACATGGACAAGCGAATCGCCAAGGCCACCAAGCCCAAGAAGCCGAAGAAGAAGCCCAAGCGAAAGCCCACCGCTGAGGCCTAGGGGCACGTTTGGGGCACGCCTGGGGCACGCAAGATCAACCACGCCGGAACGCAAGCATCCGGACCGTGGGGGTCTGGGGGCTCGGCCCCCAGGTTTTATGCGGAACGCCCTGGTCAGCGCCTTCCGCTGACACAGAGACCCCAAGTGGAGCGGACGACGGGAATCGAACCCGCGTAATCAGTTTGGAAGACTGAGGCTCTACCATTGAGCTACGTCCGCGTGCATCACGTGCCGCCCTAGACTACCCACTCTTCCTGATCTTCCCAAGCGGGTATCCCGCACGCCACACCGAACCACCCGCGAGCCGAGGGCCGCCGATCCGTCGCGGGCTCCCGGCGCTTACACTCGAAGCGCCACGGGGTGTGGCGCAGCTTGGTAGCGCACTCGCTTTGGGAGCGAGGGGCCGTGGGTTCAAATCCCGCCACCCCGACGACTGGACGGACGGGGTTTCAAGCCCGGGCGCGAGCGTGCCGCGACGACGGCCTAAACTCGCGAGAGCGACGGCGCGTAACGCCGGCGTGTCTGCAGATGAAACAGTGGCAGACCGCAGACAGAGCGCAGACGCCCAGACAGCGGACACGCCGCACATCACCCAAGATCCATCAAGGAGTACGCCTGTGAAGAGCACCGTCGAGACTCTGAGCCCGACTCGGGTGCGGCTCGCCATCGAGGTGCCGTTCGCCGAGCTCGAGCCGAGCCTGAAGAAGGCGTATCGGGAGATCGCGTCTCAGGTGCAGATCCCCGGCTTCCGCCGCGGCAAGATCCCGGCGGCGGTGATCGATCAGCGCGTCGGCCGTGAGGCCGTGCTGAACGAGGCCGTCAACGAGGCGATCCCGCAGCAGCTGTTCGCGGCCGTGCAGGAGCACGACGTGAAGCTCCTGGGCCGCCCCGAGGTGAACGTGACCGAGTTCGCCGACAACGAGCCGCTGAAGTTCACGGCCGAGGTCGACGTGCGGCCGGAGCTGACGATCCCGGATCTGTCCGGCATCGAGGTCGAGGTCGACGAGCTGGTGATCGGCGACAGCGAGATCGACGAGCAGGTGAGCAACCTGCGGGAGCGGTTCGCCACGCTGAAGACGGTCGAGCGGCCGGCGGCCGAGGGCGACTACGTGCAGCTGGACCTGAACGCGACGGTCGACGGCGTGGAGGTGCCGGGCGGCTCCGCGTCCAACATCTCGCACGAGGTCGGCTCGCAGCAGTTGCTGCCGGGCCTGGACGAGGTGCTGGTGGGCCTGTCCGCCGGCGAGTCCGCCACGTTCACCACGAAGCTGGTCGGCGGCGACTTCGCCGGTCAGGACGCGGAGGTCTCCACCACGGTGCGTACCGTGAAGGAGAAGGAGCTGCCGGAGCTGAACGACGAGTTCGCGCAGCTGGCGAGCGAGTTCGACACGCTCGAGGAGCTGCGGAACGACGTTCGCGAGCGGGTGACCCGGGTCAAGAAGGTCGAGCAGATCTACGCGGCGCGGGACAAGGTGCTCGCGCAGATCGTCGAGGCGGCCGAGATCCCGGCGCCGGAGGGCGTCGTGAAGGACGCGGTGGCGCAGCGCAAGGAGGCGATGACCGACCAGCTGGAGCGGATCGGCGCCTCGCTGGAGGACTACCTGGCCTCGGAGGAGAAGACCGAGGAGCAGATCGACACCGAGCTGCAGGAGGCCGCGACCGAGGGCGTCAAGATCCAGCTGCTGCTGGACACGATCGCCGAGGCCGAGCAGGTGCAGGTCTCCGACGACGAGTTCGGCCACGAGATCATGCACCGCGCGCAGCGCGCCGGCATGCAGCCGCAGCAGTACTACGACCAGCTCGCCCGCTCCGGTGAGGCGCAGGCGGTCTTCGGTGACGTGCGTCGCGGCAAGGCGCTGCAGATCGTGCTGGAGCGCGTGACGATCAAGGACACGGCCGGCAACCCGGTGACGCTCGAGGCGATCCAGGACGAGCACCACCACGTGCACTGACGGACGCGTGGGAAAGGCCGTCGTGGCACTGCCGCGGCGGCCTTTCTGCTCATGGGAGCAAGACCTTTCTGCTCATGGGAGAAAGAAGCGGGGAGGCGTGCGCTTACAGCGAACAGTGCCCCATGAGCGGCCGAAGTGCCCCTACGACGGGCTAGGGTCGGTCCTACGACGGACTAACAGCGAAGGGCTGCCATGACCGACTTGCATCTCCATGCGTCGCCTCTGGCAAGGGGTGGCGGAAACCTCGCCGGTGGCCTCGACGACTCGGTCTACAACCGGCTGCTGAAGGAGCGGATCGTCTTTCTGGGCAGCGAGGTGACCGACGAGGTCGCCAACCGCATCTGCGCGCAGCTGCTGCTGCTCGCGGCGGAGGACCCGGAGCGCGACATCAACCTCTGGATCAACTCGCCCGGTGGGTCGGTCTACGCGGGCATGGCGATCTACGACACCATGCAGTGGATCGACAACGACGTCTCGACCGTCGCGATGGGCATGGCGGCCTCCATGGGCCAGCTGCTGCTCTGCGCCGGGACGAAGGGTAAGCGGTACGCGCTGCCGCACGCCCGGATCATGATGCACCAGCCCTCCGGTGGCGTGGGCGGCACCGCCGCCGACATCGCGATCCAGGCGGAGCAGATGCTGTACACGAAGCGGATGTTCCAGGAGCGCGTGGCGTTCCACACGGGGCAGTCGCAGAGCACGATCGAGGCCGACTCGGACCGGGACCGCTGGTTCACGGCCGCGGAGGCTCAGGACTATGGCTTCATCGACAAGGTGATCACCGGGGCGACGCAGGTCCCCACGGGCGCCGGAACGCTGAACTGAGGAAGGCGACAATGACGGACATGGCACTGCCCCCGCGGTTCGCTCCGGTGCACAACCGGTACGTTCTCCCGTCCTTCGTCGAGCGCACGTCGTACGGGGTGAAGGAGTCGAACCCGTACAACAAGATGTTCGAGGACCGGATCATCTTCCTCGGCGTCCAGGTGGACGACGCCTCGGCGAACGACGTGATGGCCCAGCTGCTGACGCTGGAGTCGACGGACCCGGACCGCGACATCACCATGTACATCAACTCGCCCGGCGGCTCCTTCACCGCCATGACGGCGATCTACGACACCATGCAGTACGTGCGCCCCGACATCGTCACGGTGTGCCTGGGCCAGGCGGCGTCCGCGGCCGCGATCCTGCTGGCGGCCGGCACGCCCGGCAAGCGCATGGCGCTGCCGCACTCGCGGGTGATAATCCACCAGCCCGCCACCGAGGGTGGCTACGGCCAGGGTTCGGACATCGAGATCCAGGCCCGCGAGATCCTGCGCATGCGCTCGCAGATGGAGGAGATGCTGGTGCGTCACACCGGCCGCTCCGCGGAGCTGGTGACCAAGGACATCGACCGCGACAAGATCATGACCGCGGACGAGGCCAAGGACTACGGCATCGTCGACACGGTCCTGGCGAACCGTAAGAAGAGCGGCCTGATCGGCGTCGGCGCGGCCGGCTGACCCAGCGTCGCGCTGAAGACCAGCCACGGGTACGTTACTGTGGCTGGTCTTCATATTGGGGCCGACTGGACCGCCCGAACGTACGCGTTGAAATCGGGCATAAAGCAGCAAACCTCTACTGAGGGTGACCCGCTAGCCTGGTTGGTCTCTGACACGCCAGTTTTGGGGGTCGGAGAAACGCCCCCGCAGGGGGTAACGTCGAGGCCGCACCGCTAAACATCGCGGTCCGGTGGACGATTGAATATCGTTGAGCGAAGGCCGTTTGACCAGGTCGTCCTCAGGCCAGGGTTGGGAGTTTCCAGCCGATGAGCGCAGGGAGAGCGTAGGTGGCACGGATCGGTGACGGCGGCGACCTACTGAAGTGCTCCTTCTGTGGAAAGTCGCAGAAGCAGGTCAAGAAGCTCATCGCGGGCCCGGGTGTTTACATCTGCGACGAGTGCATCGATCTCTGTAACGAGATCATCGAGGAGGAGCTGGCCGAGTCCGGCGAGGTGAAGTGGGAAGAGCTTCCCAAGCCGATGGAGATCGTCCAGTTCCTGGATCAGTACGTGGTGGGACAGGAGAGCGCCAAGCGCGCGCTCGCCGTCGCGGTCTACAACCACTACAAGCGGATCCAGGCGGAGGCGAACGGCGCCCCCGGCTCCGGCAGCGAGCAGATCGAGCTCGCCAAGTCGAACATCATGCTGATCGGCCCCACGGGCTGCGGCAAGACGCACCTGGCGCAGACGCTCGCCCGCATGCTCAACGTCCCGTTCGCGATCGCCGACGCCACGGCGCTGACCGAGGCCGGCTACGTCGGCGAGGACGTGGAGAACATCCTCCTCAAGCTGATCCAGGCCGCTGACTACGACATCAAGCGCGCCGAGACCGGCATCATCTACATCGACGAGGTCGACAAGATCGCCCGCAAGTCGGAGAACCCGTCGATCACGCGGGACGTCTCCGGCGAGGGCGTCCAGCAGGCCCTGCTGAAGATCCTCGAGGGTACGACGGCGAACGTTCCGCCCCAGGGCGGCCGCAAGCACCCGCACCAGGAGTTCATCCAGATCGACACCACGAACGTGCTGTTCATCTGCGGTGGCGCGTTCGCCGGCCTGGACCGGATCGTCGAGTCCCGGATCGGCGCCGGCGGCGTCGGCTTCGGGGCCAACCTCCGCTCGATCCGCGACCGGGACACCGACGACATCATGTCCAAGGTGATGCCGGAGGACATGCTGAAGTTCGGGCTCATCCCGGAGTTCATCGGCCGCCTCCCGGTCTTCACCACGGTGCGCAACCTCGACCGCGAGGCCCTGGTCAGCATCCTCACCGAGCCCCGCAACGCGCTCGTCCGTCAGTACCAGCGGCTCTTCGAGCTGGACGGCGTCGAGCTGGAGTTCGAGCAGGAGGCGCTCAACGCGATCGCCGACCAGGCCATGCTCCGCGGCACCGGCGCCCGCGGCCTCCGCGCCATCATGGAGGAGGTCCTGCAGAACGTGATGTACGAGGTGCCGTCGAACCCGGACGCCGCCCGCGTGCTCATCACCAAGGGCGTCGTCCTGGAGAACGTCAATCCGACCATCGTCCCGCGCGAGTTCACGGGCCGCCGCGCCCGCCGCGAGCGCGAGGAGAAGTCGGCCTGACCGCCACGCACGACCGAAACGCCCCGGCGATCTCGCCGGGGCGTTTGTCGTCCCTGCTCGACCACGTGGCCCGCGGCGGCCGGCTGCCGCCCGAGCCGTTCCTGGAGATCGTCCCGGCACCGTCCGCGCGCGACTTCGCCGTGCTCTCGTTCCCCGCGCGGGTGGTGATCGCCGCCCCGGTCACGCTCGACTGGGTGAACGCGCACCTCCCGGACACCGGCGACGAGTTCTCCGAGCCGATGAACCCACCGTTCCTGCACGCGCTCGAACGCCACCTGGGCCGCCGCGTCAACAACATCGACCAGCTGCTGGTCGCGTCCGCGCTGCCCGGCCCGCCGCCGGTCCCGCTCGCCGAGATCCAGGATCACACCCATCCGCGGGTACGGCACGCGGTCGGATACCGCGACCACGTCCACGTCTACGCCGCCACCGGTGGGCTGCTCACCGTCGGCCGGGGCCTCGCCGGCCGGTGGGAGCTCTCCATGGAGGTCGACCCCGCGCACCGCGACGCCGGCCTCGGCCGCGCCCTGGTCACCGCCGCCCGCCACCTCATCCCGCCGGACGCGCACGTCTGGGCCCAGGTCGCGCCCGGAAACGCCGCCAGCACCCGCGCGCTGCTCGCCGCCGGCTTCACCCCCGCCGGGGCCGAGGCGATCCTCCAGACGCCTCTGGTAGCGGCGCCCGGCACGTCGTAGGCTCGGCCTCATGCGAGTCGCCGTGTGTCAGCTGAACGCCCGGGAAGACCGTTCCGCCAACCTCGCCATGGCGCGTGACCTGCTCACCCGCGCCGCGGACGCCGGCGCCGACCTCGCCGTCCTCCCGGAGTACACGGACTATCTCGGCCCCGCCTCAGGCGCTCCCAAGCCCGAGCCGGTCGACGGCGAGTACGGCACGTTCTTCGCCGACGTCGCCCGCGAGCTGGGCATCTGGGTGCACGCCGGCTCCTTCCACGAGACCGGCCCGGACGCCGACCACATCTACAACACCAGCCTCGTCTTCAACCGCTCCGGCGAGCTGGCCGCGGCGTACCGCAAAATCCACCTCTACGACGTGGAGATCCCCGGCAAGGTCTCGTTCCACGAGTCCCGCACCGTCGCGCCCGGCGACACCCCCGTCGTGGTCGACATCGACGGCGTACCGCTCGGCCTGTCGATCTGCTACGACCTACGCTTCCCCGAGCTCTACCGCCGCCTCGCCGACGACGGCGCCGCGAAGCTCCTGGTCGTCCCCGCCGCCTTCATGGCACACACCGGCCGCGACCACTGGGAGATCCTGCTCCGTGCCCGCGCCATCGAGAACCAGTGCTACGTCCTCGCCGCCGGCCAGATCGGCAACCACGAGCCCGCCCGCACCTGCTTCGGCCGCAGCATGATCATCGACCCGTGGGGCACCGTCCTCGCCCAGGCCCCCGACACCACCACGATCGCCGTGGCCGACCTCGACCTCGACCGCCTCGAGACCATCCGCCTCGAGCTGCCCAGCCTGGCCAACCGCAGGATCTAACCCCTTTTCCTCTTCCCGCTCCCGGCGAGGTCGCTTTCCGCATGCTCCCGCGGGCAAACCGCGCGGTGTCCTCCGACTCCGCTAGCGCTCCGCTCCGGTCACCGCGCCGGAGCCGGTCCCGCGGTGGGTCCCAAGCCGCCGGTCCCGCGGTGGCCCGGTCCCCGGCCGCGGCCCGCGCCACCGCGGGCCGCGCTGGGCTCTCCGGGATATCGGTCAGTGGACCAGTGCGGGTTCGGCGTCCGGGTTGTGGATCGGGCGGCCGGATGGGAGGAGCAGCCCGCAGGTGAGCGCGCCGATCGCGAAGAAGGCGGCCGTCCACCAGAAGGCGGTGTGGAAGCTGGCCAGCTGCGACTGGATCACCGCTTCGGCGGTCGGCTGGCGGCCGGTCAGGTAGTCCGACGCGGCGGACGCGGCGAGCGTGTTCAGCAGGGCGGTGCCGATCGACCCGCCGACCTGCTGGGACGTGTTGACGGTGGCGGAGGCGACGCCGGCGTCGGCGGGGTCGACGCCGGACGTGGCGGAGCTCATCGCGGGGGCGATGATCAGGCCGAAGCCGATACCGAGGGTGACCAGCGGCGGCAGCACGTGGGCGGCGTAGCCGGAGTCGGCCTCGAGGAGCGTCATCCAGGCCATGCCGAGCGCGGACAGCACCATGCCGAGCGTGACCAGGGGACGGGCGCCGAACCGGCGGACCAGGACGGCGTTGCCGGTGGTCGCGGCGAGCATGGTGCCGCCGATCTGGGGCAGGAACGCCAGCCCGGTCTCGACCGGGCTGTACCCGCGGACGGCCTGGAGGTAGTAGGTCAGGAACAGCGAGACGCCGAAGATGCCCGCGCCGGAGACCGCCACGGCGATGTAGGAGCCGGCGCGACCGCGGTCGAGGATCACGCGCAGCGGCAGCAACGGGTGCGCCACCCGGGTCTGCAGGCCGACGAAGACGGCGATGAGGAGCACGCCCGCGGCCAGGAAGCCCCAGCAGCTCGGGTCGGACCAGCCCTCGGTCTCCGCGTTGGCGAACCCGTAGACCAGGCCGAACAGGCCGGCCGACACGGTGATCACGCCGGGGATGTCGAGCGTGGGCCGGTGGGCGGGCCGCTGCCGGGAGAGGAACGCGACGCCACCGGCGAACGCGGCGGCCGCGAAGATCAGGTTGACGTAGAGGCACCATCGCCAGGACAGGTGCTCGGTGAGGACGCCGCCGAGCAGCAGGCCGATGCCGCCACCGCCACCGGCGAGCGCGCCGAAGATGCCGAACGCCTTGCCGCGCTCGGACGGGTCGGTGAACGTGGTGGTGAGCAGCGACAGGGCGGCCGGGGCGAGCAGCGCGCCGAAGATCCCCTGAAGCGCCCGGGCGGCGACGAGGATCTCGAAGGTCGGCGCGGCGCCCCCGAGCGCTGAGGCGATGGCGAATCCGGCGAGGCCGGTCAGGAAGGTCGTCTTGCGGCCGAACAGGTCGGCGATCCGGCCGCCGAGAAGCAGAAGACTGCCGAAGGCCAGCGCGTACGCGGTGATGACCCACTGCCGGTCGGCGTCGGAGAAGCCGAGGTCCCGCTGGGCGGTCGGCAGCGCGATGTTCACGATGGTGGCGTCGAGTACCACCATGAGCTGGGCGACGCCGAGCACGGCGAGGATCAGCCAGCGGCGGCCGTGGGCCGGGTCGGTCATGGGATTCCCTAACGGTAACTGGAGAAGTCGCCTCCAGTTTAACGCCAAGTTGAGGCGCCATCTCCACTTATTGCTAGACTCGTCACATGTCCGCCAAACCGCTGCGCCGGGACGCCGAGCTGAACCGGCAGCGGATCCTCCAGGCGGCCCGCGAGCTGTTCGCCGCCCAGGGTCTCGATGTGACGCTCGACGATGTCGCCCACCACGCCGGTCTCGGCGTCGGCACCGTCTACCGGCGCTTTCCCACCAAGGACGCGCTGGTCGAGGCGCTGTTCGAGTCGAAGATGGCCTGGCTGGCGCAGGTCGCCGAGGCCGCGGCGGACGAACCCGACCCCGCCGTGGCGCTGGACCGGTGGTTCCGCATGCTCGCCGACCTCCAGGCCGGCGACCGCGGGCTGCGTGAGGTGATGCTCGGCGGCCGATACTCCGGGGACCGCGTCACCCTGGTCCGCGAGCGGCTCACCCCGGCCGTCACGCGGCTGTTCGACCGCGCCAAGGCCGCCGGTGTCCTCCGCGAGGATCTGGAGCCCTCGGACGTACCCGTGCTGATGGTCATGATCGGGGCCGTGGCCGACTACAGCAGGCCGGTCGGCCCGGACATCTGGCTGCGCTACCTGACCATCCTCCGCGACGGCCTCGCCGCGCGCCGCGACGCGCCGACGCCGCTGCCCGGCCGGCACCTGACCGAGGAGGAGGTGGAGACCGCGATGTCCCACTTCCGGGTGCGCCGCCCCTGACCTCTCCCGGCCGCGGCGTGAGCGGAGGAGCGGGATGGTCGACGCCGCCGCGCCGGAATGCGCAGGGGTCCGGTGCGCTTCCCCGTTGCTTCCGATCGGTGGCGGCGCGGCCGTGTCGCCCCGCCGGAACGAGGAACGGCGGCGCGCACCCGTCCCTCCCGGCCGGTGGTGGCGTGATCGGTGGATCGGGAAGGCGGCGCCGCCGCACCGGAGCGCGGTGCGGCAGCGCCACCATCCCGTCCCTTCCGCTTGGTGGTGGCGTGATCGGAGGATCGGGAGGGCGGCGCCGCCGCACCGGATCTCGTAGCGGCGGCGCATACCCCGTCGCCTCCGGCTGGTGGCGCGGTCGGTGGATCGGAATGGCCGTGATCGCCGCGCCCGAACCCGGAGCGGCTTCGGCGCCCTACTCCCGTCGCTGCCGGTCTCGCGGTTCCTCACCGGGCGGCGCAGCGGTGATTCTGGGCCGCATCGTGCTCATCGGTGGACGGAGGGGCCCCGGGGGATGGTGATGCCGTGGTGTGGCCGGTGGAAAGGGCGGTCAGCGGGCGTCGAAGTAGATTCCGAGGGCGGTGAGGCCGGCGATGGCGCCGCCGGTGACCAGCAGGGCAGTGGTCATCCGGGTCTGGCCACGGGCGGCCAGGCGGCGGATCGAGAGCGCGAGCACGATCAGTACGAAAGCGCCGATGACCAGGTGCCACAGCGGAAACAACTGGCCGAGCAGGGCGTCGGCCTCCGGGCTGGTGGCGGGCGTGTCGGTTGCCATGCCGCCACTCTGGCACGCCGAACCGGGCATCGGGAGTGTCTCGCGGACATCGACGCCAGGCCGGCCGATTCGGTTCCATCAACGAAAGCTGATTTGTGTCGAGCGGCCATGACCGCGTAACTTTCTCTTCGCCACGGGGAACCGGACGAACAGGGCGAAAGCCGTTGGGAGGCCGGAATCGGGGCAACCGGGTGGTGTGGCCGGATCGGGGGACCCCGATTTGGAGCCGCGAAACCGGCCGGGTAGAGTAGGACAGCCAGCGG